>NZ_JBPCZH010000001.1:0-1055481 GCF_051251085.1 Cernens ardua
CTCTCGACGCCATGTATTCCTCATGCGCAAGCCACGATATCTTCTGATCAATATCGAGATCATCAAACGTGTTGAACGTTGTCACCTCAGGCTCTTCATTTAACAACTGGCGTACTGCTTCCAGCTCTCCATTAGTAAGCATCAGTTCTTTCTGATACTTCGGCAGGATATTCTCAATCCCGTAATGGCCCACGGGAGTCATTACTGCTGCACGGGCGAACAGGTGACGCTTATTGATCTTCTTCTCATTCTCTTCGCACAAGCGCGTGAGAAAGGGCACAATTCCCTCTTTATAAGCCGTAAATGGTTGCACAGACTCGCCTGCGACGATGTTACGGTACTCATTACAGTTGTTATCACGCATGTACGTGATTAAAACGGCTCGCCAGCGTCTTTTCTTGATGACTGCATGCTGTTCAGCGTAGTAAGCCATCTCATCTGTACACGGCAGCACACGGCGAGTTGGAGGCCATGGCTTGAGAAAGCCGTTATCTTCGAATGACAGCGAATCATCTTCTTCATTGTCGAAGCGGATGCGGTAGTAACCTGCTGCCCACGCTTCCATTGATTCAGTGAAAGGGTCTTTACGCTTTGTCTGAGGCTTTTTCTTTCTTGGCTTTGTTGTCACAGCTCACCCCTGGCTTTTGATAGCAATTCATCTAATCTTTCGACTGTTGAATGGCATCCTTTATCTTCCATCACATCTCTATATTGGAGTACTCTTGCATAAAGCTCAGGTGCAGAAGCGATTAGATACTCATTTGCACTAAGATCATCATATAGTGGGCTTCTTAACGTGTTGCATATCTCGTAGCCATTGCTATCTCTGACCGTGGCCACATCATCAGCCAGCCACGGTCCCGGAGTAAATTTTACCTCTTCCATTTCTCACTCCACAAAAAAAGATCGCCGTGGCGATCTCCTCCTAATTTTTCGATTTTTAGGAGTTCGTTTGCTTGATCTCCATTAACCTTATAACCTATTGAATCTAAAAAGGTATTTCATCGCTGAAGTCGTCAAATGCCTGAGGATTAGGTGCTCCAGCATTCTGTTGTGGCGGCTGCTGGTACTGCTGTCCTGCCTGATTCTGTTGGCTTTGTTGGTTATGTTGTTGATAACCTGTCTGCTGGTTGCTTTGCTGCCCCTGCGGCTTGCTGTCCAACATCTGCATATCGCTGGCAACTACCTCTGTAGCGTATCGATCACTACCGTCCTGCGCTTGCCATTTGCGCGTTTGCAGCTTCCCTTCGACATACAGCCGTGAGCCTTTCTTGACGTATTGCTGGGCGATCTCTGCCAGCTTGGTGAATAGCACAACAGAGTGCCACTCCGTGCGCTCATTACGCTGCCCGGATTGCTTGTCAGTCCAGCTTTCAGACGTAGCCAACCGAACATTGACAACGGGGTTTCCACTTGGCAAAAAACGCACTTCTGGGTCTTGACCAACATTGCCGATCAAGATCACTTTGTTCACTCCACGAGCCATAATTCCTCCAAAAATAAAGGCCGCTTATGCGGCCCGGCTGGTAATCTTCTCTATCATGAATTGAAGCTCTTGCTCGAAGTTGACCAGCCTGTTCATCAGGTCGTTAATGTATTCATCATCTCGATCAATTCGCTGTACATAGAGTTGATAATTTTTCGCCTGTCTCGGATCAAAACTAATGAAGTCGCACCAGTGACGGCCAGTAACCATCATATTTCCCTGAACTTGGGGCATATGATGATCAGGCATCCCTTCCAGCCATGTTCGGATGTGAACTTTCTCGTCATGCGGCGACTTGATCTCAATAATTCCATCATCATCGATAATTCCATCAGGAGAGCCGCCAATGAAATCATATCGAGGATCAATAATAAGTCCGGTCTCATCGACAAATAGACCTGTGTGAAGTTCATAGGCTTCTCTGGCGATTGGTTCGGCTTCTGTGCCCCATTGCATTGACTGAGAGCTAACTGAGTGCTTAGGTGATCCTGACAGCCTTTCGAAAGCAAGTTCCATCATGTAGTCATCGCGAGCCTTGAGAAACTTACCGCTCTTGTTTACACCGATAACATCTTTAAACCTGCTAGCAGTGATACGGCCAGCCCTTTCAGCTAGCCATTCATCTGTTCCTTGCTCAGTCATGCGCTATCTCCTGATCAAGTGCTAACTGACGGATGCGGTTACGCTCATCAATGCCAAGCGCTTGCTTCTGCTCATGAGATAATTCTTTGTATGCAGCCTTGAATGCTTCATCACCTTGGTTGGTAGCAATATCCTCAAGCCGAGTAATTTCTTCTGACATATCTGGAAGAGCATCAGGCTGTTCCTGATGATTTTTTATGGCATCGCGTGGAGAAGGGCGCTTATTGGGGCGCGGCGTAACGTCACGCTCACCAGTCTGATTGCCAAACTCTTGCATTTCATCAGCGGTATATACCCCAAGGATAACGTCAGGGCAGTAAAGGCGTGCCCAACGCTTGATCGCAAGGTATGCGAGCTGTTGCTTGGGATCAGTAAGCCATAATGGTGAGTTGCGCACATTTGCTTGAACAGTCAGTAGATCAATTACACGCGGCTCTTCCTCACCACGAATAGTTGCCCAAACTCTTACACCAAGACCATCCTCACTGTCGTGATTTACAGTTTTAGTAAAACCATCTTTCTTACCTAAAACTTTGTCCCATTCACCAAACCACTCATATTGAATACGACCATTGATAGGGGCTCGTGTATTAACCACGGCATTTACAAGTTGTGCCTCATACCCGAGCGTTCCATTTACTACGTGAGTCTTCTGGGCTACTGCAAATGGGTTCATCTTCCACTGAGCAGCCTGCATACAGACAGCCATGCAGTCACCTACATTTCCCTGAAGATGGTTAGGCACTGTACTTTTACCTTGCGACATGGTTTGCGCGAGCATGTAAATTTGATTCATCGCCTGCTCATTGAATAGAAGGTCTTGAACCTCACCTCGTTGAGCCTGTTGCTGCTCTGGAAATGACTGCTCTTGATTATGATCTTCGAACTGCTGAACATCTGACATAAAATTTTCCTCTGGCGAGACTCTGCCGCCGTGTTAATATTTTTTCGAACATACCTGTGTTCACTCGCCAGTGTCTCTAGCACTGGCGTTTCTCATTTGATAAAGTAGTAATTCCAAGCATGAATGTTTACCAGAGACTCTATCTCTGGTTTTTTTTGACTATTTTTAGAAATTTTCTATAATATGGGTCGAACAAGTACCCCTTGTTCGAGTTAATTATTGATCATTTGCTCTAATTAACTTCCATGTAGATTTAGCGATAAGTAATTTGCCGGAGATTTTGTCTCTGGCTTTTTTTTGCCCTCTTATGCTGCTATTTGTACAATCCAATTTTTAATCTCTTTCTCCACCTCATCAGAAAAACGATCAACCAATCCCTGCTTAATCACCTTCCCGTTCATATCCTTAATGCCATTAATCGTCACATCAATGATGCTTTGAAGCTCAGAAGGTTTTCCTTGAGCAGCTTTAATAACTGCTTCACGATATCCCGGCTCATCTGCTGCCCAATCGAATAAAAGCTCCTGATCGAAGAATTCGTTGTAATCCTCTCCATGACTCAGCTTGTCGTGTATTTCTTCCTCAACCTTGTACCGCACATCATCCTTTATTTGAGCTTCACCATCCCTCTCTGCCTTATCAGCAATCTGACGCTCAATAGCGTTTATGCTCATATCCATTTTCTCCAAAATGCATATAAAAAAAGCGCCAATAGGGCGCCATCAGTGCATATCCAAAATGTCAGCATCACTTACCTTGTTTTGCGTGCCACGCCCTTAACTGTTCGCGTCTCTTAATCTCTTTCGTGCTCAATATTTGTGGCTGCGCAAAATCATCAATAAGCTTTCGTCCGCTCATAGATACTGTTTGCATTTGACTTCAACCCAATGTGTTAACGATTTCAGTGCTGTTGTTATCCTGTTAACCCGATCATCCGGTGCAACGCCGTTTTTGAGACCCATGCGGAACCGTGCAACTTCTGCTGATCGGGCAGGTCGGTATATGATGTCTCGTAGTGTCATTTCTTCCGTGCCTCCATCATTGCATCTGCCACCAAATAGGCACTTTCAGCAATTTGTTTGGCGCTGAATTCTTCATGCATGTCCATCCAGACAAATTGGAGTGCCATTCCTGCAAACACATCCCTCAAATCAACACCAGCTTCTCTCATGGCCCACTTAATACCATTTCTGATCATCAACTCGCTGCTCATAATCCCTCCGGATATAAAAAGGCCCGCTATGCGAGCCATTAAAAATAAGCGCGCCTCAATTCTCAGCGCAGCGCGACGCTATCTGCCGTTTTAACGTCTCGGGTGACGTGTTACTCATGCCCTTGCGCGGTAGATTTCTACGTTTGCAGGAATCTCTTTCTCAATGGTCTCGAGCGTGGTTTTGAATGCATCGCGCTGTACATCCTTCGGTTCTACCAGTTCATACCAGAGAGCCAGTACACCATCACTTATTCGGTAGCGAAGTCGAGCCTTGATTGGGTAGGCTGCATCACCTTCATATACTGGGATGATGATGAAAAACTCTTTTGGAACATCAATCTTCCCTTTGGCAGAACCGGATACGCCTTCGGTTGTTGCCTGATATTCAAAACCTACATCACCGTTGGACAGGTCAATGCTGGACTTGAACTGCACTTTCTTGTTGGCTTGAAGGTTTCGGCTCACTTCAAGCATTTGCAGTGAAGAAGGGCCTTCATCCTTGTATGTCTGGATGTCCAGCTGATTGGCCTCAATGAACTCTGCAAAACTTTGCTGAGTCATTTTTTCGCCATTCTTTCCTGTCCATCGCTTCCATTGCTCGGATACGGGGCAATCATAGGTGGCAATGTGGCCTTCCCATCCTGCACTGTCGGCATCCTTGTGATAATCGAACACAGAAACAAACCGTTCACGGTTCACATCGGCCTTAATGATTGTGCTCTCGGAAGCGTATCGTTTGACGTACTTCACGAACGATGAGGCTTCAATCAACTCAATTCGTCCTGATACTCGACGAGGTGATTCCTTGAACTCTTCAAGGTCTTCAACGTGATACCCATCAGGAAGGATAATGGCATTCTGATGCTTGGTATCTACCGGACTACCTGCCAATGTTGATTCTAATGCTTGTGCATACTCGCTCATTTAGCCACCTGTCGGATTTGAGTAGATGATTTTGGGGCTTCGCGCACTTCCTGCTCTTCGCTGGGCGCTTCACGAAGTTCAAGTTTCTGCTGGCGCGGATCCTCACGGCGCAGCTGTAAATCCTTGTGCTCGAAGAACACGGTTGCACCACGGTCAAACTCGGGCTTCTTAACCTTGATTTCGTCGGTGACATTGAACATACCGTCCATACCTTTCTCAGGGCGTAGCTTAATCTTTAATATGATCTCGCCAACCTTGCCTGTTTGCTTGCAGCGCTGCTGTAGATCGGCAAGCTCTTCACTCAATTCATCAAGTGTTTCGCCACGCCTTAGATCACGTACTAATTCGATGTAACCAGTCGGATTGATTTTTGACATTGATATGTACCTCAACGGTAGGGGTGGATGTTGTTAAACATCGGGATGGGCTGCTCAGCGCTAATCTCTGAGTGACTTGCTCTAGCTGTATATTCAGCCCATCCCGATGGGCACTCAGTGAATGCCCAACGTCTTGTAAGTGCCGGTCAGCCCCGGCTGCTCACCACTGCGCAGGTGACGCGCTTCGTGCTATGCTGAAGGTCCCCACCAACGAGCTGCACAAAAGAGGAAATTCAAATGGCTAAATTATTAGCACGTGTTGTCTTGCCAAATGCAGATGAAAAAGATTATGAAAAGCTTCATAGACTTATGGCTGCAAATGGATACAAGCGAACTATCAAAGGAGCCAGTGGAACAACTTATCAAATGCCGGATGCTACTTATGTTGCAAAGAAAGAAATGTCAGTTAGTGAAGCAGCTTCCGAAGTAAAGACAATTGCTGATTCTGTCAAATGGCACAGCCAGGTATTTGTTGCAGAATATTCTAGGTCTGGCCTAAGAGGCCTTAATCCGGCACAAGGCTGATCCCCGCATATTTAATGTGAACTTTCATCAGAGCAATGAATGATTCCTGCATGATGTTTCGGTACTCTTTATGAGCTTCTTCATCATCGAGACCGGGAGGAATGTGCTCATCTGTCCATGCGTTGAAGTACTTAACAGCATCCATAAGAACCAAATGTTCTGGCGTCGTATAGCTATCAGCCGTTTCTTCAATGTTTTCCATATTCATTTCCTCAGTTAATTACCCGAATAACCACTCACTGAATAGCCATTCGAACGCGCCCTCATAGAAGGCGCTTCGTCTTACACGCATCTGAGCCTCGCTCTACAGCTCTACACGGCTAACCACTCCGCTTTATCAGTCATTACTGCCACGCTTTGACTAATACCCCATGCAAATCCGACTACTGGTCGGCTGACGCTGGCTAGGGTAATGCGCTCGTCTATCGACACTTGCCGATAACCGCCTGCTTTGTGAGAAACAGGAAACTCATCCGAATTTATAAAGAACACACGCTTTGGCGCTTGCCGCTGCGATGTGTTCATTATTACAAGCAATACTTGTAATTACAAGAGAAAAACAAGTTAAAATTGTACTTTTATACAAAAAAAAGCCTGCGATTTACGCAGACTCATGAAAAATATAGAGTTTTCAGTCATAATTTTCCCACCAGAAGACCCTACCTATTATTTTAGGTGCGTCATCATTCTCCAGGCTATAAATTTCGGCCTCATACTCCTCAGCATTATCACTGACAAGCTTGATCTGATGTCCCGGCAATCTGTATAAGCGCTTTAGTCGCAAGAGCCCACCATGATTAAGGGCATATATCTTCCCATCTATGATTCTAAGGCAGCCTTTATCTATCGCAATAGGCATGCCACTTAGAATAGTTGGCTCCATCGATCTACCAATAGCAGTTCCACACGAAGCATTAGAGGGTAAGACTCCAGCCCGGTTGAGTCTTTCAATGGGAAAGGAGATGCGGTTTTCAGTATCTTCAACAACTTCAGAAGTACGGCCACCTCCCATAGAAAATTCAACTTCATGAAAGAAAGGAAGTAATACGTGATCTTCATGATTAATATCAGATCCTTCAATTAGCTCATGCTGGTGCAGCTGAATTTCATCACTGGGCTTATCTTCTACCGTTCCCTCTCCAAGCAGTAACCATTCAGGCTTTACATGAAGTATTTGCGCTAAAGCTTCAATCCTCTTTTGTCTAGGCTGAGTCTTTCCTGACACCCATTGCTGAACCGTCTGTGCTGAAACTCCAAGCCTTTTAGCCAAGTCGGTCTGGGTTAATTTTTCTATTGCAAGGGCAAGTTTAAGTCGCTGGCCAATACTCATAGCATCGCTAAATCTCTGATAGGTTGATGAGGTAAAGCAAACTGTCGTGAACATTTTACAAGGTTTCCTTGTTTTTCTATAAACAAGAATAACTTGTAACATGTCTTGTAAAGATTTAGGATTACAAGAGTTAATTGGAGGGCAGCCATGTATTACCGTGAGGCTTTAACTAAAGCAGTTAAGGATGCGGGAGGACAATCAAAACTTGCAGAGTTTTGCAATGTTACCCAGCAAGCAGTGCAGCAATGGGTTTCTTCGGGGAAGGTACCTCCTTCGCGCGTCCGTGATGTCGTTGAGGCATCGAGAAATTCTGTGACTGAGCATGAATTGAGACCCGATATATTCGGTGAAAAACCAGCCGCATGAACACAACTTTACAACGTTTTACAGGCGACTACGTCGGCGAGATACGGCCCGGCAAAGTTGACGAGAAGAGATTAGCTGAAATACCGGGATTGGATTTGACTGGAACGATTTTCGAGAAGAGGGGAAGGGTATGAGCGAGTTAACAGAAAGTGAAATTGCAGTAATGCTGCCCCGGTTGGCTGAACGTACAGCTTTGTACGATACGGCCGAAGAGCAGGCGATCGTTTACAAGCGTGCTGTAGCCATCCTCAAAGGACCAGACGAGCCATTTCTAGCGAATATCGAAGATTTGACACTTGAGCAGAAAATTAAGGCTGCTGAGAAAATACTCAGCAACCTGAAATTGGCAAGAAAAGCACTTGGACGAGCTACCTCGTGCGTTTAGATCGGGATATGGCTTTTTTGACCAACTCTGGATTTATTTTCATAGGTGATCGAGTGTCTGTTTTAAATTTTTTGACAGCATCTTCAATCTGTTCGCGGGTAATTAACAAGTTTCTAACGATGTCTTCGATGTTTGCATCAGTGTCTTCGATCACATTTTCGCAGTAAGGCGATGAGACAAGTGCGAAAAGAATTTCTTTCGAAAGATTATATGAATCGTCATTAGCTAGTGAAGTCATGCCGGCCTCCTGTGCCGTTGAGTGTGGAAACTAAACGATAACAGGAAATAGGTCGGCACCCTACATAAACCAAAGCCCCGGCGACTGTGGAGGTCGGGCCGAGGCTTTAACGAAGTGAGGTAATCATGAAGCAGATTATTGAATTTAGCAAGCTGTCGATGGACAGCACGGAGATATCAGAACTTGTCGAGTCTCGTCATGACAAGGTTAAGCAGTCAATTGAAAGGCTGGCTGCCCGCGGTGTTATTGAATTACCCCCAGTGGGGGAAATTAAAACATCGACCAAGCCCATCCATATCTATGTGTTCGAAGGTGAAAAGGGACGACGTGACAGCCTAGTGGTTGTTGCACAGTTATCTCCAGAATTTACAGGACGATTGGTTGACCGTTGGCAAGAGCTGGAAGAAAAGGTTTCTAAACCCTTATTACCCGATTTTTCTAATCCAGTGGAGGCCGCACGCGCATGGGCTGACGCCAAAGAGTCGGAAATGAAAGCTATTGAGGCGGCACAGGCGGCAAAACCTGCCGTTGAATTTGTTGACCGTTACGTAAAAGCCAACAACAGCAAATCTATCCGTGAGACTGCGAAGATTCTGCGCATTCCCGAAAAGCAGTTCATCCAACAGCTGATAGACGACAAGATTCTGTACCGTCAGTCGGGAAATTTGCTGCCACACCAGAAGCATCACAATGCTGGGCGATTCTCAGTTAAAACAGGTGAGGCCAATGGTCATGCATATACCCAAACGCGAGTAACGGGTGAAGGAATCGACTATCTAGCTAACGCCTACGGCTACATGATCGGGACGGCAGCATAATGCAATTCACTCTATCTATTAACCAGCCAAAGGCGAAAGAGTGGGGGCTAAATGCTCAGCAAGCTCTATTGTTCTCATTCGTCTATAGCGTGCCGTCATGGGCAAATTCTGTCGTAAAAGACGATGGTTCAGTTTTCTATGCTCTTGCAAAGCAAAAGATCATCGAAGAGTTACCTTTGCTTACTGACAAGATAGACACGGCATACAGGATGCTAAGGCAGCTTTCTGAAAAGGGAATTATTGAGTTATCAAGCACCGGTTCAATAACCCTTATTCGTATCACTGAAATTGGTAAGCAATGGAACAAGAAAATTGATGGGTCGGAAAAATATCCGAACACTAACAAAGGTCGGAAAAATATCCGATCTGGGTCGGAAAAAAATCCGAGCGAGGTCGGAAAAATATCCGAGGAAGGGTCGGAAAAAAATCCGACAAATCATGATACCAGTAATCATGTAACCAATCATGATACCAGTAATCAGAATAAACCCTCTGGGAAGCGCGAGAAAAAATCGACACAACTCCCAGAAGATTTCCAACCCAACGACACGGCAAAGCGCAAAGCCGAGTCGTCTGGATTGAATATTCAAGAACAACTTGAGTACTTCAAAGACTACCACGCTGCACGCGGATCGACTTTCAAAGACTGGCAGGCTGCTTTCAGGACGTGGCTGAACAACGCCAATCGCTTTGCGACACCGATCAATCGATACAAGTCGAAACCACGCTCAACACCTGGCATGCATACCAACTTGCCTGACTTCTCAAACGTAAAGACTAGGGAGGACGGTACCGTTGATTTCTAACCTAGCAAAACTCCTTGAGCCAATCGACACCGTGATTCGCGAGTGTGAAAAACATGGCGAGTATGACGACACGCTTATGCGTTATCCCAGTAGCGACGTTCCACGTTGGTCTGGATGCACGAAGTGTCACGAAGAGCGCCGAGCGGAACAGGAACAGGCTGAAGCAGAAGCGACAGAGCGCAAGCGCGTTGAAAAGGCTGTCAAGGATGCGATTGGCTATGCCGCAATCCCGCCGCGATTTGAACACAAGAATTTCGATAGCTACGTCGCGAAAACAGACGAGCAGAAACGACACCTTGAGCGGTGCAAGTCGTACGTTGAAAAATTCGATGAGCATTTCAAGTCAGGTACCGGACTTCTGATGATGGGCTCGCCAGGTACTGGTAAAACGCACTTAGCTGTAGCAACGCTTCATGCCGTCATCGCTGAGAAGCGCACACGAGGGCTGTATACCACTGCTGCAAGAATGTTTCGGCGCATCAAATCGACATATGACCGCGATAGCGAAGAGACCGAAAGCCAAGTTATCGATATTTATTCGCAGATCGGGCTGCTGGTGCTGGATGAAATTGGCCTTGGCTTCGGCAGCGACACTGAAATGAATTACCTGTTCGACGTCATCAACTACCGGTACGAGCAGTGTCTGCCGACGATCATTATCTCAAATCGTCAGCCTGACGAGTTATCCAAGTGGCTTGGTGATCGTGTTGTTGACCGCCTGCGCGAGTGCTGCAAAGCAATGGTATTCGATTGGAAAAGCGTGCGACGCGATATTGGGAGGGCATCGGCATGAGCGACCATACGATCAAAGGTCTTCGTGCTCAATTCAAGGCTACAGGCAAGTTTCATACACCGCCCGAGCTTGCCTTGTTCTTGCGCTCACTTATTCCGGGTACTCCACGCGATGTATACGATCCAACATGTGGCGCTGGCGCTCTCCTATCGGTATTCGATGATTGCATTCCCAAATATGGGCAGGACATTGATAGCGGAGCATTGAACGACGCGGCGATGATTCCAAACATGCATACAGCTTATGGCGATGTACTTGAGGAAGCGGCATATATGGATAAGCGGTTTCATGCCATCGTTGCTAATCCACCGTTCGGAATTAAATGGCGACCGCATGAAGATGAACGCTTTGATGCTATGCCCTGCATTCCGACTCAAGGGCGCGCTGATTATGCATTCATCGGACACATCATCCATATGCTAGCTGAAGATGGAGTGGCCGCAGTGTTGTGCTCTACCGGCATCCTGTTCCGAAGCGGACGCGAACAGCAGATTCGTCGATGGATGATCGAGCAAAACTTGATCGATCAGGTGATTTCAATTCCGGGTAACACATTTCCAGATACCAGCATTGCCACTGCTTGCATTGTTATCAGAAAAGATCGATCTGCCACATCAATTACTTTCCATGATAGGGCCAATAACCTGACCCGTGAGGTAGAGCTTTCCGAAGTGGCGTCAAATGATTACGGGCTTTTAGTTAGTAACTACGTGCAGCCGGAACTAGAGGCTCCTGAAGAAGTTGACCTGCATGCTGTGCAGCGCAGTGTTATGTCATCAGCTGTGAAGAACATCAAAGCCGAACTTGAGCTGCAGAAGATTATCTGCGAGCTGGAAGGGAAGGACTTTTATCCACACTGGAAGCAGATGCGCAATGCAGTAGATGAAATGCGTCCGGCCCGTACCATTAATGACGAACAACAAATGGAGCTGGTGATTGGCGAATGAATAGGGATGGGAGTGCCTCGACTTGAAGGAAGTTATCTCAGTTTTCACAGACCCAATCGCTGCGCTTGAAGAAGCCTCTTATCTCTACAATGAAAAGTGTGTACCGCAGATTATAAGACGCTCGCCGAACGGGAAATATCGAGTCTATGACGATGACGGGAAAGGCCAGATCGAGAACATCGTCGCTCGGATCAACACGAGGAATTTTGAATGAACAGAGATGAAGTGCTGCAGGTGTTGAGGGCTAGTGATGAGTAAGCCTCGTGACTTTATCTGCAAATGCTCATCGCTAAAAGATGCCCTCGCTGCGCTGGGGCGTATTCCGAGCATATTGAATCAGGCATTCAGTCAATGGGGTAGCGTGGATATTGTTGTGAGAGAGCATAAGGAGCCACGCTCTCTCGATCAGAATCGGTTGCAGCGCCTGTGGTGTAAAGAGGCTGCACAGCAACTCGAAGGGCATACAGCAGAGGATTGGCGTGCACACTGCAAGCTTCATTTTGGTATTCCCATATTGCGTCGTGATTGCGAAGAATTTCGCGAAGTTTATGACCGCCTTATCCGTCCACGACCGTACGAAGAAAAGCTGGAAATCATGAAAGAGCCTATCGACTTTCAAGTGACTCGGATTATGAACAAGCCTCAGAAGTCGGAATACCTACAGCTGATGTGGGAATTCTTCACTGGTGAAGGTGCGCAGTTAACAGACCCTTCAATGATGGGCAGAGAAAAATACAGGGAGGCTGCATAAATGTGTGATTGCGCATGGAAAGATGATAGGCCCATAGACAATTGTGGAGAGCTGGCTGAGGCACTCAATTGCGACCTGACGAAACTTGTTCAATACAGCGAGTCATTTACTGAACTTGAGCCAGACTACTGCCTTTGTAACGTAGACATTGAAGAGTCATGTAAAAAGTTCGGACACATGGCATATCGCGATGACGCATTGAGCTGGGAGATTGAGAAGATTGGAGGAGCCGCATGAAATTCGTCGTAGGGTTTTTAGCTTGTTACGTAGTGCTGTTCCTGATGTGCAAGAGCTTTGGCTGGGGGCAGGAAGATACAGTTAAGCAATGTCACCTAAGCGGATCATTCACTGTTCATGACAAAGTGTATAGATGCGCGACGGAGGGTGGACAATGAGAGTAGTCAGTAAAGCCCTGCGCAACTCGGCCCATGGGAAGAGCTGCACGCTTCGTCTGCCGGGGTGCAATCACAATCCAGAAACAGTAGTGCTGGCGCATTTGCCAATCCCCGGAAGGTCAATCATGGGTGCAAAAGAACGGGATGATTTTGGAATTTTTTGTTGTTCTAACTGCCATGACCAACTTGATTCGAGAATAAAAGGGGAAAAAGTTGATGGATGGGATGCGCTGAGAGCTTTGGCAGAAACAGCTGATATTCAGACTGCGGAAGGATTGAGATCCTTTAAGGGTTGGAGAAATGGCTAATAGTGCTATTTCAGAACTGATAGCGTGGGCTGTCACTCAAGACATTCACTTTGTTTGGGAAATGAAGCAATCAAAAGATGGACATCTTATACCGCTTCGTGATGCTAACTATGCTCGAGCACGCTCTGTAATTGTACACGACCGGGCATTGAGGAGTCTTGAGCAATGATCGTAGGAATAGACCCCGGAAAGAGTGGAGCGATCGCAGCTATTGGCGAAAAGTCACATGCTGAGAAGATACCTCTTTCTGGCAAAGAGATCGACGGCGCCCTTATTGCCCGATTACTCAGTGAACTCAATCCTGATGTTGTCATTCTTGAAAAAGTAGGGGCAATGCCAGGGCAAGGAGTAACAAGCATGTTCTCGTTCGGGAAAGGCTTTGGAATTGTTATTGGAGTGCTTGAGGCGCTGAGTATCCCATATCGAATCGTGACCCCGCAGGCATGGAAAAAATGCGTGTTGGCCGGCACATCCAAGGACAAGGATGCGGCAATCAACTTCGTGAGACGTGCTTATCCTGATGTTGAGCTGGTGCCAGCTCGTTGTCGTAAGCCACACGATGGAATCGCTGATGCTGTTTGCCTTGCAGAATACGGGCGGCAATTATTAATCAAAGGGGAGGCTGCATGATATTTCCATCTCCGAAAGAATGCTGGATGCTTGCTGTCGATAGCGGGGTGAGAAGCCAGCAGGTAATCAGCATGGAGTCAGCACAAGAGGAGCGTAGTCTCGTTAATAGTGAGAAGCGCGTACCTTTTGTAGTTGAGCTAGAACAGCCTGACGGACGCACAAAAACGAAGCATTATTATCGTGATCAGATGAGTGCTATTGAGTCGCGGTCGCGTACAGGCGGCGCTGGCGCTTCAATAAATGCCGACTATGCGCCTTTCTATGCGCTGATAAAGCGACTTGAAGTTGAGCGGCCACTTCTAGCAGCAGTTGGGCATGTGCTTTGTCATCCAGAAGATCATGGGTGCTCAGAGAATATAGATGTTGCTGTTGAAGAAACACTGGTGCGATTCGCTCTTATGACACCTCGCTTTGGAGATAAAAGAGCATGGAGTAAGAAGAAGCTTGCACAGCTCGATGGATTGATTCGGACAGCTTGGTATGAAGTACGTTTGAATCTGAGCGGGGAAAGGCCTCCTTGGGGCTGTATTCAGATCGCTGATTTCGCCAACAACTGGTTTGGGTGTGAAGTAAAAACGCGTGATTGGCTAAGGGACTGGTCAGAGCATTGGGAGCGTATAGTAATCATTGTTAATGATCTTGATAGCGACGCAATGATGCCTGTTTCACAGCTACGCAAGCAGCTAAAAACACAATATGCTGATGCAGCTTGACTACATGTTGATTTCTTGCGCCCGATATGAGACACTTTTTCTAAGCTGTCATAGATGCGACTAGGCAGCACAATCATCTTAAGCCTCGGCCTTAATCGGCCGGGGCTTTTTGTTTTTTATGATTAAATTTTTAATCATGCTGTTTTCGCAGTAATCACGAACTGCTTTCCAAGTGACTCAATAGCTGAGTCGAAAACATCCATTTTGGTCTTATGGTTTACATCCAATAGGCGGCCAATATGCGGCGCATGTGATCCCATACGGCGAGCGAGTTCAGCGTTTGAAATGCCTTGAGCAATCATTTCATCAGAAATAATTGATTTGAGCTCCGTAGAGGTCGGTACGCGTACTAGATGCTCACCGTCCTCTGGTACTGATGCTGCTGGTACGGTTTTGCGCTCATCAATATAGATACTAATAGTTGTTTCCAGCATCTCAACCGAATTTCTAAGCGTCTCTTCTACCGTATCGCCGGCAGCGACAAAGGTTGGCAAATCTCTACATGTCGCCATATAACCGACTGAATCTTTTTCGACGCGGATTGGGTATTTCATAGTATTCCCTTTTGTTTATGCCGGAGGGCATCAATAAATTTCACCATGACCAAACCACTGGGCCCTTACAGGCCCAGCTCCTTCTTGATCTTGTTGACGATGCCAGTTCCAATTTCTTTCTTCCCGTGATCGGGAAGCGGAACCGTTATCCCGTTGTATGTGGCTTTTTTTCCGTGGCGCCCTTTACCTGAAGTGATAATAACGCCTCGGCTTTTTAGCCACCGATGAAACTCATTTGATGTCATTCCCTCCTCCTTAAGTGATGAACCAATTATATACCACTTATGGTAATACCACAAGTGGTAATATGTTATTTTTCCAGCCATTGAGCTGGTTTTTTATCAACACCAAACAGCTGGGGAGCCCAGCCCATGAATGTTATGCCCGGTCAAATTTCTACAGCAGCGAGCTACTGTACATCCGGCGCCCTCGCTTGCGGGGGATTCGTCGGCACATTCGCTCATGAAGTAAGCACGTGGAACTGGAGCACTATCACCATGATTGGTGGTGCCGTTATTGCTCTAGCGACATATCTCACTAATACGTATTTCCGCAGGAAAGACTCGAAAGCATACCGTGCTGCTCTTGCTCGCGGAAAGATAACGCCACCCACTCAGGACTAAGCCATGCGTATACCCGGCTCGCTTCGACAAAAAATTGTTGCTGCTGGGAGCGGTGGCGCAATTGCAGTTGCAGCAATACTTGCAATGCATTCTGAAGGTGTTTCATATCGTCCGTATTTCGACCCTACAGGCACTCTCACAGTGTGCTATGGACATACAGGATCAGACATTGATCCAAACCGCACGTACACACAGAGCGAATGCCAAGCGTTCCTGAATCACGATTTAGATATTGCGGACCGGGTGGTAAGACGCTATGCAACTGTTCCCATGAACGCCTACCAGCAAGGCTCTATGGATGACTTCGTGTTCAACATTGGAGCGGGCAATTTTCGTCGCTCCACTGTACTGAGGAAACTGAACAGCGGCGACTATGTGGGATCATGTTTCTCATTCAACGCGTGGGTCTATTCGAAAGGCATAAAGCTAAAAGGCCTCATGACGCGTAGGCAACTTGAGGACGCAGTGTGCAGCATAGGGAATGAACAATGACGCGATACGTATCCGGCTTCTTATCTCTTGTGTGTCTAATTCTTCTGTTCTCTTCATTGCACTTTCACGCTCTTTCGAATCAGCAGCATTTAAAGATCGAAGATCAGCAGAAAACTATTTCTGAAGATGAGCAAGCGAATCAGTCTCTGATGACAACGGCCTCGATGCTCAATGCCCGTAACAATACTCTCGTGAGGTCACTCAATGATCGCAGCAGCCAGCTGGCAGCCGAAAAGAGGCGTGCCGATGCAGACCGTTCAGCATATCAACAAGCGCTTTCTGATAATCATGGCTGGGCTGGTGAGCATGTTCCTGAGTCTGTCTCTCGCGTCTTGTACGCCGCAACCCACCCCAGTGTACCGAACGATTCAACAGCCCAAGCTGCGGGTTCCAAGTGAGCTCACAACCCCTCTCGAAAGGCCAAATTGCTTGTTCCGGTCAAACGCAAACTTGGGTGACTGCATTCTGATGCAGAGTGGTGTCATTGAAAGGGCTAACGCTGATCGTGCTGCACTGAGAAAAATTATTGAGGGAGAATAATGCTGTTCATTGCTTTTTTTGCTCTGCTTTGTGGATATCCGGATATCGCATTATATGCATGTTTTATGAATTTTGTGATGACGATTGATTAGCTAGTACACATGCAGATTAAGAGTTTGAGAGAAAAATGCATCTCCTTCAATTTATAAAAGAGTTCATCAACACATCTATCGAACCAGACGATCCATATGAGGAAAACATGACTGAAGCTAACAATGTACCGCAGCTCAACACCGAAGATGAATCCCAGCCAGTGGATAACCAAGCAAGTGTTGAAGCCCCGCACGATCCTGATGAAGCAAAGATCGACTCATTCATCACGAAGTTCAAGGCAGGTATTAAGATCGTTGAAAACGTGACTGACGAAGCGATCGAAGACGTTGCGGAATTTGTTAAGAAATACGTCTGATTAGAAATAATATTGCTACAACTCGTGCAACTTAATTAACACGTTCTCAAATATATCGGGGTTATACCCATAGCCCTGAATCTCAATGACAGGAAATTGCGCAATGAAAGGCTGTCTGCTCTGCAAAGATTATAAGTCGTTCAAGCAATTCATGATTGAGCGTGTGAAGAAGCAACAAGACAAGAATGATGAGGTAAAGAATTCATCAATGAATATTCGGAAAGACTTTGCTAGTTTATATCCTCTACATTTAATAGAGAGGAATAATCAATGGCAAAAGACATCTTTTCGAAAGGCGATATTGTTAAGTTGAAATCCGGCGGTCCAGAAATGACTGTTAAGAAACCCATGGAGGACATGCAAGGCGACCCGATAACATACAGGTGCCAATGGTTTGCAGGGAAAAAGCTTGAAGTTGGGGATTTCCCCCCAGAATCACTTATATATGCGGAAGTCGCAGAAAAAAAGTGATAGAAGCGTCCAGAGACGTATCAGATTGGATGCTACATAAGATAAAAATCGAAGGCTGTGTTTATCAGGATGATGTAGTTGACTATCTTGTTAAAAATGGCAGAGAAGACCTTTTGCGAGAAAACTCTGACGGCAACCAGGTTCTCGGAAAAGAGGTACTTTCAGATTTCAAAAAACTGACTCCTGATACCGTAGTGTGGATAAAGAAAGACCGGTATTGGCGATGGCGCGTTGATCAAGATGAGCCTGGGAGAGAATCAAAGGGATAGTTACATTCCCTATAACATTGACCGCCTTAGGGCGGTCTTTCTTTAGGAAAGGATTAAATTATGGCGACCCCAAAAAAAGGTCGCCCTACCAAGGTCGATGCCCCGATGCGCGTAAGCACGGCAAAAAAATACTTGGAGGGCGGATATGAAGATCAAAACGATGCTGTGCCTTCTGCCGCTGGTCTCGCATGTTATCTGGGTGTTCGGCGCTCTACTGTATACAAGTGGGGCGAAGAAGATGAAGTTTTTTCGGACATATTAGACAAAATTCAGGCGACGCAAGAGCGCATGTTGCTTTCCGGCGGTCTCACAAATGCGATGAATGCCACGATCGTAAAGCTGATGCTGGGCAAGCACGGCTATAGCGATAAGTCAGAAGTTGACAATACGTCAAGCGACGGCAGCATGTCACCCAAGCCGACAACTATTGAGCTGGTAACTCCTGATGTCAAAGGTTCAGATTGAGCTACCTCCAAAGCTGATACCTGTTTTTAATGGACCTGCAAGATACCGTGGTGCGTACGGGGGCAGGGGGAGCGGTAAGACCAGAACGTTTGCACTCATGTCAGCAGTACGTGCATACATGTTCGCTGAGGCGGGAATTAACGGCACAATCCTGTGCGGCCGTGAGTTCATGAACAGCCTTGAAGACTCCTCGATGGAAGAGGTAAAACAGGCCATAGCAGAGACACCATTTCTTGCTGCATATTTCGATGTGGGCGAGCGATATATCCGCACCCAGAATGGTCGAGTGACGTTCACTTTCGCGGGGCTTCGACATAATCTTGACTCAATCAAATCCAAGGCGCGCATCCTGATTGCATGGGTTGATGAGGCAGAGTCTGTATCGAATATTGCATGGCAGAAATTACTGCCTACTGTGCGTGAAGCCGATTCAGAAGTATGGGTGACTTGGAACCCAGAAAGGAAAGACAGCGCCACAGATGAGCGTTTTCGAAAGTCAATTCCAGACAACGCCAAGATTGTCGAGATCAATTACAGCGACAACCCATGGTTTCCTGCTGTGCTCGAGCAAGAGCGCTTAAACGATCTCAATCGTCTTGACCACTCTACTTATCGCTGGATTTGGGAAGGGGCTTATCTTGAGAACAGTGATAGCCAGGTACTCTCTGGGAAGTACGTAGTCCAAGAATTTAGCGATGATCTTTGGGAAAGCGCTGAACGTCTATTTTTTGGTGCTGACTTCGGTTTTGCACAAGACCCCAACACACTTGTACGCTGCTTCATTCTCGATGGGAATCTCTATATTGAATATGAGTGGTATGGGGAACATACAGAGCTCGACAATATGCCCAATGGGTACGATTCAATCCCTGAATCAAGGAAGTGGCCGATTAAGGCGGATAATTCACGCCCAGAAACAATCAGCTATCTTGCGCGTCAACATTTTCGAATCAGTGCCGCTAAGAAATGGCAAGGAAGTGTTGAAGACGGCATTTCGTATCTTCGCAGCTTCAAGAAAATCGTTATTCATCCACGATGCAAAAATGCGGCCCGGGAAGCCACGCTTTGGTCATACAAAACAGATCGAAACACTGGTGAAGTACTTCCCAAACTTCTCGACGGTAATGAGCACGTTTGGGATGCCGTCAGGTATGCACTTGATGGCTATATCACTGGCAAACGTGGTCTGAACATGAATCCCAACTTAGTCCGCAAGGCACAAACACGACAACGTATGATCTGATCCCAATCACCTTGGTGGCTGGGATTTTTTATTTCAGCTATAGGTGAATTATGAAGCGCAACGTAAACCTCAATCGCTCAGTGAACAGTCAGAGCGCAGGTAAAAAACGTGCGCGCATGGGCACTACACAAGCTATACGTAACCGCCTCGCTCAAGACGGCTATGTTCCTACCGAAGACGAGATAAAAGCGCTATACGGCGCTCCACGGACGTTAGGTGCGCCTCGTGACAAACGTGATTCTGCCCGCATGGCGATGGACCATCAAATGGAGATGCAGGGCTCTTTCTCACTTCTCCAACACGCTGCACAGATGGGACAGCTTGAACAACTTGGCGTGTCGTTCATGGGATATGGGGCTCTTTCAGGGCTTGCTCAAAATGGCTTGATTCGCGCTTGTGTAGAAACGGTGTCAGGAGACTCTACGCGGGAATTTATAGAGATTCACTCTCATGATAATGGCAATAAAAATGACGACGATAGTGAAGCCGTGCAGCGTCTAAATGATGGTATTGCTGACTTTGATTTGCGTGGAGTCTTCCAGCGGGCAGCTGAATGGGACGGGTATTTTGGTGGCTGTCTAATCTATATCGATACTGGTAAGTCCGGCTCTGAATTGCTGGAGCCACTTGATATCTCGCCTGAAAGCGCAGAATTGCAAAATCTGCAAGGCTTTCGTGTCGTTGAGCCGATAAATTGCTTCCCGGGGCAGTATGAAAGCACAAACCCGCTGGACCCTTATTACTTCGAAGCCAAAACGTGGTGGATACTCGGGCAAGAGGTACATTCTTCACGTGTTAGACGCATCGTAAGTAACGAAATGCCGGTTATTCTCAAGCCAAGCTATAACTTCTTTGGTCTTCCTCGTGCGCAGGTGCTGTATGACTACGTGCTTCACTTTCAAGAGGCACGGATGGATGCCTCTAGGCTGCTGAATAAGTTCAGCCTGACAACTCTAAAAACGGACATGCAGGATATTCTGACAAATCCATTCAGTGAAAAGTCGCTGGATAGCCGCTTGGCATATATGTCATCTTATCGATCCAATGACGGTATTCTAGCGATCGACAAGGACATGGAAGACATTATGCAGATAAATACCCCCATTGGGGGAGTTACTGATATTGTCCGCCAATCCCTTGAGCTTGTGGTTGTCATCAACAAGACCAACGTCGTGAAAACGCTTGGAACGTCGCCCGCTGGTTTTAATACTGGTGACTCTGACATGCAGAATCACAATGACACGATTCATCAGTATCAGGAAAAAACGTTCCGGCATGCTTTGCAAGACTGCCTTGATATCATCCAGATATTCAAGAACGGGACCCTTGAGCGCTCAGTAGAGTTTTCATTCATCCCCCTGGGTGAGGAAGACGTCAACGCACGCTCTCAGCGTAACTCGCAACAAGCCCAAGGTGATCAGATTTATGCGGATATGGGGGTTATCTCTCAAGAAGAGATTCGTACCCGGTTAGCAACTGATCCTGACAGTCCTTACCGCTTCATTGATGCTGACGTCATGCCTAATCAGCCTCTTATCGATGATACCGACGAAGAAGGGGAGCTGAATGATACAGAGCTGAATCATTTTGATCATGAAGACGATGACTACAGCGAATATGCTTGAGTGAGGATGCAATATGGGTACGGCTATTAAACGTAAGCCCATCGCCACGCGTGTCATTCGCCCGAACAAAGGCCTAGAGGTTGCATATCGCAAGAAGCTTCTTCAGCTCAGCGAGGAAATGCAGGCATCAATTCTTCGTTTTGTGATTGCTGAATACAAACGCCAGGGTATTGCCCTCGATGAAAACCCTGCACTGGCTCTTGGGCGCCGGATTGCGCGATTGCGTAAGCAGTGGACCCGTCGATTCAATGAGTTTGCAAAGATTCAGAGTGCTTGGTTCACGACTCAGGCTGACAAGAATACTACGAACGCCACTAAATCGGCTGTCAGCGATGCGTACCGGAATTTGTTTAAATCTGGCTACCGCAATCGCAATGCTGACGTTGAAGGTGATGCAACAGCATTTCAGCGCAATGCTAAAGCAATATCGGTAAAGATGAAGCCAAGCAAAGAGTTGAACATGGTGCTGGCTAGCATTCGCTCCGAACAAGTCAATCTCATCAAGTCGATTCCTGAACGTCATCTCGATCAAGTTTCAACATTGGTTCAGCAATCAGTGGCGCGGGGTCGTGATATTGGTGGATTGAAAAAAGAGCTGAAGCGTCAATTCGGCGTTACTGAACGCAGAGCAATAGTGATTGCTCGTGATCAGAACAACAAGGCCTCAGATGCGATACAGAATGCCCGTGCTCAACAGCTTGGCGCACGTTATGCGTACTGGGAACACTATTCAGCAGGCCAAAAGACATTTCGCCAGTCACATGTTCATGCTGACGGATGGAAGTTCGATATTACGAAAGGTTGTCTTATAGGCGGAAAAAGAATCATGCCGGGCGAAGAGCCGAACTGTCGCTGTGGAAAACGCTTGATCCTGCCCGGCATGCCAGACGATAACGATGAAAACTTGCATTGATTCATCTTTTAACCATTCACCCTAGCCGCCCTCTGAGGCGGTTTTTTTACGCCAAGAGAAAATGATATGGCTAATAAAAAACCTGCGCTCAAAAGGGGCGTAGTTACTCGCAAGAAGATGGCTCAAGACTTCGCCCAAATTGTTGAGGGGTCGAAGCGATCAAAAAATGAAGATGGCTATCTTCAAGTAAAAGACTGCCCAGTAATGACCGCAGGCGTATCGCCGTATTACGGGTATGAAATTGCTGACGATAATCCGGATATTGACCCGGAAGAGATTTATTACGCCTTCCGACCTGCGGATGAAATAGAGGAGGCTATGGAGACGGCAAATGGCGTACCTCTTCTCCGGAAGCATAAGCCCGATTCTGCAGCTGAACCCAACCTTGAACTTCGTGTTGGTAGTGTCGGCACATCTCCCACATGGGACGGTGAAACGCTTAAAAATACGCTCACAGTTACAGATCAGGACGCCATTGATGCTATTGAGGACCGATCTCTGCGCGAGCTGTCACCAGGCTACTACTACGACGTCGATTGGAAGCCTGGTGAGTACAAAGGCATTCCATACGACTTCATTATGAAAAACATTCGTTTTAACCACCTTGCCTTGGTGGCTGAAGCGCGACAAGGCCCTTCGATGTATGTGGCCGATTCCAAGCCCACGGGCATCCCCTCCAAAGCAAAAAAGGTAAAACACATGAACCGAAAACAATTCGCGGCAAAAGTGGCTTTGCGTGCTGCTATTCGGCCGTATCTAGCCACCGATGCAATGCCTGACATTGATGATCAGGTTGAGTCAAAAAATGGCCCAAAAGCCTTGGCAAATGCTGTGATGAAAGTCATCAAGCCAGAGCTTTCAGAAGATTGTGATCTCGAAGCTGATGACCTGGCGGACGTGATCAAAGCCGCACAGCAGGCTGCTACTGAAGATGTTGAAGAGTCTGACGATGAGATTGCGGAAGATGACTTCGACACCGCCGCCCCTGCCGACAGCGTTCGCAAGGTTCTCGAACAGTCCGGTGCACCCGATGATCTCATCGAAACAATCGTGGCATTTATTCAAGGCGCTCACGATGATGAAAACCTTGATGATGACGATCAGGCGCAGGATGAAGAAGAAACCGAATCACGTCGCTCCGAAGCTGCTCGATTGAGCGAGGATGAAGATGACGACGAGTCGGAAGAAGAGCGTTCACGTGCAGCTAAAAAAAGCGCAATGGATGCAGCAACCGTAAACCGTCGCATTGAGAAAATGCGTCAGCAGGAACGTGATCGCAGCCGTGCATTGCATGAAGCTGGCGAAGATGTGCGCTCTGTACTCGGATCTCAGAACGTCTTTGCATTCGACTCAGCAAGCGACATCTACAAGAAAGCATGCAAGAAGATGGGCCTTGATACTCAAGGGGTTCATCCGTCTGCCATGCGCTCTCTTTTCCGTTCGGCTGCAAAATTCGAAAAACGTCGAGTTGCGCAGGATGCATTGCCTGACTTCGACACTTCCACCACCGATTTTGATGCCTACCCGGGCCTCAAAAACATTCAACTGTAAGGGGTAGTCATGACTCTTCAAACACAAGTTAATCTTTACTATGCCCCAGCGGTGGTCGGAGATCGAGCGACCAGTAACCCGATGGTGTACACCGCCGGAAACCCATTCAGCCAAGGTACCGTTACTGTTGGTAATTTCGTTTTCTCTGGTGATAACCCGACTGGTCAGGCGACCGCTTCAGGAAGCAATTCTTCGCAAGTGTTGGGTATCGTTGAGCGTGTTCTCAATTATTACATGTTCAATGTGCTTGAGGCCGGTCAGATCACTATTCCGGATCAGCAGCCGCTGACAGTCGTTCGAAAAGGCGACATGTGGGTTAAACCAACATCTCCGATGAATATCGGTGACGAGGTAAAAGCCTCAACTACTGACGGCAGCGTGGGAACTGATGGTGTTTCTACCGGATGGATCGTGAAATATTACGACTCTGCGTCTGGCATGGCCGTTATCTCCAATTGGGATAACAACACTGCTGCGCCTGCAAATGGGGCATCCAGTGGCAACAGCGGTAATGATCAGTCTGGCTCGGTTCCCGTGACTGGCGTATCTCTTGATTCAACCGCTGCATTGGCTGTTAAAGTGGGCGATACGGCAACCACCACTGCAGCAGTCGCTCCATCTGATGCAACTGACAAGACCATTAGTGCTGCAACAGCTGATAGCTCAATTGCTACCGCTTCCGTGTCTGGCTCTACTGTCTCAGTCAAAGGTGTGAAAGCAGGTTCCACAACGCTAACTGTTACTACAGAAGACGGCAACAAAACAGTACAGCGTGCTGTGAACGTCTCAGCCGCCAGCTAACAACTCACTCAAAGCAAATCAAGCCACCTCAGGGTGGCTTTTTTATTGCCCAAAGAAAATTCAAGGAAATTCACAATGGCACAAACGCTTAATGATTTTGCCAAGTATGGATTCAGCTCTCAACATCCTCAGCGAGGGTTGATTACACCTGAAACCATGCATCGTATCGCGCAAGATGCTGCTCTTATTACAGAGCCAAACACTGCAGTTCCAGTCGAGCTAACGGCATACTTTGACCCTCAGGTCATTGATATCCTGACTGCCCCACGTAATGCACGTGAAATCTTCAAGGAAGAAAAGAAAGGGGATTGGACCTCTTCTTACATGAAGTGGCGCACCAATGAAATCGTGGGTAATACCCAGCCCTATTCAGATTATGGGCAATCTGGTAATGCCAACACAAACTACAACTGGAATACGCGTGAGCAGTATCGCTTCCAGACAATCATCAACTACGGCGATCTTGAAGTAGCAATGAGCTCGGCAGCCAAGATTGGCCTGGCATCAGACAAACAGCGTGCAGCTGCACAGATCATTGAAATTGATCAGAACCGTTTCTATTGCTACGGCGTACGGGGCATGGAAATTTACGGCATTTTGAATGACCCCAATTTGCCAGATTCAATTTCGCCTCTATCTACCAATGATGGCGTCGAGTGGGAAGGGAAAAGCACTGTAGAGCGCTATAACGATGTTCTTGCAGTATTCCAGCGCATTGCTAATCAGACTCAGGGGATTGTTTCCAATGCTGATGAATTGGTGCTGGCTGTATCTCCTCAGGTAAATGTTTATCTCGGTGCAGCTACTGACTTCAACGTTTCTGTGCTTGATATGCTGAAGAAATACTTCACCAATCTTCGTATCGTGGTTCTTCCGCAGCTTGCCGCTGGCAATAACGCCAAGGGTGAAACACTTTACATGGTGGCTCCACGCATTGCTGGCATGCCTTCTGGCATCTTGGGATACGGCGAGAAATTCCGTGCCGGACGTATTATCCCCGCACTAAGCTCATTCTCTCAGAAAATGAGTGCAACCACCTATGGTGGTGTGGTTCAGGTGCCAGCCGCAATTGGAAGCATGGTTGGCATTTAAGAAAAAGGTGGTTGTATGAGGCGCTAATAGCGTCTTTTTTTATGCCTAAATTTTGGCTCCTACGGGAGCCTTTTTATTTGGAGAAATATAATGGCTAGCACTGTACACGTCCGAGCAAACCTACCTCGTGGGCATGTTTTCCGATTGAAGAGCGGTAAGGAAATCCGTATCAACGGGAATGCCAATCATCTTATCGGGATGGAAAAGGGTATTCTGCCCATTGGTCAGTATGGCATTACCGAAATGCCTGTGACTGACTGGGAAGCGATCAAAGCCGAATTTGGCAAAACTCGACTCTTGAAGGAAGGGCTTGTGTTTGCTCAAGATACCGCGGCCAAGGCACGCGATCAGGCAAACGAGCAAGAAGAGCTGCGTCATGGACTTGAAGCCGCAGATAAGACTTCAGGTGTAACGCGTGAAGCGCCTGCGGATGCCGCATAATGACAGCCGTCACTTTCAACCCTGATGAGTGGCGGCAATCATTTCCTGCCTTTTCTGGGTTGAGTGATGCCCAGCTTCAAATGGCATGGGATGTAGCTACCACGATTGTATCGAATGACGACTGTTCTCAAGTCCCTTACAACCCTCCTAATGTGACAAGTCGGCAGACAATCCTCTATATGCTGGTGGCGCATATCGTGGCTTTAGGGGTTGCTGGCAGCCCTTCATCAAATAGTGGATCATCATCTGATGGAAGCTCAACCAATAGCTCCGTTGGCGATGGTGCGCAAGCTGGCCCCATCACAAGCGCAAGCGAGGGATCGGTGAGTGTTAGCTTTGCTGTGTCTGGTCCGGATAGCAGTGGGAGTAATGCTGGGTGGTATAACCAGACTCGCTATGGGCAAACGGTACTCCGTTTATTGCGTCCGTACATGATGGGCGGTAGGTATTACGCTACACGGCATATCCATCCATGGGGGTAATATGGAAAACTCTGTTACGTCGGACATAGACATCGAAGAAGCGCTGGCAAAGATTCAGATTCCAGAAAACTTGTCTGTACGTGTCGGCATCTTGGATGGTGCTACAAACGAACAGGGCGACCTTATTGCCCCCTATGCGGCTGCAAACGAACTGGGAGCCACCATTCATGTGCCGGAACAGCAGAGGGATATGAATTTCAAAATAGCCAAGGATGGTAAGTCACGTTTTTCTACTCTTTCGAAGGCCAATTTTCAGGAAAACGTGACGGTGCCAGCACACACGGTTGTTATCCCTCCGCGTCCATTTTTGCGCTCTACTGTTGCTGAAAAAGGGAAGAATTGGGCGCAGGCCCTGAAGTTTGAGATTGTCCAGCAAGGGATTACGGCTGATTCTGTAAAACTCGCTCTGACTGCGGTCGGAGAGATGGCAGCGAATGATGTTCGAAGCACTATCCAGAAAGGCGTTAATCCTGCCAATGCCCCGTCCACAATTAAGCAGAAACAGCGCCGAGGCAATGCAGATCCGGAGCATACTCTGGTAAATACTGGGTCAATGCAGGCTGCAATAAGTTATGGGGTGGATGATGAATCTTAGACAGATAGCAAATAGTGCGACACGTCAGATTCATCACAATATTGCCGCACAGATTTATCGATCAACTGGCGCAACGGTACTGCCCGACGGTAGTCAGGTGCCCGGCTATGCGCCGCCCATTGATATTCAAGTGCAAATGCAGGCTGTTTCTCAACGTGATTTGGAGCATGCCGATGCGATCAACCTCCAGGGTAAACTGGTAAGTTTTTGGGTCAATGGGCAGTATCACGGTATTCAGCGGAAACAAGCGACAGGCGGTGACATTATTGTTGTGAACGGTGAGCAATGGCTGATCGTTGCGGTTCCTGAAATATGGGATTTGTGGACGCACTGCATTGGGTGCTTGCAGGTAACCACTGATCTGAACATCGATGAAGGATGGGACTAATGATTGAACACCATCCGTCGCTCAAGATGATAAATCCCCAGATTGGTAACTCTCTGACTCTCTCTGATATGTACACAGCACTGCGCTCTGTACTGCTTAATATTTTCGATTGCCCGGTGCTACAGGGTGGCGAGAATAGGGTGGCATTACCGGTTGGTAACAGTGTCATCATGAACTCACTTTTGTTTGAGGAATTTTCGACAAACAGGGTCTATTACGAGGAGTCTGATGGAGTAGGTCAGGAAATCCACGAACGAACAACGGTATGGCAGGTGCAGGTTGATTGTTACGGCAAAGATGCTGAGATAATGGCTCAAACAATATCAACGCTAATTCGCTCAGACAAAGGCTGTGAGTGGTTTAGAGAGACAGGGTATGACATTACCCCTCTTTATGCTTCAACGCCACGTCAGACGAATTTCATCGACTCCGAGAGCCAGTATGGTGGGCGATACTCCGTTGATCTCCATCTCAACCCTGTAATTCGCATTGCAGTTCCGCAATCATTTTTCAATAGCGTCGATTTGAAAGCCATATCAACGGATGCGTATCAGAATGAGCTTTCAGAGAAACCCCAATAAATCATTGCAAATGCAATAAATAAAATTGCAATGCAATTCAACATGCCGCCGTCGTGCGGCTTTTTTGTGCCCGGAGATAAAATATGGCGATTTCGCTTGGCGTCGATGCAACAATTCGACCCGGTGTGCTGCAGACGGCAGGTACTGCTTTGGATTTGAATGGCCTCATTCTTTCCAGTGCAACTACATTACCCCTCGGCGCGCCTCTTTACTTTACAAACCCTGATGATGTGTCCAGCTATTTTGGCCCAACTGCCGATGAAACATCTATGGCTGAAATTTACTTCCAGGGATATGACAACTCAACTGTAACGCCAGGACGATTATATTTCTCGGCATTCAATACATCTGATGCTGCAGCATTTCTGCGCTCTGGATCATGGGCTGGTATCACTGTAGCGGATCTGCAAAAAATAAGTGGCTCTCTATCAATCACAGTTGACAACAACAGTGTCAGCGGCAATGTAGATCTATCAAAGGTCACTTCAATTGCCGAAGCCGCACAGGAAATCGGTACTACCCTGGGTAGCACTGTGACAGTCAGCTACAACACTGATACCTCAGCGCTGTTCATTACATCTACTAGTACCGGTGCAACTTCCCAGATCAGTTATGGTTCAGGTGATGCTGCTGCTGCACTCATGCTGACACAGAATACACGGGCCCAGACATCGCAGGGGGCATCATCAGCTGATCCGGCAACAGCAATGAATGGCATCCAGAACGTCAATCAGGACTGGGTACTATTCACGACTGCTTTCCAGGCGACCTCCGAGCAGTATCTGGCATTTTCTAAATGGGCATCCGGTACAAATGATCGGTTCGGCTTTGTCGGCTGGAGCAATGATGGCTCCGAAGTGCAAGAAAACTCTACAACAACGCTGGCATATCAAGTCACGCAGAATGGCTATAACGGTACGGTACCAGTATACGGCGATCAGGCTCATGCTGCTGGCGTACTAGCTTATGCCGCATCGCTCAACTTCAATCTGAATAACGGGCGCCGGTCACTCAAGTTTCGTTCACAGCAAGGCCTTATCCCATTCGTCAATGACAACCAGACACATGCTGTTCTAACTGCAAATGGGTACAACTTTTATGGCTCATATGCTGAGAATCGCTTGAGCAACACTTACTGGGCGCAGGGCACTATCACTGGTAAGTGGAAGTGGCTTGATGCTTTTCTTGGGCAAGTCTGGTTTAACGCAAGCCTGCAAGGTGATGAGATTGAGCTTTTCACCTCTGAAAATTATCTTCCCTACAACCAGCTTGGTCGGTCAGCTGTAGAAGCAGCATGTAAGGCCACGATTGAGCAGTTTAAAGATTGGGGCGGATTCTCTGCGGGAGAAGAGATTGATCCTGTGCAGGCACAATCAATCGCAAGCGTGACCGGTCATGATGTAACGGCAATGCTTTATGCGGAAGGCTATTACTTCTATGTCGGTGATATGACGCCAACAATGCGCTCATCCCGCACTACACCCACGTGTTTCATCTGGTACCAGGATGGCGGCGTGATTCAACAGCTCACCATCAATTCAGTAGAGGTGCAATAACATGTCCGGAACAATTACAAGTGCTGACGTTGTTGCACGTATCACTGTAACGAACCTATTCCCCTCTGGTTTCACAATTCAAGGGTTTGCTGCAGACAACATTTACGATGTTGATGCGCTTACTCTTGCTGAAACAGTTATGGGGGTTGACGGTAAGCTTTCTGCAGGTGCGGTACGCAACTCTATCAATCAGACATGGCATATCATGCCAGATAGTGAAACGTATGAACGCATTCGAGACTGGGCCCAGCGGTCGAGAACAGATACAGCCGTATACCGCTGCAATCTTGAAGTAACATTCCGGTCGAGCGGCCAGAAATTCGTTCACACAAACGGGGTGTTGCTCAGGTCAAATGTGATGCCCAGTGCGGCACGTACACTTCGGCCAATTGACTTCGTGATCCAATGGGAGTCAATAACAGGGATCAGCACAGCAAGTTAACAGTAAATAGCATCGAATAAGGCCCGCCATTGAGCGGGCTTTTCTTTGTGCGCCATGCCCGACGCAATCACCCAGAACCTTTCAGAAAGAGCCTTTGGAGAAATGCCGGTAATAGTCGGCGGACTTTCTGGGGCTGGCATTTCTGGGCAACAAGGGTTCTTTACTAAAAGGTAAATCGCAATGAGTAATATTATTCTCAATCGAGTTCAAAGAGAGGCTGGGGAACTTCGCAACAAACGTTGCCTGTACTGCATATTTTTTAGTCATGGAATAATGAAAGTAGGCAGAACCACCAACATGGCTGGAAGATTAGATGCAATATTGAGTCACGGATTATTGAATGATCTGTTGGTAGATGCGGTGTTTATAGCTGTTGGAAGAGATACAGATATTGCCAAGGCAGAAGCTCAGGCTTTAAGGAAGTTCTCCAAAACAACGCATAAGCATTCGCAGGAAGTTTTTTCATCCATCAATAGAAAGCAAGCTGAGAAAATACTAATAGACACTGTAGCAGAAGCCCCAAAGAATACAGAGAAACCCAAAACAAATAAGGATTTTCATGAAGTTGCCAAAAGCTGTGGCATGTATAGAGCATTAATGATTATCGCTGCCGAAAAAGCGCAAAAGATGGGAATGCATAGTAAAGGAAAGGAAATAGAGCACATGCTCAGAACGTTTGATGATGACCAGATCGCTCAATACATGCAGTCCTTATCAGCATAAATTCCATAACCATCAAATACACCGCCCTCCGGCGGTTTTTTGCCAAAATTAGACCGGCCACGTGCCGGTTTTTTGTATCAGGAGCACTCTTAATGGCACGTAAAGTTGAGACGATCACTATCGAGAAAGAAGGGCGCGACAAAGGTAAGCGCTTTCTCATCACTGAAATGCCCGCATCAAAGGCAGAATGGTGGGCTTATCAGGCAGTGACTAAGCTGTTAGCCAATGGTGTCGAGCTACCAAACACGGATGATGTTGAAAAAGATGCTGGTCAGGGCATGGCCTCATTCGCGCAACACGGGATTGCGGCACTTGGTAAAATCCCTCCGCAAGAAGCCAAGCCTTTGCTGAACGAGATGATGGAGTGCGTTAAGATTTGCCCCAATCCATCTGATCCAACTGATGCCCGAAGACTCTATGAAGATGACATCGAAGAGGTCTCGACGCTCTTCCAGCTTCGACTCGCTACATTGAAGCTCCACCTTGATTTTTTTACACCCGCAAGCGCCTAAAACTACCTCTCTCACCCCCTAATCCAAAGAGCGGAAAATTGGCTGAGTACATGAATATCACTCAGCCGATGGGCGCGGTCATCTCTGCACAACTCGCTACTCTTCATGAGCTGGATACTGTGTATTCAGTAGAAGACATGTGGAAACTGCTAGAGGTGGCTTCTATTGATCGTTACAACCAATCCGTTATGGCAGGTAAATGATGGCTACTGATGCTGAAACGCTACAACAGTTTTTTATCCGGATTGGTATTGATCCAAGCCAGGTGCAAGAAGGATCGAAAGTTGTAGCGACTGCTATCAATGAAATGCACGGTACCGTCAGAGAGCTTGTCGATGGGTTTAATACCGCTCAGGAAGGAATTGAAAGCACTGTAGAGGGTATAAGTGAGTCAACCGAACGTACCAGTAACAATGTAAACACCCACATTGGCAGTATCATTAATGTAATGGGCACGCTCAAGTCTGAGCTGCTTGGATTTGCTGGTATTACGCTTTCAATTGGGGGAGCATTTGAGTTCGTCGATAGGATGACTGATCGCATTCAGTCGATGAACAATGCATCCCAGCAGTTAGGAGTGTCACGACAACAGATCGACGGATGGAATCGCGCATTCGAAGCTGCTGGGGATGATCCAAGCGAGGGCAGCAATCTTCTTACAAGCATTCGTAGTGGTATTGACGGTCTGGCCAATGGGCAAGGCCTGTCTTCACAGCTTTCAGCGATTCAGCAAATAACCGCACCCGGCACTGTAACGGCCACGTCAAATCCTGCCGAGGTTCTACGCTCATTTGTTCAAGCTCTGCAGCAGATGGGGAAATCTGACAATCCACTGATTCGTGATCGTGAGAGAGCGCTAGCGCAGCAGGCGGGACTTGGTGTTGGGGGGAATGTTGCTGCATTGAATGGAAGTCTACTGCAAAACCAGCAGTATTTTTCCCAACATTCTCCGTATGGCGATATTAGCGATCAGGATGTGCAAAACATTGCACGAGCAAAAACGCAGCTTGATCAGCTGATCGACTCAATCGGTGTGCAGATATACAAGAAAGCGCTGCCTCCCCTTAATGACTTCGCACAAATGATTAGCACTCAGTTTGCTGACCCAAATAGCCCTATCGAAAGAGCTATAGGTATGATCGGCAGCCTAGGCGGAGCGATCGAGTCATTCGTCCATATCGGTGATCGTTACGCAAGAGTACTGAATGACCTTCAAAGCGGGAATTATTCAGCTGCATGGCGTGATCTTAACGATGCTGAAAATAGCAGTGGAGAAGCAATCGATAAAGCTGCTTCCCAAGCTAAAGGGGTATCAAACACAGCTGACAGGTGGCATAACGACATCGCCGGATGGTCAAACCGTACTTTTGGGACACATTTTAATGACCATCAAGGGCAGGATCAGAATGCACTTCCTGATAGAAACAATAATCCAGGAGATATTCGCTCTGGCGCGCATGGATTTCGCACTTTCTCAACTGTTCGTGAGGGCTGGGAGGCTTTACGCCACCAGCTCATGCGCTATTACGACGGCAAGACAACGGGCCATAGTCTGCAAACAGTGCGCGACATCATCTCAACTTGGGCGCCCTCAAGCGAAAACAATACCGGCTCTTATATTGCCGATGTAGCACGTAGGCTTCATGTGGCCGCCACTGATCACATAAATCTTAACAACAATGGAACTATGGCTCAGCTTATGCAGGCCATAGCCTCGCATGAGGGCTTCCATGGAGATTTAGGTTTAGCCAATCAAGTGGCCGGATACAATCCTGTCGGAGCTGGACTGTCGGCATCTCAATACATTACGCACAATAGCGGCGGCAATGTATCGCATGAGACCCATATTGGGACTGTTAACCTACATGGTAACTATTCGAACATGGAAGAGTTAGCTCAAGCATCAAATCATGAGGCAAACAACACGAATATCCCATTCAGCGTATCTGGGGGGCAATAATAATGGCCGATATTGCTACGGGGACAAATTCGGTAACAGGTATTGTCTCCACGGTTAGCGGTTCTCTCACTGAAACGACAGCGCTTCAATTTTTCCAAGGAGATGCGCTCTTAGCCAGCATTTCAAACACATTGCATCCTGCCTATTCGGTTACATTCAATTCTATCTCAAGTGATACGTTGATAGCTGGGACAGTAGGGCAATCTGTTTTTGAGCCCACGAGCTGGGTATCGGTTCAAGCGTCATCGGAGTCAGGCGTTGTCAATGCTCCAATTGAGCTGGGGAACTATGCCAGCATCAACAAGGTTCGCAGGCCGCGCTCGCTTACAATTATCTTCACTCTTGAGGGATGGACGGGATACTCAGGTCAGCTTGCTAACTACAGTAACTTCTCAATACTCAGTCGCACTCGGATGCTTGAGATATTGGAGCAGATGAAGCGCAGCACAAATACATACAATATTGCTACGCCAGACACGGTATATGAGTCTTTTGATTTGCAGCAATTTTCTTATTCTGTTTCATCGGGCAATGGAATGACATTACTTCGTGTAACAGCTAGCTTTACTGAAGTCTTGCCGGTCAGCGAGACACTGCTTTCGACACATTCGCTGCTCTCGCAGAATGGTGCTCAATCATCGGCGGCGACGACTCAGAAGGTCAACTCGCTATCAGCAAATGCCAGTCTAGGTGAAATCAACCAGGCGTATTCAAGTGCATCGGGGGGTACTCCAGTGACAGGGTCAGCAGTTACCTCTAATGCGGGTAGTGCGACTGACATGATCACTCAGTCTTACGGTGTGAGTAGCGATCAGAGTGCCCGACAGAAAGCCTCTGGGATAAGCCGCTTGCTGGGAGCGATAACATAATGCAATCAATATCGCTTACGGCTATTGAATCACAGCGCTTTCAAATTCAGCTTGAAGGTATTAGCTGCACGATAAAGTTAACGCAGCGTGATACAGGGCTGTTCATGGATTTATATGCCAATGGTAATGCTGTTCGGCTAGGTGTGAAGTGTGAGAACGCTAATAGGATAGTCAGATATAACCATCTTCGTTCGCAGACGGGATTTAAGGGAGAGCTATTCTTTATTGATACTCAGGGTGAGCTTGATCCTGATTTCTCCGAATTGGGGACCCGGTTCAAGCTGTACTATCTGACATCCGAGGAAATGTCTGGGTAGAGCAGACAACAAAATTCATGCCGTACCAAATAAACGAAGCCCCAACGGTGCGCTAACACCATCAGGGCCAAAACTGAAACCTTGAAACAGGCAAGGAATCATAAATGGATTTTAGCAAAATGTTGGAGGTATTGCATAAAATGTCCGCAAATCCTCATTCTCGACGATTAGCATGGGCCGCAGTAGTCGTTGCAGCCATATGGGCCGTTGCAAAACTGATAGCCGCTATAGCGCCCGCAGGCCTTATCCACTAGTCATAGACATCCCCGTCAAATCACCGCCGCAGGCGGTATTTTTTTGCCCAGAAAATGAGATATCTCATGGCCTACCAAGAACGTCGCATAAAAGTAAGCATTCGCCTGTCAGACCTGAACGCACCAGAGAACCAAGCATTTGAAGACGGCAACAACACCCTTGTGATCGATAATTGCAAGGCAGTGTGCTCTATGAGTGTTAATGCCGGATTAGGGGGAGGAGATATGCAGATGACCCTTTGGGGATTATCACTGGGACACATTTCTAAGATCGTAGGCCCCGGAATACTTCAATTTCAAAACGGAATACAAAACGAAATTACGGTTTGGGCTAATGATGATGTTTTCTTTCGTGGAATTATTATCGATACTCAAATGGATTCATCTAGAGCCCCAGATCTAGTATTGAAAATCCATGGAAAACAAAATGGGCTTGCTACCCAATTTCTAGCCACTTCTCCGACTTTTATTGGCAAACCGACATCCTTTATCGAGATATGTAAAATTATCGCACAGAAGGCTGGACTGAGTGTTAATAGCTATATAGATGATTTTACTGTGAGCCGTTTTCACGCAGAGGGTAGTGTCAAATCACAGCTTGATGCATTGGCCGAATCTTATAGAAACAAAAAAATAGGTATTGTCCATACATTCGGGCATATCGACATCATTGGGTATATCTCGCAAGCTGATGATGGCACTGAGGCTGATATTGAGATAAGCCCAGAAAATGGGTTGATTGGATACCCAAGCTTCACCATGAAAGGAATTCAATTTAATTGTATGTATAGGCCTGAAATATCAATGAATAGTATCGTTAAACTTACCACAAATTTACCAAATGCAAGTGGACGATGGAATATTTGGACAGTTGTACATCAAATATCAGCATGGGTTGAGGGTGGGCCTTGGTACTCATCAGTTACTGCGGGGACAATATCAAATGGATAAATATTCATCCAACATGCTTCCACATGATGATGCTGGCACAAGTAACTCTATGATAAGGATGGTTCGCGATCTTGTCGGCGCGAATAAGCACATTGTCCCATGCTACGTGACTAACAACAGCGAAGTTGATCAGAAGAAAACCATTTCCGTGATGCCTATTATTCAAGGATTGACTGGTAATGGCTTGCCAATTGATAACGTAGAGATTACTGACATTCCAGTCATGCGCAATCAGGCCGGTGATAGTGCGATCATCATCAATCCGCATATAGGTGATGTTGGCTTATTGCTGGTATCGGATAAGGATATAAGCAATATAACGGGGCCAAAACAAGCGATACCGGGCAATGTGGGACGATTTACGTTATCAAATGCCCTATATCTTGGAAGTATTCCGTTGTGGTGCGATCAAGAGCCAGAAGAGTATGTGCAGTTGTCTGGCAATGGGAGTGGTATTTCAATCAAGACGCCGGGAACGCTATCAATTGAAGCCGAGAAACCAATCACCATCAATGCCAGGGCTGGGTTGACAATCAATGGCAATGTTACGGTCAATGGCAACGTCACTGCTGAAGGTGAAGTGACTGGCAATAAAATACCATTGAGCAAGCATGTTCATTCTGGTGTTACGGCTGGGAACAGCCCAACAGGCACGCCGGAGGCTTAATAACCAATGGGCGAGTTATGCATTTGGTCATAGTTGACTATCGACTGGCCTGCTCCAGTACGGCAAGAATTCATCAGAGAATCATAAATTACATTCTCACCAGTTATGCTATCAGGGGGAAGCGTATTGAAACTGTTATAAGAAGATAGAATTGTGTCTTCCACATTCATCAAAACAGTTTTATCCCCATATCCCCACTGCCTTACTGAGTCTTTAACGTACTCATCAAGAGCCTGATAGTGGTCTTCATGGTGCAGGGCATCGTATTTTCCGATTCTCGCGGATGCTACGACCATTTCACGGCAAGCTTGATATTCATCCTGTGGGGCTGGAAGATAGCTGTCGGCGGCATGTGCAATGCCTGATGATGCGGCCAGAAGAGTAAGGGAAGCCAGTAGATATTTCATTGAGTTGTCCATGGGTGGAAATTGGAAAGATAGTAGCTGCCTGACTGGGAAGATGCAAAGCTCTCTATTAACTTAACATCTAACAGTTGAAGGGGAGGTATCTGCAGGATCATCTCACCGAAATTGACTTCCTAAATAATGTGTCTAAAATATCGGTGTACGGCATATTACCGTACACACAGACCATACTTACATAGGAAGTAATCTCATGAGTATGTCAGCACAGCGTATTGAGATACGCACAGATCATGAAACAAAGACTCTGGCAGAACGAGCGTCAGCTGTTTCAGGTTGTTCTATGACTCAGTATCTAAACCGATTGATTAGGGAAGATGCGAGCCGTGTTTTAAAAGAGGCATCCACTATCACTCTTACCAATCAGTCTTTCGATCACTTCAAGGAAATCTGCTCTAGGAAAAAACCTTTGAGCGAGAAGCTAAAAGCAGCAGCTGCTAAATTAGACTCAGAAGGATATTGAGAACCAAATAATGCCTCTCCACAGTTCCTTTGTCTCAGTAAATGGTTCACAGCAAGATTTAAAGAGTTTCGATTGTGGCAAAGAGGCCATGAATACGTTCCTTTCCAGATATGCCGGGCGACACATGGCTCAAGGACTTAGCACTACATGGGTTCTTCCTGATGCCCGCAAGGGTGTGTTACCTGGGAAAGATGGACGTGCCTTAGTGGCTGCTTACTTTACTCTATCCCAACATTGTGTAGAAAAGGAGGCTTTACCCACAACTAAAAGCCTTCCCCGCTACCCCATTCCTGTAGCACTACTTGCTAGGTTGGCTGTGGATGTAAATTATCAAGGTAAGGGGCTGGGCAGTAAGACTTTGGTGACAGCATTAAGGAAGGCATGTTACTTATGTAGTGTTGGATTGCCAGCTATTGGCTTGGTTTTAGATGTACTTGATGAAGATGCCATGTCTTTTTATAACAGCTATGATTTTTTTGAACCGATGAAGGATAATCCTAATCGTTTATTTATTGGTATGGATAGTATACGTGACCTTTAGAACTGATAGTCAGATAAATTTTTAGAAAAGCATTAATACGTTCTTGGCCCGCTTCGGCGGGTTTTTTATTGCCCGGAGAAAAGTAGTGCAATCGACATCTCTCTATCTCGACCCTGATACATGGGATATTACTCTTGATTCCGTGGGACGCCTAAAGACAGTCAGCAATCCATATTCAATCGCCCAAGACGTAGCCTGTGCATGCAAAACAGTGTTGGGCGAAGTCATTTACGATCAAACGATTGGTATCCCGTTTTTTAACAATGTCTTTGGCAAGCCGGTTTCAACATCGCTGGTCTCACATTACCTGCAAAAGCAAGCAACACGTCTGGACACTGTAGAAACAGCGCAAGTGTCGTTAAGCAAGAATCGATCATCACGTACAACCAGCGGCGAGATAGTCATTACTGATACTAACGGATCGCACGCGACCTTAATTTTGTGAGGCCACCATGGCATTTAGTGAAACTGACAAACAATATCTCTCTGATTTTTATCAAAATGATGAGGTAACGGCCTCTACTTCAGTGCCGGCCATGACGTTCAGTGAGCAAGGTATTACTGCTCCTGACATCGCGGATATTCTCCAAGGTGTACTGAATGATTGGAAGCAGGCGCTGGGTGGAAATGCCAGCACAGACTTGACCACGCCTCAGGGCCAAATTGCATTGGCTATGACAGCCATCATTTCAGACAAGAATGATCAGCTTCTAGCACTTTCCAACAATCTCAACCCTGACAATGCATCCGGAATTTGGCAGGACGGCATAGGACAAATATATTTCATCAACCGAAAAGAAGCGACCGGGACGTCAGTAACAGGCACATGTACCGGGCTTGTCGGAACTGTCATTCCCGCTGGCAGTTATGCCCAAGATACAACAGGCTTTGTGTATCGCTCGGATGCAGACGCAACAATTCCCAGCACGGGCTCTGTAGACGTTGTTTTCACAAATATGTCCTATGGTCCTATTGAGTGCCCGGCAGGCACGCTAACAACGATTTACAGTGCCGTGGATGGTTGGTCAGGGGTGAATAACGCGGCCTCAGGTGTGATCGGTCAGAATGAGGAAAGTCGGACTAACTTCGAGCAACGTAGGCGCTCACAGGTCGCCAAGAACGCAAAAGGGACACCTGACTCGATATATGGTGCACTGCTTGATATTGACGGGGTATCTGATGCATATGTGCGTTCAAACAATACAGCTGCCGAGCTGGATGTTGGGTCTACGAACGTTATTATCCCCACAGGCACGATTTATATCGCCATTTATGGGGGTAATGATACTGATATTGCCAATGCGATAAACAGCAAGATCAACCCAGGGTGTGCGACTCGATGCAATACCGCAAATGAGCGCTCAGCGACTATCGAGGACACACAAAACTATAGCTCCAACATTCCGTCATATACGTTTTACTGGACGACTCCAGCAACAATTGACGTGTATTTTAAGATCACGATCCAGCGCAACGAGTTTTTGCCCAACAACCTCAAGTCCCTGATTCAATCGTCTGTAGAGGATTCATTTACAGGTGAAGATGGTGGTACTCGAGCGCGCATCGGTTCAACGATTTATGCCTCACGATTCTATGGTGGCGTGCAGAACATTGATCAGAACAACGTTAACATTCTCAGCATTCAAGTTAGCCGTGATGGGCAGAACTACTCGGATTTCGTGGACTTTGGTGTCGATGAAATTCCCGTGTTCAACAGTGATAATGTCGACCTCATCGAGGCATCTAGCTCATGAGTTATTTTAACCCCCTTGAAACCATATATCGGCAATTCGTGGCGTCTCCTAATATGAGACGCCTTATTTTTTTAATGGGGCAGGAGGTCGAGCCTAGAACCTTTATTGATCAGTTTTACGACAATGTTTGGAACATCAATACCGCTAATACGTACGGGCTGAATATATGGGGAAAAATCCTCAACCTTTCGAGGGTAATGACGTATCAGACTGCCGAGCACTGGTTTGGCTTCAGTGAGGCCCTTTTGAGCTATGAGACGGCCAATGATCCCACGCCTTTTGATAATGCATCGTTCTACAACGATGGAGAAGATAGAGGTGGCTCTGTTGTGCTTCCGGATGCCTATTATCGCAAGGCTCTCATGATGAAAGCCATGGCCAATATCACGGATTGCACGGCACCTTCGCTCAACAGGATGTTGATGTACGTTTTTGGTGATTCGGGCGAGGCGTGGGTTGAGCATGATGGTCCCATGCAAATGTCCTATCACTTTGCTTTCACCCCAACATCAGTAGAGCTTGCGCTCATCCAAAACAGCGACATACTGCCTCAGCCTGCGGGATGCCGTATTGCCTATATTTTAGAAGGTCATAGCAATGGATAATTCAAATATCCCAAGCAAAGTCACCGTAGTGTTTGCCTCCCAGGGAAACTACAACCAGATTGCCGAAACATCGTCGGCAGATAGCCTGGCATCTGGTCAGGCCACCATGGATGTTGGCTTTCCACCCCTGACAATGACCGCCGTTGCTAATGGAGGGAAGCCTCCCTCTGGTAAAGACATGAACGGCATCCTGCATGACATTTACCTGCGCCTACAACTTCAAAGCATTGGGTATATGGGAGCCTATGACAGTTCATTCTCATCGACTGTTGGCGGATACCCAGCAGGAGCCTCTGTATGCGACACATCTACCGGAACCTTATGGCTTAATACGCAAGATTCAAATACCAATTTACCGACTGCAGATAACAGCGGGTGGCTTCCTGTTGGGCGTAGCTGGGACCAAGTGACTGGAAAGCCTGATTTCGGGAATGCATCTCTGAAAAATGCCAGCGCCGTTAATTGGGATAAGCAAGATGTCAGCGCATTTGAAAATGATACAGGTGAGGTCGTGTCAGGAGCTGACCTATATCAGACAATCATGCATCTTGCGACAGTTGCACGAAGCGGTAGCTATTCCGATCTGAACAACATCCCGGCAGTGTTAAGCGCTCTCAGCTATAGCGGGTCAAATGCTGTGCGGCTCACTGGACAGTATGGGGATGCCCTTCAGATCGAAGGAGGGAATGTATTTAAGGTATTGGACAACAATGGAAATATCAATTGGGAAGTTAATGAGGGTGTGCTCGATATTGGCAACGTTCCTGCTGCACGAATTACTGGATTGCCTGATTGGTTAGCTGCACAAACAGTCGGATCAATTGGGAGTTATGCACTATTGAGACGGAATGACGGCAACTACCACTATGCCGGTGATATTGTGCCCGGCAGCTCGCTGAATTATGCCTCTGCAGGCGAATTTGAATCGAGCGGTACAGCGCCCGGAAGTTGGCGTGCAATGGGGCAGACGAACAACCACGGCGGCGCCGATGGTGATGAAGTAACATTATTCTTGAGAGTAAGCTAATGAATCACCCACATCCATCAATAATTGATATCAAAGATCCTGTATGGGCAGACGAAGACCAGTCCATCATCAATCTTAAAATCCAGTGGGCTCATTCCAATGGGGAATACTGGCCTTTCACCGCTCACCCGCAAGATAGCGAAAAACATGGTCCCCTCATTTTTGAGAGAGCCAAAAATGGTGAATACGGCGAAGTCAATCCGTTTGATCATGATGCTCACGATGTAATGCTGAATCGGAAAACATCTATTCAACGTCTGCGTGACATTGAAACGGAGTTATCTCCACTTCGCGATGAGGCATTAGCCGGGATCATCACAGACGATGATCAGCGAAGGTTGCGAGAATTAGTCTCAGAAGCCAAAAAGCTTCGAGCATCCCTTTAAAACTTCAATTTTTACATGCCGCCTAGAGCGGTTTTTTTACGCCTAAATTTTGCCTGAAAGGGGTCATCATGGCATTAAGCGATCATCTAAACGTACAACGATATGCCTCTATCGCCGAAGTAGCAGCTGCCGAGGCAAAGCTTTACTGGCAGCAAGTCAAGACCGTCAAGGTCGATATGGAAGGTTATGTAGATCAGGCACAGCAATATGCTGAATCTGCACAGCAACAAGCAACAGCTGCTAGTGACAGTGCTCAGGCTGCATCGAATGCAGCATCTCTTTCAAGCACATCAGCCGCAAGCGCTCAGAACACATACGAAAACATTGAAGCTGTACTTGCGTCAAATAATGTCTATGACACTGTTGCCGAAGGTCTTTCCAACACAGCAAGCGGAGGATATTTCTCCGTTATCGGTGGTACCCCGGTTTACGACAGCAATGGCAATGTAACTGGCTACTCTGAAACATCGGATTATCTGATCGGATACAAGAACGAAAACGGCACCGCTATCCGTTTTGGTGCCATTCCGAATGCGGACGCCATCAGCTCACTGTATAGCGGTGAAAACGTCACTTACCTCGCCGATATTCTGACAAATCGAGGGATGAAGAACTGGCGTGATAGCACGAATGAAGTCGCTGGCGATGTGGAAGACAGCAACTGGGATCTATCAGCTCTTATTGATGTCAAGGCTGGGGATGTCTATAGGCTTGTCTTCTCTAATGATCCAACGGGGACGTGGCCCGAGAACCTGGTGTCATTTTACCAATCTGGTAAACCCGTTGGCTCTCTTGTCTATGCGCAACACGTGATCAATAGCGACCCTGCTGTTGCATGGGCGCTCAACAAGAGTCATGACCTTACGCGCCAGCTTGAGAAGTGGTTCATTGTTCCAGAGGATGGTCAGATTAAGGTTGGCGCCACGCAGACAATGCAGCAAAACGCTTTTCTGATTAAGTCAACAATCGAAAAATACATTGCAAATTCAATCTGGCTTGGTGCCAATAAAAACGCAACTCAATGGCATAAGGATGGCTGGCTTAAAACGCCGGTTCTCACTGCGCTAGGTCAGGATATCAACGAAGCCACTGAATCACCCGCGCTGGGTTCAAGTGAAACCTGCGCCCTGACTGACTATATCCCAGTCAAGAAAGGTCAGTTCTTCAATGCCATCGTGCCAACGCATGCCTATAGCACGATTGCCCACTACTTCGATGCTGACAAGAATTTCAAGTATGACTTTGCGCCATTCAATAGCTGCACAGCATCTTATGCATTCGGCGGAACGGCAGATACCACGAACTGGACCACCACGGATGCTGGTGGCATTCAGACAGCCGAGAACTATATTGTTCCGGAAGACGGGTATATCCGCATTCTCGTGGATTGCGGTTCTACTGGCTGGAACGATGGTCTGCTTTATCGTCTAGATGACGCATGGCTTGAGTATGACTATTCAGATTTTGCAGCTATTCCTGAGCCGCTGAATGGCTATTTGAGCATTTCAGCTGGTCGCATTATCTCGCCAGCAACACCGCAGTCGCCGGCAGGTACATCATCTGAAGACATGGTAGATACTCTGACCGGCATCGTTATCCCTGCAAATACCATCTTCCGGTATGAGTATCAGGTGCTGAACAATCAGAATCAGAACCAGGTGACTCTGTGGCCGCAGCGCGAAAATAACATTGCTAATGGATGGAGTGTTATCAATGCGCCGGTCATCGGGTATGCCAAAGGCAATCTTGCAACGCCAGGGTCAACACAGTGCGGGTATTTTTACTCTCAAGATTACCCGTGTGCTGTCTCCATGTTCTCCGCAAAGGGTACTTGTAAGATTGAAGTGCTTACGCAAGAGGAGTTTGTGACTCGACGAAACGCAGATATTGCCAAGCTTATCCCGGTTCCTGCACAGCAGCCAGAAAACATTGCAGATCCGTACGGCCAGTATCTGGTGCAGGTAAACTCCAATCAGTATCTCGGTGTGGGATGGATACCCATGATGCCGTATGAAGTATTGACGCTGAAGTCCAATTATTCAGAGATTCGCGGCTTCTCCCTTTATCTTGATAGCGTCTCAGGCAATCCTGCAAACAACGACTTCAATGCCGAAGATTTGTATTATCAGAACGCTTCGAATGCTGTCACTATCAACTGGGACCCCAGCCTTTCGGGCGACATGATTCGCACTGTTCAAAACCGCGAAAACTTCCTGTACTTCGGTTTCCAGTGCTATGACCCACTCGACTCAAACGGAAATAACACTGTCGATTGGGAAAACTACTTCGGTGATGACTATCCCAAAGTCCAATCTCTCGAAGACTTCAACGCGCAGTATATTGATTCTCAAGAGAGTATCCCATACGGATATATTCCAAATTCGATGTACTCCTCGATCTGGGATCAAAACCTCAATAATGAGCAACTTCTTGCGGTTGGTTTAGGCAACACTCTCGACCAGTGGCGAATGGCATATCCCTTTTATTGCATCAAAGGCCAGTCATATCGTGTTGTGCAAAATACTGACCGGACAGCCACACATGCGACTATTCCTGTGCAATATGTGGGAAGCAAATCAACAGGCAGTAATGTCACAAGAATTGGCTCTCTGCTACCTCTCAGCCCGACACCCAGTCAAGACGATGTTTCTGAAACGATTCACTCCGCAATCTTTACTCCCGATGAAGACTGTATCGTTTACTTGTCTTCTCGCCACCTCGGATCGAATGAGACAACTGACACGAACTATGGATTGTATGTCAATGCCATGTATCAGATCGGTGTCTTCAAAGTAACTCCGGAGGAAGTAGAGAAAGCGACACGCATTGATCTTGAAGAAGATTGTCTGTATCTACCGGATGAAGAGGGGCTGGAGTTCAAGGCAATAAACGGCGTTCCGCCCTATGATCGCTCAGGAGGCTCTATCAGCTTCCCAATGCAAGTCTGGCAGAAGGGTAGGTATGTTACCTCATTTATGCTTGAAACAAGTGTTCAGGGACAAGGGACTGCTCAGCCAAGCGTTGAGAAAATCAACTGGGACCTTAAAGCAACCAATAAATATGGGGAGAAAATTACATTCAAAATCGGTAATTGGATGGAGACCAAGAAACTGGTGCTTAAGTCCAATGAGACCGAATATTCACAGCACCGAGATACCCTGGGTAACCAGATTTTCCAAATCGCACGCAGAACCACCGATGGGTTTACGTTCGATAAGTCAGTGCTCCAGTACGATCTGACTGAATATCCAGATATACAATGGTTCCTGAATGCGGATGCTGGCATGAGAGGGGTTCCTGCCACAATCTACATCAATAACTCGATCTATGGATTGTACCAACTCCGCACGAAAAAAGATGAGCCTAACTTTGCAATTGTGAAAAAGGACAAGGACTTTATCTTTGCTGATTCAGACTATTTGAGCTGGGCGCAGCGTAACAATGCAGGTCATCAGCTGCTTGACTGGAAAAACTTCAATTGGCATGCATGGGAGTTTACTGAGCCCAGCAAAGAGCTAGGAAAGTCTTATCAGAGTGGCGATGTTCCGGAAAGTACAGATCTGCAAAACCAAATCCTGAGAGTGTTCAACTGGATTGCGGGGTGTACAAAGGGTGAGGCGGCATACAACTTTGACGATGATGCTGAAAAGTATCTCAACATGCCATCATGGATTGCCTATTTGTGCGTTGGCGAGCTTCTATGCCCCTGGGACAACGTGAATAACAACGTGCTCATGAGCTGCTCAAATGCAACATCCGAGAATGCCATTTGGACAGTGTACATGTACGATTTAGATCAAATCCTAGGGTTCTCGACTAACACGTTGCCCAGCCCCGATCAGCACTATTTCGAGGGAGATAATGCAGGTGTTTGGTATTGCATTAGAAACAGTAAAAAGTACTGGCCGCAAGCATGCGCTATGTGGAAACAGCTTCGTCAATCTGTATTTACAGACATTGAATTGATGAGGCTTGTTGAAGCAGAACAGCGCAAAGTGCCAACCTCATGGCGAGCAGCAGATGAAGCAATCTGGGGAAATATGCCCGGCCAATCAACCACGTTTATCGCTAATTTTCTTGTAACTCGAGCAAATCAGCTCGATTCATATTTTAAGGAGTAATGTATGAAACTATTATGCGCGGATTGGAATCACAAGATGCAGGCCGAGTGGCTAATTCAATATATTGGGCCGCCCAATAACGGGAATTTCTTCCTCAACCCTTCGTATCAAAGCATCAAGGGATCAGATGTCTATTACAGCGTATATATGGACATCCCGCCACTCGATCAAATCCGCAAAGATGCTGAAGCTGGAGTGCAGAGCAAAGGAATGATTCCAGTACCTGCACAGGGTGTTTATGAGGCTCTTGATCTGATCGAGAAGGGCATCATATTGCTCTCACAAGATGAAAGCACAGAGGAAGCTGCTGCAGCGGATATAGGTGTGAAATTGTTGCCCCCGGTAAAGGGTGATGGTCCTACTAATTCCAAGCCTGCTCCTCATCGGACGTTTACTTCCCCCAACCACCAGAAAGGGTCCACGGAAGAGGCCTAACAATCCTCCCAGTCTTCCCGGGCTTGCAATGTCTCCAGACTGCTCGTCCGGTTATTCAATCTTGGCTTCTGGAAGCTCGTTCCACCGGGTAGTGAATCGATTTGATCGATGCTCACTTTTCAAATGCCAGGCAGCCTTTTTTCTCATTCCGCCGAAAGAGACCGTGTCTCTTCCGCTTTTGCCATTGATCTTATCGATGATAGCCATCAACGATGCTCGCTTGGCTTTTGTTTCTGCATCCTGCTCCTCAAATAGATCATTGGGTGCAGAATGGACATCAACGAGGTCAAGCATCATGACGCCAGCCTTCATATACCGATAACCATCAAGCCAAATTTTTCCCAGACCTGTCTTTGCTGCATTTAGGATATGCGAAGTATCATTTGATGGGCTCACTAAAGGGACTATCAACGAAGGGTGATATTGGGGTAGATCATGACGGTGTTTGTTAGTCTTCAAAAAGACCATAATCCCTTGTGCTTCGCTATTTTGTTTGCGTAACTTTTCAGCACCGTGTTGCGCATGCACTCTAATAGCCTCTTCAACTTCCCTTCGATCACTCGTAGCGGTGCCAAAAGATCGGGAAGTCATGATATTTTTCTTTGGCTCTAGATTTGCCGTTTCTATACAGTCATGACCACGCAATTCATAAACCAATTTCTCTTGTACAACACTGAATCTTGACCGTATATGCTTAGGATCAGCATTGCGCAAGTCCATAGCCGTATGAATGCCCATCAAAGTAAGACGTTCCTTCAAGCGGCGTGAAACTCCCCAAATTTCATCTACGGGTAGTGATGAAAGAAGTGACGTTGTTTCGTCGCTATCCGGGTCAAGCCAATAGACGCCGCCCAAGGATTTATCCTTTTTAGCTCGATGGTTAGCGATTTTTGCCAATGTACGAGAGGTAGATAGGCCGATGCTAACCGGGATACCGGTATTACGCTTGACGATGCATCTGAGCATTTTATTGCGAGCAATAATCTCCTTTAGCTCAAACCCCTCCCAAAATAGGAATGATTCGTCAATGCTATAGACTTCGATATTAGGGCAATTGTCTCGAAGAGTTGAGGTAACTCGTCCGCTCATATCACCGTAAAGGGCATAATTAGAGCTTCGTAGAACGATTTTTTTCTTGATGTGAGTGGGGATTTCAAAAGCAGGAGCCCCCATGGGTACCCCCAAATCCTTTATCTCTTGACTTCTGGCGATCACACAACCGTCATTGTTGGATAATACACCGACAGGCTTGCCCTCTAGCCTAGGATCGAATACACGCTCGCATGAGACATAGAAGTTATTGCAATCGCAGAGACCAATAACATTGCGCATCGTACAACCTTTACGTTAACTGTATATATGAACAGTGTATATGCAAATGTAAAATTTGTCATGATGCAATGATTCAGTTGCTAGAGGTGATTCATAATTTGCGCTCCATGCTTTTACGCCACTTTATCGCGAGGTATTCGTCATCTTGCATCAGCGACACGCTGTCTGAATTTTTCTGCTATTTCTGAAGATATTCCTACTTTCAATGCATCAATGTAATCGGCATACCACTGCATCATGATGCGTCTTTTATCTAAATATTCAGCCTGATTATAGACACCGGCCACCCCAGCCTCTTTGTGAGATAGCTGCATTTCAACCCAATCTCTATTCCACCCGTGTTCGCGAAGCAATGTAGAGGCTGTATGCCGAGCACCGTGTCCTACCAATTTGCCTTTATATCCTATCAACGCAATTGCATTATTCATTGCCGAACCAGACAGTATAGGATGCATTGAGCTATCCCCTGGGAAAACATATCGACCACGTCCTGTGCGTTCATGCATAGATGATAGGATATCGACAACTTGCGAAGAAAGAGCCATAACGAAATCACGCCGCATCTTCATTTTTTCCGCAGGAATAGTCCAGCAAGCAGATGTTAAGTCTATTTCTGACCATTCGGCATTGCGTACCATGCCGGGTCTAGCAGCGGTATACATCATCATTTTAAGTGCGAACACTGTCCCAATGCGGCTAGTTGAGTTATCTAGCGCTTTCATGAATCTTCCCACCTCTGATTCATTGAGGTGAGGATATTGCCTTGACTGTGGCGCAATCTGGGCAATATGGCGAAGTTCCGATGCCGGGTTATTCTCAATAATTCCGCGAGCAACAGCCTCAGAAAATATCTGACGCATCCACGCACGCACTTTTTCAGCAACATTGAGTGAACCGCGCGCCTCCATTCTGTCCTGCACTTTTGTGCAATCAGCACGTGTGATCGTCGTAATATCCATATCACCCAGTGCCGGCAGGATATCCTTATTCAGATATATGCGCATTTGCCTGAGGCTAGAATCAGATCGCCCGATTTGCTCTTTACGATCTAGCCATGCTTCAGCCGATTCGCGAAATGTATGCTGTGGCTTTTCAGGAACAACTTTGTTGTATGCCGAAGGGTCATCCAGAGCCAGGGCATCGCGTGCTTTTTCGCGTACCCTTTTTGCAGGGTTTGTTGATAGGGGACCTAGTCCAAGCCATGACCATTTACCGTTGGGCTTTTTATAACGTAACTCCCACATCTTCTTCCCGTCCGGCTTGACTCGCAGATAGAGACCATTTCCGTCGAGAACACGATAGGTTTTTTCTTCCGGCTCAAGATTGTTGATGACTGTATCGGCAAGTGGACGCCGCTTTATCTGATCTCTTTTCATGTATGCCACTCCATAAAGGAGGGATAGCATACACACCAGCATACATAAACATCAATACTATACTGGCTAATGATGTCTAATACAGGCTAGAAAGAAATTGTATAAGCAGCGTGGTTGACGGGATTGTGTCTAATACTGACTTATGTGGTCTTGTCAGTTTGGAGCGGACAAAGGGACTCGAACCCTCGACATCCAGCTTGGGAAGCTAGCGCTCTACCAACTGAGCTATGTCCGCATGATAAAAGAGTTAAAGGCGTCTAGTATTGCCTATCTCTTTATCGGGGAAGGATTTCTTCGTGGATATATTCTAGCCGAGGTTCTCTTGAATGAGAAGCCTCGACTCTTCGACTGAAAAAAAAATTTAGCGTGGCCTACACGATCAGCAGCTACTTGCCGACACTTTATTTTCCAGTACGTTTATCATATTCAGAAGCGTATTGGTTCAGCGTGCGAGTATCACGTTGAAGCTTGGCCAGTCGATGATCCCTGGCAGGAAGACGCTGATGGGCCTTGGCCATTTGACCGTTCAAGCGATCCGCCTGATCAAGCACAATGCTATACGCCTGATTGAAGGAAGTACATGCGTTGGTGTTATGCGCAGGGGATGCTTTTTGCGCTCTGAGTGATTTAATGCACGCAGGGCCCAATTGATTGGCTGTATCAACTGAGATTTGCATGGAGGCGAAGTATTGGTTTACCAGCCCGTTATCTGCCATGGCCGGTGTAGAAACAGCCAAAATACTGGCTGCAACGATCATGCCTGCACGTTTTAACATAATGAATCTCTATTCTGGATCAATAAAAACCAATATAACGAAAAGCAGGGAGTACGTCACTGATCTGACGGAAATTACTCCTCCTTGCGTTTATATAGCGAATGAAAAACAGCAATCAATAGCCAATCATATAACGGCTGTATCGACCAAAAATCTTCTTCAGTAGGACAGCAATAAAATGGCAGATAGCAACTGTCATAAAGCAGATAGCACTGTATGTCAGGAATGTCACGGTACCTGATGTCGTATGGATAATCCCTGCGAAGAGATTTTCATGTGCGAAAAGGATCTTGACAAACATGACGACAAATAGATAGTGGATGAAGAAGGTGGCGAAGCTCGTTTCACCCACGCGGATCAACAGTCGTTTTGGTCCATTGGGAATATTGATTTTCTCGAAAAGTACAAAGAAAATCAGTCCCAGCAGGAAAATCTGCAGGTTATCGTCATACGAAATCCACGGGTACACGTTGAAGTGGAAAAATCGTAAGGTGCTGACAAGAAATGTAAACAGCGTCAGACAAATCAACATGGGATAGTGTTTCCACCCTTGGTCCAGTATCCATTGCTTATGCTGACACACACACATGCCCACGATATAGTAAGGAAGGAAAAATACAGCGTTCAGTATTGGTCCATAGGTATAGGGTGGCCGATGGTAAAAGTTCACGAAAATCAACGAAGCAATGGCGATGAAGACCAGATTTTCGCGTGAAATCCTGTAAAGCCACGGTCCAAGCGCGAAGATCATGATGATCATCGGTATAAACCACAACGGTGTATTAAAACTGCCAAAAACCAGACTTTTGACTACCCATATGAATACGTTGTGTGAAGGATCGGAAAAACCAATGCTCAGTTGAGCCAATTGATGCTGGGCCAATAGTAGATATGAGAGTGCGCTTATTACTAAGTAAGGCACCAGCACATTTTTGAACTTTGTGAAATAATATTTTTTTGTTCTGTAACGGTCAGATAAATAATAAAACAGAAATCCTGAAATAAAGACAAAAATAGCAGTCCACCTTGGGATGAACTGTGTGAATAAAAAATTGGCTAAACCGCCAGAGTAGAGTTTGTTCCACAATGAAAAGGCAGAGTGCTCATAGACGATACAAATAATTGCCAAACCTCTCAGCATGGCAATTGATTCGATTTTGCCTCTGGATTGTGTTGTTGCCATGAAAGGGATACCTCAAGTAAAGGTGCCTGAATTACGAAGCCATGAATTACACAAGATAAGGAGAGAACCGTTCGCAAAAGGCTCTTTGACGATTGTCCCCCTCTCAGTGTCATCCAAACCATGTTTTTTATAATAGAATCTTGGACGGTAGGCCATTCTACAGGATGGTGTATAAAAAACACTGCATTTTCTTTGACTGGTGGACTGTAATTTTAGTTCATGCCGAATGGAAGCGTTTGATGTCGATTTGTGTCGTATTCATCCGTTTTGCACAAATAAATTACGTCTGGATACAGAATAAATAGTGCAAATAAAAAATATTATTATTTTTTGCATCATTTAATAGCCACTCTCAAAAGAGTGGCTTTGATTGTATATGACGCCCATCCTTTCAGGCGTGGCGGGCAGCTCCTTTATTATTCATCAGTGCCTTTTTAATGATCACAATCCCGATAACTGGAATAACCGTTGCGATCAGATAGAGTGGGCGGAAACCTGCGTGCCCGATGATGAACCCGAGCAGGGGCGCTGAAATGGCAACGGCAATATCAAAATAGAGTGCGAAACAACCAACCGCGGTGCCTTTGTGCTCCTGGCCCACATGATCAACAACCAGGGTCCCCAAACCGGGGAAGACCAATGAAAATCCGGCGCCTGTCAGGAAAGCACCGACATCTGCTGCAATCGGATCAGGGATCAGGCATATAATGAGTAATCCAAGGGCTTCAACGGCCATGGAGACCATTGTGACAATGGCCCCCCCCCGTTTGGGGACCTGTTTCCCGAAAATGAGGCGAACAAAAATAAATGCTACGCCAAACAGGAACAGACCAATGGCGGCTCCGCTCCAGTGTTCGTAGGAGAAGTAGAGCGCCATATACGACCAGATGGATGAAAAGCCAATGGAACCGCATACCAGCACACTGCCGTGAGGCATGACCATTCTCATCACCTTCAGAAATGAGAGAGACGGGCCCTTAATGGGAGCAGGGCGTACAGCGGTGTATGTTCGGCAGATAAACCAGCAGATACCACACATGGCAAGAATGATAACGCCTACCACCATCAAGCCATATTGTGCTCCCATCGCGCCACTTAACAGCTCACCAATGGTGGCGCCCAGGGCGATCCCGCCATAAGAGGTAATCCCATTCCATGAAATAACTCTGGACGTATTGTTGGCGCCTGCACGATAAATATTCCAGACAATCACACTGGTCGTTGTCCAGCTTTCCGCCCATCCCAATGCAAGGCGACTCAATAAAAGGATAGTCAGGGACAGCCCGGCAGACCCGATACCAATCGTTGAGAGGATGACGAGGATGCCAGTGACACACCCGATCAACAGCCCATAGCTGACGGAAGTTTTTGGCCCGGTGGTATCCGATATCTTTCCCGCCGAGGGGCGTGTAGCAAAGGTCGCAATATACTGGATGGAAATGGCCAAACCTGCCATCACGGCACTGTAATGCAACACATTGTGTACATAGATGGGGATGACGGCCATTGGAAAACCGATACAGAGATAAATGACCAGATTGAAAAGCAGTACAGGGAAGATACTTTTTTCCGTGATGCTGTTGCCAGGCGTTGTGTCAGTTGCCACGGTGTGCTCCTGTTGGCTGAGATTGATAGGGACTCTCAGCGTTCGATAAAGGGGATATCAGGAAGGGTAACCAAGTGTTCATCCTTAAGTGTGAATATTTAACTGCAGGTATGAAGACGAGTCGATTTTCGCACATACTTAAATAAAGGTTAAATCCATGCGCAAGTAAGCGCTGGCAGGATGAAAATCCAGATAAAGCTTTAGCTGTAAGATGATGATCCCCGAGAAAAAAATCTACTTGATTTTATGTTTTTTTCCCACAGGCTGTAAGCATGAAAATGGCCTTGCAATAGCCTTTGGCAAGATTTTTTTACATTATGATAAAAATATCCTATAGAGGCTATCGGTTAGCATGCTTGGACATTCCATGGGTGATTAGCTATACATTATATGAATTTCTTTATGTGGCTGTAAGCTAAAGGTCACATAGGGAATAGCCTTCCCGTGCAAGCTCAAGGCTATAGCCCTGCCCATTGTTAATCATTGGCAATTGGGAACAGGTTTTGAAGTAAGCCCATTGATGAGAGGACTTATAAGTGACTAGTGACAAGAGCAACTATACAACGACTGATTCCGGTATTCCGGTATCAAGCACAGAGCACTCCCTGACCGTTGGGCGTGATGGTCCGATTCTTCTGCATGACCATTACTTGATTGAACAGATGGCCGCGTTTAACCGTGAGATGATTGCAAATCGTCAGCCTCACGCCAAGGGTGGCGGTGCATTTGGTACATTGGAAATCACCCATGATGTCAGCAAGTACACCAAGGCAAGCTTTTTGCAGCCCGGTGCGAAGACAGAAATGGCTGCTCGTTTCTCTACAGTAGCAGGTGAAGAGGGAAGTCCTGATACATGGCGTGACCCTCGTGGTTTTGCTCTTAAGTTCTATACTGACCACGGCAATTACGACTTGGTAGGTAACAACACGCCTATCTTCTTCATCCGTGATGCAATGAAGTTCCAGCACTTCATTCATTCCCAGAAACGTCGTGCCGACAATGGTTTGCGTGACAATGACATGCAGTGGGATTTCTGGACTCAGAGCCCCGAATCTGCACACCAGGTGACCTGGCTGATGGGTGACCGCGGTATTCCTGCTTCCTGGCGTCACATGGATGGTTTCTCCAGCCATACCTATATGTGGGTTAACGCTGAAGGCGAACGCTTCTGGGTCAAATACCACTTCAAGACTGATCAGGGCATTCAATGCATGACGCAGGAAGAAGCCGATCAGATGGCGGGTACTGACGCTGATTACCACCGCCGTGATCTGTTTAATGCAATCAAGCGTGGTGATCATCCCACCTGGACACTTAAAGTCCAGATCATGCCATATGAAGATGCCAAGACCTATCACATCAACCCATTTGATTTGACCAAAGTATGGCCTCAGGGTGAATATCCGCTGATTGAAGTGGGTAAAATGAAACTGGATCGTAACCCAACTGATTTCCACACTGAAATCGAGCAGTTGGCATTTGAGCCTAATAACTTCGTTCCTGGTACTGGCCTCTCTCCTGACAAGATGTTGCTGGGTCGTTCATTCGCTTACGCTGATGCTCACCGTGCGCGCCTTGGTGGTAACTACAAGCAGATTCCTGTTAATGCGCCGAAATGCCCTGTACACAGTTACAGCAAGGGCGGTGCCATGCGCATGAATAATGTCAGCGATCCGGTTTACTCACCCAACACCAAGGGTGGTTCACAGCCAGATGCTGTTCAGTTCCCTGAAGATGCTGTTTGGGCGGCTGATGGCGAATTTGTACGTCAGGCCTATACTTTGCGCGAAGATGACGACGACTTCAGTCAGGCTAATGATCTGGTCAACAAGGTGATGGATGACGCGCAACGTGATCGCCTGGTAAACAACATTGTGGGTCACGTATTAGGTGGGGTTGAAGAACCTGTCCTTTCTCGTGTCTTTGAATACTGGAGCAATGTTGATAAAACCATCGGTGAGCGTGTTAAAGAAGGTGTACTGGCTAAAAAAGGGAAATAATTTCCTTTTACCAGTTAAAATTTCTGAGTAATACGACTCACATCGAAAGCGGAAGGGGTGCCTCTTCCGCTTTTTTTGTGTGACTGGAATGACAGGCGCGCAGAGCTACCCATGATATTGAGTAGAGCCTATTTCTCAAGACAATAAAAGATAAACCAGATAGCTGCCGCCAATAGCATACCTACCACTGGTCCTCCCATTAGCCAGCTGATTGCAATACCGTACAAGATGGCTACCCAGGGAATAGAGAACATGAGGCCGTGTCCTTTTATGCATTATGAATGGCTGGATGAAGTGTTATTGCTGGAACACTGACGTTTCAATATTATGGAGGTGTGGCTTTGACCATATTCACTTGGATGATCCGTGACTGACTGAGTATATCAGTTTTACCAGTAATGATACGCCAGTCGCTCGTTCTTGCGTGCACCCTGTATAGTCCAGTTTAGTATGAACCCTTGAGGGGAGAGCTTGAGCACAGCACTGTAATGATCACTGCCACATAAGTGGGGTTCCTCACTTAACAAAACGTCAGGATTATCCTGATCACGCGTCAGGTCGAACAACCAGACAGCATGTTCCTTGCCACGTCTTTCATGGTGGAGAGAAATCCGGTTGGCATACCAGGTGAGCCGATAAACATTCTTGAATGAAACGGGCCGAGCACCCCGAAGGCAAAATTTCCCCGTCTCCTTCAAATAGACCACACGGTATTCTCCCTGTAATGAGGAAGTGACCTCTACCTTGCCATGGCCTTCACCATTCCATCCTGTTCTGGAGCCCTGTTGCGTGCTGGCACTGAATTCAACCCGAGTAATCTGACCAATCCTTTTTCCCAGTTCGATGATTGCCGTCAACTTTTTGTCTCTCTTATGGTTTACAAGGGGGTGCAATAGTGATTCACTTCACGCCCTGTATTCTCCCAGGTTAGCGTAAGGTAAAGATGTATGGCGTATTTGTGTATTGTCACGCTGTTGTGGTCATTTTCATTCAGTCTGATCGGCGTTTATCTGGCATCCAGTGTGGATAGCTATTTCGCGGTGATGCTACGTGTAGTGCTGGCACTGTTAGTGTTTCTGCCATTGTTACGGCCTAAAAGTACCTCTTTGAAAACTGCTATTGGGCTAATGGCGGTAGGTGCACTGCAGATCGGTGCAATGTATATCTTCTTTTATCAGTCCTTCGAAGTACTGAGTGTGCCCGAGGTGCTGTTATTCACGATTCTAACGCCTTTTTATGTCACCTTGCTGGATGATGCCTTGGCAAAGCATTTTTCACCCTTCCATTTGTTAACCGCCGCTATTGCAGTTGCCGGAGCGCTGATTATAACACCTCATCATGTAAACACCGGATTCTGGCATGGGTTCCTGTTGGTACAAGCGTCCAACCTTTGTTTCGCTTTGGGGCAAATTGCCTATCGCCGTCTGCCTGGTATTGGTGAAAAGAGCGCAAAAACGGGCGAAGAGGGGATAGCAAATTCTTCCAAAGGGACTGCTTCTGCCCTTAACCAGTTTGGTTGGTTTTATGTCGGGGCAGCTATCCTACTGGTACCTGCTTATCTGCTGTTTGGCAATAATACGCATCTACCGACCACCGCCACCCAATGGGGCATCCTTGTTTGGCTTGGCGTAGTCGCTTCGGGTATCGGCTATTACCTGTGGAATCAAGGTGCGCGTCAAGTGGATGCCGGCACATTGGCGATCATGAATGAGGCACTGAAACCGGTAGGTCTTGCCGTGAATGTTATCTTCTGGAATCACGCGGCAGATATTCCACGTCTACTGATGTGTGGTTTGGTGATATGTCTGGCGTTGGCCCTTAATCTTTGGGGAAATCGCTGCAAGCGTCGTGTGGCATGATCAGTTTGTTTGACGGTCATGCGGGGAACTTACCGAAGTTGGTGATGGACGCCACTAGTATTAGCCGGGCTTGCTCTGCATAATGGGGTTATTCATTTATAATTTGTGACATTCATGATGACTCAATTCCATACCATTGGTGTGATAGGCCGTCCCGCCAGTGAGAACATCAGCGTCAATATTCTGCGTTTGATCACCTTTTTGCTTGAACGCGGTTATTCGGTCATTTTGGAAGAAGGTATTGCCCATCTGCGGGATGATTTTGCGAAGGTAGACCCTGATTCATCCCATTCAGGTGAATCTCGCCTGCTTAATGAGCGTATTAGTGTCAAACCCTTGAATAAAATGGGCAAGTGCTGTGATCTGGCTGTTGTGCTCGGGGGGGATGGTACCTTGCTTGGGGCTGCCCGGGGATTGAGTGACAGTGACACGCCAATCGTAGGCGTGAATCAGGGGCGCCTGGGATTTTTAACGGATATATCCATCGACCACATGGAAGAGGCGCTAGGCAGAATCCTACAGGGCGAATATGACCTTGAAGAGCGGGTGTTGCTCAATGCCCAGATCCTGCGTGACGGAAAAGAGATTGATTACAGCTATGCCGTGAACGATGTCGTGATTCATTCGGGGGAGGTCGCACACCTGTTCGAATTCGAGTTGTACGTGGATAGTGTTTTTGTCTATCGACAGCGTTCCGATGGTCTTATTGTAGCAACCCCCACCGGGTCGACAGCTTATGCGCTCTCGGCGGGTGGCCCTATCCTTAACCCGAGCTTGCCTGTGCTGGCCCTTGTCCCCATGTGCCCTCATATACTTTCCAGTCGTACCGTTGTCATCAGTGCGGAAAGCGAAATAGAAATAAAAGTATGTGAGCGTGTTAGAAGAACTTCGGTGGTGGCATGTGATGGTCAGTCCCAAATGGAGACCCAGCCCGGCGATATCATTCGTATCCAGCGTCGAAAATCTCCGTTGCATCTGATTCATCCTGTCGGACACAGTTTTTATGAAAGCTGCCGCAGCAAACTCGGATGGACACAAAATGGTTAGTCACTATGTGGTCGGATTTTACCGGTATTGATTTGATTGGTGATGTGCACGGCTGTGCTTCATTACTGATTCGCCTGCTTGAACGCCTTGGTTATACGCAGAATCGTAATGGTGTCTGGTCTCATCCCGAGAGGCGTGTGCTTTTTTTGGGGGACTTGCTTGATCGAGGCCCTGAAATCGTTGAGACCATTGATTTGGCACGCCGGATGGTGACGGCAGGGCATGCTGAAATGATTCTTGGAAATCATGAAATCAGTGCGCTCAATGCTTTTTTCATGCGGGGTGAGGTGCGAATTCCGCGCATTCACAAGGAAACGATTGAACAATACGCTGCTCACCATGAGCTATGGCGTGAAACACTGAAATGGCTATTGGAAAGGCCGTTGTGTATCGCAAATGATCGCTTCAGGGCTGTGCATGCATGTTGGCCGGATTCTCTTGCCAAACGTTTCCTTGAAGCCCACCCCGATGGCCGTATTGATCGCGGAATGCTTATTCGTTCGAATGATCCGCAAAGTCTGTCTCACCAACTGTTTAATATTTTGACCCGTGGACCACAACTTAGATTGCCTGATCATCGCTCGATGTTGTCACGGGATGGAACGGTGAGGCGAACATTCAGAACCAGCTTCTGGCATAAAAATCCGCAGTTTTACAAGGATGTTGTCTTCCAGCCTGATCCTCTCCCAGAAGATATAGCAGAGCGTCCGCTCGATGAGGATGCACGACGCCGCCTTGTGTACTACGGCGAAAATGAGCCGCCTCTTTTTTTCGGGCATTATTGGCGTGAAGGCATTCCTTCCCTGATCCGTCCAAATCTGGTTTGTCTTGACTATAGCGGGGTTAAGGGCGGTTCATTGGTGGCTTATCGGTTTGATGGAGAGAAAACGCTGGATAACAGCAAACTGGTTTGGGTCGATACCGGTGAAAGCCTGCCGGCACAGAATTAGCGGCTGTCCCATTGAAGCAATGAGAGCATACTGGATGTCGGTGAAGCAGAATGCAACATGCTATTTTCAAGCTTAATGTATGATGCAAGTGGAATAAAATGATGAAATTGGGCAACGGATGAGTGAACTTTTACTGATGAAAAACATCTTACAGGTATATCCCTTGAAATGATCCTTGCTCAGCCCTCAGGTTATCCTGCTGGGCTTTTTTTAGGTTGTTCACATTTTGAAACTTCCTGCTCTGTAAATGTCTGTTTAGGGCGTGTTGGGTTGGAAAGTTTTAGCCTGCAAAGTTTTGTTTGGGAAAACAGTAGGGCAACTGTATGTCGTGGGCCAGGAAGGTTCCATGACCTGCGACAGCCTACAACCCAAGAGGCAGCATTTTATCCTGTTTAAATGTTCTAAGGATTTTACAGACATGGGCGTCTCCGCACTTCGTTTTCCCTCCACTATGGATTTGACTGCCTTTCGCCGCGCGCTTTGGTCAGCGGGTATTACCCATCTTTATCAGCGGGAAGAGAACACACAGGTTATCGTTCTGATGGACCCTAAACGTTACCCTGATGCAATTCAACTGTTGGGTGAAAGCACTACGGTATCGGACCGCGAAGCTACTTCGAATACCCGCGTTGATCCTGAACCTGCACATACCCTGCGCCCGACCCACCCTATAGATCAATCCAGACATTACTCATCGACGTTGACTCGTTGGACTCAATTTATACAGCAGGGTTTCACGCAATCTCCGGTGACCTGCGGGATAATCACGCTGTGTGTATTGGTTTTTTTGTGGTTGGAAGTCGCACCGAATCAGGTCCTGACTACCCTCGGCTTCGCGCCTCAGTGGAAGGCAATGACCTTTCTACAGGCATGGTCTTCAGGTATCGGCGTAGGGCAAATCTGGCGGCTTTTTACACCAGCTATCATCCATTTCAATCTGATGCATATCGTGTTTGATCTGATATGGGTATGGTACTTAGGGCATGAAATTGAAAAACAGGAGCGCTCCTGGGTACTGATTTTTCTGGTAGTAATTGGAGCAGCCATCTCCAATACCATGCAGTGCGCAACGTTGGGGCCGCTCTTTGGAGGAATGTCTGGTGTTGTTTATGCCATGTTTGGTTTTACCTGGCTGACCAATCACCTCAAGCATGAGGAAATCTATCGAGTACCTGATTCATTAATGTTGATTATGGTTCTCTGGCTTGTTCTTGGCATGACGCCAATCATGACCTCATGGACAGGTCCCATAGCAAGTGTGGCTCATCTTTCGGGGCTTGCCTTCGGCCTATTGTGTGCTTTTTTTAAAAACCTTAAAAAAGGGTAAGTCCTGTGGGTTGTCTTCGCTCTAATGGTTTACGGTTTGTGATACCCTACAGGTATAAATCATGATATCTGCACGTGGAGCGGTATATGTCAGAGCCAACCTCGTTCGAGAGTTTAGCGGCTACAATAAGCCCTGAAATCTATGCCGCATTTAAAAAAGCCGTTGAAATCAGGAAGTGGCCGGATGGTCGCAGCATGACGCCTCAGCAGTTGGAGATATGTCTGGAAGCCATGATTCGTTATGAACAAGTGAATGATATTCCTGAAGCAGAACGAACAGGCTATATTGATAGGGCCGGGCACGATGATAAACCTGCAAATGATGTCGAAACCATCAAATGGACTCATTAAGAGCGTTAGCCGTAGAACTTTAATCGCAGAAAAGTAGTCGCTAGTCAGTTACAATTTTCATTATTGTATAGCTCCCCTAGAGATTGATGTCCTGGATTCAGCGTCTCTAGAGGTGAACCTCTTGTTTACCCCCTGCCTGTATAATCAAGCATATGCCTTATCGCATCACAGCTGGGGGCTGGCTATATACGCATACTCTGCGTACTTTTTTACTACGTATCAAACCCGTACGACACATTTATTTTGATACGTGTACACCCGATGTTTCTTCTTGATAATGACATAAAGCCAATACTGATTCCTTATGCAAATCACAGGTAGTGGACGCAAGCTTGATATTGCTCAAGCTCTGGACATGGACGGTATGAGTCCGGGGGGGTCTAACTGTCCGAATGAAGCCTTGCCGCTTGATTACTTGCCATGGGGTACTTCCGGCCATGACACGTCTGATGATGGTGAGCTTTTTGGAAAAAAATCGATCCCAAAAGAGGCTGTCAAGAATACTCTATCCCGTGTGGCTGAATATCACTTGCGTTTGGATGATGCACGCATACCGCTTAATCCACTGTTGGGTAAACGTATTTCCTTACGTTATTTGGGCGATATACATTGTGTTTCGTGCGGGCGTAAGACCAAAAAGAGTTTTCAGGGGCATTGCTGGGTGTGTTTCACCTCCCTGGCGCGTTGCGATCGTTGTATCATGAGCCCTGAACTTTGCCATTTCGAGCAAGGTACGTGTCGTGAGCCGGAATGGGGATTAAAACACTGTTTTTCACCCCATATCGTCTATTTGGCCGCAAGTGCTTCGGTCAAGGTCGGGATTACGAAGCCTTCTCAAATGCCCGTCAGATGGCTGGATCAAGGCGCTGTGAGGGCATTACCTATTTTCGATGTGGCTTCCCGGCAACAGTCCGGCATTATCGAAGATCTACTACGTCAGAAAATTTCGGATCGAACCCCTTGGCAGCGAATGTTGAAAGGGCAAACGTCAGAGGCTGACTTACAAGTAGAAGCCAACCAATTAGTGGAGATTTTTGCATCTGAAATTGCGCAAATTCAGCAACAATTTGGTTTGGAGGCTATTCAACGTCGTAGGGATTCAGTCCGTTATTTTCACTATCCTGTGCTTGAATCCCCCAAAAAAATTGTTTCTCTCAATCTTGAGAAACAACCCCATATAGAAGGAACTCTCATGGGAATGCGTGGGCAATACCTGATTCTTGATGTAGGCGTGCTGAATATTCGCCGCTTTGAAGGGTATCAATTGGCGTTTGCGTGTGATGATGAATGAGATGGCTTCTGTGGATGTTGATTCAAGGATCGAATGCGACTGTACAACACTCAAGCTTCGCCAGGCACTCCCAAGTGATTTGGAACAACTGGATGAGCTCGAATACGATGCAGTGGATGATGAGCCATTTTCACGCCGCCAACTCCAGCATTTGCTTACGCGTGCACATGCGTTGACGCTGGTTCTGGAAGATACACAACATGCCTTGCATCATGAACAATCTTTATTAGGGTATGGCATGTTGCTTTTTCGCCAAGGGAGTGTGTCCGCTCGGCTTTATTCTTTTGCCCTCCATCCCTGTATCCGGCGCAAGGGGCAGGGACGGCGGTTATTAACTGCTCTTGAGGACCATGCCGCTCAGCGTCAATGCCGTCGCATGGTACTCGAGGTTCGCGCAGATAATCGGGCTGCCTTGTCTCTTTATCGTGCCAGTGGTTATCGGGCTCTAAAGTGGGTAGATCAGTTTTACCATGATGGCTGCGCGGCTTATCGGATGAGCAAGCCGCTGGTGCAAAGCCTGTCCTTCTAGCGTGATTATTGCGCTATTCAGGTTTTGAAAAAGAACAACCTTGCTTATGTCTGTATTTGTCTGATTGTCGAAGCTGCCAGCACTGCGGCTTTGGCTTTGATGCTTTATGATATAAGTCTTAAAACAACATTTATCCTATTTAACAGGAGCGAAAGACTCTCTTATGTCCGATCCCAAAGCCATCTATTTAAAGGATTACCTGCCACCTGCCTATCTGGTGGATGATGTCGTGCTCAAGTTCGATCTTCATGATCGTCATACCCGTGTCGATGCTATCCTCAAAATGAGGTTGAATCCTGAGCGTGAAAAAGGGCTTCCTCTTGAGCTTTTGGGATCGCATCTGGAACTGGTGAGTGTATCCATGGATGGCCGACCACTTCAGGAGAATGAGTATGTATTGGAAAAAGGGAATCTCACGATTCACTCGGTCCCTGAACAGTTCGAACTTCATACTCAAGTATTGATCAATCCGATTGATAATACGGCACTGGAAGGGCTTTATCGTTCAAGTACGAAATTCTGCACACAGTGCGAACCTGAAGGCTTTCGCCGAATTACCTTCTATCCGGATCGCCCTGATGTCATGTCGACCTTTACGACGACGGTCATCGGTGACAGGGACGCTCAGCCCGTTCTCCTGTCTAACGGGAACCCGATTGAATATGGCGACCTTCCCGAGAATCGCCATTATGTCACCTGGCGCGATCCATTTCCGAAGCCCAGCTACCTGTTTGCCCTTGTTGCCGGTGATCTTGAAAAACGCGAGGATCATTTCATTACCATGAGTGGGCGTAAGGTTACGCTCCAAATCTGGGTGGAAAAAGAGGATCTCGACAAGACCGAATTTGCCATGGGAGCGCTCAAGCGTGCCATGCAGTGGGATGAAGAGACATATGGTCGTGAGTATGACCTGGACCTCTTCATGATTGTGGCGGTGGGTGACTTCAACATGGGCGCCATGGAGAACAAGGGCCTCAATATCTTCAACAGTTCTGCAGTGCTGGCCAAGCCCGAAACCTCGGTGGATCGTGCTTTCCAAAGTATTGAAGGCATTATTGCGCATGAGTACTTCCATAACTGGTCGGGTAACCGTGTCACCTGCCGGGACTGGTTCCAGCTCGCCTTGAAGGAAGGCTTTACTGTTTTCCGTGACCAGACATTCTCTGCCGATATCAATTCAGAACCCGTAAAGCGTATTCAGGATGTGAACCTGCTACGTTCAGCTCAGTTCGGGGAAGATCGCGGGCCTACCGCCCATCCTGTTCGTCCCGAGAGCTTTATTGAGATTTCGAATTTCTACACCCTGACCATTTACGAGAAAGGCGCCGAATTAGTGCGTATGTTACGCAACCTGTTAGGCAAAGAGACTTTCCGTAAAGGCAGTGACCTCTACTTCTCCCGTTATGATGGTCAGGCTGTTCGAGTCGAGGATTTCGTAAATGCCATGGCCGAGGCCAGTGGTCTCGATCTCAGTCAATTCATGCGCTGGTATGAACAGGCTGGTACCCCGGTCGTGAAGGCGAAAGGGAACTACGACGCTGATGCGCATACATTTACTCTGACTTTTGAGCAGTCAACACCCTCTACCCCGGGCCAGCCAGCGGATGAAAAACTACCGTTGCATATCCCTGTCCGCATGGGGCTGATTTCACCAGAAGGGGAACATGTCGAGTTGGTACGTGATGGGGAGTCTTTCGGTACAGACACAGTGCTCGAAATTCAACAGGCTACTCAGCAATTCGTTTTTGAAAATATCGATCAGCCACCAGTACCGTCATTATTGCGTGGCTTCTCGGCTCCGGTTGAGCTTGACTATGCCTATTCGCCAGAGCAGCTCGCACTGTTAGTGAAATATGATGAAGATGGTTTTAATCGTTGGGATGCCATGCAGCGTTTGGACGTGCAGGCGATCAATGAGGCTATCTCCGCCATTCAGCAGGGTAAAGCACCTCAATTGGATGCATTGTTGAAAGAGGTTTACCAATATCTGCTTGAAACACCTACCGATGATAAGGCCGTACTGGCAGAGATGCTGACATTACCACGCGTTGCCTTCCTTATTGGTCAACAGGCCAATATTGATATCGAAGCGACTGATCAAGCGGTATCTTTCATCAGGAAGGCATTGGGCGAAGCGCTTTATAAAGACTTTGAGCACCTCTATACGACGAATCAAAGTGATGAGCCTTATGCTCCGGATTTCGAGCAAATTGCGCGCAGGCAACTCAAAAACAGGGCATTGGATTACTTGTGTGCCACGGGTCGTGAAGATGCCTTGAATCTGGCGCAGGCACAGTATGAAGCGGATGCCAACATGACCGATGTGCAATCTGCTCTGATTGAGCTGGTGCATAGTGATGACAAGGCGAAAGGGGACGCAGCACTCACCCATTTTGGCAAACGATGGGCGGATGATGCATTGGTGACCAATAGTTGGTTTAGTATTCAGGCAACGCGGCCTCAACCGGATGTGCTGGATCGTGTACGTTTCCTGATGGAGCACCCCCTGTTTTCCATCAAAAATCCTAACCGCATGCGTTCATTGATTGGTGCATTTGCGCAGAATCTGGCCAACTTCCACCGGGCGGACGGGGAAGGTTATCGTTTGCTGGCGGATGTTGTTATCCAGTTGAACAAGTTGAATCCGGATATTGCCGCACGCATGGTTATACCGCTCACGCGTTATCAACGTTTCGATGAGGCTCGTCAAAAAATGATGCGTGCAGAACTTGAACGTATCCAGCAAGAACAATTGGCTCCGAGCCTCTATGAAATGGTCGGTAAAGCACTTGCATAAATGCTCGTAAATCACTGATGATCAAACTTGATCTGTGATAAAAGAGGGCCAGCGTTTGAATGCTGGCCCTTTTGCATTGAGTATGTCGCATTTCTTATGCGGATAGGCAAATAAGTGAATAGTAGTGGCTAGACTAATAAAAAGAGGGGCAGGTTTTAACCTGCCCCTCTTTATGACAAGGCCAAAATGTACCTAGCGCTGTAGTGATGCTATATCAATGGCTTAATCGAGCGGAATAGGGTGGTTGAATATGCGTCTCAAGACAAAACTTGAGTGCACACCTGTCACCCCTTCAATGCGAGTAATGTGATTAAGCAGAAGGTCATGATAATCATCCATGTTCTTGATGATGACCTTAAGTTGGTAATCAGCTTCCTGCCCTGTAATGAGTAAGGCTTCCGTGACTTGCGGGAGTGATGCAATTTTCTCTTCGAATCGCGCAAAGCGTTCAGGAGTATGCTGATCCATGGAAATGAGTAGTAATGCCATAAGGGTAAGCCCCAATTTTTTGGCATTCACTTCTGCGTGATAACCACTGATCAAGCCAGAATCCTCAAGAGCACGCACGCGACGCAAACAAGGCGAAGGCGATAGCCCGATTCGATCAGCAAGCTCCTGATTACTGATGCGGCCTTCACGCTGTAACACTTCCAAAATTTTTCTATCGTAACGATCGAGCTGATTGCTCGTATCAACCGAATTCATGCATGACTCCTGGAAAATATCGAATCTTGTCATTATTAAGCGATAAGGCGCCTAAATATAGCGTCTGTTTTTTACTTTGTAAAAATATATTATCCATAAAAGGGTGATAGGGATTATTTCAACCATTTCAAATGGAAGGGACCTTGATGCATACTTTTTGTTATTAACTGTTACAAAAAATTACAATCGAAGAATGTTGCTTGCAAATTTTAATATTATCTTAATTTTTGTCGGCACAAGGTTCCCAGCCGACGTTAGCGGATTGCCGCGGCGGTGACTCTGTCATCTCCGCGGTTTTTTTATGTATAGACAATATTTGGATGTCCATATCATCTGTTATCTCTTTACTGCGCAAATAAACAGGAGACCGAGAAACCATTCAACACAATGGATTCAGTATACAGAAGGCCTACTTTATTTGTTCTCGCTGGTCAATTTTGCTTATGCAGGTTCAAATCATATAGCAAAAATCTGAATCAGCAACCCTTTATAAAAAATTGATTCCCAGATTGTGATTCATTTATCAATTATCCATTAGGATGATACTTATCCAATTGCCACCCGCATTCGTTTTGACCTCTTGTATAAGGGTCATATCTCCTCTTTCCTCAAGCTTATACAATGCAATCGTATTGGATAATTCCCCAGTCGCTACCAGGTATTTGCCAGTTGCATCAATTCCGAAGCCTCTGGGTTGTCGCGGACAGGCCGTCGCTGATACGCATTCAAGCAAGTTATTGTCCTTTCCCTCGTAAGTCAGCAACTGGCTGCTCGTACGTTCGGATGCGATGACGCGCAGTGGGTTCTCTGTAAGGTGAAGATCAGCGGCCCAGATCCAGTCTTTTACTGTCTCCTGCTCCAATTGTTCATTATCAGAGGCGTCGGGGCGTGGTAATCCTGCCTTGAGATGGGTGAGCGGGGATGGGGAGGACGACAGGGTGACGGCTCCCAATTCTCCTGTTTTAGTGTCTCTGCGGAAGGAAGCGATGCGGCCATCCAATTCACTCAAAACGTAAAGCGTTTTTTCATCCTTCGACAGTACCAGGTGACGTGGTCCGAATCCTGCCTCGAGATCAATGGTTTCAATCGGACTGAGCTGTCCATTCGTGTCTAGCGTATAAGCAAGCACTTTGTCGCTCTTGAGTGATGTTGCGTAGGCGAACATACTGTCGTGTGACGTTATGATGGCGTGGGCGCGAGGGATATCCTGAATAACACTCACAGGCTCGGCTTCGTCATACTGTAAATCTTCAACCCGATATACAAGCAAACAGTTTTGCCCATAGGATGCTGATAGTAGGTAGCGCCCCGACGGTTCTGCAAATAGATACGCTGTCCCCTTGTTGACTCGTACAGTATGGCGTTGATGGAGTGAACCGTCATGGCGATCAACACGGAATGTTTCAATATAATAGGAGGGTAAATCGCTACGGGCGACAAAGAGAGTATTGTTTTTCTCCAGAAAGGACTGAGTAGATACTTTGCTACCCAATGAAATCCTGCCGGTCGGCGTGAGTGTCGCCTGCTCAGTATCCAGTGTAAAGCTGGCGAGTTCACCATTGCTGGCCTGAGAAATATAAACTGCCTGTTTAGAAGTCATTGAATTATCCATGCTGAGTGGAGTAGATATTATTTAGCTTCACGCCTTTTTCATCACACTGCAACTGGGCTTTAGACGATAACTGTATTTCATTCCCTTTTTATCCTGTCCCTGCTTGCTGTTCGGCGTAGTCCTTAAAGGAAAATCCTTTTGCGAATTGACGCAGTGTAGAGCTGCAAAATAATGATGTGTGAACGATGAGTCACGACAACGACAAATGTGGTCAGCCCATGGGTTAATACGTGGCATTCCTATAAGTGGCATTTCAATAAAGAGAGGGGAGGGATAACTTTGGGTCGAAAGTATGTCAGTCAACTTTACTTCCGTAGGGCTGAAAAAACAGTGTATGTTTAATGTATGGATTTAGTTGATATAAAAAAGAAAAACCATTGAGCAATTTAGCGGTAAAACAGAAAAAGAAAATCTGAGGGAAAGACTAAAACGTCATTCCCTCTGTATTTTATGTTCTTTACAAGCCGATTATTGACATGCCCGTTTTGCTCATGCTGTGGCAAGGGAGGGATGAGAAACGAACCATGCAAGTGCAAGAATGCCGGCGCAAATGCAATACACGCCGAAGCTGGAAAGCCTTCCCTTTTCTTCAAAAAACTTCATCAAAAAACGCAGGCTGAACCATGCTGCCAAGCCTGTCAGTACACCACCAATAATGGCATTCAAGAGTTGTGACGGCTGAGCAAATAGCTTGGGTAGCTCAAGAACACCGGCGGCAAGGATAATGGGCGTTCCCAACAGGAAGGAAAACTCGGCCGCAGCGGCAGAGCTTAAACCGGCCGCACCGCCTGCGATCATGGTAACGCCTGAGCGGGAAAAACCGGGGATAAGTGCCAGAATCTGAGCCAAACCAATTAAAAAGCCTTGTTTGAGCGTAATGGCAGATTCGCCTTCGTTCGGTGTCTTGAGCGTAAAGCGTTCTCCCCACCATAACAAAATACCGTTGATAATCAGTGCAACGGCCACAATGCGCAGGTCATGGAAAACGGTTTCAAGTTTTTTCTCCAGTATCAACCCGACCAGTCCCGCTGGAATAGTACCAACGATGAGCGTCCACATCAGGTTCCCATCTGTATTTTTCTTACCCTGACACGAGCAGCAGAAGCCCTTTACCAGCTGTATCCAACGGTTCTTGAAATACCAAAGAAGGGCCACAGCTGTTCCCAGGTGGAGCGCTACTAGAAACGGGATAAGCTGGGGAGCGTGTTCATCAAGATGGATACCCAGAATACCGGGAACCAGAAGTGTATGTCCCAGGCTGCTGACGGGGAATAATTCGGTGACTCCCTGAATAATACCAAGGAAAAAAAGGAATAGCCCATTCATGTTTGGGCTCCTTTGGGAAACGGGAAGGGGAGTTCAAGCTCATCTGTGTATACTGACAACATGAAAAATACCGTAAGACTATCTGAATTTTTAAGGTGTAAGATGTTTTGTATTATAGGGCCATACGAAAATAAGGCAGCATATCGAGCCCGTGACTCTATGGTCCGAACGTTATTATTTCAAGCTCTGAATCCCTGCGGACGTGGGAAAGGGTGAAATAAAACCAGTTCACAGCGGCCCTATCGTTATCAGAGAGGATGGGAACAGGGCCTTACTCATGATAATGGTCTTATCATTTCACACTAAATGTTAACGTTTCGTCATGAGGAGTGGATGATGACGGTTGATTTCGTGCTCATTACAGGGTTAGCCAATGATCCACCCAAGAAGCGAAATACTGACGACCAGCGCTAAAATACCCGAGATAAAACGTTGGCGACGCAGATTTCCGATGCCCTTGATCAACAACACAATGCCTATCACTACGACGATAATACCGGTGATAGAGTGATTGATGCCCAATGACTCACCGAGTCCGCTCAGGAAGCCATGAAAAGCGCCGCCGATCGAGCCGATGAATTGATGAAAAAAATCAATGATGCTTTTCAGAATGTGGCCGACAAACGCGCCAGCCTGCGAGAAAAAATCGTTCATGGGATACGTTATCGTTACCTGTCTTTGCCAGTTGAATATCCTGACGGATTAAAAAGAAAAATGATCCTGATCGTAAAATACTTTAGGGCGAAATCCCTCAGCTTTCATCGGCCTGCTCCTTGAGCCAGGCAATTTCACTGGGCCATAAATCCATATCCACGGTTTCGAGGATCATGGGGATATCGTCAATTCGGGGCTCTTGCATCAGATAACGAAATCCCTCTAGACCAATGTTCCCCTTGCCCAGGCTATCGTGTCGGTCTACCCGGCTTCCCAAAGTGCTTTTCGCATCATTCAAGTGCATGGCGCGCAGATACTTCAGACCAACGATGTTATCGAACTCATCCACTACATGTCGGGTGCTTTCCGCTGTTCGCAAATCATAACCGGCAGCAAAGGCATGGCAGGTATCAATGCAGATACCTATGCGGGATTTGTCTTCCACCTGATCAATAATCTCGGCCAGTTGTTCGAAAGAGTAGCCAAGGTTTGTACCTTGCCCCGCCGTATTTTCAATGACTGGAATAACGCCCCGGGTTTTATCATTGGCCTGATTGATGGATTCAGCGATCAAACTCAAGCTTTTGGATGGCGTGATTTTATTCAGGTGACTACCCGGGTGGAAATTGAGAAGTGAGATGCCCAATTGTTCACAACGTTGTAATTCGTCAAGAAATGCCGCACGGGATTTTTCCAACCCTTCCTTTTCAGGATGCCCTAAATTAATCAGATAACTGTCATGGGGAAGAATCTGATGTGGACCAAAATGATACTTTTTGCAGGCCGCTTTGAAAGCCTCGATATTGGCTGTTTGTAAAGGTTTGGCTTTCCATTGGCGCTGGTTCTTGGTAAAAAGTGCAAACGCCGTAGCACCGATATCCACTGCACGTTGTACCGCATTTTCAACACCTCCGGCAGCGCTTACATGAGCTCCGACATATTTCATCTTTTACACTCCTTTTCTGCGTCCGCGCGCTGTTTGGAATATTCAAACTTTAATTATAACTGATAATAGGTATTGGGCAGATGATAAGTCCTGCTGGGTAATATCAAAGAGAGTAAAATACCTGTATATGTAGCTACTTTCCTAGTGGATATATTTGGAGCCGAGGCTTGTTCGTCCTGATGTTTTAAAATACAAGAAATACTTTTGCGCCTATTGTCAGGTGCTCCAGGTCTCAGGCAGACATGCCATGAGTTTGCAAATGAATGAGCATCAACAATTGAGTACCCGGGTCAATGGAATCCTCATCATTGGATGTGGTGGCATCGGGATGCGATGTGGTCCAGTGCTCTCATCTTTCGTGCAGACAATATGCTACTATTGAGGTCGACGCAGTACTAAGGTCGACGTGGTACTAGGGGCGACGAGGTGCCAGGGATGATTGTACTGCCAGGGACCGAAGTACTAACCAGGGACCGAAGTACTACGCGGCATGTAGCTGTAGCGACGAATGTATGACTGTGTAATGTTTTGTATGAGGTACATTCATCAGTGGCAATTTTTTGTTTAAGCTGCTGATAAAGCGGTGGTGGTTTGTCATACTTTCTACATGCAGTCTTGTAAGATGAGTTCAGGAATGTGGTTTTGACCCGAACAGAGTAACGACATGGTTGCCTGAACGAGCACGTTCGTTAGCTGTTTTAATGGAGCCCATCCCATGTAATGCGTGGTTATGAGTAGCGGTTGGTGCGTAGCTGATACGCAGTCATGTGTAGTTGTGTTTACGTAGTTGTGATTACGTAGCTGTGGTTACGCAGCTGTTGTTATGTCGTTGTTGTTACGTGGTTGATATACAGTATGGGTCTTATGGCCTCTGACTGCGTCCAAATGGATAAAAAAGAATCATCTGATGAAAGCATGACCAAACAATAGGGCTGGCATCATTGCTGTCGTTTTTATGGTTGGTTATCAGTTGGCTGGTGACCGCCATAAGCATTTTGTGCATGCCAGGGTGTTCGCCTATCTGTTCTGTGCCCGTATCGATTTCACGACCTTGATATTCATCGCGCACGTTTTTGTTGTTTGGCTATTGCTGGATATTTGCTTTCCTCAAGAATCAGGCAAAACGCCGATTCTCGGGTTTAATAAGGAGTCTTTCGTGCCTTTGCGCATACTTTCCGTCAAGATCACCCCGGTGAGCTGGAAAAAGTCCGTTGTTGCTGTTTCTCTTGGCCTGGCCGGTATTTTTTCTTCTCAGGTTGTGCTGGCTTTCAATTTCGATGACGTTGCCGATCAGGCTCGTACTCTTTCCCAGCAGGCCTATAAAGCCCCCACCAGCCAACTGCCCGATTCACTGACCAATCTCGATTACAAACACTATTCCGAAATCCAGTTCAAGAGTCAGGATGATTTGTGGCGGGGTGATAATCTTCCCTTTGACATCAGCTTCTTCCATCAAGGGATGCGTTATGATGTGCCGGTCCAGATCAACCAGATCGTGAACGGCAAATCTGAACCGTTGCAATACAGTCCGGACCAATTCGATTTTGGCGATAACAAAATTAGCCAGAGTGATCTGCAAAAGGTTAATGGCTATGCTGGCTTTCGTGTTAACTACGCACTTAATGGACCCAACAAGCAAGAGATGATGGTCTTTCTGGGTGCCAGTTATTTTCGTGCCATTGGTGCTGACCAGCGTTATGGCTCATCCGGGCGTGGATTGGCAATCAACACTGCTTTATCTACCGGCGAAGAGTTTCCCCGCTTCCGTGAATTCTGGATTGCAAAGCCCCAGCCGGATGATCCTTATCTGTTGATTTACGCTCTGTTGGATTCACCCAGTGCAACGGGGGCCTATCGTTTTGTTGTTCGCCCCGGTTCGGACACGTTGGTGGATGTCCGTGAGCAGCTGTTTTTACGCCACAATATTTCCAAAATAGGCATCGCACCGCTGACCAGTATGTATTTGTTCAGCCCGTCCGAACCCTCCAGTACGGTGAATTATCGTCCGGCGATCCACGATGCCGATGGCTTATCCATTGAGTCTACTCAACAGGACGGCAGTGATGCCTGGTTATGGCGTCAATTGGTCAATCCCGCACGTTTGAACATTACTGATATAGACGTGCCGAATCTGCGTGGCTTCGGGTTGATGCAGAGAGACCACCATTTTTCCGATTACCAGGATCTGGATGCGCGCTATGACCAGCGCCCCAGTGTGTGGATCCAACCTACCAGCAATTGGGGCCCCGGGCAGGTTGAATTGGTTGAAATTCCGACTCCCGATGAAACCAACGATAATATCGTTGCGTACTGGCGTCCGAAAAATGCGCCTCAGGTAGGAACGCCTGTCAACTATGAATACCGGATGATTTTCACTCGCGATGAACAGCGCCTGCAGAATCCGGACTTGGCCTGGGTATCCCAGACACGCCGGTCTGTCGGTGAGACCATGCAGGATAATCTGGTGCGTAAGGCAGATGGTTCGACGGCCTATATTATCGACTTCATGGGCCCGAATCTTAAAGACATGTCTTCGGATTCGGGAGTGACGGCTGAAGTCAATGGTGATCAAAACGGTAATATTGTCAGTAATAAGGTCGTGCGTAATCCTGTGACGGACGGTTTCCGTTTGATCCTGAAAGTCCGCCCAAAGGATTCTTCCCAGCCGATCAATCTGAGCGCTTACATCAAGGACGGTACAGGGCATCGTCTTTCTGAAACCTGGAGCACGGTGCAAGAGCCTGATGACTGATAATAATTCAATCCACAGCAAAGATAGTACACAGGGGGCATCTTTCTCTTCAGAAGGAGAAGGAACGCTGGCGCATGGTGACAATCCTCAGGTAAATGAATACCTGGCACGATTGGCCGCCTCTACCGAATCCGAGACTGAGAAAGAGAAGCTGTTGTCGGAGCAGAACCGGCTTCACTCATTTTCGGCACTTCATCCCTGGTTAGCCAATGGGGAAGAGGAACCTTCTGATCCGGCAAGTGTCTCCGTACTCAAGCGAATTGAACTGGCATACGGTCTTGATTCGCTTGCTCCTGCTCCCACTTTGAGGCGTGATCCTGCCGGGCGTGCTCAGTTATTAACGGTTCCGCCCATTAATCGCCTTCCCATGGGGCCGAAACCCTGGACAACAGGTATTTTCTCCCGCCTCGTCAAGGCGGTGCAGCTTCGCCGTGGTAAAACCAAAGAGTGGAAAAGCCGCCGTGATCCGATTCCCCGACCTGAACGGGGAAACTGGCGTATCGTGGGGAGCATTCGCCGTTGGATATTGCTTTTTCTGGTTATTGCACAGAGTATTCTGGCGGTCAGTTACATGTCGACCATCATGCCTGCGCATGGTAGTACTCTTCTTGAATATGCCAATATGGCGCTGTTTGCGCTCCTTTTTGCCTGGGTTTCCTCCGGTTTCTGGACAGCTTTGATGGGCTTCTTCCAATTGCTGACTGGTAAGGATCGTTTCAGTATCAATGCAGATTCGGTTGACCCGTCCACACCGATTGGACCGCAGGCGAAAACCGCACTGGTCATGCCTATATTTAATGAAGATGTATCACGTGTATTTGCAGGGCTTAAAGCGACTTATTTGTCCCTCAAGGATGCAAATCAGCTCGATCATTTCGACATTTATGTGTGTAGTGACTCCGCGGATCCTGATACTTGTGTTGCTGAACAAACGGCCTGGTTGCGCCTGTGCCGTGAAGTGGATGGTTTCGATCATATCTTTTATCGGCGCCGTAGGCGCAGGGTCAAACGCAAGAGCGGTAACCTGGATGACTGGCTGAGGCGCTATGGCGCGGACTATCGCTATATGGTGGTGCTAGACGCCGATAGTGTGATGACGGGTGCTTGTCTCACACGTTTGGTTCAGTTGATGGAAGCCAATCCGAATGCCGGCCTGATTCAAAGTGCCCCAGTTGCTGCGGGTGCAAACAACTTGTATGCGCGTTTGCAGCAGTTTGCCACGAAAGTGTATGGGCCTCTCTTTACGGCCGGTTTGCATTTCTGGCAGCTGGGTGAATCCCACTATTGGGGGCACAATGCCATTATTCGCGTCGACCCCTTCATGCGCTATTGTTCGTTGGCACCCCTGTCGGGAAAAGGTTCGCTCTCCGGGGAGATCCTGTCTCACGATTTTGTTGAAGCTTCACTCATGCGTCGTGCCGGCTATGGGGTATGGATCGCTTATGATCTACCTGGTAGTTATGAAGAGCTACCCCCTAATCTGATCGAAGAAATCCAGCGCGACCAACGATGGTGTCAGGGTAACCTGATGAATATTCGCCTTCTCTTTGTGAAGGGGATGCATCCGGTTCACAGAATGGTCTTTGTGACCGGAGTCATGTCGTATCTTTCGGCGCCGTTGTGGTTCCTGTTTCTGATATTGTCCACAGCAATGCTGGCGGTATCGACATTTGCCGTACCGACCTATTTTACTCAGCCGATGCAGCTGTTTCCTACATGGCCCGAGTGGCATCCATGGCGAGCCGTGGGGCTATTTTCAACCACCATTGTATTGCTCTTCCTGCCCAAGTTCCTGAGCGTGATTTTGATCGCCTGCAAGGGAGCCGCGGGGTATGGGGGAGCCATACGGCTTTTTGTCAGTATGGTGATCGAATCCATATTCTCCATGCTGCTGGCACCGGTTCGCATGCTGTTTCACACGAAGTTTGTGCTGGGCGCCCTGTTTGGTATCAAGGTGAAATGGAAATCCCCTGATCGCGAAGGTGCAGAAACAAGCTGGGGGGATGCATTCCATCGCCATATCGGACAAACCATCCTGGGTGTTGTATGGATCGCTATCGTGATATGGCTGGACCCTCGCTTTCTCATGTGGCTTTCACCGATAGTGGGCGCACTAGTGTTGTCCATTCCTGTTTCCGTGATATCGAGTAAGGTGAGTCTTGGTATTGGTGCACGCAAGCGTCGTTTGTTCCTGACACCTGATGAATCTCACCCTGCACGTGTGTTACGGCGGACATGGAAGTTCAACGCCGAAAGTCGTAGAAGAGGGCTTGGCCCCACGTTTTCAGACAGTGTTGTTTCACCTGTGGCCAATGCGGTGGCCTGTGCAATGGGATTTGCCCGACACGGTAAATCCGAATTGTTGGAAGCGCGCCGTAATGAGTTGGTGCGTCAAGCGTTGGTTGTCGGCCCCCAAAATCTGGCCGGCCCGGTGAAAGTTGCTTTGTTGGATGATCCGGTGATGCTGTCACGCTTACACTATGCTGTATGGGAATCATATGAGAAGTTCCCATCCTGGGTAGACTCGGTAAGTCGTGAGGACAACCTGCAAAAACCCTGATGCCGTGCTCGTCGCCTTTGTCTGATTTGTAAAAGGTGAATGAAAAAAGCCCCCACACTCATTATATATTGGAGTGTGGGGGCTTTTTATTTCAAGATGCTCAGATAATGCCGTCTAGTATACTACTTATTTGCTTTCAGGATGCTTCAGCGTGGTTGCAGTATCAAGACGCGAATGAGTATCGGTGAAAGCTTTGTGAACATCAGGCAATTTGTCCAGGTCTTGAATGCTGTAGGTCATCGCATAGATGGCAGCGAGCAAATCCTTGAAATTGCCGGTTTCCGAGATGGTATGCATGTTACGCACAGGGAAGCCAACGGACGTAGCAGCGCTGTCAATGGAGGCAAGTACCCCGGCCATACCGTCAGTACCAGTGTCACGACCATTTACATCAAGCTGGACCGGAATACCATGTTCCTTGGCCGCTTTTTGAATGACGGTGTTAAGTTGCGTGCTGGCAATGGCACCTACCGCAAGTGTAAAGCCTTTACCCATCTCGAGCGGTTGAACACGCCGATCACCAATACCAGGTGCTGCAACATAATCATGATTGACATCGACACCGATGATAGCATCCGGTTTGAGTTCGCCTGCCAGAGTACGGCTGCCGAATCGACCAATCTCTTCATGTGTCGCAATCGCGAATAAAACGCGTACTTTTTCAGTGCCGCCTGCTTCAGCGATATGACGAGCCACCTCGGCCGTTACATAACATCCCAGGCCGTTATCCAGATAGGCACCATAGAAAGTATCAGGACTAAAACCGCGACGAATCGGGCGGTTGAAAATAATGGAATCCCCGGGGCGCACACCCAGGTCCAATACCTGTTGTTTCTTGTTATCGCCATGGATTTGCAGATCAAGGTAGATCTGTTCCTTGCGAATACCGCGTTCACCGGTACGCGTTGGGCCATCTGCAAAATGGATGGCACCCAGTGCTTCAATGGTTCCTCCGTCAATACGGCGGAATTCACCGGGCGCTTCGGGGTCTTCACTGAACAGACTGACTTCATGCCCGACCAGCACGTTGGGTAACATGGAATCGGTATTGACCCAGATTTTGCCATCTTCACCGATAGAGCGAACCTGCATACGAATTTTGTCAGCGTGACCAATCAACATGATGGAGAACATGTCGTCACGTCCCGGATGGGTATCCAGTACGATGCCTGCGTTTCCTTTGAACTGGTGGATTTTCCAGCTATCAGGGGCAAAGCTTTCAAAATAGGGTTTCAGTACACCGTACGTCATTGCACCTTCAAGTCCGATTGGGCTCGGCGCTGCGAGAATCTTCTTGATCAGTTCGAAGTTGGCATTGTCTAGTGGTGCTTCCCACGGTTTCTGCTCACTCATTGGAATCCTCTCATCCTGTTACGTGTGTTGTCGTTGTCGTAATTACAGCTGTAGTTGTGTTAGAAGCTGTATTTGTGTCAGAAGCTAAAGTTGTGTCAGATGCTAAAGTTATAGCTGAAACAGGTTGTGCTGGTATTGCTGTTGGAGCGAACGTATGGCGTTGCCCAGCAAAATCATCGGCTCACTCACTCATATCGCGATACACATCAATGGGGGCGCAGCTACAGACCAGATTGCGATCACCATACACATTATCGACACGGCTGACGGAAGGCCAGAATTTAGCCTCGCGCGTTGCTGCCGTGGGGAAGCAGGCCGTTTCGATGGAATAGGGATGATCCCATGGGGCCATCAGGTCATTTTGAGTATGTGGCGCGTTAACAAGAGGGTTATCTTCGTGCGTCCATTCACTTGATTCAACACGCGCAATCTCACGCCGAATAGCGATCATGGCATCGCAAAAACGGTCAAGTTCGTACAGCGATTCAGACTCCGTCGGCTCGATCATTAGAGTACCCGCCACTGGGAAAGACATAGTGGGAGCGTGGAAGCCATAATCGATCAAACGCTTGGCAATATCTTCTTCGCTGATACCGCTTTTTGCCTTGATGGGACGGATATCGATAATGCACTCGTGCGCTACACGACCGGCTTCACCGGTGTAGAGGACGCTATAATCATCCTTCAGACGTGCGGCAATATAGTTGGCATTTAAAATGGCCTGCTCGGTTGCCTTACGCAGGCCGATAGCGCCCATCATGGTGATATACGCCCACGAAATGGGCAGGATAGAGGCGCTGCCGTTGGCTGCTGCCGAAACGGCATGGTTGGCTTCATTCGCCTCAGTGGATGGCGTCACCACGTGGTCGGGCAAATAGGGCGCCAAATGGGATTTCACGCCAATGGGGCCCATGCCCGGGCCACCTCCACCATGAGGAATGCAGAAGGTTTTGTGCAGGTTCAAGTGGGAAACATCACCGCCGTAATCCCCAGGGCGGCAAAGGCCCACTTGCGCATTCATGTTGGCACCGTCGATATAGACCTGCCCGCCATGCTGGTGCACGATCTCGCAAGCTTCCCGTACACGCGCTTCAAACACGCCATGTGTAGAAGGGTAGGTAATCATGATGGCAGCAAGATTATCCGCATGCTTTTCAGCCTTGGCCTTCAGGTCTTCAATATCCACATTGCCTGAATCATCGCATTCAACCACGACAACCTTGAGCTGTGCCATGGCTGCAGAAGCTGGATTGGTACCATGGGCAGAGCTGGGGATCAGGCAGATATTGCGATGTGACTCGCCCTGAGCGGCCTGATAGCGGCGAATAGCCAGTAGTCCTGCATATTCCCCCTGAGCACCTGAGTTGGGCTGCATGGAAATGGCATCATAACCGGTAATCGTGAGCAGTGAATGCGAAAGCTCATCGATCATCTGCTGATAACCACTGACCTGATCCTTGGGTGCATACGGATGTATGTTGGCAAATTCAGCCCAGGTAATGGGTAGCATCTCGCTGGTTGCGTTCAGCTTCATCGTACACGAACCCAACGGAATCATCGCATGCGTCAGGGAGAGGTCTTTATTCTCCAACCGTTTCAGATAACGCAGCATTTCCGTTTCGGAACGGTACCGTTTGAATGTCGGATGGGTCAGGTAATCGGTTGAACGTACCGCGTTTTCCGGTAAACCATGCTCCTCATGATGTTGCTCATCCAATTGAACAACAGAGAGTCCGTGACCACGCCCCAATAACACGTCAAAAAGGGTTGCTACATCTTCAATCGCGGTGGTCTCATCCAGACTGATGCCGATACCACCATCCTGTCGATAACGCAGGTTCAGGTTGGCTTCCATGGCACGGCCCTGAATGACGTTGTGATCAAGTTCATCCAGTGTAAGCGTATCAAAATAGTGCTGATTGCGAATCCGAATACCTTTGGAGGTCAGCCCTGTGGCCAGTATATGTGTCAGACGATGAACGCGGTTGGCAATACGCGAAATTCCCTCGGCGCCGTGATAGACCGCATAAAAGCCCGCCAGATTGGCAAGCAACGCCTGCGCTGTACAGATATTGGACGTGGCTTTCTCGCGGCGAATGTGTTGCTCTCGGGTTTGCATGGCCATTCGTAGAGCCTGTTGCCCATGACGATCACGTGAAATGCCGATGACGCGTCCGGGCATGGCACGTTTGAGTGTGTCACTGACAGCAAAGAACGCGGCATGTGGCCCGCCGAATCCCATGGGGACACCGAAGCGCTGGGCACTGCCCAAAACGATATCAGCGCCTTTGTGGCCGGGGGCTTCTAATACCGCGAGACTCAGCAGGTCGGCAGCCACACATGCCATGGCCTCTTGTGCATGCGCGTTTTCGATCAGGGCTTCAATATTTGATACGTCACCTGATTCCCCGGGATAACTGAATAGTGCGCCAAACACATCGTATTGCCCGAGGTTGGCGGGCTCATCAATGATCAGTTCAAAACCCAAATAGCCCGCACGTGTCTTCAATACATCAAGTGTTTGTGGGAACAGATCCTTGGCCGCAAAGAAGCGGTTGCAGCGTTTTGCCTTTTTGTTACCACGAGCACACAGGGCCATGGATTCCGCAGCAGCAGTTGCTTCATCCAGCAGTGAAGCGTTTGCCAGCGGCATTCCGGTGAAATCCATAATCATCTGCTGGAAATTCAGCAGGCCTTCCAGACGGCCCTGACTGATTTCAGGCTGGTAGGGCGTATAGGCGGTATACCAGCCGGGGTTCTCCAACACATTACGGGTGATAACAGTAGGCATCAGCGTATCGTAATACCCCATACCGATATAGCTTTTCGCAACCTGGTTATGTTGCGCCAGCCCTTTCAGATACGTCAGCGTATCACGTTCACTCTTGGCATTTTCGAGCGGTAGCTCGCCCTGCAGTCGAATATCATCCGGGATGGTATGGCGAATCAATGAATCTACAGAAGCTTCACCGATGCGTTGAAGCATCTGAGTATTATCTTCTGGTCGAGGGCCTATATGGCGATAGATGAAGTCATCATGAGCAGCCAGATCGGCAAGGGCACGGGTATCAAGGGCCATGGCGGTGGTTACCTGCTTAAACCAATAAAGCACGCTGAGTGCGGCCAGCGTGCGTGACATGTATTACCGGGAATCGGGAATGAATCAGGAGCTATTCGTTTTCGACCAGTTCGCTGTATGCGTCGGCGTCAAGCAATTCTTTTAGTTGATCCTGATCACTGATCTTGACCTTTACCAACCATGCATCCGTGTAGGGTTGTTCATTCAATGTTTCGGGAGAGTCTTCCAGCAAGGCGTTGCTTTCCAGTACTTCACCGGAAATAGGGGCGTACAGGTCTGATGCTGCCTTGACGGATTCCACTACGCCAAATTCGTCCCCAATGTCGATGGTTGCACCTGCTTCAGGGAGTTCGACAAAAACGACGTCTCCCAGAGCTTCCTGAGCATGATCGGTAATGCCAATGGTTACCGTGCCGTCACCGTTGTCCTGAACCCATTCGTGACTGTCGGTGTAGAGTAGCTGTTGCGGGATGTTGCTCATGTCGGTTTTCCTGAAGCAGTTATTTATTGGAAGAAGAAAACAGGTAAATTATGCCGCATGCAATGGCGATGAGCCAGTAAAGAAGTACATAAGTTAACAGAAACTTTTTTTGTTTTGTCGGTTGGCTTTTCTATCTGTTCGTAATGTGAGGCTGAGGTCCTTTTCAGACATTGGTCTCAATTATATTGATAGAAATTCAGTTAGCTTCTATCAGCCCTTGAGATCATTATTTATCCACTTGAGAGACTATATATTGAAAAGGTCTTTATCGAAGAGGCCTTTATTGAAACGCATGTTATCGGAACACGTCTGGTAGAAAAGCAATGGAGATAGAGGGAAATTGGGTTGCTAAAAGAAACCTCGAGTAAAGTAAATGGAAAACGTTGGGTTGATAGAAAGTTTTGCGTACATAGAAAAAAGAGCCAAATGGGTTAACCTTTGTTACTCTTGCCTGAACAACAAGAATAAGTGTGGGCACTCTTTTCTTTCCATTGTTACCATGAATGGAAAGAAACCTTTAGTAGCCGCCCATTTTCATGGATGACCCTTTTATTATTGCCCTTCGGATATCTGAAGAAGGTTAACGGAGCCCCTTATGTGTAGCCTCAAACGAACACCGTTATATGCTCTTCATGAAGAGTGTGGTGCGAAATTTGTCCCCTTTGCCGGTTATGAAATGCCTGTTCAGTTTGCACTTGGCGTTAAACGTGAACATGAACATACGCGAAGTGCCTGTGGGCTCTTTGATGTGTCACATATGGGGCAGGTGGAGCTTCACGGTGAGCGTCTTGCTGAACAACTCGAGGCGCTGGCTCCCGCAGATTTTGTCGGATTGGAGGAAGGACAACAGCGCTACAGCTTCTTCACCACGTCCGAAGGAGGCATTTACGATGACTTCATGACGGTCAATGCAGGCAATCATCTCTACCTTGTCGTGAATGCCGCCTGCAAGGAGCAGGATCTCGCCATTCTTCGTACCGGTATGGAGGGTGTTCAAGTGGACCTCCTCGAAGAACGGGCATTATTGGCATTGCAAGGACCTGCCGCCGCGGAAGTACTGGCCCGTTTGTTGCCTGAATCAGGGCAGCTGACATTTATGCAACATGCGCGATATGAATTGGAAGGACACTCCCTGTGGGTAAGCCGTTCCGGTTATACCGGAGAAGATGGCTTCGAAATTTCGGTCCCCAATCAGTTTGCAGAAAAATTTGCCCGTCAACTGCTGGAAAACCCGGAAGTCGAGCCCATTGGTTTAGGTGCACGCGACTCTCTTCGCCTTGAAGCAGGCTTGTGTCTGTATGGGCATGATATTGATCAGAAAACTGATCCGGTGTCCGCCAATCTGATCTGGGCAATTGGTAAGAGCCGTCGACAGGGCGGGGAACATGAAGCGGGTTTTCCCGGCGCAGGAGTGATTGTATCGCGCTTGATTAACCGAGATGAACTTCATCGCCGCGTCGGCTTGTTGGGTGAGGGCAGAGCGCCCATACGGGAGGGAGCCAAATTGTTTGATGAAAAAGAGCGGGAAGTTGGTCATGTGACGTCGGGCACCTTCGGTCCTTCTGTCGGTAAACCGGTTGCCATGGGTTATGTTGAAACTGAGCTTGCCGAGGTGGGAACGCAGGTTTTTGCGGAAGTCAGAGGCAAGAAATTACCCATGACGATCAACAAAATGCCCTTTGTACCAGCACGTTATTATCGTGGCTGAGAGTGATTGATACAGGTACGTATGGTAATACTGCAGTTGTCGGTGTCGGGTGGTGCCTCTTCTCGAGTCCGGCTTGCCCCTCAGCCGAGTCTGGAGGCTACGAGGCTGTGACGGCGGACGTGGAAAGCTGGCAACGCCTTATAGGCTGGAAGCGTTAAAAAAACCTCGTGTTATGTAGGAATGATATGCCGAAAGGTCAGGTTTATCCGTGACCCTTCGGCTTTTTTTCGTTGGGGGATCTCGTGTTGGAGATCACGTTGGCTGCCAGGCCCCATGATCAATAAACTGCCGTGTGTAAGCGGAAGTATTAATGGAAAGTGGCTGGACCGATGTGGATCATCCCTGATGACTTTGGCAAAACGGGAGGTAGGGCGAAAGCGCATGTCACGGCTTTCTCCCACACTAAGAGAGACAATGATGGGATCAGGTCCCAATTCTGCCTCATCATCACTATGCCAGCCCATTTTTTGAGTGCCACCCTTATAGCGGTTCGCCAACATGCTGTTCATGGGCAATGGTCTCGGCCAGCCTTCGGTCAGGGAGAGCTGAGCAATAGCGCGATTGATGCGTTGATTGGTCTTCTCGAGAAAATCAGGCCACGGTTGGGGATGGAAGGTTTTATTGGAGTAGCGGTACGTCAATCCACGCTCTCCTACCCAACACTGGCTGCGAGGAATCCGGTGTGTTTTGCCAAATAGGGTAAGTGTTGGTTGTTCCCACTCGAGTGAATGATCAAGTTGATCAAAGAGTGCGCTGCCTTCTGATGGCGTAAGCCAATGTGGGCAGTACCAGAGCGAAGGGTAGGCGGTGCTCTGGTACCAGCCGTTATGATGCGATTCCCTGAGATTCAGGGGGGCCATGGCTAAAACCAGCCAGTGAAGACGTTATTGACGGCAAAGATACCCAAACAGGCCATGGCATAACCAATCAGCGCACCAGCAATCACATCAGTGAAATAGTGAAGCCCTAGAATAATGCGGGATGCAATGACGGTCAGTGCGAAAGGCAGCACGATGAACATGTATTGGGGCATGAAGTGATGCGTTAATGTCAGAAACATTACTGCGTGCAGCGTGTGCCCACTGGGAAAACTATAGCGATCCATGGGAGGCATGCTGCAACGAATCTTGCTGAATGAGATATAGGGGCGTTCCCGACCCAGCAGATTTTTGAGGATACGGTAGATCAGGCCACCCACAGCGGCACACAGCCCCCAGCTGATAGCCAATGCCCAATAACGCATCCCATAGAGGGCCGGCATGCTGATGCACAAAATAATCCAGCCCGGATAGTCTCCCAACCAACTGGCGGCACGCATAACCCACAGGATGGGTTGCCAGGCACTTAACCGGGTAAGCTGGTTACAGGCTCGCCACTCCAGCATGTCCAACCGTTTGAAGAGCGGTTCCACTTTATCGCGCATCATTCACATTCTCCTCTTGCGCCTGATGCAGGTAGTCAATAAATGTCTCACCAATATTTTCCCAATTGAGTCCCGCTACTTTTTGGCTGGCATTGACGCCCTGGGCATGCACAGTTGAAATATCACTGGCGAGCTTGACTGCACTTTCGACAAAAGCATCTTCATTATCACAAGGTACAGTCATGCCGTTTTTACCCTTTATGATCAACTCGCTTGCTGCTGCATAATCAAAGGCCAGTACCGCAAGGCCGCTCGCCATGGCTTCTGTTACAACATTACCGAATGTTTCCGATAATGAGGGAAACAGAAAAAGATCAGCACTGGCATAATATTCGGATAGCGCTTGATCATGTTTAAAGCCCGCAAACTTCACCCACGGCACTTCTTCTTTCAGTTTAGCACGCAAGGGGCCTTCACCCACAATGACCGCAACCTGCTCGGGATTGGCGGAGCGTAAGGCTTTCAGGGTACGAATGAGTAATTCTACGTTTTTTTCGACCGCAAGTCGCCCCACATAGAGTGCAACACACGAATTTTCTTCTGCTCCCCATGATCGTCTCAGGGCATCACTACGAAAGGAAGGCGAAAAATGTTGTGTATCCAATCCACGCCCCATCACCTTCACCGTCGTGTAGCCTGATTGAGTCATGCTGTCAGCCTGACGTTGAGTGGGTACCAGTGTGGCATTCGTTTTGTTGTGGAAACGGCGCAAAAAAGTTCGAACAAAAGGGTGAACCATGCGGAGTAGGATATAATACTGGCTGTAATGCTCGAAGTTGGTATGAAAGCCACTGACAACCGGAATATTCAATTGGCGTGCAACCCTGAGTGCTACCATGCCGAGCGGACCTTCAGTGGCAATATAGATTACGTCCGGTCTATTATTTTCCCAGTAGTGTCTTAAACGCTTTGGCCTGATAAACCCCATGTGTACGCCATCATAGTCAAATACAGGAAGTGCTTTAACCTGCAACTCCCCGGACATATGGGAAGCATGTGAACCATCGTCGGGGCGGGGGCGCACCAATTGCAGGGTATAGCCTTTCTGATAGAGGCAATCGACCAGTTTGCTCATGGTATGGGTAACCCCATTCACCTCTGGCTGCCATGTTTCACTCACAAAGGCAACCGTCATCGGCCTTTGTGCAGGCGCATGTTCGTGAAAAGAGCCTGCCTGTTTGGCTTTTACTTCAGCAGAAACGCGGGATTTCACGAATAACTTCCTTATCACTAGCCATCGTCAAGCTTGTTTGACTCATAGGAGTGCATGGCACTTTGTCAAAGTGAATCATTTGCCCAATACTCGGCGTGGATCAACTGGTTTGCCCGCATGCCTGACATCAAAAATCAACTGTGCTTTGGCCGCAGGTGTGCTGGGCTTGATCATGCAAACTGGTGTGCCGGTAGAGACCGATTGCCCATTTTTGACATAAAGCGCTGCGCATTGAGCATAGACGACTTGCATATCATGTGCCGTATGAATAATGACAACCCCTCCCAGCTGGCGCATGTTATCGGCAAAGCTGACACTCCCGGAAACCGAAGAGCGTGCAGTGTAGGTAGTCGATGCAGTCAGTAGCATGGGTTCCAGTATACCGCGGCTGTCAACGCCAAATTCACGGGTGACTGTCGCGCCGGGCAAGGGCCATGGCCATGGGCCCACACCGGCAGGTATTGGCTCGGGAGCGGGTTGTCGGATAGCCCCGTTAGCGTTGCTACTGTTTGTACGGGAGCCTACAGGAAGACGAATCAGCCGTCCTATACCAATATGATGGATATTCAGTCCGGGGTTGGCATGTTGTATTGCCGCCGTGGACGTTGAGAATTCGCGCGCCAGCCCGGCAATGGTGTCGCCCTGACGAACAATATATTTGTAGGTGCCGCGCCCGGGGGCACGTTCAACGGAAGAGGGGAGACGAATGCGCTCTCCTGCTCTCAGTCCCGTACCACCCAATTGGGGATTAAGTCGTTGCAACCTTAACAGAGGGATATGATAACGCTGAGCTACACGGCCCATTGAATCCCCAGTGCGAACCTGATACCAGCCGCCTTGGCCGTTGGAACCGATAGAGTTGCTGGCACATGCTGTTAGCAAACTGGTTAGCAGAAGGCAGGCTAACCCCAATAAAGTTGTCGGTGAACTGATTTTGATCATTCCTGAGCCGAAGGCCTCCTGTCTGGACAACTTACCTGTAGAACGTTTCATGCAATGAAACTTGACGTGTCCAGGAAGATTTTCCATGTAACGAGAAACGTATTTGGATAAATACGATAAAAAATAAATGTAAAAAAAGTATTCTGGCAAGGTTAACAGAAAATGGCGATATCAATTAAAAAAATGATCCCTATTCACGTAAAGAGCTGTGAACAACTGTAATTTCAGTTGGTTGCGAAAACAATGGCGCTTTCTATCTATAACTGGTCTTCGTACTGAAATAATCACTGTATAGCTACCTTGGAGCATCTTCCTGTTTGGTCACACGTCTGCGCTTGATCTTCTTTGCCCACCTTTCCAGCCATACAGCTATGGCGAAAAAATGTTTTCCAGAACTTCATTGCCAAAAGCCAAAAGCCAAAAGCCAAAAGCCTTGGAATTTTTGAGGCACGCACTGGCACCAGGAATTCATGAGTCAGAGATGAAAGTCAATCAATGGTGGTGCGGGTGAATGAACGGAAATGGGAGGCCATTCACAGCATAGTCAGGAATTGCACAGTCAGGAATTGATAACCTAGTGTTGGTACTGGCGTAGATGGTTTCCAATTGCATAACAAGCTCATATGGCTATGAGCGAAAGGTTTCAAGCACGTGCGTGAGGGGATTGAATTCAGCTGAGCCGCTTGGGGAAAGATTGAAATGTTATCGTTGCCTTTTGCTGGCGCGTTCCTATATTGGGCAGTTATACAAGAGTAGGTGGAATCCATCTTCAATATTGCTCGAAAATAACCTCTACAGATCAGTGGCTGGATTCCACCTTATGTAATTGCTTATTCGCCTTGCAGACGCCTCATCAAATCATTCGTGATACCAGGCGTACAAACCACAAGATCCTTGCCATAAAGCTCTTCAGGAATGTGGGCGGGTTTGGTGGAAAAATGTCCGGTAAATGCGCCTGCTTCACTCGCGATCAGGTGGCCCGCTGCAAAATCCCAGGGGTTGACGGTTTCATAGAATGCTTCCATGCGGCCACTGGCAACGGCACAGATATCAAGTGCAGCTGAACCGATACGACGTATATCCTGACAATAGGGCAGGACTTGGGAGAGCAGCTTCAGTTGGGCAAAACGTTCTTCGCGTGAATATGAAAAACCGGTAGCCACCAGGGATGCATTCAGATCGGTTTCGCCACTTACCTTGATGGGTTGATCATTCAACCATGCGCCTTTTCCGCGTATGGCGCTATATGTTTCGTTCAGGAAGGGAGCATGTACAACGCCCAGCTGAATTTCACCATTGATAGCCCATGCAATGGAGACAGCAACATGGTGATGACCATGGGCAAAATTTACTGTGCCATCGATGGGGTCCACAATCCATAGTGCGTCGTTGGGGTTAACGTCGCTAAGATCCGGCGAAAGTTCTTCTGTTAACCGGCCATCGTTGGGGAAGTGGCTGGAGAGGGCATCGTTAATAAGGGTGTCGACGGCAATATCAGCATCTGTGACGAGTTCCACACCCCGTTTCAGGTTCTTGTTGAAGGAAGCCTCTTCGCGAAAACGACGAATCGTGTCTCCCGCCTTTTTAGCCAGTTCGAGGGTAAAATCCAAACGCTCTTCAAGTGATACGGTGGACACAAAATACTCCTTGTTGGGTGGTGGTAGCTGATATTGGTTGCCGTTTAAACCGTTGCATCAACGTTTTACGGGACGCTTCTGCAATTTGCGTTGCAGAGTTCTCCTGTGCATCCCGAGGCTTCGCGCCGCGGCGGAAATGTTGCCATCATTTTCCTGTAAAACCCGCTGAATATGTTCCCATGTCAGTCGATTGACCGAAGGAGGATGTGAGGCAATTTCTGCGTCCGGGTCTGGCGTGTCATGGTTGAGTGCATGCAGCACTTCGTCGGCATCCACGGGTTTACACAAATAGTTGACAGCCCCCAGTTTGATGGCTTCGACAGCTGTTGAAATACTGGAGTATCCGGTCAGGATCACTGCCTTGCAGGCGGGGTGAATACGCAGAAGCTCAGGCAGTAGTTTTAGTCCGGAGCTGGACTCAAGCTTAAGATCAACAGTTGCATAGGCAGGCGGATGCTGGTGGGCAATAGCCAGGGCGTCCTCAGCCGTGTTGGCGATCTGGACATCAAATCCACGTCTTTTCATCGCACGCTCCATGGTGCGCGAAAAGAACTCGTCGTCGTCAATGATCAGAAAATTTTGGGCATGCGCCATGGCGCTTATTCTCCTGGTTGGACAGGCGTTTAAACCGAGCCTTGCATGTTCTCGAATACTTCTGATTTACAAGGAGCGCTCAGCTGAAATCATCCTTGTAGCCATTTACTTCACCCTTGAAATGGGGGCAATATCCAGCAATACAGCTTTTATTATGCTGAAGGTACATATTTGAATGTACATACATATAGTGTACGCCATTCGAGGCAGGCCTTTAATGGCAAATGTCAGGTGAGTATTCGTTTATGCCATGCGTACACCTGATTGAAGTCACCTGCGCCCATGTAATAATGCCGTTACTTCAATAGTCACCCCATCCGGGTTGACGGGTGTTTTATCAGGAACGTCCTGCCATCGGTAGTGTGACCGCTGTGATGGCCCCCCCTTCCGAATGATTATAAAGTCTGACGCTCCCGCCAAAGCGTTCCAATGTCGAGTGAGTGAGGAACAACCCTATACCCATACCTTTGGAATGCGTGGAGACAAACGTTTCACCCAGCTCATCCGCTATATCCAGGGGGATTCCGGGCCCGTGATCACGAATTTCAAAATGCACTTCACCTGCCGCCCAATCAAGGCGTAATTCAATATTGTCTGGATCGGCATCCGCTGCGTTATTCAGCAGATTGAGAATGGCTTGATCAAGTGTTGTATCAATATCAATGTCGGGGCTTCGGCCTTTTTCACTGTCGAAGGTATAGTCCACATCATGACGCATGACCAGCCAACGATTGATAACGCTTTTGAACCATTCTCGCGCATTCACGCGTTGGACAGCACTGGCTTCCCGTTGCGCACTGGCGGCCAGCGTTCGTAAATGTTTTTTGCAGGTATCCACTTGCTGACGAATCAGATCCACGTCCTGCAATAGTTCGGGTTGATCTTCCAGATCCAGGCGCATTTCACTGGCAAGCAAGGCAATCGTTGATAGGGGAGTACCCAGCTCGTGGGCCGTTCCTGCGGCCTGACTGGCGACGGCCATCACCTGTTCACTGCGCAGGGCCGCTTCACGTGTTTTCGCCAGGACTTGATCGCGTTTCCTGAGTGCAATAGCCATGCGGGTAATAAAGAACATGACCAGACACGCACATAAAAGAAAGGTAAGCGCCATTCCCATGATGTGAATATCGAATGGCATACCATCATAGACAATGGAAAGTTCAGGTAACGGCTGAAAATGGAAAAGTAGAAACAGGTAGGCCAATATGGCAACAATCGTTACGACAACGGCATGGATCTGCCGCATGGTGGCAGCGGCAATGGTGATGGGAACCATTAAATAGGTCACCGCTGGATTGGTAGCACCTCCGGTAAAATAAAACAGCACGGTCAGGCCCAGGGTATCCAGTAATAGATGACCGACATATTCGATATCGGTAACGGGATAGCGACGGCCCAATCGCCACCATGTCATCACATTGACTATTGCGATAAACAGGATAGTGCCGATGACATACCCAACATGTAGATGAAATTGAAGAAGCTCAATGCCGAAAATGACGACACCCAGGAAGCCGGTCCAGCTGATTCCCCTGATGATCGTGAGGCGCACAAGGTTTTGCCCGGGCGTAGAGAGCGAAAATGGCGTTGGAGTTGGCCTCGCCTGAATCATGTGTGTCGTCCTGATTAGGATGCTGAAACGATTGCCTTTATTCTAGCGGGTGTCTGTCAAACATGCATGTCATGGTGATTAAAGGCATGACACATGATTTTTCTTACGTAACAAATGTAGGCACCCTAAAGAGGATAAAGCTGAATGGCGGTTTCAAGAGGGGAGTAATACGAAAGCCAAAACAGTCAAAGATAGTAAAATGTAGGAATGTTACATAAAAGTTTCGCTAAAATGACATGCTATCTCTTCACCCATCTTTTTACCCAAATAATAGGTATGAAATGAACGAGCCAGCTCTTTATCCATTTAGAGAAGCCAGCCAACAGGCCAATGAAAATACGGTGTAAGGTAAAAAAAGCAGGATTGGGTTTACTTTCAGTCGCGGTGACAATGGTGATGGTAAATCGTTATACGCATAAAAAAAGCCCAATGAGAGTGTCATTGAGCTTTTTTTATGAATATACGTTTTATTGAACCAACCGGTAAGAAATGATGGTATCAAGTGCCTTTAGGCACTGTATTCTTGTGTACTGTATCGTTGGGAGACGCTCTTCTGGTCGGCAAATTGTGCAGCAAGATATTGACGTTTCTTAAGCTGCACGTTTTCCATAAGAAGCTTTAAGTTCTGCTTCTTCAGCACGACGCTGACGCATTTTCTGTTCTTCCTTGAGCATCACTTCATGGGCGCATTTCATGGTGTGTGACCTCGCTACGTGTCTGTTTCGGTGGATATGGTTATATACTAGACCAAAGTTTAGTGGTTGTAAACTTACTACGTACTTTTTTTACCTGTTTTTTGTAAGTTTTTTACAATTCTTTTATGGAACAGTGAGTTATAGGGGTAGAGATTGATCTGAAGAGCGATAAACATGGTGTTAAGGGCACTTGGTAAAGCGTAAATACATGCATCATGAATAACGAGTATAGATCAAGTCCTGAAAGGGACATGGAGTCTGTTTTGCTTTATAATTTTGCTCCATACCCTGCGCATTTAGTGCAGGCATGTTTCCTCTTGCTTTTACCGAGTGGTCGTCCAATGTAAGCAGATATCATGTGTTCTCTCCGGATTATTTGTAATCGCGGAAGTCATTAGCGTGAAATTGAACAATATCGTACAAAGCAGCCATGGCTACCTTGGTCCCTTTTTCTGCAAAACTGCGGAGGGGTTACCTGGTGCCTGAGCCGTTGAGCGCGGCTTTTATGCAGCCACCCCCTTGTCATTGTGGTGCGGGCTCATCGCTTGCTTTGTGCATGACATGATGTTTGTCGGCCCGCCGAACTCTGAAATAACGACGGTTCAGGTAGGGCTGACCACTGCTTGGAAGTAACAGGACATGAGTACGACAGGCGCTACAGCGATTGATAAAAACCATGAAATTCGACATATCAAGGAGCATCGTAAGGTGAGCGAGCAGGTAAAAGAGACCGAAATCAGACGCACATTCGCCATCATCTCGCACCCCGATGCCGGTAAAACAACGTTAACTGAAAAACTGCTGCTGTTTGGTAACGCCATTCAGGTAGCTGGGGCCGTCAAAAGCAAGCGTGAAGATCGTCACGCGACGTCGGACTGGATGAAAATGGAGCAGGAGCGTGGTATCTCGGTGACCACCTCTGTCATGCAGTTTCCCTATCGTGGGCGTATGGTCAATTTGCTGGATACGCCCGGGCACGAAGACTTCTCGGAAGATACCTACCGTACCCTTACCGCGGTTGATTCGGCCCTAATGGTGGTAGATGCCGCCAAAGGTGTTGAGGAACGCACGATAAAACTGATGGAAGTATGTCGGCTGCGTGATACACCGATCCTCACGTTTATCAACAAAATGGATCGTGAAACACGTGACCCCATCGAGCTGATGGATGAGATTGAAACCATTCTGTCCATCCAGTGCTCACCGGTAACCTGGCCCATTGGCATGGGGAAAGCATTCAAGGGTGTTTATCATCTGTTGGAAGACCGTGTATATCTGTATACCCAGGGGCAGGGGAGTCGTATACCTGATGAAAATTTCATTGAGGGGTTGGATAACCCTGAGGTAGATGAAGTCCTGGGCGCTGATCGCGCTGAAGAGTTGCGGGATGAAATCGAACTGGTGCGCGGTGCCTCTCATGAATTTGATCTTGAGGCATACCGTCAGGGCAAGCTGACCCCCGTCTATTTCGGTACTGCCATGGGTAATTTCGGTGTTCGAGAGATGCTCACTGGTTTTGTTGAGTACGCACCTTCGCCTGAACACTATGAGACGGATGTCCGTGATGTAGATCCGACCGATGAACGCTTTACCGGTTTCGTTTTCAAGATTCAGGCCAATATGGATCCACGTCATCGTGACCGTGTTGCCTTCCTGCGCGTATGTTCGGGTAAATATTCGAAGAACATGAAGATGCGTCATGTGCGGATTGGCAAGGATGTAAAAATTGCTGATGCATTGACCTTTATGGCCTCGGATCGCGCTCAGGTTGAAGAGGCGTGGCCCGGTGACATTATCGGCCTGCACAACCATGGCACTATTCAGATCGGCGATACCTTCACTGATGGGGAGGAAATGCGTTTTACCGGTATTCCCCATTTCGCACCAGAGCTTTTCCGTCGAGTCCGGTTGAAAGACCCACTCAAGGCGAAAGCGCTGCAAAAAGGGTTGCAGCAATTGTCTGAAGAAGGGGCAACGCAGGTGTTCATGCCACTTAACAACAATGATCTGATTGTTGGGGCAGTTGGGATGCTGCAGTTCGATGTGGTTGCGCACCGCCTTCGTGATGAGTACAAGGTGGAATGTATTTACGAGCCAGTGAATGTACAGACCGCACGCTGGTTATACGCGGATGAACGCAAACTCGACGAGCTGAAACGCAAGTCCAGTGAAAATATTGCTGTTGATGGGGGTGGGTTCCTGACCTATTTGGCCCCCACACGCGTCAACTTGCAATTAATGCAGGAACGTTGGCCCGACATTGAGTTCAGCGCCACACGCGAGCACTGATTCGATGGCAATGCCATGTAATCGGGCTGGCACTTATGTCTGTTATTGTCTAGGTTTATAGCGTACGTGCACCTTTCGTGGCGTTTGAACCGTGTATTTCGAGGACAAGTCGAGTACACTGCCCGCGTATTTCGGGCTGATCACTCAGCCCGAGAGTGTTGATTCAATCTAAAAATATGCTTGGGAGCTAAGCTCTATGAAACAATTCCTGAAGGACTTTCGTGATTTTGCCGTGAAGGGCAATGTCTTCGATATGGCGATCGGTATTATCATCGGTGCGGCCTTTACTGCCATCGTTACCAGCCTTGTGCAGAACGTATTCACGCCTGTGATTGGTCTGATCACCGGTGGTGTCAATTTCACTGATATGTTCGTGACTCTGCGTAACGGTTCCACTCCCGGACCCTACCCGACGCTGGCTGCAGCTCAGCATGCAGGCGCTGTTACCATGAACATTGGCCTGTTCCTGAATGCCGTCATCAGCTTCATTCTGGTTGCTCTGGTGTGCTTCATGCTGGTACGTACCATTGCTCGCATGAAAAGAAAGCAGACTGAACAGGCTGAAGCAGCTGCCGCCGAAAAAGCACGTGAAGATGCAGCCAAAGTCAAAACCTGTACTTACTGCTACAGTGAAATCCCTGTTCAGGCGACTCGTTGCCCGGACTGCACTTCAGAGCTGAAATCTGCCGCCTAAGCAGGTTTCTTCCAGATGCTGACCGACGCTCATTGTCACCTCTGTGACCCTCGTTTCGATCAGGATCGTACAAGTGTGATAAAAAAGGCACTGGCCCGTGGGGTGGGTGCCTTTTTTACGGCGGCAACAAACTCTGCCAGTTGGGATAAGCAGACTTCGTTGGTTGAAAGTTATGCTGAAGTGCCCCATATCAGTATTTCGACAGCGATGGGCCTCCATCCATGGTTTGTCGGGGAGCTTGCTGACTATGGTTCTCGTTCCAATGGTTCTCTTTCCGATGCCCCTTCTCTTGTCAAAGATTTACAAGCACTGGAGCGTCTGTTGAAATCGCCTCCGTTGGGCATGGTAGCGGTGGGTGAGTGTGGCGTGGATGCCCGTAGTGAATCTGAACAGCAGTGGGCACTGTTTGATGCACAATTAGCGTTGGCAAATACCTACCGCTGGCCGGTTGTGGTTCACTGCGTTCGTTTGAATGATCAGGTCGCCAAATTGTTGCGCCGATATACCCATATCCCCGGTGGTCTGATACATGGGTTTGCGGGAAGTCTTGTTCAGGCACAGCGTTTTATTGATCAAGGCTATCTTTTGGGTATCGGTGGGGCCGTAACCTTTGATCGTGCCAAAAAGCTGCAACGTGTAGTAAAGGCGCTCCCACAGGAAGGGTTTGTTCTGGAGAGTGATTCCCCCGATATGCTACCCGCGCCCTTAAGAGGCACTGAGGCACGTAATACACCGGCCAGTGTGGCTCTGGTCGCTGATTATGTTGCCTGTCTTCGTCAGGAAGAAATCAGTGCACTCAGTGAATATACCAATCGTAATGTCACCCGTGTTTTCGGGCGCTAAACGTCGTTATTGGCTTAATAGGTAACGCATCCTTTCATGGCTCAGATACGCTTGGCTTCGACCTTCGCTACCATGGTCTCAGGGTCTACCCGCTCCAGGGGGTAAGGTAAGGGCGCTTCTCTCAATATTGCCCCATTGACGACTAACGTTCGGGGTTCATCGCTCAGGTTAACGACTGCCAGCAAAACGATATGCTCAGTGGCAGCCTGCGCATTAATGACGGTACCCACTGTTTTTTCACTCTCTTTTACCTGGACTGTGTCTCCAATATGTATATCACTGCCAGTAGGAGCCGTGAAGAGAGCAACCCGTTTTTTGACTTGTCCACGGTAATGAGCGCGCGCCACCACCTCTTGGCCTGTATAACATCCTTTTTTGAAGCTGATGCCACCCAACGCTTCCAAATTCAGCATTTGGGGTAGCCATTTATCACTCTGTGATTCATCCAGCCAGGCAACACCCTGTTGAATTTCCTGCTGCCACCAGCATGTATCAGAGAAAGGCGCTGTGGTTGTTGGTAATGCCTCTTGCTGAATCACTAGCCAACGATTGTTGCCGGACGCACGAATGATTATGCCTTTATCGCCTGAGCGTACTTCATTTGGAAGATCAGGCAACGCCGTTACGTTCAGGAAATCGGCGATTGCGTTCGCACTCCCTGTTAGGCCATACGCATGGATCTCTATTGTCTCCAGCGTTGCCTTGAAGAAAACACCATATTTCTTCAAATGCGTAATCAACAATGTTTGTGTAGAGAGCGGACCGAGTAGCCAGTAAACATCCGGTTGTCGTTTGACCAGCTGGACATTGGCCAGCACTCTTCCCTTGGGTGTACAGAACACCCCATAGGGTGCAAATTGCCCATTGGCATGAGCAGCATTAGCGCTGATTTGTCCTTGCAGAAAACGTTCGGCGTCTTTTCCACTCACCTGAATGGCACTCAAGGTGGTGAGAGGCTGAACGGTGAAAGATGTCGTATGTGAATCACCTGCGGGCATAGTGAAGCAGCTTCCAAATTGAGTGGAACATGTTTGTTAAGCGCACATTGTCGAAAACATCAGCCCCCGGGGCGCTGTTATCGAACCGCCTCGGGTAAATGCCTTGCAACAGTTTTTTCAGACAAGCCTCATTGACGGCATGCAGTGAAGAAAGTGCTTTAGCAGTGAAATGATAGTAACGCACTTTATTTCAATCGCATACAGGGTGCTTCTCGGGTTAAAATTGCATGTTTCCAATTTATCTGTCACGAGCCAAGTCCATCAGGAGTTTTTATGGCTATTACCTTGAATGTAGGTGGGGTGAATACCCTGGAGGAGGTCAATCGATTGACTGCTGCCCTGATTGAGCTGGACGGTGTCACGAATGTTGAAGTATCAAGGCATTCCGTTGAAGTGGAAGGGCAAGTGTCTCGCAGCGTAGTGATCAAAACAATCGAAAAACTGGGGTTCAAGGCCAAAGGCTGATATGAGTGACATTATCACGCTCACCCGAGCCATAGGCTGTCTGCACAGAGGCTGACATCAATAGTCAACGTTATATACCGTTGATGATGATGGATCAGTGCCGCATGTGCCATCGAAATTCGCTATAAAAGGAGGTTCGTGTCATGAGTAAACCCTTCAAGATTGACTCACGCTATCAGCCGGCAGGGGACCAGCCTGCGGCGATCGAGGCATTGGTCAACGGGATCGAAGCCGGTCTGACTCATCAGACGCTGCTTGGGGTAACCGGTTCAGGCAAGACCTTCACCATGGCGAATATCGTGCAAAAGCTGCAACGTCCAACCATCGTGTTAGCGCCAAACAAAACGTTGGCAGCTCAGTTGTATGGGGAGTTCAAGTCATTCTTTCCTGACAATGCTGTCGAATATTTCGTCTCTTATTATGATTACTACCAGCCTGAAGCCTATGTGCCTTCTTCCGATACGTTCATCGAAAAGGATGCATCGGTCAACGATCATATCGAGCAAATGCGCCTTTCGGCGACCAAGGCCTTGCTTGAACGGCGTGATGCGCTAATTGTGGTGTCAGTATCGGCTATCTATGGTTTGGGTGATCCCGAACAGTACATGCAAATGCGTATGCACTTCAATCGGGGTGAAATCATTGATCAGCGCACCTTTCTGCGCCGTTTGGCGGAGCTGCAATATACCCGAAACGACATGGACTTCCGTCGAGGCACCTACCGCGTCAGAGGGGATGTTATTGATATCTTTCCCGCTGATGCCGAAGCCGAGGCGGTGCGTGTAGAGCTGTTCGATGATGAAATTGATGGTATCAGCCTCTTTGACCCTCTGACGGGGGAAGTTCATGCGAAGATCCCTCGCATGACCATCTATCCCAAAACGCACTATGTGACACCTCGTAATACCATTCTGGGTGCCGTGGATAGTATCAAGGCGGAGCTCAAGACGCGCCTGGAGCAGTTGCGCGAAAACAACCAGCTGGTTGAAGCCCAACGTCTGGAGCAGCGGACCCTCTATGACATCGAGATGATGCTTGAACTCGGCTATTGTAATGGGATTGAAAACTACTCCCGCTACCTGTCCGGGCGTGATCCGGGAAATGCACCGCCCACGTTCTTTGACTATTTGCCACCGGATGCATTGCTCTTTATTGATGAATCTCACGTGAGTGTTCCACAGGTCGGAGGCATGTACCGTGGTGACCGATCACGCAAGGAAACTCTGGTTGAATACGGGTTCAGACTTCCTTCAGCCCTCGATAACCGTCCCATGAAGTTTGAAGAGTGGGAGCGTATTATTCCACAGACGGTATTCGTTTCAGCAACCCCTGGCCCCTATGAAGAAGAGCATGCAGGGCAGGTTGTCGAACAGGTGGTTCGGCCGACTGGGCTGCTGGATCCGGAAATCGAAGTGCGTCCGGCTACCACGCAGGTGGATGATCTACTTTCGGAGGCACGTAAACGCATTGAGGTTGGTGAACGTGTATTGGTCACTACGTTGACCAAGCGAATGGCAGAGGATTTGACCGAGTATCTGGATGAACATGACATCCGTGTGCGTTATCTGCACTCCGATATTGATACGGTCGAACGTATCGAAATCATTCGTGATCTTCGTTTGGGCAAGTTTGATGTACTGGTCGGGATCAACCTGTTACGGGAAGGGTTGGACATTCCTGAAGTATCCCTTGTTGCCATTTTGGATGCAGACAAGGAGGGCTTCCTCCGTTCTGTTCGATCATTGATTCAGACCATTGGTCGCGCGGCGCGTAATGCACACGGCAAAGTCATTCTTTATGGTGATCGTGTGACAGATTCCATGCGTATCGCCATGGATGAAACCCAGCGTCGTCGCGACAAACAGATAGCCTTCAACGAAGAGCATGGCATCGTGCCTCAAACCGTGACGAAGAGCGTCGCGGATATCATGGAAGGTGCGCAGGCGCCGGGTACACGGAGAAGCAAACGCAAGGGCGAGCGTAATACCAGTGAACCCGAAGGTTTCGCCAAGCCGATTGATACCATGTCGCCTGTGGAGCTTGAGCGCGAACGTACGCGCCTTGAGTCCGAGATGAAGCAGGCCGCGCAACAGCTTGAATTCGAACGAGCTGCACAACTGCGTGATCAACTTCACCAGATTGGTGAGCAATTGATGAGTGAAGGGGTCGCGCCTTCAAGCAATTAAGGCGGACCATTGTCCATTCCTACCGAGGAAGCTGATGACAGCAATTATTGGCGGAACGCTGATTGTAATCATCCATCTATTGGGTGTGACTTCAGCAGTGATGGCGCTTCTTTCCAGTCGAACCTCCCAAGGCGCGATTGCGTGGATTATTTCGCTGATTACTTTTCCATATATTGCTGTACCGGCCTTTTGGATACTCGGCAGGCCCCGGTTTTATGGCTACGTGAGCGCTCGTGAAGAGCGTGAAAGCGAACTGCGTCAGGGGTTGGTGTCGATTGACGAACGGTTGGAGCCTTACCTCAACCATTCACTCAGCAATGATGGGCGTGTGACTGCGGTAGAGCAGTTGGCAATGATGCCGCTGACAACCCATAATCATGCGGAATTGCTTATTGATGGGCAGGCTACCTTTGACAGCTTGTTTGAAGGGTTGGAGCAGGCCACCGATTATGTACTGATTCAGTTTTTCATCGTGCGTAATGACCGTCTGGGTAAAAAGCTGAAAGAAAAGCTGATAGCCTGTTCTGAACGGGGCGTTAGAATTTGCTTCATTTATGACGAAATCGGTAGTCACCAGCTAAGTGACCGCTATCTGAGTGAACTGAACGAAGCCGGCGTGGAGGTTACTCCGTTTGGCTCTTCACGCGGTTGGCGACATCGGTTCCAGGTCAATTTCCGTAATCATCGAAAAGTCATGATTGTGGATGGTCGAATGGGATGGGTAGGTGGCTTCAATGTGGGCGTTGAGTATCTTGGCGAGAAACGTAGGGTAGGGCCTTGGCGTGATACTCACATGAAGTTGCTCGGGCCCGCCGTATTGGGCCTGCAAGCAGCGTTCTGGGAAGACTGGTATTGGGCTACCGGAAATGTGCTGGCGCTGGATTGGCGGCCGCGTGCCGCAGGCGAGCAGAATCAGAATGTACTGATTGTACCGTCGGGGCCAGCAGACCGCATCGATACAGCCAGTCTCATGATTCAGAATGCCATCAATGCGGCGACCAGGCGGCTTTGGATTACGACGCCGTATTTCGTTCCGGACCAAAGTGTACAGGATGCACTCAAACTGGCTGCATTACGTGGTGTAGATGTGCGTATCATGATGCCGGAACGGCCGGATCACCTATTGGTGTACTTGTCCGCGTTCTCCTTTCTGGGAGAGATGATACGCGCCGGCGTTAATATTTATCGTTATCAACCGGGCTTTCTTCATCAGAAAGTGATGCTGGTTGATGATCATACGGCGGCAGTGGGTACCGTCAATCTGGATAATCGCTCTTTTCGGCTTAATTTCGAAATTACCGGCTATGTTATCAATGATGATTTCGCGCATGATGTTGAAAGGATGTTGGAGAATGATTTTTCCCACTGCCGTCAGGTCATGTTGAGCGAAATCACGCATCGACCCATTTGGCGCAAACTGGTGTCTCGAGCAGCGTATTTGTTGGCGCCGGTACAGTAGAAACAAATGCATGCAATGAACTCACCCCCACCTATATGGATGTGGGGGAAGACAAGGAACAGGTCATACTGAATGAATCTGGAAACAAAATGGCTTGAGGACTTCGTAGCCTTGTCAGCCGCGCGGAGTTTTTCGCGTGCTGCGCGCCAACGTTTTGTCACGCAGCCGGCCTTTAGTCGCCGTATCCGCTCATTGGAGCAGGCCGTTGGTGCTGAGCTGATTGACCGTTCAACTACACCTGTCAGCCTGACCACGCAAGGTGAGCTCTTTCTAATTACCGCACGCCATATGGTCGAACACCTGAATGAGTGCGTAGATCATTTGCGTGGGCTGGAAACGCGTGATGAAAAGCTCGACGTGGCCGCCGCCCATTCATTGGCTTTTGCGTTTTATCCACGCTGGATATCTCAACTTCAGAAAGGCGTGGGTGAACTTCCTACCCGGTTACTGGCCATGAATGTAGGCGATGCCATACATATGCTGCGGGAAGGAAACTGCGACTTGATGTTGGCTTATCATGACGAAGGCGCCGATCGAGGTTTGGATAACAGTGTTTTTCCCTCATTTTCGATAGGGCAAGTCAAATTGATTCCTGTTTCTGCAACAGATGACCTCGGTGCACCTGTTTATAATCTGGATGATGAAACAGAACCTCGGTTGCCTTATCTTTCCTATACGTCAGATGCCATGTTGGGTAAAAGCATTCGAGCACTTCTCAAGGATAAACCTGTACGACATCGCCTGAGAACGGTCTATGAAACGGCCATGGCGGAAGGGTTGAAGGCCATGACGCTTCAGGGTACCGGTTTGTCGTGGATACCGGATTTTTCGGTCAGGGATGAATTGGCGTCCGGGAAGTTGGCACGTGCAGGGAGCGAGCAGTGGGATATTCCGCTTGAGATCCGACTCTATCGATGCACTTTGGTGCACAAACCCGGGGTCGATCAATTGTGGAAGCGCTTGCAGAAGTTACCCCGTGACAAGCTCAAGGCATGAAGGTGACGACTGATATCTTCGCACTTCATGATACACCTCGAGCAATATAGTGATGCATTCAGGTCTTTGTGAGAAAGATTGGTTTTTGTAAGAAAGAAAAGTTGTGCGTTCTGATATCGCTGATTCGAGGTATGAAGGTTGGGTCGTCAGAGTATTGAAATGGATACGTCGATAAGAGGACAAAGCGAATCTCACCTTTCCTTGTGTGTAAACAATCGCAACTTTATTTCATCTAATTCCCAACGTCGCATTTAAATACTATTTAAAGTCGTTCCCACTGTCTTGCTCTACCCCTGTCCCTCTGCAGAAGCGTATGATGATGCTCATATTCATTATGCGCAGGAGCATCATCATGTCATTGGCACCTTTTATCGTTCGGCCCGGCCCGCAGGAATATGAATGCCGTATTGGTGTTTTGGATACATTGCCGGAACGCCTCAAGGCTCATGGCGTGTCTCGTGTTGTATTGGTGCACGGGCATGTATCATGGGAAAACGCCAAACCTTTCCTGTCAGCGCTCTTCGAAAGTGAGATCGAGGTTACACAACATACATTCTGTGGAGAATCCACGTATGCTGAGGTAGAGCGTGTAAAGGCGCTGGTCAATGAGACATCTGCCCAGGCCGTTATCGGTGTCGGTTCCGGCAAGTTGGTTGATGTTGTAAAGCATGTCGCCGAGGATATCCCACCGTTGTACTCTGTGCTGGTGCCCACTCTGGCCAGTAACTGTGCCCCCTGGGCTCCCTTGAGTGTGATGTACAGCAGTGAAGGCGTGTTTGAAAAGGTCGATTGGCTGAAGAAGGAGGTGGGACTCTTGCTGGTCGATCCCCGTATCGTCATTACTGCCCCCAAAAAATATCTGGTGGCCGGTATCGGCGATACGATTGCCAAATGGTATGAATCAGAAAAGATTTTGGCTCAGCAGGAAACGCAGGCCAGTGCATTTCTGAAAGCGGCTCGTGCGCAAGCCTACGTCTGTAAGCAAACCATGGTTGACAAGGGAGATCAGGCTGTTGCGGATCGTGATGCTCAAGAGGTCACGGATACGTTCGTGGAAGTTGCTGAAATCATTATTGCGATCAGTGGGTTGGTAGGGGGCTTTGGTGATGCCTATGCCCGTGCCACACTGGCGCATGCTATCCACGATGCAATTACAGCCTTTCCCGAGACGCATGATTTTCTGCATGGGACCAAAGTAGCTTATGGTGTGATGGTAAATCTGGCCTATGAACATAAATGGGATGAAATTGACAAGTTGATTCCCTTTTATGAGACCTTGCAGCTTCCAAAAAAACTGTCTGACATGAATCTGGGCTATCTGAATGAAGCGCAGTTACGACAAATGGCGCAGGATGCGCAGGAAGATGATCTGTTAAAAGTTTCCTTCTACGAAACCACACCTGAACTGATTTATCAGGCTGTCGTTGATTTGGAGAATCACTTCAAGCAATAAAATCCGATTGTGAGAGGATAATTGCGGATCATTCGGATTGCCTACCGGGCATGCCTTACGGTTAAGGTTGCGCATCATTCTGGAATCATCGATGAAAAAGGGCGATCGTACATACGATCGCCCTTGCCCTATTTGGATGTTCTTTTTCTCAAAAGACAATTCATGCAGTGAGAATGGACTCCATCCAATCCACGGCGGCTTCCGCTTGCACATCAAAGCATACCTCGACGACTCCGCTTTGCTTCCAGCGCTCATCCGGATAGTCACGTGCTTCTTCGGCAAATAGTGTCAGCCCTTCTGCTGGGCCTTCGGTAATGACGCTCAAATAACCGCGGCGAGTGGTGAAGAGCTCCGGTTTTTGTAGCCATGCAACAGCGACGCTGTCGTGAGGGCAGCACCCTTCGATGCCCAATGCGCCACGATAAAACTCGGCGTAGAAATCGAAGCCGTTTTGCAGTACGTCGCCCAATGCACCTTGTGCCTTTGCAATGCGCTTCATTCGCTCGGGCGAAATCAGTGTCTTATGCGTCACATCCAGCCCAACCAACGTAATGGGCCAGCCAGCAGTAAGCACTCGTTTCGCAGCATGTGGATCAGAAAATATATTGGCTTCGGCAGCAGGGGTAACGTTCCCACCCTGATGGATTGAGCCACCCATGACGACTACGCGTTTCACTCGATCCTTGACGCTGGGGTCGATTTGAAGGGCTGTGGCCAGATTCCCCAAAGGTCCAACCGCGACCAGTGTTATTTCACCGGGGCGTTTGCGTGTCTCTTCGACAATAAACTCAGCCGCCGTTTTATCGACAGGCGTTGAGGTCACTTCTGGTAACGATTGATTGCCCAGTCCATCCTTGCCATGTATCCAGTCAGGTACAGGGAAGGGACGTTTGACCAACGGTGCAGCTGCCCCTTGTGCGACAGGAATGGATTGACCTGCCAGCTGTGAAAGCAAGAGCGCATTGCGTGTGGCGGTTTCGATATGGACATTACCGAAAGTAGTCGTCAAGCCCACAACCTCAATGTCAGGGTCTGCCATGATGAGGGCAATGGCCTGTGAATCATCAACCCCCGGATCAGTATCAAAAATAATGGGAGTGGACATGAATGGCTCCTGTTGTTTTGGTTAATAAACGTTTTGGTTAATGAATGTTTTGGCAAATGAGTGAGTTAATCGATGATTGTCTTCAGGACTGAGTATTGAGGAACTCATCAACTGCGGATTTTTCCGGAATACTGGGGGCTGCGCCTTCTTTTTGTACACATAACGCAGAAGCGGCGCGTGCCAGGGTAAGAGCATCCTCAACCGTTTCCCCTGAATCACGTGCAGCGAGGAAATAACCTACAAAGGTATCTCCTGCACCTGTGGTATCTTTTGCATTTACCTTGAATGCTGCCTGCTGCACGCGTTTTTCACCATGCGCGTACAATACGCCGGTACTCCCCAACGTTAGAATGATCTCTGGAAGAGGGAAGTGGTGTGTCAGCCGCTCTGCCAAAGCTTCCGCGGTGGTATCCTTAAACTCTTTTGACCTTGTCAGAGGATCCTGAACGGCGTCCAGAAGTTGCCATGCTTCGCCTTCATTAAGAAACAGCAGGGTTAGCCTGTTCAACGGAAGCTGTGCGATCCGTGAGTCCATGGGCGCCGGGTTGAGCGCGATCTTCAGGCCTTGTGCCAAGGCATGGTGAATGATGTCATCAAGATGTGAACATTCGTTTTGTGCCAGTAGCCAGTCTTGTACAGTCGCTGACTTCAATACTGTTTTGATGTCATCCTGCGGTATCGCATGGTTTGCGCCGGGAAACAGCACAATTGCATTTTCTGCTGCATCATCGACCTGGATGAAGGTGTGCCCGCTGGGCGTATTGTCCAGCATAGCAATATGATTCGTGATGACGCGCGACTCTTTTAGATAATCGACAACCCATTGATCTTCATGGCCCAACGCTCCCAGATGAGTGATATGTTGCCCTGCGCGGGCTATGGCGAGGCTTTGATTTGAGCCTTTTCCTCCCAGGACCCGATCATAGCCAGTACTTGCCAGCGTTTCACCGGGTCGAACCAGGTGGGGAACGCGATAAACATTGTCGATGTTGATGGAGCCGTAGTTATAAATCATCAGTTATACATCATCTTTTTTTCAACGAAGCGTTGTTATAGTTAAAGGTAGAGGAGAACCGCCAGCAAGGCATTGTTGTCAGCAATGTGATAGTAGCAGGCTGACAGGGGTAGAGTGCCGCGGCCTTTTCTCGGCCATTTATAGGTGTTGCCTGTCATTAGCGGGAAATCCAGCCCCGCTTGATCAAGGGGGCAAAGAGTACCTGATACACCTTGCGTGCGCACTGGTAGAGCGCAGGCATGTAGAATCCATTGAGTCGATAGGCGAGGGCAGAGCTAATGAGGGCCACCACTGTGCCGCCTACCATATCCATGGGAAAATGCACGCCAAGGAAGACACGTGACCAACCGATCAACAGGCCCAATAGGGCGATGCCGATACCCAGCTTTCGCGTTTCCCATTGATATATCAGGCTAAAGGCCACTGTCATGACAATGGTCATGTGGTCACTCGGAAATGATGCATCCGGGCGGTGATGAAGGAATGTGTGGCCGATCGGTATCATGAATGGCCGCGGAGAAAACCAGAAGTGAGCAATCAATGCATTGATCAACAAAGCGCAACCGCAACCTACCAAAGCCCTTAACATGGGTTGCTGTTGCTGTTTGTCTCGCCTGATCCAGCCAAGCACAAGGATGACAGGAATAATCATGATGGCATACACAGCCAAAATATACGCCAGCCACATTAACCAATCCGGTGTCAGTGTGTTGGCGTTTACAATGCGGAACCAATCATAATTCAACGCGTCCATGAGGCGGATCATCCATGCATTCTTTCAAATTGATGTAGTGCGCTGCTTGGTGTAAAAGCGAGCTACCGTAATGGGTATGGTATCGGCCTACCCCCAGTGCCTGATGATAATGTGCGAGACAGAACGCGAACATACTCAAGTGGGCGATACTCTTTAATATATACATATCCATTTTATGTATACATGGAAAAAGGCTGACCCTTTAGGCTTATCGTCTCTGTCATTACATATTCAATCGGGCAAGAGTAGCTCGGATGAACAACGAATTGAATGTTTTGACCCCAATTTTTTTGATTTGTCGCGTAAAATTTCCCAATAACCGAAAAGCATCTGTATTTCATGGAAATATGCCCAGTATTCTTTCGGTGTGGTATAGTGTCTGGCTATGTAATAAATGCCGTGCTTCTACAGAGAGCGATGTGTATTTTACCCTGCTCACCACGCGCCTCTGATAGAATTCCCATCTCAAGAGGGGAGGCAGGGTAGCGGGTGGAATTATCCGGGTGAGATTATTCGAGGCCATCTTATAGCGTGTGGCTCTCTAAAGTGTTGAATAATAGAGAGATGAATCATGGCTTAATATCGCTTGTCCATAGGCTATGAATTTTCGAAATCATCCCCATATTTAACATGTAGCCAGTACAACGCCTTTCTGTATGGAGTTCCGTCCATGCAAAAGGAACACAGCTTCTTGCAAACCACCCTTGTGGATCATGCTTTTTGGTAATGCCAGGGTGTTTTGTAATGTAAATGTGTATAGCAATTTCCGATTGTTTATTTTGGGTGGAACCTTCCATGCCGATTTATGAATATGAATGCCGCGATTGCGGAAAGCATCTTGAAAAACTGCAACGTATGAATGCAGCCCCATTGACGACTTGCCCTTTCTGTCATAAGGAAGGATTGCACCGATTGATCTCGGCTGCCGGTTTTCGACTGGCGGGAGATGGATGGTATGAAACGGACTTCAAGAAGTCTGACAAGCACAATCTGGCGGGCGATAGCGGCGGATCAGGTAATAACTAACTGATATCTGTCAATGGCTGAAGTGATACGAGCACGACACATTGCCGCTGTATTATGCGTCACGAACAGCACTACTGAATTGAATACAAGACACACCATTGGTAACGGGAATTAACATGCGAAGTCATTATAGCGGCCAGCTAAATGAAGAACTGGTCGGTCAGCAAGTGACCCTTTGTGGTTGGGTCCATCGTCGCCGTGATCACGGCGGTGTTATTTTTCTCGATTTGCGTGATCGCACCGGGATCGCTCAGGTTGTTGTTGATCCGGATACCCCGGACGCTTTTGCCAATGCTGACCGCGCGCGTAATGAGTTTGTATTGAAAGTTACGGGTAAAGTGCGCCTTCGCCCTGAAGGAACTCAGAACCCTGATAAACCGACTGGCATGATCGAAGTGCTGGCGAAAGAGGTCGAAGTACTGAATACCTCGAAAACGCCGCCATTCCAGCTGGACGATCATGGCAAGGTCGGTGAAGACGTTCGTCTCAAGTACCGTTATATCGACTTGCGCCGTCCGGAAATGATCGATCGTCTGCGCTTGCGTTCCAAAATCAGTCACAGCATTCGTGCCTATCTCGAAGAAAATGGTTTTCTTGATATTGAAACACCGATTCTGACGCGTGCAACCCCTGAAGGTGCGCGCGACTATCTGGTGCCCAGTCGCGTCTATCCGGGCAGTTTTTATGCTCTGCCTCAGTCGCCCCAGCTGTTCAAGCAGCTGTTAATGGTGGGTGGTATTGACCGCTATTATCAGGTAGCCAAATGCTTCCGTGATGAAGACTTGCGTGCAGATCGTCAGCCTGAATTTACCCAGATCGATATCGAGGCCTCTTTTATCGATGAAGAGGAGATCATGTCGATTACCGAGACAATGATCCGTCGCTTGTTCAAGGAAGCCATCGATGTAGAACTCCCTGAGTTCCCACGGATGCCTTACTCCGAGGCCATGAATCGTTATGGTTCGGACAAGCCGGACATGCGCATTCCGCTGGAGCTGGTGGATGTGTCTGATCTGATGTCCAGGGTCGATTTCAAGGTCTTCTCGGCTCCAGCCAATGCTGATGATGGTCGTGTTGCGGCGCTTAAAGTAAGCGGTGGTGCTTCACTGTCACGCAAGCAGATCGACGACTACACGAACTTCGTCGGTGTATATGGCGCGAAAGGGCTGGCGTGGATCAAGGTTAACGAACGTGCGAAAGGGCTTGAAGGCCTGCAGTCGCCGATCGTTAAATTCATGGCAGATGTGGTCGATGAGCTTCTTGACCGTGTGGATGCCCAGGATGGGGATATCATCTTCTTCGGTGCAGACAAGACTCGCATTGTAAATGATGCACTGGGTGCCTTGCGTGTCAAATTGGGTGAAGATCTTGACCTTTACACTGCAGATTGGGCTCCGTTGTGGGTCGTTGACTTCCCGATGTTCGAAGTGGATGACGCTGGAAAATTATCTGCGATTCACCATCCCTTCACAGCGCCTTCCGGTAGTGTGGAAGAGGTGCGTAAGGATCCGGTCAACGCGCTGTCTCGTGCCTATGACATGGTGCTGAATGGTTGTGAAATCGGCGGTGGGTCTATCCGTATTCACGATCAGGCGATGCAGAGCGCTGTTTTTGACATTCTTGGCATTAGTGATGAAGAAGCAGACGAGAAATTCGGCTTTCTGCTGAATGCCCTTCAGTATGGTGCACCACCCCATGGTGGCCTGGCCTTCGGCTTCGATCGATTGGTCATGCTCATGGTGGGCGCAAAAACCATTCGTGATGTTATGGCGTTCCCGAAAACACAAACGGCCTCTGACATGATGACGGAAGCCCCTGGTGAAGTACCTGCTCAGTCTCTCAAAGAGCTGGGTCTGCGGGTTCGCCCCAAGGCAGAGTAGTATCGTGTTATCAGGGCATCGTGACAGGCGATGCCCTCGTTGAAAACGTATTGTATCCTCGGGTGCAATACGTTTTGTTGTTTAATGCACTATATCCAAATGCATATTGAAATACAGAAATACACATACGTTGAATGCTATTGCCTAATGCCGGCTGAACATTTGATGAAGGTATGGGAGGTTTTATGGCGGGCCACAGTAAATGGGCCAACACCAAGCATCGTAAAGCGGCGCAGGATGCCAAGCGTGGCAAGATTTTTACCAAGCTGATTCGTGAACTGACAGTCGCTGCACGTCAGGGAGGCGGAGACCCTGCATCCAATCCGCGGTTGCGCGCTGCCATCGATAAGGCGCTCTCCAGCAACATGACAAAGGATACCGTTCAGCGTGCAGTTGACCGGGGTGCCGGTAATGCCGACGGTGAGCAAATGGATGAGCTTGTCTACGAAGGCTATGGGCCTGAAGGCGTCGCGGTGCTGGTTGAGTGTATGACAGACAATCGTAATCGCACGGCATCGGATGTTCGCCATGCCTTTAGCAAGTTTGGAGGGAATCTGGGCACCTCCAACTCTGTGGCTTTTCTTTTTGAAGAACAGGGGCGCCTGGGCTTTGCGGCAGGTGCGGATGATGAACGTATCATGGAAACTGCACTTGAAGCAGGCGCTGAAGATGTGACTGAACAGGACGATGGCCTACTGGTCGTTACCACCCCCGCGGAGTTTGGTGTGGTCAAGGATGCTTTCGAGTCTACCGGGCTCACGCCTGATCATAGTGAGGTGGGAAAATATCCGGCCAACTATACTACCATTAGTGATGTTGATCTGGGGCAACGTGTGATGAAGCTGATAGATTGGCTGGAAGATCTTGATGATGTTCAGAATGTGTATACCAATGCTGACTTCACCGATGATGTTCTGGAGGCAATGGCGTGATTCTACTGGGTATCGATCCGGGCTCAAGACGTACAGGCTATGGCGTGATTGATGCTTCTTCGGCTCAGCCTACCTACGTCGCCAGTGGTTTTATTCGGATTGATGCCGAGGATTTGGCTCAGCGTCTGGCACAGGTCTATGCCGGTGTCGCCGAGCTGATCGCCTCTTATCGTCCCGCTGAATTTGCGATCGAACGCGTTTTCGTGGCGAAGAATGCCGATTCGGCGTTAAAGCTGGGGCAAGCAAGGGGTAGCGCGATTGTTTGCGCCGCCAACCATGGTTTACTTGTGCATGAGTATGCGGCCACGCTGGTCAAACAAGTGGTGACCGGTAATGGAGGGGCAGATAAACCTGCCGTACAGCGAATGGTCATGGCTACTCTAAAACTCAATGGCCTACCGCAGGCGGATGCTGCAGATGCTCTGGCTATCGCACTGACTCACTGTTACAGTCAACGAGGCATGCAGGTAAGGGGTGATACCAAGGCCAATTCCCGAAAACGTGGAAGCCGGAATGCTTGGCGTTCCTATCGGCCTTGAAGTTGGCTGTACTTTTTTTTCAATTATTCCTTATCATTTTCCTTTCTGATTACGTCCTTCTCATCGCTCTTTCTTTTATCCACCAACATTTCCTGCACGTGATTTACCCAATCCAAACCACATTCTTTTGTCTTCATTCACTTATATTGGAACTTGAGAGCGCACCTGTTTTCTTGGCCTCTCTGCAATGTTGTGATGATATGTACTGATCCATCCATCAAATGCTATTCATATGAGTGCGTTTTTGTATATGCATTGCTAAACGGGTATTCGTAGTCAGATAGGATGAATATTGATAGAGCACTTAAACTCGAAGAGTCGTAAGAGTCGTTCTCTTCCTGTGACGTGATGTGAGTATCTGTCGTTTTGTTGTGTAGATGGCTGTAATGGCAGACAGTAGGGCAAATTCTTTTGTATACTGGAAAGAAATCCGACCAATGAACGAGCTAGCATATTGATAACATTAACGTTGTTGTTATATCGATGAGATGTCGATGAGTTATCGCTGTGACCTCGCTGATGTGATCTTTCTACCAGGTAGCTCGTCTTGGCATGCATCCATTAAAGGAAAATCGAGGACTATGATTGGACGCTTGTTCGGCCAGTTGATTGAGAAACAGCCCCCCTGGATTGTCATTGACGTACATGGCGTGGGTTATGAGTTGGAAGCCTCGATGAACACCATTGTCAATCTGCCGCCAGTGGGTGAGTCTGTCCGTCTCTATACCCATCTGGCCGTGAGGGAAGATGCGCACTTGCTGTATGGCTTCAAGGATGAGCTGGAACGACGCATGTTTCGTGAGCTTATTCGCATTTCTGGAATAGGGCCGAGAGTAGCACTTGCCATTCTTTCCGGCATGGAGCGCAGTCAATTTGTCCAATGCCTGCAGGATGAAGACGCAGCTTCGTTGACCAAGCTCCCTGGGGTGGGTAAAAAGACGGCGGAACGGTTGATCGTCGAAATGCGTGACCGCATGGCCCGTTGGCCCGAATTGATCCGCGAGGCGGATGCAGCCAAGGGCGGCTTGAGTTCTCTGTTTTATTCGGCTGCCGCAGATCAGCCAACCGATTCAATTGATAATTATGCCGATGCAGAAGCGGCCTTGGTGACATTGGGATACCGTCCCACTGAAGCAGCCAAGATGCTGAAAGGCATGGACTACACCGAATCGGTTGAACAGCTCATCAAGTCTGCGCTTTCTTCTCGCATGAATAATGATCGGGGAGGGCATCGATGATCGAATCTGATCGTCTGATCTCCTCTGACCCAAAAGGGGACACTGAAACACGGGTGGATCATGCCATTCGGCCTCGCTCCCTTGATGACTATATCGGGCAACCGGCGGTTCGCGAGCAGCTGGGTATTTTTATTGATGCTGCACGTCATCGCGGCGACAGTCTGGATCATACCCTTGTTTTCGGCCCCCCGGGGCTGGGCAAGACTACCCTAGCCAACATTATTGCCACTGAAATGGGGGTGAATATCAAGTCAACCTCCGGGCCTGTGTTGGAGCGCCCCGGGGATCTGGCGGCCATGCTGACCAGTCTTGAACCGGGAGATGTCCTATTTATCGACGAAATTCATCGCCTTTCTTCAACGGTTGAAGAAGTTCTCTATCCGGCGATGGAAGATTTCCAACTCGATATCATGATAGGTGAAGGTCCGGCGGCACGCTCCATCAAGGTTGATTTGCCCCGTTTCACCCTGGTAGGTGCAACTACTCGGGCAGGATTGCTGACTTCCCCCTTGCGCGATCGTTTTGGTATTGTGCAACGGCTGGAATTTTATGATGTGGGGGATTTGAGTAGTATCGTCTCGCGATCGGCCTCTATGCTTGCCCTGGATGCAAATGAAGCGGGTGCGTTGGAAATAGCCCGTCGTTCTCGTGGTACGCCCCGCATTGCCAATCGGCTGTTACGTCGTGTTCGTGATTATGCTCAGGTGAAAGCCGATGGACAGATCAACGCAGATACTGCGTCCCGGGCATTGGATATGCTCAATGTAGATCAACATGGTCTTGATCATATGGACCGCCGGTTGTTGCTGATGATGATCGAAAAGTTCGATGGCGGCCCCGTGGGCGTTGATAGTCTGGCTGCCGCAATTGGCGAAGAGCGTGATACTATTGAGGACGTATTGGAGCCTTATTTGATTCAGCAGGGTTTTATGATGAGAACCGCCCGTGGGCGCATAGTGACTTCTACGGCGTATCGTCATTTTGGCATAGAGCCCAGTGACTCAGGGGCGTTGCCAGATCAGGAGGAATCCAGATGAGCATATTTACGTGGCCGGTCCGTGTTTATTATGAAGATACCGATGCCGGTGGCATTGTCTATCATGCGCAGTACCTCAACTTCATGGAACGCGCTCGTACCGAATGGTTCAGACATCAGGATTTTCAGCAAAATCAGCTGTTCAAGCAGAATATTCAGTTGGTCGTTAGCCGTTTGTCATGTCGTTACATACGTCCTGCAGTGCTGGACGATCTGCTAGAGATCCGTAACAGTATCATTGATGTGGCTTACTGCACGATGCTCTTCAAACAAGAGGTCTACCGCCAGGATGAACTGTTGTGCGATGGTGAGGTCGAAATAGCATGTATTGATGCTGTAAACCTGAAGCCCAAACGTTGGCCGGCAAAAATGAAAACCCTGTTGAACGAGCAGCAGGTCGCTTGTTCAGAGGAGTAGCCGCAGCAATAATTGTGTTCGAACGACGTGATGGTGCTCGAACAGCCTGTTACTGTGGTTTTGTATCTTTCCGCAGGTTTAGGCTGTTGGCTCACATAGAGTGTTAGAGCAGTGAGAGCATTTGATTTTTATTTTAGGGACGATCAGTACGCAGGGCGTTACTGGCGTTGAATGAATCAAGAGGTTGATTGTGGAAAATTCGATGTCCATCGTCTCGCTGGTGACTCATGCCAGTATTGTCGTCAAGATTGTATTGGTGATCCTGCTGTTTTTTTCCCTGCTTTCATGGATCATCATTTTTCAGCGCTCCATCAGCTTGCGTCGAGCGACGCAGAGCTTCAGACATTTTGAACACTCTTTCTGGTCGGGTATCGATCTGCATCAGTTGGAAGAAAATATCGCTGGCCAGAAAGAAGGTATTGCGCATGTATTTCATGCCGGGTTCAAAGCCTTTAAACGACTACGGTCCAGGATGATACCCGCTGGTACGCGACCTACTCCCAAGGAGGCGTCTGCGGTACTGGTTGATGTCGAACGAGCCATGAATGTTGCTCAATCAGTCGAGAGCGCACGCCTGACACGCTTCCTTCCCATACTTGCTACCATAAGCTCTGTGAGCCCTTATATTGGCCTTTTTGGTACTGTCTGGGGGATTATGGCCTCCTTCCTGTCACTTTCCGATGGTGCTCATGCCACGCTTGCCACAGTGGCTCCCTGGGTGGCAGAGGCGCTTATAGCAACGGCGATGGGGCTGGTGGCCGCTATCCCTGCTGTTATTGCCTATAATCGTTTCAGTACCACGACTGAACAGCTGATTATTCAGTATCATGACTTCACTGAAGAGTTTCATACATTGCTGTACAGAAGCCTGCTAACGCAAGGAATGCCCAAGCATACTGCCGAGCATGCACCCGTAATGGCACCTGTGACTGTCGGGAATATGGGATAGGGAATGTATCAATGAATTTGGTCACGAATTTTCGGCCCATGTTTTCCAGCACATGTCCATCTGTACATGCGTTGTATAACCTGCGTTTATTTTGTACGGTCATTTGCAGAAAGCGTATTTTCTACGCAGTAGATCTTTTAGTCACTACGGGTTGGGGGTAGGTCATGTTTGGACCTTCACAGCAGGAAGTCAGGTTCAGACTGCCAGTGATACTTGCAGTCTTGCTGCATGTCATCATTGCCATTTTACTATTGGTACGCTGGCCGCATTCTGCTCCGCAACCTGAAACCTCTGTCGTTCAGGCGACGCTGATTTCCTCTCAGGCTCGTACCTCCAATCCTCATCCACAAAATGATAGTGCGAAGGGACAGGCCCATGAGCCGAAACCCTCTCATCAAGAGCACCATTCTCAGGATCAGAGGTCGCAGCAGGCCGAACAGCAGCGTCAAGCCGAGGCGCAGCAAAAACAGGCGCAAGAGCAACAGGCCCAACAGCAAGCCCAGCAACGTCAGCAGGCAGCTCAAGCAGCGCAACAACGTGAGCAAGCGGCCAAAGAGCAACAGCAGGCCGCTGCAGCTGCCGCCGCCGCTGCTCAAAAGGCCGAACAACAGAAGGCTGAAGCCCAACAACAGGAAAATGCGCGTCAGGCTCAATTGAAAGCAGCCCAGCAAAAGGCGCAACAGCAGAAAGAAGCACAAGCAAAAGCGGCTGCCAAACAGGCCGCGCAGCAAAAGGCAGATCAGCAGAAGGCTGCGGCTGAAAAAGCAGCACAACAAAAAGCGGCAGCTCAGAAGGCTGCTGAGGAAAAAGCCGCGCAGCAGAAGGCTGATCAGGAAAAAGCGGCCAAGGAGAAAGCCGCCCAGGAAAAAGCAGCGGCAGCCAAGGCTGCTCAACAGAAAGCTGATGCACAAAAGGCCGCGGACAAAAAGGCAGCAGCCGAGAAAGCCGCGCATGCCCGTGAAGAGGCTCAACGCAGACGCCGTGCCATGGCTGCAGCCGCTGCTGCTGCTGATAGTGATTCGGCGCTGCCCAAAAATGCCGGGCGTGGGCAGCACTCATCATCCAATGCGGCACGTGCAAGCAAGGCGGCAAATAGTATGATGGGTGTTATTCGTAATGCTGTAGAAAACAACTGGAATAAACCTTCGGGTATTCCCAACGGTATCGTCGCAACGGTACGTGTCCAACTGATCCCTGTAACAGGGGAGCTGGTAAACGTTTCCATTCAAAAGAGCAGCGGTAATGCTGCCTTCGATGCCTCTGCCATACAGGCAGTACAGCGTGCGGCGCCTTTCAACGAATTGGGGCAGGCACCCGGCTCCATTCAACAACAGTTCCAGAATTTTACGCTGACGTTCAACCCGGAGGATGTTAACTGATGAAACGGTGGGCTGCCCTAGCAGGGCTTACATTAATGGCTGCCAGTACCGCTGCGCATGCTGACCTCAATATTCAGATCACACACAGCAGTAACAATGCCATTCCCATTGCCGTGACTTCGTTCAATCCATCCAATCAACCGATGTCACAAAACATTTCGCAGATCATCACCAATGACCTGCGTAACAGTGGGCAATTTTCTCCCTTGTCGGGTAATCAACTGATCAGCAACCCGGCGCCAGGTAGTCAGGTCGACTATGGTGCCTGGCAAAATACGCGTGCCAGTTATCTGGTTGATGGTCGCGTTACGCAGGAAGGGAGCGGTTACCGGATTGTCTATGAGCTGCGAGATGTCTTTGGCAAGAAGGAAGAGATCAGTCAGGTGGTCAATACCACCAATCCGAATCAGCTCAGATCGGCAGCTCACTACATCGCAGACCAGATTTTCCAGAAAATTACTGGCATTCGGGGTGCCTTTGAAACCCGTATTGCCTACGTGATCTCCAATGGTTTGGGGGATCACATGACGTTCTCGTTGTATGTTGCCGATCAGGATGGATACAACCCACGCGTGGTGTTCAATTCTACGCAGCCGATCCTTTCACCTCGTTGGTCTCCCGATGGCAAGAAACTGGCTTACGTCTCCTTTGAAGGTGGGCATCCTGCCATTTACGTACAGCAGCTCTCTACCGGTGACCGGATCAAGCTGACCAGTTTCAACGGTATCAATGGTGCACCGGCGTGGTCACCGGATGGTAGTCATCTTGCGATGTCATTGTCCAAATCAGGGTCCCCTGAAATTTATGTCATGAATCTCGCTAACCGTCAGCTGACGCAGCTAACGCATGATTCTTCGATTAATACCGAGCCGAACTATGCACCTGATGGTCAGAGCCTGATCTTTACCTCTGATCGCGCCGGTGGCCCTCAGATTTATCGTTATAATTTCGCGTCCGGCAGCACGGAACGTGTAACTTATACGAATAATTACAATGCGGGAGGGCATTTTTCTCCAGATGGTTCTACAATATTCCTTGTCACTCGTACTGGTGCCGGATATCAGGTTGCCAAGCAGGATCTCCAAACAGGCCGCTTGACTGTGATCTCCAATAGCCATTATGACGAAGCACCAACAGTTGCGCCGAATGGCACAATGGTGGTATATGCAACACAGCAGGGGGGCCGTGGGGTTCTTGGTGCTGTGTCAGCGGATGGTCGTGCGTCCTTTGTCATTCCTTCACCACAGGGGAATGTACAGGAACCTGCATGGTCGCCGTTTGCTAATTAAAACGTATGATACAATAATGTTATTCTCACTCTTAAGAGCAAGGAGATAGCCATGCAGTTTTCAACTTTTGCCAAAACTATGGCAGCGGCACTGTCAGTGGTTGTTATCGCTGGCTGTTCCAGCAGTGGCGGCACCCAGGATGGGAGCCAGGGTGGTTTGAGTTCAGGTCAGGGCACAGCTTCTTCAACTGGCGCTGCCGGTTCGAATGGCTATGCCAACGGTCAGGACACTGGTGCTGGTGCAGATGCACAAAATTCCATTCCTGCCGTCCGTACCATTTACTTCGACTTCAACCGTGATTCTATCCGTCCCGAGTTCGAGTCTGTACTGAATCAGCACGCTGAATACCTGCGTTCTCATCCGAACGTTCACGTAACACTGGAAGGTAACACTGACCCGGTGGGTACTCGTGAATACAACCTCGGTCTGGGCGAGCGTCGTGCAAACTCCGTTCGTCAGTATCTGGCGGTACAGGGCGTTAGTCCTTCACAAATCGACGTGGTAAGCTACGGTGAAGAACGTCCCGCAGCAGCAGGTAACTCTGCTGAAGCATATTCTCAGGATCGTCGTGTAGTCTTCGACTACTGATATCAGAGGTAGCATATGAATCGCAGTTTGAAAAAACTGTGCGGTGCGGGAGCCTTGTTGCTCCCGCTTTCCGTATGGGCTCAGGATAACAGTTCACTGTACGATCAGACGGCCACGCAACAAACGACTGCGTCAGGCAGTCTGGCCCTGTTCAATCAGCTGCAGGACCAGCAACAGGATATCAATAACCTGCGTGGTCAGATAGAAGATCTGCAACATCAGATCTCACAAGTACAGAGCGATGGTCAGAAGCAGTATCTTAGTCTCAGTAATCGCGTGTCTGCGCTTGAAAATGGCGGCTCTCAGCAGGGAGGCGATGCCAGTTCGTCTTCTAATGCCAGCGACGATCAGGGAACAGATGATCAAAACAGTGGCAATCAGAGCGATGCCAATCAGGCCACCGGAAGTGGCGACGCCGCCGCCGGAGCATCATCGAACAGTACTTCCAATAGCGATACCACCACTGCAGGTAATAGTGCCCAGCAGAGTTACCAGCAGGCTTTCAACTACGTCAAGCAGCATCAATATAGCCAGGCAGTCACGGCATTCGATCAATTCCGTAAACAATATCCGCAGTCACCTCTGGTAGGGAATGCATACTATTGGTTGGGTGAGGTTCATTATCAGCAATCACAGATGCCGGATGCTGCATCGGCATATCAGGCATTGATTGCCAAATATCCTCACAACAACAAGGTGCCGGATGCCACCTATCGGCTGGCGTTGATCAAAGCGCGTCAGGGCGATGTAGACACGACTGAAAAACTGCTTAATTCAGTGATAAAGGAACATCCAAAATCACAGGCGGCCCAGAAAGCAAAAACCTTTTTGGCCAAGATCAACGGCTAACAAAGCGTTAATTCATCCATATACGAGATTTATTAGCGCAGAGAATACTCTGCGCTATTTTTTGCCTGTCTCGCGGCTACAAACTGTTAGTGATGGTTTGGTACGTGGTGAAATTTATGGTTGGAGTTGTATAGGGGGCGAATGCTATCAGTGGCAGCATCGTTGGAGGGATGTGACCTAAAGTCACCTTGCCGACCTATGGTCACGGAAGTTTCGTCAACATGTGGGATACCTGTCGAACTTATATCACATGTGTGGGTCAAGCGCCTTGCCTGCTCTCATACAGTGACAACAAAAAGCCAGCAAGCTCTGCAGGGGAGCAGACTGTTTTTGTAGCATCCCAATCACAGGGATTTTCATCCTGCATTAAATACCCATAACCCGCTGCAATCGAATCCATCTCTGCGCGCTTGGCCGCTTCGATATCACGCAGGTGATCCCCTATATAAAGACCGGATTCTACCGGTAAGTTCAATTGCTCCATGGCCATGATCAAAGGACGTGGATCGGGTTTCGCGCAGGGAAGATCATCCCCGCAGATCAATACCTCAGGAAAGAGCTCAAGGCGTGATAATAGTGGTTCGGCAAACCTTCTCTCCTTGTTTGTCACAATGCCCCAACGGATGCCATTCGACATCAGCCTTTTCACACACTCTGCCAGCCCTTCGTAAGGTTGGCTATTTTCACCCAGGAGCTTTTCATAGAGCGATAACAGGCGAGCATGATCCTGTGAGGTAGCAGCTTCACCCAACGCCAAACGGGTCAACGCAGCGCCTCCCTGAGAGACGACGGCTCTAACCACAGTATAGTCTAGAGGCGTGTGCCCACGTTCCTGTCTAAGGGTATTGGTGGCAGCGACGAGATCAGGTGCCGTGTCAACCAAAGTGCCATCCAGATCAAACAGTATGGCACTGTAGTGCTTCACTGCTTTCATGAGTCAGCATCAGCTGCAATGCAATCGACCATATAGTTGACGTCAACATTGCGGCTCAACCAGTAATGCTGGGTGAGGGGGTTGTAATGCAAACCCTTCAAACGCTCCGTCGTAAGTTCGGCTGCGCGAGTCCAATGAGCCAATTCCGATGGACGAATAAAGCGCTTGAAGTCGTGCGTTCCCTTGGGGAGCAGGTTGAGAATGCGTTCAGCCCCCACAATAGCGAATAAATACGATTTTGGATTGCGATTGATGGTACTGAAGAAGACATGACCTCCAGGTTTGACCAATCGCGCACAGGCTTGGACAACCGATGCCGGGTCGGGCACGTGCTCAAGCATTTCCATGCAGGTCACCACATCAAAGCTGGCAGGGGCCATGGCTGCCAATGCCTCGACGCTGATATGCTGGTAATCAACGTCAAGGCCGCTTTCTTCGAGGTGCATTTTTGCTACCGAGAGCGGCGCCTCACTCAAATCGATGCCGGTCACATCTGCACCACGCCGAGCCATGGCTTCACTGAGAATCCCGCCACCGCATCCGACATCCAATACTTTTCGACCTGCAAGAGCACCGCTCTGTTCTTCTATAAAAGTCAGACGCAGAGGATTGATGTCGTGCAAGGGTTTGAATTCACCTTCACGATCCCACCAACGTTGTGCTAGTGCACCGAACTTGTCGAGTTCAGCCTGGTCAAAATTCGTACCCTGACGATCCGCTTCCGAAGCGGAAAAAGAAGATTGCTGCGTCATGTCCTGCTCCCTGTAAGGCGAGGCGGCGTTTGTTTGGGGCATTACCATGTGATCTTTGTCATGGTTTGCCAATGTTCCTATATTACCGTTTTTTTCAAACATTGGCTTTATCTTGATTTTAATTTGATTTTTTCGGTGTGAGCTTCAGATTATTGTCGAATTGCCGTTATTATTGAACGTGCTCGTATGCTTACCCGTCATTGGGAAGCATGAGCACATTTTGACATCGCATGGGATTGTTATCCCATAGCGAGCAGGTGGCAAGGAGAATCGTGTGCCTGAACCCAGTATGAAAAAAGATACGGAATATAGAATTGTTCCCGCTGATGATGAATTGTTGGCCTATCCACGCCCAGGTGTCAGGCCAGTCGTCAAAGCCATTTCATGGCCCTCTCTATTGTTGTCGCTGATTGCATTGATAGCGGTAGCAACGCTGGCCTTCTTTTATTGGCAGGATCGTCAAACGCTCATGGCAGGTGCTGAACAGTCGGCTCAACAATCGCATGAACAACAACTGGATCACCAGCGTATACAGCAATTGCAACAACAGCTTCAGGCGCTGAGTAATGACATGCAACATACGCAGCAAATAGTGTCCAGTATTCCCGTGATTGATCCTCAGCAGTTGAGTGGTCTTGACATACAGGTTCAAGCACTTAACGTAGCCGTTCAACGTTTGAGCCAACAGGCAAATGTTTCGGGTGTGCAGCCTCAGGATCAACACTCCACACAGCAATCCCTTCTGGCGATTGATCAGACTCAGTCAGCTCTGGGTCAGCGTATGGGTGCTATTGAAACACGTTTGGATGCTTTGTCTGCTACGCTTGGTATTCTTCAGCATGAAAACAATCAATCAGCCAACGATACATCAGGCACAGAGTAGCCGGGGCAATAAACAGCCTGAGAGGCGAGCACATAACGCTTGACGTAAAAATCAAAGTACATCGTAAACACCCGCTCTCCTGTTTTTGTTACCAAAACAAAGAAGCCATGGGCTTAAACGATATCCTTGAAACGTCGCTTTTGAAAGAATTTGCTTTTGAGAGAAACCGTAGAAACATCAGGTATGTTTGTTGATATGAGCTATGCAACGAACGTACATGCATATCAGTACACAGACATACGCTAAACTCGTGTTTTGAAGGGTGACTGGAAAGATACTCATCGATGATGAATGTCATGATGAATGTCATGATGAATGGATATTGCTCTTCCTTATCGGAAGTTGGCCAATTTACAGATGAGTCTTGATGCAAGACCACACTTACACCTGATCAGTTGAATTAAATAACCGTATGCCGACAGTTTTTCCAAGTTCATTCAATTTACGACGGTTGACCCTGTGTGGGCTCACCCTCACTGCCGGGCTGATGCCCTGTTTTCAGGTGATGGCGATGACTGCACGTATCAACGGTGTAGGTGGGGCACTTGCCACAAATGTGAATGCCTACCTCAGTAGTATTGAAATTCCCGATGGCGCTGATCCGCGTCAATATGAACTACAGATTCACGATGGTGTCGTGGATGCCCTAAGAGCCTATGGCTATTTTTCGCCTGATATTGATATCAGCTATAGCCAGCGCAACCATGTGCGTATTTCTATTGATAAAGGAAAGCGCACCTATATCAAAAATCTGGATCTACAAGTGCAGGGGCAGGCCAGGCAGGACGATACAGTGCTTCAAACGGTGAAGCAAAGCCCATTGGCGCAGGATCAGGGCAAGCCTCTTGTTCAGCAAGAGTACACCACGCTGAAGAGCCAGTTGGACACTCTGGCATTACAACGTGGGTATTTTGATGCCCATTATCTGACCAATCGAATTGAAATCCGACCCTGGGAACAACGGGCGGATATTTTTCTGATTTGGGACTCTGGTCCGCGTTATCGGTTTGGTGCCATTCATTTCAAGGGCAGTCAGATTCGTCAAAATCGTTTGCGCGCCATGCTACCTTTTAAGGAAGGAGACCCATATTCGAGCGATCAGATTGCCGAATACAATAGCCGGTTGGGCGATTCCGGCTGGTTTCGCAGTGTAACGGTTGTTCCCCAGTTAAAAGCGGCCTCTCCACCTCAAAATCCATCAGTACAATCGGCTCAGAATGAGCGCGTCAATAAGTTCAAGGACACAACGGCGCCCGTCAATGTGACTGTTATCCCGGCCGATCGTGATCAGTTTGATACCGGTGTGGGGATTTCAAGTGATATTGGCCCTAACCTCCAGTTTACCTGGACGCGCCCGTGGATGAACTCTCGTGGCGACAGTTGGAAAAACCAGCTGTTCCTTTCTCGTCCACGTTCAAAATTGGGTGGGCAATATCGAATACCCTTGGCGAATCCGCTACATGACGAATTCGATTTCAATTATGGATTCCAATACATCAATAACAACAACACGATCACACGGGGAATTTATTTCACTCCGGATCGTGTTTGGCATTTCAATAATGGATGGAATCAACATCTTTATGTCAGGTTCAGCAAGGATGACTTCAATCAGGCGCATCAAAGCGGCAATGTCTTCCTGATTACCCCGGGTATCTCATGGGATAGAACATCCGTGGATAATCCGCAGTTCCCGATGCATGGAAATCGCCAGGATTTCATGATTGAAGGCGCCAGTTCCAGCCTTGGGTCGGATATTTCGTTTATTCGTTCCGAATTTACCACCCGTTGGATTGAGAGTATTGGTAATAACAACCGTTTTTACCTTCGCGGTAATATTGCAGCCACGGCGACAAATCAGTTTTCGAAAATGCCCCCTCAGTTGCGCTTCTTTGCTGGTGGTGATGATAGTGTTCGTGGGTATGGCTATCAGAAAATTTCACCCCGTACCAGTGATAACGAACTGCTTGGTGGCAAGGACATGATTACGGGAACGGCTGAATATCAGCGCAGGTTATTCGGGAATTTTTGGGGTGCTGTGTTCTACGATGCTGGTAATGCGTTTGATAGCTGGCCTGTACACAAGGTGTACCGTGCTGCAGGGATAGGCATTCGCTGGGTGACATTGATTGGCCCCATCCGTTTTGACCTTGCGCATGCTTATGACGGACATAAAGGGTTACATGTCAGTTTTGCCATTGGTCCCGAGTTTTAAGATTAACCACTGGGCCGTCCAATGACATTTGCATTACCTGCCAGGCCGTTGAGTAAGATATGTGTTATTGGCTGTTATCGTCGGAACAGTATTGTTTGATCGTACATACGGGCGAATGGCAGCCAACTATCGAAGTTGTGTAATGAATATGCTGAAGCTACAGCTGATCAGGGGTGTCTATCATTAACATGTTTTTGCCACGTGCCTTTTTTGCCATACGTTTGGTCGGGTATTTTATTCTTACCCTGATTGGCGTTGTACTGTTCTATCTAGGACTGGCACTTTCACCTTGGGGGACTCACTGGCTCCTGAATCAGGCACGTTCCCACGGGTTCATTGAATACAACCACGTTTCAGGCTCTCCGCTTGATCAATTATCCCTGGATGACGTGCGGTTGAATGCTGGGGGTACTCAAGTGTCTGCTCAGCAATTGTCACTCCATTGGGATACTGGGTGTTTTTGGCATGCACGTTTGTGTCTGGATGATGTGAGTGGACAGGGAATTCATGTTTTGTTGCCCGCGAGTCAGTCATCTTCCAATAGCAGTTCGTCCTTGTCGCATATCCAGACGCCCATTCCGATGGAGATACGGCATCTTCAGGCGAATGATATTACGGTACAAATGGCCACCGGTATGTCGATCAAGTGGAATCAATTCTCCAGTGGACTGAGCTTTACAGGTGATCAGGTACGCCTCTTTCCCACACGGATGGACGGCTTGACGGTCAATATCCCCGCTGCCAGTACGGCAGCCAACGTGAGCACTGAAAACAATCAGACAACGGGTCAGTCGCCCGTGTCCTCTGGTGTTGGGCAGGGCACTGAAGTACTGAAAACAGCTTCTCGAACATTGACCCCGGCCCAGACTGATTCAGAAAAGCCTACTTCGGATAAAACGTCAGAAACGGCCCTGATGGACGCTGGTCTACGTCAAAACGGTGCCAGCGCCGATACAAGCATTCCCAACGCGAACACAGGCAAGGGCTTCCCCACTGACAAGGGTACAACTATATCGTCGGCCCCTGCATTGTCGCCCTCAACTGGAATTACGTTGCGCAATCCATTGGCCGCTTATTCGACGACGAAGTTAACCTCCGAGAAGCAGCCGATTACGTTGCCTGATATCCAATTGCCGGTCAATGTGTCCATTCCCAGTATTGAATTGACCCACACGCGCCTTACGGGCGCCTATCCGCTCACCTTCGATCATATCCATATGGCGATGGAGGCCAGTGGGTCACACGTGGCCTTGGCTGATCTCAGTGTGGATGGCCCTCAGCTTAATGCAAGGCTAACCGCTGATCTTCAATTGGAAGACCATTATCCGATCAAGTTGGCAATGTATACACAGGCACAATCGTCCTTGATCAATGCATTGATGCCAACGATGACATCATCTGTTCCTGACAAGGCAGTCAATGGTGAACAGCTCCATCTTGGGATTCAGGGGGATCTGGCTAATCTTGGTGTCGAGTTGAATGCCAATGGCCCTGAGGTGGCCCATCTTAAAGCCAATGCCAATCTTCTATCGCAGCAAGTGCCGTTTACACTCGAGATACAAGTGCCACATGTAGAATGGCCACTGCCGGGTATGCCTGAAAAACTTGCTGATGGATCAGCTGTGTCTCACTATCGGCTGGATGATTTCAGTTTGAATGGCAGCGGTTCATTAACGGGGTATCAAGTGGCGTTGAAAGGCCATGCTTCGGGAAGCCAAATCAAACCGCTGGATATTCAACTCAATGGCAGTGGTGATGACAAGCAATTTACGCTTACCCGGGCGAGGGTAAACAGCCCTCAGGGGGGTACGGTAAATGCCAGTGGCAAGATTTCCTTTGGGTCTGGCATTGCAGTGACCAGCCAGCTTGCCCTGGAACACGTGCATCCGCAGGCGTTTGCTCCACGTGTAGAAGGAGACTTGAACGGTCAAGCGCAGGCGATGTTCAAGCGTGATTCCCTAGGCCACTGGTTATTACAGATTCCTGCTCTGAATATCCAAGGGTCGTTGATGCGTCAGCCACTTTCGCTTGTAGCAAAATTGAATGCCAATGACGCGATGAAAATTGATGTAGATCAACTGGATATTCGGCAAGGCAGCAATACCGTCAGTGGGCGCGGTCATATTGATCAGGCGATTGACATGGCGCTTCAAATTCATGCGCCGGCACTCCAAACATTGCTTCCTGGCTTATTACCTACACTACGAGGCCATTTATCCGGCAATATCCATGTGGGGGGTACGACGAAAAATCCTCAAGGAAATGTTGATCTCGAAGGAGGGGCACTTCGATATGGCCAATATCAGCTTGGGGGTCTTCACCTGAAGGGGCTTGTAAATGGCGTGACTGATCCGGCCATGAAGTTGACCCTTACGGCCTCCAATGTAGTCGCTGCATCGCAGCAGCTTCGTGCTGTGGAAGTGGGGCTGGATGGGCGTTTAAGTGCGCATGTGCTGAATGTGGCAGTTGATGGGCAAAAAGGGATATTACAACGGGGCAAACTCTCCCTTAGGGGGGGCTACGATAAAGCGCATCAAAAATATCAGGGTCAGTTATCCGCGCTAACATTGGCAATGTCTCAGGGAGTAGGGCATGTCGCACTTGATCATCCTGTCTCGTTGGCTGCCGATATAGCCCACTCACGCTTTAATGTGGCTTCTTTCTGCCTGAATCGCGCCGAAGGAGGGAACGTATGCGTAACCCGGCGTATTGATGCTTCCGCACAGCAAGGGCAGGCTGCGTTGGCACTCAATAATGTGCCGATCAATGTCGTTAATGCCTTCTTACCGTCGCCCTGGTCGGTGCAAGGTTCCGGCCACGGTGTCATCAATGCGGATTGGTCCCAGGCCGGTAAGATCTTCCATGCCAATGGAACCCTGCAAGCCGCAGCGAATGTGACGGGTAAAGCCGCCAATGGGCAGCCTTATAAACTACCGCCGGCGACATTACATATCGGTTTTAATGCCTCCAATGCTCAGGCACGTCTGCAACTCACGTCGGTGTTGGATAACGCAGGGCAGGTGGTTCTGGATGCGCGCGTTGCCAATCCAATGAGAGATCGTCGCCTGAGCGGGCAATTACAGCTCAATCACCTGATTCTTTCGCCCTATCAGCCCTTGGTTGCACAGTTGAACAAGCTAAAGGGTGAGCTTAATGGCAACATTTCATTGGCTGGATCACTTCAGCAGCCGCTACTGAATGGTCATTTGGGACTAACGAATATTCAGGCTGCCGGCCCACAACTACCCGTGGGCGTTGATGATGCACAGGTCAATCTTGCATTACATGGTAACAATGGCCAGCTGACAGGATATTTGAATTCAGGTGAAGCGCATTGGGGGCTGAGTGGGAGTGCACATTGGCCTACCTTGTCGGACTGGCATGCAGCCTTGTCACTGGACGGGGCCAACTCACCCTTGCAAGCGCAGGCGCTTGATTATGGCCATATCGAGATTGCGCCACAGATACACGTGGATGCTTCGCCCCAAAAGCTGTCCATACAGGGGGATGTTCACATCCCATCTGCGGATATTCAGGTCAATCAGTTGCCCGTCACAGCGGTATCGCCTTCTCCAGACCAGGTTATCCTGACGAAAGAACAAGCTGCCGAACTCGATCGTATCCGCAGCCACCAACATGTAGCAGGAGATATTCCGACTGCGCAGCAAAGTGCCGAAATGGCAGCCCTTCAGAAAGCAGGGATGGCACTGGATCTGAATGTGCACCTTATTCTCGGATCAAAAGTCAGGTTGAGAGCCTATGGGCTTGATACCCATTTGAATGGGGCACTCAATGTGTTGGAGAATGATCAGACCGCCAATACGCTGGAGCTTTTCGGCAATATAAACCTGAAAGATGGACATTATTCATCCTTTGGGCAGAATCTGATCATCAATCGGGGCCAGATTACCTTTAATGGACCGCCTACGGTGCCTAATCTGAACTTCGAAGCAATCAGAAATCCTGATACGATAGAAAACAATGTAACGGCAGGTATTCGGGTGACCGGTTCCGCTACAGCACCCAGGCTGAAAGTGTTCTCAGATCCCGCCATGGATGAGACAACCGCGCTTTCCTATCTGTTGAGTGGTCATGCGCCCGAGTCTGACGGCAACAACAATGCACTGACCTCCGCTTTGATAGGACTTTCCATTTCGCAGAGCGGACGCGCCATGGGCGCCATTGGGCAGGCCTTCGGTATTCAGGATCTATCTCTGGATACGACAGGGACGGGCGATTCGAGTCAGGTGGTTGTAAGTGGTTACATTGGCCCCAATCTTAAGATTGGATACGGTGTTGGCGTATTCTCATCCATTGCCGAGCTGACACTCAGATACCGCCTTCTCCATAATCTCTATGTGCAGGTGGTATCGGGAAGTAATCAGGCGCTGAACCTGCTTTATTCCTTCAGTCTCGGACGAACAGCCGATATTCCCCAACACTGAGTACGTATTTTGTGCCCGAGTATTTCGTGTTCGGCATTACTTGTTTTATAGGAGGCGAGCATGTCCAAGCAAACGATTCCATCCCCCGAGCAGGCATTGCCGGGGCGTGAAACACCTGTTCAGATCACCGGCGTCCATGCTGTTAATGGGCACTCCATGTTGCCGCCTCATGATGCAGGTTTGGAGCACATCGTCTTGGGGATGGGGTGTTTCTGGGGGGCTGAACGCCTTTTCTGGAATCTGCCGGGGGTTGTTGTTACCTCTGTAGGGTATGCGGCAGGTTCCACCCCCAATCCAAGTTATGAAGAGGTGTGTACTGGCCTGACAGGCCATGCGGAAGTGGTTGACGTTGTTTATGATCCCGCCAAAATTTCATTGGATCAATTGCTTAAATCCTTTTGGGAGGAGCATGATCCTACACAGGGAATGCGCCAGGGAAATGATATTGGCTCACAATATCGCTCGATTATACTGACGACCAACAACGATCAGTATGAAGCAGCCATTGCATCAAAAACGAAATTCAATCAGGCTTTGAAAGCATCCGGTATGGCTGAAATTACTACCGAGATCGTGCCACTTCAGACCTATTATTTCGCCGAAGAGTACCATCAACAGTATCTGCACAAGAACCCCGCCGGTTATTGTGGATTAAAAGGGACAGGCGTGACCTGCGCGATTGGTTAATCAATCGTTTGATCTACCCTGGAAGAGGGCTTCCTGGTTGAATTCATAAAGTGTTTTTAGCCCGGGAGCCTGACTCCAGTTCTGGATTTGATTCGTCATCCTTTTAATCATCCATGAATGCAGTAATCCTTTCTCTTGCTCGATAAAGCCGAGGTGTCCCCCTTGTGGTGACATCTCGATTCTTACGTTGGGCGAGGGGAGGGGCATTCTCATGAAACAGTCGCCAGACAGATAAGGATCATCCTGAGCATGCAATATCAGAGTGGGAAGCTCGATTCGGTCAAGCATCTGACCCGCTGAGGACCGGCGATAATAATCACTGGCCGACGAGAAACCATATAAAGGGGCTGTAACTTCATTATCAAAAGCCCACAGAGTGTCCAATCGTTCGAGTTGATGGCGTGTGATATCCATTGGGAAACGGTCGATTTCCTGTTTTGCCAGAATTTTGCGATATTTCCGTTTCAGCAATCGCCGTTGGTATCGGCGGGCAGAACCGGTATTGACGCAGTCTGACCGATTAGCCAGGTCCAGGGGCGCACTGGCAGAGATTACGCCTGAAAGGGGCAAGCCATCTCCACCCTGTTCTGCCACCAGTTTCACCAGTACATTCCCACCCAATCCAAAACCAATTCCTGTTTTTGGGGCATCAGGGTATCGGCGAGCCAATTTACTCACTACCCAATAAAGATCAGCGGTATCACCCGCATGATAATCTCGGGAATGATGATTTTCGAGGTTACCGCAGCCTCGATAATGTACCACTACTGCACGCCATTGATTGCGAATTGCTGCTGCCATGAGCATTCGGGCAGAAGGGGATTGCTTCAGAGAGGATTCTTCTTCAATCAGGATAATCAGCAATGGTGCTTTTGGGCTGATAGGAGCCGGGCGGCTCCACGCCAATTCAATGAAACCACCATCAGGTAGCTCCAACAATTCGGTTTCATGGCACACTGATGGACGCATCATCACATGGGGGATACATGTCTGAATACGTGGATTCTGCAGCCATTGGGGGGCTCTGAAATCAGCAGTGAATAGGGTTCTAGCCATTCAGGGACCATTGCCTTTCAAATAGGGTGAGAGTTGCTGCTTGACCATGGAAAGTCATGGTTCAGCGTGTCATCAACTTATATTTTGACAATTGGAAAGGTGAGTAGTTCGATGAAATTATCGTGTAATCACCTATTCTGGATAATCCCTAAAGAGGTGGTGTCTGGTCAAGAGTAGATAACGATTAAATCAGGAACATTCGCGATTATTGACAATTTGGGCCATTCATTTGATTCATCAATGTGGCAGCGGTAGATGCAAAGTTCACTGCAAAGCACATTGACCATTGCTGATTTCCAGAGAAGCAGGGAGGCCACACTCATACGCGGCCTCCCAATATTCACTTCGAGGATATTGATTATCCGGGGCTATCAGCTATAAAGCTGGGTTACTCCATCAAATCCTGAAACTGTACAATCCAGATCGGTGACCAGCCCGTTTTCAAGGCTGTAGCACCATCCATGTACTGTCAGAGGCTGACCCCGAAGCCACGCATTTTGCACAAATCGCGTGCGAATCAGGCTTTGCACCTGCATCCGAACATTGATTTCACACATCCGATTGGTTTGTTCTGCCATGGGAAGATGAGAAAGTTCCTTACGGTGATCGATATAGGCTTCGCGAATGGGGTGAAGCCAGTCATCGACGATTCCGCTATTTCCGGGGGAGAGCATGGAAGCCTGCACACCACCACAGCCATAATGCCCCACGACGAGGATGTCACGGACTTTCAGCACTTCAACCGCATATTGGATGACGGACATGGCATTCATGTCTGTCTGGTAAATTACATTGGCCACATTACGGTGTACAAAAACTTCACCGGGCGGTAGATCGATAATCTGATTGGCTGGTACACGGCTGTCCGAGCATCCAATCCATAAAAAATCGGGATGCTGCTGATCCTTTAAACGCGAAAAAAATTCTGTATCAGCTTCCTGCATGCGTTCAGACCATGAACGGTTATTGGCAAGAAGGTCTTCAATCCTGAGAGATTTGCTTTTGTGCTCTTTGCACATGGGGGTATCCATCCATCACTAATGACGAGTTAGTCTTTTATCTGGTGTACTCCTAAAGGTCAAATAATATTGATTATGTCTAAATATGTTTTTTCGATGTTTTTTGCAGAAATTTAACGAAATAGAATGGAGAAAAAGGAAGTTTAAATGACAACTGGCTATAAATAATCATTTTCAATACCCATGGGCATATTTTGGTATTGGTACTCGGCTTTGCACTCATCTATCATTCTCACCCATGATTGATTCTTTTACAGAACACACTAAACCTGAATTTTGGAGATCCATGTGAGCAACCATGATTATGACCTTTTTGTCATTGGTGGTGGTTCCGGTGGTGTACGTGCCGCCAGAGTCGCTTCTCTGAAAGGAGCAAAGGTTGCATTGGCTGAGCAAAGCCATTTGGGGGGAACGTGCGTCAATGTAGGCTGCGTACCGAAGAAATTTTTTTCCTATGCGGCGGAGTTTGCATCCGGGTTCGAACAAAGCAAAGGATATGGCTTTTCTTCAACCCATACATTCGACTGGGCAACGTTACGTGATAATACTGCCAACGAGATCAAACGGCTTAATGGTATTTATCAAGGCCTGTTAGAGAAAGCGAACGTAACGTTATTCAATGCCCATGCAAAAGTAACGGGAGCTAATCAAGTAGAGGTTGATGGTAAAACGGTGACTGCGGGTCGCATTCTACTGGCAACCGGGGGCAAACCTCGCCAGCTCGATTTTCCCGGTGCAGAGTGCATGTTGGTTTCTGATCAGATGTTTACCCTGGAAACGTTACCCAAGCGTCTGGCTGTCTATGGCGGTGGTTATATTGCGGTTGAATTTGCCAGCATCATGCATGCACTTGGGGTAGAAACGCATTTGATTTATCGCGGAGATCTCTTGCTTTCAGGTTTCGATAAGGAAGTTCGGGAATTTGTGCGCGATTCTCTGGAGGCGCAAGGGTTGCATCTTCACTTTGGGCATTCTATTGAGCGTATTGAACAGGCGGCAGACCATAAAACAGTACTTCTCGACAATGGAGAATCCATTGTTGTCGATCAAGTACTTGGTGCTGTAGGGCGTGTACCGAATTTTGATGGTCTTGGACTGGAATCGGTCAATGTAGAGCTTGATGACAGCGGGCTAGTCAAAATCAATGATGCCTACGAAACCTCAACACCTTCGTTACTGGCAATTGGGGATATCATAGACTCTCCTGCACTGACGCCTGTTGCCATTGCTGAAGCGATGCGGCTGGTCACTATCCATTTTGATGGAAACCGTGAGGGAAAAGCATTACCGCCACAAATCGACTACGCCATGGTGGCTACCGCTGTATTTTGTCATCCCAATGTGGCTGTAGTAGGTAAAACGGAAGAAGAAGCGCGTCAGGCGTTCGATAGTATTCGTGTCTATACATCCAGCTTTCGTCCGCTCATGCATACTTTGGCCCGTGATGATCAAAAATGCTTTATGAAACTTGTCGTGGATGATTCATCAGATCGGGTTGTGGGTGCCCATGTGGTAGGTTCTGATGCGGGGGAACTGGTTCAGGGATTGGCTATTGCAGTGAAGGCGGGGCTTACCAAAGCCGACTTCGATTCGACGATTGGTATCCACCCGACCAGTGCTGAAGAGATCGTAACGATGCGGGAGCCTACCCGACGCTAAAAAAATTCCCCGGAATTCCGGGGAATCATCTCTTGATAGCTAGCGGTCATGTTAACCCGCTACACACTTCGACGCAGATCAATTATTACCGGCTGCCCCAGAAGGCGTCACGGAAGGCGCGCCTTTGTTTATGCTGGGAGCATCTGTGGCAGGCCCTGTGCGATTGATATGCTGCTCAGAGGCATTGTCAGGGCGAGGATGCGCTCTGTTGCGATAGTGGTGCTGCTGGGTGGCAGGAGCCTGGCGTGCGTAACTTCTGCCAGAACGGCTATAAACGACCTGGTAACTGGCGTTTTCACAGTTCCCTATGATCTGGCCATCGGCGTCATTGACCTGACCCCTGGGTACTGCCCGCAGATTAAATTCATTGGCCGGTACGCCATTATGCTGAATGCGCTGTGACAAACTATGGATCAGTGTGTTGCAGCTGGCATTCGCTTGCGCTGAAACAATTGTGCCAACGGCAATAATGCCTGCTGCAATTATCCCTTTTTTCATGATGTTCTCCTTGTGAAAACTGCGTTTGATACTAACTTGCGTTCTGTGCTGTCAAGGACAGGGCTCGTAGAAGCATGCTGGTTTTATACAAGACGATCCTTATCAGCCCATCATTTTATAAATGGCGAGCCAGACTTAATAGGCCTGTTGTTGAGCTTTGAATGGGCATGACATACGTATTCAAGCCCTTAAAGGTTTGAAGGTTAAGAGGGTAGGACAAATCAAACAGAATCTGTACGTGGGGAGTCTGACACGTCCATCCCTTCGCGAGCCATGCGTTATACATGACATCACAAAAATTCGAATCCAATACTTCGGAAATAAATCATGACCCACTTGCTGATAGAAATATACGCACAAAAGTCTGTCTCTGGATAGCAAAAAAATTATATTTGCATAGTCCATTCAATGATATGTACTCTTTGCATATATAATAAACAAAATTACCTGTATTTTCCTTTGTATTTTGATTAAGAATGTGTCGAACGTTTACAAAGAGTTTATTATTTGCCACATTTGCATTCCAAAATGTCCTCTTTGCTTCCGCCTGCTTTACTTACCCTGCGCACTTCCCTAATGGCCCGGCAACGAGCCATACCGATACCACTGAACTACTCGGATAGTGCCAATTGGCTATGGTCCACTCATCACGACGTATTCAAAATGGCTCGTTTTCAACCGACCCAGAACATTTTCTGGCAGGGGGCATACACTGTCTTTGGCCTGAATCGTTACCGGTTGGCTCAGCGGCTTCCTGCCATCGCGGGTCGGTTGCCCAAACGCCTGCCCATGCAAGTAGTACCCATGGACTGGTTCGGGCAGCTCAATGGTGCTCCAATATGGCGACAAACCCGCATAACAGGCCGTCCAATGCATTGGAGCGGGGATAATGCCTATCGTATTGGATGTTTGTGTCACCTTCTTCAGCAGCATCGCTCTACACGATTTGGGCATTATCTGCTTCCCGCCAATTCATTGGGTAGGTGGGCTTCACACCTTTACAGGTTCCTCTTTCCCCGATTGCATCTATTACCTGAAGAAGTACAACTCGATGTGCTGGCATCCCTCAGGGATGCTCCAACAGTTGAAAGTGCAATTCCTCTGATGTTGGATCTTCGGCAGGATCAGTTCCTCATAGCCGAAGATGGTGTATTTTGGGTAGATTGGGAAGCGATGGTGTGGGCGCCACTGGCATTTGCCTGGGCGCTATATGAGGTGTTGATTCCTCGGGACTTTAGAGCTGACTTCATGGCAGGGATGGCGGACGCACAGCGTCCCGACCTGCAACCATACCGATTGGCAGCGCGCGCCTACCTTTATCTGACAGGTACTTTTGGCCACACCGAGTGGTCACATATGAATAGGATCGATCACTGGCTGGATGACTGGATATAACGATACTCGACAATGAGGCGATCCATGATCCTTGTTATTCATGAACCTTAGTTATTCATGAACCAGAGTATGGCGCTTTTTATAGGCAGAAAGGGTCGGGATCAGCATGAAAATGGCATTGATACATTGACCTGCGAAGAATCCCCATGCGGCTCCCATTACCCCATATAATTGCATAAAAAGTAATAGCAATAATACGTAGACCAGTGTCGCCGACCCTTCAGCGATCAATGCCGCACGTTGACGGTGTGCCATGTAAAGCAACGCCTCCAGGGGGAAGGAGGTCATGGAAACGACTACTGCCCAAAGCATGACCTTGAGTAGGCTATAAGCTTCAAGGTACTTGGCGCCGAACACTAGTGATATCAATGGCTCGCCGATCAGACTCACCAGAATGATCATTAGAATACCCAGCCCAAGCCCCATGAATGCCGAGCGTAAAGCCAGTTTCCATGGTTTGTTTTCATTGGGGTTCATGCGCATTATTTCGGGATAAAGACTCTTTTCCAAAAGATCGGAAGGTGTTCCTGTCGCTTCGAAGAAAGAGGTCGCTATTTTGAAAAGACCAGCAGCGCTTGGGCCCAACACGACCCCCACAATGACATTGCTCCCTGCATTTCGTATCGAGTAGATCGAATGCGCAAGATTGGTAGTCCAAACGAAATCCCAGGAAGCTTTGATACGACGTGCTGCCTTGAAAACACTTGGGGTGAGGGCACCCGTTATATTTTGCCGCCTCAATTCATGGATGGCTGCCCACCATAAAAACAGATTGCCCACCAGCCCTGTGAGGTACCAGGTAATAATAAAGCCAGGGAATCCCAGCCCACCAAAATAGGCAATCACACTGCCCAATGCCTGAAGACCGGGTTTGATACTTTGTTGTATGGCAATGAGATCAAATCGGTCGAGAGAGCGGAGAATACCTGTGCTTGTTGCAGAGGTAATGAAGGGTATAAGCGTGCAAAAGACCAGAGCAAGCCAAAAATTCTCACGGGAGATACCGACGGCATGACCCAGTAAAGGAAGGCAGAGCATCCCCGCAATCATGGCCAACAGGCCGCTGGATAAATCCAGCCCAAAGGATAGATTCGTGACATCCTTGAAACGTTCAGTGTCACCCTGAGTCAAGGCAGGGGTGCCAAAACGAACAATCAATTGCCAGGTTTGAAATTTGGCGATATCACTGACCATTTTGGTGTAGGCCTGAATGACGACGAGTGTGCCGAATTCAGCACTGGCCAGCCCGTGTCCTGCACACGTGAGTGCAACGAGGGAGAGAATCCCGCCAAGGATATTGCTCGAAAGAAGAAAAGAGGCATTGCGAACCACGGAATAAAAAGCGCTCCCTTTTTGAAAGCGCTTGAATCGAATACCCAGCATGAGATTCCTGATACTAAAAAAGGATAATGTGTCGACAGGGGATAGATTCCCCTTGAACTTCGGCATTGGGCCGTTAGCGAATTAAAAGGCCCACACCGACTCAATATGGCGGGTATTCTACTGCAAGCTTTCAGCAGTTTCATTCATTGGCAGCGTTTCTGTTACTTCTTTTTCGTCGGTGGGGAGTGTCAGCGTATATGCTGAAATTGCCGACTCTACCTGTTTTAACACCTTATCAAGAGATTGTGTGGTATCGATATCAACGATAGGCGCTCCGCGATATTCGAGTTTCGGAGTCGCATCAATCTTGCGTTTCAAGGAGGCCGGTTTGTGATCAGGCTTGCGCTTACAGGCTGTTTCGAAGTCAACATTCAACCGAATAACCAGATCCGGACGATAGCTGGTCATCCATTTGAAGGCATTCAGTTCGTAGTCTGCCAGCCAGCAAACCAATCGATTTCCTTCACGAATACGTGGCATTTTAGGGCCATCGTAAGCGCCGCTAATGGTGAGCTGTGGGTAGCGGTCAGTGACAATAATGTTTCCGTCATCATAAGTTTTCAGCATTTGCCTGAAGCGTTTTAACCTGCGTTTGACGAAAAAAGTATTGACTAGGGCCGGGAGTAATCCGGGCAGCTTGTTTTTTTCGATGCGGTGCTTGGCTTTTATACCCTTTTTTTCGATATTTTTGCCGAGAACTTGCCCTATGATAGGCCAATGCTTGATGGAACGAAGCATGTTGCCTGACTGTTTTCCCAGGTGAACCTGAACCGTTGGACCATACTGTGCCATCCATTCGGTCACATGCTGACCAACGGTGGATTTGCCTGAGCCGTCACACCCAATGATTGCGATGATGGGACGATGGCTAAGATTCATCATTTTCCCCACTTTAAACAATAAGATGAAATCTGCGTTTATTCGCTCAACATCAATATGACCGTCACTACGGCATGGCCATTTGCCATCTTTGATCCTTGCGGGAATCAGAAGCATCGTGCAGGGAAAGGTACAGGTTTCATATGCTTTTTACTGTGTCGTCAATGATCGCATTTGTTCTATGCCTATCACTGCCCCTTTAGTTACATAGCTTGCTAACTATAAGGCTATATTACACATTTATTACTCAATATGCATTTTTTTGCAGGAAAATGAGTCAGGAAGATAATTGTGCGCACTGGATTGGTGCGTACAATGAACAAGAGGAGGAAAGATATTCATCCGAACAACAAACGGTAATTAGAAAGCTGCTGGCTGACGATATCCTTGTGACGTTGCGGCAGTCCACATTCAGTAGCAATTTAATCTCATATAGCATTCATTGCGGTTATTGAAAGCGGGTTATTTGAGTACCATACCGCTTTACTGAAAAAAGAAGGGTAAGCGATTGCAAACAATGATGGGATGGTTAAGTGATGCTCTTGGAATCATTCTGGTATATGGCGTTATGCTCTATGGGATTTACACTATCCCAGCTGCAATAATTATTGCCATTATTGGCATTTTCAAAAAAAGATGGTGGATTGCGGGGATATGTATTGCCTTTCTTGTAATAGCCTTTATCGAAGCGGAAATTTTTGTGAGGTCAATGAATTCATGAATCCATAACCGCGACGCATTCTGCGTGATGGTCAGGTATCAGAAAAATAAGAGCAGTTATTGAGGGCAATAGAGCAGTTATTGATGGCAATAGTGAGAGGCACTGTAGCAAGCAATACATTGATGAATGTAAAAAATGTGTCGAGACACACAACGGTATAGAGGAAAGAAAAGTACGCTCATCTTTCACTGGGGCAGGCCAGGGGCGCTGTGCTGTTGTTACACGCACATTCTATACACACTAAAAACTACGCACGCAAAAAAACCGATAGACAAAATAAAGCACCTACTGGCCCGCTAGAACCAAATGTAGGTGCTTTATTTTACTGAATAATGGCGGAGGGACAGGGATTCGAACCCTGGAAGGGCTATTAACCCTTGCCGGTTTTCAAGACCGGTGCATTCAACCGCTCTGCCATCCCTCCGACTGGTTGCGCATATTACCAGTTTTTTTTGCGAGGTCAACACTTCTGTTAAAAATCAGCCAGTTGAGACCTCTTCTGACCGCACGAAAACTCAATTGGCGTATTTGCGCGAAACACGATTGAGCGTGGAGGTCAATTGTACAGTCAGTATAAGATCAGCCAGCTCTTGGCCAGTAAAATTTTCGATGGCCTCTCTACGTATTTTGTCATCGCCATTTTGGTGTTTGATGAAATTCTCACACCAGGCCAATGCAGCACGTTCACGAGCGCTAAAGGTTTTATTGGTTGACCATTCAGCAAGATGCTGAATTTTTTCTTCCAACCCTAAAGCCGTAGCTTCTGCCAGTGTATTATGCGAACAACCTTCGCAACCGTTCAGCTGACATGTTCTCAGTTCGGCCAGGCAACGAATGGAAGGATCCAGACTACAATGTCGGATCTTTCGGCTTGTTTGGTAAATGTTTTTAACGTCAATCAGTTGTTGAGTCATGGTGAGCTCCGCTCAAGCACACTGCCAAGTGAGTCCTGAACGTTATTAATTAAAGGGTTCAGGCGTCTGTCGATTCCCGATCAGAAATCATTCTGCTCGTAAGTGTGTCTATTGAATACCGATTTAGTCCTCTTTTCCACATCCATGATTCATAAAGTTTACCTGGGTTATAAAGTACGCAAATTGATAACTCTCGTTGAACGCATGATTCTCCCAGACATGTCATATTTCGATCATTGAAAGAACGCTGAAGTTGGGTCATTAATCCTCTTTTTGTTCTATATACATACTTTAGTCTCTCAAACAGGGCTGTTAGACTCATTAATACTTAATTTAATATTAAAGTAGAAGATGCTAAAGGAATAACGTGCCAATGAGTAAAACTGGAGAGCCCATGGAAGGGCGTCGTACATTATTGAAATGGATAGCGGCTGGAACGGCCGCAGCAGCGGTATCCAATGTAGGGACGGTGTATGCTGATGGCGTTCGTCAGGCGAATGACAATCTTGCCAGTTGGGTCAATGCCAGCCAGGTTAGCCCGGAAATGCATCGTGTTCGTGAAATTCTCGGGCAACATTTCAACGCTCTTGGGGCTGCCAAAACGCTGCCAGAAAAACGTGCCATTCTTGATCGGATGTTTTCCAGCCACGTCAGGATTCCTGCTGATATCCACTTTACCGAAGTCAATGAAGGCGGGGTAAAAGGGGAGTGGTCACAAGGTAAAAATGTGCGTAAAGGCGCTGTCCTGTACTACTTGCATGGCGGTGGCTTCAGTATGGGCTCGGTGAAAGCATGGCGCGCAGTGAGTGCAGTCATTGGTAATACTGCCAATCTGAAAACATTTTCACTGTCTTACCGCCTGGCACCAGAACACCCATTCCCTGCACAGTTAAATGATGCAGTTGCAGGCTATAAATGGCTACTTGGGCAGGGTTATAAACCTGAAAACATTATTATTGCAGGTGATTCAGCAGGAGGGGGGCTGGCCCTTTCAACAGTGCTTCGTCTTAAAGCGCTTCACATCGGTGTGCCCGCGGGTATTTACCTGCTCTCGCCCTGGACAGACATGACCCTCAGTGGTGAAAGCATGTCACATCCGCTTGAATATGATCCGTTCAACCAAAAGTCAGATAATGCTGTCAATCGCCAGCTTTATATAGGGAACCGTAATCCACGTGACCCCTATATATCGCCTCTCTTTGCTGACTTCACTGGCTTTCCGCCTATTCTGACTCAGGTGGGAGGCAACGAAGCCTATCTGGATGATTCTTTGAGAATGGCACGCAGAGCCATGCGACAGGGGGTACAGGTTGACGTTGAGACCTGGCCTAATGTGTTTCATGTATGGCAGGGCTGGGCTCCCTATTTGCCTTCAGCTCGTGAAGCGCTTGCAGATGCAGCGGTATTTATCAATCAGGTGTTGGACAAACATCACTGATAAATTGAGAAGTCGTGGAAGATACGGCGTTTGATGGGTCCCTGGCCTGCTTCGAGAGGAGCGGGCTTTTTTATACGCATATATCGAAGCGTTTGTCTTTGCAGATTGATACTTCCGTTGAGGCATTTTCTTTGTAAATGTTTTGCGGAGTGAAGGGTTCCCTAGGCCTTGCTATCTTCTGAGACGATCTAACAACAAGTCTCTTTGAAAGAGGAGTGCAAGGTATGCGTTTATCCCTTGTTTTTGCGCAATCAGACAATGGTGTTTTGGGAGCCAACAATACAATTCCATGGCACGCCCGGGAAGAGCAGCTTCGATTCAGAAAAGCAACGTGGGGTAAAACGTTGCTCATGGGGCGTAAGACCTTCGATTCCTTGCCCACAATGCTGCAAAACCGGCATGTGATGGTGTTGACTTCACGGGTATTAGAGCAGGGCGATGTTACCTGTGTATCTTCCGTCGATGAGGCTATTTCACTGGCAGCCCAGAGGCATTGTGATGAAGTGGTGGTAGCGGGTGGCTCGTATTTATATGAGGCGATGATACCGGTATGTGATGTCGTTTATCAGTCGGTTGTACATGTGAATGTTGAAGGGGATGTGATGGCGCCCCAAATTCCTGATGACCTGTTCACTCAAGTCTGGTCTCGTTCGTATTCAGACACGCAACCTTCCTTCACCTATAAAACCTTTATAGCCAATCGATACAGACGCGATACTCCTGTTCTTTCGGAGGATATGGGGATAATCATGAACCCATGAAGCGTTTCTGATCACGTTGGCAAAATATCCGTTTTGTCTGTCACTGACCTGGCTATTCATTATAAACAGCCATCAACATCCGCTCGGATTGATTAAGATAGCCTTCCAGTAGACACGCGGCTTCATCAAGCCGTTGAGCAATCACCAATTGGTAAAGAGCTTCGTTTTTTTCCAGGAAGGTGGCATGTAAATAACGCAAGTCGGGAATCAATCCAAAAACGAGGCGTAACTCCGCTGTCAACGCTTCGAAAAAGCGCTCCAATCGTGGGCTGTCAGCCAATTGTATAATCGCGTGATGAAAATCAATGTTAGCGGTGCCCACGGCGATCCAATCACTGTTCTTCTCTGCTTCACGAGCACGTTCCAACGCTTGTTTTATGGCGTTCAACGCAGGATGGTGGGGCGTTGACTTCTTCACAGCTTCACACTCGATCATACGGCGGACCTGAAAAATATCGTAGATGGCCGCAGCACCGGGACGAGTGACAAATACGCCTCTATGAGGAATATGAGTTAATAGGCCGGCATTGGTCAATGCGCGAAAACTTTCTCTTAGCGTATTGCGTGAGACGCCCAGCTCTTCCGCCAAATGAACTTCAGAAAGCCGCTGATCGGGCAATAATTGGCCTTTTGTCAGACGTGTTCTGATTTCGTTAACCACTTGATCTCGCAAATTAAGGGTTGGCGCTTCTTTCATGCATGTCGCTCCTTTCTCCTTCTTCCAAACTTCCTCTATTTAAATATTCTGGCATGAATCTGTAGATATCACGTAATAAATAATCAGAAATTCCACGTTATCCATTTTATACAAGTGCGATCAAGTTATGAGGGGCTCTTTTGCATATGTAAGTGCAAGGGGAATAATCAGGCACTTAAAAGGATATGCCTAAACGAATATACACAGAGAGTGTTCAATTGAGTTTTTTCGTGTGCACCATTCTGGAGCAACAAGAATGTTTTATGTGCACAAACGGAAAATACCCGAAACCATGAGCATATTGTTCAACAACATTGTATGGATTGTTCCAAAATAAATCGCTCATTCCCTTACAAGAACGTCAGACTGGCACAGTACTTGCCTTGAACGAAGAAATATTTCATTCGCAACTCAGCGCATGATCATCAAGGGCAACATCCGGGGGTTCTTTATGAATGATAATGCTCAACCATCTGGGGTAGCTGAATCACACGTTTCGTTATCCAGCGTAAAAAACAGACGGTCTTCTCTTGTTGCGGCCATTTTTCTGATGGCAACGTCGGCGATAGGCCCCGGTTTTATTACTCAGACGGCTACCTTTACTGCGAAAATGGGCGGCGCGTTTGCCTTTGGTATCCTCGCCTGTATTGTCATTGATTTCATTGTGCAGCTGAATGTCTGGCGTATTGTGACACTAACGGGCAAGCGTGCTTCTGACATTGCCAATGAGGCACTTCCTGGCTCGGGATACGTGCTGGCGATTTTGGTGCTGGTAGGTGGACTGGTGTTCAATGTTGGCAACATTGCTGGAGCGGGTTTGGGCCTTAATGCTTTATTGGGTATTTCTCCTCAATGGGGAGGGATTGTGAGCGGTGTTATTGCATTGGGTATTTTTCTGTATAAACGCGCTGGTCTGATTGTTGACCGTATCATGATTGTTCTTGGTCTGTTGATGGTGGTGTTAACTCTGTTTGTGGCTTATGCCTCGCATCCACCGCTTGGGGAAGCCTTACGCCAGACCATTGTACCCGATACCGTTGATTTTGCCTCTATCACAACGATTATTGGTGGCTCTGTAGGGGGGTATATCACTTATGCCGGCGCACATCGTTTGCTCGACAAGGGCACAGTAGGGAAAGAACATATAGGTGAAGTTTCTCGTGCTGCCTTTAGCGGGATTTTAGTGACAGGCATTATGCGTTACGTCCTGTTTATTGCGATCCTTGGTGTCGTGGCTAGTGGAGTCACTCTGGATGTCTCTGGTGCAACGGCCAATCCAGCAGCGCAAGCATTCGAAGTGGCAGCGGGTAAAACCGGGCTTGCCATATTCGGATTCATCATGTGGGCGGCAGGTATTTCGAGTGTCATCGGTGCAGCGTATACATCGATCAGTTTTCTCACAACCTTTGCGCCTGCTTTGACCGAACGTGGTAGGCATTGGGCGACTGTTCTCTTTATTCTTATCACGTTGATTACGTATGCCTGTATTGGCAAGGCCCCTTCAGCACTGCTGGTATTTGCGGGCGGCTTTAATGGGTTGATTCTTCCTCTGGGTTTGACGTTGTTCCTTTATGTCGGCTGGCGGCGCTCGGATTTGATGGGCGGATATCATTATCCACGCTGGCTCCTTGTATCGGGCGCTGTCGTGTGTCTAATAACGTGGTCGATGGCGGTTGATTCCATCGGGACTGTTTTTTCATTTATTGGTCTGTAAGTGAGGCTTTTGGCTGCCTCTTGTCTATCAGGGTTTTCATCCCTTTTTGGCAGCCGGTAATAATTGATACAGGAATAAGGACGCCACAGCTTATGTCGTACCCTGACTCTACACATCGTTTAGCGGCTAGTACGGTACCTCGGGATGCGCGACTGCGTTATCGACAAGGTTTCAAGGCGCCCAGTGCCGGTGTTGCTCACGGTTTCGCGCAAGCCAACATGATTGCCTTGCCGAAATCATGGGCGTATGACTTTCTTCTATATGCACAACGAAACCCAAAGTCATGCCCACTATTGGACGTGACTGATGCGGGCGTTGTGACAACACCGTTGGGAAAAGGCGCTGATCTACGCACGGATTTTCCTGCCTATCGCATATGGCGTAATGGTCAGTGTGTTGATGAAGTCACCGACGCTACCCCTTTTTGGAATGAACAAGAGGATCTGGTCAGTTTTCTGATTGGATGTAGCTTTACCTTTGAATCCGGCCTGATCGAGGATGGCATAGAAGTCAGACATATTTGTGATGGCAGCAACGTGCCCATGTATCTAACCAACCGAGCCTGTCGAAGCGCCGAGCGTTTGCATGGTCAACTCGTCGTTTCCATGCGCCCCATTCCTGCTGATCGAGTGGCCGATGCCGTGCGAGTGACCGCCCGCTATCCCAATGTGCATGGTGCCCCTGTTCATATTGGCTATCCGGAAGGGTTGGGTATCAGTGATCTTACCCAACCCGATTTTGGTGAGGCTGTACGCATCAAGGAAGGAGAAATCCCCGTTTTTTGGGCATGCGGTGTAACGCCACAGGCGGCGATCATGGCATCGGGCGTTCCTTTCGCTATCACGCATGCCCCAGGGCACATGTTCATTACCGATGTTCCCAATCACGAATATCATCTTTAGGAGGTTCTTATGGCGACTATTCAGCTCAATTGTGATCTTGGTGAAAATTTCGGTCTTTATACATTGGGGGATCAAACAGCAGCGCTCAAGTATGTTGACCAGGCCAATCTTGCCTGTGGCTTTCATGCAGGTGATTTTTCCGTGATGGCGCGTTCAGTAGCGGATGCTGTTACACACAATATCAGCATTGGTGCGCACCCGGGCTATCCGGATTTACAGGGTTTTGGACGAAGAGCGATGGCATTCTCGCCACGGGAAGTGACGAATCTCATGCTGTATCAGATGGGGGCACTGAATGCGTTCTGTCAAATGCATGGCAAACAGATCGAGTATGTCAAGCCCCATGGTGCGCTTTATCATGCTATCTATAAAGACAGCGAAATGCTTGAAGCAGCACTGGTGGCCTGTAAGCAATTTCGTGAGGGATTACCGTTGATGACGCTTGCGGTAGCCGACCCTTCTGAAGTAAAGGCCAAAGCTGAAAAGCAGGGGGTTCCCGTTTTGTTTGAGGCTTTTGCGGATCGCGCTTATCTGGCGGATGCGACCTTATCTCCACGTTCACACCCTGATGCCGTACATCATGATCAGGCGCGTATTGTTCAACAAGGAGTAGCTATTGCAACGGGGCAGCCAATCACCACTTTGGAAGGGAAGTCGCTCACTCTTCAAGCGGATACATTGTGTGTTCATGGTGATAACCCTACGTCCCTGGCGGTGCTGAAATCGCTAAGAGCTGCTTTGGAGGATGTGTGACTCAACAACCCTCTATCGAACCCGCTGGCGCAGATGCAGCATTAATCCTGTTCGAGGAATGCCCTTCAGAAGCGACCTCACTTGCTATTATTGGTTGTCTGAAACGCATTGAAGCGCAGTTGGGAACACTTTTGTTGGATAGTATCCCGGGGTGGAATTCACTGCTTATTCACTACGATAGGCAACGTATGAACTATCGTGATCTGGCAGGGAGGCTCAAGTCAGTACTGGCGGAATGGCAGGATACTTCGAGCTGCCTGGATGAAATAGCCGTGGTACCTGGCACTACAGCCGGTGAAAAAAGTGCGCCTTCGTTGCGGCGCACTCACCTCATGCCTGTTCTCTATGATGGTGAAGATTTGCCTGCCATTTCACTAAAGACGGGACTGACCATAGACGAGATCATCACTGCACATCAGGCCGGTGATTATTACGTAGGCGCCGTTGGGTTTGTGCCCGGTTTTGCCTATATGGGAGGCCTTGATGGACGTTTGAGTGCCCCCCGTCGCGATACTCCTCGCGTTGCTGTGCCCAAGGGTAGTGTGGCTATTGCTGAGGCGCAAACCAGTATCTATCCCGAAGAGCTTCCGGGAGGATGGAACCTGATTGGCCGCTGTCCATTACGACTCTATGACCATCGACGTCAGCCACCGGGGCGTTTTCAAGTGGGCGACAAGGTTCAGTTTGTGGCGATTGATGAGGCACGTTTTCATCAGCTTGAGGGCCTTTGGTCGTGGGAGGGGGAGGAAACCGAGCAAGAGGGAAGTACAGATGTCTCAGCAGGATGAAAACAGGATGTATTGCGACCACACGCTATCAGATACGCATATTTTCGACGCTACGGACATAGGGCTGGAAATCCTCAAGCCCGGTATGCTTTCTCAATTACAGGATGCAGGGCGTGTTGGGTTCCTGCGTTATGGTGTCTCTCATGCGGGCGTTATGGACAGATATGCCTCAGCGTGGGCGAACCGTCTAGTGGGTAATCCGGCCACCATGCCTTTGATCGAGGTCACCTTGGGTGGTCTTCAATTTCGTTCCCGTATTGCGACGTGGGTGTCTGTCACCGGAGCAACGTTGGATGTTCGGGTGGATGGACACCTTCAGCCAAAGTGGTCGCGATTTTGGGTAGAAGTAGGGCAGACTATTTCGTTGGGTTTTGCCTCATCAGGCCAACGTGCCTATGTGGCCGTTGCGGGTGGATTGATGGCACCTCAAGTATTGAATTCAGTCTCTACGCATCAACGTAACAGGCTGGGCGGTTTGAAAGGGAATGGCCAGCCGCTCCAACAGAATGATTTTATACCGTTATCTTGTGGGCGCTTGCTAAACTCTGGGAATCCTTCTTCCCACCTTATCAGGAGGAAAGAGACACAAAGTAACGCTCAGGAGAGTCGGAATAACAACGTTGATGGCAAAGTAACCAAAATGCATTACCAATATCAGGGGCGCTATAAACATTCAGCACGCGCACATTGGGAGTATATTCCTGATTATAGTCACGACGTTACTATTCGTATTCAAGCGGGAGCCGACTGGCGTCTACTCGACCATGATCAGCGCGAAAAATTTCTGAGCCAATGGTGGGAAATCTCTTCTCAATCGGATCGTATGGGAATACGCCTTACCCATCAAACACCGATTGAAGGAGCACCCAAACGGCAATTATCGCTGGGTATCACAGCGGGGGCAATTCAATTACCGCCCAGCGGAGAGCCGATAATTCTGGCGGCTGATTGCCAAACCATGGGAGGATATCCTGTTATCGGGTGGGTGCATCCACTGGACATGAGCTTGCTGGCGCAGATGGCTTCTCATCGTAAAGTTCGCTTCACATTAGTGGAAATCGATGACATTCAGGCAGATATAGCCAAACTGGATGATTTTTTCTCGATAATTCCCTGATAATAGTTTCTCTGTACCTAGAGTTTCCCTAGTCCAATCAGTAAACTCATACTCGATATCCCTATGCCATGAGGTGCCTTATTTTCAGGTCTACTTCTTCAAAAAGAATAGTGCTCCAGCTGTCATTTATGGTCATTATCGGGATTTTAACGCTGGTTGTGGCCTTGTGCTGCGGACGTTATGACCTGACGGTTCGTCAAGTATTCTACGCATTGTCTGCCCCCCCCTGGCTCGGTCATCCAGGGAACATTGCCGATATTGTGGTATGGGATGCACGGTTGCCCCGTATAGCCGCAGCTATATTGGTGGGCGCCGCATTGGGTTGTGCGGGAAATACGTATCAGGCTGTCTTTCGTAATCCATTGGTTTCCCCTGATTTGATGGGGGTATTGAGCGGTTCAGCCTTTGGGGCTGCGTTACTTATTGTATTGGGTATGCCCTTGGCGCTTGTGCAATCAGGGGCATTTATGGGCGGTTTGGTGGCTGTTGGCGTAGGCCTGATGGTCGCTTCTTTATTACCGGAAGGTGGTTTGTTAACACTGTTATTGGGTGGATTGATTGCGAATGCGGTTTTCACTGCACTACTTTCTCTGGTGAAATATTTGGCTGACCCGCTGGACCAGCTACCCGCCGTCATCGATTGGTTATTGGGCTCACTGGCCTCTAGTCATTGGAGTCAATTGGCGCTTCTTGCGCCGCCAGTGGTGGTGTTGCTAGCTCTACTTATCTGGAAATCCCCTTTATTGGACGTGCTGACTTTGTCGGATGATGAAGCCCAAAGTTTGGGTATTCCTGTAAAACGTACGCGCTGGTTTTTTATTCTACTGGCAACACTGTTGTCGTCCCTCACCATTTCGATGGCTGGTATCATCGGTTGGGTGGGCTTGTTGGTTCCCCACATTGCGCGTTTACTTATCGGTGCCGAACATCGGCACACTATGCCTCTATGCGCCTTACTGGGGGCAATCGGCATGATTCTGGCAGATACGGTGGCTCGTTCCATCAGCAGTGGCGAAGTCCCTTTGGGTATTATCACTGAACTGGTAGGGGCTCTGGCGTTTATCATTGTATTGCAACGTGTACAGGGTAGCTGGCGATGAAGTCTTCCTCTAATAGCGACCGTGCGGTTCCTTCTGCGTTAATCATTGATCACCTTGGTTTTTCACGCCATGGGCGTTCTATATTCAGCGATCTGTCGCTTTCTTTTCAGGGAGGTGAATTCGTTGGGCTATTGGGAGCGAATGGGGCAGGGAAGAGCACGCTTTTGAAGACACTGGCTGGTTTTATCAGGCCATCGAGCGGCGGCGTGTCGCTCTTCGACCGTGCGCTCACATCACTTTCACCCAGGCAGATAGCACGCTACATTGCCTATGTACCTCAGCAAACACAGTTTTCTTTTCCCTATACAGTGCGGCGTATTGTTGAAATGGGGACTCTTCCCCACCATCACTCTGGAACAGCATCATATGCCATGAGTCAAGCCATTGAAGATGGCATGGCATGTATGGGGCTAAAAGCCTTGTCAAATCGCAAGGTCACCATGCTCTCGGGCGGGGAACGCCAACGTGTCATGATTGCCCGTGCTTTTGCTCAGCATACGCCTATCCTGTTATTGGATGAGCCGATGACGGGATTGGATTACGGTTTTCAGCTCAGGTTAATGGCTCTGTTGAAGCACTGTTGCACGGAAGGGCGGCTGGTTATCATGACATCGCATCGCCCCGAGGAGCTATTCAACCAGGTCAATCGGGTTTTGATCCTCGATGAAGGCCAAATAACCGATGACGGTTTCCCTGAGAGTACTCTTACCGCAGCACGGTTGTCTCGCCTGTATAATGTTCCACTACATGAGTGGGATCATCACGGCGGTAGAGGCTTTCAGCTAGACGAATAGTACGTCGTTGTCCCATCACTCAAGGTTTTGCATGTTTCAAGAGGTGAACATGAAGCCTATTCTTCCGTGACATGCGTGCAGAACCGGGAGTGTATATTCAGGGGGCATTGTGAAGGAGGGAAGGGCTTGAAAACAACGATATGTACGCGAAGTAAACGCTGCGGGCACCTTGTTGGTTTTGTATTGATGGGATTGATTGGCCTATGCAGCAGTGGGGCAGCTTTAGCAAATCCTCAGCGTATCGTAGAAGGGTGGTATGCGCATAATGCGACACTTCTTATGCTGGGGGCCGGCCATCAGATTGTGGCAACGGTGGCGCGGCCAAATACCTTACCATGGATGTTCGAGTTGTTTCCTGAATTACATCAAGCACAAGTGTTACCCTCACCCCGTTTAAACGGGGAGCAACTGCTGACACTCCACCCTGATCTTGTATTTATTCCCAAGGGGAACACTTCCGTAGACGAATTGCGAAGGCTTGGATTATCTGTTGATGAAGAAGGCTTTGACAGTTTTCAGGGAATGCTGGCCAGCGTGAATCGGACAGCAGAATTGCTGGGTACACCGTTGGCCAAACAGCGAGCAACAGCATTTGAGACTGCCTTGCTTCAACAATTGCCTTCTCATAGCTCAATATCTCCACCCATATCATCTGCGCCAATATCTTTTCATACGGGCCATACAGGTAATTCGCCGGCTGACGCCTGGGGGGATGCTTCTACACGAAAGGAGGGAGCTGTTAGGGAGGATCAGGCAAGCCGACAGCCTGTACGCGTGCTTCATATCGAATCAATATCGCCCTTACAGGTTGATGGTGGACGCACAATTATTGATCAATGGATAAGAAGTGCAGGGGGTATCAACGTGGCCCATGACTTGGTTGGAAACAAGCGGCCGGTCTCTATCGAGCAGGTTCTTGCCTGGCAGCCTCAGGTCATTATTGTTGGTGATACCGCTGGTTCTCTGGATACTTTGGATCAGAACCCGCTGTGGCAGCAGATCGATGCAGTCAAGCAAGGTCGTGTCGTGCGTAATCCCGGGGGAATATTTCCATGGGATCGTTATGGGCCGGAACTGCTTTTGCAATTGGAATGGGCTCATGAGCTTTTGTCAAAAGGTAAAATCGATCAACCTTTGATGATCAACAAAATAATTCACTTCTATCAGCAGTTTTATGGTGTTGAACTGAACAAGACCGATGCTATTCGTATGTTGAAAGGACTTCCTCCGGCGGATCAATGAAGGCCCCGTGCGTTCGGTGTATTAGCTCACTTGCCTGTAATGAATGTTTCGGTATGCAGCAAAATACTCAAGCGGTAAAACAGTGTGATATATAGGCTATATGCGCCATTCTCCAAGACACCTCTTCGCCCAACCGCAATCTACTCCTTTACAGTTTCCCTTCTGAGCCGAATCTCCTGCTGTTTTGTACGGTATTTACCAAATAAAAACATTTGGCAGTCGTCATTATCATTTCTGGCCTTATTGCAACTTCAGTGTTATTGACATAAAGATACAAATGATAATAATTTTCATTTGTATCTTTGATGGAATAACCGAATAGGATAACGGCCAATCACTATCACTCATTTAACCTGACCACTTGTTGATCATACCCTGGTGAAGTCCGTGATAAACAAGAGAGACATTCCTTTCCCAAAGAGATACGAATGATGCTCTGCTGGAGGAATGGCGGATATATATAGCAAGGGAAAAAAACATGTATAACATATTGAATTACGGCATATATCATTGCGGACATAACCAACCGTCACAAAGGCACTGCAAAAAAAGGGGTTACCTGGTATCTGCTGGCATGACGGCAGTTTTTTTACTCCCCTTTGGATTTACGACTGCACATGCGCAAACGGTGACTAGGCAGTCTCCCATGACGTCACTTTCAGATAGTGCTAATAAGCACGAGCAAGCAACTACCAGGGTGAATTCTTCTGATAACACGCAGTTGAAGACCGTGACAGTTTACGGACAGGTGGACGACAGTTGGGAGCGCATAGCCGGATATTCTACCGATTTGAGTCAGGCAGCGACAAAAACACCGTCACCCATTGTTGAAACGCCCGAGTCCATCTCAGTCATCGGACATCAGCAGATCACAGATCAGGGCTCAACCAGTGTGGCTGATGCTGTTCGTTATACACCTGGTGCATTCGGAAGTCTGGTGGGGGCAGAGAATCGTTACGATTATATCTCTCTACGTGGGTTCAGTGATGGTAATATTGATAATATCTACCTTGATGGACTAAAAGTGCTGGGTGATTCCGGTTCATACAGTACTTCACAGATTGATCCCTTCTTCCTCGAACGAGTCGATATCCTCAAAGGACCCTCTTCGGTTCTGTATGGTAATAGTTCACCGGGGGGTATTGTCATGCTGGAAAGCAAACGGCCTGATGTTGTGCCTCACCAGTATGTCCAGCTGCAGGGAGGAAACCGTTCGACTCGCGGATCTGCTTTCGATCTGACTGGACCAATGACAGCAGACGGTACCTTATCCTATCGCTTATTGGGTAGAGCCAACCAAACCAACACCCAATACCACCTGCACAAACCTACGACCCACTATGCCTTCATGCCACAGGTTACATGGACACCTGATGACAAGACGTCACTGAACCTTCAGGCCTATATTCAACATGATGGTGGGAATAGTTACCATAGTGGAGTTCCCATGGCAGGGGCGCTCGATCAATATCACGGTAAGCGAATTTCAAGCCGTTTCTTTGATGGTGATCCTTCTGACCTCTTCCATCGCAATGAGGCGATGATAGGTTACGAGTTTGGACATCAGTTCAACAAGATATGGTCAGTTCGCCAGAATATGCGCTATATCCATAGCCGTGTGAACCTGCGTCAAACCTATGGCTATGGCTACCTCAACAGCCAGTCGGAAGAGCTCAACCGCTATTATACCGGTGCGCAGGAGATGCTGAATTCCTATGCGGTCGATAATATTGCAGAAGCCGATTTCCACACAGGGCCAATCAAGCATACTCTGTTAATGGGGCTGGATTATCAATGGCGGCGCACGCACGAAGCCTTGCAGCAAGGGCTAGCCAGCCCATTAAATGCTTTCGCACCTGATTATTCGTTGCCACTGAACCTGAATATATATGGTGATACTCGTTATCGTCGGGATCTCACACAAACCGGTACTTACCTGTCCGATATGCTGAGTTGGAAACACTGGCGTCTCTCCCTGGGCGGCCGTGAAGACTGGGTGCGAATTCATGTTCATGATACCACTTCAGGTACGACGACATCCGGTAAAACCAATCATCACTTCAGTGGCAAGGCAGGTTTACTATATGCCTTTGACAATGGTGTCTCTCCGTTTATTGATTATTCGGAATCCTTCATTCCCGGGAGTAACACCAATATCAATGGGAATCTTTTAAAACCGACGAAAGGCAAGCAGTGGGAAGGGGGTGTAAAGTTTCAGCCAAAGGGGACAAATGATGCCTATACATTGGCTCTCTATCATATCGATGAGAGCAACATTGCAACATCTACACCCAATCAAACCTATTACACACCTGTCGGAAAAGTTCGATCTGCAGGGGTGGAGCTTGAAACACATACTCATCTGACACCTGATTGGCTGTTGAATGCAAGTTATGCATACGACGCGCTGAAATATAAAAAGTATAACGAAGGCACGAATGATTATGCCGGTAATACCCCATACGGTGCGCCCAAACACCAGGCCAATGTCTGGAGCACGTATCGATTTAATGGAGGTACATTGTCAGGCCTTATCCTTGGTGGAGGTGTGCGCTATCAATCCGGTATCTGGGTGGATGCTGCCAACTCCAGAAAGTTACCGAGCGTCACCTTGGTTGATGCCATGCTGCGGTACGACTTCAGTCGTTTGGGGGCAAAAGGGCTTACATTCCAGTTGAACGTTAATAACCTTTTCAATCGCCACTACGTTTCATCCTGCTATGACAGTACCGATTACTGTTATTTCGGACAGGATAGATCGATGCTGGCCACGGTCGGTTACACTTTCTAGGTAAAGGGCGTCTCGGGGCCTAAGAGGCGATTATATTCCCTGGGCCCCGGGGCCAAAAGAGATGGCATCCGAGCATTCCCAGTATAAATCTGACAATGGGCAGGATATGTTGTCTCTTGAGTGAAACCGTCAATCAAGGCAGAAGTATAATGAAACCCAAAACTGCCATGGCCTCTGTACGGTACTCAAACATACAGATGTTTATGGGCCTAATGCTCTCTTTTTCAGGTTCTGCTGTCATTGAGGGGACAGTTCCCACTTTGATCGCAACCGGCCTTCTGGCAACAATCTGGATACCGTTCTATACCACATTGTCTGGTATCATCAATGCGGCGGGCGTATTCCTTTCAAGACTATTGATGGATCGTTCACCGTATCAGGTACTGTTGCTGTGTGACCTCTATGATTTGAGTCTGACGACACTGGCAATAATCGCAACAGCCAGCGGATATATCAGTCTCACGAAAATAGTGGTGGTATATCTGCTGGGTTCGGCGTGTTTACCGGTATTGACCAACATTGCCAATAATACCTATGTGGGAAGCCTCTCATTGAGGTCACGCGTGGCGGCCAATCGCTTCAATGTGATCTCTCTCTTTCTAATGACAATTGCCACCCTGGTCGTAGCGCGTCCTGTGGGCAGTTTTTTTGTTGGCCATTCACTTTATTTGATTTTCTTGATCAACTTGCTGTTAACGCTAGTTTCGTTGGGATGTCGTTGGCAGGCGTTAAAAAATGTCCCTACATCCATGGTTGTCACAAGCAGGAGGGATCGGATTGCGTTTTTTCAGCGTTTGAATGTGTTGGAGACGTTGCGGTACTTCAAGGGGCATGTCTTTAGTCTCAAGGATACGTCTCCCCTGATTATTTCACTGCTGTACCTTTCCATTGGGCTTTTTTTGTATTATTTACCGTTATGGCTGGCCAACCCGTTTTCACACAAGGGAAGTATTATTGCATTGGTAGAGGCTTGTGGCGGTGCAGGTTCAACCTTTGGACCCCTCATGTTCGGATGGCTGGGGGGGCGTTTCAGTCTACGGAACCAGGTAATGGCCTGCGTTATGGGTACAGCTCTTCTGGAAGGGATTACGCTGCTATTGATTATTCTTTGCGGCGCACCCAAGTCCTGGCACGGACTGCTGATGTTTCTTCCTCTTGTGTTCGGCCTCTTTCTAGTAGCTGCCTACTGTAATATTGCTGCCTTGACGTCGCGCCAACAGAGATTTGCCGGAAAACACTATATTGAAATGGTGGGATTAGCCTATAGCTTTACAGCTTTATTCACATTGATGGGTAGCTGGTGGGGATACTGGCTGGATGCATCGCAAAATCCCTTGCTATCGATTTCAGTTGCCTTGGGTATCGCTGTCATGACGTGGATAGGATTGTTACGACACTCCTCGGAATGTACTGAAACAGCCTCATAGTGTAACCAACTGGCATGTTGTAGTGTCAAAAGAAGGGATATTGGTAACCTGATGGGTAAAAGAGAGGATAAAACGATATAAACAGTCCCAATATGTTTATAAAATTCACATTATTGATTATATTAGCTATCTGAGTTCCGGTATATTTTCACCTGCTCAATGATGTTTGTGCCTGTTTTGTTCTATGCTTCAACGGCATATGTCACCCATATGGAACATCCAGGTGTTTGTACTGGGTTTTATTATCTGCTCACCACCCACATGTTAGAGGTTTTTCTTTTGTCGGCTTTTAAATTTTCCTCGCGTTCCAGGTCATTTGCCAAAGTGGCGGGTCTTACCGGTATTGCTTTGACTGTTTCAATGTTGTCCGGATGTTCGTTTATTTCTCATCTTACAGGTTCCGATTCGCAGCCTAAAAAAGTAGAACCCTATACAAAGAAATCCATTGAAATTTCTACCTCCCAGAATGCGTTGGAAGCGGCTCAGCGTTATCCCAAAAAAGTAGGGCAACAGGTGTGCCGTACTCTGGAGAACAAATTCTGGGGTGAATTCATTATGGTGGGACGCGTTGGCGCTATCGGCAGCAACCACCTGATGCGTGTTGACCTGCTTCGTGTACAGTTGAAAGGTCATCGTGATATTACCCAACGTGGCTTCGCGCCCACGCGTTGGGCGCTTCAGAGCCAGTGGTATTCTTGCCACGATCCAGTTTAAGCCCCGCGCGTATATCTGATCGAATAAACTACAGAACCTGTTTTCAGGTTGAGTACGACGAAACCCTGTCATTTTCATTGGCGGGGTTTATTTGTATTCTGCCATTGAAATCGGTACAAGGAGGGAACGCCGTCATGAGCACCGTTGAGCAAACTACACATGAACCTGCCCAACCACTTCGTTATGCATTATTAGTGCTGGCGCCTCCCTATAGTCAGGAAGCTTCCCATTCAGCCATCCGCTTTGCACAGGCATTGCTTGTTCAAGGGCACGTATTGGAGACAGTCTTTTTCTATCATGACGGTGTGTATAATGCGGCGCGTATGCAGTACCCCCCTCAGGATGAACCCTCGATTGTAAAACAGTGGCAGACACTGGGGGAGGAAAGCGGCGCATCACTTCAAGTATGTATTGCGGCGAGTATCAAACGCGGTATCACCACTGAAGCAGAAGCAAAACGGTATGGTGAGCCAGTGGAAACATTAGCGCCCGGATTCGAACTGGTTGGATTGGGGCAGCTTGTACAGGCGACTGCTATTTGTGATCGTGTCATGACTTTTGCCTGAGGTTTGTGTTTCGGCCGGTGTCATGAAGAAGTGCTACTACATTATTTACCAGTGCAAATGAGGAAAGCATGCCGACTGCATTACCACCACAGCTGATCATATTCCGTCATGCCCCCCTGAGCAGCAGTCTAACGGCAGAAGGGCTGGATCTTGCACTGTTGAGTGCCAGTTTCGGGGGGAGGGTGACGCTCTTTTTTTGCGATGAAGGGGTATTTAGCTTGCTGGGTAACCAAAGCAAGGGGCCTTTGGGGGAAAAATCTGTCTTACCGACATTGAAGGCATTGGCGCTGTACGATATCGATCAGGTGTATGTGGATGAAGCCTCGTTAATACAGCGTGGGCTCACAATCGAGACGCTGGGTATACCGGTGAAAACCGGTCGGATTGAACACTTGCTTGACGATAATCCTTGTATATTCACCTTTTGATTTTATCGGCCCTTGATTGACTGCGAGTATGTAGACACACATAAGCATGTTCAGCAGATGAAGCGTCAAGTTATAAAACCGCTTCCTTAGAGCTACCTGATGCCCGTTTTCAGCTAACACAGGAATTTTCCATGTTGCACCTCTTAGGTCGTTCCCGCTTTAGTGATCCAGCACTGTTTGGGCGCGTTATCAATGCCCTCGGTGAGAATGATGCGCTTGTATTCATCGGCGAGGGTGTGCTGGGGCTTGCGGGGTTAAGGAAAGAAGATTTACCGTCTCTTCATGTATCCCTTTATTTTATGGAAGAAGACATGGCTGCCAGGGGGGGGCTGGGCGAATTCCCTGAGGTGGTTCAAGGTATCAATATGTCTCGGCTGGTTGCACTATCGGTTGAGCACCCCAGAAGTATCAGTTGGTATTGAGTGTAACTTTGTACTTGGAGTGATACCTCAGCAAAAAGGGGATCCATGGACCATCTCGGTAGTTTGGAGCTATTTTGCGTCTTTATTATGTCAGGCAAGATCAGAAGTGGCAGGAGTTGTTATGTCGAGTGATTGTTCTTCAGCTTCACTGAAGGTAGGTATGAAAGAGATTTCGCTGGATCCTGAAGGGTATCTTGCGTCTCTTGGTGATTGGAGTCCGGAGGTAGGTGCTGCATTAGCCGCCCGTGAAGACCGTCAGTTGGATGAGCGTCATTGGGAAATATTGTCACTGTTGCGGGATTTTTATCATCAATATGAATTGTCCCCGGCCATGCGCCCCCTCACTAAAGCCGTTAAACAACAATTGGGCGATCAAAAAGGATCTTCCATGTATTTGATGATGCTCTTTCCCGAACGGGAGCAAAGTGAAAGCCCTGCACGTATTGCGGCACGCCTTGCTGGACTCCCCAAACCGACCAATTGCCACTGATAAATTGCTACCATGAATTTTATTGGACATGCACTGCTAGCTTGCGAGGGAAATGACAGTTTTCTTTTCGGTAACTTGATTGCAGATGGTATCAAAGGCAGTGAACTGGGGTATTTAGGGGCTGAACTTGAAGCTGGTGTTCGATGGCATCGTCGTGTTGATGCGGTGATTGATCAGCATCCTCGAGTGCTTGCCTTGATGAAGCAGATGCCGCATCGCCGAGTTGCCGGTATTGCCCTGGATATTGTGTGGGATCATTTTCTTTCGCGGTATGAGCTCACAGAGGCACTGGCTGACCGTTGTTATAGGCTACTTTCAGCGCGTCCTTTGCCTGAAAAGCTGAATGGGATGCTGACTCATCTGGTCGAAGGACGTTGGTTGGAACGCTATGCAGACTACGGGTTCACGCTGTCAGCCATTAGTGGTGTAGGACACCGGCTTCGTGGTGAGAATCTTTTGCGTGCGCTGATCCCCTGGTTGGAAACGCACTATGATGAACTCCAAGTCAGCTATCAGCGGCTTTGGCCGGATATTCAGCAGACGCTGACCTATCATCCCTGAGGTAGTGCGCCAGCCTCTGCCAGAGGATCACAAGAATCAGGCGTACAAATATTCATCATTCACTCAATACCTTTACGACTGACATTCATCATGGCTGTGCAGGAAGGTTATGGCGTCTGCAAAAGCAGACAATGCACTTTATCCCCCGGATTAACTTCATGATGAGGGGGAATGATCGCCAGTGCATTGGCATACAGGCATGACCCGAGTAGGGATGAATCCTGATCCTGAAATACTTCTACCCTGGCATCCTGATCCGTTTCAGCAAAATGATAACGTGCCCGCATATAATTCCAGCGAGCGCCTGTCGTTGCATTAAAATCTGCCGTTCCCACAGCGGTTGGAAGCTCTTTCAAGGTGGGAGAAGCCAATAGCGCACCAGCCAACGGCCGCAGGAATAGCCATGCGCCTACATAGCTTGAAACAGGGTTGCCTGCCAATCCAATAAAGGGAACGTCTTCACCTTGGGGCATGTGTATCTTGCCGAGTGCCAAGGGTTTACCAGGTTGTATATTGAGTTTCCATAGCTGTAATTCCCCTTTTTTGGTCAAAGCGTGCCGAACGTGATCTTCTTCTCCTACCGAAACACCGCCCATAGTAACGACGACGTCTGCAATTTGCGCGGCCTCCTCAAGAGCCTCTTCGGTAAGCGTAAGATCATCCTTGATCGAACGATTCCAAACTACATCGAAGCCGAAACGCTTTAACAGCGCAGCCAACATATAGCGATTGGAATCGAATATCTGTCCCGGTGACAATTCCTTGCCTGGTGTGACCAACTCACTCCCCGTCGAAAACAAGGCAATTTTTGGCTTTTTTCGCACCTCTAACGCAGCGTATCCCTGTGAGGCAGCCACACCAATGGCCGCTGCATTCAATTGGGTTCCTGTCGGAATGAGCACCTTATCTTTACGGCTGGCTCGACCTTTTTTACGTATGTACTCCCCGGATGTTAATGAAGTTGGTGCAATGATATAGCCATCACGCTCCTTTACCTCTTCCTGAATAACAATGCAGTCACTCCCTTCGGGTAATGGGGCGCCGGTAAATATACGCGCGCAGCTTCCGCGTGGGAGCACGGTTGGAGAATCTCCCGCAGCAATGCGCAATGTTACTGGTAGTTGTTTACCTGCATCGTCTGAATTCAGGGCATAACCATCCATGGCACTGGCGTCGAATGGTGGTGTATCCCATTGCGCAACGACATCCTCGGCAAGGGTGCAGCCGTCGGCATCCTCTAAAGCGACTCGTTTAGTCCCGGTAGGGCGAATTGGTTGTAAAAGGATCTCAAGTGCCTGTTCCCGAGTACTCCAGCGCGGTGAAGCGTTATCTGCCACGGCTGATAGGGATGCATGAGTGTTGCCATTAGCCATGGGGATGATGTCCTTGAGTGATCAGGCTTGCAAAGTTACAAGGGCGATGGAGACTATTCAGTTGTTCGTCGAGGATACGATCCCAGGCCGTTTTGCAGGCGTTAGTCGAACCGGGAAGGGAAAAGACGAGGGTATTATTGGCATACCCGGCGAGAGCACGGCTCTGAATAGTAGAGCTACCCACTTCTTCATAAGAGAGTTGGCGAAAGAGTTCTCCGAAACCCTCTATCAACGTGTCAAATAATACGCTGACAGCTTCAGGTGTAGAATCCCTGCCGGTAAAACCCGTGCCACCGGTTGTAATTACGACTTGAACCCTTGGGTCTGCAATCCATTGGGCGACACGGGCGCGGATCAGATACTTATCGTCTTTTATAATGTCGCGTGCTGCAAGATGATGGCCTGCCTTTTCCAAACGTTGTGACAAGAGATCGCCGGATTTGTCGGTTTCCCACGTACGTGTATCCGAGATTGTCAGTACAGCAATGTCGAGTGAAGTATTGGATGACATCGTGTGCCGCTCCTTGATGAATTGCGTGATACGTCAGGCAAAGTCAGCTTTATAAGCAAAAAAGGCTGCCTTCAGGCCGTGCCTCCAGGTTCATGTTTCCTTGCACTTATGAGGATTGAGACGTCGTTTTGGATTGAGAAGTCGTTTTCTTTTCCTCTTCGCGTTTCGACAGCGCTGCCAACTGTTCTTCAGTTGCAGGTTGCTGGTATTTTTTCTTCCACTCACTATAAGGCATGCCATATACATGCTGCCGTGCTGCTTCATAATCCAGGGGGATGTCTCGTTCCCTGGCAGCCTCAACCATCCACTTGGAAAGGCAATTGCGGCAGAAGTCAGCCAAAATCATCAGGTCAATATTCTGGACGTCTTTATTGTTGTCCAAATGTGTGAGTAAGTGTCGGAAGGCGGCTGCTTCAAGTTCTGTCTGTTGTGAAGAGGTAATATCCTGCATAAGGGGCATCCTCAAAATACATTGAAAGCATGAAAAAAGTGGGTTTCATGCTATCACACTCAAGCTGTTTTATACGTAAACTGAAACGTTGGAAGCGTATTTGAAGGCCTGTTTCACGGCAAATTCATTTCTTTTTCTCAAGACTTCTCTCAATCAGTAACGAGTGAGTGGCTGGCCATCGAACCGTCAATAACGGGTAGTTAATGAATAGAGTCTCCAAAAAAGGTTAAAAGAAAAACACCTATCATGAACGACACTATTTTCCAGTTGTCTGAAGACCACACTATTACCGCTGCGGCAGAAGCATCCTTTGAGCGATTTTGTCAGCGTTGGAAACCAATACTGCCGAAGTCCTGCGACATGCAGCATATTGGCGCGACAGCCATACCGGGGTGCCTGACCAAAGGGGATATCGATATTTGTATACGTACCGTTATAGAGGACTTCGATACAGCCAGGCAGCAGCTTTCAGCCCATTTCCAATGGAACAGCGGGTCAGTCACAACCCCCGAATTCATATCATTTCATGATGATTCTGCCCGGCCGCCCCTTGGAATACAGCTGGTGGTCAGGGGGAGTGAGCTCGATATTTTCGTTCTGTTCAGAGATAAATTGCGCGCTGACCCCTCCCTTGTTGACCGTTATAATTCGCTAAAACAGTATTGGCACGGCAAGAGCACGGAAGGATACCGATCCGAGAAGGCTATTTTTGCTGCTGAGGTCATCTCCTGCCAGCGTTGATATGAGCACGTTAGACACATCTTTCATGACTTATAATCTTTCATGCATTTGGCAATCACCTGTTAAAGCACATTGATCAAGCGCAGGTATGATATTTAGCTCTTTTTTGGAGATATAGAATATATCTATCAATGTGTTAGCGCATTTCATGCGATGTTTGGCTAATTGACGTTTATCATTAAATAAGCGGTAATTACGTCAAATAATCTTTTTCAGACGTTCAATTCCTGACTGTTTGCGTTGCCCGTTAATAGCAATACGAGGTTATGTGCGGTTGGGACGGTCTGAAAATATAAAGAAGATGAGGTCAATTTTGTCCGGTAACGCTCCAGTAGTGAACCCATCTACACGCATTTTGCGTGGCAAGCGTTTTCTACGCCAGTTTTTTACGCCTGAAACCTTACTACTGGTAGCTGATCCTCATGCTCCCCAATTGGCGATTGCAGTATTGGATAATCTGGTCGAAGGGGGCTTTCCCGGTAAGCTTTATACCTATGAAGTGCCTGACACTCACGGTTATGATCACGTGGAGGCGATTACACGTATTCAGGCTCTAAAAGGCAAGCTGGATCTCGTTATCACTTGCCTTTCGACGCCACGTACACCTGATCTGCTTGAACAACTTGCCATTATTGGTACCAAAGCCGCCATTTTACTGCGTGATGATGACGATACCGCAGTCGACCATATTTCATGGAGCAACGTCAGAAACCGGCTTAGCCAAATTGCGCTGCATTATGGCATGCGCATTATTGGGCCCGATTGCCTGGGCGTTGCTGTGCCGACAGTTAATCTCAATGCTACCTTTGCTGCACGTCCTGCCATGAGCGGCCATTTGGCGTATTTAGGTCAATCCGGCATGTTGGGGGCGAGTGTTAGCTCGTGGGCCTATCAGCACGGGATTGGGCTATCCTATCTTGTCTCCCTGGGGGACAGCGTCGATGTCCGGCTTTCCGACATGATGGATTTCATCAGTGAAGGCGTCTCGACACAGGCGATCATTCTGCATGTAGGACTCATTGATGATGCACGCCATTTCATGTCGGCCTTGCGCGAAGCGGCCCGAGGTCGCGTAGTGCTGGCGATCGGGGGGGAGGAGTACACGGGCAATCTTGCTGATGCTTCGCTCAAAACCCCTGGGATCGAAAAGCGGGGCGTTATTCTTGATGCTGCATTACGCCGAGGGGGCACGCTACGAATCAATACACTGGATGAGCTTTATGACTCCCTTGAACTGATCACCCGGGTAGATGATGCCTATCGAGGCCCACGGTTGATGCTGATTGGTAATGGATCGGCGCCTGCCATGTTGGCTGCCGATATTCTGCAAGGGAGAGGCCACCTTGCGCAGCCTAGCGAAGAAAGCAGAAAAGCGCTGATTCGAGAAGGTGTTCTAGGTAGTAACCGGCCGGCAGCACCGCTGGATCTCGGGGGCACCGCAACTCCGGAAGATTTTACGACGGCGCTTCATATTCTTGCGGAAGACGAAAATATCGATGCCATTTTGGTCATCCACGCCCCTACCCGGATGGCGCCACCGGATAAAACGGCAGAAGTCGTTATCAATGCTGCATGGGAGCTCAATTGCCCGTTGATTACGGCGTGGACGGGGGATGAGGATTCAACTGCGATCCAGAAACAGTTCTCCCATGCCGATATTGCGTCATTCAGTACCGCTGAGCGGGCGGTTAGGGCATTCCTTCGCCTGCAACACTATCGTGAGGCACAGGAGTTGCTTTGGCAGGTGCCTCAGTTGTCGGGCCACTTGACCTCCAGCGATCTTCGACAACGTGCACGTGCCATCATCACCGATGCGTTGAACAAGGGATACGGGGTGTTGTCCCATCGCAAAAGTGGTCAGATTCTGACGGCCTACGGTATTCCTGTATTTCAAACCGAATATGCGCGTAATTCACAGGAAGGTCACGATGTCGCTCAGCGTGCCTTTGGCGCATTGGCCGTGAAGGTGGTTCATACGGAACAATGCATTCCTTTCATGAGTCGTGATCGTTTCCATGCATCCGAGATCCCACCACGGCATTCGAGTTTGCTGAATAATGTGGCAACACCTCGTTCGATGTATGATGCCATTGAACGGTTGCGGGAACGCGTTGGGAATACCTTTCCGGATAGTTCGATCATCAATTATGCCATTCAGCCCATGCAGCATAATATTCGTGGGTTGTCCGTCTGTGTGGGTATTACGCAGGATGAAGTGTTTGGCCCAGTAATTCTGTTTGGCCGCGCAGGCTATGGGCTGGATGTGATGCGCGACAGACAGGTTGTCCTACCGCCGCTCACCAATACATTGGCGCAGGAGACTATCGCGCAAAGTGAAGTCATCGACCTGATGAAGGATCGCTTCGGTAATGATCAAGCTGTTATAGATGCCTCAGTGGAGCGGCTTTCCAATGTATTGATTACGTTGTCGCATATCTGCGCTGAATTGCCGAATCTGAAGGGATTGGAAATCAATCCCTTGATGATCAAACGCGATGGGCTGGTAGCATTGGATTATGCCATTTCTCTGGGTGAACCCGTTAGGCAGGCCATTCGCCCTTACCCTGAAGGGCTTCGCTCGGTTGAGGTACTCGGGGAGGGTAGCTTTGATGTGATCCGCCCGGTTCGTGCTGAAGATGCCCATCTTCTTGAACAGTTTTATCTGAAATTGAGCCCCACTAGCCGGAAATTCCGTTATTTTAAATTTTCCGAAGAATTGACCCAGCGTGAATGGGCACAGATGGCTGCTATTGATTATGATCGCGAAATGGCCTTTGTGATTGAGCGCCACCAAATTACGTCACCCATTGAAGAAGATATTCTCCCGGATACTGTTGAGGATGGGCAAGGTGAAATTACCTCCGTCATTCGCCTGAAAACCGATAGTGATAACCTCAGAACCGAGTTTACGCTTATCGTCAGGGATGATTATCAGCATCAGGGGTTAGGCCGTGTGCTCATGCAGCGGGCAATTGATTATGCGAGAGAGAGCGGTATCCTCGAAATGGTGGGATATTTCCTTAATGATAATGACATTATGCGCCACCTGCTTGAAAACCTGGACTTCAGTTTTGAACCGACCGCCGATAACAATATCTCTGTGGCCAAGCTGAGTTTGAATGAGCCCATTGATGACTGGCAGCGGTTGCGTTTAACCAACAGGTAACTCTTGTATCCAGAAGGTTGCATCAAGAAGCTGGTCTTCTTTGGGCATAAGGCCTTTGCAAGGAAAGAAATGTAAAAGACTTTTCCTATCATGTTCTTACGTATCCATTAATCAGGGAAGAGAATCAACATGACGCGTACAGTCGAGCTTGTCTCCAAGGATGCTACAAAAATCAGTGCTTATGTGGCTCAGCCCGCGACGGCTCCCAAGGGGGGCGTAGTCGTCCTGCAGGAAATATTTGGCGTAAACAGCCATATTCGATCCGTTGCTGATCGTTTTGCTGAGGCAGGGTATCTGGCAATAGCCCCCGCGTTGTTCGATCGTATTAGAACTGGCATTGAGCTGGGCTATGACGGTGAAGATCTTTCCAGTGCTCTGGCGTTAATGGGACAATTGGATATTGATGAATCCCTGGAGGATACCCAGGCCGCGGTCGATTTTTTGCAGGACCAGGGCATTTCCAATATCTCGGTGGTAGGGTTCTGTTTCGGGGGGAGTCTCGCGTGGTTGGCTGCATCCCGTCTGAATCATCTGGTTGCTAGTGTCGGGTATTACGGTGGCAAGATTCCTGATGATGTCAACGAAGAGCCCAAAGTACCGGTTCTACTTCATTTTGGTGAGCTTGATGATCATATTCCGCTTGAAGGCATCGATAAAGTAAAAGCGGCCCATCCGGAAGTTGATATCCATGTTTACCCCGGAGCCGGGCACGGATTCAACTGCGATCTGCGCGCAAGCTACGAACCCGACTCGGCTGCAGCAGCCTGGCAACGTACCTTGGCATTTTTGGATAAGGCCCACTCATAAACCGGGCAAACAAGGTGATCTAGGCAGAACTGTTATAATACAGGGCCAGTTATATCAGGGAGCCAGTCGGACCTTTTGCCATTGAACAGGATCGTTACCTGAAATATCTTTTTTGATATAACGCAAACGATCATGCATTCGGCCCGGCTGCCCTTGCCAGAATTCAAAAAGGGTGGGCACTACCTGATATCCCCCCCAGTTCGCTGGGCGCTCGATGCCTTTATCTTCATATTGGCGGGTAACTTGCTGATAATGGTCCAATAGCCATTGGCGGCTTTCTATTGTTTGGCTTTGAGGCGAGGCGACAGCACCGAGTTGGCTTTCCCGAGGACGCGAGTGGAAGTACTGTTCTGAGATGTCCGCAGAGACTTTATGAACCTTTCCCTCAACTCGTACCTGACGAGCAAGTCCGGGCCACCAGAAAACCAGTGCCGCCCGGCTGGAAGCAGCCAGTTCCTCCCCCTTGTGGCTATGATAATTGGTGAAGAAACGTAAACCGTTTTCATCGAACCCTTTTAACAACACGATACGTGCATGCGGTGAACCTTGAGCATCAACCGTTGCCAATGTCATCGTATTGGCATCTTCGGGGTCGTTGGCCAACGCTGCCTGAATCCATTCATCGAATAATGGTAATGGCGTTGCGGGTGTGTCTTCTACATCCAGTATGTCACCCGAATAGTCGTGTCTTACACTCGAAATGTCTCGATTCATTGCAGCGCTTCCTTCTGATAAACAAAGTGTCTATGAATTCAAGCCTGTAGGGGCGTAAGGGCCAACGCGAGTTGCCCAAGGCGTTCCCCCTGTTGCCGGGCAATTACAAGCTCCTGAGAGGTCATGCTTTTGCTCCCATCCGTGCCTGCATGGTGGCTTGCCCCATAGGGTGTTCCCCCTGCCTGCGTTTGGCCCAGCTCGGTGACACTATAGGGTATCCCTGCGTATACCATCCCGTGATGCAGCAATGGCAACATCATGCTGAGCAAGGTAGATTCCTGCCCGCCATGCAAACTTGCGGTTGACGTGAATGCGGTGGCGGGTTTATTGATCAATGCGCCAGATATCCACAGCTCTAGCGTTTGATCAATGAAATATTTGAGAGGAGCAGCCATATTGCCGAAGCGAGTGGGGCTGCCGATGGCTAGCCCACTGGCATTGCGAACATCATCCAGTGTGGCGTAAGGGGCGCCTTCATCAGGAATATCGTCCGCTACTTTTTCACATTCGGCTGAAACAGGTGGCACAGTTCGCAGTCTGGCGGAAATGCCTCGATTTTTTTCGATACCTTCAGCAATTGCCTCGGCGAGTTGCTGTGTGCCACCGTGGCGCGAGTAAAAAAGTACCAGTACGTAGGGTTCCATGGTAGATTCCTGCAGATGATGTAGGTGAAAAGGCATGATAAAACAAACCATTGGCACTTGCAGAACAAAAAGTCATGTCGTTTAGAGCTGTGCAGATATCTGGTGACCATCCAACATTCAGATGATGAAGTTCGTGGCGCGCAGTGACCTTGTTCGATCATTGAATGATTGCATGGTTTCAATATGACTTCGTAGAATTGAGTCTGAAGGCTTTTCATCACCAGGTCAGGCATATTGTCTGCCCATTGACTCATTTTTATACTCTATAATGGTGTGTGAATATACGAGTGTTTGAGTGTAGCTAAGGAGTGGTGGAATGCTCATACGATGGTTACGACGTTTGGCCGCTTTGCCGCTGGGCGATGATAATGAGCGCCGCCATTTATGGCCGGCATTGCGTACGCTGTATCAACGGTTTATGGGTCATGATGCCTTTAAATCAGCGGCCTCCCTTACTTACACAACCCTCTTTGCGGTGGTTCCTCTCACAGCTGTCATCTATAGCATTCTTTCCGCTGTTCCCGAGTTTCAGGGCGTGGGGGAGCACATGCAGGCCTATATTTTCGACCAATTTGTCCCTGCAACGGGGGAAGAGGTGCGTCAACAGCTCAATAACTTTTCAACACAGGCTCGTAACCTGACCTTTGTGGGCGTTGCTTTCCTGTTCGTTACCGCGGTCATGATGATGGTGACAATAGAACAGGCGTTCAATTCAATCTGGCAAACCATGACGCGGCGCAGTGGCGTCTCCAGCTTTTTAATGTATTGGGCGGTATTAACCCTTGGGCCCTTGCTTTTGGGTGCTGCTTTTGTAGCTTCTTCCTATATCACTTCTGTTCGCCTGATCAATGATGCCGTGAACGGGGTAGGGTACGAGCATGTACTGTCGATCGTTTCCCCGATCATGAGCTTTGTAGCATTTCTTTTCATCTACATGGTCATCCCCAATGCCGAAGTCAAACTGCGGCATGCCTGGGTGGGTGCGCTGATCACCTCTATTCTGATCGAGATCGCCAAGGAAGGGTTTTCCCTATATGTCACCAACTTCCCATCCTATCAACTAATTTATGGAGCTTTCGCCGCTGTCCCCCTGTTTCTTTTATGGGTCTATGTGAGCTGGTTGATTATTCTGCTTGGGGCTGAAATTATTGCCTGGTTGGGAGCAACCCAATCAGGTGAATGGCAGCAAAGTGAGCCCATGATACTGTCTATTGTTGTATTGAGCTGGCTGTATCAGGCACAGTTGGACGGTAAGCGCGTTAGTTCGGATGAGTTGGCCGAACACGTGGGTGGTAGCTTTCATGACCTTATGCAGCCTATGCAGAAACTGGGGTGGGTGGTGGAAACAGATGAAAGCGAATGGGTATTGGCGCGCTCCCTGGAAACGCTTCCCCTATGGCAGTTATTGGACGATCTTCCGTGGAAGTTGCCCGATACTCTACCGCATGATTTGCCTGAAAACGTGGATGCCAGTTTGTTGGACGAACGTATTCGTTCGTCTATTGAAGAGCATCGTAAAGAGCTATCCATTGCAGTATCTGATCTTTTTCGGACACCTGCGCAAAAGTTGGCAGCAGGCACTGATGTCAGCAAATGACTTCGTGTTGTATATATTTTGTGTGATTGCATGTTAACCCGGACATAAGTTGTTTTTATTAACGCTTGTGGTTTGCCATTAATCCGTGTTGCATGGATCGAGGGTACCTTTTACGTCAGGATTTCAAACCTGGATAAAACGTGCGGAAAGTGGCTTACTCACGCGCCAGAGTCAAAAAGGTATTTCTGCATATAAAATGGGTATTCCTGCATATAAAGTAAGCACTGGTTTAGCGCTACAGGTATATTGAGTCCCACTTTTTCAGGGAGGTCTTTTCGCATGTTTGATGAACGCGAGCGTCGACTCTTTGAACAGGAAATGGCTGATGTGACGCCATTGCCTAAAAATTCAGCTACTGTCCATTCCACTTCACAATCACAAGCGCGACCTGGCTCTCCAGTGCTCACCCCCCCAACTGAATCCCAATTGGCACGGCGAATATCAGCCACGGCATCCCAGGGTGAGCATAATTTTCTGAGTGATGAATTTGTCGATCTACTGCGTCACGATGAGCCTATCAGTTTCAAGAAAGAAGGTATTCAAACAGGATTATTGCAAAAGTTGGAGCATGGCCATTATGTAGTTGAATCGCAATTGAATCTTTTGGGTGCCTCTATTCATCAATGTCGGCAGGAAGTTTTCAATTTCATTCGGGAGGCTCAGCATCATCAATTGCGGTCCCTGATGATTATTCATGGTAGAGGCCGCAAGGATGACTCAAAGGCCAATATTTTACGCAGTTATATCGTCAAGTGGCTTAATCAGTTTGATGAAGTGCAGGCATACTGCTCGGCGCAAGCCCGATTCGGGGGATTGGGCGCTACCTGTATTGTATTGAAAAAATCGGAAAAGGCGCGTCAGAAAAACCGTGAGAGGCACCTCAATAGGCGCGGGGGTTAATGTCATTCCTATAATAGCTGATGGTTAATGAGTGACGGAACTATCTTTTGATGATGTTCGCTTGTAAGCTCATACTCACATTTGGTGTTACATTTTTATTGGAGCCGTTATGTCATCCGAGCATACAGAAAAACTGAAAGCCTCTGTAGAAGAACTGAAACAGCGTATTGATGAATATGAAGCGAAAGGCGATGATCACAGTAAAAAAGCGCTGGTCGATTATGCACACCAGACGTTTACGCCAACCACGCAGACATGGCTGAACCAGCAGCATGGCGAGGGCAGTGTATCGGATGAACATCTTTCTACACTGAAATCGCATTTTCATGATATTTCAGAGCATCTGAAGGATGAAGAGGGGCAGTTCGATCTCGCCATGGCAAAACTCAACAACAATGCGGTCTTCAACTTTCTGGAGCGCCTGTTTTCCTGAAAGGCATCTCAGCTGCCGGATGTTACCTTCCCAGGGGCTCATGAGCCAATTCAGCTGAGTATCAGACATCTGCCAATTGTTCAGGTGTAACGAACTCATAACGTAATAGTGGAGAACGGCCCGCATGCATGGCCGTTTTCTGCGAGGCGATATTCAAGGCATCAATAGTTCCCACGATCAATGCATCCGATTGTTTGTGTGCAAGGGCCTTAGCGATTTCAATTTGTGCCTTTGCCGCCAAGCCATGACCTCGTACTTCAGGCATGATGCTCTCTTCCGTCATCACATAGCCTGTTAGAAAAGCCACTGTGTTGTATTCAAGATAGATAAGTCCTACAGGATGCGCTTTTGCATTTTGAGCACTATCGATCCCGGTGCTTTCAATCAAGTAAACGTTCCCTGCCGCTATGCCTTCCCTGATCTCCTCCCGTGTACAGGGCGTGACACGTTCTTTCAGTACTGGATAGCGTGCATGGGTTTCAGAGAAACTCTTTGTGATGATCTTCATGCAGGTATCGTGATTTGCAACTGTGGCCGGATAAACGTTTATTTCTTGAGTATTCTTTGTACTCGTGGGCTCACAGTGTTGCGCATTTCGAGCCATGTCTTCCGCACTCGCAACATAAATATATTGATCGATGTGACCCAATATCGGCTCATTAATACGCCTTAATACTTGCAACGTTTCTGTGTCGAGCGCACCCCACTGGGCGATGATGTCATGCGCCGCAGTTTGCGTTAAGGGCCCTGTCGAAGCGATTACTTCAATAAAAGGCTTATGAATATTTCCGCCAAAGAAACGCGGGCCTGCCAGATAGTATTCTCCCTGAGACTGAATAATGTGTTGAAGAAAAAAGGGGAGGGGAAGATTCAGTTCCTTCCAGGGAAAATAGCATGCGAAATCAAGATCCGTACAATAATCGAGGTGTTTTTCCAGATAGGCGTCAATATTGGATTGGAGTGTTTTAGATGTGATGGGCAGATGGGAAGCAAACGTTTTTATTGTATATGTCAGCATGCGTTTTTTATGCATTCAGTGTCCTGATATTGATTGATAAGGAATGTACGAGCTTCCAGTATTCGGTGGCTAGCTTGCAACGTCCATAAAGTTCGGATGGGCCATGGCAAGTGAATTCACACGGGAAAATCAGAGCTTAATATTGAAATTGTAGTATCAAAGGCTTGTTGTGTAGATGTTGACGTTTTCCATAGAGGGAATTTTACGAGCTTGTTAGCATAAGAGTGAGGTACCAATAAGCGGTATTAGCCCCCACTCTCTCATCCTTGCCGCTTAGGAAGCTGACTTCGTTTTACGCGCCGCTTTTACCGCACGATAACGAATGCGTCGATCCAATAGCTTGTAAATAACACCACCCACTATAGCGGCAGAGATAAAGGACAAGTCCACCCCGTAGGCTGCATTGGATAGGGGGCCGACATAAATGGAGGTATTGGAAAACAGCATTCCGACGATAACAGCGATCACCCAGGTAATGGCCGCAGCCAAATTGAAACCACTTTTGTACCAATAACGGGAGTGATGTTGGCCGAATGCAAAGAGCTGTTGGGGGTCTATGCGTTCACCTTGCCTTAGATACCCCAGCAGGTTTATCACAATCCACGGGGTGACCAGTACAGTCACAATTGAACATAACGCTACTATTGAATCAGTCAGGTTGAATTTGACCAGACCAAAATAGCCAATCAGCAAGCCAATGACACTGAAGACGAGGCCAACCTGAAAACGACTCAACTTGAACAGTAATGCCTGCAAATCCAACATACCGTTGTATGCCAGCATACCCGCATTCGACGCATTTCCAACAAAACCGATCAGCACAACGGGGATCAGAATCGCAACAGGAAGATGTGCAAGCATCAATGTGCTGGCCTGATTCGGATCGTGAACGGAAAGCGCCAGAATTTCACCACACAGGCAGGAAATGACCGAACCGGCGCCGACCCCCAAAAATACCCACCAAAACATCTTGCTTCCGGAGCTGTCACTTGCGGTATATCGAGAATAATCACTTGCAAAGGGGGCGTACGAGATGCCGTTCGAGATACATACGGTTAATGCCAACATCCAGGTAGGCCAGAAGCTCTTCAATGCCAGCGGGGCGATATGAGGGTCAGGAGTACCGTGCAAGTGGCGGATACCAAAGGCGATCAGGATCAGGAAGCAAATCAGACTGGCATAGGAGGTGAACTTGCACCACGCTGTCACAGTGGCATGGCCGAGAATTGCAATTGTTAGCATGATTAATGCCACAATCAATACACCCAGCGTGAGTGTGATTTGATTCTCTGGTAAGCCAAATACAATATGGGCCGTATGGATAAGCGGCGGACTCGCGACCCATACCATAAGAGCGAAATACCCCAGATCGATGACTTGAGTGATAAATGAACCGATATATCGCCCGCGCAGGCCAAAATAGGCAACAGAGGTCATCGTATTGTTGGTACCGCTTTTACGACCCATTAAAGCCATGAGACCTACTGCGACGGAGCCGATGAGATTACCGGCGACCACGGCAATCAACGCAGACCACCAGCCCAGTCCGAATACGATGGGTAAACCACCCATTGCCAATGCACCGTAGCTCATTTGAGCACCGAAGAAGACCTTGCCAATTTCCTTTGGTGATGAATGGCGGTCTTTTTCAGGAATGATTTCGATCCCACGGCTTTCAATGTGGGCGGGTTTATCTACCATGACACGCTTTCCTTGTTACAAATCGGGCTTGTGTGACACCTGTTCTTATAACATGACGCTTAAATTTTACCGGCTCTTGGGAGGCAAAATAACGTGATAAACATCCCCGAAGGAAATGGAAGGGATGTCTGATCATCTCCACGTATTGAACTTATTCATGAATTAAGCCCGATGAGTATATCGCAAGTGAGATAGGAAAAAAGGCGTCATGTCATAGATTACAGAAGAAGGTAGATGCTGAGGATAGAGTCGTTAGATCAGTTAGGAAAAATCAATGTCTGACTCTCTGGTAGACACTCACAATAAAATCTACCTCTACAGAATGCATATTCTCCTCCACAAAGGATGTTTTCACCGCCTCACTGGCATGCCACCCAAACGGTGTCATTTCCAGTAAATTCAGCATATTCGATGCATTCAGCTCTAGCGTCTGCCTGATGCGCTGTGTGTCTTTCAATTGAAAACCTGTCGGGATTTTTTGCTGTTCCTGATGGGGTCTCACTTCGTCATAAATGCGTCGACGTAATGACAACAGGTGATCGGGGCCGGGCGTAACGATAATGAGCCTGCCTGAATCGTTTAATACCCGATGGAGCTCGTCATCATCGCTAGGGGCGTAGATGCGAGTGATCACATCCAGGCTGTGGTCCTGAAAGGGGAGCTGCTTATAGGAAGCAATGCAAAACGCTACATCCTTGTGCTTTCTTGCGGCTGCCCGAATTGCATTCTTGCTAATATCCAGGCCATAGGTGTCCATGAGCCAACTGTTAATAGAGACACCGTCAATTTCCATTTCGTCAGTACTTGCCTGTGCCATCGACTGGGTAAAAAAGCCTTCGCCGCAACCGATATCCAGTAATCGTCGAGGCTGAATCCCACTTATCAGCTGTTGTAGATGCTCTTTAAGACAGTCGTAATAACCGGCCTCAAGGAAATGACGCCGTGCCTGCACCATGTGCTTGTCATCGCCGGGTGCGCGTGAGTGTTTCTGTTGAACAGGGAGGAGGTGAACGTAGCCTTCCTTTGCATAATCGAAGGTATGGCGTTCTTCACATTTCAGGCTGTTTCCTTCCTGATGAAGAGGCGCATGGCACAGCGGGCAGCGGTAGGTCAATGGAAAGTGCAAGGTGTGAGTCGGGGACATATCAGTATTCGTGTTATAAATCTGCGAGGGGGAAGACGTCATAAGCGACCTCTTCATAAGGGTGCGCTTGCTTCAGCGCTGCAATAGCCGTGTGAATATGGGCATCTGCACAGACCATTTCTATCCGTTGTTCGCTGACGTATTCGGTTTCACCACTACGCCCCAGGAAAGGATTCGCCTGTGCATTTGGGCGGAATTGCCCGATTCCCTGAACGGTAAAACAACAGCGATCGTAATCGCCAATGGCACCCGCCCCTGTGGCAAATACGGCTTCCTTGACTGCTTCCGCATGTGTGTCTGGAACAAAAAAGGCTAATTTATACATTATTTATTCCATAGCGTCTTGCCGGTATATGAATATTTCGCGGGAGGAGAACGTGGTACTTGTTTTCCCACCAAGGTTTCCCCGTTTCGCAACCTGACTTTCCCTGCCAATGGAAAGCTGTATACGCCCGCTGCGTGAGACACGGGCACATACACAAAGGTCGCCATTATTCATCCGGATTATAGGAAAGTACGGGTGAGAGCCAGCGCTCCATGGTTTCCAGAGACATGGACTTGCGCTCAGCCAGCGACTGTACCTGATCCTTACCTATTTTACCTGTTGAGAAGTAGCGTGATTCAGGGTGTGCGAAATACCAGCCTGATACTGCTGCCGCAGGCCACATGGCAAAGCTTTCGGTCAATTCGATACCCGCATTTTCAGTTGCATTGAGTAACTCGAAGAGATTCTCTTTTTCAGTGTGATCCGGACAGGCAGGATAACCGGGAGCAGGGCGGATACCCCGATATTTTTCGCTGATAAGCGCTTCGTTATCGAGTGCTTCATCCTCAGCATAGCCCCAGAACTCTTTACGTACACGCTCATGCAAGCGTTCTGCGAAAGCTTCGGCCAAGCGGTCTGCCAAAGCTTTTACCATGATTGAATTATAATCATCGCCCGCAGCTTCATACTGTTTGGCAAGTTCATCCACGTTATGGCCGGTGGTGACAGCAAAACCACCCATCCAGTCGTGCTTACCGGTCTCTTTGGGCGCCACAAAATCCGCCAGACTATAACAGGCGCCGTCCTTGCCTTTGGCACTTTGTTGACGAATATGATTGAGGCGCTGGATCACCGTATCGCGAGACTCATTACTGTAGACTTCAATCTCATCATCCTCGACCGTGGCAGCCGGCCAGAAGCCGATCACCCCACGTGGATGAATGACATCATCGTCAATCAGTTTTTTTAGCATGGTCTGGGCATCGCTAAACAGATTTTTAGCGGCCTCACCCACGACATCATCCTCAAAAATACGCGGATACTTACCGACCAGTTGCCAGCTCATGAAGAAGGGTGTCCAGTCGATCCGTTCAATCAGCTCCTGAACATTATAATCTTCAAACACCTTCAGCCCGGTGAAGGCAGGGCGTGGAGGTTCATACACTGTCCAGTCCGGAGCGAAGCGTTTTTCTCTCGCTTGCGCATAAGTCAGGTCTGCCGCTTTAGGGCGCCGCTTGGCATTACGTTCGCGTACACGCTCATACTCTTCCCGGATTTCCGCTACATACGCTGCTTTTTGTGTGGGTGAAAGGAGGCGGCTTGCCACACCAACCGCACGCGAGGCATCTGTGACATAGACGACGGGGGAATCATAATTGGGCTCGATTTTTACTGCCGTATGAGCCTTTGAGGTAGTCGCTCCGCCGATCAGCAAGGGAAGCTCAAAGCCCTGACGTTTCATCTCCTTGGCGACGTGGACCATTTCATCCAGAGAGGGGGTAATCAGCCCCGAAAGGCCGATGATATCCGCATTCTGCTCTTTAGCCGTGGCAAGAATCCGTTCCGCAGGCACCATCACGCCAAGATCGATCACTTCGTAGTTATTACATTGCAACACGACGCCGACGATATTCTTCCCGATGTCATGGACATCGCCTTTCACCGTGGCCATGACGACCTTGCCCTTGCTTTGCGTATCAGCACTTTTCTCGGCTTCAATATAGGGAATCAGGTAGGCAACAGCCTGCTTCATCACGCGAGCGGACTTGACCACCTGTGGCAAAAACATTTTACCGGCACCGAAGAGATCACCGACCACATTCATGCCATCCATCAATGGCCCTTCGATGACCTCGATGGGGCGATCGGCAGCCAGGCGTGCCTCTTCAGTATCTTCTTCAATATACGCGGTAACACCTTTTACCAACGCATGTGAAATACGTTCGTTAACGGGCAGGGAACGCCATTCGAGATCTTCTTTCTTGTTGGCTGAAGAACCGTCTCCCCGGTATTTTTCCGCTATCTCCAGCAGCCTTTCCGTTGCTTCCGGATCACGGTTCAGAACGACATCTTCGACTGTTTCACGAAGCTCGGCGGGAAGGTCGTCGTAAACCGCCAACTGGCCTGCATTGACGATCCCCATTGTCATACCGGCGCGAATAGCATGGTAGAGAAAGACCGAGTGGATGGCTTCTCGTACAGGATTATTCCCGCGGAAAGAGAACGAGACATTCGAGACGCCCCCTGAGATCATGGCGTGGGGCAGGTTTTCCTTGATCCAGCGGGTCGCGTTAATGAAATCAACCGCGTAATTGTTATGTTCCTCGATACCCGTCGCAATCGCAAAGATGTTAGGGTCGAAAATGATATCTTCAGCCGGAAAATCGAGCTCGTCCACCAACAAGTGATAAGCCCGTGCACAAATGTCTGCCTTGCGTTCGAATGTATCTGCCTGACCCTCTTCGTCAAAGGCCATAACGACGATAGCTGCCCCATAACGACGGCATAGCGTTGCATGATGGCGGAAAATCTCTTCCCCTTCTTTCAGAGAGATAGAGTTGACGACTGCCTTGCCCTGAGCGCATTTCAATCCGGCCTCGATGATCTCCCACTTGGAGGAGTCGATCATGATGGGCACACGGGAGATATCAGGCTCGCCTGCTACAAGGTTAAGGAAATGGACCATGGCCGCACCCGAATCCAGCATCCCCTCATCCATGTTGATATCGATGATCTGAGCACCGTTTTCAACCTGCTCGAGTGCTACTTCCAACGCCGTGGTGAAATCCTCTTCCTTGATCAGGCGCTTGAAGCGTGCGGAACCGGTGACGTTGGTACGTTCCCCAACGTTAACAAAAAGGGAATCCGCTTCAATATTGAAGGGTTCCAGGCCAGAAAGGCGGCATGCGGGCGCTATGGTGGGAAGGGTACGCGGTGCTTTACCCTTCATTGCAGCGGCGATGGCAGCAATATGTTCCGGTGTTGAACCACAGCACCCGCCGACGATGTTCAATAGGCCGCTAGCCGCAAATTCCTCCACAATAGCAGCCATTTCCTCCGGTTCCTGATCATATTCGCCGAATTCATTGGGTAACCCTGCATTGGGGTGTGCGGACACAAAGGTATCCGCCTTTTTGGAGAGCTCTTCTATATAAGGACGAAGATCAGCTGCCCCCAGGGCACAGTTGAGGCCGATGCTGATTGGTTTTGCATGGCGAACAGAATTCCAGAAGGCTTCTGTCGTTTGACCAGAGAGCGTACGGCCAGACGCATCGGTAATGGTACCGGAAATCATGACAGGCAACCGCTGGCCGGTTTCTTCAAACACTTCATCCAGTGCAAAAAGCGCAGCCTTGGCATTCAAGGTGTCAAAGATGGTTTCGACCAGAATAAGATCACTGCCACCTTCTATCAGAGCGACGGCCGCCTGATGATAATTGTCGCGCAGCTCATCAAATGTCACATTGCGTTTGGACGGGTCATTCACATCCGGTGAAAGAGAGGCTGTACGGCTGGTGGGGCCCAATACGCCTGCTACATAGCGGGGAATACCAGTTTCCCGGGTGACTTCATCGCAGACTTCACGCGCCAGTCTGGCCGCTTCCAGATTGATTTCGGAGACCAGCGATTCCATCCCGTAATCGGATTGGGACAGTTGGGTACTATTGAACGTATTGGTTTCGATGATATCCGCGCCTGCTTCCAGATATTCGCGGTGCAGGCGTTTGATGATGTCACGTTGGGTGAGCACCAGAAGGTCGTTATTGCCCTTGATTTCAGAAGGCCACTCCTTGAAACGTTCTCCACGAAAATCCTCTTCGGAAAAACGCTCCTGCTGAATCATGGTTCCCATGGCACCATCAAGAATCAGTACACGCTCACGCAGGGCTGAGGCAAGTTGATCAAAAAGCGGGGAGCGGGGGACAGCAGCATGACTCATGGATAAGCATCTCTGAACGGGTTTGGGGGCATTCAAGGCAAAATGGCACATATCATCTGCGATGCGTGTGCCCTTGGGCCAATGGCATGCCTGGCAAGACGTGATGATTACTCAAGTCGATTCAATCCACGTGATATTTTGCCTTGCATGACGTGCCCACTGTTGGATTTGACCCACCATTATACCTTATTAATGGAATGAAAACGTGTCATGTGAATGATGAATTCTCATGTCTTGAATGATGATTATTCACATTGTGTCGGCGTATCAGCGTGATCAGCTCGAATCAAAATGAAATAGTTGATTCTTTTACTCGGATTTTACCATTGGCAGGGGATGGCGTAACATGTCACTAACAGTATCCGACTCGATCGTGCAGAGATAAAATTATGAGCGAAGAGACTACAGAATTCCGTGCTACAGAAACCGATGCCCCTGAACAGGGTGCGCCGCTGGAAATTACCCAAAGTGCTCAGGATTACCTTGCTGAACTTCTGGCAAAACAGGAAGTAGAGGGTATTGGTGTGCGAGTGTTTATCACTCAGCCGGGAACCCCTTATGCAGAAACCTGCCTGGCGTATGCACGCCCGGGTGAAGAAGAGCCGACAGATGTGCGTCGTGATCTTGAGAAATTCCCTCTTTTTGTTGATAGTCATAGCGAACCTTTTCTCGAAGAGGCTGTGGTTGATTTCAACGCAGACCGCATGGGTGGGCAATTAACCATCAAGGCGCCCAATGCGAAAATGCCAAAGGTCAATGCATCCAGCCCGTTGGAAGATCAGGTCGTTTATGTGCTCTACAGTGAAATCAACCCCGGCTTGGCGTCCCATGGTGGTGAGATTCGTTTGATCGAACTGACTGACGATAATGTGGCTGTTTTACAGTTTGGCGGCGGTTGCCAAGGCTGTGCGGCCGTTGACCTGACGCTGAAAGAAGGGGTTGAGCGTACGCTGTTGGAACGTATACCTGAGCTGAAAGCGATTCGTGATGTCACCGACCATACGGATACCACTAACGCGTATTATTGAGTGATGCCAACGCGTCATCTGGTATCTGAGTATTTGGTGAAGCACTTACGGATATTTATTGAGTGCAGGCCAGTCGGCGGCCTGGTGATGCTTTGCTAAAGGGTTCGCCTCACGCCAAATGAGTATATCTATCGGCTGATCCCCTCATACGAGTGTAGTGATCAGTCCAGGTCAGACGTAAGAACGGATGCCCAATGAGGCATCCGTTTTTTTCTGGGTAATTAGTGACTTTGGTCCGCCACAAAACGTGCAGGGGAGACGGCAGACATCAACTCATCCTGCTTACCCTGCATATAGTTGAGCAGTATCTGCGCCGAAGCCGGCCCACCGGTAAAGCCCTGATGACCGTGGCCAAAGTGGAACCACATTCCCTTGTGGTGTGGCGCTTCACCAATAACGGGGAGCATATCCGGGAGCATGGGCCGATGGCCGAACCACGGTGTTTCTTCCACGGCTTTCCCTAATTCAAACAATTCACGTGCGGCTTTTTCGGAACGATCTATCTGACGTGTGCAGACGGGCGCATCGAATTGGGTGAACTCAGCTCCGGTGCAGACGCGCAGCCCTTGATTCATGGGCGAAAGAAACGTCGCTGTTTGTTTGTCAAAAATGGGGTAAGCAGGCAGATGTTGCATATGAAAATGACGATGATAGCCACGTTTTCGGAAGAGGGGAAAATGGTAACCAAATCGTTCGGCGACAGTATTACTCCACGCGCCTAGCGCAATGATTACTTTGTCTGCGGTGACCACTCCATTTTCTGTCAACACACTGTAGCCCTGTTCCGATGCCTTCAGACTTTGGGCATCACCATATTCGAACTGACCACCTCGTTGCAGGAACAGTTTGCCATAGGCGTTTGTGAGTGCACCGGGGCTTCGGCATGTCCATACATGAGTATAATGAATGCCGCCTTCGGGCTTGCCTTTCATGTAGGGATAGACCGACTTCATTTCCTCCCCACTTAATACCTCATAGGGAACCTGAAAGCGGTCGAACACGCGCTGAGCATTGCGCTTGTCCTGTTCGAAATCTGCTTTATCACGATAAAGCACGTAATAGCCATGATGCTCGATCAGGTCATTGGCCTTCGCCGCATTTACCAGTGGGGCGTGATACACCTCTGCCTGTTTCATGATGGCGGCATAATGATCACAGATACGTGCATAAGTGTCGGGGGTAGAGGCCTTCCAATAAGCCCATAGCGGGCGAATGTGTTCGGCTATTGACCCGAGATGCCAGTTGACAGCGTTATCCTGCTTGAGAAGTATCTTTAGCATGGCTTTGGCATCATGGGGAATGGCGTGGGGTTCTACCGCCTCTGTTTGTATACAGCCCGCATTGCCATAGCTGGTTTCACGCCCAATACCCATACGATCAACCAGTACCACTTCTTCACCAGATTCTTGGAGCGCAAGGGCAGTGGATACGCCTACCATGCCTGCACCTAATACCAATGTTGTTGCCATATAAGACCTGATACGTGTAAACAGAATGTAGGAATCCGCACCCACTCGACAGGGGGTGACTGACGTCCAGGGAAACAATGTTATGCAAAAATATGTTTGTGCGTGCAGTGTGTATTTATCATTTTAGTTTTACTGCCTCGATTATATGCCAATGACCTTGCGCAGTGCGATGCCGGCCATATTCAATCTGAGTCTTAGTATTAATGATTTGATAACCTTTGGTTTTATCGCACGATACTTGAGGTCCAATGAGGCAAAACGCTCATTAGCGTTATTAATAAGTGATGCCATAGGATGTACCCACGGTTTCATTGCATTATTCTAGATACATAGACAATAAGCTGTTTTTCAATCAAGTGCATGATTTGGAGCCACACTTGCCTTCACCCAATGAATTTTCTTCCACCAGTTCACTCCATGGGCAGAGACGTCATTCGTGGATCGCACGCCATCGCGGTGGTATTGCGTTGACCATTTCCTTAGCGGGATTCGTGGCTGCAGAAGTACAATCAGCCCTTGGGGTTCTGCCTTCTGTAGCCTCCCAATTGTGTGTAGCTGCCTTTGAAGGCGCATTGGTAGGGAGCCTCGCAGACTGGTTTGCTGTTACTGCGCTATTCAAGAAAATACCTCTACCTGTCCTAAGCCGACATACGGATTTGATTGCACAGAAGCGTGACTCACTGAGTCGTGGCATTGTGGATATGGTGGAAAACGAATGGCTGTCGCCCACCGCCTTGCGCAAGCATCTGGAACGCTTTTCGTTTGCCGAGATGATCCTTCGTCGTGTGGATACTGCAGAAGGGCAGGCAACGCTAAGCCGACTTTCACGCAGACAATTGTTGAAAGCAGTAGAGTGGCTGGATGATCCGCGCTGTTTGCATGCGGTTGATATATTGTCGAACAAATTGGTCGAACGCTTCGATGTGGCTCAGCAACTCGCACCCTTTTTGCGCCGCCTCTCAAAGGATAAAGAACTGCAAGACAGGCTATGGCACGGCGCTATGGCTGTATTGGAGCGTGTCCTGCGTGACCCTCAGCTACTGACGATTCTCAGCGATATTTTGCTCGATCAAATGGAAAGTTTGTCGAATGAAGGGCGTTGGAAATCGGTAAAAGTATGGGTAGGCAAGCAGTTTCTGGATGGAGAGGATGATCGCGACAAGGTTGAACGCCTGCTTACACGCTTGCTCAATAGTGCTCAGGAACAGCTGGAAGAGATCGAACATGATCAAGCTCATCCATTACGCCTTCGTATGCGGGCGTTATTGGTTATTACTGCGCGACACTTGGAGCACAATAAGGATAGCCGCTTGGCTTCCTTGCTGGAACGCAGTAAATGGCAGTTATTCAATGCTTATCAGGAGCAGCAGGGCAGCCGCTCGTGGATACACTTTGCGCAGCGTTGGTTGACGGAGCAATTGAGTGACAGTAGCTCCACCTTAAGCCAGTTAGTGGGTAGGGGCGTCAATCAGTTGATTCAGCAGCAATTGGGAAACCCCGGTGTTCGCAAGAAACTGGATCAGCGAATCCGACAATGGGCGGGGCAATTGCTTAATGAGTATCCGCATGCCGTGGGTGACGTTGTACGAGAGTCGTTATCCGAAGCAAGTATGCCGACAGAGAAACTGGTGAGTCAGATAGAAGAGCGCGTCGGTCCGGACCTTCAATGGATTCGGGTCAATGGCGCAGTCGTGGGAGGAACTGTCGCGTTGATGATTACTGCACTTCGCCTGAGTATCCTGGCATTCTTTTCGTAACCACAATACCGTTCAGCTTTCATGAGATATCGCCGGCTTCTCATGGAACAATAAAACTTTCCCTTCAATGGCAAATTCCGTTCAACAGAAAAAGAGAGTCATTGAAGGGATTGTTATTAAAGAAACCGGTATTGAAGAAATAGTCATTGAAGGGGTGTCAGTAAATAAAGGGCGGTGCAGGGGTACGTGAAACACGCTCCTGTAATACCCGAAGCTCTGTGCGAACGCGGTTAAGCTCTTTGTTGCGTTCCTCAAGATCACGTTCGAGTCGCTCATTACGAGCACGTGTTTCTGTCAATGTTTGCTCTACCTGCTGGGTATGAGCAATCAAATCGCGATGCCGTCGTTCTTCATCCTGAAGGGCATGACGTTTCTGCTCGATCTGGGAATTCAATTTGTTCAGGCGTTCTTCCAACTGTTCTGTTTGGCGACGTGCCTGTTTTTCGAGTTCCGCTTTTTCCTTTCGGGCGCTATCCAGCAGTTGCATTAACCGGTTCTCGGCCGTTTCGTTACGCGCTTCTTCTTGCGCAAGCCGTTTACGATGTGCGGTTTCCTGTGTACTCAATGCATTCTGATGTTCACGATCCTGCCGGTCGCGTTCCTGTGATAACTGCGCAATTTGCTTGTCTCTGACTTCAAGACGATGTTCCCGCTCTTCAACCTGCGCAGTGGCTTGTGAAAGCTCACTTTCAACTCGTGCCAGATTGGATGTTTTTTCTTCAAGGCGTACCAGTGTTGCATCCAGCCGTTCATTCAACGCAGCAAAGCGCTGATCTGCATCCTCGGCATGCCGTTTTGACTGATCTGCCTGTGAGCGCGCTTCGGCAATACTGTTATCCGCCTGGCGGCGATAGAACTTGAGGCCTTCATAAGCTTCCTCCTGCGCCTGTTGCCATAGGCCCAGCAGGGCATCCTTCAGACGTTCCGGGATATTCTGAGGAAGGGGAACGTCCCGATTCTGCTCACGACGATTTCGCCATTCGCGTAAATGATCGCTGATGGTCGTAAAGCTACCTGTCCCTAGCTCTTCACGAATGCGCTGTACTGTCGGGACGGCATCGCGTTCGATCAAGGCTTCGATCGCGCGCTGTACGTCTTCATATTGAATGCCAATGCGAGCCATAGCGATATCACTCTTGTTGCGTTGCAAATAGTCATGAATGAAACCGTTACTCATGTGTAATGCACACAAGAGGAGGTTCCAGGCATCTTCAGCGTGAATAGGGGAAACATAACAACGTTTATCCGAAGTGACACATAATCCCTTTCACATGCGCTTATTTTATCTGAGTTTGTGTCTGATACCTAGCATTATTTGATAATACGTAATGCCATAATTACATTATGATTTCATTTGACTGTCACAATCTTACCCATCCCTCGTTTTCTGCATGTTCGCATTTGGCAAATTTACGTTGAAAGTTGCAGTGAAGGGTAGGGAAGCTGGATAATTGGAATAATTAAATGTCATGCCCTACAGGCATGCTATCTCCCAATAATTTTGGCAGTCGTACGTAACAGGAGCCCGCATGAGCCATACGCAACAGGCGGTAGATGAACTCAAGGAAGAGTTTGGATTTTTCGATAACTGGATGGATCGTTATCAGTACATCATGGATTTGGGTAAAGCATTGCCAGCGTTTCCCGATGAATGGAAAACCGCCGAGTACCGGATTGATGGATGCCAGTCCAACGTGTGGTTTCATCATGAATTCAAGGAGGGTGTTTTGCATTTTGATGCCAGCTCGGACGCTGCAATTGTGACCGGCCTGGTGGCCATTGTACTGCGTGTTTTCAATGATCGGCATCCGCAGGAAATTCTTGATACCCCAACAGATATACTTAAGGAACTAGGGTTAGAGCAGCATCTTTCTCCCACACGTAATAATGGTCTACACGCCATGTTGGGGCATATCTATACGCTAGCAAGCCAACATGCCTAACCAAAAGGGGCATGGCTAATCAGCCGGAATGCTGGGGAAGAGGGGCAGGAAAGTGCATACAGGCATCAACACTATGGGGACTGAGGCAATCAGAGGTCATTGATAACGTTTATCAAAGATAATGATTAATCTGAACACTGATCATGGAAGAGCTAATAAAGTCGCTAATGAAATGTCGCTAATGAAATAAAAGGGTTAGTGCTTTTTACTCGTCTGTGTTTCCCTGGCATTTTTAGTGTCACAATGGCAACTTCCCGGGACTTCATCAATGCCGCCGGGGTGGAGTGGGTGGCATTTTGCGATGCGTTTAAGGGCCAGCCAACCGCCGTAAAAAGGCCCATGTAGCTTAAGAGCCTGTAATGCATAATTCGAACAGCTTGGGTAAAAGCGACATTTGGGCCCCAATAACGGGCTAATCGCGTACTGATAAAGTTTGATCAATCCAATCAACGGCCACGCAAGTACCTTGTGAGCCGTTTTGTCCTTTTTGCCCAGCGCCATTAATGTGCCCCGTATAATTCATCAGCATCTATCATGGGAGCGTTGATAACTTTTGCTTCAGAAGTATTAAGTGCCGTATAGAAACAACTTTTTCGTCCCGTGTGGCAGGCTGGCCCCGTTTGATCAACCTTGAGCAATAGGGTATCTCCATCACAATCCAGAAAAGCTTCCCGTAATAGTTGAATCTGACCGGATTGCTCGCCCTTGCGCCAAAAACGCGAGCGCGAACGGGACCAATAACAGACTCGCCCCGTATCCAATGTCTCTTCAAGTGCGGCGCGATTCATCCAGGCCATCATCAGTACCTCTCCACTGTCATGTTGTTGCGCAATGGCAGGGATAAGGCCATCCACATTCCACGGGATAGCATTCAATACATCCTCTAGGGCATAGGTGCTGCCCGTAGGTGATTTTTCGATTTGCTTGAAAAGATCTGAAGGCACTTTAAATTTCCGTTACACCAGGAAGTTATATTAATGGCTAACGCCAATCCGATATAAATGATTCAATATACAAGGATATCAGTCGGTTAATTACTTATGCGGTTAATTACTTATGTTGGCACTCCGCACAAAGGCCTGTGAGCTCGATAGTCTGTTTTTCCAACGTGAAATTGCGTTTCGCCAGTAAGTCTGTGAGGACATCAACGACTTCAGGTTCGTGCATCTCTTCTACACGCCCACAATTCCGGCAAATGATTAACTGGAACCCTTGCGTGTGTGTAGGTTTCGGTTCGGGGCATGGGCATGCGATAAATGCATTTTGCGACTCGATACGATGAACAAATCCCTGTTCCATCAAAAAATCCAGTGCGCGATAAACAGTGGGTGGGCGGGCTGATGCATGCTCACTGGAAAGTTTATCAAGCAATTCGTAGGCTTTCAGTCCTCTGGGGGCCTCACTGACCAATTCGAATACACGGCGGCGGATGGGAGTAAAACGTACACCCTGATCCCGACAACGCTGCTCTGCCATTTTGGTCAGCTCAGCGGTCGAAGCATTGTGATTACAGTGCATATCAACTCCAACTTATAGATATCATCGATGTGATATTATAGCACTTTTCCCCACAAAATGGCCTTGGTTTAGGAGAATGTGCCAAGCAGATGTTGAAAAAAACAGGAGTTTCAGTTGATGAAGCACGGTAAAGACAGGCCCTTTCCGCACTGAGACGAACAGGGCCAAAACGGCAATCCCAGTAACTGATTGCCAATTAGTGCAAAAATCAGCGCGTCGGAAGATCCACGTCACTAAAGAGAGCGGGTATTTCACTACTGGGTGTAGTCAACGCTTCCTCGATCGTCGCCGCATCCAGATGAGCGGCAAAACGATTGATAAAATCATACATGTAGCGACGCATGAAAGTACCTCGTCTTAACGACAATCGTGTCGTCGATGACGAGAACAAATGCCCCGCATCGATAGCCACCAGATCCTGATCGCGTTCATTTTCGATAGCCATGTGCGCGACGATCCCAACCCCCAGTCCAAGACGCACATAGGTTTTAATAACATCAGCATCCACAGCAGTCAGCACAACATCAGGCGTTAGCCCAGCCGCAATGAAAGCATCATCCAGTTGAGAACGACCAGTAAACCCATAGGTATAAGTGACAATGGGGTATTCGACCAGTTGCTCAAGTGTCGGCTTTTTATTCTCCGCCAGCGGATGATCCCTGGGGACCAATAGCCAACGGTTCCAGCGATAGCAGGGAAGTGATACCAGATCAGCGTACATATCCAGCGATTCCGTGCAAACGGCAAAATCGGCTTGCCCATCCGATACCATTTGGCCGATTTGTCGCGGCGTTCCCTGATGAATGTGAAGAGTTACATTGGGATAACGTTTTCTGAATGCCTGAATGATCGGGGGCAACGCATACCGGGCCTGTGTATGAGTGGTTGCGATCGACAAGCTGCCTTTTCTTTCATCACTGTGTTCCTGAGCAATTCGTTTGATTTTGTCGGCGCGATGGAGGATATCGCCTGCAATTTCAATAATCTGCTGCCCACTTTCTGTTACATGGCTGAAGTGTTTCCCTCGGCGAGCAAAAATCTCGATACCCAGCTCATCCTCCAATTGGCGAATTTGTTTGGAAACACCCGGCTGGGACGTGTAAAGGTTACTGGCCGTCAGTGATACATTCAGATTGTTGCTGGCCACCTCCCAGATATAACGCAACTGCTGCAATTTCATTACCAAATTCTCCCTATTTATAAGAGCCATCACCCTGTTCTGTAAGTGCTTGATATTTAGTGCTTGATATTCAGTGCTGCGGTGTAGTGCTTACAGACAAGGAGGCAATTGTCTTATTCCACACTTGGTTATATTGAACGCGAGAATTGTTTTATATAAAAGGAATAAAAATGAATTCCTATATTCATATAGGATATAAAAAAGCGGTTTTTAAGGCGTTACGGGAGAAGCATATTAGGTCTTGCAGTGCTGCATGTACTTTTGGTTATAAGACCTAGTGTGAATAGTGTCTCTTAAGCAATTGAAATAGTCTCCGCTCTGGTGTGCTCAGCATAGTGTCTTCACTCAGTTTCCACGGGGTATCGGTATGCCGCTAGTGATTCTTGCGATCGGTATTATTGCTTTATTTGGTCTTATGGTTGGGTGGAAACTGAATAGTTTTCTTGCCCTGATTATAGTGAGTCTGGGTATAGGCATTGCCGAAGGTCTTTCTCTCAGCGATGTCATAAAAGCGGTCGAAAGCGGCATGGGGGACACCCTGGGGCACCTGGCGCTGGTCATCAGCTTTGGCGCGATGCTTGGCAAAATGATGGTAGATAGCGGCGGGGCGCAAGTCATTGCTGATACGTTGATTGCAAAATTTGGTCGCACCCATATCCGATGGGCCATGTGTGTGACCGGTTTCGTGGTTGGTTTGGCCCTTTTTTATGAAGTAGGATTCATTTTGTTGATACCGCTGGTCTTCGTGATCGCCCGTTCAGCAAAAATTCCGCTCTTTGAAGTAGGCATTCCCATGGCCGCGGCACTCTCGGCAACACACTGTTTTTTGCCGCCACACCCCGGTGCAACCGCGATTGCTCTCGTGTTCCATGCTGATATCGGGCTCACATTGATTTATGGGCTTATTGTGGCTATTCCTACTGTGATCATCGCTGGCCCATTGCTATACCACACCATGAAAGATATGAATCCCGCTATTCCTGAAACCCTTGGCGATATCGACGTTGGTGAGCTTCAGCGAACGCCGGGGTTTTGGATGAGCATCATGACCACGCTGATCCCCGTCATTTTGATGGCAGCGGCTTCTGCGGCTGAATGGGGCGGCATAAAAGGGGGCCTGTTGACGGATTTTCTTGAGTTTTTGGGAAACCCTGTCATCGCATTGCTCATTGCCGTCCTGATTGGATTTTATACGTTTGGTTTCAAAGTAGGGCGGTCGTCTGCACAAGTCATGGAGTCTATAAAAAGCTCAGTGCTGGCGATTGCAATGATCGTTTTGATTATTGGTGGTGGTGGCGCATTCAAACAGGTATTGGTTGATAGCGGGGTGGCGCACTATATCCAGCAACTGATGCAGGGCGCTTCGTTTTCCCCATTATTACTGGGGTGGCTGATCGCCGTCATTATGCGTATATCCGTAGGTTCAGCCACCGTTGCTGGATTAACCACCGCAGGGATGATGATTGGCGCTACTACGCATCAAAATGTCTCGGCTGAATTGATGGTATTGGCCATTGGAGCGGGAAGTGTATTTGGTGGGCCGCCCAATGACCCGGGCTTCTGGATGTTTAAAGAGTTTTTCAATCTCAGCGTGAAAGAAACTCTCCGTTCATGGAGTTTGATGGAATCCGTGATTTCCGTTTTTGGGCTGATTTTCGTTCTGATATTAAATGAAGTCATTATGTTGATGTGGTAATGGGCAGGAGCCGGTCATTGCTCCGGGCTGTCCCATAAAGCACGGTAGCGACTGATCTTGACTGGATTCGGCTCAATACCATAAGTGTCGAAAAACAATGCGTCATAATGTTTCCCGAAATTGATTGTCCAACTGAGACTATAAGTCGCAATCGCGAGGTCAGACCAACGATCAGCCACGCCCAAACGCGCCAGATCCACCAGCCCCACGAATTCTCCCTGTGTGTTCATCAGCGTATTGGGTACACAAGGGTCGCCATGACAAACCACTCTGTCTTCTGGAGCTGGCATAGGCACTTGGGAAGTATCATACCAACTATCCTGAAACGGGCACTCACTGGCTGGACAGGACTCATGCAGTTTTCTCAATCCAATGGCCATGGCTTTGACAACACTTTCAGGCTTGAAAATACCTGTATTTGACTTCCACTGTGGTGCGACAGCAGACACAGATGGAATCGCTTGCGTAACGAGCCAGCTTTCGTGTCGATTCCGACCAGCAGCCAATACCTTGGGAACATTGAAATAACGGCTGGCCCAACGCAGCTTTTCTGCTTCAGTGATTAGATCGACATCCGCTAACGCTGACGGTGTGACGTTATCGAGAGATTGCCATTTGATAAAACGGGATACAGTGCGACCATCAACACCGACATGATCTGCACGAAATGTCATACCTTCCAAACCGTTGCGCCAAATCCATTCGAGTGGATCACCCGCGGCCAGAGAATAAACGATTGAAGGAATTTGGGGTGCATGCATGAATATATGACTCGTGAAGGAGCTGAAACGATATGGTATAGGTATAACAACATAGCGTTAAAATAGCATTTATACCATTACTTCGCATAATATATATTATGTTAAATTGCATATGTGTTAGTGAAATCTCTCTAAGGACTTCAGGCAATATTTGTGGTGGCCTGCTATCGACATATTGCGTCATGTGATACCTTATTGCTTATCAAGCGTTTGAAGAGACTCCCCCTCCATGACTTCCATTCCGCATCACGAGCATTTTGATCGCGTTCGTCAGGATCACCAACGTGAACTTATTGAAGATTACGTTGAAGAGATTGCGCACCTTCATCATGCCATGGGTGAAGCGCGCGCCAGTGACCTCGCCGAAAGATTCGGTGTGAGCCCGGCGGCTGTGTCCAAGGTTATCACACGCCTCAAACGTGATGGCTATGTCACTGCCAGGCCTTATCGGGGTATTTTCCTGACAGAACAAGGTGAATCATTGGCTGAAATGGTTGCCGAGCGCCATCAGGTTATCCTGAATGTATTGCGTACGCTCGGTGTTGAAGAAGAAATTGCGCGTGCTGATTCTGAAGGTATTGAACACCATTGTAGCGATAGCACTGTGGAGGCAATGCGACGTTTTCTAAAAGAACATGCGCTGAAAGCAAAAAAAGAGCCGAAAAAGTAAATTTTGGATAAAACTGGAATCAGTTCCTCAACGGTTCAAGAAATTATCGACAATGGATTTGAATGCAGTAAATTTCTCTGCATGCACCCAATGTCCGGTCGGCAGTCTTTCTATAGTGAGCTCAGGGAATATTTGTCGTGCCGCTTTAATACCCTCAGGCGTCACATAGCTCGAATGTTCACCCATGACCAATAGCGTAGGTTGTTCAAAGCGCCCTGCTATTTGCTCCCCATGACTTCCATTCAAAGGTGTATCCGAAATTTTCGGATATTCCTGAATAATATTCTCCAGAGCAACACGCCAACGCAGTAGTCCTTCTTCGTCACGTACCAGATTGGTCGCGATAAACTGCCGAGTACCCAGGTCAGTCAAGAATGGCTGCATGATCATATCAGCCTCACGCCGCTCTTTGATTCTGGCGCCAGCGACAGCCTGCATTGCCTCAAAGATATCCCTGTGCTCGTGCCTGTAATTCACCGGCGCAATATCTTCGATAACCAGTCGATGAATCAATGCAGGATAAGCACAAGCGAGCGCAATGGCGGTTTTTCCTCCCATGGAGTGTCCCAGTAAATCGAATTGCCTGACATCGAGTGTGGCCAATGTCTCTACCACATCTGCGGCCATATCGGCATAGTTCATCGCGGATGTATGCGGAGAACGGCCATGATTTCGTAGATCAAGTGCGATAACATGACGCTCCCGCCCCCAGGCTTTAACCGCAGAGCGCCAATTGTCTGCACTCCCCATTAATCCATGAAGAATAACCAGTGGGAATCCGGTGTGCTCTTCCCCGGCAACGATGGCATTAAGAATCAAAATCCGTTCCCTGTGCTAATGATTGAATGGTGGTATCGATGTAAGTCGAGATGGGGCCGTCATCCCTCTGATTACGTATATTGAATAGCTGCGGTAACGATTATTCGAGGATCACGTGGTTTTTCTCATGACTTTCAAAATGGCATTTAACAGGACGCCGTAAAGAGGAATGAAAAAGATCAGGCCAATAATCAATTTGATCGAGTAATCTACCATACCAATTTCGAACCAATGTGCCGACATGAACGCATCGGGGCTATGGTAGAACGCAATAGCGAAGAATGAGAGCGTATCGATTAGCATGCCGAAAATAGTGGATGCCGTAGGTGCTATCCACCACTGCTTCATCTGACGCAACTTATCGAAGACCGTAATATCCAGTAATTGCCCGAATACATAGGCGCTGAAACTGGCCAAAGCAATTCGTCCAACAAATACATTCCAATGGAGCAAGGCATCGAATCCGCGAAAGCTTGCCTGTTGCCACACTACTGATACCCCATAGGAAAGAATAAGTGCCGGCAACATAACCCAGGCAATCAAGATGCGTGCGTTGTGCTTACCCAGCAACCTGACGGTCAAGTCGGTCGTGATGAAGATAAAAGGAAAGCTAAATGCGCCCCAAGTGGTATTAACGCCCCAAAAGTGAATGGGGAGCTGGACAAGGAAATTACTGGCGGCGATTACCAGTATGTGAAAGCACACTAGAAGCGTTAATGCGATTGTATAGGGGTGGCCGTTGCCCGGGGAAGTATCCGATAACATTATATTCACCAATGGCTGATCTGTAGATCCTCAAGATCGTAAGTGCCCTATTCTATCTTGTCTTAATGCCCCATATCCACGCTTCAGGCATTTCAATCAATTGGATTCTGGTAATGAATGAGGAGGTTTAAAAGGCTTTTTGCCTGAGTGAAAGTTATGAGGTTAATTTAAAATGAATTTCCCATTTTATTTTTGCACTTGTTTCCTTCACATTATTTAGTGGTGTATAACATCAGGTAGAAAATATGCACATACATAATAAGGCTAGACTTTGGTCTATAAAATTAATGTTGAGTATAGCATTGGAAAGTTACGCCTTATTATCAATATATAACGCATAGCGAATGCGTAAATAATATAAACAGCTAGGATACAACCGTGAATCATGTTCAGGTAATTTCACTCGTCTTATTGGCAGCGCTGTTAATCCTTTCGATTTCTCGTCGCATTAATATTGGTCTATTGGGCATTGCTGCTGTGACATTGATCGTTTTCTTGTCGGATATCAGTGTTAAACAGGTCTATCGGGAGTTTCCTGCAGGCATTTTTACGTTGTTGTTGGGGATTTCGCTGCTTTTTTCCCACTTCGAGCGCAGTGGCGGACTGCCATGGATTATCAAGGGCATCTATTCTGCCATTGGGTCTCGTACCTTTCTGATTCCCTGGGCAGGTTTTGCCCTCGGGGCCATTATCTCAACGGCAGGGGCATTTTCCCCTGCGCCTATCGCGTTGCTTGTACCCATCATTGCCGCTGTGAGCATGAAGTATCCCAAGCTCTTTTTTATAAGCGAGATGGGCGTCATTGTAGGGGCAAATGTTGCTGGGCTCTCCCCATTAAACCCGACCGGTAATATTGTTATCGAAGCGGCCAAAAACGCGCATGTTAGCTATAACCCCTGGATTGTTTGGGCGTTTTCCATAGTGATGGGAGCAATTTTCGTCGCCATTTTGCAGAATGTATTCAAGACTCGACATATGTATGAGGCTGACCCTGCTTATGGTAACAAGCGCCCTCCTTCTGCACACGGGCGATTCCTGCTGATTCGCCCCATTATGAATGAAGAGGAAAATGCCCCTGCCCTACAACCGTTCTATGCCAGTGTTTCAGGGCTTGCAGTTCTTCTTTTTGTGGTGCTGGTTGTCTTCTTTCATTCCGATATTGGTCTGACAGCTACGTCGTTGGCTGTGCTTTTGATGATCTTCTTTCCGCGCGACAACAAGCTTCACCTTCAAAAAGTACCCTGGAATGCGATTATCGTGCTGTGTGGACTCCTCACCTACGTCAAAATCGTTCAGGATCTGGGCACAATGGATGCCATCCAGTATGGTCTCATCAGCATGACCAGTAATCCGCTGGTTTTAATGGTAATTATTGCATATCTGGTGACATTATTGAGCAATATCGAGTCTTCAACGCTCGGTGTTATGGCATTGATGGCCCCCATGTTGTTTGGAATTATTGGTCCAATGGATCACATTGCGTTGATTGTGGCAGCAATCATGGGACCTCCCACTCTAAGCGTTGTTAATCCTATACATGCAGCTGGCACACTGGTGATGGCGTATACCGACGAAGCACAACAGAATGCTGCCTTCAGGCGTAATCTGATCCTGTCGGGAATTATCGTTGTGGTTGTACCCGGTATTGCAGTGCTGCTACCGCTGCTAACCCATTTATTCTAAATGGATTAATAAAAGGCCTGAAACGGTGGGAGTTTGGGTCTTGAAGAGGTATGGACAGAATTAGCAAGGAATTAATAGAGTGTAAGGAGGGTAAAAATGAAAATAATCAAGAAAGCTGTGTAGTAAAAAAAAGAATATGAAAAAATAAATGAAATTAAATTAAAAGGGTGGCATTTTACGACACTATAAACATTGTATAGCTTGATTATACGCTGTTATTAATACAGGCCTCTTTCAATTAATGAAGTTGATTTCATTCAACTTATTATTGGTCGGTTTTTTGGGTAAAGAGTATATTTGGGCACATTTTTTGTTCAATAGTGATTGATCAATGCGAGGCATAAAGGGGATATATATAGAAATAATTTCCCCTTCATGCTTTTTTATGCTTACTGTTTTTCCCACTTCAAACGGGTAATACGATCAATAGCCCGATCAATCCCTTTTTCGATACCGGTACTGGTGTGAACACCTAGCTTTTGTGCCATGCTCAACTGCTTTTTCAGGCTGATTTCCAATACGCGTGCGTCTTTTGCCTGTTTCTGCAAATAGGCTTCACTCGTCGATACTTCATCAATCAAACCATTGGAAACCGCTTCACTGCCATACCAGATATCCCCGGTTGCAATGCTGTCAATATCCAACTGAGGGCGGCGCCTGGACACAAAATTCTTGAACAGGTCATGAGTATCGGCCAAATCCTCAAGAAACTTGGCGCGCCCTTCTTCGGTATTTTCACCTAACATGGTAAGAGTTCGTTTGTATTTACCCGCTGTCAGAATTTCGACATCCACATCATTCTTTTTCAAGAGTTTATGAATATTGGGTACCTGCGCAACCACGCCAATTGAACCAAGTACCGCAAAAGGTGCTGCCACAAGATGATCCGCACAACAGGCCATCATGTACCCACCACTTGCCGCGACTTTATCAACGCAGATGGTTAATTTGATGTTGGCTTCCCGGAAGCGATCCAACTGTGCTGATGCCAAACCATAAGCATGTACCATGCCGCCACCGGATTCCAGACGAAGCACGACCTCATCACCCTCTTTGGCGGCAAGCAATAGGCTGGAGACTTTTTCGGTCAGCGCTGGGGTATCATTGGCTTTGATATCCCCTGAGAAATCAATAACCCACACGACTTTTTTATCGTTAACGGTATTTTTGTTTTTCTTCTCTTTTTTGGCTTCTTTCTTTTGCTCTTTGGCTCGCGCTTTTTCGGCTTTTTCTGCCTGAGCAGGCTCAAGACGGTGAAATTCCAGCGCTTCCTGACGTTCTTTATAATGTTTGCCGCGATCTTCAACGATCAATTTGGCGTTATTCGATTTTCCCTGAGCCTTTTGACGGGCAATCATGCTAATGACAATCACAATCGCTACCACGATGACGATCGCTTCTACAACAAACAGGCTAAAGTGGTACAGCCAATCGAGCATTACGCCTTCCCTCTTTTCATAAATGAGTACATTTCATCTCGACATGCCTGCATATACATATCGAGAAAATTCTTATGGCGCTATTTGACAGCGACACTGCGAACAAAATTGTCTATCAGTTCCCATGCAATTGATTCTGACCCTGGCAGCGCGGGGAGTGATTCGGGTTGAAACCAGTCAGCTGCTTCGATCTCGATCCCATCGATGGTGATGTCTCGCGTTAATGCTTCTGCGTAAAAAGCCAACATGAAGGAGTGAGGGAACGGCCATGACTGGCTTTTGAAATAATGTACCCGCCCTATTTCAACGCCCACCTCTTCCCTGACTTCTCGCCTCAATGCTTCTTCAGCAGACTCTCCTGCTTCAATAAAGCCGGCCAGTGTACTGAACCTTCCCGCTTTGAATCGTGGGCTACGGGCCAACAAAAGTTCACGACCATAAGTAACCAGGGTGATAACACATGGTGAGATACGCGGATATGCCCGAAACTTGCATTTTACACACTGCATCGCCATTTCGTGGGAATGAGGGCGTGTTTCCGAACCACAGCGTCCACAGAAACGATGATCCCGTTGCCAAGTGGAAAGTTGAAGTGCCGTGGAAATCAAGGGAAAGATATAATCGGGCTGTTGCATCCAGGCCCGCCCTTCTGGCCATTCAGGTTCCTGGTGGTCCAGAACTTCCAGTACAAGGGGCTCCCCTCGCCAATGGCCAAGAGTAATTGCATGCTCCGGTACTGGGAGCATCTCACTAATAATGGCATCCAATACACCGGGTGAAATATGCCCGGCATTATCGATGCGTATGCGTCGGGCTTTACGTAAATGCTGATGGCCCATCAGGTCGCGCTCAAGTACAGGCCATTGCGCAATCCCACAGGGAATGCCGCCACTTGTGGAAGTGGCTGGCCCTGGATCAGCAGGTTCCTTAGTGTTCATGTAGCTGATCCCATAGGCAGTGTCCACCTGCCTTTTCACGCAGCAGATTCAGTTTGTTCTGATGTGCAGTAAGCTCTTCATCAGTAGGTTGAACAACCACAAGTTGATGGGTCTCGGCAGAAATTTTACCCAGCGAAGCTCCAGTGCCCTCTTCTTCAGAGGAATATTGTGTTTCAGCGGATTCCAATGAAAGAGAGGTTTGCCCACCCGTCATCGCCAAATAGACTTCGGCGAGAATTTCCGCATCCAGCAAGGCGCCGTGCAACGTACGAGCTGTATTATCGATACCGTAACGTTTGCACAAGGCGTCCAGATTATTACGCTGACCGGGGTGCATTTCACGTGCCAACGCGAGTGTATCCAGTACACTACAAACGCTTGCAATCGGCCCTAAATGGGGTTCCTTGCGAAGGGCATTCAGTTTATCAAATTCATAATCCAGAAAGCCGACGTCGAATGACGCATTATGGATGACAAGCTCTGCCCCTTTGATAAAATCCCAAAATTGGTCAGCAACCTGAGCGAATACCGGCTCATTGGCTACCCGTTCATCCGTGATGCCGTGAATTTCGATCGCTTCTGGATCAATGGGGCGTTCCGGGTTGATGTATTGATGGTAATGGCGCCCCGTCAAGCGGCGGTTAATAACCTCTACCCCGCCAATTTCGATCAGTCGGTGCCCTTCACTGGTTTCAAGACCTGTGGTTTCCGTATCCAGAATGATCTGGCGTTCTGCATGTGTGTCACTCATGTTGACCACTTAATCCATCGTCAAGAAAATTTGTTGGGAGGAGCGCTTGTTTACTTCTATAGAGAGCAAGGATTACCTCTCTTTTTCCATCAGTTCATCCATCGCCAGATTGGCCAGTTCATCTGCGCGCTCATTACCGGGATTGCCTGCATGCCCTTTTACCCAATGCCATCGGACATCATGGCGTTGAGTTTGTTCCAGCAACGCTTTCCAAAGCTCGGCATTTTTAACAGGTGCCTTCGCCGCTGTTTTCCACTGGCGTTTGACCCAGTTATGTATCCATTTGGTAATGCCATTACGCACATATTCGGAGTCTGTCCATAAATCAACCTGACAGCGGCGATTCAAAGCCTTTAGTCCTTCAATGGCGGCGGTCAACTCCATACGATTGTTGGTGGTCTCTGGCTCGCCTCCGCGAAGATCCTTTTCATGGGGGCCACTGCTAAGCACGGCGCCCCAGCCACCGGGTCCCGGATTACCTCGGCATCCACCATCTGTATAAAGCGTAACCAGAGGGAGTGACTCATCATGAGTACTCTGCTGTGGCGAGTGTTCTGCTGCATGTGTTGTTTGAGACAAGATTCGAAAACCTGTGTGCTTAATGATTCTGGTGTTGTGCTGCCCTTGAATGCGGCAGTGACCACTAAAGGCTCAGTGGCGAGCTGGATTGTGACAGCGAATACTGTGACCAAGGTCAAGGTAACGCTATGCGTTACCCCTGTGCTCTATTGCTACCCCTGTATTCTATTGCTACTCAGGTATCCTATTGATACCACTAGGCCTTGTAAGACCGATCCTCTTGTAGAGTGAGTCTCTTGCTACCGGGGGCTGGTCTCCATGCGTTTCTCTTTGCAACATGGTGTCTTTAGTAATGTTTACTATCGAAACTTAATCCTGCCGGGTACATGCACTTAACCCCATGGATCGTAAACCCAAAGACAGTTTGGAGGAAAAGCCAGGTTTTAATGGAATAACACGCCACTGTTTCCTTTTTGCGATCACTACAAAACTTCGCCCTATCGGAAGCGCATTCAACCATCCAATACTCACCCTTTGGGATGCATCGGATCGTGGTGTTGTATAACCGATATAGTGTACCTGTTTCACTTCGAAATCGACAAATGCCAACCAGTCTTTAAGACGAGAGACACTGCGCCAGTGTTGATGTTTTAACTGAGTACGCTGATGAGGCGTTAGCCGAGCGCGTTGCCTGCAAAGTCGGCTTCTATCGATAATGCTACTGCCGACGGGGTTCCAGCCGACAATAATCAGTAATCCGTCATCCGCTGTGACACGTGCAGCTTCGCCCAATAAATGATGAGGTTGAGGTACCACCTCCAATATATGATGCAGGACGGTGACATCAATCGATTCGTTTTCCAAAGGGAGTAATGATGGATGGCACACCAATGAGGCTGCCCTTTGGGCTTCTTCTTTCGAACAAACCCATTGGATTGGATGGCGGACGAAGGCATCATCCAGTATAACTTCGGGGGCAGGTGTAAATTCCAGCCCTTGTTGCCAAGTACTCATGCCAACAATAGAAGTTATCAGTGAACGTTCCTTTTGCCATAATGAATGCCCATTGGCTGACTTCCAGAACGTTTCAGCGTGCTTAACACAAAACGTCAATTTGTCGTATTCCTGTTCTGCCGACAATGTCATGGATGCGTACCCCATTTTTTGTGTTATACTATGCGCTATCTTTTGGAAATCGGAAGCAATCAACCGCCTCTTTCATACTTTATCTCATACTATTTTCATACTATATATCGGCTATTTCACATCAGCTTTTAGGCTTGGAATATCTTTTTTATCATTTTTATTTTCTGTTCCATCCCCCTTCCAAGTCACCAAAGCCCTGTTTGAAGTGTTAGTGCGTTCTCATTGAACTTTTTGTTCAAAAATAGATCAAGTGATCTAGCCTGCCTGACGGTGTCTTGCTCCCCTACATCGTGTTCTCTAGTTGTATGCTTGTTTGTAACCGTGCGTTAGCGCATGGCGCTATTTGAATTGACCATGTTGATGGTTCAATGTCGAATGTTCGTCCATGAATTTTCGACTCGGGTGAGTATCAAGGCATCGTGAAAAAACTGGGATATAAGAGGCAGAATGACCATGATTAAGCCACGAAGCTGGGCAAATTGTCCCTATTTCATCGCATATGCTTCTCCTGAAAGGCATTGTGGCTTCAACAGCAATGATAGCTTCGAATAACAGTAATGAGAGAGATCACCATGAGTAATCCAGTATCCGTAAAGGCGTCCAGCCTCGAAGTGACAGCATTGCCTGCTCTTTCAGACAATTATATTTGGGTGATCACGTCGCCAGAGAAAAAGGACGCTATCATTGTTGATCCGGGTGAGTCATCCCCCGTCGTGGAGTGGCTGGAGCACGGTGGTGGGAAAGATTATACCCTGACACTGATTTTGGTTACTCATCATCATGGTGATCATACCGGGGGTGTCGCTGAGCTCGCTCGCCGTTACCATGTACCCGTATGGGGGCCCAAGGAGTGCCGCTCAATAGAAGCCCAACGAGGGTTGAGTGAAGGCGATTCGGTCGAACTTTTCGGTTATCCAACAGAGATATGGAGTACGCCGGGGCATACCTTGGATCATATCGTCTATCTGGTACACACCGAACCGGCCATGTTGTTTTGTGGCGATACTCTCTTCCGTGCCGGAAGTGGTCGCCTGTTTGAGGGTACGCCTGCGCAAATGCTTGAAAACTTCAAACGTTTTCAACAGTTGCCTGAGGATACTCTGGTATTCGGGGCTCATGAATATACGGTCTCGAATCTGAAATTTGCTCAGCAGGTCGAGCCTGAAAATGCGGATATCGAGTCTGCATTGAATCAGGCTTCCGAACAGCGCAGCAAAAATCAACCTACACTGCCAAGTACTATCAAAGACGAATTGGCAGTTAATCCATTCATGCGCTTCAATGCGCCGTCTGTGATTCAAGCACTGGAAGCTCGAACTGGACATGAGCCAGCAGATGAAACCGATGCCTTTGCTAAATTGCGAGGCTGGAAAGATATCGCTTAGCCATTATGAGGTGCGTTATCTCCTGTTTCATTGTTCCTCAGGAGGAGGAGCATGCTGACGTAATACAGGAACTTCGCGTTTTTTATGTTGAATCTTTTAGGTAGTAGTAAATTCCGGGCGCGAGCCGGTTTGCTGTTGGGTGGTCTGATGACGCTTTCAGTAGGAAGCTCATTCATCATCAATGAAGCCACGAAAGCCTCCTCTACAACAGAGGATATAGCCGATACAGCAGAGGAAACTTCGCCTTATAGTTCCGCCTGGCAGCATGCGGCCGCTGACTTTACGCTGGAGCATCATCTGAGCAATCCACGCGTACAGCACTGGATTCGCTGGTATCAGGCCCATCCGGTCATGTTTGATGACTATGCGCAAAATTCGGCACTTTGGTTGCCGTATGTCATTCAACAGGTTGAGCAGCGGGGAATGCCCGGTGAGCTGGCATTATTGCCCTTCATCGAAAGTGGCTATAATCCGCTTGCGCGCAGCCCAACAGGCCCTCGGGGTATCTGGCAACTATCTGCCAATACCGCCAGCGATCTGGGGTTGAAAAACTCGCTTGGGTACGCGGCTCGCCAGGATGTAGTTGCTGCAACACCTGCGGCGCTTGATTATCTCGAGTCATTGCATGAACGCTATTTCCCTCACAATTGGGAATTGACGCTGGCTGCCTACAATGCGGGGCCGGGGCGAATTCTTCAGGCACAAATAGCGGGTAAGTCGAATAGCTACTGGTCTTTGTCGCTTTCGCAGGAAACCATGGATTATGTGCCCAAGTTGCTGGCTCTTGCTGCGATCATCGCTAATCCTCATCGGTATGGAATCAAACTGCCTGCATTGAATGACAACACACGCTTCACCAGTATTGATCTCTCCCGTTCGCTGAACCTCTCTACAGCGGCCAGGCTGGCAGGGGTAGATGTGGCGCAACTGCGTGTTCTGAATCCGGGCTATGTCGGGCAATGGGTCAGCGGCTCCCTGCTGATACCGGCGCAGTCACAAGCGCATTTCAAAACTCAGTTGGACAAGTTTCTCAATGATGACTCGCCACTCCACTATGTTGTGGCCGAAGGAGACACTTTGAGCGCCATCAGTCAGACGACTGGGGTTTCCATCAGTGCCATCCGCCATTCGAACCAGCTGGCGCAAAACAGTCCTCTGCGTGTTGGGCAAACACTGATATTGGATAGTGCATGATTCTTTCTGAATGAATGCCTGAAAATCACTTGATATTTGCGATGTGCCTCCACTACTCTCTCCTCTCCGACCGAACCAAGAGTGAGTCCACTGCATGCTGTCTTTCCCTCGATCACGTATACGAAATGAGAAAGCGAATGAGCAAGACAGCAGCCTATATCAAGGTGCACGTAGCCCAATGAGGCATCAGGCAGTCATTCATCAGGGAATCGAGAGCGTTGTAAAACGGATCACTGTTCTTCTGGGGTTCACGGTAGGAAGTGCATTCGCGGCCACTCCGCCGATGCCGCAGACGCATGCGCTTTTGGACAACCACTTTGCAACTGCGGGCACTGCGACAGCCCTCCCGTCGCAAACGCTGCAACCCGTCAGCTCGACTGCAGTCCAAATCTACCCTGCGGCAGTGGAAGCCAGTTTGCCTTCTGCTGCCACAGGGACCTCGCCGGAAATGGGCGCCTCGGGCAGTAATACACTGGCACCCAGTGCTCATATGCAGGCACCTCCCCCCATGAATGGCACTTTCGCCAGTCAACCTGCGCCTTTCGCGTATGGCAACCGCGATCTCTGTGGATTACAAACCTTGCTCGTCATTGAAGCAATGCAGCAGGACCGAACGAAGCCTCATATGAGTTTTGATCAATTCAATATTGATATTATTCGGCGTTTTTTCGAGTCAAAAGTACTGGATAACCTGTCGGATGACAAAAAGGTATATTTCATCAATTTAATCCATCAGAACGCACAGGCAGCTTATGCGCAGGGGTGGAAGCCGCTACCATCGAAGCCTTCTTCACAACGTGATGACAAGTTAAAAACACTCATGTGGCAGCAGTGCGATGCTGACCTAAGCCATCCGTGATTGATGTTGAATGTGCCGAGTCTGTGCTTTGTCTCATGCGAAACGACAATAAAATTTTTCTGGCTCGCAGGATTATCCGGTAAACTTCGCAGCAACAGCGTTCGAAGCTATCGCAACGACCTTTCACGTTAGCAATTCACATTTTATGACCGAGTTTATCCATGGCGACCTATATCCCCGGTAAGGATGAAGCGCTTGAGCGTTCCATCGAAACACTTCGTAGTGCAATCGAATCATTAGGCTTCTCTATTGTGGAAGCACGCTGGCTGAATCCAGCGCCCTATATCTGGTCAGTCCATATTCGTGATCGTGACTGCCCTCAGGTATTTTCCAACGGTAAAGGTGCCAGTCGTGAGGCCGCCATGGCAAGTGCGCTCGGCGAGATGCTGGAACGGCTTTCCACACGCTATTTGTGGGCGGATTTTTATCTGACCCCTGTATTGAAAAAATTTGGCTTTATTCATCAGGCGAATGAAAAGTGGTTTGCTGCTGAAGAGGCTACATTACCCGAGAGTGTATTGGATAAGCCAACTCGTGAGCGCTATAACCTTGCCGATACAGAAGAGGGAGAGCTTTTATTGTCAGAAATTCCTGACATTAACGGTGGTGATAGCCTGAAGGGCATCTGTACCCTCCCCTATGTGCGTCAGAGCGATGGTGAAACTGTTCTGTTTCCTGTCAATGTGATTGCCAACCTCTTTGTATCCAACGGTATGTCAGCTGGTAATAACCGTGATGAAGCTGTGGTACAGGGGCTTTCTGAAATTTTTGAACGGGGTATCAAAAACAGGATTCTGAGTGAAGGTATTGCGTTGCCCCGCGTTCCCGAGGATGTCATAGCACGTTATCCGCATATTCAAGCTGGTCTGGAGGCATTGAATGAGGCGGGTTTCCCCGTTCGTGCATTGGATGCTTCACTGGGTGGGCGTTATCCTGTCATGTGTGTATTGCTTCAGAATCCGCAGGATGGCGGTGTGTATGCCTCCTTTGGTGCTCATCCGCGCTTTGGAGTCGCACTGGAACGTGCCCTGACTGAATTGCTGCAAGGCCGTGCGTTGGATGAGCTCGAAGGCTTCCCTGCTCCTACCAGTGATATTGATTTAGTCAGAGATCCCCACAACCTGGAATTGCACTTCATTGATTCAAGTGGGTATGTCTATTGGTCCCTGCTGTCGGAAACGCCTGATATTGATTTTGCTGATTGGGACGATACCAGTGATAACGCACAAGCCCGCGCTCATTTGATTGAATTGCTGCGTGAAGATGGCCATGACGTCTATATCAGTGAGCATACTGAATTAGGGGCATATGCGTGCCGCATTCTGGTCCCCGGTTTCTCTGAAATCTATTTGCCGGATGAATTGCGCTGGAATAATAACAACCAGACATTGGAGCACCGTGCGACGCTATTCGATCTGAACGGCGCAGAGCCCGAGGCGTGGGAGGCGCTGCTCGAAGATCTGGAGTCCTTCGCTGTGAACGAGCAAATGCGTGTATTGGAATGGGCTGGCATTGTAGGAGACGCAGGTACTCCATGGGCACGCTTGCGGGTTGGTGAACTCAAATTATGGTTGATGCTTGCGTTGGAGCTATTTGATGAGGCCAGGGAACAACTGAACATGGTGCTTGCTTCGGGGCATCTTTCCAGTGAAGAACGCCTGTCATTAAGAGCGTTGTCGGATGTATTGGATCTGTATGTAAATGATTTTGATGTGAATGATTTCGAACCCGCTCTACTGGGATACTACGGTGAAGAGGTATTACAGCAGGCAAAAGCACTCGCCAGCGGCGAAACACGTTTCCCCGGTTTGAACAAAATGGATCTCGAAGTGCCGACTCAAGCCCATGGGCGCCTATTGGAGGCTTATGCGAAGGTATTGAGAGCACAGCCTCAATTGGACGGTTAAGCACGGCGTGTATTCCATTATCACGTGTTAACTGAGCAATATCCAATGATGATTGAAGCCGCTGGCCTGTTTTACGGCGGCGGTTTTTTTATGGGAAGAATATTTTATGGGCAGGTCAGGACGGAGTGCCCTGCGCATTGCACTCCAAAAGGCCTCGCACCCCAAAAAGCCTCAAGGTTATTGCCCTGTCATATGCACTAATGTAATTACCGACAGAACAGCGAATACCACTGTTATACAGAGAGAAATTTGACTAAAACGCGCGAACAGCAACCTACGGGAGTGGCTGTAAAACAGGAAATTGATGATGGTGCTAATCAGGAAAATAACAGAGACTGCCCAGTATAGATAAATCACCTGCTGTACGACTCCTCTTCTGTAAGATATTTCGTATAGTCATTCAGCGACGAGTAGCTCACCGCTCTATCAGGCTTTTTGGGCATGCCGTTATGCCTAACCTGTCTTCCATTCGCTTTGTTTTTGTCACCAAAGCAGACCTGGACAGCCTTATTGCCAACATTATTTCAGAACAAAAGAATCTGCATCTTTCCATGCAGGGAATTTCTCACGATAATCATCGAGAACTTCCTTGCCGATTACGCCTGTGCGTACGAAAGAGGCAGTAATGGGCTCACTGACCAGCTCTTCACCCAGGAAGTCCAGCAACATTGAATCCCCTGTATAATAGAGCCCATTTCCATCAGTACCACAGCGATTGACCCCTACGACATAGCACTGGTTTTCAATGGCGCGCGCTTTAAGTAGTGTCTGCCATGCACGACGACGTGCCGAGGGCCAACTGGCAACATACAGCAGTAAATCATAGCTTTTGTCGACATTTCGATTCCACACCGGAAAACGTAAGTCGTAACACACACCAAGCCGAATATTAAAGCCGTTCAAGGAAACAGTGACTTGTTGATCCCCCGCCTGGTAATGGTTGCCCTCTTCCCCCATACGGAACAAGTGGCGTTTGTCATACCCGATTACCTCACCTTGAGGTGTTACCCAATAAAGCCGATTGTAGTAAGCGCCCTCTGATTGGATAGCAATGCTGCCAGTAATGACAGCATTATGACGATGTGCCATTTCCTTCATCCAAGCCAGTGTTTCGCTTGAATCGGAAGTTTCGGCAACACGCTCAGGCGCCATTGTGAAGCCGGTGGTGAACATCTCCGGTAAAACCACAAGGTCAGTGCCGGTGGTATCAATGATCTGCTCTTCCAGCATATCGCGGTTGGTTTTGGGATCTTCCCACGCTAAATCCGCCTGTACCAACGTGATGCTGAGTTCGCTCATGATCGATTGTCCAGAAATGTAGAAGTTTGAGTGAAGTATGAAGGTATCGTACACCATCTGGCACTGTAGATGACATTGATTGAGCCTGAATTTCCGATATTTGAAAATACGGCGTTTATCAGAAACCCTATGTAACGTACTGAAGCCTACAGTCAAATGCTAGCAGAAATAGATTTAACAGATGGCCTCGTGGCAATGGGCTTTTCTGTTGGGGGGTGGAATCGGATGCTGGAAATCAGCAAGTGGGAATATTGGAAGATAGGCTATACACCCCTTGCCACATATCCACTGAGCAAGAGGTATATACCCATTTACTAAAAGATCATGTTGATAATGGGAAGAAGAATGGCGGTCGCCAGCCCCACACACCCCATGGCGAGTCCGGAAAAAGCACCGGCAAGAACACTGATGGTGGCAAAACTCTGTGCGGTACCAAATCCATGACAGGAAGCCCCCATGCTAAACCCTTTTACGATATGGTCATGAACCCCCATGAATCGGAATACCATGGGGCCGGTAAAACAGCCGATCATCCCGGTAATCAAACTCAGTGCTGCTGTTAGGGCAGGTATGCCGCCAATGGATTGAGAGACGCCCATGGCAATGGGCGTGGTGACAGATTTTGGCTCCAGCGATTCAATGACCTGGGTCGGCATGTGGAGCAATGTTGCCAGGCCAACAGTTAAAAATGTCGATGCCAATACAGCAGCCAGAATCCCCCCCAACATCGGTGCCAACATGGCCCGAATGCGCCCCAGATTATCGAAAATGGGGACTGCCAGCATGACAGTTGCAGGCCCTAGAAGGAACTGTATGAACTGGGCACCCTGAAAGTAGGTATGATAGCTCGTTCCAGTACATTCCAACACGACAATCAGCGCGACAATAGCCAGTACTGCAGGCTGCAAATTGAATTTACGGAGAACGGCTACCTTGCGAATAAGGTAATAGCTGCCGAGATACGCTGCTGTAGTCAAAAAAAGTGCAAGCAGTGGTGTCGCAGAAACATAGACCCAAACAGAATTGATCGAGGCTACGTTCATGACTGTTTTTCCTTGAATACAGGGTCTTCATCATGGTTCTGCAATTTACCCTGGAGGCTTTTTTTCATGAATACCACCATGAAGGCTTGCAGCGCGAGGGTGGAGACAAAAAGGACTATGATGATGTCGAGAAGGTTTTGACTGATTAGTGGCCAGTTGGCCATGACACCCACGCCTGCGGGGACGAAAAAGAATGCCAGGTGCTGAGTGAGCCCGTTGGTGGTGATGCGCAGCCCTTCGGGTACGCGTCCGTAAATCATTAGGCTAATCAGTAGAATCACCATGCCAATGACCGGCCCCGGTACCGGAAGATGAAATATTTGAGTGATGATTTCACCTAACAACTGACAACCCAATAAAATACTCATTCCCACCAAAAGTGGCATTTTCAGTATCCCCCTCAATGTAGTTATATTTTCCAGCAGATAGCCGTACTGATCGCTGTGATGGCACGTACAATCTCCAGTATTCAATGACATGGGCCGTTATAAAACGTTTATGCCAGTGCGATGGTCTACAGCAGAACGAACAATCAGCATTCCCTATCAGGGGAATTTATCGCTATAGAGCATTACAACTATTGTAGTCTTGAACAGCTTTCTTAAGAATGGTAGAAGGATAATTCTGAGGCTACTCCTCTTTTTGTGCAAGGGTTGTGTGGCATCATGTCACAGGATTTGGGATATCGGTTTTTTTAATGCCGTGGACTTTTCGGCGGAGCAACTACATGAATGTGTTAAGTGTTATTTTTGCGATCATACTCCCACCTGTAGGTGTTTTTCTGAAAGTGGGCATCGGCTTGCAGTTCTGGATTAATATTTTGCTCACGCTTTTAGGGTATATTCCGGGTATCATTCATGCTTTGTGGGTAATCTTTACTCGTTGAATAAAAAAGCTTTTCTTTCGTTTCAGACATGTGTAATATACGCATCGTCTTCAGGGCACAGCCCTTAGGCAGTTCGGAGCGTGGCGCAGCTTGGTAGCGCGCTGCAATGGGGTTGCAGAGGTCGAAGGTTCGAATCCTTTCGCTCCGACCAAAAGTTTGATGAAAAAAGCCAGTTAGGTTAACGCCTAACTGGCTTTTTTTGTGTGAGTGTAAATTGAGTAACAGCTCTCTGCCCTATCAGTTCACACGACTGATATTTATGTCCTGGGGGTAATGACATAATTACCTATTCAGGATAATCCGCAAATGTGATGGGCGTAGTTCAATAATATGAATGTACTTCACTCACAACTGCTTTGTCTCGATATCAAACTCTGCCCGCCATTGCCAAAAGCTCCCTCTCCACTTCTCGTGTCTCTCTGCCATCCAGTGCCGCCAGCCATGCCCCATCAGTCGCCAGGCGCAGGATTTTATAGGTACTACCACCATCACTGTCGGTATATCTGGCTTCACGTTCGGCTAACCACGCATACCAAAGACTCTTCATCTCCGGATCAGACCATAAAGCGGTAATGAATAGTAAATCAGAGTGCTTGCGTACCGATTCAAGACAAGTACGAATGTATGCGCGAGTGAAGATGCCCTCTCCGCCTGTGTCCTGCTGCATATGGCTATCTAGTGTTTCCGAAAACTTTCCAAAGGCATGAGTACGTAATTCGGTCAGTAAAGCGTCCTTGTTTTTGAAATGATGAAGTAAACCGCTTTTCGTCACCCCTGCTCTGTCGGCCACGGCCTGAAGTGTCAGCGCTGGCATACCATGCTCCGAGATGAATTGACATGCCTCGGAGATAATGGCTTCTTTGACAGCAGCAGGATTTTTTTCACGATGTACGCCGGTTTGACTCAATGAGAAACACTCCGAGACATAAAGTTGATGATTAGCACGCCAAGGACAATGAAGATCATACCCACTATCGCAGGCATATCCAGCGTTTGTTTAAACACAAATCGCCCTACCAGCGCAGTAAGGACAAGCCCAACGCCAGACCAAATGCTGTATACGATCCCCAATGGCATGTGCTTGACCGACATTGAAAGCCCAATGAGGGCAATCGCGTAGAGAATGAGTGTTAACACCGAAGGCCCCAGACGGGTGAACTGTTCGGTTTTGATCAACATTGACGATCCAGCCACTTCAGCGAGTATGGACACAATAAGACTTATCCAGGTGAACAGCATGAATATCTCCATAACAAACCAACTAGTCGGTTTGTTATTGTACTTTATCTGTTGAATTTTTGTACAGCCTAAAAAGCATGGCTATTACACGGTCTCTGGAAAGTTCATGAAAAATACTGGCCCTATCGAAAATGTAACGAGTGGCTCTTGTGAACCTTTTTTCAATGATCAAATAATCATGCTTTCTTTTATTCATACTGAGGAAGGCTTTATGAAGAAGTCGGCGGTGACTGCAGTACCTGCTGCACCCAGTGCATTGGCGGAGCAACATTTTGCAACATCCTTTACGTATGAGACCGATTGTTGGGATGTTCACGAAGCCCTATCAACACAAAACGACGATTTCGTACTATTGGATGTAAGGTCCCCGGAACTTTTTGCCAAGGGGCATATTCGCGGCGCTATCAATTTGCCCCATCGAAAAATTATTCGGTCAGCTTTAGCCAAATGGCCAGAGGGAACTCTTTTTATTACCTATTGTGCTGGACCACACTGCAACGGTGCAGCTAGAGGCGCTTTACGTTTGGCAACGCTTGAGCGCCCTGTAAAGATAATGGCAGGAGGGATTACAGGATGGATTGATGAAGGTTTCCCCCTTGAGCAATCAGGCACATGAAAGATGTCAATATATTAGTGGGGAGTCCAATTCATCAGCGTGTCTTTCTGGATTTTATACGCATGTAATAAACATTCATCCAGCTGTGAAGCGTTATAACAGTCATGTTCACGCTGAGCCAACTCATTGCGCAGAAGTTGGGCGAGTTGCTCGCGTGCTTTTTCTTCATCTGTACCATTGCGGATCTGCTGTGCCAATTGGTATATGTCGTAATCCTGCTGACTCAATGCAGGACTATGGCAAATGGCTTCATCAATGCGGCCGTAGGCCTGTGTACAGTCAAATGATGGCCCTTTGCTTGAGGGCTGATAAATCCCGTTATTCAGGAAAAGGGCTATCGGTAGCTTTTCCATCTGCCCTTTACGATTGATGAAAGAGACTTTGGCAGGAATTGCCCTGTATTGCTGGAGCCATGTACGTATCTGAAAAATGCTTTTTTCAGGAAGTTGCAATGAGGTGGCTGTATTGCTGGCTACGACAAGTGTCGGATGATCGAAGCTATTCTGATGGACATGATATTGCCAGTCCCCAAGCGTGGCGCCTACAGCAATACCGGTTTTCGTGTCATACCAGTAAAAGGATTTTTCGGTGCATTCGTGCGCTTCACAGGCGGATGCACTGACGTAGCGATTTTCACGTATCAATACAGGATCAGGTGGTCCGCCGAAGCTCTCGAGCAGGTTTTGCGAAAACGCCCTGGTTGGCATGGATGCCTTGATCAGCGCCTGAAAACGGCGCTGTTTGTCCCATATCAATGCATTGGTAGATTTGTTCTGATAGCTCATCAACCAATCCTGTTTTGCATAGGCAGTGGAACACCACAAACCACTTACCACCATAACGCCCGGGAGCCAACAGCGCAGAAGCAATGTCAAAGTACGTAGGAAGTGCGTTGACACTGTTTTTACGATAGAAGGAAACGCTTGGTGGCATGTAATTGCATGACTGGCTGATTTATGTTTCAAGCAAGCCTCCGGAGTGTTTATGGACATGGCAGGTTGAGAGCACGTGTTTCTGTGCCCATTTTATGACGAATCTTATCTGAAAGGCGCAAATTCTCAGTGTAATGTGCAAAATTTACATTTGCCTCGCCACAAAGGGTATACTAACAACGATTACGAAAAAATAAGGGGAGCTACAGCAAAGCTCTGTAGAAAGTCCTCCCTGTCTCACGCTGACATGACACCTTGTCGTCTTAAAAGCATCGATCAAACTGCATGAATGTGCATCGGCCTTGAATATATTCGGGGTCATGCTCTTTTATGCTCGACAGACTGGATCATTCATTATGCTGCGTTGCTTCATCTCAAAAACAGACCATATCAAGCAGGTTGATCTGGATACCCTCGACGCCACCGCGACCACTGTTGTACCTGTACCCTCGAATGATACGTCGACGCTTGGAAATGAGTCGGAGGCACGAAAGAGTAAGCCCCCCAAGGTGGTTTGGTACGATTTGTGGAGTCCGGATGCAGATGAGGTAAGAACAGTGGAAAAGGCCTTGAATACCACTGTGCCTACCAAGGACAAAATGAAAGAGATCGAGGCGTCGTCTCGGCTGTATCAGGCCGATGGTGTTACGTACATGACAATCACTCTTCTCTCCAATGATGGTGATGAGCTGGTGAAATCCCAGATGACATTCATCCTCAAGGGTGAAGTATTGGTTACGGTACGGTATGCGAACCCCCTATCCATCAATGCCTTCACTGCGCGGGCCCAGCGCGCCAACCGCGTGAGCTTCTCGACCGGTGAACATGTCATGTTGGGGATTATCGAGTCGGTGATCGACAGCACGGCAGATACGCTTGAAAATTTGAGTGATGAAATCGACACGGCCAATCGCGAGGTCTTTGGCAAGAAGTCATCGAATGCAACCAAAAATGCAAGCTTTTTACAGTCGTTGATTGAACGTATCGGTGCGAAGGCTGCTGATCTTTCTGCCATTCGTGAGAGTCTTGTGACGGTTTCACGCTTGGTGACATATCAAACAGCCAACCTGCCTTCGAGTGCTTTCGTTCATAAGGAGGCCAAGCAGCGCTTGAAGGTTATTCAACGTGATGCCATTTCCCTGAGTGAGCACGCCAGTTTCCAGTCAGGAAAAATCACGTTCCTGTTGGATTCCACACTGGGGCAAATTAATCTGGAACAGAACCAGATTATCAAAATCTTCTCCGTCGCGGCGGTGGTTTTCCTCCCGCCAACACTGGTGGCATCTGTGTACGGGATGAACTTCGACGATATGCCTGAATTACACTGGCATTATGGCTACCCCTACGCTTTGGGATTAATGGTGTTATTGGCGGTATTGCCCATTTACTTCTTCAAGAAACGTGGTTGGCTATAAATTCTCTATCGCACATTGTACTTATGATGACTAAAAGGGGAGCCATCGGCTCCCCTTTTATAATCCTTTTTAGAGTCGGTATCATTGAACTTGTGACATTACTGGTGGGCTATGAACTGTTTAAGACGGGCAATACCTTCCAGAAGAGTGTCATCATCGCTGACGGCATGACACCAGCGTAACCACCCTTCTCCTTCTTCCCCGAATGCTACACCGGGAGCCAATCCTAAACCGACTTCCTTCACCAGATTTTTAGCCAGCTGCATGGAATCTTCAAAGCCTTGTATTTTGAAGAATAGATACATGGCCCCTTGCGCATTGGGGATTTCAACACTGGGGAGTGATTTCATTTGTGTTTCCAATAGCCTGCGCGAGTCAACAAGACGCTGACGCAGTGCATTGACACTTTCTTCGCCGTGTTCCAATGCTGCAACGGCCGCTTTTTGTATCGGCTCGAAGATACAGGAAAAGTTGTATTCAATCAGTTTTTCCAGATCCTTGATCAGGTTTTCAGGCACGACCATCCAGCCTACACGCCACCCTGTCATACACCAGGCTTTGGAAAAGCTATTCACGGAGATGATGAGGTCATTCGGCTGCGCATGCTCAAGGAATGAGGGGGCTGCTTTTTGATGGGTATCGTAGACGAGTCGTGAGTAAACATCATCACTAATGATCCAGATACCCCTTTGACGACAGTGTTCGAGCACCTTGATCAGGCTTTTTTCATCGATTGTCCAACCTGTCGGATTATTGGGCGAATTGATGATCAATGCACGTGTATCGGGTGTGAGTGTATTCAGCAACTGATCCAGGTCCAATGTCCAGGTATTGTCCTGAATGACCAGAGAGACGCGCTCAACCTGTGCTTGCCTGATTTTTGGGATTTCAGTCAGGTTTGGCCACAAGGGCGTAATGGCAACAACTTTATCACCTGGTGCCAGTAACAATTCAGACGCCAGTTTGAGTCCCATAAGTCCCGAGCTCACCGCTGCAATACGATGTGCTGGAATATCGACCTTATGTTGTCGTTCCAAATAGCGAGATATAGCTTCGCGTAGATAGGGACGTCCAAGATTCTGGGAATAAAAGGTCTCACCTTCATGCAATCCTGCCACGGCCGCTTGTCGAATGAAATCAGGAGTCGCTCGATCAGTCTCACCAAACCAGAATGGAAGCACGTTATCCTGTCCCATGGCAGCATCAGCGACCTCACGAATCATTGAACCGGAAAGTGATTTTATGATGGGGGAAGCTTCAGGAACGTTTTGATGGGAAGACATGTCAACTCTCTGGCTTGGATGAATATGGCTGTAAGGCTGATAGCTTGCTTGAAGATGTTAGTATGAAAGTATATTGGGTTATGTCTTCAGTTAGGAAAAAAGCTCATCAACCATTCGTCTAATAGGCATAGTGGATGAATTAGGCCAGTAGCTACTGCGTGGAAACGTACTATTTATACGTATACCATTTATCCGTATGCTGTTTATCCGCATAAAGTCCGGTATTTACTTAAAATGGCGTACTTTTGGTTAAAGCCGGCTCTTGATGACGGAAATATACGTTTCTTTCAAGCGTTTTTTTATGCACCCAATGGCATGAAGATGAGGCAAAACTGACGTCGTAACAATCGGCTTGCTACTAGAATTTTTTCAGCGACAACTACGCCGAGAACAGGTTATAAAAGGATGGTCAGGAAAATGCTCGCTATAGAAATGGTAGTCGGAAAAATATAGTCGGAAAAGTAGTGAATGACATCCCTTGGATAGATAAAACAAAAGGATACACCCCGTGTTTTTACTTGCCTGCTCCGTGCTCTCATTAGCCCTTTTTATCTATGCAGGAATGACCGCATTCAAGATGATTTCAATCATGAACAAACCCGCCTTCCAGCGCAATGACAGTGACGTTGTTTATTTAGGCTGGAAGGCCGCTGGCCTGATTTTATGTGGTGTTATCGTTATTGTGGCCGGTATGCTGATGGGCTAATCAGTCTTCGTCATCCTCATACCCATTGGGATCGTCCCCGTAGCCATAGGGTTCGGGTTGGTCTTCATCAAAATGCAGTTCCTTGACGTTGCCCTCCAGCCCTTCTTCATCAACATCGCCATCTTCGGCGACATCTTCGAGGTAATGTTCTTTCTCGGCCAAGGCTTCGCTATCAATATCTTCATCACCCTCCTCAGCCAGATAGGCAAATTCGTCATTTTCATCCGCGAGATCAGAGTCTTCTGCAGAACTACTGTTCCCATCCGAATCTTCAAGAGAATAGGGATCGATATCACCTACCCCAGCGGTAATGCGGGTATCCGGGGCTTCTGAGTCGAAATCCTGCTCGTTTTCATTTTTGGATGAAGGTGACATGGTGAGTCTCCGTTTTAAAAATTCATGTGGTCAAACTATGGTTGTAACAGCTTTTACAGTAACGTTCATGCTTTTAGTCAAAATAAAATCAGCTTAAGCAATTCACCATTAAGCTGTGCTTTGGGCGGGTGCGTTTATCGCAACTCCTACCCACTGATGACGGCCCGGCTTCAAGACAAAAACTGTGGAAGTACAACCGCTTGGGCGAAGTAAACGTTCTTGTTACTGGATGTATTGACGACAGGCGAACCGGACAAACGATAACCTTCGTCCAGGGCCTGACTCACCTTTCGATTCAGCTCATCTTTATTGACAGATGTCAGCAGAAGATAGTTCATACGGGGCGGCAAATGATCTGATTGCGTCATAATTTTTTCCGAGTCTGATCGTTGCTACTTATCATGCGTGAAAACAGACTGATTTTGAAGAACATTTCGACATCTGACTGATTCAACGTATTGAATCAATGTGTTGATAACGGTTTGATAACAATTCAGGCTGAATAAAGCGAAGTAGCATGTTAACGAGGCATAGGCGCTCCTCTATTTATATATGTCGAGACAAATGAAGACTGTGAAGTACTCTGGTGTTGCCTGGACTTGAGACAATATGAGTAAGTGACAAGGAGCACATACTCGATGACAAGCTCGTGACGAGCACACTTGTATGCAAGCATCGGCGCGTAGAGAGTCTGCGTATTGGGCATTCTAGGTATGTTGGAGGGTAGTCAAGTGGTTAATGGATGTGCGGAGGTCGCAACAATTCGTTGCGTATGCCATAAGGGGGCATATTGATACGGGATAAGCAAGACGTTATGTTGGCAGAGTTTACAGGGAGTGCGGTTTAAACATCGCGTGTGTAGGACATTGGGAGATAGAGTGCAGGCATGTTCGTAAAGCCGCGGTAAATACAAGATGAGGGCGGGATATACCCACCCCCTGCAGGCTAAACGAAATCCTTTCGTAGTGGATATTCGACACCTCAGCTTCTGTCAAACAGGACTTTGTTACAGCCTGACTGCCTTACTGCCAGTTGATGGCATCCTTGATCTGCTGTGTGTTAAGCGCACGGGCAGAGAATGCTTGACCATCCGAAGAAGTCAGGGAATACGGGTTTGTGCCACGTAGGTAAGCTACCAGCACTTTATCACCATTGGTAGCGATTACCTGAGGCGCTGAATAGAGTGTAGTACCCGGTTTCTGCTGAAGTTGGGACAACTGATCCTGTGGGTAAACCGCCAACGCCAACAGTGCTTCAGGTTTACCGTCGGTGGGGGTGTAATTGAATACCACAACGTTTTCAGCATTCAGCTGCTGATCGTCCCAGTCCAATGTATCTTCCGGAGCCACATTGGATTGCCAAACGGTTGGGTATTTCAGTGTATAGCCTTCGGTAGAGTTCTGATAGGCAGTCACTTTTTGAGTTTGAGATAGGCCGGCTCCGTTGGGATCGTTAATGACCTGTGGGCTGCTACACCCGGCCATTACTGTTACTGAACCAGCCAAGGCTGCTGCCAAGACAATTTTACTGACGTTCATCACATTCTCCTGTGTGATCCGTGAAGTTCACGGTCATTCGTGAGTGCACCATTGCGCCATGGACGCTCGGCTTCCTTTCCACTATAGCCAATAAGTTGGAATTTGGCTGCAAACGCACATTGTTTACATAAATATAAAGAGTGACATAACTTAAGTTTACAGTAAATGTAGTCTACACCAGGTACACAGCAGATTTCGAATAAACCTGCGGCCAACTACAACGCATTGATTCGTTAGTCGTTATGCCACTTGTTTTCCATCATGATACCAGATAATCGGCGACGTTTATCCCACCCCTGAATTTCCAGTAATGGACGATCATCAAAACACTCCACATGCCCTATACAGAGTATAGCGATAGGTTCTACCCCTTCTGGTGCAGCTAACAATCTACGCAGGGCTTCTGGATCAAAAATAGAGACCCACCCCATTCCGATCCCTTCCGCCCGCGCCGCAAGCCACATGTTCTGGATGGCGCAGCTGACAGAGGCCAGATCCATGTGAGGCATACTACGACGGCCGAAAACATATTCTTCCCTTTTATGCGGTAATGCCACAATAATGATATCTGAACACTCGCGTATGCCCTCGACTTTCATTTTCATGAACGTTTCGCCGCGTTCTCCCAATGCTTCGGCTGTTTTCAGTCGTTCTTCATTCACCAATTCAATTAACGAGTCGCGGTATGACGGGTCTGTCATATGGATGAAACGCCATGGCTGCATATAACCGACACTGGGAGCATGATGAGCAGCATTGATAATTCGAACCAGTACATCAGGATTTACCTTGCCCGGCACGAAATGACGAGTATCCCGCCGCTCATGTATGGCTCTATAGACACCGCGGCGTTCTTCGTCAGTAAAATTTTGCTGTTTATCTGCCTGATCCACATTCACTGCCTTTAGCCTGATTTCTAGCTTTCACTTTGTATATTGCTTGATTCATGCCCTTCGACATTATTCGAAGCTGACCACTTGCATGCGTATATTGCGTGTGTGTTCGGTAAATATTTGCGGCACAACAGTTGTTTGAATGCATGCTCGTCATCAGGGGAATAGTAATTCCGAATTGAGCCAGACGCTGATTGATTTTTCTCATGCATGGATTAACGAGATTGCATGGACATTGCGTTCATTTGAAAATTGGCATTGCCACCATGAAAATCACCAGCAGGATCAGCCACAGAATCCCTGCCCGATTTACAAGTGTAATGGCACGCTTGATATCACTTGCCCTGGCGGACCGCCCTGCCCCTAATGTGCCTCTGTCTTGTGGAATGCCATGATAAATACCCACCCCTCCCAGCGTTAGCCCCAGGGCCGCGGCACCTGCTGCCATCACGGGGCCCGCATTGGGGCTTTTCCAGCGACGCCCTTGTTGCCAGGCGCACCTTAGCGCCATTTGAGCGCGAATCAGACTGCCACTTGCCATGGCATAACTCAGCACTGTTATGCGTGCCGGAATCCAATTGAGTAGATCATCAACACGGGCTGCCCACTTGCCAAATCCAAGATAACGCTCGTTTTTATAGCCCCACATGGCGTCCAGAGTATTCGATGCGCGGTACAGTACTACCCCGGGCAACCCCAGTATGGCAAACCAGAATAACGCAGCAAAAATGGCATCAGCACCGTTTTCCAACATGGATTCTGAAGCGGCATTGGCAATGCCGGTTTCATCGAGCGCCGAGACATCTCGACTCACAATCATGCGCAAAGCGTCTTTTGCCGCCTGCCGCTCACCCCGCTCCAATGGCTCTGCAACCCGTAACCCATGTTGAGCCAGGCTCTTCCACCCTATACAGGCATAAACAGTCACACCTCCAACCGGGACAAACCACCAATGATCCTGTAACGCCTGTTGTGCAAACGCCGCCAATACCAACCATGGAAGTACGCAGATTAGCCACGCAAACATACCTCGGAGGATGGGCCGATCAGGGCCATGGGTATGCTTTTCAACCTTATTGGCTATATGGCCGAAAAAGACGATGGGGTGGCATCGGCGTGGTTCACCAAGTAAGCCATCCAGCGCACAGCCCAACAAGAGGGCAAGCACAGGGAAAAACGGTGTTAGCATGGTACATGTTTCGCAGATGCATGAGCGTGCCCCAAGGGAGCACCGAAACCTTCCAGGGATGTCCATTGCGCAGGGCTATAACGTGCATCATGAGAGACTTTGAAAGAAGCGGTTTGAGCGTAATCCAAAGCCAACGCGGGCAAGAAACTTGTGGGTAGTGGGAATACGCCCAATTGTTCTGCTATCCATAGTTTGATGACGCCCGCATGCGTGATCACGAGGATACGTTCAGCATGATGGGATGTGATAGATGTCCAAGCCCTGTTAATACGCTCACGAAAATCATGCAGGGACTCGCCCTGCGGGGGGATTGCATTTTCAGGATCTGCCCAAAAGGCTGCCAAGGCATTCGGCGCTGTTTCATGTATGGACGCGATGGGTTTACCGTCCCATTCACCAAAATCCATTTCTGCCAAATCATCCAAAACGATCATGGGAACGTTCCATTGTTCGGATAAGGCTTGAGCACTGCTCTGACAACGTTGCAAAGGTGAAGTAAAAATGAGCTCAGGCGGTGTAAGGGTTTCTGCGCGCAATGCTATTTGACGGCGACCTGTATCACTCAAGGGGACATTCGTACGCCCCCTCAATATATCCCCTCTTTCACATGCCCCATGACGCAAGCATAGAATCTGTTGCACATGGGGGGAATCTGAAGATTTTCTATCAATATTCACCGCTGTGCTATTAGTGTTATCAATCTGAGGCTGGACATTATCTACCATAAGTGGGCTCTCCCTTGAGGCATTGGGGTAACCCGGCAACGACCCACCAAACACGTTGTGCGTCCCGAGCAATGGCCTGATGTAGCCAGCCTGCTTCATCAATAAATCGGCGGCTTAGTGCATTGTCGGGAACGACGCCCTGCCCGACTTCATTACTGACCAGTACCACGCGCCCGGTTACATTGTTAAGTACGTCGAGGAGTGCCGCACGTTTGTCTTCCACTGTTTCCGGGTCGGCCATTAATTGATTGGTTAACCATAACGTTAGACAGTCCACCAGAATCAGCTTGCCAGGATGATCCAGAGCTTCGATGGCTTCAGCCAACAGCAAGGGGCACTCATGAATATGCCATTCTGCGCTACGTTGCTGTTGGTGACGTTCAATACGGGCTTTCATTTCATCGTCCCAGGCCTCAGCTGTGGCAATGTAGTGCAGCTCCAATCCACTTTCATGAGCAAGTGACTCCGCATGACGGCTTTTTCCCGAGCGTGCACCGCCCAAAACCAGCTCAAACATAAAGACGTACATTCCCTCTCGCCAGCCGATGGCTCGGCTGGGCTGATATTCATCGCATTATTTTATCGGGCTGTATTATTTAGCCGTAAGATGGATCTGACCTGTTTGGTGGACAAGTCTAACCCATTCAGGTGGCGTATAACTGAAACCAGACATAAATCATCAAATAACAGATTATTTCAGTGAGTTGTTGAGTCGCTCCTAACGTATCACCGGTATACCCTCCCAACCGTTGTAAAAACCAACGGCGCAGATAAATCACGGTGACCAGCGTTCCTATCAGACACAAAATACCTGCCCCCGGGCCGGAGGCAGCAATGGCAATGACAACAGCAGTCAGGGTAAAAATCAGAATATCCCTGGCAGCCGGTTTATCCTTGAACGCCTGCATTTTACTGTCATCTATTCGTGCATAGGGAAGCAATGCCTGCATCAGAGGCGCAGCAAAGCGACTCATTGCACCGGCCGCAATCAAACCGATTTGAACGCCATCTACGAAGTCCGTCAGTGCAAGCAGTGCACAAAAACGGATGAGTAGGCTGGCGCTAATGGCAAGGCCGCCATAGCTGCCCAGCCGTGAATCTTTCATGATTTCCAGACGCTTTTCGATGGTAAAGCCACCACCAATGCCATCCATGGTGTCAGCAAGCCCATCTTCGTGGAAACCACCGGTCAGAATGATCCCCAGGGCAAGCGTCAACGAAATGCTTAGGAAGAGGGGAAAAATCCAGCTACAAACGCTAAAAAACAGGGCCAGTAATACACCGATCAAGGCGCCTGCCAAAGGAAAGTAGCGGCGGCATGATTGCAATTCATCGTGGGATGGCGACTGCGCGGGTACTTTCAGGCGTGTTAGAAATGATACCGCCAATAAAAACAGCCGCCATTGGTCTTTCAGTTCACTTGTCCAGTGGTGAGAATTCATAGTGAAATGCCTGCCTGTGTAAAACTGGCCATATCGTTGTAACAGGCCAGAGAAGAGCGCAACAGAGGGACCGCCAGTACAGCGCCCGTCCCTTCACCTATACGTAGTCCAAGGGTCATCAAGGGGCGTGCCTTAAGCCATTCAAGTAACAGAGCATGCCCCTGCTCATCACTTTGATGACTGAAAATCAGATAATCGCGGACCTCGGGCACAAGCGTACATGCCAACAAGGCACATACGGATGAGACGAAGCCATCGATGACAATAGGCACCTGATGCTCAGCGGCGCCGATCATGGCGCCTGCCATTGTCACCAGTTCAAAGCCCCCGATATGTGCGGCAATTTTCAACGGATGTTGCTCTCGGCTTGACCCTATACGCGCCAGAGCGGCTTCCAACAATTGCTTCTTGTATTGTAAAGCAGCCTCAGAGACTCCCGTGCCGCGGCCGACACACTGCCCGATATCCAGCCCTGTCAACTCTGCCATAAGCGCTGCCGCGGCAGATGTGTTGCCGATGCCGATTTCACCGACACAGAGTAGGTCCATTCCTGCCAGACAGCGTCTATGAGCCAGTGAACGTCCGTTTTCCAATCCTTGACACGCCTGCTCTAATGACATCGCATCGTCACGATGAATCGCTCCGGTGATATTCCCAAGTCGACAGTCGATCAGCTGTTTACCAGTCGATTCACTTATTGTTCCGATATGAAGGATTCCGCAGTCGACAACCTCTAGAGGGATATCTGCCTGTGCTGCGCAAACACTGACAGACGCACCGCCAGAAACAATGGTTTCAACCATCTGAGCTGTCACTTCACTGGATGCAATCGAAACACCCTCTGCCGCGATACCATGATCTCCACCAAATATAAGTACTTGTGGCGCATTGAGAAAATTACCGGCTGGACGGGTCTGGATTGTGGCTTCTTCCGTTGATTTTGCATTGACCGCGTGTGCTCTGGCAAAAGCGCATGAGACCAACAGAGCGGCCAAAGGCTCAAGAACGCCCAATGCACCGGGGGGCTTGGTCTTGTGATCAATAATATGCCAAATTTGGGCGCGCTCTTTCTCCGGGACAAGGGTTGCCAGGGGAAGCACGCGGTGTTCAATCCGGCCTTTTACTCCCTTGCCTGTTCTTTCAGCAGAACATCCGTGTACCTCATCGGGCGTTTTTTTAAGATGTTCATGTATAGAGGTATTGGACGACATGCTGAAAACTCACCGAGTAGTGTGGAAGATGCAACCAGAACTTGGGGAAAATGGCCGATGCCTAGAAGGATAACGTCTGAAATGTCGGGAACATGAATACAATGTTTGACAACAGGAACCTTCAGGAACGCTATGATCCTCATGTTGACGAATAATAGCAATCGGACTTTTTGCATAAGCAGGATTGACGCCACTCTTTCATTCCCCCTACGATACTCCTTTAGCTTCAGGGTGCCCTCACCTCGTGTTCATTGGCATGTACGGCTGAGGGATAATCGGGAAAGTGATGAAAATTCACTACTGTCCCCGCAACGGTAATCGAGTGCGCAACACTAAACCACTGTGACGCATTGTGCGATCTGGTTTTACCCTTTCTGGTGGATACACCAGGATCGACTTCGCTAATGCACATGGGAAGGGGTGTTGAGCTGGGCTTGACCCGCCTCGTAAGTCCGGAGACCGGCCCTGATCCGAATTTATGTGTCAACGCACGGGCCGATGCGTGATGCACACATGTTGCCTTGGAATATTCGTCGATTCCTGCCCTGCCGGACGCATTTAGCGTAAAGCATGGCATACATCGACGTGCGTTGGGGTGCGCCTGCAAACATCCGCGATGCTACCCGAGGTTGACCTGTCTGCGTTGTATCTGGCTCTGCCTTGACTAATTTATCAAGGTGGTGGTGATCAACCCCATGAGCCAGCTTCCTACGTCCTCGCCAGATGGCGTCCGTTCCGTATCTGCTTCGGCTATGCGTTATCCCTTTGTGGCCGTTGTTGGGCAGCGACTTTTGAAACAGGCCCTGATCCTGGCAACGATTGATCCACGCCTGGGGGGCGTGTTGATACAGGGCCCCCGAGGGATCGCCAAAACGACGCTTTCTCGTGGTTTGGCTGATCTTCTTCCTGATGCATCCGTCTCCGGGGATAGCCCCGCATTTGTTGAACTCCCCCTTGGTACAACGGTTGACCGCCTGACAGGCTCCATTGATCTTCAACAGGTTCTAAAACATCAGAAAGTCGCCTTCACCCCCGGCCTTTTTCACAAAGCCCATGAAGGCGTACTTTATATCGACGAAGTGAACCTTCTAGACGATACCCTGGTCGATTTATTGCTCGATGTAGCGGCGCATGGCGTGAACCGTGTTGAGCGTGAGGGGATAAGTCATGAACACGCTGCCCGCTTTGTTCTGATCGGTACAATGAATCCGGACGAGGGTGAGCTGCGACCACAGTTGAGTGACCGCTTTGGCCTTTCCGTCACGCTTGAGAGCCACATATCCATTGATGAACGGCTGGATATCGTTCAGCAGCGTATGGATTTCGATCAGGATCCCGAAGGCTTTATCGCCCGCCATCAGCCAAGCACACGTCAATTGAAAGAACGCATCTCCAGGGCACTTGATCGCGTGCCCACGCTGACAATCAACAAAACATTGCAACGGGAGATTGCACGTCGTGCCATGAATGCTGGCGTGGAAGGCATTCGTGCGGATATTGCCTGGCGCCGAGCGGCATTGGCGCATGCCGCTTTTGACGAACAAAATGAAGTCACCCTCGCGGATGTCGATGCCGTAGAGCCTCTGGTGCTTGGGCATCGTGCTGGTCGTCTTCCGCCCTCCTCTCCTTCCAGTGATGGTCAACATAGAGAGCGACATTCATCTGGTCGTGAAGAATCGGCCACGGGTTCAAAACACGATGCCTTATCGACAGAGTCTCATGCGAGCAGCGCTGATCAAAATGATGCGCACAGGATGTCTGCAACGACTTCTACAGAGACTGACACGCGCCAAGGGCATGAAAATACGCCCTCCAAAACGCAAAGTTCGTTGCTCTCTTCTTCATACAGAAGGACTCAACAAGGCAGGGATTTACGAGAAAAGCGCTCGCAGACACATTCATCTCTATCTGAAGCGACAACATCCAGAGCTATATCACCCAGAACGGCAGTAGATGGAAGAAATCAGCGCACAACATACGCTGATACTTCACAACACACTATTGATACCGACCAAACGGTAAATTCTCAACCATCACGGCCACCAGCGCATGCTGATAGTACCCTACAGCAGCCTACACATGATGGGGACGCCTCATTGCCTTCTTCATCCTCTACTGGTTCTGAATATGGACAACAGGGTGAAGGCGCTCATTTGACTGCCGACACCCGCTCACAACATTCACCAACAGGCGTGAATACTGATAATTCACCTACTCCGGCCGGTGTCATTCACCTGCGTAATTTCCAGCCAAATAAAGACGGGCTTATAAATCAGCGTAATGGACAATCCTTGTCTGCCATGAGGTTTTCTTCCCTTTCATTGCGTCCTCAGGGGGCAGGCAAGGCAAAACGCCGTATCGAATCAACCATTAAAGCAGTACAGGCAATGCAGATTGACTGGTTTGCCACGTTGAGTGATCGCCGAAATCACACTTTTCAGGCAAATAGGGCTAAAGAAAATGCGTCAGCGTCCGATATATCTATCGACCGTTTTTCGTATCGAAACCAACCTTTGAGAATGCCCTTTATGACGCTAGTGATGTTGGATATTTCTGCTTCAACCCTGAGCCGTTCAGCCATTGATCTTGCAGCACAGGCAGTATTGCGTATCGCTGATGAATCAAGGCGTTTGGGCCATCAATTTGCCCTTTTGGTGTTTGGTAGAGGGGGATGTCGTTGGATATGCCGTGCACGGCGTGTGCCTGCAGAATTGCGTGCCTACCTGAAACAACAAAGAGTGGGCGGGGGTACCCCATTGGCAGAGGCCTTGCAATTGGGACGCCGGTTTCTTCATCAACGGCAACAACAATGTAAAGGGTTAGAGAGCCACAGCTGGCTGATTACCGATGGGCGTGCAGCCAGTGCTCCCGATGCCCCCCCATGGCCTGCCACACTGGACATTATTGACACTGAGCGAGGCAGGGTTCGACTGGGAAGAGCCAATAGGTGGGCTACGCAATTGGGGGCACGTTGTTGCCCACTGGAGCAATTCATGACATCAAGCCACGGTACGATGCAACACGTACGATGCAACACGTACTAGGCAACACGGCACGGCTGACATCCACTGCCGTACTGGATACATAGGAGTGTGACGCCTGCGCTACTCAGGGAGACACCTCCCTTGCTAGCTGGCACGGATGCCTCGGGCATTCCCTCCTTTTTCTAATAGGAATATGACCATGACGACGATTGATTCGCCTATGGAGGCTGCCATTAAAACCGGATCGGCAGCAGAAGATGAACGCTACCAGCGGCGTATGCAGGCTAAAAAGCGTGTCGTCGATGAGCGTATTGCCCATGCCCAGCAAGAACGTGGGGTACTGATTCTGTTGAAAGGTAATGGCAAGGGCAAAAGCAGCTCTGCTTTCGGCACATTGGCAAGAACGCTGGGTCATGGTCAGCGCGCTGGCATTATTCAATTTATCAAAGGGCGCCGAGAGACAGGTGAACATCTTTTTTTCGCCGAACACCCTCGCGTGGATTTCCATGTGATGGGCCATGGCTTTAGCTGGGAAACACAGGACAAAGTCAAGGACCGTACCGCAGCTCGTGAGGCGTGGGCCATCGCAGAAAAACTGTTGTCGGACCCCGCTTATCATTTATTGGTATTCGATGAGCTCTCCTACATGTTGAAGTACGGGCACTTGACGCCCTCAGAGGTGGTCACTGCTCTACAGGCTCGCCCTTCACATCAAAATGTCATTATTACCGGCCGAACAATGGATACTGCATTGACCGACATCGCCGATACCATCAGTCACGTTCATGATGAAAGGCATGCCTTTCGCCAAGGGGTGAAAGCACAGGCAGGCATTGAATTCTGATGAATCAGCCTTGTTATTGTCCCGCGCTATTTATCTCTGCGCCTGCATCGGGTCAGGGAAAGACGACCGTGACCGCGGCATTGGCCCGTTACCATACTGATCAAGGGCGTACTGTTCGTGTTTTCAAGATCGGGCCCGATTATCTGGACCCGTTGATTCTCCAACATGCCTCTGGATCGGAAGTCGAGCCACTGGACTTATGGATGATGGGAGAATCCGGTTGTCGCGAGGCTCTCTATAATGCTGCGCAACAGGCTGATCTGATATTGATTGAAGGCGCCATGGGCCTGTTCGATGGAACGCCCAGCAGTGCCGATGTGGCGATACGGTTCGGCATACCGGTCGTTGCTGTTATCAATGTGAAAGGAATGGCACAAAGCGTGGCCGCCCTCGCCTATGGGCTTACTCATTTCTGTGACGATATTGATATTGCCGGTGTGGTAGCCAATCAGACAGGGAGTCCCCGCCATGCTGCCTTGATCGAAGCGGCCCTTTCCGGGGAGGCTCCTCTGCTGGCCACCCTTCCCAGAGAAGACTCTTTGGCACTACCTGCACGGCACCTGGGGCTGATACCTCCGGATGAAGCACATTCGTTGGATGCTCAGATAGAGGCAGCATCTGCATTACTGGCAAATTCGCCATTGGCTGAACTTCCGGGCGTTGTTCCCTTTTATGCCAGTGACATGGCTGAGCCGATTCCTCCTCTGCTTGAAGGGACACGTATAGCGATTGCGCGTGATGCAGCCTTTAGCTTTATCTATCCTGCCAATATCCGCTTATTGGAAAAGATGAGGGCAACACTGCGCTATTTTTCACCTCTGAAAGATACTCAGTTACCGGAAGCTGACGCATTGTGGTTTCCCGGGGGATATCCCGAGTTATACCTTGATGTTTTGGCGGCAAATAAGGCATTGGCAGCCGAGATACATCGCTTTCACCAGTCTGGTAAGCCGATATTGGCGGAATGTGGAGGAATGCTGTATCTACTTGAATCATTGACCAGTCTGGATGGAAAAAAATACCCAATGTTGAACCTGATACAAGGGTATGGGGAGATGCATACTCGCTCCGGGTGTCAGGGGATGCAAAGTGCACCGTTACCCGAAGGTGTCATTCGTGGACATGCACACCATCGTTCACGCAGTTTTGCGATGCCAGCACCTATCGCCTATGGTCAGCGCCCCTCACACCCAGCCCCCGGTGAGGAAATCTATCGGGAAGGAAAAGTGACCGCCAGCTATATCCACCTGTTCTTTCCATCGAATCCCTATGCAGTCGCTCGGCTTTTCAGTTACGTCGATGAGCCGTTAACAAAACCGTCCACAGCGCTAAAAACGGCAACGATTATCACCAATAGTTCCCGTGAGGACTGTGATGATGGGCGGAATTGAAGCATGAGTATTATCGCCACCAAAGGTTTCGAGCGAGAGAGCCCAACAGCGTGTGTGTATGCCGTGGGAGTTGGCTTTAGACGTGCTTGTCCAATGGATGAAATGTGTCGGCTCATCGAGGAAGCATTAGCAGAACTACATTTGCAACCTGCTGACATTGCCTGTGTAGCAACCAGTAGCCACAAGGCAGATTCCCCACTGATAAGCGACGTTACTCGTCATTTTGGGTGGATGCCCCGTTTCTTCAGCCAAAAGGTATTGGCTGAATTCAGTGAAAGAAAAGTTGCCTATCTGAGTCATTACTCATCCACGGCATTGGCGTATGTGGGGGCAGCCAGTATCGCTGAGAGCGCCGCCCTGCTGGCAGTATCCGCAGAATACAGTGCGCGTAACGGGCGTGATCAGCCCTCCTTTGCTGATGAAGAGTTAACGCTGCCTTTGCAGCGTTCGCCCCATGCCACATTAGCGATCGCAAAGGCACGTGTTATGACCGAATGAAAGATCCGTCAATTCATGCGCATAACGATCAGGTATTCGTTCAGACAGGGTGCGTTTATTGCACTCAGTCATGTATTTACAAGTACTCCCATTCATCATTTCACCTACAGGTCTTAGAACATGCCAACAACGACACTTTCCAAAATTCCTGCCACAGTCATTACAGGCTTTCTAGGCAGCGGCAAAACCACATTGATGTCTAACCTTTTGCAGAATGCCAATGGCAAGCGTATCGCCGTTATTGTGAATGAGTTCGGTGAATTGGACGTGGATGCAGAACTTTTGCGCAACTGTGGGCACTGTGACCTTGACCATGGTGGGCAGAATGGTATTTACGAATTGGCTAATGGCTGTATTTGTTGCACCGTTGAGGAAGAGTTTTTGCCCGTGATGTTGGAACTGGTAAAACGTCGGGATGAAATCGATCATATTCTGATCGAAACCTCCGGGTTGGCGTTGCCCAAGCCCTTGGTACAAGCCTTCAATTGGCCTGAAATAAAACGCTGGTGCACAGTGGATGCCGTTATTACCGTAGTGGACGGCGCAGCATTGAGCGAAGGCAAGGTCGCCCACAATGAAAGTAATATTGAAGCTCAGCGGCGAGCGGATGATAGTCTTGATCATGATCCAACCTTGGCAGAATTGTTGGAGGATCAGTTGGATTCTGCCGATTTGGTCGTTGTCAGCAAGAGTGATCTCCTCTCCGAAGAGCAGAAAGAACATGTACGTCAACGTGTACAAGGGCACCTTTCTCCCCGCGTAAAACTTCTCTTCCTTGAAAACGGTGACTGTGATCCTGCTACGCTTACCGGCCTTGGGCTGGAAGCCGAGGCGCGTATCGAAAATGTGCATACCCACCATGATGATCATCACGCAGAGGGGCGCGAACACCATCATGCTCATGATGACTTTGATGGTGTTGTTGTTCGGTTGGGGCAAGTGAATCCCGAACAGCTCAACAAACAGCTGACTCACCTGCTGGAGACTCACAATATCTATCGTATCAAAGGGTTTGTTGATACAGGAAAGCCGATGCGCATGGTGGTCCATTGCGTGGGCAAACGATTGGACCATTACTTTGACCGCCCCTGGAAAACCGATGAAGCGCGTTTGACACGTCTTGTCCTGATTGGCCGTGACCTTGATCAAGCGGAGATCGAATCAAGCCTTGCTCATGCGGTCATCGACTCGTAAACACGGCTCATAAACACGATTCGTGAATATCTAAGATTCGTGAATATCTAGGCAACGTTTCACTTGGCACCCTACCGATTCGGATACTGATATGCACTTGTTTGCTGCTCAACCCGGAGGTTTCAATGATGCAGAAGGCATTATTGACCTTGACCAGAAACCGGCTCGACTGGTCGTTCTGTCAGCAGCAGATAGTGTATTGTCTTTGCTGGCTGCCCGCGCAGATCGGTTAGCGAGCCATTATCCCTCGTTGTGCCTGGCAAACTGGCTGAATTTGAAAAAGCCGGCGGCCTTTGACCTATACGCAGATAAAGTGCTTGAGCGCTCTTCTGATAATGCGCCCAACGGTGTCGAAGTTGTTGTCCTTTCACTCCTGGGCGGTGCCAGTTATTGGCGATATGGGCTGGATCAGCTGAAAGCATGGGCCAACGAAGATGCGAAACGCACGCTGATTGTTGTTCCCGGAGAAGATTATGCGGACCCTGAGCTGCTTGCCTCTGGCACTGTCAATATAGAAGTAGCCACACGAGTGTGGCGCTATTTGCGAGAGGGAGGAGCACAAAATGCAGATGCTTTCTTTGATTATCTAAATCATCATTTTCTTGAAAAAGAAGCATCGAAATGCAATGGCTCTACGCCATTACCTGCTCCCGAGCCTCTACCACGAAGTGCACTTTATCACCCGGATGAAGGGCTTCTTCCGCTTTCCGATTGGCAACGCTTTATTGATTCGACAGCCAGGCCTACCGTAGTGCTGACGCTTTACCGCAGTCATGTTCAATCTGCTAATACAGGGATGTTTGATGCACTGATTCTTCAGATACAGGCGTCAGGGCTGAACGTGTTACCCTTGACCGTTGCTTCGCTAAAAGAAGCACCCTGCCTGAAGGCACTCAATCGGTTACTGATACACAGTGATGCTGCGTTGGTGTTGAATACGACGGGCTTTGCGATAGCCACTCACTTGAACGCCAGTGATGCTACCTCGCCGACAGAGCAGCCTCCCCTATTGGCTCGACCGGTTCCCGTCCTTCAACTGATTCTTGCCAGTACAACCCATGAACAATGGGTTCAGGATACACAAGGGCTGCGTGCGCGTGATATAGCCATGCAGGTCAGCTTGCCTGAGGTGGACGGTCGCATCACAACCCGTGCCATTGCGTTCAAGACTCAGGCACAGCAGCATTCACGCAGTCAATTCGATAGCATTTGTTTCGAACTGGATAGCGAAAGAGCTACGTATGTCATCCAATTGGCGCATGCGTGGATTCGCCTTGCCCGCCTGTCCAATGATCAAAAACATATTGCACTGGTGCTTGCCAACTATCCATCCAGTGAGGCCCGTATCGGCAATGGCGTAGGGTTGGATACACCTGCATCGGTGTTCAATATCCTGCATTGGCTAAAGGAGGCAGGCTATCAGTGTGAAGATATACAGGGGGAGCTACCCGCTAGCCCCACGGCCTTGATGGAACAGTTACGCAACGTGCATGCTCATGCTCTTCAGGGCGGGCGAGCGTTTGTGGAAAGTGATGACCATTCTGAGCTTGCGACGAATGAAAACGACAGGGACGGAAATGCCTCCAGCAAGGCTCCATCTATGTGGTTGGATCGAGTAACTTATGACGCCTTCTTTTATACCTTGCCAACGGATATTCAGTCAGCATTAACCACCCGTTGGGGGCCGCCCGAGGAAGACCCTTCATACAATATCGAGAAGAGTGCCTTCGCTCTCAGCCTGATGACTCTGGGTAGTGTTGTGGTGGGGGTACAGCCCGCGCGTGGATACGATATTGATCAGCAAGCGCTTTATCATGATCCCGATCTCATTCCACCCCACGGGTATTTGGCTTTTTATTTATGGTTGCGTAAAAGCTTTTGCATGGATGCGGTCATTCATGTGGGCAAACATGGCAATCAGGAGTGGCTTCCAGGTAAAGGACTGGCCCTCTCAAATCATTGCTGGCCTGAAATAGCTTTAGGTCCTACCCCTAATATTTATCCGTTTATTGTGAATGATCCCGGGGAAGGCGCACAGGCAAAACGTCGAGCACAGGCTGTGATTATCGATCATCTTATGCCACCCATGGCCCGTGCTGAGCTCTATGGTGAACTGGCTGAACTGGAAGAGCTCGCTGACGAACTGTATCAGGCGCTTGGTGTAGATCCTGTTCGTGAAAAACGATTACGCGTTCTGATAGCACAGAAACTGCGCGAATCCGGCCTGATCAATGAACTTGCCGTGAATAATCAGGCTACTGAACAACAGCTGATTGATGAACTGGATACTTACTTGTGTGATATCAAGGAAGCCTCCATTCGCAATGGCTTGCATACATTGGGTTCTCTTCCAAAAGAAGAAAAACTGCATGAGACACTGCTCTCCCTTTTGCGGTTACCGCGGGGGGAAGGCGCGACGGAACAGGGGCTGCTTCATGCGCTGGCGGCCGATCTGAAATTACCGTCAGAATACGACCCTCTCGCAATTCCTAACGGGTTATGGCAGGAATGTCGCCCCGTTTTACTACAACAGGTGATGACCACTCCGTGGGTGACAACGGGCGATACACGCGAACGACTTGAGGCCCTCGCCCTACAATTGATCCGCTCCTCATTTCCTGATCATGGACAGACAGAAAATAAGCGCACTTTGAATTCATTATTTGCGCCTTTATTGCCACAATCGTTGTTATCTGAAACACGGGAAAAATCGGCGGCATCCATCGGTATCCACGTGAGACCAAGTGATCTTCGCTACGAATACATCCGCGAGGACGCATCTCTTTCAAACACTTCACCGGACAAGGCTGGGAGCAATAAATCAGGGATCGACCCGGTACCGACATTCAACTCTGAAGATGGAGCATTTCAACTCAATTTCCCAAGAACATATCAGGTATTGACCTTTGCACGAGATGCCCTCTTTCCGGCACTCAACTACAGTGCGAAGAATGAGCAAAGCATGCTGTTAAATGCACTGGCGGGATTGTTTGTACCTCCCGGGGCCAGCGGTGCACCTACACGTGGACGTCTGGATGTGTTACCCACCGGACGCAATTTTTATTCGGTAGACAGCCGTGCGATTCCGTCCAAAACCGCCTGGGCACTTGGACAGCAGTCAGCGGATGCCCTGATTGAACGATATTTGCAGGAACAGGGTGACTATCCACGGCATCTGGGGCTCTCCGTATGGGGAACGGCTACGATGCGCACGGGGGGAGATGATATCGCACAGGCCATGGCGCTCATGGGCATCGAACCTGTCTGGGCTGCCGGGAGCCAACGCCTCGTGGATTTTAAAATTATTCCAGCCTTTCAACTTGGGCGCCCCCGGGTAGATGTAACACTACGTGTTTCGGGACTCTTTCGTGATGCATTCCCAAATGTAATAGCATTGCTGGATGCTGCCGTGCTCAAACTGGCCGAGTATGACGAACCCGGGGATGGTAATACTATTCGGCAAACAGTGATGATAGACGCAGAACGTTTCAGGACACAGGGTGATACCCCAGAAAACGCATGGCGCAGGGCTTGCTATCGTATATTCGGTGCCAAACCCGGCGCTTACGGTGCCGGTGTTCAGGGGGTACTTGATAGTGGTCAATGGTCATCCAAAGCGGAATTGGGCGGAGCCTATGTCCAATGGGGCGGCTATGTCTATGGGCAGCAGCTGGACGGAGATGCCATTGAACGGGCCGACTTTGTCGCATTTGAGCAACGCCTTTCTGCCCTTCAAGTGGTATTGCAGAATCAGGACAACCGTGAACATGATATTCTGGACTCATCCGACTACAGCGCATTTCACGGTGGAATGACTGCTGCCACAGAAGCCCTGTCCGGAACAATACCGTCGCTTTATTTCGGTGATCACGCGAATCCGATGCATCCCCGTATCCGATCACTGAAAGAAGAGTTCAACCGCGTACTGCGCTCACGATTACTGAACCCGAAATGGCAATCTGCCATGCGTGAACATGGCTATAAAGGCGCATCTGAAATGGCCGCCAGCGTAGATAACCTGTTTGCATTCGATGCTACCAGTGGCATTGTTGACGATTATCAATATACCCAAGTCTATGCTTCTTTCCTTGAAGATCCGCTGAATAGCGACTTCTTTGCCGACCATAACCCCGGCGCCCAGCGGGAGATTACCGAACGTTTGCTGGAAGCGATACAGCGTGATCTATGGGGTGCAGATCATGCTCAACGTCAACGATTGGAAGAGAGGCTATTAGCATTGGAGGCCCAGAGAGAATCCAGTGGGGAATGAGAGCTTGCAAGCAACACCTACTCACCCACTATCGCCTAACGGCTGACTGATTTATTCTACCCTTTTGTTACTGGTATTCTCTTTGAATTAGTGGAGCTAGTTGTATGTCTCGTCAAATCGTCGTGGCTGTTGATCTTGAAGCACACTTTGCTACAGCGCTGGTCACCTATGCTCAGAATTTCGCCAATACCATGGGAGATACGCTGAACGTTCTTTATGTTATCGAACCAAAGGGTACAGGCGGCTTTTTCAGCTTTAAAAACAGTGCGAAGGGCGAGTCCAAGACACCAGATGAAATAGCAGCCCTCACCGAAGAATATCTGGCACAGCTGAACAATGCCTTGCCGATTCCCCTTGAGAAGGAACGTCTTCATATCCGCGAAGGTCATATTGCCGATACCATCAATGCTGATATTGAAGAGTTGCAAGCGGAATTATTGGTTATTGGCGCAGAATCGCGCACTTCACTACAGCAATTGCTGGACAGAAAAGGGACTAGCCAACTTACTCGGCTGGCCGATTGTAATGTACTCGTTGTCGGCAAGGAACACCTCGGGTTGGCATGATCGCGAGATAACAGGGAAACCCGCATCTGATGCATCACAGCGTTAATCATCATTGCCCTGAAGGCGTGACAAAAATACATTTCAGCGCTGATCGCAGTCTGATGATTCAAGGAACAACCTCGGATGCAGGCAAAAGTGCCTTTGCGACTGCATTGTGTCGGTTACTGTCCAATATAGGGAGGCATGTTGCGCCCTTCAAGCCACAGAATATGGCGCTTAACAGTGCAGTAACACAGGATGGTGGTGAAATAGGAAGAGCGCAGGCTGTACAGGCGCAGGGTGCCCGTGTTGAACCGATCGTGGCTTTCAACCCCATTCTATTGAAGCCTGATTCCGATATTGGCTCTCAGGTTATTGTAAACGGTTTTTCGATCGGACATTACAGCGCCAAAGCGTATCAGGCGCTCAAACCTCGCCTGTTGCAGCAAGTTGTTGAACAACACTCAGCTCTGCTCTCCTCCTTTGATAACGTGATTATTGAAGGTGCTGGCAGCCCTGCAGAAATCAACCTGCGTCAAAATGATATTGCCAATATGGGCTTCGCCGAGGCAGTGGATTGTCCTGTTATTTTAATTAGTGACATTGATCGCGGCGGCGTTTTTGCCCATCTCGTCGGGACACTCGAGCTACTTTCAGAAAGTGAACAGGCCAGAGTGACAGGTTTCATTATTAATCGTTTCAGGGGTGACGTATCGTTACTTGAGCCCGGTATTGAATGGCTGGAAGCGCGTACAGGTAAACCTGTTCTTGCGGTCGTTCCCTATCTTGAAAATTTTCACCTTGAGGCCGAAGATGGGCTTTCCCGCGGAAAAAATACCTCTCAGGGTACCTTTAATGTCGTCGTGATTGCCTTGCCACGCATGAGCAACCACACTGACTTTGACCCGCTCCGCCTTCACCCCGACATTTCACTCACGTTTGCCAAACACCCTGTCGAAGTTAATGCCGCTGACCTCATTATTATCCCGGGCAGCAAACACACCCGTGAAGATCTTGCGTGGTTAAAAGCACAACAATGGGAAAATGAGATACACCGGCATGTGCGCTATGGCGGTAAATTGTTGGGTATCTGTGGTGGCTACCAAATGTTGGGAAGCGATATTCTGGATCCGCACGGTGTCGAGGGTACCGCAGGCCGTAGTAAAGGGCTGGGATTTTTACCGATAACGACGACAATGGCGGCGAAAAAGCAGCTTCGTCGCGTGAAGGGTGAGTGTCTGTTCAGTGAAGATAATCAGTGCGAATCCTCTGGAAAACAGCCACAGAAGCGCTCCGGCGTTGAAGGTTATGAAATCCATATGGGCGAGAGCCGGCTGAATGCTTCTTCACTCAATAGGATGGCAGAAGAAAAATATAACAGGAATGGCACGAACACTGTAAATTACACTTTATCCCCTGATGACAGGCATGTTCAGCAGCAGCATAGCCATCCGTCAACTATCGGTAGCGTTGCGCAAGCACCGAAATCTCATGCCCACTCCCTTTGCCCTGCGTTTCTATTGGAAGATGGGCGTTATGATGGTTGGATAAGCGCCGATGGCCGTATTATGGGAAGTTATCTGCATGGGCTCTTTGATCATCCTGATGCGCTTCAGGCGCTGCTCTGCTGGGCGGGTATGAAATCCCCTGCCGCCTTTGATTACCGCCAAGCCACAGAGCATGAAATTGACCGCTTGGCTGCGAGTGTACAGGCTTCACTACGACCGGCCTGTAAAAATGTTCCTGTGCTTGCTGATATTTTTGATGATGGTAAGGGATCCTAGCGAATAAAAAATCGATTACCCCTATTGGCCTATTGAAAACCAATAGCATGACGTGGGCATCAAGAGTCATGTTTCAAATGCATGGTTCTATCTGTTCGTACTGCTTGCTATGCCCGTGTTTTATGTATCAATCAACGTTGCCAGTATGTGATCCTGCCACTCCCCGTCCAGTTGCATAAACTGCCTGAGTATCCCCTCTTGTTGAAAACCAAGCCGCTTAAGCAATCGTTCACTGCGAATATTGCGAACGTTATAAATGGCTTCGATTCGGTGAAGGTTCTCTGTCGCAAACAGATTAGGAAGTAATGCCGACAGAATCTTATACATTAACCCCTGCCCTTCGAATGCCTGATCCACGGCATACCCTATTTTGCAGGCGTGAAAGGGAGCGCGACGTATTTCGAAAAAATTGATCGTAGCGACGATTTCCATCGTTCCCTTTTCCAGCGCTTTCCTTTCCAAGGCAATAAAGCGTAGTGCCGTACCTTGAATGATCTGATGTTCCCACCTTTCAAGTAGCACTGTCAGGTGATCCTTATCAAACGTACGCCCTTTACTCCCCCAGCGAGATAAATGCGCTGAATTTCGCTCATAAAAGCGCTGCAATGCGGCAACATCGGTTCTTTCAATCAAGCGTATCTCTGCGCCGGACGTATGAATTGGTGTCATGTTCCAATACCTTCTGGCAATGAGTCATTCAAAACACAGTCATCTGTGTGACGACTTATTCTTCCGGAGGTAGAAGGAAATTACCTGCATGACCATCACCCAATTCCGAGAGTGTCTCACTGTCATCCTTGAGGACGACACCCGATGCCTTTAGGACAAGTGCTTCACGAATCAGGTATTCCAACAATTTGGCCGCCGCCTCATAGGACTGCCCTTTGGGGCGCACATTGGAAATACAGTTACGTTCACTGTCCATCGAGCCCGTGTGGGCCGCCCAGGTGTAATAGATGCCCATACTGTCAGGAGAGCTTAAGCCGGGTCGTTCTCCGATCAGCACGATACTCATACGTGCACGCAATGCTTCACTTACGGGATCACCAATGGCAACTCGCCCCTGCTCGACCAATGCCACCGGACCGATGCTCAGGTTCAACGCTTCAAGCCGCGGTAATAGTACATCCAGAAAAGGTAATGCCTGTTCATGAATCGCACGGGAAGAGAGCCCATCAACAATACTGATGGAGATGTCCCATGGTTGAGTATTCAGCGTATGCAAAGTGGCCAGCGAATCACTATCCAATTGGCGGCCAAGATCGGGGCGGCGCAGATATTCTCCCCGATCATGCACTGCACTGTGCAGGCGGAGAGCCAGAGGAAAGCGTTTGGCCAAGGCAGCCATTAACTGTTCAGTATCCAAGGGTAAATGCACAGCATCGCGCGCTTGGGCGTGATCCAGTTGGAAGGACAGCATTTCACGGGTAGGTAAGCTGGTTCCGGCTCTTCCCAGCCCAATGCGTGCATCTGTATATTGACGCAGTTGTCGCCAGCCATTGGGGGTAACACTGGCATCATAAATGGGGTGAGACCCTTTTTTACCTTCATCAATCAATGAGGTGAGATCGCTATCACTTGCATTGGATTGATCCACGCTTGCAGACTCATTTTTCATGTGACATCTACCTCTGAGAAACAACGCCGGTGCCTTTTATCAACAGAATAAAAAATGGATGACCCGGCGTTTCTTTCATTTATCCATCTTCTTCGCATGAACATACTGTGCCTGATCGACCTTTGTTCGAACCCGGGACAAACCATGTCAAACCGGGAACACCCCACTTATTGTTTTAAAATTATCTGTTTCAAAGCCATGGGTCTAAAAGGCTAAGGGTCTAAAAGGCCAAGGGGTTAAAGGCTATGGTTTTAAAGGCTATCAATGGTCTATTTCAGTGAAGCCATACCCGAATCACCCAGCACTTGACGGAAACGGGGTGGCAACGACTCTCCCATGACAATACCTTCCCCATGGACATAAATTCCGCTTTCTGCCAACCACTGTTCGAACTCGGGGGCAGGCCGAAGATCAAGCAGGTTGCGAAGATAAAGCGCATCGTGAAAAGAGGTCGTCTGATAATTCAGCATGATATCGTCCGAACCGGGAATACCCATGATGTAGTTACAACCCGCAGCACCCAGTAAAGTGAGCAACATATCCATGTCATTCTGATCAGCCTCGGCGTGATTCGTGTAACAGATATCACAGCCCATCGGTACACCCAGCAACTTGCCGCAGAAGTGATCTTCCAAACCTGCACGGATGATCTGCTTACCGTCATACAAGTACTCAGGACCAATGAAGCCTACCACCGTATTGACCAGCAGCGGAGAGTACTCACGGGCAACGGCATACGCGCGTGCTTCCAGTGTTTGCTGATCCAGGCCATGGTGAGCATTGGCGGACAAAGCGCTTCCCTGCCCTGTTTCGAAATAGGTCACATTCTGACCTACGGTACCGCGTTGCTGAGATAATGCTGCTTCGTGTCCTTCTTTTAACAAGGCAAGATTGATCCCAAAGCCAGCATTGGCAGCCTCTGTTCCTGCAATGGATTGAAAGACAAGGTCTGTGGGCGCACCGCGTTCAATGGCTTCTATTGCCGTGGTGACGTGGGTTAACACACAACTTTGCGTAGGTATATCATAACGCTGGATTACTTCATCCAGCATTTTAAGCAGTGTAACTACCGTTCCCGTATTATCGGTCGCAGGATTAATGCCGATGACCGCATCACCACTGCCATACAACAATCCATCGAGAATACTGGCCGCGACACCCGTGGGGTGGTCTGTCGGATGATTGGGTTGCAAACGTGTCGAAAGCCGCCCTTCCAATCCAAGGGTATTACGCATGGCCGTCACCACCCGACACTTTTTGCCCACCAGAATCAAATCCTGAATACGCATGATTTTGGAAACAGCAGCTACCATCTCCGGGGTGAGGCCCCACTTCAACGCCGATATCGACGCCGGAGTAGCGGCAGGTGACAAGAGCCAATTACGGAATTCGCCTACCGTCATGTGTTGCACAGGCGCAAAGGCCAGTGGATCATGACGATCGATAATCAGACGAGTGACCTCGTCTTCTTCATAAGGAATCAAGACATCATTCAGGAAGGTCTTGAGCGGAAGTTCAGAAAGAGCGATTTGCGCGGCTGCACGCTCAGCGGCATTGTCGGCGGCAATTTGGGCGAGTTCGTCCCCTGAGCGTAGTGGCGTGGCTTTCGCCATCAACGTGCCCAGAGAGTCGAAATTATAACGTCGCCCCCCGATATCCATATGGTAACGACTCACTATAACCTCCTGCTCGAAGGATGCGGGATGTGTCTTTCATGAATGATACGGTGCCATTTCTAATATGTTATACGGACCGAGTCATTGCACTATTTTGAAGTATGAAGCCTGTTTATCGCCTTTTAGCGTACTTTGATACGCTCTCTAATAGCAGCAAATAACCGTTCAACATGAGGCTGAGTAAATACCGGGTTGTAAAACCGTTTTCATCATTTTTGTACGGTACAACCAGTGCTGCCTCATCTTACCAGGATTATTTCAGAATACTGGTAACGAAGATATTTGGAAATATGTTTGGGTAAAATTATATAGAGGGGGATGAATCAAACGAGGTGTAAACCATGGATAAAATCATGACCCTGGAAATTCATTCGCACACCTTACAACCAGTTAGCATTATACGCGCGGATGTACGTCATATAATGTACGTCATATATTGATTACTTGTACAGTTACAGGAAGGCACCTGGCAGAGCCGATGCAAGGCCAACGCGTGGCTAAAAAACCCTATAAGGCGGCGTTTAGCCAAGGGAAGATACTTAGAGGAAAGTGCTTGTATGCAGGCGTACTGAACGCCTGCAATTTCCTCCCTTCAACCCATTTACCACTGAGTGGATTTTTTGGCGGAAGCCGGTAGATGCGCCTGTAGGCAATGTTGTACCCCTTGAGTAACGTTGCTCAGTGCACCATAGACATCGGATGCAGTTTTTCCATCCCAGGCAGGTACTGGTTCGTAATTATTTGCATTATCACTACGTGAGCCAGAAAGCCCAAGTTGATCGTAATAATAGTAGTTGCTATCACCCAGTGTTTCGAGCTCAAGACGGTAAGCCAACGTGTGCGTACCGGCTTTTGTCCATCCCGTTACCCACTCGGTAGAAGCATTATTGTCCGAATGGCCTACCGTATTGTATTTGGCACTGGTTGATTCAGCCGCTGGACTTTGCTGGCGACCTTTAGTGATAACATCCGAGGATGAAACACTTTTGTTCAGACAAGCGTTGATCGTTGAAGACGAAAGTTTTGTTAATGGGCGACGCTGGCTGATGGAATCAATCACCGCTCCCTTGTCTGTATTAGTGACATTGACACCCAAGGCTGTTTCTACATTGCGTGACATGACATTGTGTGATGCACACCCTGTGAGCGCGAACAGAGCGATGGCGCCACCGCTTAACCAAATCCTTTTCATGCTTTTTATCCCAGTCAATGCAAAATACGTTTTGGACTATTTTATATATAGCCGATTATGCCACACCCTGTCATCGTAACACGCTCTTTCTTTTTCATACCTGTCCTGAGTATAAATAAGTTCGATCAGGCTCTATTGAGGGCCGTGAATTTCAGGGACAAAATATGCTGATCGATGAATAACGAACAAAAATCAGCAAGATATAGCCAGGTTCTTTTCAGCAGGTACTAGGCAGCGGCTCATGTGAGTGCGACAATCTCCGCTAATGAATGGCGCATAGCCGTTCTCCCGGGATTTTTTTGATGGATAGTTAGGAGTCTGCATGATCGATGCTGCTTTACTCGCCGATTTTCGCCAATGGCAATCTTTTCGCGATCAGGAACGGCTAAACCGCGAGCATGAATCGGCACAACGGCAGCTGGAACAGTCCGGTGCCATGGCTACCCGCCTTGCGGAAGCTTATAGAAGTATGGCCGAACGGGGTGCAGCGGAAGGTGCATGTTATCGTACCCTGTTTACACGTCAGCAACAGGATGGCTCTACCCTCGCCTGCGAATGCTGGCTTTTCGTACGCAAAGTGATTGCAGAACGAGGTACCACTCGTGTACGTGCCGGTATGTTGGAAACATTCGATCTCGAAACAGGACGTATCGACCCCAAGGAGCAAACACCTGTATCCATTACATTGGAATTGTTTGACCAGATATCAGTGGGACGCGGTACTCTGATGAGCTGTCGAGTGGATCGCCATGATCAGCCGGAAGATACGCATTTTGTTACTTTCCTCGACCAGGTACAAAACCTGAAATCGTATATGCAAAAGGCTGACTGACCCAACACGTGGTCTCTTAAGGGCGCGGCTGCCCGTCGAGACCATGGTGTTCATAAAGAATTATGTCGGTTCAACATCCTTCAAGGTGCGGCTGTTTCCAAATGACTGGGCTGGTTGTTTCTCCCTGAATAGAAGCCCTGAGGATGATATTCAGAGGAAAAGGATGATTGGGTGGATATTGTATGGCGCTTTTAAAAGATAACGGTATAAATCATGTATCTGTATTAGGCGCCTGGAGCTCATACAATTCGTTATGCCTACGATCATGATAATCATCCAGCAGTAACTGGTAGCGACGGGGTAAATCTTCTTCCGCACGACGCACAATATAAATCTCTTCATACACTGGATTTTCCAGCGGTATCTCCCTCACCTGCCGTTGCCATGGGGACGTTTCCAATACCGGGCGTGAAACAATACCGAACCCTAACCCACGGGAGACAGCATCCAGCACATGAGAATCTTCACTCACCGTCCCTTTTGTCGGAATATGGCTCATCAATTGGAAATCATTGGGATAATTACTGCGTAGCAGGCGTGTTGCATATTCGGCCCCATTGGTATCGCTTATAAAGCCCAGGGCAAGAAGTTCGGCGAAGCTGTCACCGTGAATGTCCGCAGGTACAACAAGGCACATGGGTTCATGATGCCAAAGATCAAACACCAGATCAGGGTCACCACGCTGCGGTAATTCGTTTACCAAACCAAGATCATACAGGCCATCCCGCATGTCATGGATGATGGATGCGCTTTTATCAAACGTGTAGTTAATGGTAAGGGCCGGGTAAAGCTGCTGGTAACTCAACGTGAAAGGATAGAACATCACCCCGACGCTCGCCGTGCTGGCGATCCAGCACTCACCACTGTGGACCGCTTCATCATCAAGGCTATGATAAAACTTTTCATGCTCTGCAAAGAGGCGCAATGCGTAGTCATAGGCCCGGCGCCCTGCTTCAGTCAGTGTGAACCGACGCCCCTGACGCCGTAGCAACGGTTTATTCAGATACTCTTCCAATTTGCGTATGTGCTGACTTACCCCGGGCTGCGTCATTTCAAGACTACGTGCCGTACGGGTAAAACTGCCCGTCTCTACCAGGGTGATAAAAGTGCGAAAATAGAGCGCATTGAACATGATGATGAAAAATGTTGAGAAATGTAAACCTGAATTTTAGCAGATTTTTCTCCGCTGGGCGCGCGGATTACACCAGCATGTTACTCTGATTAAGGCTCGGGTCATGATGACACGACGAATACATCATTGTAGAGAGTGAAAACAGCAGGAATTATAACCATGTCAGACCCTTTCAATACGCGCGGTGAACATATCAAGGCCTCCCTGTTACAACAGGAAAGCCAAGGCCATGAGGACGATCTGTTTGCACTGGGGTACATGATCCCACAAATCGAGATTGTCCTTGATCATGCAGAGTATGATCCGCATAACGTGCATGCTGAAGATTTTGACGAGACATACCGTGAGTGGCTGCAACATTCATTCGCTCAGGACAGTATGAGCGTGGATGATCGTGAGCAGGTCATCCGGTTATTGGACGAAGCCATCGCCCAGGCAGAGAAAGGCGAAGCCTGATATACAATACCCATCCGGCAGGCTACAACGTTAATGAACAGCATGTATGCTCAGCACTGGAAAACCATGTAATTCACCCCAACCAGTCTTTATTGAACACATGGTTATTTATTAAAAGCAGTGTTTTATTCAAATCAGTGTTTACGAATCAGACAGGGATGTAGAAGAGAGATGAGTGCCAAGGATACAAGCCGTCAGCCAAATAAAACGCAATATGACACTGTTTCAACACTGGTTTCACCGGAAGGTGCCCTCGAAGTCTTGTCACAATTGGAAGTCCGTTTTCTGCGTGACAAGTCCAGTCATGGTGTTCATCAGCTATTGAGACAGTCAGCATTGGCCATTCTTAACGCTGGAGTAGAGACAGACGATGCCCGCAGTACGCTGGAGCGTTATCCGGATTTCGATATCGAAGTATTACAGGAAGATAGAGGCATCCGCCTCAAGATCAGTAATGCCCCCGCCCACGCCTTCGTGGACGGCAAGATGATTCGTGGTATTCGAGAGCAGCTCTCCTCTGTCTTGCGCGATATCGTTTACATAAAAGTCTTGCGCGACATTTCTTCAAGTGAATCAGCGGAGCATCAAACATCAGCCGAGCAGGCTATCAATACGCCCAGTGCACGGATTACCAATCAGGTTTTTGGTCAGTTACGCAATGCCAATCTGCTCGTACCTTCGCGCGAGCCCAATATGGTGGTGTGCTGGGGCGGCCATTCGATTTCACGTAAAGAGTATGATTACAGCAAGTCAGTGGGTTATCGACTGGGACTTCGGGAGATGGATATCTGTACCGGTTGTGGCCCAGGTGCCATGAAAGGCCCGATGAAAGGAGCGAACGTGGCACATGCCAAGCAGCGTTATCGCCACGCACGTTATCTGGGTATTTCCGAACCGGGTATTATTGCGGCGGAATCGCCTAACCCAATCGTTAATCAACTGGTTATCATGCCGGATATTGAAAAACGTCTTGAAGCCTTTGTTCGGGTGGGACACTCTATTATTGTGTTTCCCGGTGGTGTAGGCACCGCTGAGGAAATTCTGTACCTGTTAGGCATCCTGTTACAGCCCGAAAACAGGGATATCCCTTTCCCAGTCATTTTTACAGGGCCCGAATCGAGTGCCGAGTATTTCAACAAGATCGATGAATTTATTGGTGAAACACTTGGTAAAGAGGCTCAGCAGCGTTATCAGATTATCATTGATGATCCAGAAGCCGTGGCGATAAGTATGAAGCAGGGTATTGACGAGGTTCGCCAGTTCCGTCGAGAACATCAGGATGCTTTCTATTTTAACTGGCGACTGGTGATCCCTGATGATTTCCAAACGCCCTTTGTGCCTACCCACGAGGCGATGGCATCGCTGGATCTGAACACCGATCAGGACAAGGGAACCCTCGCGGCCAATCTAAGGCGTGCGTTCTCCGGCATCGTGGCAGGTAATGTCAAAGCGCAGGGGATCGAGGCCATCGAGAAATACGGCCCGTTCAAGTTGAATGCGCCTGAACATGTCATGAAACGGTTGGATGCCCTGCTTACCTCATTCGTTGAGCAACAGCGTATGAAGCTACCCGGTAGCCGCTATGTACCCTGTTATACGCTCGGCTAAAAACACACGTTTTCATACGATGAAGTTTCTGAAAGCGTCGGGCAAGCAGGCCGGCGTTTTCAATCGAGCCGAAGAATGTCATGCGTATTTATTATCGTGATACCCTGACTACATCAATTTATATATGAAAGGTAAGGTTATCCAATCCTATCTAACCCAACCCATACCGAGTCATCAGCAGACTCAGTTACACTCATCCCTTTACCAGGGGCAGCCAGGATTCGAGCCATTCCAAAGCATCTTCATCCGCATGAAGTGTTTCTGTCGCATCTATTTCGAGGCGATCACCAATACGCTGAGCGCCATATTCAGTCAGAAGCTCGTCAAGACGCCGCCCTGCTCCGCAGAAGGTAGGATAACTGCTATCTCCCATGGCGATCATGCCATACCTGAGCGAGGTCAAATCTGCACCTTGCTCATTCAAGGAAGAAGCAAAGGCACTGATATTGCCGGGGAAATCACCACTACCGGTTGTGCTGGTACAAAAAATGGCAACATGCGGCAGGGACTGGACCAGATCAGCCAATTCCGGCTGTTCATGGACAATAACGTTCACCGACTCGGATTCGAGTGCGGCTTTCAATTCATCGGCAACATCCAGGGCACCCCCGAACACGCTGCCCACAAATATGTGTATTTCTGACATGATATTCTCTTACAGATGCTTGTATGCCGATATTCACGTAATGCGGAACGCTGATCCCTTTAATACAGGCATGGGGCATGTGCACAATATTTGGCAATCGTTCACTCATGCTCGCCCGCATCACTGCGAGAGATACACATAACGGCAAAACCTGCATCACTGGATACCTTTGACGGATTATGCAGGAATCCTCAGCGTCCCTTTCAACAACAAGCTCTCCCCCTTGAATTAAACAGGCGGAAGCATGAATCTATTACTGAAAGATCGGCCTTATTCGTGCACAGCATTTTTTTGCTGCGACGCTATATACTCTTCCACTTGCATTTTAAGCTTTTGACCGGGGCGAAAAGTCACCACACGACGAGCCGTGATTGGAATTTCCTCACCTGTCTTGGGATTTCGGCCCGGGCGTTCACTTTTGTCCCGTAAGTCGAAATTACCGAAGCCCGAGAGTTTCACCTGCTCATTTTCACGCAGACACCCACGAATCTCGTCAAAGAATGTCTCCACCAACTGCTTGGAATCACGCTTTGAAAGCTCAAGATATTCGTTGATATGTTCGGCCAGTTCTGCCTTGGTTAAAGCGCTCATTTACGTTTACCTCGCAATACTCGGCGAATGACAGGGGCACTCGCTACCCTTCGAACTCGTCAAAATCTGCTGCTTCCAACGTGAGTATAACTCCGTTGCATGCCAAAAATAGATCAGTTGTGAATAGCATCACCCACCAGCACGCCTGAGAACACTTTCTCTCAACGTGCACGTGCACTTTCAGAGTTCTCTTTCAAAGTGCTCTCTGAACGAGCTCTCTCAATATGTCAGGTGCTCGCCAAAGCTTCATTGATTTCTGGCGTACCTATTCTTCATGATGCTTTTGGGTGAAACGTTCTTTCTCATGGGGACGTTCCCAATCCAGCGCTACATGAAAGGTTCATCCATCGCGGTATACTCGATGCCATGCCGCTCGGCAGATATTATCGGAATATTGTGCAGTGTTACTCAGGATGATGAGGCATATCTACATGGACGCATGACATCCATATGCATGACCACCTCTACATGACAAGAAAATATGAGAGGGTTGAGCAAAACACCTGAGCAATCTTCTATCTCTGTATAGCGTAATCTATACAAAAATGTTCAGTATTGAAAGAGCGCTTTACTCAACCTATAAGACTTGTCAGACGTCGGTAACACCTTGTTTTCTTGGGCAATGCATGAAAACAATACTCACGACACACTCGAGCATATGCCTGTACAAGCATCTAGCCGCGCAACTGTGCGTTAAAATCCGCCTCCAGTGATGTCAGTACATTCTTCACTGACGCTTCGATTTCGTTATCATTCAGAGTGCGCGAAGGATGTTGCCAGGTCAAGCCCAGTGCAAGACTCTTGTGCCCGTCTTCCACGCCCTTGCCTTGATAAACGTCAAATAGACGCACATCGGTCAACCATTCACCCGCCGAGTGTTGTATTCCCTTGATAAGGTCAGCCACGGGAAGCGAATCCTCTACCACCAGTGCGAGGTCACGACGTACTTCGGGGTAGCGGGAAAGGTGCTCGAAGTGCGGGAGATTTCCCTCCTGTAACAAGGCAAGATCCAGCTCGAAAACATAGGCTTCCTGCTTGATACCCAAGTGCGTACGAAGCTGAGGGTGTAATGCCCCTAACCAGCCTGCTTGCACTGTTTCACCTTCACGTATACGCAAAATACGAGCACTTTGCCCCGGATGCAATGCAGGATGCGATGCAGCTTCGAATGACCACTCGTCGGCATCAAATCCAATGGAAAGCAGACGCTCCACATCGCCTTTTAGATCGAAGAAATCGACTTTGTCACGACTGTCACACCAACTGACAGGCAAGCGCGGCCCACTGATCAAACCTGCAATACGCTGCGTCTGTACAACATTCTCGGCCGTGGTACCTTCGAATGTCAGGCCAATTTCGAAGATACGGACACGATTTTGTTGACGGTTCAGGTTGTATTGCAGCGTCTTGACCAAGCCTGGCCAAAGACCGGCACGCATGACAGAAAGATCAACCGACAGTGGGTTGGCAATCTCCGGGCCCTGCTGTTCAGGCAATACGGCCGCCTGTAGTTCGGGAGAAACAAAGCTGAAGTTGATCGTTTCCTGATAACCGTTGTCGATCAGCTCATCACGCAGAAGTGCCTTGGGCAACACAGCTTCCTTTGTCGCCACAGGCAAAAGATGAGCACTGGGGCTACCCACGGGTAAACGAATATAGCCATAAACACGGGCCACTTCTTCAATCAGATCAACAGGCTGTGTGACATCGAAACGCCAACTCGGCACGCTTACCTGCCACTGCCCTTCACCCTGTTTACCCGGATCAACGTTATCCAGACCAAAGCCCAATCGCTCAAGAATATCGGCAATTTCCGCCGCAGTAAGTTCAGCACCCAACAATCGATTGACCTGCTCCACACTCAATGCCACTTTCCGGGCTTGCGGTAAAGAGGATTCATCGATCGTACGCGTCACAGGTCCCGGAGTACCACCCGCCAATTCCATCAGCAGACGTGTTGCCCGTGCCATGGCCAGTTCAGGAAGCTGAGTATCGACACCACGCTCGAAGCGTTGGGATGCATCCGTGTGCAAGCCATAGGAACGCGCGACACCTGCCATGGCAACCTGATCGAAATGGGCAATTTCAAGCAGTACATTGCGAGTATTGCGTGAAACGGAAGACGCTTCGCCTCCCATGACACCTGCAATGGCAAGCGCCTGTTTTTCATCAGCGATGACCAGCGTCTCTTCACGCAGAGTCTGTTCGTTGCCATCCAGCAGCAGTAATGTTTCACCCGCATGGGCCCGACGAACGATCAATGAACCGCTCAAGGTGTCCAGATCATAACCGTGCATCGGCTGACCCAATTCGAGCATCACATAGTTGGTGATATCGACGACCAGATCAATGGAACGAATGCCACCGCGCCTCAAGCGTTCCACCATCCATAACGGTGTATCACGGGTCAGATCCACATTTTCAACTACTCGTGAGAGCAGTTTAGGGCAGGCCTTTGGCTCATTCACGCTGACACGGAATGTCCGATCGGATACAGCTTCAACCGGTGTGGTATCTGGGGTCTGCACAGGCAGGCGTTCAAGTGCGCCGACTTCTCTCGCAATACCCCGAATGCTGAAACAATCACCACGATTGGGCGTCAAATCGACATCAATAATAGTGTCATCCAATTTCAGCCAGTCACGCAGATCCACACCGATGGGCGCGTCATCCGGTAACAGCAGAATACCCGGCGAGGGTTGGTCCGCCAGCCCCAGCTCGGATTCACTACACAGCATACCGTTGGATTCGACACCGCGCAGTTTGGCTTTCTTGATCTTGAAATCGCCCGGTAGTTTGGCACCGACACGCGCAAGAACGACTTTTTTATCAGCGGCAGCATTGGGAGCGCCACAGACAACCTGCCAACGAGTCGCACCGTCGTTCACCTGACAAACACGCAGTTTATCGGCATCGGGGTGCTGCTCGATGCTTTCGATATGGGCTATAACCACATTACTGAAGGCAGGTGCGACAGGTTCTACGTCATCAACTTCCAGACCGGCCATGGTAATTCGATGAGCAATCTCATCGGCAGTGAGTTCAGGCGACACCCACTGGCGCAGCCATTCTACGGAAAACTTCATATTGCCTCGCTTATACTAAGACAGCGGCTAAATACGTTGCTCGACGCGTTTGAATCAATGATGACAAACACATCAGGCTTGAAAAAGGGAGCTTATGTTCAGGCGTATTCTTTCAGTATCAGAACTGACGCAGGAATCGTAAATCGTTATCGAAGAACATACGCAAATCGTTAACGCCATAACGTAGCATTGCCAGACGCTCAACCCCCATGCCGAAGGCAAAACCGGTGAAACGCTCGGCGTCTACGCCTGCGGATTCGAATACTCGGGGATTCACCATGCCGCAGCCCATGACTTCCAGCCAACCGCCATAGGCATCCTGACCCTGCCGTTTGATTCGAATATCCACTTCCGCAGAGGGTTCAGTAAAGGGGAAATACGAAGGGCGAAAACGGACTTCGATATCGTCTCCTTCGAAAAAGGCACGCAAGAAGGCATCGATAGTGCCTTTCAAGTCAGCGAAGGTGACGTTTTCATCAACGAATAATCCTTCCACCTGATGGAACATCGGACTGTGAGTCATGTCGGAGTCATTACGATACACTCGCCCAGGCGAGATAATACGCAATGGCGGCTCGGTTTTTTCCATCGTCCGAATCTGGACGTTGGAGGTTTGCGTCCGCAACAGATGGCCGGCGTCAAAGTAGAAAGTATCGTGCATCGCACGTGCGGGGTGATGCGCCGGGATATTCAGTGCCTCGAAGTTATGATAGTCGTCTTCGATTTCCGGTCCTTCTACACGATCAAAGCCGATATCACGAAAAAGAGAGGCGATACGCTCCATGGTACGGGTCACCGGGTGCAATCCACCACGGACTTGACCGCGCCCCGGCAAGGTCACATCAACAGTTTCACTGGCGAGTTGTTCATTGAGCGCGGCAGTTTCAAGCGCTGTACGCTTTTTCTCGATCAGCCCCTGCACCTGTTGCTTGGCCTGATTAATGGCCTCACCTGCGGCGGGACGTTCTTCCGGAGCCAGCTTACCCAACCCTTTGAGTTCGAGGGTCAGCGCCCCTTTCTTTCCTAGAAAACGTACACGCACTTCATCGAGGGACTGTGATGAGTCGGCTGACTCTACAGCCTTCCCGGCCTCTTCGACCAGTGCAGAAAGATGATCCATCGATATCTCCGGACAAATAAATGATATCTTCGCATAAGTCACGACTCTGTCTTTGCCGGATGAAATAACACGAGCAACAAACAGGACATGACAAAGCATAACTTATGCTGTCAGACATGAATAACAAGTAAAATCAACAGCGAGTAAACAATCGTCACGAGCGCCCAGGGCAAAACTACGAGCCATTTCAGAGCCTATAGCCTTTCAATATGGAACAGCTCCCGAAAGCAACGCTTTCATGAGTTTCGCGATACTGACATGAGTGTCGAAACCACTATCGGAACTTGCAAAAACGCTACTGAGCAATCTTTTCTTTTTACTTTGAGCTAATCAAACACGTATAAAAAAGGGGAAAGAGCAGCCGCTCCTTCCCCTCCTGGGTTGCAGACCTATTCACCGATTCCGGAAGGTTTCGGTATCAACAGGATTACTGCGCGGCCTTGGCTTTATCGACGATAGCACCGAAGGCTTCTTTTTCATGGACAGCCAGATCAGCCAGAACCTTACGGTCGATTTCGATACCAGCCTTTTTCAGACCAGCAACAAAACGGCTGTAGGACAAGCCATGCAGGCGAGCTGCAGCATTGATACGTGTGATCCACAGCGCACGGAACTGACGTTTGCGCTGACGACGGTCACGATAGGAATACTGACCAGCCTTGATAACAGCCTGTTTGGCTACACGGAATACACGAGAACGCGCACCATAATAACCTTTGGCCTGTTTGAGAACTTTCTTGTGACGACGGTGTGCAGTCACACCACGCTTAACACGAGCCATGGGAATCTCCTGACAATTTTATAAGTGACGTTAACCGGTATTACAGGTTGGGAAGCATACGAGCGATCAGCTGACGATCAGAAGCGTGAAGCTGCTTCATGCCGCGCAGATGACGTTTACGCTTGGTCGACTTATGAGTCAGGATGTGGCTACGAAAAGACTGTTTATGCTTGAAGCCTTTTGCAGTCTTTTTGAAGCGCTTGGCTGCGCCACGATTGCTCTTGATTTTAGGCATTTAAAAATCTCCAGTGCGGTATTCACCGCTCTTATTTAGAAAACCCGGGGCCGATATCCAGTGGCTGCCGATGTTTACATCCCGACTCCAACAACCGTGATAAAACAGTGAGTTAAAGGGAAATGAAACAGGCAAAGGCAGAGGAAATTCCCCTACCCTTGCTCAGCAACCGTTGGCTACCCGTTTGAGTGCCGTCGGATCACTTTTTCTTGGGGGCAAGCATCATGGTCATCTGACGCCCTTCCATACGAGGACGAGATTCAACAGTCACCAGATCACCCAAATCGTTTTCAATGCGTTCCATTAAATCACGACCGAGTTCCTGGTGTGCCATCTCGCGCCCACGGAAGCGCAGAGTAACCTTGCCTTTGTCCCCGTCTTCAAGGAAACGCGTCAGGTTACGGAGTTTGACCTGATAGTCACCTTCATCAGTTCCGGGGCGGAACTTGACTTCCTTGATCTGGACTTGCTTTTGTTTCTTCTTCTGAGCAGCCTTTTGCTTTTTCTGCTCAAAGGAATACTTGCCATAGTCCATGATTTTGCAAACGATCGGATCGCCGTTTGAAATCTGCACCAGATCAAGCCCTGCCTCTTCAGACTGGGCCAATGCATCATGCAGGCTGACAACACCCAACTGTTCACCTTCTGCACTGATAAGACGAACTTCATCAGCACGAATGCGATCATTGATAGGTGGAAGCTTTTCTTGCGGGCGACCGCGTTGATTAGTACGCTTGATCTTGACGTCTCCGTTTCAGGTTGTAGTTAATGCACGCTTTCAGGGTTGGAAGCTTCCTTTTCAAAAAGCTCCAGAAGAGAATCAAGGGAATAGGTGCCCAGGTCTTCTCCACTGCGTGTCCTAACCGTTACAGTGCGATTTTCCACTTCTTTACCGCCAACGACAAGTAGGAAAGGCACTTTCTGTAATGTATGTTCCCGAATTTTAAAGCCGATCTTCTCATTTCTCAAGTCCGACTTGACGCGAATGCCATGAGATTGCAGTAAATTTTCGACTTCGGTGACATATTCGGCCTGTGCGTCGGTAATATTCATTACCACGGCTTGCACCGGAGACAACCATACCGGCAATGCGCCCGCATAGTGTTCGATCAAAATACCGATAAAACGCTCAAAGGAACCTACGATTGCGCGGTGCAGCATGATGGGTGTTTTACGTTGACCGTCTTCCGCCACATATTGGGCATTCAAACGTACAGGCATCATGGGATCATACTGAATCGTACCCATTTGCCATTCACGGCCGAGTGAATCCTGCATGTGGTACTCCACCTTCGGGCCGTAAAAGGCACCTTCACCGGGAAGCTCTTGCCATTCCACACCACAGGAACGCAGTGCTGAGCGTAACGCATTTTCAGCGTGATCCCACTGTTCTTCGGTACCGATACGTTTTTCCGGGCGCAACGCGAGCTTGACCGCAATATTATCAAAGCCGAAATCTTTATAGACCTTCAATGCCTGCGTATGAAAAGCCGTCACTTCAGACTCGATCTGATCTTCGGTACAGAAGATATGCCCGTCGTCCTGGGTAAATGCACGCACACGCATGATACCCAGCAATGAACCGGAAGGCTCATTGCGATGGCACGAGCCAAACTCACCGTAGCGAATCGGCAACTCACGATAGCTACGTAATCCGGAGTTGAACACCTGAACATGCCCCGGGCAGTTCATGGGTTTCAATGCATATTCACGTTTCTCTGATTCGGTGAAGAACATATTGTCAGCATAGTTATCCCAGTGGCCGGATTTTTTCCACAAGGACACATCCATCACCTGAGGGGTACGGATTTCCTGATACCCACCCTGCAAATAAACGCGACGCATGTATTGTTCAACAGCCTGCCATAATGCCCAACCGCGGGGATGCCAGAACACCATTCCGGGAGACTCTTCCTGTTGGTGGAAAAGATCCAGTTTGCGTGCAATTTTGCGGTGATCACGTTTTTCAGCTTCTTCCAAACGTTTCAAATAGGCTTTCAACGCTTTTTTGTCAGGCCACGCAGTACCGTAAATGCGTGTCAGCATGGGGTTGTCGGAATCCCCGCGCCAATAGGCCCCCGCCAATTTCATCAGTTTGAAAGCCTTGATCAAACGCGTGTTCGGTACGTGCGGCCCCCGACACATGTCGATATATTCCTGATGGTGATACAAGCGAATGGTATCGCCTTCAGGAATACCTTCAACAATCTGCTGCTTGTAAGGTTCGTTACGATCAACAAATGTCTGCAAGGCTGTGTCACGATCCACGTAGACACGCTCTACATCGTAGTCCTGATCAATCAATTGCTGCATACGCTTTTCAATGGCTGCCAGATCATCGGAGGAAATAGGGCCATTGAAATCGATATCGTAATAAAAGCCATCATCAATGACAGGACCAATCGCCATTTTGGCATCAGGGTACAGCTGCTTGACTGCATGACCCAATAGATGCGCACAGGAGTGACGAACAATCTCCAGCCCTTCTTCATCCCGTGTCGTTACGATGCTAATGGTGGCATCGTGATCAACGATATCGGCGGTATCTACCAATGTACCGTCAATACGACCAGCCACTGCGGCCTTTGCCAGGCCGGGGCCAATGGATTCGGCAATTTCCATGATGGAAACGGGATTATCGTAACTGCGTTGACTGCCGTCGGGCAGAGTAATACTGGGCATGTTCGTTCCTTTGGGCATCAGTGGTGCACCATACCAAGGGGCACTTGAATGAGGGTAATGCAGAGAAAATGAGCAGGAGAAAGCGTTGCTTGTACGTATGTACGCTAACGTCCTGAGGAGAGAGACTTTATCAGGTTAGATGGGTGGAATTCAATCCTGATCCGGGGTGATGTGTGTTATCAAAAGACTTCCTGATTCGAACAAAAATCTCTTCCCCTGTTATAAAACCGAATCATAAAAAACGGTGGCATAAAAAAAGAGGGCACCCGTAGGCGCCCTCTCTTCAGTTCCAATTAAAAATCAATACAGAGGATTGATCTTAGTTGGAGCTGCTATCTGCACCAGTGTCAACTGGAGCGATTTCTACACGACGGTTCTGTGCACGGCCAGCGCGAGTAGCGTTGGTAGCAACCGGATGAGACTCGCCGTAACCGATAGTGGTCAGACGGCTAGCAGCAACACCCTGAGTGCTCAGGTAGCTGGATACTGCATCAGCACGACGCTGAGACAGACGCTGGTTGTAAGCACGAGTACCGATAGAGTCGGTGTAACCTTCAACGCGTACTGCTACGTCAGGGTTAGCAACCAGGCGCTGAGCAACAACGTTCAGAGTCTGCTGGGAATCTGCACTCAAACGTGAAGAATCGAAAGCAAAGTGAATGTCGTTCAGAACCAGAGTCGGTTTCTCAGGTGCTTTTTCTACCGGGCAACCCTGTGCGTCAACTTCGGTACCTGCAGGCGTGCCTGGGCACTTGTCGAGGTAATCCGGAACGCCGTCACCGTCAGAATCCAAAGGACAACCTTTAGCGTCTACAGCAACGCCAGCAGGAGTACCTGGGCACTGGTCGATGTTGTCAGGAACACCGTCGCCGTCAGAGTCGGCAACAGCAGGTGTGTTGTGATGGCAAAGCAGAGCTGCTGCGGTAGCACCTGCTACAGCACCGATAGCTGCACCGGTACCTTCGTCGTGGTGACCAGTTACAGAGTAGCCAGCACCACCACCGATCAAGCCGCCAGCGATTCCGCAGACAATTTTGCTCTGATACCAGTGAGAACCCGTGCCATCGGTAGGCGCCGTGTCAGAGCTGGCACAACCAGCAAGACCCAGAACCAGTGCGGAACCCAGCGCTAAGCCAGTCGCAGATTTGTTCATGCAAGACTCCTTCTTGATACAACGTCGTGGTAGCACAAATGCTACGCGTGACGATTCCAATTTATTAGGCGAACCAATCCGCTTGAACTCACTTACGTCAAACTGCAAGTAAAGCCAATTCTCGCATCTCGGCCCGTAAGGCATTCAGGGAACACCTCAAATTTCTTCTGACGGACTAAAAAGATGTCCAAAGCGATTGCATGATGCAATACTCGAACAGCGTTTTCAATCATTATTAATGTAAATAATTGAAATGTTTTTGTAGTTCAACCTTACGAACAACCTCTGAACCACATAAAGTCTCATTGCCCGGCCTTGGCGATTCACATCGCGACAACAGCTGCTGTACAGCTACTTGTCACAGAATAGTCGCTAAATCCCATTTTAGCACGTTTTAAATGCATTAAGGGGTATTCGCCCCTTAACCCTCGACAAAAGTCGCATTAGTTGCTGTCTCGATTCAGCAGAAAATAAACAAGTGCAGCAGTGATACCACCACCAAAAATCGCAAAATCATGCAGGGAATCGACCGGTATAAGCGTCATGACCAACGCAACAATAATGGCCGGGACGAGTGCCTGAATAGCCTTGGGATTGATACCATTACGATACCAGTACTGTCCCCCATGGTCGCGACTGTACAGGGAATCGATATGTATCTGCTGATGTTTCACCCGATAATAATCGGTCAGGATAATGCCGTAGATCGGCCCGATGACAGCCCCCAGTATGCCCACGGTATATTGGATGAGTTCAGGGCTATTGAACAGCTTCCATGGCATCACCAGAATAGCCCCTAAAGCAGTGATAAAGCCGCCGGTACGGAAGGATACCCAACGCGGCGCCACATTCGAAAAATCAAATGCCGGTGAAACAAAATTCGCCACAATGTTGATACCCATCGTGGTCAACATGAAGGTCAATGCTCCCATCAACGCCACCGTTGTGTCGTTCAATTGTGCCACGGTCTGAATGGGATCGGTGATCATTCTGCCAAAGACTGGCAATGTGGCTGACACCATGACCACGGTGGTGGCCGAAAAGAGCAGAAAGTTGATCGGCAACCCCCACCAGTTGCCACGGCGAATAACCTTCATGCTACGGCAATAGCGACTGAAATCGCCGAAACTCAAGGTCGGCCCCGCAAAGTAGCCGACCACCAGAGCAGTGGCTACAATCATTTCCCACCCCTGCATGGCAGGTGAAAGCACCTTGTCGCTGAGGGAAAAATGCAGATTCTGCGGCCCCGCTTCTATTACCAGCCAGCCCGCCAGCATGAACATGGCGAGGTACACCAATGGTCCGGCCCAATCAATGAAGCTGCGTACACTTTCCATCCCCTTGATGAAGACCAGTACCTGAAAACACCACAGCGCCATAAAGCCAAGCCATCCGATGGCAGATAACCCAAGAAAGTGCATGTGTTCAAGAAAGGCAAGCGAAGGGAAAACGCGTAGCAGTACGATAATCAGCGCATTCGAGGCCAGAAATGTCTGAATACCAAACCACACCAACGCAATACAGCCACGCACCAGCGCAGGAATATTGGCCCCAAAGACGCCGAATGATATACGACAGATGACGGGATAAGGCACTGCCGCCTGTTGGGATGGCTTCGCCAGCAGGTTGGCAAAACATTGCACTATAAGAATGCCCACCAATAATGAGAGCATAACCTGCCACCCTGCCAATCCAAGGGAGAACAGGCTTGCTGCAACAACATAGCCACCTACACTATGGATATCCGACATCCAGAATGCGCAGATGTTATAAGCGCCCCACTTCTGTTTTACCGGCCCTAAATCATCATTGTAGAGGCGGCGGCTGTAACCCGGTGGGATGGTGGCATGAGCATCGTTCACAGCAGTGAGTGGCGCATCTGTTTCTACAACGGGTGAATGAACAATGGATGAAGCAGGTTGAGGCATGGGTGACTCCTTGGTTCAGGGCAGGGTCAGAGGCAGCGCATGTCAGGACATGTCACGGGTAAACACCGAGCATGGGGCGTCTTTATTTTTGTATACAATCCCCATGCCAATATGAACGTCTTTCGTAAAGAGGGATAACGTGGGCCCTTACCGTTACCGCCATGCTTTTTTGCCCTCCCTCTCCCATTCTCTTTCCCCTGTCTTCCCGCACGTTTACTCGATCGTTCTCTCCTGCGGCCCAATATAGGGATATTTCGATTAGCCTTCGCTTACGCCATCGTCGTTATTCAGGCATCAAATAATGCAATGCCAAATACCAGGACGCATCGGCCAGGTGCAGAAATTTGGCAGCATGCACCATGATGGCACTTTTGTACGCAGCACTGTATACAATAACGTGTACACTAAAGATGGAAGCTTATTACTTCAGATTGAACGCCAGGGCGAGTACATAAAGAATAATCAGCGCCACCAAAGAACGCGTTTAGTGAGGGCAATAGTTTGAGCTCGGTTGGCACAACATTTGCCATTGAAGAGATATAGCAATGTGGATACCCATTCAACCTGCCTTTCAAGGGTAATTCCGATGAACAGACGAGAAAAAGTCATGAATGAAAAAGGTCTGAAACAAACACCGCGTTCAGCATCGGAAGCATCCGACATGATGGACCACCCGCGACGCGATCAGCTCATTCATCACGCATTGACCGACGCCATTGTTACCCATCGCCTGTTGCCTAATACACGCCTGCCGGAGGATGCGTTGTCACGTGCTTTCAATGTTAGCCGCACGGTGATCAGACAGGCACTTCAGCAATTGGCACATGAACGTTTGGTCACATTGATTCCGAATCGCGGCGCCCACGTAGCAATGCCCTCACCTAAAGAAGCCGAAGAGATTTTTGAAGCACGCCGAATTATCGAAGTCGCATCCTTGCAAACGCTCGAATTACCGCTCTCACCAACGTCACTAAACTCTCTCAGGTATATAACGCAAGAAGAACAGTGCGCACTCAAGGAAGGACGTTGGCAGGCAGCCATTCAGCTCTCGGGAAAATGGCATGTGGCACTGGCCAGCATGAGCTGCAATGACACACTGACCGACATCATTTCGCAGCTGGTGGCCAGAAGTTCACTATTGATCGCGCTCTATGGCACACCGCTACAACCGGGGTGTAAACATGATCACGAACACCTGCCTTCACTGCTTGAGCATGGAAAGAAACAACAGGCCTGCGAGTGGATTCACGCGCACTTGAGCCACATTTTTGAAGGTTTGCGTTTTTCGTCAGCGCATCAGGCAACACCTGATTTTGGCGCGCTATTCAGCGACCACCCAGCCGCAAGCCCCATGGAATGACCCTTGGCAAAACAAGATTATGACCTTCAGGATACAAAACAGCATGCGAATTCATGTCATCAATCCGAACACCAGTCAGGCGATGAGCGAAAAGATCGCCGAAGCAGCTTGTAAAGCGGCACAGTCAGCCGAAATCGTCATGCACACCAACAGGGATGGCGCGCCATCCCTCGAAAGTCACTTTGAGGAAGCGATCGCCGTACCGGGTATACTGCGCATCGTGGACGAGATTACACGTGAAGCCCGCGCCGATGGCATTCTGATCGCTTGCTTCGGAGATCCTGGCATACATGCGGCGCGCGAAATAGCCACTGTGCCTGTCATGGGTATCGCTGAAGCGGCCATGCGGACAGCCACCACCATCGGGCGACGCTTTTCGGTCATGACCTCACTGGCTCGCACGCTTCCCATGGCAGAAGCTATTCTGCGCGACACTGGGCTAAATCAGTGCTGTGCCCGCCTTCGCGCGAGTGAATTGGATGTTGCTGCATTGGAAGATATTGCGCCAGAGGCCTATCAGCAGCTGTTAAATGCATGTAAACAGGCGATCAAGGAAGATGAGATAGATGCACTTGTGCTGGGCTGTGCGGGTATGGCCGATTTGACATCAAAACTTAGTAAGACTCTGGGTATTCCAGTAATTGATGGCGTGGCCGCTGGCATTCAGCAGCTGGAAGGATTGGCGCATTTGGGGCTGAAGCCTGCCAAAACAGGTGACCGTGCAACGCCACCGAAAAAAGAACTCTATGGGCCTTATCAGGATCTGGCACGTAAATAACAGTACGCCAGCAAATAATATGGGGGATTGCCGTTCAGGCCTCACACAGGCCACACAACTTCCCTCGTCACATGATTTGAATAATAGATAAACACAGGATCCTCCATGACAGCCAACGCCACACCCCCTCATTCCTTAATCGCCCAACGTGACCTGCGGGGCTATGCAGGTCAACCTCCTGAAGTGAAATGGCCGGGAAATGCACGTATTGCAGTGCAATTTGTCGTTAATGTGGAAGAAGGAAGTGAGAATAACGTTATCCATGGTGACAAGGGGAGCGAGACATTTCTTTCGGATATCATTGGAGCCGAATCCTACCCGGCACGCCACATGAGTATGGAATCCCTGTATGAATACGGCTCACGCGCAGGATTCTGGCGTATTATTCGTGAATTCGATCGTCGCCACCTCCCTATTTCTGCCTTTGCTGTCGCCATGGCACTGGAGCTTAATCCAGAGATAACACAAACACTGATCAACCGTGGTGATGAGATCGTGAGTCATGGATACCGCTGGCTTCATTATCAGAATGTGTCTGAAGCCGTTGAACGCGAGCACATGGAGAAAGCCACCGAGATCATTACCTCGTTGACAGGAAAACCGCCCTTGGGCTGGTACACCGGTCGGGACAGCCCCAATACGCGCCGTTTACTGGTAGAACAAGGCGGTTTTCTTTACGACAGTGATTATTACGGTGATGACCTTCCCTTGTGGACCACCGTGACCACTTCTTCAGGGGAAAGCAAGCCGCATCTAGTGGTTCCCTACACACTGGATGTCAATGACATGAAGTTTGCCAGCCCTGGGGGGTTTAACAGCGGTGAACAGTTTTTCTGCTACCTGCGAGATGCCTTTGATGTGCTCTATGAAGAAGGAAGCGAAACACCGAAAATGCTCTCCATCGGCTTACACCCACGCCTGATTGGGCGCCCGGGCCGATTCAAAGCGCTTCAACGCTTTCTTGACCATATTGAACAACATGATCGGGTCTGGGTCTGCAAACGGAGTGATATCGCCCAACACTGGATACAACATCACCCCTATCAGGGGTAATCTGCTTTTCATCGATATTGATAAGTACAGTATTACTCTGAGCCACCTTGCTCCCAACAACATGAAACACTTGTTCGGTTGAAAGAATATGCATTGGGTGGTGTGAGCGTAAACTGGATCAAGAAGACAGTGCCGATGACTACTTGACTGACCGCTTGTGCCTGAAAATTCAAAAGGTCATAAAGGGTAAGACACGCTGATCTGGCGCTTACTGGAAGCCCTCACATTATCCTGACGGGACGATGATGAGGGCTTGATCACTCAGCCGTTACATATCAATGCCATCAGGCTACGATCATTATGAGGGGATGCGATCAGGGAGATCCCCCAGGGCGCCCCCTCCTGCTCAAACCAGGGCAAGGCAACCACCGGCGCGCTCCACAAGCCTGCCAACGCCGTCATCCCCATTAATCTCGTGCGGTAAGCCGCCAATGGCTCCCCTGTCAGCGTCAGCATAGGCGAGGCCCCTGGCGTACTGGGCAGGCAAATCAGCCGCTTGCTGTGATGACTTAATTCATTCAACCATTCGACGATACGTTTACGCGCTTGTATCGCTTTGTTTTCGTCTTCCTGCGTCAAGGTAGCACACCAGTCCAGACGTGACTGAATATCGCTGGCAATATTGGGACGAACGCGCGTAATCCAATCGCCGTGACGTCGCCAGATATCGCGGCCCTGTAATACCCGAAAAGCTTCACTGGCGCGCCCCATTATATCAGCGGAAAGTATCTGTGAGGTGGCCTTTAGACCCAACGAAGACAAGTGAGATTCAATCATATTGGCCCTGAAATCGACACCTTCCGGTTCCAGAACACAGACCTCAGAGAACTCAGTTACAGGTTGCTTTGGCAGCAAAACATCAGCGGCTCGTGCCAATATCTCTGCATCACGTGTAAGTAGCCCCACCGTATCGAAATGGAAGGCCAGCTCCTGTACAGCACTGATATCTATAACGCCCCAACTGGGTCGCAATCCATAAAGCCCACAATAGCTGGCAGGAACACGTATGGAGCCCCCGGTATCCGTGCCCAAACCGATGTCGGCTTCCCCTGACGCCACCGCAACAGCTGACCCCGAACTGGAGCCTCCGGGCAAACGATCAGGGGCAACCGGATTGACCGGCGTACCGTAATGGACATTGGCACCATTCAGGCTATAGGCCAATTCATCCGTTTGTGTTTTTCCCACATACGTTGCCCCCGCCGCCAGTAATTTTTGTACAGCGGTAGCGGTGCATTCAGCAGGCTCATGCGTTGCGGCCCAATCCGGATTACCGAAGCCGGTCACTGCACCTTTTATATCAAACAGATCCTTTACTGCCAGCCGCAAGCCACTGAGCTCTCCCTCACCCAACATCTTCTCACCCGGAGAAACAAGAGCCGGACTATCTGTGACCCACACGGCATCATTAACACGCATGTTAAAACCTCATGATCATCAATTGCCTTCACCCTGATATCAGGATGACGACGTGTATATAGTTAACTGCTGAATACAAGTGCTACATAACTAAAGCAAAACTGATGCCAATGACCGATATCAACTCCAATGGTCAATATAAATCCAATGGCCGACGTAAACTAAAAAAAGAAGCATCATCCGACTCGCCAACGGTTCGGACAATGACCCCTTGAAAATATAACGATCATCAAAAAAAGGGTATCATCCCTAAAGAGCCAAACCATTTGGCCGATAATAGGCATAGCCAAGAACGTATAGATAATCCCTAAGGAAACGTCCCATGTCATTGAAAGCAATACGAGGCCCTGTTCTTCACTTCACACGTGATCCGGGGGATGATGCCCGGCCGCTTGAAGGCAGCGTAGCGTATCTGGAAGACGGGATTATCCTGATACGGGACGGCCATATTGATACGATTGCCCCCGCGGAAGCATTGCAGGCAACCTTGCCTGCCGATATTACGGTCGATCATTACCCCGAAAAGCTGATTATGCCGGGCCTGATCGATGCGCATGTGCATTTTGTTCAGCTCGGCATCATTGCCTCCTATGGCAGGCAATTACTCGACTGGCTGAATAACTACACCTTCCCCGAAGAAGTACGCTTTTCCGACAAAGCCTATGCCGAACAGGTGGCTGATCTTTTCATTCAGCAGCTGTTACGTCATGGCACAACGACCGCCATGGTGTTTTCCTCCAGCCATGCTCACTCGGTAGATGCTCTGTTCTCCGCAGCACTTGAACGCAATATGCGCCTGATGACCGGCAAGATGCTGATGGATAGAAATGCGCCGCCCGCCTTGCTGGATGACGCCATCACCGGTATTCAGGAATCTCGTAAACTACTCGAGCGATGGCATCACAAGGGAAGGCTTGAGTACGTGCTTTCGCCCCGCTTTGCCCCCACCTCGACTCCTGAACAATTGAGTGCTGCAGGGCAATTCCTTAAAGAGTATCCCGGCATCGCCATGCAGACACACTTGAGTGAAAATCTTAATGAAATCGAGTGGGTGAAAGCGCTTTACCCCGAAGCCGATGATTATCTGGATGTTTATGCACGTGCCGGCTTATTACAGGAGCGCTGCTTTTTCGGCCACGCGATTCACATAGATGACAGTGTACGCCAACGAATCAAGACGGCCGGCGCTGGTATCACGGTATGCCCAACGTCAAATCTGTTTTTGGGCAGTGGCTTGTTTGATTGGAAAGCGGCACGCGAACAACAGGTCAAGATCGCATTAGGTAGTGACATTGGCGCCGGCACCAGCCTCTCACAGCTACAAACACTTCAGGATACCTACAAGGTTTGCCAGTTACAGGATGTTAGCCTCTCGCCCTGGCAGGCGTTTTATCAACTGACACTCGGGTCTGCACAGTCCCTCGGGATTTCTCATCAGGTAGGAAATTTCGAAAAGGGGAAAGAAGCCGATATCGTCGTCTTCGACCCCCAAGCAACACCGTTGGCTGCCACCAAACGCCAGCTTCGTTCAGCGACACTGGATGAGCAAATATTTGACTTGATGATGTTGGGAGACGATCGCAGCGTTATCGCCACTTACGTTATGGGCGAGCGCCAATATGCGGCGGCTTCTTCCTCAGATTGAAGAGTGCCTGGGTAAAGTGAAAAGTGAAAAGCCTAACGAAACACACAGCAATACAAGCGCTTTGTAAGACGGGTGATAGCTTTCCAGTAAGAATAAAAGGCTGCCAGTCACAGCAGCCTGTTTATACGGCAGCATTAACACCACCGTTGCCAATAGCTGAGCGGATAATCCTTTCCGCTTGTTATTTTCCCGACAGTACAAGCGTGACAAATGACCTAGCTTCCACGGTAGACACTGTACGACCATGGCGTGACCAAAAGCGGCACATGGTAGTTTTGATCCTCATTCAAACGAAAGGCTACAGGAACGTCAATCAGGAAAGGAGATTCAACCCCCTTTCCATTGAAGTAATCCGCCACACCAAAGGAGAGCTGGTAATCGCCGGAGGGAGCATCGGTCAGAAGTGGAACATCCACACGACCATCCTGATTCGTTCTGGCTTCCGCCAATGGCTTATCGCTTCCCACAGCATAAAGCGTAACAGAAACACCCGCAGCGGGCAGGCCATGATACTGATCGAGTACATGGGTTGTTAATTTCGCCATGAAGTTCCTCTGTTTTATCGGTGTGAATGTAAACGTTCGGGATATTGTAGAATTGCAGGATGTATCAGGGCTAGACGCCAGCTGGCATTTGACCTTTGGGCTTTCAATATCGGAGCTTGTAACCTCAGAGCTTGTAACATCGGGCCTGTCACATGTCACATTAACACTTGCCCGCATCATGTCATCGGTGTCTTGCAATATTTTCATCCATATGGGATCAATACCTGCATGATCCATCATTTTGATGGGCTATATGATTGGATGACTGTTTGACTTGACAGGCTATGCGAACACTAGCAACAAATAACAAGACAACACTTTCAAATACACAATACTCAATAGATACCCGTTATGCCAACGTCAACGACATCCCTTACCCTAACGCAAATCAACACACTCTCAGAGCCTGAATTCATTACTATATTCGGAGACCTTTATGAACATTCACCCTGGGCGGCCAAAGGCGCCTTCCAGCAGCTTCCGTACAACACAGTGGCATCAATGTTAAACGCATTCCGATGCACGGTTGATCACGCGCCAAAAGAGCAACAGCTGATTCTTCTGAAAGCTCATCCTGAACTGGGTGAAAAAAAACTGGATTCCCTAACCCCATCTTCACTAAATGAGCAAACCAATGCGGGACTAACCCATGTAGATGAAAACACCAAGGCAGAATTCAAAGCACTCAACAAAGCTTACCGTGAACGTCATGGCTTCCCGTTCATTATTGCTGTTGCCGGTTTGAATGCCCAACATATACTGGCTGCCTTGAAAGAACGATTATCGAAGCCAACATCAGAAGAATTTCCTACAGCATTGGAACAGGTGCATCGCATTGCAGGCATTCGATTGAATCAACGAGTAGCAACGAACTGACGGAACTTCGTTTGAAAGCCATGTTTTCTGAAACCACGTCGCAAAGAGCCATGTCATACAGAGGTATGCGATACAGAACAATGTCACTCAGGGGACACGCTAAACTTCGGCCTGCCTACCCATGAAAATATCTGTCGTGGTGACTGAAAAAACAAATGCCTGCCTTGTAGCATCATGCAAAGCAGGCAGAGTCGATATCCACAAGAGTAGATATCGATAGTGGATGTCATTAATCGTAAGAGGCTGCGAGTGATAGCACGGCCTTTTCCATGGCATCAATGGCTAAAGCAACATCCGCCTCTTCAACAGACTCAGCCGGGTGATGGCTCAGGCCTTTCTCGCAACGAATAAACAGCATACCGATATCCGTCAGTTTACCAACCACCATTGCATCATGACCGGCACCACTGAAAAGGGAAATGGGGGCATGATGAATCGTCTGCCTGATACCCTGAGCAATATGAGATTGCAACACCTCAGCACAAGCCTGAGCACCTGCACTATGCGTCTGTCGAATAGTGAGGCCAACACGACGCTCTTTTGCCTGAGTCTCGAGAGTGGCCTTGATGTCATTCCACAACGTATCGCGGGATTGATCCTCCGCACTGCGGATATCGATGGAGAAATGAACATCACCGGGAATCACATTCACTGCACCCGGTAAAACCTCCAATTGCCCAACAGTAGCCACACAATCGCTCTCTTTTGCCATCTGCTCGATGGAAAGGATCATCTGACTGGCAGCGCAAAGTGCATCATGGCGGAGCTCGAAGGGAGTTGTTCCCGCATGCCCCGCTACACCTTTGACATGGACCTCGAAGCGGCGCGCACCGGCAATCGATGTTACCACGCCGAGTGCTTCATCCTTTGCTTCCAGCACTGGGCCTTGTTCGATATGCGCTTCCAGATAAGCAATCACCTGGTGGGCATTGCCACTGGAAAGGTCTTTGGGATCGTTCCCTTCTTGCGGAAAAGAGGTACGTGCCACCTCTCCAATGTTATCGGGGTTGAGTCCAAACGCAAGAAAAGCCTCACGAATGGTGATGCCCTGTGCATCCTTGATATCCCACCAAGAGGATTGCCATTCACCTGCCAACGCTGCACTGCCCAAAAGAGTCACACCAAAGCGAGTGCCCTCTTCATCGGCAAATCCCACCGCTTCAAGTGCAAAAGGGAGTGACTGCGCCCGGTCTTTCAAACGCTCGATTACACTCAGTGCAATCATGACGCCCAAAATGCCATCATATCGCCCGGCATTGGGTACGGTATCCAGATGTGAGCCCAGTAAAAGCGCCGGCAAGCCGGCTTGGCGCCCTTCAAGCCGCATGCACAAATTCCCGGCACCATCCTGCCAGGCCTCAAGTCCCGCTTTTTTTGCCCATGACTGAACCAGCTCATTGGCTTCACGGTGCTGCGGGGAGAGATACACACGCTCTATTCCACTCTCCGAGGCACTAATACGTGCCAGTGTGTCGCAAGCCGCCATGACTTCCTGTGCGGTTTTCATCAGTGCGCATCCCCATAAAACTCCAGTGCCGCACCTACACCTGAACCGGCGGTGATGGCGACGCCCGCCTGACGCAACACTTGCTCTAGCGCAGAGAGCGTTGTCAGTACCGTATCACGCCGCGCGTTATATCCCATTGTCCCAATACGCCAGATACGGCCATGCAAGGGGCCAAAAGAGGTACCGATTTCAATCGCAAAGTCGTTCAGCAGCGATGCACGAATACGCTCACCATCCACCCCCTCCGGAATATAAACCCCCAGCACATTATTCATTCGATGCGATAGATCACCAAAGAGTGACAGCCCCATAGCGCGGATACCGTGCATCATGGCATCACCATGCTGCTTATGGCGCGCAATGGCATTGGACATGCCCTCTTCGATCAGCAACCGCGCACATTCATGTGCTGCATAGAGCATGCTGGTCGCCTCAGTGTGGTGATTAAGGCGTTTTTCTCCCCAATAGTCGAGAATCATCGCGATATCAAAATAATTGGACAGAATCCGATTACCCGATGCATTCGCATCAGGCGCGCGTAAGCCGGCCTCAACACTTTCACGGCAGCGAATACGTTGGACAGCACGTTCGGAAAGTGTTGTCGGTGCACTACCTGCGGGCCCAGCCAGGCATTTTTGTAATCCGGCTGTCGCGGCATCAATATGCCAACCGTCCATATTGAATGGATTACCCGCCAAAGAAGCGGTGGCATCGGTATAGAGCAAAACATCATGCTCACGGCAAATTCGACCTATCTCCTCCAAGGGCTGGCACATCGTGGTAGAGGTATCCCCTTGAACGATGGCGACCAATGAGGGCTGCTCTTCACGGATGGCCTTTTCGATCACCTCTGGCTTGAAGACTTCTCCCCATGGAACCTCCAATGTGGCAACGTTGGCCTGACAACGCTCGGCAATTTCACACAGGAGATGTCCAAACCGACCGAAAATGGGGACTAACACCTTGTCCCCCGGTTTGATCAGAGAAACCAGCACTGCCTCTATACCTGCCCGGGAGGTTCCATCAACGAGGAAGGTAGCCTGATTATTGGTATTGAACACACCCCGGTAAAGGGTCATGACCTGATTCATGTATTCCGTCATGACGGGGTCATATTGTCCAACCAACGGTGCTGACATGGCACGCAACACACGGGGATTTGCGTTGATCGGGCCGGGGCCCATCAACAAACGATGAGGGGGATCAATGGAAGGAATTTGCACACTTAACTCCACTTGCCGATGAATCAATATACTTGTGCGGTTAAATACATGTTCTATTAAATACAACTGAAGAGCATAGTGCCATCTTCATCATTTAGAAATAAGCTTATGTGTCATATAGGCAAAAAAAACCGCAGCATATAGCTGCGGTTTCCTTTTGAGCGAAAGAATCAGGCATCCGGATGCTGATCATCCTGTGTGCGAGGAGCTTCAGGCGAATGCTGAGAACCCGCCTCGCGCTGGCTACCCTGACCATCATGCTCGTTTTTCGTCTGCTTCCCGCCTACTGGCTCTTTTCCCATCTTGCGCAACCACCACGCCTGCATATGCGCAATGATGGCGTAATAGGAGGGAATGAGCACACTACCCAGGATAGCAACACCCAACATCCCGCCAGCTACCGTAGTACCGATCTCGTGACTGTTGGCATCGGCGGCACCCGTCGCGAAAGCCAACGGTAGTACACCACAGATAAAGGCCAGAGAGGTCATGATAATCGGGCGGAAGCGCAGGTGCCCGGCTTCTGCCGCGGCTTCACTGATACTCATGCCATGGTCTCGGCGAAGCTGCTGTGCGAACTCGACAATCAGGATAGCGTTTTTGGCTGAGAGCCCTACTACCACCAACATACCGACCTCAACGTAAACACTAACCGAAAGCCCTCGCATCACGACAGCCATAATGGCACCGAAGAAACCGAAGGGTACAGCCGTAATAACGGCAATGGGTATACTCCAGCTTTCATACTGCGCGGCAAGGATCAGAATAATCATCAGAATACCGAAGATGATAGCCGATGTAGCGCCGCTACCTGCGTGGGTTTCCTGATAGGTCGTACCTGTCCAGTTCATCTCCCACTGGCTGCCCAGTGTTTTCTGAACTTCATCCTGCAATGCCTGCACCGCTTGCCCCGAGCTGTACCCTTTAGCCGGCGATCCATTGAACAATGCTGCATTGTATACGTTGAAGCGCATCACGGTATTAGGCGAGGATATACGTCTCAAGTTTACAAACTGCGATAACGGCAGGCGTGCTCCATTACTGCTGCGTACATAGATGTTTTCAAGTGAATTTGCCGTGGCTCGATAATCACTATCATTCTGAATATAAACCTGGAACTGGCGACCCTGATACGAGAAGTAGTTCACAAAGGAGCTACCCAGGGTTTCACTCAACGTTTTATTGATATCGCTGACCGCAACGCCATACGCCATGGCTTTGTTGTAATCGATATCTGCCATATACGATGGCACGTTGGCATCAAAGGTGGAGAATACACTCGACAACGCCGGATTTTTCTTCGCCGCTGCCTGCAGTTTATATACTGCCTGCTGCATTTCAGATGAGGTTGCACCATCCAATGAAGTCAGATAGCCCTCAAGCCCACCGGTGGTTGACAAACCAATGATGGGTGGCATGTTGAAGGCAATGACAGAGCCACCCGGTGTTTGCGCGCCAATCTTCATCGTCCGACCGATGAGCTGGTCTACCGAAACCGAACGTTCACTCCATGGCTTCAGAGAGACAAAGATAACGCCACGGGCAGTGTTGGCAGAGGACGATAGCATGTCGTAACCGGCGACCTGAGTCACATACTGAACACCGGGGAGTTTACGTAACTGATCGCTGACACTACTGATGTAGTCACTGGTACGCGTTACCGAAGAACCATCCGGTGTATTCACCGAAACGATGTATAGCCCTTGGTCCGTTTGCGGAATTAGTGATGTGGCCGTATTTTGATAGGTCCACAATGCAACGGCGGTCACCAGTACGAAGATAGCCAGTGAAATCACCCACATTCTGATAAAGAATCTGACGACGATCATATACACATGCGTGATGGCATCGAAGATTCGATCGAAAATCCTGAAAGGTATTTCGAGCAACCGAACAATGGGATTGTTGGATTCATGCCTACGCTTGAGGAGGATAGCCGTCAACGCAGGCGTGAAAGTCAAGGCCACAAATGCAGAAATGGCTACCGAGATGGCGATCGTGATCGCAAACTGGCGGAATATCTCACCCGTCAATCCCCCCAATACCCCTACGGGGACAAAGACGGAGGCCATGATAAAGGCCGTTGCCAATACGGGGCCCCCCACTTCCTTCATGCCTTCCATTACAGCATCAAAGACAGAGATATCCTTGTCATCTTCAAGCAGACGTTCGACGTTCTCGACGACCAGTATGGCATCATCCACCACGATCCCAATCGCCAGAATCATCCCGAACAAGGACAACAGGTTGATGGAGAAGCCAAGCGCATACATGCCCGAAAACGTACCGATAACTGAAATCGGCACCACTGACATGGCAATCGCTGTTGTACGCCAGTTTTGCAGGAAGACGAAAACAATGATGGCCACCAATATCAATGCATCAATAAATGTCTCGGTCACAGAGTGTACAGAGGCATTGATAAAGAGCGTTGTATCATAGGGCGTATTATAGGAAATGCCCGCGGGGAATCGTTTGGCAAGTGATGCCAACTTGGTTTTCACCGCATCAGCCGTTTTCAGTGCATTGGCGCCGGGTTGCTGCGAAATAAGAATAGGCGCAATACTTTCGCCATTCATTTTGGCATCGATATTGTAACTGGAATTACCCAGCTCAACACGAGCCACATCACCCAGGTGCAGGGATGAACCATCCGGATTCGTGCGCAAAATGATATTGCGGAACTCATTGGTCGTTGATAAACGCCCTTTTGTCAGAATCGTATACGAATAGGGTCGTGGATGCGCCATTGGCGAAGTGGCAAGTCCACCCGCTGATACCTCGGTGTTCTGCGCTGAAATCGCGTTACTGACCTCTTCCGGGGTGATATTGTACTGCGCCAGTTTGTCAGGATTCAGCCATACGCGCATCGCAAAGGTTGAACTCCCCAGAACCTCGGCATCCCCCACCCCCGAAACCTGTTTCAGCTCGTCAATAACATGCAATGTAGCGAAGTTACGCAGAAAGGTCTGGTCATACTCATGTGAATTCAACGTTGCAAACATGAGGATCGAACTTGAGCGCAACTGTACGTTAACTCCCTGCTGCTGTACTGCAGAGGGTAGCGATGAAAGCGCTGTTTGGACACGGTTGGTCACGTTGACGGTATCAATATTGCCATCAGAACCGATAGCAAAGCTGACATGCATTTGCATGGAACCATCATTTGAGCTGGTGGAGTACATGTACAACATGTTCTGCACACCATTGATGTTTTCAGCCAATACAGATGCCACCGTTTGGGAAACGGTTTCAGCACTGGCACCCGGATCACTGGCAGTCACCATGACCTCGGGGGGAACAACATCCGGATACTGTGCAATGGGCAGTGCCCGCATCGACATTACCCCTACCAGAGCAATGATGATGGAGAGTGCCGTCGCAAATACCGGCCTACTGATAAAAAACGAAGAGATATTCATCCGTTCATCCGATTCCTGGCATGGGGTACTGATATCTGATGCGCAGATACCTGACGCGTCATAAGAGAGATCAAGACTGATTTAGTCATTACTGGACTGATCACTGTTGGACTGACCATTGCTGGATTGATCATTGCCATTGCCCTGACCGCTATTGCCCTGATCAGCCGAAATGACGTTGGGATTACCATTGAACGGTTGAGGATCAATCGTTTCACCTACCGTCAGGCCACCTGTATCACCTGCGACCACCCGATCACCTCGGTTAAGACCACTGGTGATGATCTGCCAGTCTCCCGACAAATCACCCAATTGGACGGTTCTGGAGGCAATCCTGTTTTGACCATCCAATACATAGACCTGAGGCCCCATCAGCCCCTGCGTCACCGAAATTTCAGGTACTGCAAATGCATTGAAACGCAGTAAATGTGTCAGCTTGACATCCGCATACTGTCCGGGCAGGAAAACGCCTTTCGAGTTATCAAACACTGCTCGTGCCTGCACTGTATTGGTATCGGTGTTGACGTTATCCCCGATAAAGTCCAAACGACCCTGCAAGGTAGTCTGGCTATCCCCTGTCCCCATATCCAGCTCGACCCCAATCTGCGGAGCACCATTCATGTGCTCCTGCTGACGTGCCTGCATGGCATCTTCCTGAGGAAGCTGGAAACGGACTTCCAACGGATTGACTGGCGTAACGGTCGCCAGCTCTGTTCCGGAGGAAACAAGATTGCCCACGTTGATTTTATTCAGACTTACCTGTCCATCAGCCGGGGCTCTGACAGTCGTATAGTCCAGATTGATCTGGGCAGAATTGAGCGCTGCCTGTGCTTCCTGCACTGTTGCAGACGAGGTATCCAGCGCGTTTTGGTAGGAATCCAGTGTGTAGGCACTGATCACACCCTGATGATAAAGCACGTTGTATCGATGGAAGTTGCGACGGGCGGTGACCTGATTCGCCTGAGCCTGAACCAGATTGGCTTTCGCCTGATTGACTGCAGCAGCATACGTACTACGTTCAATCGTAAACAGAGGCGCCCCTTTCTTGACGATTTGCCCTGGAGTATAGACCTGCGATTCCAGGAAACCCTGCACGCGCGCAGTCACCGCCGCAGCATTGTCACTACGGACCATGGAGGGATAGCTCTTGTTCAGCTCGATATTCTGGGGAGAAATCTGGAAGACAGGTGCAGGTTTGGCCTGAGCCTGCTGCTGTGCCTGAGGTTGGCTATCATTGCCATGACTGCAGCCCGCTGTTGCAAGTGCAACGACACCCGCCAGACCCCACAAAACACGCTTGGATTTATTAATCTGTAACATGATTTTTCGTTTTCCAATCTGTCGGATGGTAACGTCATTCCATGACGCACACAGTAAAACAAAACGAGAGCGTGCGTTACACTTCCAGAGCGCCAGACCCAATATCTGAACAGCATCGAAATGGCAATCGCACGGTGATGACACCAGATTTTGACACCATGGTCCTGGTAACAGGAGTCAGTGACTACCGGTAAGACTACACATAAAGTAGCACCAGTTAGACAAACATATCAGTCATCGATGAAAATAAAGTTTACATGCAGACATGAATGTATGTAAACCTGAAGAAATACAATTTACACTATGCGAAGTGCTTTTCTCTACTCATTAAAATAAACTTAAAATATTTTACTTATTTTCTGCATGCGAGATTCATATGGCGCGCAAAACCAAGGCTGAAGCCGAATCAACACGAAATCTGCTGTTGGATACGGCAGAAAAGATCTTTTTCGAGCGAGGTGTATCAGGCACGTCACTTGAACAGATCGCCCGTGCGGCAGGGATGACCCGTGGTGCCGTGTATTGGCACTTTGATAACAAGATTTCCCTGCTCGAAGCATTGGTCGTCCGTGTCAGATTGCCGCTGGAACAAATGTACGAGCAATTAAATGCTTATCAGGATCATGACCCGATCGAAGGCCTCAAAGCGATTATCCATCGTGTACTCAAGCGGTGTGACGAACCTCACATCATGCGGGTCTATACCATTCTTGTATACCGCTGCGAATTCTTTGATCAGTTGTCGCGACGCTGCCAGGAGCGTGCCTATGTCGATGACATCAAGGCCATGATCGACCAGCAGCTTATTATTGCCAGGGACAAAGGGCAGCTGGCTCCCAATGTTGATCCTGTGGTAATGGGAGATATTCTCCATTTTTCCATTATGGGCTTGATCAAGGAGTGGTTGGGCCGGCCAGATCGATTCAACATCAGTGAACGCGGTATTACCATGATAGACCAACTCTTTGCGCAATTTCGTGCACAGGGGGCTAAGTCCCATTGAGTAATAGCATGTCTATCATTACCCAATTTTACCCTTGCCCATATATGCAAGAGCCAAAGCATGTAAGAGCAAAAGCATGCAGGAGCCAAATGTATAAATCAGAAACATTGACTTCAGGTATTAATTTCCTGACTGAATGATACATTGTCTGGGCCCCTGCCTATTCGCCTCCCTTTCCTATCGACGTTGAAAACCTCTTCTCAACCTCGAAATCTATCGAATACGACGGTTAATTTCTGGAACATCTGCTCAGGAAGTAAGGATCAGTCATCGCGTGGTGGCAAAGGGCCCCCCCTAAATGAATAGGTACGATACGTAATGGGCTTATCGGATGAGTCGGCCGTCAGATCACCATGACCCTGAATGCCGGTATACTCAAGCTCTGGAAAATACTGCTGAAACCAGGCACGAATTTTTGCCATGGCCCGTTTATGTAACTGACACACACGTGAATCACTTACCCCCATGCGCTCTCCGATCATTCTGAGAGAATTGCCACTCAGGCGATAAAGCGTTAATGCCTCGCGTTCCCGATCGTCATCCAGGGAGGCAATGGCCAGTTGTAGCAGGCCATGCAATTCATCCGACAACAAGCGATTGAGCGGTTCGACCTCTTCTTCAGGTAAAAAGGTTTCAAGATCGTAATCCGTATAATCCAGCAACTGGCAATTATGAACATCATGACGATGTCGATTGTAGGCATTCAGCGAAACTTCCATCACTGCCGCAACATCACGCTCGCGAATCGGTCCGCCATAATATTGCTCCAGGCGGTTGTGGATCTGCTCTGCCTCGCGGGCGTGCCGTCGCACGCTTCTGGGTAACCAATCGCTGGAGCGCAACTCATCCACCATGGCCCCCTGAATACGCTTGATCGCGTAGGTTTCAAAAGCGGCGCCCTGCTTTGGATTGAAACGCTGGCTGGCTTCAATCAATCCTACTGTACCTGCCTGTATCAGATCCTCCATATCAACGTGCATGGGAATACGTGACTGAGCCTTGAGCCGTCGCGCAGTGAGCCGGATCATCGGGGTCATTTTCTCTACCAACACATCCAACGGCTCATGGTACTGGATCGGGGCAGAAGAGACGGCGGCAGAATCGATCTCATGGCAGGTATCTTTCGACTGCGCCTTCCCGCAGTTCTCCCCAGCTCTCTTCCCCCTGGATGCCACATAATGGATGCAGGGTACGTCCAGGGAATCAGCGTGATCATTACTCCGCTGCTCGTTCACCGTGCAAGAAGATGGCATCCGGTTCTGCGCCATCCCTCGTCGCCCCCTATTACCATACGCCTTCTCATGCGGGGCTTCTGGTAGCACACGTGAGAGCGATTCTATCGGGTCAACACAATTGTTGCGAAAGTACTCCGGATCTGTTTCATGATAATAGGCAAAATAATCGCCTGACGAGTAGCCACCTATCCACTCGTCTTCGCTCTGTTGAGTCATATGCCGACGTTCGTGCCCACCTGCCTCTGGCAAATATCGGTGCCTTTTCTGTTGCCAGCCATCGTTTTGCCAAACAGGGGGGCGAGATGCTCCGCGCGCATACTTCATCGTATCGGGCGGCGTTGTTCCACTGTGGCAACTGCCACGTGCTTTTGAATGCCTTTCTACAGACGCTGACGCTTCAAGCAGACTAGGCTTTTTATAGTGATTATTATCTGGTGGATTCCGGTCGGAAATATCACTCATCAAGGGGTCCATCAATAGTGTTTGAAAGAATCTCCATTGTTGAAGGCCCATGACATGTACCAAGCGTCGTGGAAAGCGGTTAAAACAGCGCTTCAAACATTCAATGATGAATCCTCAAAGTGTTCAGTCGTTTATATCCCCCTTTGCGGCCCTGCTTGAGGCTGGCAAAAGTGCCCTCCGTGGCTCTGGATGAAAAAGAGTTTTGCTGTCACACAAAATTTCACCTTACAATACGGAAAGATTAACCACTCAAATGCTTGTCGAATGCCGACAAGTCTCAGTAAGGGAACATGCAGGCAGATGCGCGCCAGTCAGCTTTTCATATCAACACTCAAGGAAGTCCCCGCAGAAGCAGAGCTTGTGAGTCATCGTTTGATGCTCAGAGCGGGTATGATTCGTCGCCTTTCATCCGGACTTTATACCTGGCTCCCTATTGGCTTGCGCACCTTGCGCAAAGTGGAGCAGGTTGTTCGTGAGGAGATGCAGAATGCAGGCTCGCAGGAATTGCTGATGCCTGTTGTACAACCTGCTGAGCTTTGGGAGGAATCAGGGCGGTGGCAGCAATATGGTCCAGAACTGCTACGTATCAAGGATCGTCATGAACGTGATTTCTGCCTCGGCCCAACCCATGAGGAAGTTATCACGGATCTGATGCGTCGTGAGCTGAACTCCTACAAGCAGCTCCCGATCAATGTTTTCCAGATCCAGACCAAATTTCGCGATGAAATCCGCCCACGCTTCGGGGTAATGCGGTCACGCGAATTCATTATGAAGGATGCCTATTCATTCCATATCGATCAGGCCTCTCTGGATGCGACTTATCAGGCGATGTATGACGCTTACTGCCGAATATTTACACGACTGGGGCTGAATTATCGCGCGGTCATGGCCGACACGGGCTCCATTGGGGGATCAAACTCCCACGAATTCCAGGTATTGGCGCAATCGGGTGAAGATGCCGTGGTGTACTCCACTGCCTCGGACTACGCAGCGAATATCGAAAAGGCCGAAGCATGGTTTGAGCCGGTTGAATTGGCTGCTCCTTCTCGTGAGCTGGAAAAGGTAGACACACCGGATGCCAAAACAATTGCCGCGTTGGTCGAGAACTTTGGTCTTCCAATCGAAAAAACCGTCAAGACCCTGATCGTTCATGGTAGCGAAGGTGGACTAGTGGCACTTATCGTGCGCGGTGACCATGAATTGAACGAGATCAAGGCAGAGCACCTGGAAGAAGTCGCTGCGCCGCTCGCATTCGCCAGTGATGATGAAGTGCGTGATGCAATTGGTGCAGGGTTTGGTTCGTTGGGCCCCATTGGACTCACTATTCCAATCATAGTAGACCGTGATGTCTCTATCATGAGTGACTTCGCCGCCGGTGCCAATGAAGACGGCAAGCATTACTTTGGCATCAACTGGGAGCGCGATCTGCCGTTACCCCGCGTAGAGGATCTACGTAATATCGTGGAAGGTGATCGTGCGCCTGATGGGAAAGGTGAACTCAGGATTGCCCGCGGTGTAGAGGTCGGTCATATATTCCAACTGGGTGATAAATACTCGCAGGCAATGAATGCCACGGTGCTGGATGAAAACGGCAAGGCGAAGATACTCTCCATGGGCTGCTATGGGATTGGAGTAACGCGCGTTGTGGCGGCAGCCATTGAACAGAATCACGATGACGCCGGCATTATCTGGCCAGAAGCGTTGGCCCCTTTCCAGGTCGCCATCGTGCCCATGAATGCGCACAAGTCCGAACGGGTCAGGGAAACCTCCGAAACACTTTATAAAGCCCTCGAAGCACAAGGCATTGAAGTGTTGCTGGATGATCGCGATCAACGTCCGGGTGCGAAATTTGCTGATCTGGAACTGATGGGTATTCCTCATCGCATCGTCATCGGCGATCGCAGCCTCGACAAACAGGAGCTCGAATACAAGGGGCGTACTGATAGTGAAGCGACCATGGTGCCTCAGGCTGACATCATTGAGTTCCTGAAGGCACGCCTTACGATAAAATAATGACCGACAGGATAATGGTCTGATACGCCATGTGGGCTTTGTGGCAATCGTATGAGCATGTTACAAAGCCTGTATGCTCGCGCCAGGCATTCACGCATGCTCAGCCGCATCCGTGTTTGACCGACAATATTTAGAACACGAAGCGGAATCTTCATTCTGCTTCATGAATACCCTTTCACGAGGTTGTGAGACTCATGCCTGAAGTTCAAACCCGAAAACGCAGTTGGCGCACAATGCTCACGCTCTATAAACGCCCTGAGCTGGTCACCATGCTTTTTTTGGGCTTTTCGTCAGGTCTACCTTTTTTGCTGTTGTTCTCTACACTGTTCGCGCGTTTGAGGATGTCAGGGGTTGATGTCGCGACGATCGGGTATTTCTCGTGGATTGGCCTTCTGTACTCCATCAAGGTGTTTTGGGCACCCTTGGTGGATAGTCTGAGGCTCCCCTTCCTTTCCCGTTGGCTTGGACATCGTAGAAGTTGGCTATTGCTGGCACAGGCAGGTATTTTGTGCGGCTTTATCGCCATGGCAAACCTGCACCCGCAAGGTCAGCTGAGCGCGCTGGCAATGGTGGCTGTATGCGTGGCTTTTGCCGCTGCCACACAGGATATCTGTATTGATGCGTTCAGGATTGAATCTGCCGAAGTGGATCTTCAGGCGGCGATGGCATCGATTTATGTTATCGGTTATCGCGCGGCCTTGTTGGTCGCAGGTGCCGGGGCACTTGCCCTTGCCGGTGCCTTTTCGTGGCAAGTCACCTATCTGGTCATGGCGGCATTGGTACTGGTGGGAATTGTAACGGTGTTGGTTCGCCCTGAGCCTCCACGTAATCCGCGTAGCGCCGAAATTCTGAAGGAACCACGGGTTCGCGCTTTTCTGCGCCATGCCGATCACTGGCCTAGCGCATTAAAGAAGACAACGGTCTGGGCATTGGGAACGGTCGTGTGCCCGTTTACTGATTTCTTCCAACGCTACGGCTGGCGCGCATTGGTCCTGCTGATCTTTATTGGGGTTTATCGTATCAGTGACCTTTCCATGGCGGCCATGGCTAACCCCCTTTATATCGACCTCCATTTCACGATGGATCAAATCGGTGCTGTCAGTGGTGTCTTTGGCATTTTCATGACCCTATTGGGCGGTGTTATCGGCGGGTCACTGGCCGGGCGTTTTGGCGTGCGTCCGCTCCTCTGGGTAGCCGCTGTCATGATCGCATTGGCAAACCTGCTCTATGCCTTGTTGGCAACATTAGCCACACCCAACCTGGCCATGCTGACGCTCACCATCACGGCTGACAATCTGGCGGGGGGAATCGCTAGCGCGCTCTTCATCGCCTTCCTGTCAAGTTTGACGTCACGTGCCTACACAGCAACACAGTACGCGCTCTTCTCCTCTATCATGACGTTACCCGGAAAGCTGATCGGAGGTTTTTCAGGAAGTATCGTGACGACTATTGGCTACCCGAAATTCTTTATCGTTGTTGCCTTTTTAAGCCTGCCCGCTATTTTACTTGGGCTGTGGATCATGAAAGACCGTGGTTTCCATCACAATATTGAAGACATTCAAAAAACCGGTAACAGGTAATGGCGGCGGTGATCAGGTTGTTGGCAATGAGTAGGGTGTTTGGAATGGATAGCGTGTTTGAAATGGATAGCGTGTTTGGATAGCTTATTCGTATAGTTGAAGACCGCCTTTGCCCTGTTACTCCCTGGTTGGTTGACAACGATCAATTTTGGACACCGACCTGCTTACGAACAACGATACAAATGCGAACAACGATACAAGTGGTTAAAAAAGAGAGAATCTCCCCTATCCATTCATTCCATGTTTCTGCACTAACCAATTCCACACATGCGTATATACCTCATGGAACATGGGATGCCACTCCGCCGTGAGTACCTCTTCCGCAGGATGTCAAAAGAAGGAAAATACATGGCCATGATCATCTTCGGTTGCATAGCCCCAGAAATCAGGAAGTGCACTTGAGCTTTTCGCTAGATAAAGTTGCCATGGAATACTGCCCTTTTCGGCACCTGATCGAATAGGATGGATACCCAAATCCACTATTTCATCGACCCCAGAGATACCGCTCTCCTCTTCCAATTCCCGTAAAGCCGCTGACAACGGACGCTCTCCAGGCTCAATCGTCCCTTTCACCCACTGCTTCCCTGCGAGCGGATGTTCAAACGCCAGCAGTTCCACACCATGACAAGACTCACGGTGAATCATGGGGCATACCTTGATAGGCTCTACATCCATCACGTTTTACCGCCTATACGGTTAATCGCTTTTTATATTTCAATTCAAGTGAATTGGATAGTGATATCAGGTACATATACGCTGGGTCACAGAATGAAAGTACCAGCGCTAGTCTCAGCGAAAAACAAACAGTAAAGAAATGAATAGGACGAAAGCGATAGACGCTGCTTTCCCCGTTGATATGAGTAGGGCATTTCTTGATCGCTGGCTTGAAAGCCTTTTTATACGACGAGAACTACCACTGCCCCAGCCACTCCAAAGCACCACGGGTATTCTCCCAACTGGACCGTGTCAATAGGGCGATATTGCTTGCTTCTGCACGAGAGCCGGGGGTATGTTCATGGGAAAACGGTAACGACACGGGGCCACGCAAGCTTGGGTGCTCATCAGGAATCAACTGCTCCATCAACCTTTCACTTGATGCTATCAGCTGCGAGGTATGCGAAGCCTGGTTTCTGAGGCTACTAATCATGAAACGATTATGCCGTTTGATCTGCCCGATACGTTCAATCGCCAGAGACTCCTCTCCACGACGATAATAAATCAACGCTTCAAATAAAAGGATAAGCAGTGGTGTGTCATCCTCCGCACTACGCGTTGCCCTCTCGCATAACGCCAAGGCAGCCGCATCCTTTCCTTGCTGGACATAAAACTCGATGACCAGCATTCTGATATTGAGCGGGTCATCATCATCCAGCCAATAAAGCCGCTCAAGCAGCCGCTGAGAACGCAGCCTATCACTTTTTTCGAGTGCTGATATCAGCGCAATACCCAGCAGATAAATAACGCGATTCTCCCCTTCACCCCAACGCAATGGCTGCTTATAACGTTCAATTTGAGTGAGCCAGTTTTCAAGATGTTTTACCAAAGGCAGCGTATAAACACTCGACATCCAGGGAAGATGCCCGAAACGGCTTACCAATGCGATACCCAGTTCGAACATCACCAACGGCGACTGGACCCACTCAGGGTGATGAAGTAGCGCAGGCATCCAGTCATTCGCGGTCAACCATAAATCCACATAGCCATGGTGATTCATTTCAGCCAATTGGGTGTAGGTCGACCACGGTGTATAGAGATCGCTATCCCGCGGTGACGGCACATAGGCCCTGCCACCCTCCGCTGGCTGCAAGGGCGGCAACATGGACAGCGGCATTTTCTGCAGCATCCCGGCAAGATGCGAGAGAGGTTCACCCAGTGTATTATCGGAATCAATCAGCTCGGATGCCAGGGTATTAACGGGATCAGCTGCCAATAGCCGAATAAAGTCGAGCTCATCCGGATCAGTATGCTTAAGGCGACTAAGTCGGCGATGCCAGAAACGAGCACGTTGTTTCGCCTTGTCCTGCTCACCTTCCTGCATCAGCAACATGGTTTCCAGATAAGCCAGCATGGGTGCATCAGGCAAGGAGCGCATGGCGAGTTCGAAATGATGACGCGCGGAATAAAGGTCATCATTTTCCAGATCGCTCAACATCAACTGTTCCAGTGCAGTCAAGCGAAAAGTTTTGATCTTTGACGCCAGCAGATTCTTGACGACCTTGGCATAACGGTGACTAAAACCACGTAACCGATACAAATCCAGTAATTGTTCGATCGCGTCCGCCGCAAAGGAGACAGTTTCCTCATCGTACTCATGGGCCTGCGAGACATGAAATGATGCTTTCCCCAAATCAATATAGCGTGCGCACAAGCGCTCCAACAACTGTTGTGCACGCCCCACTTGATCGGCTTCAAGATCCACCATGGCGGCTTCGATCAGTGCGTTATCTGGCGCCTGATCACTCTTCAACGCCAGAACAAAATCATCACCTCGCCAGGTACAAAGTGACAACATCCAGACTAGATGAGGTGGAATGGGCCCCGGGAGCATCACCTGTTGGCAACAGTGTTTGTATAACCGCCCACTATCACACCAGCAAAAATCATTTGGATTGGGCTGCGCCAAAGGTTCACTTTTAAACTGAAGACGTTTTAGCGGCGTTTGATTCCATAGCAAAGGAGCCAACGCCTGAGCCAGAGCAATATCTTCCCCCAAAATACTGGCACCTTCATCACGTGCCCATGTCATAAAAGAGGGATATTGTTCCGACAAACGCAGCTGCGTCAGTGCAGCTCCCGCATATGCCAGCAATTGATCGACCCACGTTACTACCATTCAGAGCTCCTGCTCACGCTGAAAAATCTGCTGACCGATAAATACTGTATGCTCTGAGAGTGCCCCATGATGGGTGAATCCTTATGCAAAGCCTCCTCACAAAACGGACAGTACTGGCAGCATGACACCTTGGATGGTAACGTTGCAACTTACGGATAAACTTCTCTCTTTAAAGTATGATACAGAAGACGTTTTTCCATGACGTTGTCCCTGTTTCAATGCTTTTAAAAGCCTTTTATTGGTCTCGCTCATTGTTTCTTAAAAGTAAGTTTCTTAAACATAATCTGAATTCAAAACTGACACGCTCCAGTTCGGAAATCCATCTTGAACGCGAAGGCCGTGAACGTATCAGACGCATCAGTAATGCGGTCGCCGGTGTAGCATGGCGCTCTACATTGCTCGATATGCTTTGGATTAGTGGTCCGGTCACCTTCATTGGAGCAACGGTCGGCTACTACCTCGGTTACGGGCATCTTCCCACCATTGGCACGCTGATTTACTTCTTTTTCTTTGGTGTCATTACCAGTTTAGCGAGTGTTCTGGCGAATATCTTCAACAATTATCGTCATGCCGGGCAATCACGTAGCAACGAGCGCAACCTTTCACAGGTCATCGATGATATTCCTGAGCTGATCATGCAAACGCGTAACCTGAGTATTGCGCAACTGGAAGGTGATGCCAAACGGCGAGAAGCAGCGACCGCCCTTTTACGCAAGAATGACTTAAGCCCTGACTCTGTCAAACTAACCGTCAAGGAGCTGATGGGCGATGACGAAAGCGCCGAGGTATTGGGCGATATAGAAAACTATCGTCGGATAGGCCTGCGTACCCGTATACATGATCTGGTCGATGAGTATTCCCCTCATATCGACCCACAAATTGATGCACTAAAGGAAGTTGCCCCGGAAGCCTCCCAATTGTTGCGAGAACGCTTTCATGGCCATGTGCGCAATCTCGATGCAGGCGTACCGCGCAACGAAGATTTTATCGAACGTATCATGGCAGCTATCGAACAGGAAGATCATCTTCTGATGACGCTGGACGACGTGCAGCAAATGCTGACCCTGCTGTTCGAGTTGATCAACGGACGAGAAATACCTTTGCTCGTCTTCCAGTATATTGGACGCTGGCGACTGGCACAGGCCTTCGACCATTTGGAAGCGTCCCGCGCCCGTTACCGTTTCCGACAGGCCACCGGTATATCACGACTCAAGGCATTGACTGTCTATCTGGCTGAAGCATCGGATACCCTTGTCGAAAGTGTCCCGCCAGGATTGAAAACCGAAGATATGCTGGCTCGTTCCCGTGAAGCGATGAATGACCTGGCGCAACGTATCGAAACTCGCTGTCGGGAGCGTCATCCTGACCGTGCTGCGCTGCGTGCGGATCATGACAAACTGACCAATGCTATCCGATTGTTCCGTTCAATGCGTGACTCCTTCGATCTGGTTGAACGCCAGCATGCATCGCTGGTTCGTGCGCAGGAACGTTGGGAGCGCATCTCCAAAGAAACCTCTGAAAAGACACCACAACTCCGTTGGGGCCCCGGACGAAGAGGATTGCGCATCAGCGAAAACACGATTTCACTGGATAATCAGGCCAAGGTGAATGTCTGCGCGCAGCTGGCTCCCGTCATCCGTAAACTTTATGCCTACCCGTCGGCAGAGTCGTTGATGCGGGATGAAGTGCCTCACAAGCGGCTGATTCTGGATGTTGAAAGCGCCAAAAACCTCGCCATTGAAGTCGCGGTTGTGCTTGACCCATATGTGCATCTTTCACGGCCTGAAGTACAGCGGGCCATCAACTCAAGCAATGCCGCCGATTTCAGTGCGGTTGAGCCCGGGTTTTCGGCAGCAACAAAAGCGGCGTTGGGTGCCGCCATGTCCAAAGAGATGGTCGATGACATGTCACGCTCAGCCCATTCATTGGCAGTAGCGCTGGTCAAGCATTATCAGATTACACTGGAGCCCGAAGCAATCGATTTCCTGTGTGACCAATATGGTGCTGATCGGCAGGCATTGGAAATTCTGGGCAGTAACACTTCCAGGGCGGTGGCTCGCTCACTCAATGCGCCCTCTCACACCCTACCGCCTATCGGAAGCACTCCACGCCCCTGGTATCGTGCTCTGGTGCAGGCAAAACAGGTATTGGAGCATAAAAACCGTCACCATAAACACGGGGACGGACACAAGCACCACACTTCATCAAAAAAGCAGCCTACTCATCATAATGATCAAAATATCTCTCGATAATGGCTACGCATCACTTTGATGACAGCGCCTGATTACAACTCACGAATGTACTGCCAACGCAGCCGGATCTTTACGACGTATCCAGAATATGACGATGTATTCAGATATGACGACGTATCCAGATATGACGACGTATCCAGATATGACGATGTATTCAGATATGACGACGTATCCAGATATGACGACGTATCCAGATATGACGACGTATCCAGATATGACGATGTATCCAGATATGACTATAAGCCCATATGCCCCCATGAAGTGGATACCAGAGAGACCAGCTGATTGCATAAGCAGTGTCTCAAATGAAGGGGGTATCGAACACTTGCGTTGTTGTCCATGAGTGTATGCAAAGTCACTCCAATGAACCTGTTGTCAGCCTTAAATCAGCAGATTAGTGCTCGTGATTCATGAATGAATACTGTATATTTAACCACACATGAAAAATGAACAGTGTCTTGTAGAGGGTCCTTGTCAGACCCGTCTTTCTGAAGACAACAAGTCATTCTGTCAAGGCGACAAGCCATTCTGTCAAGACGACAAGCCATGCCGTAACCATCAAATCGATCACTGATAATCCGATAGCTATATAAAAAAAGCTATCAACAAAAAAGCTATCAACAAAAAAGCTATTAACCGAATAGCTACCAAGCTGATACTAAATAATGCACATGATGTCGAAATAAGCAGTGCCATGATGTTGTTTATTACCTATACACAGGAAAGTTTTGCATGCGCCTGATCATCGCAGAAAAACCAAGCCTTGGCCGTGCCATAGCCCAGGCCTGTGATGACGACTTCTCGTCTCGGGAAGGGTGCCTGGTCGGGCGTAAAACCACCGTTAGCTGGTGTTATGGTCACTTGCTCGAACAAGCGCCACCGGATGCGTATGATCCTCTGTATAAACGTTGGTCTCTTGAGCATCTCCCCATCATTCCACATCAATGGAAGCTTGTACCTACAACGCAAGGTAAACGTCAGCTCGGCATCCTGAAAAAATTGTTGAAACAGGCAAGTGAAGTGGTACACGCGGGTGACCCGGATCGCGAAGGACAGCTTCTGGTACAGGAAACGCTCGATTATCTGGACTGGCGTGGTCCCGTACTACGCCTGCTCATCAATGACCTTAACCAGACAGCTGTCAGCAAGGCCCTTCGAGCATTACGTGATAACCGTGATTTTGCTCCCCTCTTTCAGGCAGCTGAATGTCGCTCACGTGCAGACTGGCTTTATGGCATTAACCTGTCGCGAGCATGGACGCTCACCGGCCAACAGGCAGGTCATCAGGGCGTGCTCTCGGTTGGGCGCGTTCAAACGCCGGTACTGGGCTTGATTGCACGGCGTGATGAAGAACGCGAAAACTTCGTTCCAGTGCCGTTCTTCTCTCCCTGGGCAGACTTCGAAACCGCGCAAGGAGTCACCCGCGCGTGGTGGCGGCCCATGGATAAAGAGGCGCTGATGGCACAGCAAAAAATGGATGAAGATGGTCGTCTACTCGATCCCGCCATCGCTGAGTCAATCACGCAAAAAGTATCGAGCGCACCGGCGCTGTTGAAGAGCCTGACACGTAAACGCAAGCGTCAACCACCGCCGTTGCCCTATTCGCTTTCAACACTGCAGATTGATGCCGCCCGCCGTTACAAGCTTTCAGCCCAACATGTACTGGATGCCGCCCAATCACTCTATGAACGGCATAAACTTATTACCTACCCGCGTTCCGACTGCCGGTATTTACCTACCACTTATCTCTCAGGTATAGCGTCGACTTTACAACACTCGTGCGCTGGAGATAACACGTTAATGGGCTGGCTGAACAATGCCGATACACGCTTGCGTAGCAGCGCATTCGACGATGGTAAAATCGGGGCTCACCATGGCTTGGCGCCCACTGGACATACCCCACAGTGGACACGTTTGAATGCCAATGAAAAGCACGTATACCACCTGATCGTACGTAACGTGGTGGCACAGTTTTATCCGCCTTTCGAATATGATGATATTCGGGCGGTTTTTCATGCCCCATCCAACACCGATACACCGGAGCAGTTTATTGCGACGGGCCGCGTTATTCATCACGCTGGATGGCGTCCGCTGTTCACGACAAAAAATGACGGTACAGAGCTGCCTTTATTGGTCGAAGGAGAAGCTGCCCGAGTTATCAATCAGGGCATCGAAGAGAGCATGACCAAAGCCCCCGCTCCCTTCAATGATGCCAGCCTGTTGAATGCCATGACACACGTGGCCCGTTATGTGACAGATGCCTCGGTCAGGAAAACGTTAAGAGAGACGGATGGTCTCGGCACTGAAGCCACACGCGCAGGGATTATTGAAACCCTGCTGAACCGGCAGCTTATTGTACGTCAACAGGGCACATTACGCGCTACCCGGGCAGGCCGTGCCTTGATCAGTGCACTCCCTGACGATGTCACACGTCCTGAACGTACTGCACAATGGGAGCAGGCGCTTTCCCTGATAAGTGAAGGCCGCCAACAGAGTTCCCCCTTTATAGACAAACTGATTAGTGAGTTGGCCGGGTTGCTCGGAAAGGCTGACGTGACTCGTATGAGGCAGGCTTTCGATGTGAGTCGTCAGCTTGATGTGCCCGAAGGAAAAACCTCTTCTTCAGCAGGAAAACGAAGCAGTCGGGGTAAGTATCGTCAGAATTCCTCTCGCAGAAAAATGGCGGGAAATAAAGCAAAGAGCACTACGCGAGGCCGGCAGTCGGGCACCGGAAAATGATCACAAGGCCGAGAGAGGGCGAGAAGATAGCGTGGGGGTATTAAATACCGTTGGAAATGCCGTTATTCATCAATAGCGGGAATTATCGTTAACCAAGGCCAGCGTGCCCGGTAATTTACTGCTTTCGCCAAAAATAGATCAGGCTGATTGATAAGTGGATTCATCCGTAAAATGCCACTTTCCAAATCGCCCAGACCATGAGTGCTATACAATTCACCTGATTGAACATCGATACCAACAGAGCATATGGGCATTAGGAATCTATCAATTCCTTCAGTGACGCTGCAAATGGGCTTACAGTGAGTACCAAATTTTTCGTAATACCACAAATGTACTCTAGCCTGATTACGGACCTCAACATGAACGCCAAGATGCTCACACGCGGTGTCGACTTGCCTGATAATGTGATCTTCAGATTCCCAAGAAGTGTCATCATCATAATAAAACACATCGTAATCACGAATTCCCCAGTTTATTGAATTACCTCCCTGAATATTCCAAATTGTCTGGAATAAACAACCGGCTGTTAACATCACATGAGGAATATCCAGTGCAGATAAAATGGCAATCAATTCAACATTGATCGCATTACGTAGCATCATTTCCTTCATCAATATTCTTTTCGCTATTCAATTGGTAATAATCGGTTTCCATAAGCACGTAAGACTGATGTTGGACCCTTTTGCCGCCACGGGATAGATAGTGCTGCCATTCTCGCCTGGTAGGCTTGAAACCAATCTTTTGGAGAATTCTGCCGGAAGCGGGATTATCCATTGCATGTCCCGAGATCAAAAGAGAAATCCCTAACTTTTTGAAAGCAAATTGCACTACTACATCTGCTACTTCAGTAGCATACCCTTTTCCCCAGTATGACTGATCCAGCCAATAGCCTAATTCCCCACAATGATTTGATATTTCATCAATATCAACGATACCAATCACATAACCATCAAGTTCAATCGCAAATCGATAAGCAGTGCCATCTGACCACTCATTTGGATGTTCACAAAACCACGTTTGTAGAGCCTTCAGGTCTGGGGGATAACTTGCCATTCGCAGCATCCAACTAACATCCCTTTGATTTTGAATCTCAAATGCTCTAATAAAATCCGCTTCAATAGTTGGGCGAATGAGCAACCGATCAGTGATTAAGGTGAATGGTTTAACAGCCATGCAAATTGCTCGCTCACATTTTTTAATGGCATGAAATAAAATGTATTATCAGTGAGACATACTTCCCTAGCATGAATGACAAATTGGGGCGTATTCGTAACAACCATGCTCTACGTAAATGCCCAAAAACAAAAGCCCAATACTTTTACAAGCATCGGGCTTTCAATAATAAGCGAAATACCCTCCCACGAATCACTCATGATCACGCAGATATTCGTTGGCTGTGTACGCTTAGCCTGTGTTACGAAGCCCCGCGGCGATACCGGCCATGGTGACCATCAATGCGTGTTCCAGTGAAGGCGCGATTTCACCATCCCCTCTTTCCCATCGAGCCAATAGTTCGGCCTGCAAGCCATGCAAGGGGTCAAGATATGGATTGCGCAAAGCAATCGCCTGGCGAATCAATTGCGAATTTTCCAATAACATCGACTGCCCCGTAATATCCAGCAATACGGAGGTCAGTGCGTGTAAACGTTCACGCAGTGATTTACCGAGTGCTTTCAATTCCGGATCCTTGATCAATCGCTCTTCATAATAAGCGGTAATAGTAGGATCAGACTTCGCCAATAGCATTTCGAGCAAATCAAGATACGTAGTGAAGAAGGGCCACTGAGTCTTCATCTTGATGATGATATCCCTGCCCTCTTCATCATTCCAACGTTCGGCAAAAGCCGTATCTGTACCCAGCCAGGCCGGTAACATCAGGCGGGTTTGTGTCCAGGCGAAAATCCACGGAATCGCCCGCAAGGATTCCACTCCCCCTTCTGCACGCCGTTTAGCTGGCCGAGAACCCAATGCCAAACGCCCCAACGCAGTCTCCGGCGTGATAGTACGAAAATAAGGCACGAAACGTGGATCTTCACGCACGACATTGACGTAGGTTTGATGCGCTATCCCCGCCAGTCGATTCATCTCCTCACGCCACTCCTCACGAGGTACGGGAGGCGGTAGTAGCGTTGCCTCCAATACCGCTCCCAAATAAATCTCGATATTGCGTTTGGCGATGTGGGGCTGACCAAATTTGAAGCGAATCATCTCGCCCTGTTCTGTGACGCGCAAGCTACCGCTCACCGAGCCGGGGGGCTGGGACAAAATCGCCGCATGCACCGGACCGCCACCGCGACCGACCGTGCCTCCACGGCCATGGAACAACGTTAGCGATACCCCTGCCTGACGACACACATTCACCAGGGCTTCCTGCGCCCGATACTGCGCCCAGGCCGCGGCCAGCTGACCAGCATCCTTGGCTGAATCCGAATACCCGATCATGACCTGCTGGTGATCTCCGATCAGGTCTCGATAAACAGGGATCGTCAGGAGTTTTTCAATCACAGGACCGGCGCCATCCAGATCATCCAGTGTCTCGAACAAGGGAGAAATGGGCAAACGGCGTGTGCCGGTCGCTTTCATCAGCAAGGCAACAGTAAGGACGTCCGAGACTTCCGTCGCCATGGAAATCACATAGCTGCCCAGCGAATAAGGCGGCGCCTCTGCGATCACCTTGAAGGTATCGAGCACTTCCTGTACGTCAGCTGAAGGGTGCCAATCCAGGGGAATCAAGGGACGTTTGGACGCCAGCTCTCTGATGAGGAAATCCTGACGCTGTTGTTCATCCCATTGTAGATAGTCTTCGCCGGTCAAATGTTGGACCAGCTCAGCAATGGCTTCGGTATGACGCTCAGACTCCTGACGGATATCAAGGCGAGTCAACGTAATGCCGAAACAACTAATCCGGCGCAGCATATCCTTCAAACTGCCGTTGGCGATACTGCTCATGCCACTGTCAATCAATGATTGATAACAGAGCTGCAAGGGTGCGAAGAGATCACTCGGCGTTTCGATCAAAGAAATACTGGTTTGCTCATCACGACCATCCAAACGCGCCCACATGACATCACGTGTGACGGTCAACCTGTCAATCAAGGAACGAATGATATGACGATAGGGTTCTGGTGAATTGTTGGTCACTGCCATCAACTCTTCGTTGGCACGCCACATGGAGAGTTCAACACGCAGATTTTCAAGATCGCGCAGATAGAGTGTGGCAGCAGCAGCACGAGCCTGATACAACACCTCCCGCGTAATACGAGCAGTGACATTGGGATTGCCATCGCGATCGCCCCCCATCCATGAAGCAAAGCGCAGAGGGACTGAGTCCAATGGCAAAGGAGAGCTGCCAATCGCAACCAATTGACGATCCAGATCACGATAAAAATCAGGCAAGGCTTGCCACAGGGAGTGTTCGATAACCGCAAAACCCCAACGGGCTTCATCTACCGGCGAGGGACGATCATGGCGAATCTCGTCGGTGTGCCATACCTGCGCCATTAGCTCCGCCAGCCGCTCCAGTAAACGATTGTGATCGGCTGAATCCGTGGCGACTTTTTCCAATGCGCCCAAACACTGATCCATCTGATCATATTTTTGAATCAACGTACGCCGGACGACTTCTGTCGGATGGGCGGTGAGCACCAGGTCGATATTCATATTCGACAGTACGTCATGCAACCGGTCGAGAGAGACACCCTGCCCCAACAAACGCTGGATCAGCGCCGGCAGTTCATCCGGCTGGCGCTCTGGACGATAGTCCTCTACCTGTGCATGACTGGCACGATAATGCTGCTCGGCCATATTGGTGACGTTCAGAAACTGGTTGAAGGCGCGAGTCACCGGCAGCAATTCTTCTTCAGGCAACCCTCGTAAATACTCAATCAGTGCATCGAAACTTTTGCTTTCACGCCCTAAATGCGCTTTTTTAGCCAAAGCCCGGAGTGTTTCTACATGACTGAGAAACGCATCGCCACGCTCCTGACGCATGGTATTGCCCAGCATCTCCCCAAGGATACGTACATTTTCACGCAAGGATTCATTCAACTGGTTACTTTCAGCGTACACAGGCAGGGTGTTTTTCGACATTACAACGTGTCCCGATGCTTCAGAACCTCAGGAAGGTGCTGACTCTAAGTAGGATAAAGGGTTCGCTTATTGGCACTTTGTTGCTAACAATGACGTTTCAAAAAATCACGTGACGTATGTCAGCAATACATTGTCGAGATCAAATGAAGACCGGCAAGGTATATGTAAAGCAACAGTAACTAATAGCGCCAAGATTCACTTTGGTCGATAAAACTTTAGTAAAAGAGAAAAATAATATGCCTTTCTCAGCAACCTCAACCTGGGACGAAACTTTCGAAAACATCATTCGGGAACAGATTACAGTGGAGGATGCCTCCCATGATATGGCTCACTTCAGACGTGTTTTAGCCAATGCCAGAAAAATAGCCACACTGGAAATGAATCAAACAAGCACATCGGCATTTAGTGAACATACAGAAGGCAAAGCATACGAAACGGCAAGGGTCAATGCCTCTACAAACACCGATACAACGCCCGCAGCAGAGCATAAGCGAAATGATGCGCAGCCAAAAAGTATCAATCCGGATGTATTAACGGCAGCCTGTTACTTCCATGATATTGTCAGCCTTCCCAAGCACCATCCGGATCGCTCACGATCTTCTGTATTAGCGGCTAATCGTGCGATTGAACTACTCAAGGCCTTTTGCCCTTCATTCCCCTCCGCCTTGTACGGGCAGATCAAACACGCCATTGAGGCTCATAGTTTTAGTGCCAATATAGAGACTAAAACGCTGGAAGCATGCATTGTTCAGGATGCTGACAGGCTGGAATCTCTCGGGGCCATTGGGCTGGCACGTGTTTTCTACATAGGAGGAAAACTGAATCATGATCTTTTCAATGCCGAAGATCCGCTAGCTCAACAGCGCCCTTTAAAGGACATGCACTATGTATTGGACCATTTCCAAACCAAATTGCTGACACTCCCCGATACGATGAAAACGGCATCGGGTAAAAAATTGGCCAGGCAACAAGCGCATTACATGATTGAATATGTAGGAAAACTGGTCGCTGAACTTAACGGTGATATTGAGGGAAAAGATCTATCGGCGATGGAGCTACTTGAGAAGAAATTCAACTGTTAGCTTCTTCCACGCTAGAATAATGATGCATGATGGCGGACCGAAAACATGGCGCAACACACCGGGTGCATGAGCAATCCGTACTAAAACGAGGAGGTGAAATAAATTGTTCAATGTGAACGATCAAATGCGCTTTCCAAACACTTAACTTAGCCTCATACGCCCTTCATTCGTATGCCGTGCAAATAAATGTGGGACAGAAAATATTACCCTTTTTCCTGACGTTTAACCTGCTGCCAATAGTATCCGAGCATATTCAGGTCATCCCCTTCCTGATAAAGCGCCTCGACACCACGAAAACGACGCTCGAATTTCCGATTGGCCTGATTGAGCGCATGCTCGGGGTCAACCCCTAGCTTTCGACAATAGCAGGCGGTTGCGAAAAGCAGATCACCCAACTCTTCTTCAACGTCTTGTGAGGTTTTCAAACGGACCGCCTCATCCACCTCAGCAAGCTCTTCTTCGACTTTCGCCTTTGCATTTTCAGGGTCTGGCCAGTCAAAACCGAGCCGTGCAGCACGTTTTTTCAATTTGGCCGCTCGGGTTAGAGCAGGCAAGGCAAGAGGAATATCATCCATAAGCGAAGAGGTGTTGGATGCAGAACGCTCATTACGCTCCTGCGACTTTTTCGCTTCCCACGCGTTATTAACGTCTGATTGAGTTAATGACCACGCGGGTTGGTGATGCCGCCGTGATGCCAATGTTCCTTCAGGGAAGACATGAGGATGACGTGCCACCATTTTAGCGACCAGTCCATCAATGACATCAGAAAAATCAAAGCGCCCTTCTTCATCAGCAAATTGTGCGTAATAAACCACCTGAAAGAGCAAATCACCCAATTCAGAACGCACTTCGTCGAAGGCTCGGCGATGAATCGCATCGGCTACCTCGTAGGCTTCCTCGAGCGTATGCGGCACGATAGAATCCCACGACTGTTCTACATCCCATGGGCACCCTTCGTCTTCACTGCGCAGCGTTCGCATAAGCTCAAGCAAATCCGTGAGCTCATAGTTTTCCTGCTGTGAGGAGGATGGTGCAACTTCCGCCCTGTTGACGTAATTGGTATTCACAGAGACGTTATTATTTGGAGCGCGATCAGTCACAACAGTTGCCTTGTTGAAGAGAAAAAGAGTAGAGAACTATACGGATAGGCGACGGCGTTCATTTGCGTCGAACGCCGCCTTTCTGACATCAAATGACACGAGAAGCAGCCCACGACACACCATTCAACACGTTATGTATATGCAGCTGCCGGTTAACTGGGCTCGACTTGCCCACCCTGGCGTAATCGACGCACATCGACGACATTGGAAAGTTGCTGAATCTGATTGAAAATTTTCTCCAATGCTTCCAACCCGGATACTTCCAGAGACATTTTCAATCGAGCCATATGATCTTCGGGATTAGTGAGAGTATTAACCGACATCAAGTTGGCTTTCTCATTGGAGAGCACGCTCACCACGTCGCGTAACAGGCCTGTTCTGTCCCATGCCAACACTTCCATATCAACAAGATAACTCTGGGACTGCCCCTCTCCCCACTCCACTTCGACAATACGGCTGGGCTCGTCCAAACGCAATTGCAGGAGATTCGGGCAATCCTGGCGGTGTACGGTAACGCCACGGCCATGGGTGATAAATCCTGCAATGGCATCGCCGGGTACTGGATGGCAACAGTTTGCCATCTGTGTCTTCAGGTTACCTACCCCTTGAACGGTGATGGCATCCTGTGACTCTTTACGTGGACGTTTGGAACGAGTGAGTAATCGATGGAGCTCACCACTGTCGTCCTCATCATCCCCAAACAGATGTTGTGCCTGTGAAAGTACCTGTCCTACGCGCAGATCACCCGCACCGATAGCGGCGTACATATCATCCACGTTGCTGTAGTTAACCGCGTGAGCCAAACGCTCACGGTCCAGACCTTCCAGTACCAACCGCTGAAATTCCCGTTCCAGCAATGCCTTGCCTTCTTCCAGATTCTGCCCACGTGCCTGCTGCTTGAACCACGCCTGAATCTTGGCCCGTGCACGGGAGGTTCGCACATACCCCAGCCCTGGATTCAACCAATCGCGACTTGGCCCCCCCTGACGAGAGGTCAGGATTTCAACCTGTTGCCCGGTTTTCAACGTGTAGGTCAAGGGCACAATACGACCGTCCACCTTGGCACCACGGCAGCGGTGGCCAATTTCGGTATGCACACGATAGGCAAAATCGATCGGCGTCGCCACGCTGGGCAGGTCGATAACGTGCCCTTCCGGCGTAAAGACATAAATGCGATCGGAAGCGATGTCAGTACGTAACTCACTACTGATATCCTGAATCTCACCCACTTCTTCCTGCCAGTCGATGACCTGACGCAACCAGGCAATTTTCTCTTCATACCCGACACTGCGCGAATTGACATCATGCCCCTTGTAGCGCCAATGAGCACATACGCCATACTCCGCATCTTCATGCATGGCGAAGGTACGAATCTGAATTTCAAGAATCTTGTTATTGGGCCCGAAAACCGCTGTGTGAAGAGACTGATAACCATTCGGTTTGGGATTGGCGATATAATCATCAAACTCATTCGGCACGGGATGCCAACGTGAGTGAATGAGTCCCAGCACGGTATAACAATCGCTCAATTCAGGCAGAAGCACACGTACAGCACGTACGTCATATACCTGTGAAAAATCGATATGCTTGCGCTGCATTTTGCGCCAGATGGAATAGATGTGCTTGGCACGACCATCCACCTGATAGCGGGATATTCCTTGGGCTTTCAGCAGGTCAATGATGGTGTTCTTGGCATCATCAATGTAGTGGTCACGGTCCAGTCGCTTTTCAGCAAGCTGCTTAGCAATCGATTTGTACTCCGCTTCATGCAGATAACGGAAAGACAAATCCTCCAGCTCCCACTTGATCTGTCCGATCCCCAGACGGTGGGCCAATGGCGCGTAGATATCGAAAACCTCGCGTGCAACACGCTGCCATTTATCGCGCGAGTCATCACGTACCTGACGCAACATGGTAGTACGTTCAGCGATCTTGATCAGGGCGACACGTACGTCATCAATCATGGTCACCAGCATCTTGCGCAGGTTCTCCTGCTGATTATGCTGGCTCAGCCCCCCTTGCGGGGTTTGCAACTGGCTGATCGCGGCCATGCGTAACACACCGGCAATCAGATTGGCCACATCGTCGCCAAAATCACGGCGAACATCTTCCAATGGGATCAGCTCTTTACGAACGCAACGGTATAGTACCGCGGCGGTCAACGTATCCTGATCAAGATGAAGTTCCGAGAGGATATCGGCCATCTCCAGGCCCGCTCTGAAATTGGAGCCCAGATGGTGCCAGGAAGGGTAGTTCTCCATCGCCCGAATGACCGCAGCACGGGAGTAGTAACAGGCACGCTCAAGCTCAGCCGGATTCTCCAGCTTGACCTCTCGCCCCAAATGATGCACCCAGGCGGGGATATCGACACGGCCTTCCGTATCGAGGGGTTGATCTTCGCGTACCTTCACCATGAGAGCTACCTCTGGTTTCCATAAATCAATGACTATAAATCAGTAACTATAAAGTTATAGTCGCTTTCATCCACTTTTGCTTTTACAGACTTCCCGATGCCAGATGCCGGTATTGGAAGTGTCATGCCTTGACTGAGGTGTTAATGCTCCGTTCGATCTGAGCAGCGGTCAATCATCGCAGTGCTACATAATCCCAGTGCTACATCATCGCAGTGCTACATCAATCAGCAGAGCACCACATCATTAAGTCATTAAGTCATTAAGTCATCGGACAATCGCTGCATGGATCAATTCGTCGAATACCGATCCACAAAAACGTTGGTTCACACAGGCATCGAACGATCATGACATCGATCAATATCCTCATAGGATAACAAAACATTAAGGGTCTTGACTGTTCAACCAATGTTGATTGTCATCAATTTCAGGTAAAAACGCATTTGCATGCCTCCTTCGTCGGCATCAATTCCGTTCAAATAATGAAATGGACTCCATATGCGCAGTTTGCGGGAACATATCCACCATATTGATATGCTTCAGCCGATACCCTTTATCCGTTAACACTGCCGCATCCCTTGCCAGCGTGGTCGGATCGCATGAGACATAAATCAGCCTTGAAGGTGAAGCCGTACCAAATGACTTAACTACAGCATGAGCGCCCCCCCTGGGTGGATCAAGCAATACCAGCTCGACCTTCTCAAAGGACGGTGCTTTGGCAAGATCCTGTGCATCCGCTCTGATATCGAGCTTCAGGCGCTGCGCATTGACCTGAAGTTGTCTTACCATCCCTTCACTGCCTTCAATCGCATGTACATGCCATCCACGCTCAGCCAGTGGCAATGTGAAGTTGCCCACGCCGGCAAACAGATCCAATACATTCAGATCAGCCTGACTCCCCGACCAGTCAAGAACCGTGTTAATCAGATGCTGGTTGACCTCTCCATTCACTTGAATGAAATCGCCGGGCCTAAAACCGATGGGAAGCGTTTTTGATTCTCCAAGGGAGACGCGATAAAACACCTCCTTCACGTGAGTAGAAGAATTGCCACGGTCAAATACCAACATGATATGCCATGCATCGGCAAAAGCTTGCCACTGGGCCTCATCCTGAGCATGGGGGCGAATTTGCCTGATCACCAATACAGCACAGCCAGCTTTTTCACCATGAACCGACGCATCATGAACAGTGACACCATCAGCATCAGGGGCATTATCAACGTTTTCGGGAGCATACGAATCCGCCGCAATCAATTCGATATGCCCCACATTTTTCGGTATTTCCAACGACTGCAAAAGCGTCCGTATAGGGGCCAACAACGCGTGTAAAGCGGGGACCAGTATCGGGCATTCCACAATGTCAAAAAGGCGATCACTGCCCTCGCGTCGAAATCCAAAATGGACATCGCCCTGGCTATCCACTTTGACGCCAAGCCGTGCGCGTCGCCGATATCCATAAGGCGCATCCGACAGGATTCCGATACGTTCAGCAGAAAGCCCTTCACGTTCCAGATGTTCTCCCAGCACATGTTGCTTGAAGGTACGCTGGGCTCGTATATCCATATGCTGCAAACGGCATCCACCACATTGGTGGAAGTGCTGACACTGCGGTTCGACACGATCAGGGCTGGTGCTCAACCATTCAGCCACATGGGCTTCGTTATAGCGGCTACGTTGGCGATGAATTTTAATCCTTACCTTTTCACCGGGTAGCGCTTGGTCGATAAAAACGGTTTTGCCATCGGACTGACGAGCCACACCTCGCCCATCATGTGAAAGGCGTAGCACCTCCAGAATATCGTTATTCGAACTTATATTGGATTCGACGGCCGCATGATCCGAGGGGATTTGTCGATCTTTTGTTTCTCGCGCCTGACGATCCTGCGCAGGGCGTCGTGGTGGACGCCGTTTACCCAATGCCATTAATCAACCTTCTTATCTGCAGTGAAGAGGCCAGTGGAAAGGTAACGGTCACCGCGGTCACAGACGATAAAGGCGATCACCGAATTACTCACCTGTTCAGCCACCTTAAGCGCTCCCTGTAAGGCACCACCGGAAGAAACACCGGCCAAAATACCTTCTTCACGCGCCAATAAACGCATCCCTTCTTCCGCTTCAGACTGACTTATATCCAGAATGCGATCTACGCGCTCTGGCTGAAAAATAGCGGGCCGGTAAGCCTCGGGCCAACGGCGGATACCCGCAATGCGAGACCCTTCGGACGGCTGAAGCCCTACAATTTCAATCGCCGGATTTTGCTCCTTCAAATAGCGGGAAACCCCCATGATCGTGCCCGTCGTTCCCATGGCGCTCACGAAGTGGGTAATCTTGCCGTCTGTCTGTTCCCACAGTTCCGGGCCCGTCGAGCGGTAGTGCGCCAGAGGGTTATCGCTATTGGCGAACTGGTTGAGTGACTTGGCTTCACCCTCTGCCACCATTTTGTCAGCCAGATCACGTGCGGCTTCCATACCCTCCGCCAGAATCAGATCTGCACCGTAAGCAGCCATGACTTGCTTGCGTTCTTCGCTGGCATCCGCCGGAAGAATGACCGTCAGGTGATACCCTTTCAGCGTTGCTACCATGGCCAGTGCAATACCGGTATTACCGGAGGTGGCTTCGACGAGACGATCACCGGGGGTAATATCGCCACGGGCTTCTGCTTCCGAGATAAGGGAAAGGGCTGCCCGATCCTTGACTGAACCTGCCGGATTATTGCCCTCCAACTTGGCAACAATGATGTTGTTATCGCCTGCATTCAAATGCTGCAGGCGTACCAGGGGCGTATTTCCAACTATATTTTCAACGTAGGGAATCGTCATTTTTCGACCTTAATGATGACAGCCACAATCTGCATCATGATCGTGGTGATGATGTTCATGATCCTCAAGTGCCAATTGCAGCCCTGCCTCCTGAGCCTTCACAAGGGTAACCATGAGTGTTTGCAATACAGCCCCCAACCCTTTTTGTAACGCTAAAGGTAAAATGGCCGCACCTATTTCAATTGCAGAGACACCGGGTAATGCAGCGGCTTCCTCAGCATCCTTGAGGGACGGTAATTCAGTAAGATAAACGAATCGGTCGGCGTCGTTTGCATGCTCTATTATCGACCCCAGGACGGCCAATTTTTGCTCGCGTTCAGCTCCACGACAGCTCGCCCATGAGCGTGTATCCAGACACACCCCTTCGATTCTTTCTGGCAGCGCCATCAGATCCGTAGCCTTTGAAGAGGGGAACATGGCCAGTATTTCTGCGGGGTTTTCTGTTGAAAAAGAGTCAGATAAACCGGATATCAAATGGCTATCCATGGGCTCGCTTCCCGACGCCACAAGGCATACTTGCGCGGGCGCCAACGCATACGCCTTGGCAATCAATTCGCGATCTGCGGCAGGAACACGTACAAGAAGACGATGGCGTGCAATAGTGGCAATCAGGCTGATGACCTGCTGAACGAACTCCGATGGAGTGAGAGATACGGCAATATAATCCGCCCCTTCCAGTGCATTCAACGCCATCGCTAGGCAATTGGATAAAGCTTCCGGGTCAGGTGACTGAGTAGTCGAGTCCTGTTCAGCTTCGATAGCCGTCATGAGCGTATCAAAGTTGAAGCCTAACTGAAGTCTCAAATCATACATGTGGGGCTCCGGTGATAATGATGAAGTGCCGGCATCTGACAAATTCAGGTCGATACGATCCTTGTCGACCTAAAACAAGTTGGCCTGAACTGATTCATGATAACTCATGATAGAGATTGGCGGCGGCGCTTTTCAATCAGGGACATCAATAATGCCCGTGATTTCAACGGTCGATCACCCATATAGGGTAGGAGCGCCTGCCGTAATAACCAACGTGCCTCACGCGCCACGGTCGGGGCCTCCCACTCGCCCATTGCAAGCCGTCGAAGCTGACGTCCATCCAAACCCTGCGTATGACCGGAGGCCTCTGTAAAGCGCCGTGAAGCCACCTGATACAGATAAGTCTGCTGTGAAGAAAGCGACTGCCCTGCTTCCGTTTCGAAAACAGGCTCTGCATCCAGTGCTTCCAATAGGGTAATTTCCAACCGGCGAAGCCCCGATGCCCTCTCAGCGGGCACTTTAAGTGCTTCCAACAATGCGCCATAGTGAGCAAAGACAGATTCGACCGGAAACTCGCGAGGAAGGCAGCGTGCAAGGAGCTCATTGGCATAAAACCCACATAGTAGCCCCTCACCGGCCAACATCACACCCGCTTTGGTCGATTCGATCAGCGTCAGCGTTTTGAGATCGCGCTCTCCACGCCAGGAGACATGCAGGGGCGTAAAAGGCTGCAAATTACTGCGGCTTTTACTACCGGGGCGCGCAACACCACGGGCAACGCCCCGAATGAGACCATGCTCCAGCGTAACAAGATCGACCAGCGCACTGGTTTCACGATAGGGACGGCGATGAAGGAGATAGGCAGGTTGCAATGACATCCATGCATCCTTTTACAAATATCCGTAACAAAAAGTACGGAGATGGAGCATTCCGGGTCGATTCAGAATATGGAATGAGACCTACAAGGCAGCATTAACCAAACTTCAGAGTGATATTTCCAGCGCCCAGAAGCAACTTGCGCCAGCCACCCTGGAATCAGTCATGTCACAGCAGCGTCTATCGGCAACGCTCGCGGCAGTAATTTGCATGATCCACACACGCGCAAGAAACGTGAGTGACGCCCCCCCCCTGGCTAAGACGACAGGATGAAGACGCCCGTAACATAGCCTGCAGCGCCAAGACCACGACTATTCGTCGTCGTAACCCAGGCTTTTAAGTGCGCGGGCATCATCCGACCAGCCCCGTTTGACCTTGACCCAAAGTTTGAGCATGACTTTCTTGTCGAAAAGCTTCTCCATCTCGATACGCGCATCCTTTCCGATCTGCTTGATGCGTTCACCGCCTTCACCAATGAGAATCTTTTTCTGACCGTCACGCTCGACCAACATCAAGGCATTGATACGCAGAATATGGCCTTCATCGCGAAATTGTTCGATTTCAACCGTCATCTGGTAAGGCAACTCATCCCCCAGCTGACGCATGACTTTTTCACGTACCAGCTCTGATGCAAGAAAACGCTCGCTTTTATCGGTAATCTGCTCTTCGGGAAAGTAATGAGGGCCTTCGGGCAAATGTTTGGCGACCTCTTCTTCCAATGCTTTCACACCCGTACCATGTTTGGCCGAGACAGGCATGATCGCAGCAAAAGCACGCTTTTTAGCAACTTTTTCAAGCCATGGAAGCATGACTGACTTATCCTTCAGCCAGTCCATCTTGTTGATCGCCAAAATCACGGGTGCTTTTACGGACGCCAGTTTTTTGAGCACGATATCATCTTCATCAGTCCAACGGGTACGGTCGATAATGAAAACCACACAGTCAACATCGCGTAACGCCTGTGATGCTGTCTGGTTCATGAACTGGTTGATGGCTCGATTACGATCCTTGCTCATGATGTGCATACCCGGGGTATCCACATAAATGGCCTGTGTGTTACCGATCGTATTAACACCCATGACCTGATGACGGGTTGTCTGTGGACGACGGGACGTAATGGATATTTTTTGCCCAAGGATGCGGTTCATCAACGTGGATTTACCGACATTGGGACGCCCAACAATCGCGACAAATCCACAGCGCGAGACATCGTCAGTCGGTGTATGGTCAGGGGTGATATCGCTCATGATGATCTCCGGGGATTAGGGTTCAAATGGGTAAGGACACGCTCGGCAGCCTGCTGTTCAGCACTGCGTCGGCTAGGGCCGTGCCCTTCTTCCGGAGTCTCCAGCACATCCACATGGCACAATACAGTAAAGTGCTGATCATGGGCTTCACCTTCAATGGAAGTCACTTCATAACGCGGCAAGGGATTCTGACGAGACTGCATGAACTCCTGAAGGCGGGTTTTAGGGTCCTTCATGGTGTCTTCCAGCGTCGTGTTCTCCAGACGGTGTGCAAACCATTTGAGAATACACCGCTGGACCTCAGCCATACCGGCATCCAGATAAATCGCCCCGATAATCGCCTCAACAGCATCTGCCAGAATGGATTCACGGCGATGACCACCACTTTTCATCTCACCCGAACCAAGACGCAGAAATTGACCGAGCTCAAATTCCAGCGCGACCTTTGCCAGAGTCTCACCCTTCACCAAACGAGCACGTAAGCGCGAAAGCTGCCCTTCACGTGCTTTGGGAAATCGGGTAAACAGGGCCTCCCCGATCACAAAATTCACGATGGAATCCCCCAGGAATTCCAAACGCTCATTATTCTTGCCGCCCACACTCCGATGGGTCATGGCAAGCTCCAGCAATGACGGGTCATTGAAGGAGTGATCAAGGCGTTTTGTCAGGGTCGAAAGAGAGCTGCTCACGTGTATTCTCAACTTTTCAGTGCGAAATGTGTGCTGACAAGAGCCACTGGGGCACTATGTCAGGCAGGCACATATATCAATAAATACAATGATTCCCAAACATCGTTATACACAGATGCATCAATTGATATATAGCCGCGCTTATAGACGCTTTTTTATTCGTACCCGACCCCTCGGGCGGTCTCCCAAGGGGTCGGTTTCCATAGAGTATAGACAGTAAACGCCAAAAATGACGGGGTCATCCAATGTCTGTCAGGAACGCGAAAATTCAAGTCAAAGTATGGCTTGCTCCCCGATTCCGGCTTATTCATCGACGATTTTGTCTATCATCGTCAAATCGAGCGTTCTCATATCAAATGACGCTGCCATCGATATTCAGGCATTCAGGCATTCAGGCGCTGATATCTGACGTTGATATCAGGTGCCTATTACCACAAATACCACAAAACCCGGTATGGCAATATTTGCTTGCAACACTAGCTAATGGCAGGAAGTTTACCACAGGTTCCTAGCCGTGAATGATACGGTCATGCGTAAAGCTGGGAAGGCCGCCATGCCAATGCATCCAGACGAAGAAAGCCTTACCTACAAGATTCTGTTCCGGAACAAACCCCCAATAGCGGCTATCCGCAGAATTGTCGCGATTGTCACCCATCACAAAATAATGGCCCGCAGGAACAGTGCCATCAAAACCTTTACTATCTACGTCAGGATTGTTGTAAACCGCATGCTTGACACCGTCCAGATCTTCCTGGAAAAGCTGCATTCCCGGAGAAGAGGCAACATCATCAGAAACCAGTGTTTTACTGATCAGCTTGCCATTGATATAGAGATGTTTGTCCTGATAAACCACATGGTCGCCCGGAACACCGACGACACGCTTGATGAAATCAACGCTTGGATTTAACGGGAAGCGAAATACGATAACATCCCCACGATGAGGTTCCCCGGTAGAAAGAATCCGAGTATGGGTGATCGGCAAACGTAAACCATAACTGAATTTATTGACAGCAATGTAATCACCTACCTTCAAGGTGGGTTCCATTGAACCGGAAGGGATCTGAAACGGTTCAACAATAAAGGATCTCACTACCAGAACGAACAATAGCACCGGAAAAAGCGAACGTGAGTAGTCTACATACCAGGGCGCCTTGGTATCGGTACCGGCAGCTTCGCGTCTACCTTTTAGATACACGGCATCAAGCAGCCAGATAAGACCCATCACAACGATGGCAGCAACAAAAAACACGGATAAAAACATGATCTAATCCATTTCCTTGGGGCGGGCAGACGACTACTCGCTGGTCTTGAGCACAGCGAGGAAGGCATCCTGTGGAATTTCCACACTACCCACCTGCTTCATGCGTTTTTTACCTTCTTTCTGCTTTTGCAGCAGTTTCTTTTTACGCGATACATCACCGCCGTAGCACTTGGCTGTTACGTTCTTGCGCAGGGCTTTTACAGTGGAACGAGCAACCACGTGCCCTCCGATCGCTGCCTGAATGGCAACATCGAACATCTGGCGGGGAATCAGTTCCTTCATTTTTTCGACCAGAATACGCCCACGTGCATGAGCGTGATCACGGTGAATAATCACGGCCAATGCATCAACCCGATCACCGTTGATCAATACATCCAAACGAACAAGTTTGGATGCCTCAAAGCGGTCAAAACTGTAATCAAGGGAAGCATACCCCTTGGTAATGGATTTCAGCCGATCAAAGAAGTCCATCACAACTTCACTCATCGGCAGTTGATACACCAGTTGCATCTGGTTACCAAGTACCTGCATGTCTTTCTGAATACCTCGACGGTTGACGCATTCAGTGATGACATTACCAACAAATTCCTGCGGCACCAGAATGGTCGCCTGCGCGATGGGCTCACGGAATTCACGTACACTCGAGAGGTCAGGCAATTTGGACGGATTCGAAATATATTCTATCTCCCCCGAATCCATCTCGAGTTCATATACAACCGTGGGCGCCGTGGTGAGCAAATCAAGATTGTATTCACGCTCCAGTCGTTCCTGAATGATCTCCATGTGCAGCGTGCCAAGAAAGCCGACACGGAAACCGAAGCCAAGTGCATCCGAGTTTTCGGGTACATAATCCAGAGATGCATCGTTCAAGGCCAGCTTTTCAAGTGCATCACGAAAATCTTCATAATCATCAGCACTAATCGGGAACATACCCGCATAGACCTGAGGCTTGATCTTCTGGAAGCCGGGTAGGCGTGCCACTTCAGACGTTTTCGCATGAGTGATGGTATCGCCCACGGGCGCACCATGGATATCCTTGATACCCGCAACAACAAAACCGACTTCACCGGCACGCAGGCGGCCGGTTTCATTACGTTTGGGTGTAAAGATACCGACGGCGCTGGCTTCCCAGGTGCGCCCGGTCGATTTCATCAGGATTTTATCGCCTTTGTTCAGCTCGCCATCAAAAACACGGATAAGGGAGACGACTCCAAGATAATTATCAAACCATGAATCGATAATCAAAGCCTGAAGTGGCGCATCGCGATTCCCTTTGGGCGGTGGGATATCACGCACCAAACGCTCAAGGAGCTCTTCCATCCCCAAACCGCTTTTGGCGGATACACGGCATGCATCGGTCGCATCCAGCCCGATAATTTCCTCGATCTGGTGGGATACTTCGTCAGGATCAGCCTGCGGCAAATCCATCTTGTTCAGGACCGGCAGAACTTCCAGCCCTTGCTCGATCGCGGTATAGCAGTTGGCTACGGACTGAGCTTCCACCCCTTGTGCGGCATCCACCACCAACAAGGCCCCTTCACAGGCGTAAAGAGAGCGTGACACTTCATATGAAAAGTCTACATGACCGGGAGTATCAATGAAGTTGAGCTGGTAAATCTGCCCATCCTGAGCATGGTAATCCAATGTGACCGATTGAGCCTTGATCGTAATACCACGCTCGCGCTCAATGTCCATGGAATCGAGCACTTGTTCCTTGAGCTCACGTTCTGTCAAACCACCACAAATCTGTATCAATCGATCTGCGAGGGTCGACTTCCCATGGTCAATGTGGGCAATAATCGAAAAATTCCTGATGTTGTCCAGATTGGAGCGGCTTACGTCTTGAGTCATCCAGTTTCACCGAAAAATGGGCCTGCGTACGGAAGAGACACCTCTTCCGACACTTCCAAACAGCTTGAATGCCGATATTGTACATGAAGAATACGCGATACACACTTGAGGCCAAGGCTTTATTTCCGTGCGCGGCAAAAGACTTCATACTCCCTTTGTTAATAAAAAGGCCCTTGCAATCAAGGGCCTCGCAGAAAGTTCACCTACTCGACGACGTTCAGTGATAACGGTTACTCACCGTCATAATCGCTATCATCCATTTTTCCATCCATACGAATGGCAATAAACATCTGCTGATTACCACGCGCCACTCGCATGGCAATCGGATGATGTTTGGGCAAATCCGCCACAACCGATCTTAGTTGATCGACAGAGCTAATCTCTTGCCGATTCACTTCGATAATGATGTCACCGGGCTGTAGGCCAGCCTTGTCTCCAATGCTATTGGGCGTCACCTGACGCACCACAACACCATTGGGAACACCAGCACTCTTCAACTGCGAATCATTGAGCGGGGATACCGTTACGCCAAGACGGGATTTGTGACTATTTGGGTGGGAAGATGTCGTTTCTGCCTGGCTGCTCTTCGGCCAATCCCCCAGTTTGACGGAAATTGATGTGGTCTGACCATTGCGGATGACATCCAGCTTCGCTGTTTGCCCCGGCTGCATCGCACCAATCAGACGTGGAAGATCATCCGGTGTATCAACCGTATGCCCATTGACGGCGGTAACAATATCACCCGGTTTTAGACCTGCCTCCCCACCGGGGGAATGAGGAGAAAGTTGCGCAATCAGCGCGCCCTGGGTATTTTTCAGGCCAAACGAACTGGCGAGGTCAGGCGAAACACCCTGAATGGCAACCCCCAGATACCCACGAGTAACGTGACCATCCTTTTTGATTTGATTCGCAACATCCATGGCTACATTAATGGGAACAGCAAAAGAGAGCCCCATGTAGCCTCCACTCTGGGTATAAATCTGTGAGTTTATCCCTACAACCTGACCTTGAAGATTCAGCAATGGCCCTCCCGAGTTACCGGGATTGATCGGTACATCGGTTTGTATAAAGGGGACATAACTGTCATCAGGCAAGGTACGATTGATCGCACTCACAATGCCCTGAGTCACGGACGAATTGAATCCAAAAGGTGAACCTATGGCCACCATCCATTCACCGGTCTGAAGCTTGTCGGAATTACCGATCTGCACGGTAGGCAAATTCTTCAAATTGACCTTGATCAGCGCCACATCCGTTTTCCGATCCATGCCAATCAATTTAGCCGCTACGTTCCGCCGATCATTGAAACGCACGCGAATGGTTTGCGCACCAGCGACAACGTGGGCGTTGGTCAATATATAGCCGTCTGGGCTAATAACGAATCCTGAACCAAGCGAGTGTAGCTCTTCAGTTTGTGGACCCGCACCGCCCATCCCGGGGAAACCACCGAAGCCCGGGGGAAGCTGATTACCAAAGAACTGGCGGATAATGTCTGGCAATTGACTCGGATCGCCACCCATCTGGAATGAAGGGCCCTTTTCTTCCCTCACCGTCGAGATATTCACCACGGCCGGCGATACTTTCTTGACCAACTGCGTAAAGTTGGGCAATTGCACCATAGTGGGCGCCGCACTATTGGCCTGAGAGGTTTCTATGGGAGCATTTTGAGCCATAACAGGATTCTGAATGGCGATTCCAGAAGCAATGGCAAGGGCCACAAGAGTCAATCGTCGTTTAGCAACGTACATCTAGGCAACTCCTATTTTTTCCTTATCAAGGAAGAACTGAACAACGGATGCTTTGTAAAAAATGAGGCTGGGTAGATTTTTGTAATATTGGCTTGCAATCACCACGTGCGATTTACCGCCCATGTTCAAAACCCAATCCCTTTTGTCCCTTGCAATAACCCATGAAAGTGATGTGAAAATTATACGAATGCGTATTTTTTACAATAAAAAACTTAAATAAAAATTAAATAAATATCAATATATCACTACAACTTTAGGCGACACAATCGAGCGAAGATACATGAGCTTACACAATCAATTCACTTTTCAACTACATTAAGTCCATCAGCGACTCGGATCAGAACGGGTAACGGAACCTCCCCCGTCACTGCAGCCTGATAACCGGCCCCGGGTTGACCGAAATGACGAATGACCACAGATGCCCCACCCAAAATATTGGTTCCTTCAGGAAGTGCAGCAGAGGAAAGCCAGGGACCAATGAAAATATTGAGACTCGACAATCCATCGGAATAAAAACGGGATTCCATCTCGTGTCCCTGAATATCCACCACTGTATTACCTTCCATGTGAAATCCATGGGGCAACCAGGTGACCCAATGATGTGGGCTGGCACCCTCACGTAGTGGAAACAACGTCAACAAGCCGCTGTAGGGCGTAAGTGAATGAATAGCAACCACCTGGGACGTATTGACCACGCGGCCAAATGGATCAATCGTCACCCGCTTGAGTGGCAACTGTGTTTGCTCATCTACCCACAACCGTTGGGCAAAGCGAAAAGAATCATTCGGCAGAATATCAATGACATTGGCAAGATGATTGGCAATCAGTTGCTGGCCGACGTAATGAAAGCGGTAGTGCGCAGTCAGGGATTCAATCGAGGAATCACCTGTCATTAAACGAAAAAGGCTGGGAAGCTCGTTTTCAAGCATTTTGGGGCGAAGGGAGGACGTATTATCCAGGGATTGGACATATGAGCGCTCGACCTGTTTAGCCACCCAATGATTCACATGATACGTGGATAAACCTGACACATTGGAGTTGGCAATCAGCAAATCGTAATTGTAGCAACGCGTCGCATTGATCGAGCGAATAATCAGGCCAGTTGCATTGGGAAGATGTGGGGGCAATACCTGTGGCTGACCACAATTCACATAAATACGCGCAGCATTGGACTGCGAAGCGATGGGGGTGGCAGTTTGACCCGATGAGGATTGAGCCACCGACGGCCTGATATCAAGACAAAAAAATAGCAGGACAAGCATAATCCATGCCTGCAACCTGCTATTGTTTTTACTCGCCATAATGTCTTTTCATCGCCGTCCAGTATTAATGAACACTTGCCTGTTTGGAGGCAGACCCCATGAAACCGGCATTAATGGTGCTGTACTGGCTTTGCGGCTGAAAGTCTGCATCCTGAGCATGCAGATCAAGGAAGCCTTGTAACAGACGCGCCTGACGTTTGGCTTCAGTATTGGACATGTTGGATGAGTAAGAGGACATCAACGAGGAGTCATTATTACCGTAAGTCTGGGTAACGGGTTCGGACGCCAGACCTACGGTGCTCAACCCACTACTTCCAACATTACTGTAATTTGGCATGTTGGCTCGATCCGCGATGCTGGCCATGCCTGATGATTGGCTAGCCACTGAGGCACCACCGGGGGTCGTTGAATGCCCACCACGATACACCTGAACCCCAGTAATCACCATAAGGCTTACCGCTGCTGCTACAGCCGCATTTCCCATGAAAGAGAAACGAGCGAAACCACGCTTTGTAACGGCCTCACCACGCGCAGAATGTCGCGCGCCCTGCGGAATGGATTCATTGGCAGGTTGCTGTGCTTCAATACGCCGCATGACCTGCGCTGAAATGTCCGTGGTCACATCAATATCACGCTCGCGGCGCATAATGCTGCCAATGACCTGATAACGGCGCCAGGTATCTGCCTCTTCGGGAGAATTATCGAGAGCCTTGAGAACACGCCGCAACGCGAGCTCGTCACCCTCTCCATCCACAACCGCTGATAGTGATTCCCTGACTTTCTGATTCATTGCCACACCCTCATGCTAGGCACTTAAGTAGTCGTTCTAACCAATAGGACAGTGCCTTGTTCAAAAAGTTTACTTAATTCCGAAAAAAAAGGACAAATTCATTGCACAGTTGATGTGGTATGCCCTTCCAACGAGGGATTAAGCAACTCGTTAACTTTCGCATCAATTGCCTCACGTGCCCTGAAAATACGTGAACGAACGGTTCCCACCGGACACTGCATAACGTTGGCTATATCCTCATAAGCCAAACCGTCCATTTCACGTAAGGTGATGGCTGTACGCAGATCTTCAGGCAGGTTATCAATGACGTCGAACACTACCTTTTCCAACTGGTCACGTGCAATGGAAGCTTCCGGCGTTTCGATATCAGACAAGCGCCCGCCTACGTCCAGTACTTCTGCATCACTAACATCCAGGTCACTGCCCGGCGGACGCCGCCCTCGGGCCACCAGATGATTTTTTGCCGTATTGATAGCGATACGGTACATCCAGGTGTAAAAAGCACTTTCATTTCTGAATTTATCGAGTGCCTTGTACGCTTTGATAAATGCTTCCTGGGCAACATCCTGTACTTCGGCATGATCATGAACGTAACGACTGATCAAGCCGATTATTTTGTGCTGATACTTCTTCACCAATAGATCGAAGGCCCGGGTATTGCCCGCCTGAGCTCTTTCAACCAACTGCTGGTCAGTCAACTCTGTTGACATGCTCTATCCCCTTGATCACTCATCAATACCGGCATCCGCTCATCCTTACCATGGTTTAAAAGTCCTTTCCATGGTTTAAAAGTCCTTACCATGGCTGGGAACATGGTATGCAGAGCGTAAACGACTGGGTGGATACACTACCCGTGACGAATCGTTTGGAGCCGGCCCATTAATCCATTCCTGTTGATGGCAGGTAAGCCGGGAACACCCGCGATATACCTGCTTTTTGTTATAACTGCTGAATATTGTAGTGAACATGCCCACTTTGATACGACGTATTGCCATTAATGACTACAGCAACCCTGATGGGATATTCACTGGATGTTTATGTAGTGAGCTGTTCACCGCTGAACTGACCTGATTTTGGATACCATGCTTTTGAATGCCATATTTTTGAATACCATGCTTTTGAATAACAGGTAACAAATAACCGCAGCCAATCAGCTGTTTGTAACCGGGTGAAAACTCCGACAATTAATAGACAAGTTCTGCAGCAAAAAGTTCATTCATCGAATACACTCATTTCTACCTGTATTATTTAATGGTACTTGGCGACCATTAATTCAAGTGAAGTCGGATACATTGGTAACAAAAACAAAGGCGGACAACCCACCTCATGGTGTTCGATTTTCCTACCATGAACTGATATCTGTTACTATAACCGCAATACACTCTATTATTTTTCCGCTAATGGATTGTTTGGCCAACGGCTTAACGTGACCTGTCCGGCTCCCATCAGAACATTCGTGTTCATAACGTCAGGAGCTACCCTGCAGTCTTTATATCCCGTTGCCCTTTCCCCCTTATCAACAAGGTTTGTCATGTCAGAAGAACAGGTCAATAACATCAATGTGGTAGGTCAGCAAACACTGATTACACCTGAAGCCCTAAAAGAAAAACTGCCGCTCAGTGATACGGCATCAAAGACTGTCATCAAAAGCAGAGAGGTCATTCAGAATATTTTGTCGGGTGAGGACCCCCGCCTTCTGGTAGTGGTTGGCCCCTGCTCTGTTCATGATGTGAATGCTGCACGTGAATATGCCAAGCGGTTAAAGGCACTCTCTGAAAAAGTCGGTGACACACTATTTATCGTGATGCGTGTGTACTTTGAGAAACCACGCACCACGGTTGGCTGGAAAGGCTTGATCAATGACCCGTACATGGATGACAGCTTCGCGATCGAAGATGGGTTGAGAATAGCTCGCTCCTTGCTGGTAGAACTATCCGAAATGGGACTTCCTCTTGCCACGGAGGCGTTGGATCCAATTTCACCCCAGTATCTTCAGGATTGCATCAGCTGGTCGGCTATTGGCGCACGCACGACGGAATCCCAAACTCACCGCGAGATGGCTTCGGGACTATCCGGCCCAGTCGGCTTCAAGAACGGGACAGACGGCAGTCTGGATGTTGCCGTAAATGCCCTCAAATCTGTAGCACACGGGCATAGTTTCCTGGGTATCAATCAGGGAGGTGAGGTATCTATCATCACCACACGTGGCAATGCCTTTGGACATACAGTTCTAAGAGGCGGTAATGGCAAACCCAATTATGACAGCGTCAGCGTATCCCTTGCCGAACGGGATCTGCGTGAAGCAGGATTGAAAACGAACTTGATGGTCGATTGTTCTCATGCCAACTCCAACAAGCAGGCAGAACTTCAACCCCTGGTGTTGGAGAATATTGTCCAACAGATTCTGGAAGGCAATACATCCATCATCGGTGTGATGCTTGAATCAAATCTGAAATTCGGTGCGCAAAAGATACCCACCGATCTGAGCCAACTGGAATATGGTGTCTCTGTTACCGATGCCTGTATTAGCTGGGAAACAACGGAAGAAATTCTTTCTTCAGCGGCTGAACGCCTGAACACCACATTGCACTCGCGCATTAAAGCGGCTGAGTAACAGCTATAGGTAACAACTATAAATAACAAGCACAGATAACAGGTGCAGGTAAAAGCTATCGGCCACAACGTCCTTTATGACGCCATTGCCGTTCGCTCCATCATCCTGGCCGTTACCCCATCATCATGGGGTAACCTTACACTTCGGGTTGATGGAGCAGGTGAAGTTTTCCCAGTATATTCTGAAGATTTTCCACGGCGACCTGCCCCGGCGCTGATGCTTTACCCAGTGTGCCAAATGTCGCATTCGATCCAAAGAATTCTCCACATACTCTGGAAAGCACACCTTTCCTGCCCATCGACATGGTAATCATCGGCAACCCGGGATATCGGTGGCGCAGGGTTGCTGTCGCCGCCATCAAGGCCAGGACATCATTGGGCGTTTTCGGCATCACCGCCATTTTGATGACATCGGCCTGTGTCAGACGCATCGCTTCCAGACGCTCAACAAGCTTCGGCTCAGGGGATGTTTGATTGAAGTCATGACTGGAGACAATCACGGCAACGTTGAACTTCCTTGCCTGCTGAATGACCTCTTCTACCACTTGAGCACCCAGATTGAATTCCACATCTATATAAGCAGGTGCGGCACGTTCAATAATTGCTTTGTTGAGCGCACTGTAATCGGCAGGAGAGATATCGGTACATCCCCCTTCCTTCAGGGTGCGGAAAGTCACTATAACGGGAAGAGAACCCGCTTTGGAGAGAGCCCGCTGCACGACGCCAACCACTTTATCCATTTTGAGAGCATCATCCAGGCGGTCGATACGGAGTTCGATCACATCCACCTGTTCATCGCGTGCAATGGCCTCAACCTGAGCCAACGCACTCTCAGCTTGTGCTTCCATCACCGGCACAATGATCGCGGGCGAAGCATGCTGCGGTGAAATAGCGGGTACACCCTGTGAAAGCGTGAATACCTGTGACATGTCCAACTCCTGACCTTTCTTTTCGCATTGCCCAACGGCTAAGCCTGAATCTTTTTATTTGTTACTTTCTGACCACTTTAACCTTGTTTTAAAGACTTGGTATTGAATAAGTTGTATTGAAGACCTTGTCTTGTTCACTTTGTATCAAGTGCTTGATTTTTTCAGTACCTCTACTGCACAAGCTGCCCATCGATTTCACGACGAAAGGGAGGTAATGAATCCAGTAGTGATTTACCATAACGTTTGGTTAAAAGGCGCCGATCCAGAATCGTTATGCGCCCCTGATCCACCTCTTTACGAATCAAGCGTCCACATGCTTGCACCAGTCGCACGGAAGCATCGGGAACAGTAATTCGCATGAAGGCATTACCTCCGCGACTTTCAATCCATTCGGAAAGTGTGGCCCCTACCGGGTCGTCGGGAACCGCAAATGGCAGGCGCGTAATCACAACATGGGTCAGGTAATCTCCCGGCAAATCGATACCCTCGGCAAAGCTCGCCATACCGAAGATGATGCTGCGCTCCCCTTTATCAACACGCTCACGGTGGCGCTTGAGCAACTCATGACGCGGAAGTTGGTCCTGAATCAGAATCGACTGAGCCAAGGACCGGGTCTTTTCGTTGTCATACAGGGATTGCTCAACCGCCCGCATCTGACGACGGGACGAGAAAAGCACCAATACGGCCCCCTGATCTTCCAGTGAGGAAACAAAGTCGATAATGGACGTTTCATGTTGCTCACGCTGCGCTGGATCAACCGCTTCTTTCGGGATGGAAAGCGTCGCCCGCGAATAATCAAAAGGGCTGGGCAATCGTTGGTAACGATAGCGATTGGCTAACCCGGCCTGCTCCTGATAACGCTCAAAGCCACCCAATGCGGTCAATGTTGCGGAGGTTAAAACCGCTCCAAAACAGCGTGCCCACAAGTGTTGTGCGAGTGTAGAAGCGGCACTGACAGGTGAGGCCGACAATACGACCTCTTCGCCCTGCTGTTCCCCGCTGGAAACAAATTCGATCCAGCGTGCCTGTGGGGGGTTATCTGCGCTTTCATCGATAGATGCAAATGCTTGCCACAGGGCATAGGCATCCTGTGTTCGCCCATGAAGCATAGCGATCAACGGTAACCATTGCTCGGCCACTTCCCGTGATAATCCATTACTTTTATCCGGGTCGAGACTTTCACGCAAAATCTCCAGCATGCCATCCAGCGCTTTATGAAGGGCTGTAAAACCTTTAAGCAACTGAGTTGATTGTTCACGCAAGGCTTCAGGTACTCGCCCCATTTCAAAGCGATGCCGCCGCACATAGGCATCATGGTCGGAAGGCTCTGCTGACTGACGCTGGAATTCCTGCAAGTAGGTCAACAGTTCCGCCAAACGCGTGTCAATATCATTCATTGCTTCGGGAATCGTAGCAAGATGACGGGCAATCACTGATTGCTTACCCAATGCAGTGTGCAAATCCGTGAGTGAGCGCTTGAGCAGATTCAGCCAACGAGACGCCCCATGCAGCGCCAGGCGATGATAGAAGTGATCAAGCGCCTTGTCAGGCAAGTGGTGGGCTTCATCAAAAACGTAAAAACATTCTTTGGGTGCTGGCAATACCATCCCCCCTCCGAGGGAAAGGTCCGCCAATACCAGATCGTGATTGACGACAATGATATCCGCTTCTTCAACCTGCTTACGCGCCTTGAAAAAAGCGCACGCCGAAAAATGGCCGCAGCGGCGATTGGTACATTGGCGGTGGTCAATCGTCAGGCTTCGCCAATCTTTATCCTCAACAGCTTCGGGCCAACTGTCACGATCACCTTTCCAGCGTCCGGAAGCGTATTCCGTCGCCATTTCATGGGCAAGTTCACCCAAATGCTCATTAGAGGAAGCATGTTCACGTTCAAACAGTGAAAGCGTTGGATTGGCTTCTGTACCATCCAGCACTTGCTCCAACCGGGAGAGGCAAAGATAACGACCACGCCCCTTGGCCAGCGCATAAGAGAAGGACAGACCCGAGTGCTTTTTAAGCGCAGGTAGATCCTGATTAAGCACCTGCTCCTGTAATGCCACCGTTGCAGTCGAAATAATCAGACGCTTTCCCATCGCCTGTGCAATCGGGAGAGCAGCCAGCAAATAAGCCAGTGTTTTGCCCGTACCCGTACCCGCTTCAAGCACGCAAATGTGCTCATTGCCGATTCGCAGGCCCTGATCATCACTTTCCACGGTGCCCAGCGTCCGTGCTATTTCAGCGATCATAAGCTTCTGACCATAGCGCGGTTTGAGGTCGAGCGAATCCAGCAGATGCCGATAGGCACCCTGAATCTCTTCCTTTAGCTCAGGCTTCAGCATCGCGTTACCCTTACTCATCCTGCCCATTCATCACAATAGCGTCGTTATTTTTGCCATCGCAACATTTCGCATTGCGTGGCTTTTGGGGACAAAAATTCAGCCACTACATGACACCGGCCAACAGGGCACCGACAAATGTGTTCACTGAATTGTGCACATGGAAGCCCATACACTGAATGCTTCTGCCAGATAAGTTCTTACCGGAAATCCCCTTACCAGACATTCACATACCAAAAATCCACCAGTCAAAAAGACACTTCCCGGAAACCCTGAGTGCTTCAGCAGGGCTCTCCGGGAAGCGGGAATGCTCAATAAGTGCCCGACTTCTGGTTAGAGCAACCCTTCAGGCGGATGCTCACAGGGCAATTTATCATCGATAAAGCGTTCTATTTCCGGAAGTGAATAGGCATCTTCTTCCCCTACGAAGCTAATCGATGTTCCCTTGGCGCCCGCACGCCCCGTACGGCCAATGCGATGCACGTAATCCTCGGGATCTTCCGGCAAGGTGTAGTTGATTACATGGGAAATATCCGAAATATGGATACCACGCCCAGCCACATCCGTAGCAACCAGCACAGAAACCTCACCACTGCGGAATTCTTCCAACGTACGGATACGCTGTTTTTGCGGCACATCCCCTGAGAGCATGGCGACGTTGATCCCTTCCTTGCGCAATGCATCATCAAGACGACGCACAACATGACGCTGGTTGGCAAAGACGATAACGCGCTCTACCTCTTGCTGTTTGAGCAGGTTCAGTAATAGCCTGGGTTTATCGGTATCACCCACCAGATAAACATGCTGATCAACGTTATCCGATGTTGTAACGTCCGGTGCAATATCAACGTACTCGGGCTGATAAGTCCATTGACTCGCAAGATTGAGAATATCCTGTGTGAACGTGGCCGAGAACAGGAAGGTCTGACGCTCTTCCTTCTTCGGGGTCGCCCGTATAATGCGTTTGATATCCGGAATGAAGCCCATGGACAACATGCGATCCGCCTCATCGAGTACCAGTACTTCGACTTCGGATAGATCCGCTTCACGTTTCTGATGAAAATCGAGCAGGCGTCCCGGAGTGGCAATCAGGATATCGAGAGGTTTCTTGAGCTCACGCAGCTGGCGCTGATAATCCATACCGCCTACCGCACTGGCAATATTGATACCCTCCAGATGCTCAGCGAGCTGCTTGGCGTCTTTCTCAATCTGCAAGGCCAGCTCGCGTGTAGGTGCCAGAATCAAAGCGCGTGGAGCCCCCGGCTTCTGCCCCTCAGGCCGCCCTTCTTCAAGAAAATAACTGAAAATGGAGATCAGAAAAGCCGCTGTTTTGCCAGTCCCCGTTTGTGCCTTGCCGACAATATCTCCACCCAACAGTGTCTGCTTCAGCGCTTCCGACTGAATAGGCGTGCAGTACTGATACCCCTGATCCGCAATGGCCTTTAACAACGGCAATGGCAGATCAAAATCCTGAAAACGCCAGACACCCGGCTTAGGCGGTACTGCCACAATCTCGGCAGCCGATGCGCCAGAGGCGGTTTTCTCTTCCTGCCCTCTGCGGTTATTCGAACGCTGGCGATTCGAAGACTGCTGACGGCGACGCCCAGAGTTGTTTTGGTTACGCGGTTTACGCCGCCGCCGAGGCCGGCGTTTATCACCGTTCTCGGCATTGTCGGTGTTATCGCTATGTTCACTCTTCGAGGGGGTCTGACTGTTTTCCGTCTCGCTCATGATATCTCGACTGTTCTGTGGAATGGGACGCATCATGAATGCCCTGTTTCACCACTATTGGCAACATTGTGTGCATTCAATATCGTGCTTTTTCGTTCGCTGTCTTTCGTTCGCTGTTTTTACGATCTTTCGTTCGCCGTCCTTTATTCAGAATCGTCAGGACACGCGCAATTCTGAATACACTTTAGCAGCGGAATTGTGCTCTATCGTTAGCCATTACCGATGACCTGAAGCACCGATTACCCGAGACATTACATATATCGGCAAAAGGGATAGAAACTTTAGCCCGGCTGATCATGTACAGCGTGTTAACTCATGAACTTATTATATCAGAGTCAACGCCCATTGGACGAACATCGCGAAGAATAGGTGCGTCAGAATGCGACAGCAGGGCCAACCTCTTGATAGAATGGACGTAATTCCAGAGTAGCATGCCCGGACACTCTTTTGATTCGGCGTTCAAGCCAACGTTTAATTCGATCCCATTCAGTTTTTGATTCAGGAATTTCAACATGACTCGTAAAAAGAAAACGCGCTCCATGGCGAGCCGTGTCACAATCCGCACAGGACGACGCAAGGATTTCAAGAAATGGCGCCATGAAAACCCGGATCAGGTCCACTCTTCCGAAAAGTATACGCGCAAGAAAACCAAACAGCGCAAACAGCAGGCGGCACGTAAGCAGGAACGTCAGGCCAATGCGCCGGTACTGGAACTTCATGCCAGCGGAGGCAGTTCAACCGAGCCCAATGAAAGCAATGATTCCGCCAAGCCTAATGATAAGGAACCATCCTGACATGAAACTGATCTCCTTCAACATTAATGGCATCCGCGCTCGTCCTCATCAGCTGGCGGCGATCATTGAAACGCATCAACCAGACGTTATCGGACTGCAGGAAACCAAGGTACAGGATAGCGAATTCCCATTGGAAAGCGTGAGCGAGCTGGGCTATCACGTCCATTACTATGGACAGAAAGGTCATTACGGCGTTGCCATACTGACCAAAGAGAAACCCCTTGAGGTCATCTATGGCATGGAAGGCGATGCTGACGATGCCCAGCGCCGCATGATAGGAGTAAAACTGGCGACTCCCTTTGGCGAGATGACTGTCTATAACGGCTATTTTCCACAGGGTGAAAATGTCTCACACCCGACCAAGTTCCCCAACAAGGAACATTTCTACCAACAGCTGAGTCACACGTTGGAAACTCAACATACGCCTGATCAGGCGGTTGCGGTGATGGGTGATTTCAATATTTCCCCCGAAGACCAGGATATCGGTATTGGCGAAGATAATCGCAAGCGGTGGTTACGTGAAGGAAAAACCAGTTTCCAGCCGGTAGAGCGTGAATGGCTACAACGTGTCTACGATTGGGGCATGTACGATAGTTACCGCCTCTGCCAACCTGAAAACAGTGACTGGTTCAGTTGGTTTGATTATCGTTCCAAAGGCTTCAACCGCGAGCCCAAACGCGGGCTTCGTATCGACCTGATTCTGGTTTCTAACGCATTGAAACAACATGTATCGGCATCAGGCATCGATTATGATGCGCGCGCAATGGAAAAACCGTCTGACCATGCACCGGTGTGGACGACGCTCGCTTGATGATAGTCTGGTGGCATGGATTTCACCTCTGAGCCACCGGCCTTGTTTGAGCGAGAGGCACCTCCTAAAGAATAAGGCCAAAAACAGCATTTACAGTGGTCATATTCACCTGTATGGGCCAAAGTAAAATCATGGCACAAATAAGGAGTGTTACCCATGCAGCCGGTGTTTGATGGTCACAACGATGTGCTCTTGCGTCTTTGGATGTTATCAAGAAAAGGGATAGATCCGGTTGATGCCTTCATGAATGGCAAGCGCTCATCCAACAATACAGCGCTGGGCCAACTGGATCTTCCTCGGGCGCGCAAAGGCGGTCTTACCGGTGGATTATGTGCCACATTCATTCCCTCTACCGCCGAAAAGAGACAGGCGCAGTTTGATCCCTATCCGATGGCCGCGCCACTTGAGCACGGCCATGCATTTTCCGCCGCGGAAGAGTTCCTTGCCATCGCCCGTCGCATTGAAGAAGCTCAGGGGTGGACGATCTGTACGTCTGTTGCAGACATCCGCAATGCCATGAAAGCCGGGCGATTTGCCGCCGTGTTGCATATGGAAGGCGCCGAGCCCATCAATATTGATCTGGCAGAGCTACATACCTTTCATCAACAAGGGTTGCGCAGCCTGGGGCCTGTCTGGAGCCGTCATAATCGCTATGCACATGGCGTGCCGTTTGCCTTCAACCAGACACCCGATACCGGCCCCGGTATTACTACTCACGGTTTACGATTGATTCACGAGTGCAACCGACTGGGTATCATGGTGGATGTCGCCCATCTTAATGAAGCAGGCTTCTGGGATGTAGCACGTTATAGCGATGCGCCCTTGGTTGCGAGCCACTCCAATGTACACTCGCTCTCCCCCGCCGCACGAAATCTGACGGACAAGCAACTCGATGCAATTGCCGAGCGTAACGGGCTGGTGGGCGTCAATTTCGCCGTCAATATGCTACGTGCGGATGGATTGTACCGTACCAATACGAGTCTCGATGTTATTCGCAGACATCTGGATTATCTGATTGAGCGCATGGGACCAGACTGTGTCGCGCTTGGCTCTGACTTCGATGGCGCCTATATCCCCGAGGCAATTCATGATGCTTCCGGATTACCGAATCTTACCCATTATTTGAAAACGCATGGTTATGATGACAGCACCCTACGAGCCATTTGTAGCGAAAACTGGTTGAATCTATTGGAACGCACGTGGAAGGAATAGTTGAGAACAACAGCTGTGATAAATACGGGGAAATGAAGGATAGGGGTACTGGCGACGCATGAGGACATCAGGAATAGATATCAGCGTCACACATAATCTGTAGTACCGATCTAATGTCTTTATTAAAAACCCTCGCCTTGTTCACGGGAAACCGTGAAAAGACAAGGGCTACAAAACACATCTCATCCCGGCGCAGGAGATCCTTTTGGCTCCCACGCCAACACATCACTCTAGTTGGCATTACCGGGTTGAGATACCAACCCAACATTCGGCACGCCTGAACGTTGTAATGTGGCCATCAGCGAGATGATCTGCCCGTAGGGCACAGCGCGGTCTCCACGAACCATCACTGGCGTCCCAGGATGCTGTGAAAGAACCTGCTGAACATCATCACCCAAACTGTTCAACTGCGTCGGCGTATCGTGCCCGTCACGGCTCAGGAAGTAATGCCCCTCACGATCAATCGAGACTACCAGAGGTGAATGGTTGTCATCCAGCGGATGAGCGCTGGCCTGAGGCAAATTGACATGTACACCCTGATTCATCATTGGTGCCGTGATCATGAAAATGACCAGAAGCACCAGCATAACATCGATGAAGGGCACCACATTGATGTCACTATTCAGTTTGCGTCTACTACGGCGAGAAAAAGATCCGCGCATGGAGTGCTCCTTGCAAATTAACCCTGGGCGTTCTCTTTACGAACCCGACCCGTGTAGAGGTTACGGTAGAGAATAGAGTAGAACTCTTCAGCAAAGTTCTCGTAACGTCCCATTAATTGCTCGGAAAGCGAAGACAAACGGTTATAGGCGATGACCGCAGGAATGGCTGCAAAAAGCCCCATTGCCGTGGCAACCAGTGCTTCTGCAATCCACGGCGCCACAGTCGCCAGTGTTGCCTGCTGTGACAAAGAGAGCGACTGGAAGGAACCCATAATACCCCATACCGTACCGAACAGGCCGATATACGGGCTTGAAGAAGAGATCGAAGCCAGAATAGGCAGCTGCTGGCCCAGACGCGCCTCTTCACGTGAAAGAGCAATACTCATGGAACGTTCAACGCCACCCAGCACGGCACCATCATCCTTTGACTTCGGCAAAAGACGATTGAATTCACGAAAACCGGCACGAAAGATATGTGCGGCCCCTTCGGGTTGCTCGGGTGTTTCACGATAAAGATCGTTGAGATCCACACCAGACCAAAAGCGTTTTTCAAAGCCCTGCAATTCCTGATTCGCCCGGCGTAAAGCAAAACCACGGCGGAATATCAACACCCACGAGACGATCGAAAATAACAGGAGGAGTACCAATACAGCCTGAACAACTCCACTGGCATTGGAAACCAGCGAAATAATCGACATATTGTGCGCTACGGGAACCGATTCATTCATGGTCAATCTCTATGCGTAACATTGATTTCGAGTGATGCACCAATAGATCTGGAGGATTATCGCCGGGTTGAAACGCGACTCTCCATCAGTCCTTCGTACACTAACCTAAGCCCCAGTATGAAGGTGAACAATCACCATGACCACTCTTCAATACTTCGAGCATATTCTGTTTGGGTGCGCATCGCATGCAATCACCGCGGGCCAGCCTTCCTGATATGCCTGACCACTCTCCAGCCCGGCATTTTACCATCACCACAGCATTCGCAAGGCGATAGCTATCGCTAGTGAAAGCCCTTTTTCATTACTGCTATACCCTAACAGGTAATGCTTCCTCTGGTAACAACCTTTTGTATATAAAGCCTTTTGCAACTGCATTACGCGTTGGATTGACGGCGTGTAAGCTCACTTCTCCGTGAGATTTATACCCTAGCGTGGTTTCATATCCCGCCATGCACAAGACCCGAATCGGGCATAAAGTGCATAACGCCGGCGAGCCACCAGGCAATGTGCATCAAACGCAAGTACCTACCCAACCTGCCTTAGAATAGCATGGTCAGCTTTGTTTCTGCCGCCTCTCCATATTGCTGATGCCAACCCATGGGCGAGGCTACTAAAGTTCTAACCAATATACTAAACCCTATATACCAGGTCACAAAAGCCGTGAGGTTGGAAGCATGACGATAAAAGCACAACGTTAAGCGTAAAAGCCCATGTGGCTTAATATCTCGACAGCACGTGACACCATTGGTTCAATAGAAAGCGTACCAAAAGGCCGGATAAAGCCTGATTGGGCCTTCAAAGGATGCTTTTATCCACTCGATAACAGGCGACTAACCTGCAGCCAATTGGATCGGCGCGCGGTTTGCCATCAACCGACGTTTACCTGCACGATCAAAACGCACTTCAAGAATGCGCCTTTCCCCCTCACCTTCAATTCGTTCAATTTCACCCGTACCAAAATTGGCATGCTCGATACGATCCCCTTCGACCCATTCATCGGGCGCCACCTGTTTACGTGACACCGGCAACGTGACACCAAAATGGCGGCAATAACGCTCAACCAGCTCAGGTTTGGCAACGTATAGAGGCTCAATGTTGATCGGGTTATCAGATTCAGCGCATTCAGCACCATCCAACAAGGCACCAATGTGTGCACACAAGGCCCACTCACTCTCGGCAAGGAACCGACTGGACTTTCGTTCACCTTCATCACTAAAGAGGACCAATTGTTCTTTGGCACGGGTTATTGCGACGTAATAGAGGCGACGCTCCGCTTCAAGGCTAACGGGTGTTAGCGGCATTTCACGACTGTAGAGAGGAAAATCCTCTTCGTTCAAGCCCCATACTGCAACCAATGGCCATTCCAACCCCTTGGCACCGTGCACAGTGGAAATCACCACACCGTCCTCAGACGATTCAACCGGATTGGATAATAGTGCAATAAACGAGCGAGTATCACGTGCTGCCAACCGTGCCTGTTCGAGCAGAACGTCCAGTAAGCGCACATCCTCTTCCCCCTTTTCACGGCGGGAAGCTGCACGGCGCAGCAGCTTCTGCGCATCCAGCCGCTCAATTATTTTTTCCAGCAATACAACAGTAGGTCGACCGCGAAGAGACGGTAATTCTTCAATCAGCGCCCAGCGTTTCTTCAATGTTGATCGTTGATAAGGCTTAAGCCCAGCCAAAAGTGAAGAATCCTGCGCAGGCCACTGGCGGTTTTCTGCAAGTGACTCGCATAACCGCACCAAACGTTCACGTGCCACAAATGCCGTCGGCTGTGTAAACAGCATCAGCAAATGTTCAGGTTGATGTAACAGACCAGGATCTTCAACAATTTCCAGAAAACCGGCGAGCGAGCGTACTAGCGGTAAACGAAAGACGAAACGGTCATCCCGAGATAACTGAAAAGGAATCCCTGCACGCATCAATGTCAGTTGTACGGGCACACTTAATGCCCAACTTCGGATCAACACCGCAGTATCGGACAACAGTCGACCACTGGCCTGCCATTCCAATAGAAGCGTTTCCAACTGCCCTGCACCCTGGGCAATACCAATGCCGGTTGTCGCTGCCTGAGGGGCTGCCAACGTAATCTGATCGGGCCGTTGCTGGTTGGCCTCAATGGCATGGTTAGCCATAAGCGCAAGTGCATGGCCATGCCGGAAGGTACAGGAAAGCGGATAATCCGTCGGTTGACCAAAATAGGCATTGAAGCGGCTCATCATGGCGTCCACGCGCGCACCGCGCCATTCGTAGATGCACTGATTGGCATCTCCGACAGCCATCACTTGCCCAAGAGGCGCGATTAATATACTGATCAGCCTAATCTGGGCTTCATTGATATCCTGATATTCATCAATAATGACATGATCCAGAAAACCGCTTAGTCGTTGCTTCAGTTCAGGAAAACGCGCAATGGTTTTCAACGGTACATGCAAGAGATCAGAATAGGTCATCACCCCCTGATCCTTCAGAAGTTGCTCGTGACGATGATAGGCCGCCACAAAGTAGCGTTTATCAGGTCCAAACTCATCTTCTTCGACCATGATATCCGGTGCCGTGAGTTCCCCCTTGACACGGTCGCAAAAGGAGGTAAAGACCTCTAGCGCCTCACTATCCAGGGCTTCTTCCCCAATATCAGGCCATTCAGGTCGAATATCGATAATGGCCTGGCGTGCAAGGCGTTCCCTTTGCCAGTCCGCGTTCAGTAGCTGGCGCTCGGGAATATACCCCCACCGCACTAACGAATTGCACAGGCGCATTCCGAGGGAATGAAAGGTGCGTACCGGTGGTAGGCCAGCTTCGTCAAAACGTATGGACGATCCGGTTGAGCGAGTCACTTCACGCGCCTTTGCAGACAGACGCTCCGCAAACTCGTCACGTGCAGAACGGTTGAACATAAGCACCAGCAAGCGTGCAGGCGGTGAGCCTTTGGCAAGTAATGCCAGAACACGAGCGATCATGGTGGAGGTTTTCCCTGCACCCGCCACCGCTGAAACACGCGCATGCCCTACCTCGTGAGCAACAACGGCACGTTGCTCAGGCGTTAAATGGGAAAACGTCTGTTCATCCAGTTCGAGGGACATACCAGCTCAGCGAATACTTGAAAACAACCGATAGAAGTTGGCCGTGGTTTGCAACTGTACCTCGCCAGCGCTAATGCCTCTGACATCCGCGATGGTCTCTGCCACCTTACCGACATAACCGGGAAAGTTGGCTTTTCCACGATAGGGAACGGGAGCCAACCACGGGCTATCAGTTTCGATCAACAAACGATCGAGGGGAATTTGCCGAGCCAGCTCGCGCACATTTTTAGCATTTTTAAAGGTGACGATACCTGACATCGAAATGTAGAAACCAAGCCGAATGGCTTCGCGGGCAAAATCCAGCTCATCGGTGAAGCAATGCAGAACGCCACCCACTTCAGGACGACTATATCGTTTGATCGCTTCGAGCGTGGCCTTCCGAGCTCCTCGGGTATGCACACTGACAGGGAGTCCCGTTTCAGACGAAGCCTTAAGAAAATTTTCAAAACGCTGCTGCTGAACATTCACGGCAACCGAGGGCTTTTCATCCAGAAAATCCAGGCCGATCTCACCGATAGCGACAGGATCATAACGCTCTATCACCTCTAGGATTTCATTCAGGTCAGGCTCATACGGCAATGCCTTGAGCGGATGATTACCTGCAGCCACTTCGACAATATCGTACCTACGCGCCATGTCTACCAGCGTGGGAAGGTCATCCAACTGAGTGGCCATGGCAAGGATTCTGCCAACCCCTTGAGCCTTTGCTGATTCGATGACCGAGGCGAGCCCTCCTTCTACACCGCTCATGTCCAAATGATCCAGATGGCAGTGAGAATCAACAAAATGTGTCATGGTCGTGGCGGATAGCATCTCGGACATGAAAAACTCTTGGTAAAAATAATTCGGAAAAGCAGGTGCTCAAGTACGAGCACATGATTCAGGAACGTAATAACGCAGACCACCGAATCAACCAGGATTCGAGCACCAACTGAGGATTGGGATTACCGCCCTGCTGCAACAGTCGACGTTGTTCCTGTGCGTAATCCAGCAGGCGAAACCAGTCACGCACACGCCCATTCTTCACTGCCTGCTGGTAGAGCGGCAACATATCGGTATTGCGTAAATTGCTGGTGTCACCCGAAAGGCCCATGCGGATGAGATCCTCCAACCAGGCAATGCCGTATTCCAGTATGGGACCAAGTTGCTGTCGATCCAACTGGGCCGCCTCGGATACTGGATCAGCCCCCCGAATCAAGGCATCGAAGAGCTCTGTCACCCGTTGGCGCAGTTTTTGTGTCTCCGCACTCCCCATCGCTACTGCTTCCAGCGGCATACCACCAGAAGCACGCCACCAAAAAGTAGCGCTCTCCGGGGAAGGAAAATAGTGGGAAAGCCACTGTTGGCACTGGTCATAATGCGGCGGCGTAAAGACAAACTTCTGACAACGACTCAATATCGTGGGCATGACACGTGATGCCATGTCTGACATCAATACAAACAGAGTACGCTGCCCCGGCTCTTCCAGCTGCTTCAACAGAGCATTCGCAGCCCCGATCGTCATGGATTCAGCGCCATCAATTTGAACGACACGATAGCCGCCCTGCTGAGCGGTTTCTGCCAAAAAGGCATTGATGTTGCGAACAGCATCGATCCGAATCAGCTTGCCTTGCTCCACAGGCGCGATACGCAACCAGTCCGGATGGGAACCTGCCATCCGCATGGTACACCCGTGACACTGACCACACGCTACACTGCCCGAAGGCGCCAGCTGAGGTGATTCACACAATAACCGAGCTGCAATCAGCTCGGCGAAATGTGCCTTGCCGAGCCCTCTTGGCCCTGCCAATAAAAGCGCATGCGGCAGACGATCCGTCTTGATTCGTTCATCAATGCGATGCCAGTCAGCCACTTGCCAGGGTAAAGGGGCGGCAGCCTGAGTCGTGTTCATCCTCAAATAATTGCTCCAGTCATGCCAATACCTATTTGTCTGCCCGCCAATTCAGTAGTGATCGAAAGAGTGATCATAGTGGTGATCGAATTACACACCCTCTTGTCATCCCTGTTTTACACCATTGGCATTAGGGGCCTACCGACACCAGAAATTTATCCAGTATCGCTGCCATTTGCTGTTGGACCGCCGGCAAAGGCCGGGACGCATCAATCACTTTAAACCGATTGGGCTCCGCCCGTGCACGTTCAAGATAACCTTCACGCACTGCACGGAAGAAATCACTGGGCTCGTCTTCGAAGCGGTCTAGTGCCTGCCCCCTTGCCATAACACGTTGACGGGCTTCATCAACCGGCATATCCAGCAGTATCGTCAAGTCTGGACGCAGCTGACCAAGCACAAGCGTTTCCAATTGTTGGATAGCGGAAAGACTCATGCCGCGTGCTACACCCTGGTAGGCATAGGTAGCATCAATAAAGCGATCACATACCACATACGCCCCCCGCTCAAGTGCGGGCAGAATAGTGTTTGCCAAATGCTGTGCACGTGCCGCAAAAACCAGTAGAAGCTCAGCCGTATCATCCAGCGACTCCTCTTCGGTAGGCGCCAGCAACAACTCGCGAATTTTTTCAGCCAGCTGGCTTCCGCCCGGCTCACGAGTTCTTACTACTTCATAACCGCGTTGCTTCAGGGCTTCCACCAAAAAACCGACATTGGTACTTTTGCCGACGCCCTCTCCACCTTCCAGTGTAATCAAACGGCCGCGCGGTTGAATATCAGCGCTCATGATTTATTCCTTATGGCCGTGACGATGGTAATGCGTTTCCCTGCCTGCCTCTTTTTGAAGCACGTGATGAGCAGCCAAAATGGCGACGCGTGACACATCATCAGTGGCTTTAGCCGCTTTTGCTTCAGTATTGTCGTCATCCTTGTTCGCTTTCACGTCCACGTACTGCGAGTCAGCATCTGCGTCCTCTTTGGCACTACCAGTCGTATCAGCGCCCGCAACAAGCTGAGCGGCCTTGATATCAACAGAGGCATTTTTTTCAGCACCTGACGACGAAACTGACGGTTCTGTATGTAGATCGGAGGAAGAATCGTCAGTGGTTTTTTCATCGTTGGATGTGCCTACACCGGCCTCTGTATTCTGCTTTTCATCAAACACCGCCATTGCGTGACATACGGCACCGCTTTGCAGAGCGAATGGGCTTGCCTGATGTTTATCTGCAGGATGACTATCTGAGTTGGATGACTCAGCACTGCCATTGGCACATTGGAAGAGTATATTCACCCCCTTGATCTGTGCAGCCGACAATGTGGTGTGACTCATTGGTTGAGATTCACCCTTATCAGAATGCAAGTCATTATTCGCCATATCAGCATCTGCCCCAGCCGAAGTTTTATCTGTCGCTTTATTATCGGCTGAATCATCAGACTCTTTAGCATTAACAGACGTATTTTTACTACCTTGATCGTTATTACCCTGATCTTCAGTAGACGACTGACCTGTCTGCACAGCGCCATCATCTGCCAACAAATGGCTACCCAATGCAATGACAGAATCATCAATTTCAGTCCCCAGGCCTTGATCAACCGACGCGTGGGCATTGAGGATATAACGTTTTACAGCTGCATCATGTTCCTGGAGCGTCGCTGAAAACTGATGGTAACCATTGCCTTTGGCGACAAAATACAAAGCGTCTCCATCTTCCGGATGAACTGCCGCTTCCAGGGATGCATATCCCGGCAAGGCGATCGGCGTAGGCGTTAGCCCACTGATCCGATATGTGTTGTAAGGTGTCTTTTGCAGCAAGTCAGCACGGGTCAGCTGATTACCACTGGTCAAATGCAGCCCATAAACAACAGACGGGTCGGTTTGAAGACGCATGCCTTTCTCGAGACGGCGAACAAAAACGCCCGCTATTTTAGCCCGTTCCGATGCACGAGCCGCTTCTTCTTCAACCAGTGACGCCATAATCAAGGCCTGATACGGACTGTCGTAGGGAAGATCAGGGGCACGATTGTTCCAGACTTCATTCAGAGTGCGGCTCATCAGGTTGTAGGCTTGCCGATATAACTGGATATCCGTCGTCCCTTTTGTATAACGATAGGTCGCCGGAAAGAAGCGTCCTTCCGGTTGTTCATTGGGATGACCAATCCTGGTCATCAATGCTTGATCATCCAGCCCTGCGGTTTCTATCCTGAGCTTGGGAGCCTGGTCGAAGAGTTCTCGCATCTCGGCGAAATTACGCCCTTCAGGCACGGTGATGGTATATGTCACTACATCATTGCTGGAGAGTTTCCGCAACATCTGGAGCAACGTCATATTGGGCTCAAGACGGAATTCACCTGCCTTTAAACCTGTCAATGCACGTCTATTGACAATTTCCAGCAATTGAAGCGGCCACTGCTGGCGGATCACACCTTCGGATTTTAAACGCAGCAAGGTTGCCCTGATACCATCCCCCTCATGCACCTCATAGATTTGAGGAGATTTCAGTGCGATGGGTGAGTTCAGTTCATGACGCCAGTATGCTGTTCCACCGCCCACAATCAGAACGATGATAACAATCAGGCCAAATAACCATTTCAACATGTCAAAAACTACCTTACCAACGTCCTACTTGAGAAAAGGGATAATATCGTACCTGACAATATAATCGGTACGTGATCGCCCCTCTAAAAAGGGATTACCATAAAATCGTGTAACACTATACGCGTATTTTAACGGGTATGACTGCTGTTTTCAGTCAAACAGCATGCATCACTTTTCATACCCCAAAAGCCGATGTGCGTCCCTCTGAAGCGAATGATGCAGGAAGTTGGGCGGTGCAATCCACAACGGTTCACAATGCTCATCATCAATCGTATGTACAGGCCAAACGCCCTGTACTGAATTCAGTAAACAAAAAGCCTCAGCCCGCACTATTTCCGGCAATATCAAACTTGATTCAGTCAATACCTTCGCCTCAATCAACGCTGCGCGTAATGTTCCTGCCACGCCGCATGATGCAAGTGATGGAGTGAACCAATTTCCCTTTTCATACCAGCACACATTCATGGCCGTGGCTTCGATCAATTCCCCATTGAAATCGGCCAACACACCTTCCACATATTCACTGCCGGGGTAGCGAGCTGCATTGGCCTGCATGAGTTCCTGCCGCGCCAATACGTTTTCGAGCCGATTCAGGTGTTTGATTCCCGCTAGCTGTGGCTGATGACCAAGGCGCAATCGGCTGATACGAACCCGGTTCACCTTATCCCAACGGGCTTCCTGCGGGACGAAGTCAAAATGATGTATCAATAGCCTCGGTCGTGGTTCGGTAGGAGGTGCATAGCCGCGCCCACCTGAGCCTCGCGTTACGATGAGCTTGACTACATTCAATGCATGGGGAGCATTATTCAGAGACGAAAAAGCCGCCTCAAGTGAAGTCAGGGAAGGACAGGGAAAACCCAATACTTCGCAACCTCGCTGAAGACGGCTCAAATGATACTGCCATAATGTCGGCACGCCACCCCGAACGAGAATAGTCTCGAATAGCCCATCGCCATAGGCCAATCCGCGATCATCCATGGGAACGGAAGTGTCAGTGCCGAAAAAGGTCACCGAATGGCTCGCTTATACGGGACCAAACACGAGAGAACCATTGGTACCACCAAAGCCAAACGAGTTGGACAAGGTGTATGTAATCTCCCGCTCACGTGCTTCATTGGGCACATAATCCAGATTACAGCCTTCATCAACATTATCGAGATTGATGGTGGGCGGTGCAATCTGATCACGCAACGCCAGGATAGAGAAGATCGCCTCAACAGCGCCTGCAGCACCCAGCAGATGACCAATCATCGACTTGGTCGAGCTCACGGATACCTGTTTGGCGGAATCGCCCATCACTCGCTCTACGGCTTCACTTTCGGCGCGGTCACCTGCTTTGGTGGAGGTACCATGCGCATTGATATAGTGCAGGTCTGCCACATCGATGCCCGCATCATTGATGGCATTTTTCATTGCCATTTCGGCACCCTTACCATTAGGCGCGGTGATGTGGTGGGCATCATCACTCATACCGAAGCCTTTCACTTCAGCATAGATAGTTGCCCCACGCGCCTTGGCATGTTCGTACTCTTCCAGAACCAGAATTCCGGCACCATCAGAGAGAACGAAACCATCGCGATCACGATCCCAGGGGCGACTGGCCGCCTGTGGGTCATCATTACGGGTTGAAAGCGCACGGACAGCAGAGAAGCCCGCAATACCCAGCGGGCATGAGGACATTTCCGCGCCACCACACACCATTACATCTGCATCACCGTAAGCGATGGTACGTGCAGAATAACCGATGTTGTGCGTACCTGTAGTACAGGCAGTGGCAATCGCGATATTCGGACCGGTAAAGCCATAATTGATAGCCAGACTACCGGATACCATATTCACGATAGACCCCGGTACGAAGAAGGGGGATACGCGACGTGCTCCCCCCTTTAACAGGGCCGTATGGTTTTCAGAGATCATGGGGAGGCCACCAATACCAGAACCAATGGCAACACCAATACGATGTGCTGTTTCTTCGTTGATATCGAAACCGGAATCCTCAATCGCTTCCTTGGCGGCAGCAAGACCATACTGAATGAACAGGTCAACCTTGCGCGCTTCCTTGGGATTGAGGACGGACGAAGGGTCGAAGCCCTTGACTGCCCCGCAGAATCGAGTACTGAACTCCGCCGCATCAAAGTGCTCGATCATTCCGATGCCACTTTTACCTGCGACGATATTCGACCAGGTCTCTGACACACTGTTACCAACCGGTGTCAACATGCCCATCCCGGTGACCACGACTCTCCTTCGAGCCATCGAACTTCCTCCAAACTGTTTTCTTTTGATGCTAATGAGGCCGGACGCAAAACGTTAATAGGATGTCCGGCAATACATTGGATTTCCATCTCACTTCACAAAACGAAAAAGCCAATGAAACAGTAGCATTTCCAATCACATTCACTACAGCCATTCACTACAGCACAATGACAACCCCTGCGCAGGTTTACAAAATGCCAGATATCATTACAGCCAGTGTGAACTTAAAACCGATGAATAGGCCTGATGCCTTTCCTGCTTTATTTCCTTAACACCGTTTACTGTCACCGCCCAATGGAAAGTGCGTCCACAGAATATGTTCTGGACTGCCGTCCACTGACATCGACCGGCTTGGATCCAATTTTCGAGGTAATCAGTCGAAAGCCTTTTGGCGACGCAACACAGTGTAGCAGCGGGAGGCACGAGTGCCAGAAAAGCACTATTAATGCCCCACCTGTATCAAGATGCTAAAACGATGTGACTAATGGGAAGATATCATACCACAATGTACACCTACCCAGCGAAATATAGATTGAAGAATTATATCGGTAATTTGAGCGATCGGCGAAGGGAAATTTTTTTAAAATCAAGGAACTCTTGAGTAAGAAAGAATAAAAGTGGAACGCATAACGCATATGACGTCGCTAATATAATTCAACTAAAAAACAGCAGACAACAAAAAACCGCTCTCGGAGGAGCGGCTTTCCTAATCTGAGAGGCAGCGAGTATCTCTCTTCACTTTGAGGGAAGTAGATACATTAAATACCGCCTTTCAAATCACATGCTGATCAATAAAACACCATGACCATACAAGTGTTACAACGTCTCATATACTGATTCAGGTAAAAGCAGGTAAAGTCCTACGCCTGACTCATCCATTAGGAGACGCAGCAATCAACTTACTGATGGTTGCTGATGTAATCGATAGCTTCCTGAACAGTAGTGATTTTTTCAGCTTCTTCGTCAGGAATTTCAGTGTCAAATTCCTCTTCCAGGGCCATTACCAGCTCAACGGTATCGAGCGAGTCAGCACCCAGATCTTCAGTGAAAGAAGAGCTGTTCTGGATTTCTTCTTCTTTAACGTTCAGGCGCTCTGCTACGACTTTTTTGACGCGCTCTTCGATAGTACTCATGTTGTCTGTGCTCCTAGTGAAACGATTTCCGCCAAATAAAAAGTGACGGTAGTTTATAGTTCAAGTGCGAGTGACGCAACTACATCAGCGCATATTCATGCCGCCATTGACGTGAAGCGTTTCGCCAGTGATATAGGCTGCCGCATCACTGGCAAGGAAACCAACTGCAGCGGCAATCTCTTCCGGCTGTCCCAAACGGGCCAGAGGAATTTGGGCCAGGAGCGCTTCACGCTGCGCTTCAGGCAAAACGTCAGTCATGTCGCTCGCGATAAACCCTGGAGCAACACAGTTGACAGTAATATTTCGTGACGCTACCTCACGTGCGAGCGAGCGGCTGAATCCTTCCATGCCCGCCTTCGCAGCAGCATAGTTGGACTGACCGAAATTGCCCAGTGTGGCAACAACAGAACTGATATTAATGATACGACCGAAACGTGCTCGCGTCATGCCCTTCAAGCAGGCTTTCGACAAACGGTAAACGGATTTTAGATTGGTATCAATCACTTCATCCCACTGAGTTTCGCTCATGCGCATCAGTAGATTGTCACGTGTGATACCCGCATTATTGACCAACACCAAGGGTGCTGAATACTCTTTGGCAACAGTATCCAGAAGCGAATTGATGGCTTCTACATCATTCACTTCAAGAGGAAGGCCCTTGCCTTCGAGGCCATTTTCAGCAAAGTCGTCGGTAATACGCTGAGCGCCGGCTTCGCTTGTTGCCGTGCCTATCACAAAATAACCCTGTGTAGACAGCTGACGCGCGATGGCACGTCCGATTCCGCGGCTAGCACCGGTGACTAGTGCTACTTTTTTGTCATTCGACATCTGTCGTCTCGCTTACGCTGTTCTCTTCGTTCACCCGCTCCAGTGCAGCAGCAAGGGAATCGGGATCATTTACCGCCAAACCAATAATCTGACGATCAATTCGTTTATCCAGGTTGGTCAGTACTTTGCCCGGCCCGCACTCTACAAAGAGAGTAGCGCCTGTGGCAACAATATTCTTCACGCAATCAGACCAACGAACAGGACGATACAGCTGTTCGACCAAACGCTCACGCAACACTTGAGGATCACTGTGCGCCTGGGCATCAACATTCTGAACGACAGGATAGCGTGGCGTTTTGATTTCAATATCCGCCAACGCTTCAGCAAGTTTCTTCGCGGCAGGCCGCATTAACTCACAATGAGAAGGCACTGAAACCGGCAAGGGCAATGCACGCTTGGCGCCCGCTTCACGACACAGCTCAATTGCGCGTGCAACGGCTTCACGTTCACCGGCAATAACCACCTGCCCGGGTGAATTATAATTGACGGCAGAAACCACTGCGCCTTGCGCCGCAGTATGACAGGCCGCCTCGACCTGCTCATCACTCAGGCCAAGAATAGCTGCCATTGCCCCCTCACCTTCGGGCACGGCATTCTGCATCACTTCAGCACGAAGTTTTACCAGACGCACACCATCCGCAAAACTGAGCGCACCCGCGCATACAAGGGCACTGTATTCCCCGAGACTATGACCCGCCATCACTTCAGGACGGACACCTTCCAGCTCCTGCCATACACGCCAGATTGCAACACTGGCCGTCAAAAGTGCCGGCTGAGTAACAATAGTGGCATTGAGTTCTTCAGCACTGCCTTCCTGAACCTTGGCCCACAAGTCGTAACCCACTGCTGCCGAGGCTTCATCAAAGGTACTGCGAACAACACTGTAACGTTCTGCCAGGTCACGCAACATACCGACATGCTGGGAACCTTGTCCCGGAAAGACAAATGCAAGCTTAGCAGCCATCTAAAGATACCTGTTTTTCTATCAATGTGGCGCCGCCAGCGGCAACCACCTGGCCAGTGACGCATGAAGCAGCTGACCATGGGGCGTTACCCGCGACATCGAGGCATAACGTGAAAACGCAATGCATCCTGCGGATAACCATGTACCTTGCCCAGCCATGACACATGTCAAAAATGACATTATGTGTCATAACCACTACACACCTTGAACATTCACGTAATCATCAAGGAGTGTGATTATTGGCTACGTGCGTACAGACCCCTGACCCTGGAACGAAGGATCAGCATAAGCAAACAAAGGGGGAAGCATACGCAAGGATAGATCAGCCAACAACTGAACCATATTCACCAGCCCCGAATAAATGTATTCGCAAAGCAATATACGAGACAATCGCGGCATGGGAAATAACAAGGGGCAAGAAATCTGTTGCATAACCCTGCCAAGCCGACCGATGGAGGCTCCAAAAGGATGCATCCACGGACTTGCATTCAGGCAGGGCTTGCTGATGATACCTGCAACACGGGAGGCTTTCAGTGCCCCACGTAAATCACATCTGAGTAGACAGAACATGACAATTGCAGGCCATCTGGTGACAATCAGGCGTCGACTTCAACGACCTGACGACCACGGTAAAAACCATCGGGAGACACATGGTGACGACGATGAGTGGTCCCGGTTTCCTTGTCCTGAGACAGAGTCGGGTTAGTCAGCGCATCATGAGCGCGACGCATATTGCGTTTGGAACGGGTTTTACGGTTCTGTTGAACAGCCATGTTGAATCTCCTACGAATAAAATTCGGAATTCACTTCCGAAACATCAGCTTTTTTTCGTCTTCAGCGCACCAAGCACACTGAAAGGGTTATGTCTTTCCGTCTCAGCTTCAGCGCCACTCTGCAATTGGTCACGCGAAACAGGGCATTCACCTTCTTCGTGATAAACCACTTGAGGCAGGCTTAATAGCAATTCATCTTCAATGACGGGTATCAGTGCCAAATGATCATTTTCCACTAGCACCGGTTCGTATTGCCGTGGCAGCTGGGCTGCCTGCTCATCACTGGATACCAGCCCCAGCAGAAATTCACTGTTGATCTCGATCGGCACAGGTTGAAGGCAACGTTGACACGGCATGTGTACACTCGCCTGCAAATCGCCTTCCATAAAACGAAGACGCTGTGGATCGGTACCGAATCTCAGACTTACACGACAACTACCCGCCAGCTCGCCCAGCATCTCTGTAACACGGGGCATGCTTCCAAAAGGAATATCACCTTCCAGATGCTCGGCAGATGCAGCAAGCCGATAGGGCTCAATGCTGTTTGGAATTCGTGTAGTGGACATAGGCGCGCAATGATAGAGATACTCAAGCCAACTGTCAAAAAATAATGTTTCTACATACAGGTCAATAAATCAAACAATCGGCCTTGATTATGCCGGTACCCCATGTAGCCTTGATATGAATATAGCCTTTAATTCCATCATGAAGCTCTTCTTTCCACATCAATCAATTCATTTTTATAGCCGCAGGCAGGAGACGATAAAAACAATTCAATGTACCACATCCAGACGGCTTAACTCATTGATTGCAAATGGCTCTAAAAGGCTAACCCACACTTGGGCCTTGTTTGTTACCACTGTGCTTGCGTGTTTGTATTTCTTCCTTACACATATCGATTATCAACGCGTCCTCGTGTATGTATTCAGTAAATATCATGATTAATACCGATAGCGTGCCCGATCAAATAAATGCTTGCCTTAATTATATCTTTAGATAACAACATCATTAATAGAACAATGAAACCAATACCATGGCATGTAGTGTCTATTATTTAAAAGCGCCTACTATAACTACCCAACAAGCGATGAACTACCCAACAAGCGATGAACCACCCAACAAGCGTGGGACTATCAAACAGGAAAGGTGTTTGAGGCAACATCTAGCACGTTTAATCAGGCACACCTATAAAACCGATAACCCGCTGACCTTTTCATCCATCCTGATTTGACGTCATTATAATGGATGTCTTTGGCTTAAGCAGGCTCATATACGTATTGGGCGAACGGATTCAGTATTCATCCCCTGGAAAACATGAACCAATACCGTTTTTCACATCAGTGCCGAAGCGCGAGGGCGTTATTCAAAAGCATGGTAACAAGCTCATCAAAATGTGACACCACCTGCTGTGCACCCTGTGATTTTAAACGCTCGGGAGGATGAACACCCCAATCGACGCCTAAAGACGCAGCTCCGGCTGCAACCCCCATGGCAATATCATATTCACTATCCCCTACCATAAACGTTTGTTCAGGTGTAAATGACAATTCCTGCATGAGTTGCTGAAGCATTAACGGTGATGGCTTTGATTCCGTTTTATCGGCTGTCCGATATGCTGAAAACAATGCCGCCACTTCAGGCACTTGCGAAAAAGCACGCCGTAACCCTTTTTCACTTTTACCGGTAGCCACGGCCAGTGTTACCCCAGCCTTACTTAGCCGATCGAGCCCAGACTTTACGCCTTCAAACAAGGGCGGAGCTGGCTGTTGCTCTTCAGCCGACACAAAATGATGAATATAAGCATCACGTAATGCATTGGCTTGTGATTCATCCAACTGAGGTGCCAATTGCTGAATGGCTTCAGGCAAGCCCAGGCCTACAATGTTACGTACAGCTTCGGGAGAAAACACAGGCATACCCAATTCAACCGCAGCACGTCGCATGGCCGTCACGATACGGGGCACGGAATTCATTAATGTGCCATCCCAATCAAATATCACCAACGGCTTCATTTAAGCTCCCTACGCTCAACGCAACAATGTGTTTGGACGACAACCCTGCAGCCTCGATATCAAGGCTAGATTTCAAGGCATAAGTGTGTCAGCAATTCAAACTTGGACAATCGGTATTTCAACAATGAGAATACACCGCCCCTTCAACGTGCTTTGCGCGCCTCGGCAAGAACAGCCTCCAAGGCCGGGTCCAGACGCGCCTTCAGATTAATTCGTCGGCCACTCTGCGGATCATCGAACGCCAGTGAATGTGCATGCAGGAAAAGCCGTTCGAGTGATAGCTTGTTGGAAAGCACCATCCCCTTGTGCGTACCATATTTAACATCATGCAATAGAGGATGCCCCACATGAGCAGCATGTACACGAATTTGGTGTGTTCTCCCGGTAATAGGTGAAGCCTCGATCAAAGTACACTGCTCGAAGGCCTCAATAACACGAAAGGTGGTCCGTGACCGTTTACCCTGCTGATCCACACGGACGCGCCGCTCACCATTGCCTCCCTCGTACCGTTGCAAAGGGGCTGACACCCACTCCCGCTGCTCGGGCCAGAATCCTTCAACAAGCGCCCAATAACGCTTGTCCATTTTCTTGTGTTTGATGGCGTCGCTCAGTTTCAGCAACCCCTCTCGGCTTTTGGCAATCAAAATAACGCCGGACGTGTCACGATCAAGCCGATGCACCAGCTCCAGAAAATCAAGATCCGTACGCACCTGTCGTAATGCCTCAATCAACCCGATTTTGACACCCGTCCCCCCATGCACGGCCAACCCCGCCGGTTTATTCAAAGCCATCCAATGCTCGGATTCGGCAATCACACTGCTCATCAAGAGGTTCGCAAGATTCTCGGAGACCTCTTGCACAGCCTCTTTGGGCGCCAGCCGCAACGGTGGTACACGAACGACATCACCTTCCGTCAAACGCGTATCAGCCTTGGCACGCGACTTGTTTACGCGTACCTCACCCCGGCGAATAATACGATATACCAATGATTTTGGAGCACCTTTCAACCGGCTCATCAGGAAATTATCCAATCGCTGGCCTTCCTGCCCAGAGGTCACTTCCAACCACTGTACCCCCTGCCCTTGAGGGGGCGGGTTACTATTCGATGTAGACGTCTCTTCAGTCTTATTGGACATTCATTATTTCCTGTAAAATTACCGCAGCAGATGGCAGCAAAAACTCACCACTCAGACCATTTGAAGGACAAACATACCTCTGAAAAAATGCCCTCATAGAGTTCAGTATTTCCATGAGCACAGCATACTCCGGTCAGATTTCTACCTTTAGCCCCCGTAGTTGAGGGCTAATACGGTGAAGCCACTATTGTAACGGAATTTAGCCTCGGTTAACCAATTGCTCAAACGCCCTTTTATTTGCTATATTTGATAGGCCTTGGTGGAAATACCGAGCAATGCCGGATATTTCCAAAGCGCCTGCCAAATCAATCACATGCGGGCCCGGCAACAGATACAAAGCGCACTTGGGCTACGCCCGGTACTGCTACGTAAAAGACCATGTTCATCAGGCAGTTTTGCCCTATCGAGTTTTACCGCGTTGATCGCGCCGTTTGGCTCACACGGCTGGATACCGTTTACCAGCATGTGCACGACCAAATGTCAGCAGAGGCAACCTTATGAACACATGGTACGCAGCAGGTATAACGTAGACACAGTGCAATATTGATAACCGGTTTCGATACGACGAAACTCATTTTACTACTCGTATCGGAGGCGGCGTCACGAATCACGAATGCCAGGTGTCTGGCGATGCACGTGAAACCGACACGCACATGCTGTCGCAACATGTTTCACTTTTCGCCCTGTACTCAACATGACTAACTTAGTACACCCTGTACCGTGCAGGAACGCGCGAACGCCCAATGTGGCCAGGCGCTTCCCACACACTTTAGGGCTACCAGCCAACATGCGCTGAGCACAACACAAAGCTAGCGGTTTGCCGACGCTGTCGCCGATGCGACTGGTCAGCGAGACAACATGAAAAGAATGCTCATCAACGCGACACAGCCCGAAGAGCTGCGTGTCGCACTGGTAGATGGACAGCGCCTTTACGATCTTGATATTGAATCTGGCGCACGTGAACAGAAAAAAGCCAACATCTATCGAGCCAAGATCACTCGACTCGAACCCAGTCTGGAAGCAGCGTTTGTCGATTTCGGCGCTGATCGCCACGGTTTTCTTCCGTTAAAGGAAATTGCCCGCGAGTACTTTATCAGGGAGCCCTCCTCCTCTGGGCGCCCGAACATCAAGGAAGTCCTTAAAGAAGGCCAGGAAGTCATCGTTCAGGTCGACAAGGAAGAACGAGGCAACAAGGGCGCTGCACTGACGACCTTTATCAGCCTTGCCGGACGTTTTCTGGTACTGATGCCCAACAATCCCCGCGCCGGTGGTATTTCACGTCGGATCGAAGGGGATGACCGCGCACAGCTGAAAGAAGCCATGAGCGATCTTCAGCTCCCTGAAAAAATGGGCGTCATTGTACGTACCGCAGGCATTGGGCGCTCTTCCGAAGAGCTGCAATGGGACCTCGACTATCTTGTACAGGTATGGGAAGCCATTACCGATGAGGCCAGCCGCAAGCCAGCGCCTTTCCTGATCTATCGTGAATCCAACGTGATTATCCGCGCGATGCGTGATTACTTACGTCAGGATATTGGCGAAGTACTGATCGATGGTGAAGAGGTCTACTCCGAAGCACAGGCCTTCGTCAAGCAGGTCATGCCAAGCTATCAGCAGAAGATCAAGCTCTATCAGGATGAAGTTCCCCTCTTCTCCCGCTTCCAGATTGAATCGCAAATCGAAACGGCATACCAGCGTGAAGTCAAACTTCCGTCAGGTGGCGCGATCGTTATCGACATCACGGAAGCACTGGTCTCCATTGATATCAACTCAGCGCGTGCAACCCGCGGCGGTGATATCGAAGAAACCGCTCTTCAGACCAACCTCGAAGCAGCTGATGAAATTGCACGCCAATTACGCTTGCGTGACTCCGGTGGCCTTGTCGTCATCGACTTTATTGACATGTCGCCATCAAAAAACCAGCGCGAAGTCGAAAACCGCATGCGCGATGCGCTGAAACTGGATCGAGCTCGCGTACAGGTGGGTCGCATCTCGCGCTTTGGGCTGATGGAAATGTCGCGCCAGCGCCTGCGTCCTTCATTGGGTGAAACCAGCGGTCATGTGTGTCCCCGTTGTAATGGTCAGGGGACCATCCGTGATGTGCGCTCCCTCTCCCTCTCCATTCTTCGTTTGATTGAAGAAGAGGCGATGAAAGACCGTAGCGCCCAGATCCGCGCGATTCTCCCCGTTCCTGTCGCGACTTATCTACTGAATGAAAAACGAAGCGCATTGGCAGATATCGAACGTCGTCAGGGTGTGCGCGTTGTTCTTCTTCCCGAACCGGAAATGGACACGCCTCACTACGATGTCCAACGCCTTCGTGACGACCAGCTGGAAGAAGATGACACCAGCAAGTCAAGCTTCGAATACGATACCCAGTACGAAGCCCCTGCACCTGAAAACAAAGTGGCAAAACTGGTGCCGCGCAGTGAAGCAGCCGTCAAGTCTGTTAATCACACCACGCCTGCCCCCACATCATTGACGAACAGTGATCTTTCTCAGGCATCCCAGGAGCGCCTCCAGGGTCAGGAAAGTGGTTTTATCTCTCGCTTCATGCGTAGTCTGGGTCGCATCATCGGCGGAGATAGCGGTGAATCAGGTAGTGACAATAGTCAGGATCACGCCTCGACATCGTCGCAGAATACGTCTCAGAAGCGTTCAGACGGCCGTTCGTCACGTCAGAGTAATGGCAGTGACAATGATGCGCGCAAATCACGCCGCCAAAACAACGATAACCGTACCTCTTCAAATACCGCCAATGAAGAGAAACGGCAGGATCGTCGCAGCAATAATCAGCAGCGCGCACACGAGTCTTCTGACAACAGTCAGGAGAATAATGACCGCAGCAGCAGTGATCGTAACAGCGGTGATCGCAACAACAACGATCGCAACAACAACGATCGTCGCCAACGTTCACAAAAACGTGACAACCAGCGTCAAAATCAGCGAAACGATAGTCGCCGTACTCGCCAGGATGCATCCCGTGGAGACAAATCCCAAGAGCAGACAGCTGACAATCAAAACCGGGAGCAGGGTAACAAGAGCCAGCCGGTAGAAAACAATGGGGAGCGCCAGCGCGTCGATTCGCAGCAAAAAAATGCGGACACCAGGCCTTCTCAGGATGCCCGTGGTGCCGAGAAGCCTCAGGAGAAAAAGGCTCGCGATCAACGTTCACAGGAACCAAATCGCTCGCAGCAAAACAGATCCGATCAGGAAAATGCAGTAGGCGATGACAAAACAGCTACTGCAGGCAATAGCCGTTCAGAAAGCACTCATGGGCAAGGGCAAAAACGTACGCGTAATAATCCACGCAAACGTAGCCGTACCCGTGCCCTGAATGAGCAAGCCGTTGCTGAACAGGAACGTTTGCAATCTGCCGAGGCCTCAGCTACCGATAACACCGCCAGCAAAGGGGCAAGTCAGGAAGCGTCCGAAGCATCTGATGCCAAGCCGAAAAGTGATCACCCATCAGAGTCGGCTGATGCGACTGCTTTCAACCAGCAAGCAACGGCCAATGCAGGGCAGCCGTCCACAAAGGGGCAAGCAACGCATACCCCAGTGGAGAGTAATAAGTCATTGGTTCATCAACCATCAGCGCCTTCAAAAGACGCGGCTTCCAGGTCTTCCAGCAACAAGGTTGCACGCGGTAATCGTGCTTTTGGGCGTGAAGCTGCCGAATCATCCCAGCGTGTAGTAGCCGCAAAGCAGAATGCGCCGGAGCAAACAGGGAACGAAGCCGCTAAAACCACGGCCGACATGCAACCGCACAAACGGAATGAAAAACCGTCGGTTAAAGTGAAGTCTGGTGAACCTTATGTGCCGTCCACTGGCGAAACATCGGCCAAAGCTGCCGAAAGGCATCAGGATACACAGGCAAGTAACGCTTCCAATGAGCAGGTTAAAGCCGCCCATACGCCTACATCCGATGCCGCTGTCGATTCCTCTGCAAAAGCGAAAAGTGATCAGGTTGAATCAGAGCAGAAACTTGAAGTGCCTGAAAAAACGCAACCTTCTACGCATGCAGCAAAGAAAAGGGAATCTCAGCAGAAGCCGGAGCACTCCCCTTTTGCCGATGACAGAAAAACGTCACCGGCCACTGTTCAACCATCTGATGAAAGCACCAACGTACCTGCCGTAGCAGCATCCAGTGCAGAGCGTACATCTGATGAAGTCAACAACAGTAAGTCGGCGCACTCTGTGCCTGGCAAAAAGGATACCGTCGAGCAACCGGCCGCCACGCACTCTGCCGACAAACAGCAGGGAGCAACACCTCAGGCAACCAAGGCGAGCCCGCAAACAGCCGCATCCGTCAAGGGTGTAGAAGCTAAAAGTGGAGAAGCTAAAGAGGTAGAAGCCAAGGGTGCGGGTGAAGTGGCTAAGGCGTCCGCCTCCAAATCAGCAGAAAAAGGCGACAAGCCTGCTGAGCCACAACTGGATCAGCGCACGTCTGCGCCTTTAGCGTCAACATCTGCCACGGCAGATTCAGCTAAGAAAGAGACGGCGGCCATTACCAAGACTCCGACGGATACTGTTCAGACAAAGGATGACGTGAAGGAAGCTCAGCCCAAGGCTGCTTCTGAAACACTGGATACCCCCCGCCGTCGCCGTAGTCGTGCACATAACGACCCGCGGGAACTTCGTCGTCGTCAATCCTCTGGTGATAACGAGCAGAAGTAAATTGCTGCACCATTGCCCATACATCAAAAGTGTGGGCAATAAGTGGGCAGAAAAACGAAACCCTCGGACATAATATCCGAGGGTTTTTTTATCATCTGCACAAAGTGAAATCATTCTTGAACTCAATCAGGAAAAATGATGAATCGCTATTTTCAGGAAGTATTAGACGCACATGCATTGATCCGCCATTGGCTTGGTCATTCAGATATATCAGTCAACGTCTGCGACAACTTATTGGAGCGTTTCAGCCCGGAATTTTCCATGGTGACACCTTCCGGAAACCAGCTGGATTACACCGCACTGGCTTCTTTTTTCCGAAACCAATGGGGTGCCAGAAAAGGGCTGGAGATAGAGATTGAGAACTTGCAGCTGATTACTGAAAGCCCCACAGGAGCAACGGTTACTTATCAGGAACGCCAATAACAGCCCGGGCTTGAGGCTAGCCTACGTTTTTCAACTGCCGTATTCGAAGTGGGAACCGACAGCAAAATCCTTTGGCGTCATTTACACGAAACAGCGCTTTAGAAATGTCCTGTTTGATGACACGCAGATAAACCCCGTAGAGCATTCAACAAAGATGTGAAATTTATAGGGGCGCCCTTGTTTATGAACCGCTAGTAAAGTTAAAAATACCGGTATTCAAGTATTTCTTTACAACTTGAACCATCTGGAAGAATGAAGTTTCATAATATTAGCCCTTTTGAACAAACTAGGGCATTGACCCTAGCCGATCGTTCTGGGTTCCCTCTCCAGTATGACACCGAAACGGGCCTCAACGCGCTGCACAATAAAATCGGAAAATTGGAGCAACTCTTCTACTGTTCCGCCGCCGAAGTGGACAACCACGAGTGCTTGTCGTTCATGTATCCCGAAGTGCCCTGATCGATACCCTTTCAGCCCACATTGGTCGATTAACCAGCCAGCTGCCAATTTCACACCATCAGGGGCCGGATAATGGGGAATGTGAGGATGTGCTTTTTCAATCTGCTGAAATCTTTCTTCATTGATCACAGGATTCTTGAAGAAGCTACCTGCATTGGCCAGCCTTTTGGGGTCCGGTAATTTGGATCGTCGAATTTCACTGACAGCCTCTACTATGGAATAGGGGTCTGTCGGATCCTTGACGCGCTCTTCCAAATCAGCATAGCCAAGCTTGGGTGCCGGTTCTGTAGACAAGCGGATCACCAATGTCGTGATAATCTTTTGACCACTGAAAGCCCCCTTGAAGATGCTGGAACGATATCCCAGCTCACAGGCCTCGGCTGAGAGCACCTGATGTTCACCGGAAGCCACATCTATGCAATGAACGGCTTCCAGTACATCAGAGAGTTCAACGCCATAAGCACCGATGTTCTGTACAGGAGCCGCGCCTGCGTTACCCGGTATCAGAGCCAGATTCTCAATACCCCAGAGCCCTTGTTGTGCCACGGTGACAACCAGGGAGGGCCAATCAACACCCGCCCCCACATGCAGTCGTATGGAAGAACTGACAGGCGAAACCGCCGCGTTGGAGGATGATGTTTTGACGGAAGAGGAACTGAATATGGGCGATAAATCATCGTCAGCAGTATCATTCCAGTCATGCAAAATGCCGTCGGCGACTTCCCATTGGCAATGTTGTCCTTGTGGAATAATGACAAACCCATCAATAGAGGAAGCCAGAATCACATTGCTGCCTTGCCCCAGCACATGGATTTGCAGCGAACGCATTCTCGCCCACTCCAAAACAGTTTGAAGCTCACGCAGGGTCGAAGGAAGTGCCAGATAACGTGCAATTGAAGGGAGCCTGAACGTATTTCGTTCCGTCAATGAGGCATTTTCTGTAATGATGCTCACGCGACTGACCAACCCTCTTTCTGTGCTATATAGCGCAAAAGTCCTTCGCACCCCTCTTCAACCAGGTCGAATACATGTTCGAAACCGCGTTTCCCCCCATAGTAGGGATCAGGAACAGGTTCTCCGGCATGAGCACCACCAAAATCCATCAGCATGGCTATCTTGCCACTGAAATCATTCGGCATTCTGGCTTCGATATCGGCCAGATTATCTTCATCCATGGCAATAATGTAATCGAATTGCTGGAAGTCTCGTGCACTAAGTGGCCGTGATCGCTGTCCGGAAATATCCATTCCACGCCGCTGGGCTTCCTGCCGGGCACGTCCATCCGGCGGTTCACCTTCGTGATAGCCGATGGTACCACTGGAATCAATATGAAAAAGATTCTCCAGCCCTTTACGCTCGACCAAATGGCGAAACACTCCTTCAGCAGTGGGCGAACGGCAAATATTGCCCATGCAAACGAACAGCACACCAATCGTATGGGAAGAAGACATTCAAACCTCTTTGATTACAACCCGTTGTAAGACTCGGGATAAGTTACCCCCGACAAACACATCGACCACCCACGGCCTGGTACGGAAACCCAATGCCATAGGTGTGAAAGAATACGAACCCGAGATATACAGCCCTAGCCCGATACAAAAATTCGACGTACGCGCTCAAGATCCTCCGGCGTATCAACTCCTGCCGGATACTCTCGAGGGGAAATAGCGACCTGAATACGGTGACCAAAATACAGGGCACGCAGTTGTTCGAGTTGCTCCTGCTGCTCGATACTCACCGCAGGCCAGTTAGCGTACTCTGACAAAAAAGAAGCACGATAGGCATATAAACCAACGTGTCTTAGCGCTCCAATTCGCCCTGAGCTGCTCTCACCCGCCACCAGTGACTGCCCCTTTTGCGGCCCCGTTTCGCCCCACTCATCACGCTGCCAGGGTATCGGCGCACGGGAAAAATAGAGCGCTTCATTGGCATGATTGACGACCAATTTCACAACGCTTGGCCGCATTAACTCAGTAGTCGATGTAATGGGTTCCGCCAGAGTAGAAATGGAAGCCCGCGGGTTGGCAGCAAGGCTGTCAGCGACCAAATCAATCAGTTCAGGTGGAAGTAATGGCTCATCGCCTTGCACATTGACAATACGTTTGGTTGAAGGCGCATCCAGTATCCTGACTGCTTCCGCCAATCGGGACGTTCCATTGGCGTGATGACTTGCCGTCATTACCACCTCGGCCCCAAAGTCATGGCATGCATCTGCAATAGTGTTACTCTCGGTCGCTACCACGACACGCTGGGCACCGGATTCACACGCTTGTTCCCAAACATGCTGAACCATGGGCTTCCCGGCAATTTGGGCAAGCGGTTTACCGGGTAATCGTGATGAGTCGTAACGTGTCGGGATGATGACCCAAAAGCCGTCATCATCCATAGACTCATTGGCCCCATCTGCCGAATATCCTGCCCGATTAGCCATTAAGGGACTCATGAGCCGGTACGGATTTACCGAGCTTTTCATCGGCACTCAGCTGGCGGGCTTCTTCAACCAGCATGACAGGAATCCCGTCACGGACAGGATAGGCAAGGCCGCTTAAACGGCACACGAGCTCTTCATGTTCACGATCATATTCAAGTGGCCCCTGACTCTGTGGGCATACCAGCATGGCCAATAATTCTTTGTCCATGAGAAACTCCTTTTCCAACACTGTTATTAGGTCTGTGGCATTATCGCGGATTACTGACGCGATGAATATATCTGGGGCCTCCATTCCGAATGATTAGGGAGATTCGGAAAATGGTAATGCCCCATGCGTTTTTATTGCATCAAGCCTGTCATCCAGCCAGTCAATGAAGAGCGCATCCGGTTGCAGACGAACATCCAACGCCCACAAGCAGGGATCACTCATTCTGACACATTTAATGGCATCCTTGGCCGTCATGACAATATCGCCATTATCGTCAAAGTGAAGATCACTTTCACTGAAATCATGATGATCAGGAAAGGTTTTTGGCATAAATTCAACGCCCAGCTCACTCAGTGTCTGAAAAAAACGTTGAGGATGACCGATCCCGGCTACCGCATGCGTGGGTGGCTTGAGTGGGATCGGACTCAGAGGGAATGTGTTATCGCTCATCAAAGACCTGAAATGTACGGGCGTAATCGCTGCATGAAAAAGGTTGGGATGAGTAAATACCGGCGGCTGTGTTGGGCCATTCACGATCACTGCGTCGACGGACTGAAGGCGACTCACAGGTTCTCGCAACGGGCCCTCCGGTAGGCATCGCTGGTTTCCCAATCCTCGTGCGCCGTCAATCACCACCAATTCAAGTGCTCTCTCCATGGCATAATGTTGCAGACCATCATCACTTACGACGATATCACAACCTTGATCGGCCAATAACGCAACAGCACGCGGGCGGTGAGGATCCACTGCGACAGGTACCCCTGTTTGCGCAGCCAACATGACCGGTTCATCACCTGCTTCAGATGGCGGAGTCGATGAGGTGACGCTTAACGGATAGTGTTTGGATGTTCCACCATAACCGCGGGATACAATACCCGGCTTCCAGCCTTTTTCACTAAGATGATTAACCAACCAGGCAGCCAGGGGAGACTTTCCTGTTCCCCCTACGGTGATATTACCGACCACAATCACTGGTACGCCGGTCGAACGCTGAGAATCGGTGCGCGTTTCATACGCAGTTCGCCGACGGTTGACCACAGCCCGGTAGAGGCTCTCCAACGGCCTCAAGACAACCAACCAGCGTGCCTTGGTATACCAGGCCTGCTGAATATAGTCCCCGAGGCTCATGACTCGATCTTGTCGTCACTGAACTGGATGCGATACAACGCTGCGTATGCCCCCTCTTTAGCCAGCAATTCGGTGTGTGTTCCCATTTCGACCAAACGTCCATGATCAAAAACAGCGATGCGATCGGCATTCTCAATCGTTGATAAGCGGTGTGCTATCACCAGCGTAGTTCGATTTTTGCGTACTTCTTCCAATGCGCTTTGAATGTAACGCTCGGATTCCGTATCCAGTGCCGAAGTAGCTTCGTCCAGAATCAATATCTGGGCATCTCGGTAGATGGCTCGAGCAATGGCCAGTCGCTGACGCTGCCCCCCAGACAACATGACACCATTGTCACCCACCAGAGAGTCATACCCATGAGGCAATTCACGAATGAATTCATCCGCGTAGGCGGCCTTGGCGGCAGCGATTACCCGCTCGCGTGAAGGGTGTTCCTCACCATAGGCAATGTTGTTCAAAATGGATGCATTGAATAACACGACCTGTTGACTTACCAATGATATCTGATGGCGTAGGGACTCCAACGTGTAATCGTTCACATTGACACCATCAATTTTAACGGCACCTTCCGTCACATTATAAAATCGCGGCAGCAGGCTGACCAATGTGGTCTTGCCACTGCCGGAACGGCCTACCAATGCCACCATCTCACCGGGTTTGACACTTAGATTGACATCATCAAGCACATCCTGCCTGCTGTCTTCATTGTAGCGAAAACTGACATGATCATAGGAGACTTCACCCTTGATTCGTGCAGGCGAATAGCTCCCGGAATCCAGCTCTTTAGGCGCATCGAGAATATCAAAAATCGATTCTGAGGCGGCCAGCCCTTTCTGAATCTGACCATTGATCTCGGTCAGTGATTTTACAGGTTTGATCAGCATGGAAGCCGCAAACAGGAAACCGGTGAATTCCCCGGGGGAGATATTACCTACCACGCCGGGGATCAACGCGAGCCAGACCATAAAGGCCATGGCAATAGCGACCAGTGTCTGAATCAACGGACTGGAAATGGCACTCGTCGTTGTCTGTTTCAGGTTTTGCCGACGCGTATTCTCACTGACTTTGCTGAAGCGCTTGATTTCATATGCTTCAGCACCGTGAATGCGAACCACACGGGAGGCCCCCAACACCTCGGATGCGACATGTGTGACATCCCCGACGGCCCGCTGGATCCTGCGGGATAAATGGCGCAGGCGCCGCCCGGCAAAGGTCACAATAATACCTATGAAAGGGGTAATACAGATAAAGATCAGCGACAGCCGCCAATTGGTCCAGAATAAATAGATGGAAAGCCCAATGACCGTTAGGCCCTCACGAAGAATGGTCGTCAATGAATTGGTGACCGCATTGGTGACCTGTTCCACCTGATAGGTGACCCGTGAAATCAAGTGACCTGAAGAATTGTGATCAAAAAAGGTATTTGGCATTTTCAGCAAATTGCTGAAAACATCCATTCTCAACCGGTAAACAACCTTGCCGCCAACGTAATCCATGAAGTAGGTACCCAGAAAAGTACCAATGCCGCGAATGATGAAAATAACGATAAAGATAAGCGGCATCATATTACGGAATTGCACAGTCGGATGAGCAATGCCATCAATCATTTCATGGAGCGCCTGCGCAATCCATGCACTGGCCGTGGCATACAACACATAGCCTAGCAAGGACAGCATAAATGGCTTCCAATAAGGTCGTACGTACGTAAGCAAGCGGCGATAAAGGGCCCTACTAGACGTTTCTTTCACAGTGTCTCCCGGGGTCGAAAAATCGTCGAAAAACGTGATCAATCATGATGTTAACCGCTGGATGATACCTTAAGACATGCCTGCCTGATACCGGCAGAAACATGTTCAGGCGAGATTAAGGCCTGCTGCCCCTTGATCTTCAGCGTAATGGCACCATCCAACGCAGTACTCCATTGACACTCGGTAAAATCATTTATTCGCCGAACAACCGATTGTGCAGGGTGCCCGTACTGATTAAGAAAACCGGCACTATGCACCACATGATGAGGCTGTATCCGCGTTAGAAAAGAGTGGGTAGATGAGGTGCGGCTCCCATGATGTCCACTCACCAGCAACAACAAAGAGGACGGCATCTCATCGAAAAAGCGCAGTAATTGCTTTTCTACCCATGCATCAGCATCACCGGGGATCAAAATCCGATGTTGACCAGCGCTTATCAGCAAAATACAGGAACGCTGATTTTCACTGACATTCTTCATTATAAACGTACTCGGCCACAGTAGCCTGAACTCAATATTATCCCATGTCCACTGTTGGCCCGCTCGACAGGTTTTCCACTGTTCAGGTAGTGGCAAAGAGGCCAGATTTGGCATACTAACGGTGGGCATAAATTCACTGCTCCTGAAAGCATCCTGGTTTTTACGTATCGAATGATAATTGCCAGAGGCAGATGGTCGCGTAAAACTCTGAATTGAAGGAGCCATCCATTCCATGATCTGATGCCTTTCCATCAAAATGGGAACACCCCCCGAGTGGTCCAAATCAGCATGACTAACGATGACCTTGTCGAATGTTTGCGAAGCCCGCCATAGTCGACTGATGGGTGTATCACCAGAGTAAAAACGTGGGCCTGTATCGTAGAGCAAACGATGTGTTGCCGTGCGGATATCAACCAGTTGACCCTGGCCGACATCATGAACACGAAGAATAAGCTCCCCGTCTGACAGCGATTCCCGTTTAACACCAAAGGCCATCATGGGCAGCAAGGCTATGCCTAATACTGCGCGATAACGTAGTCTGAAACCGGGAACAAGCCAGATACTGCCCAATAAGATCAGTCCCACCGCCAAAGCAATACGCCGTTCATCGGGGATAGGTATGGCAGGAAGCCACGACACGGTGAGCGTTAACCAATACTCGAACAAGGCAACCGCACACTTGAAGCCCCACCAGATGGGCCATGAGCCAACCCCATGAAAAATAAATTCCAATAGCGTGCCCACCAATGCCAACGGGAGCATCACCATCGTTACCCAGGGAATCGCCAGTAAATTGGCGATCAACGATGCCGGCATCCACTGTCCAAAGAAAAGCAAAACAACGCCATCCATAATCAACCCAAGTGTGAGTTGGGTCTGGATGAGCGCCCATGGGCCACTGCGTTTTTTGCGCCAACGCCAGCCGACCAACAGCGTCAGGACTGCAATAAATGAAAGCCATAATCCGGGACGAAAAAGGGTTAGAGGGTCCACCATCACAATAGTACCCAATGCTATCCATAAAGCGGCATAAACCCCCATGGGATAATGATGCGTGTAAGCCCACCCCACTGCCAACATCATGATCCACGCGCGCTCAGCAGCCGGGCCACTGCCGGACAGGGTGACATACCCTGCCCCGATGCCCAAAGCAGGCCACCAGGGCCAACATGCCAATCGCCAACGATAAGGTCTGACCATTCTCCAGCATAAAGAGATCAATCGAACACAGCCCAGCACCAAAAAACCGATATGCATTCCTGATACAACGACCAAATGCACTGTGCCACTATCATTCAGCATGCGCCAATCTTCCGGGGTAAACACTGTCGTTTCACCCAGTACCAATCCCCGCACCCAACGCTCCGCACTCGCAGGTGCCAAACGCGCGGATAAACGCTCACCCACCCAACGATGTAATGTAAAACGCGGGCTACTCTGCAATACAGGTGTGGGCGCTAAACGCACCTTGCCAACAGCACCGATAGCATTAGGTAAAAAAATATCGGTAGCGGGAAAAGGTGAAGGATTACGCCGGCTGTGGGGTGCCTGTATTCGGGCCTGAAAAGCCCACACCTCCCCCTCGTGAAGATCAGGCGGGTTTGCCCAGCCCACTTTGACACGTACCAAGTGATCACAGTCGGGAAGTGTTTGCTCGACTGGGCGGCATTGCTCAACACGGAAAAGGATTGAAGCGAAGCGATCTTTCAAACTGATCCTTTCAATCCGCCCCGTCATCATGACGTCTTGCCGATTCAATCCGAAAGGAAGTTGATAATTCAACGCATGCGTCATGCTGCACCACGATGCGAGCGCAATAATAGCCAATACGCCCCCTTTCCAGCCCAACAAAACGAAAGCGCCCAACGTAGCACCACCCGCCAGCGCACTCATCAACGCCACCCCATTGTGTGTGAGAGGAAGACACGCTGTCAGGGTACCGGTAAAAACAGCCATGCAAAAAAACACCGGCCCAAAAGAGACGGCTTTCAGCAGTGGTGGGTGAATTTCTGTGTTCTTTCCCTTTAAAAGAAAAGGCGCGCGAACAGCGTTAACCCCATCGTGTTGGAAATAACGGGAGAGCTTCACACCTAAACACATTATGAAGGGCAACATCATAGTGGTCTTCCAGAAAATACACGCCACTATAATTTCGGCATCACGATATATTTCTTGAGGGAAATCAGTGTGTTCCCCCTATCAATTCAGCTGCAATTCAGGCTTTGAATCAATAAAACGATAGGAATAGAAGTTCAATACGTAAAACAAGGCAGGCTGCACAGACCATACCGATGGCAAGGCTGCATAAAAACCATTTAGGAGGGAAACCACTGAAATATGCGTGAGGAATATACTTGAGAAAGGTCCTCAAAAGACTGGTCACCCTCCCTGAAAAATGCGAAACCTGGGCAATCCGAAAAATGAAAAAGGCCAACCCTAAGGTCAGCCTTGCTTTCCGTGCCATTTGTTGAATCCAGCACTCTAATAGCCCGAGACAAACAATACACTTAAATACAATACACTTAAATACAATACACTGAAGTGAAGCAGCCCCGTGGCATCAACAGCTGGATTAATTCGAGTGTATCAGACAGGAACTTCATACATCATGCAGGATGCAACTTCCCTTCTGTCAACTTGAGCGTACGATCCTGATGTGAAGCAATTCGAGGATCATGCGTGACAATGACAAACGCACACCGACTTTTTTCGGAAATATCATCCAGCATATCAAGGATGCGCGCAGCGGTAGTCTGATCCAGATTACCTGTAGGCTCATCCATAAGTACGAGGCTAGGCTCGGTGACCAACGCACGGGCAATAGCCACACGCTGACGCTCGCCCCCTGAGAGTTCACCTGGCTTATGCGCACCTCGCTCTGCCATACCGACCTGTTCGAGCAATCTTGCGGCTTTCTTCCCGGCTTCCTGCCGTGTCTGCCCTCGAATAATCAGAGGCATGGCCACATTCTCCTGCGCAGTGAATTCGGCCAGCAGGTGGTGAAACTGGTAAACAAAACCAATATGTTCGTTGCGAAAACGGCCAAGTTTGGCCTCATTCAGCTTCGCCAGCGTGGTGTTGGCAACAATGACCTCACCGGATGTCGGCGCATCCAGCCCACCCAGCAAGTTCAACAAGGTGGTTTTACCCGAACCCGAGCTGCCGATGATGGCAACACGTTCTCCCGCACATACGCGGAGTTCGAGATCATCCAGTACCGTCAGGTTAACCGGGCCTTCCTTGTATACCCGCGAGATACCGCGGCACTCCAGCATGATATCACTCATAACGCAGCACCTCCGCCGGACGTACACGCGAAGCGCGCCATGCCGGATAGAGGGTGGAGAGGAAACTCAGCACAAAGGCCGTTGCAATAATGGTGATCAAATCCGAACCTTCCAGACGCGAGGGTAGATAATCAATGAAGTAAACATTGGGGTTGAGGAACTGGATGCCAAATACCGCCTGAATCCAGTTGATGATATCAGAGATCGACAGGGCCAGGATGACACCGATAATGACACCCAACAGGATACCGATCAGCCCTATGGCAATCCCCTGCACCATGAAGATGCCCATGATCGTTCGGGGCGTCGCACCCAACGTGCGCAGGATTGCAATATCAGCACGCTTGTCTGTTACCACCATGACCAGTGTAGACACGATGTTGAATGCTGCCACGGCCACAATCACCGTCAGCAACAGGCCCATCATGTTTTTTTCCATCTGGATCGCCTGAAAGAGATTGCCCTGGGTATACGTCCAATCCGTACCGTAATAGTTATCAGGCAGATGGTTAATGATATTGGCCATGACCTGATGGGCAAGAAACAGATTGTCCAGTTTCAGGCGAATGCCCTGCGGATGGTGGAGCTGCGCCATGGCTTCCATGTCCTTCAGGTTACCGTAGGCCAGTGAACCATCCAGCTGAGCCCCTACACTGAAGATGCCTGATACCGTGAAGGTGCGCATCCGTGGGAATACCCCACCCGGTGTAACGGACGCCTGCGGCACCAGCAACGTTACCTTCGAGCCGATGCCCACATTGAGATTACGGGCCAACTCTCCACCCAATACAATATTCCAACTATGGGGAGTCAGATCCTTGAGCGAACCGGCTACCATGTGTTGACCAATAATCGACACCTTATCTTCAAGAGAAGGGTCAATACCGGTTACCTGTACCCCTGCGCTGGAACCGGACGCCGCCAACATGCCCTGTTGTTGCACATAAGGCGCGGTGGCAACAACATGGGGATACTTTTCAAGTTCACTGGAGAAATGCTGCCAATCAGCAATACCATCACCATCTTCCTGCTGGATTTGCGCATGGGGCACCATCCCGAGGATACGGTGCTGCAGCTCGTGATCAAAACCATTCATGACTGAAAGCACAAGAATCAGAACGGCAACCCCGAGTGTCAACCCGAGCATGGATGTCATGGAGATGAATGAAATGAAGTGATTTCGCCGCTTCGCCCTTGTGTAGCGAAGCCCTATCAAAAACGGAATGCGATCCAGCATGCGTGTCTTTTCCTGCAAGGGATATTTCAAGCCGACTACCGAAGGCTCGTGAATGGGTCAAACGGATATCATCAACTGATTCAGTGACACTCTTAAAGACACCCTCAAGAGGCGTCGGTTCCGCTGTGATGATGCATCACGCAACCATACCGCCACCTCAAGTGCCATCATGAAGACCGCGCATCAGGATGGGGGCGCCGTAAAGACCCTCCACATGGTACGTATTTTTATGCTTCCCTGCAGCCTTAAATACCCAAACATAGTAATTTTCAGCTATTCATAAGGGAAAAGAGCGGAAAATTACAGCCCGGCAAGCTTCGCCGTTAGGCATTGGACACGAGTTCATCCCGAATAATAGCTGCGCCTTCACAGAGCGCTTCCAGTTTTCGACGAGCCACATTGCGTGGCAAGGGAGCCATGCCACAATTGGTAGAGGGATAGAGCTTGTCGGCATCTACAAATTCAAGCGCTTTACGCAGCGTCTCAGCCACTTCTTCAGGTTGCTCTATTTCGTGCGTGGCAACATCAATAGCGCCCACCATAACTTTTTTACCACGAATGAGTTCGATCAACTCCATGGGCACATGCGAGTTTTGACACTCGAGTGACACAATACCGATGTTGGATTCCCTCAATTTGGGAAATACCGATTCATACTGACGCCACTCCCCACCCAATGTTTTTTTCCAATCCGTATTGGCTTTGATTCCGTAGCCATAACAGATATGAATAGCGGTTTCACAACGAAGCCCTTCGATGGCTCTCTCCAGTGTGGCGATTCCCCAATCATTGACCTCATCGAAAAACACGTTATAGGCCGGTTCATCAAATTGGATGATATCAACGCCTGCCGCTTCCAATTCGCGGGCTTCTTCATTAAGGATACGGGCGAACTCCCAGGCCAGCTTTTCACGACTTTTATAATAGCCATCATACAAGGTATCAACCATCGTCATCGGCCCGGGGAGTGCCCATTTAATGGGTTGTCGTGTTTGTTGGCGCAAGAAGCGCGCGTCATCTACAAAAACAGGATGCTGGCGACGCACTTCGCCCAGGACAGAAGGCACACTGGCGTCATAACGATTACGGATTTTGACTGTTTCGCGTTTCTCGAAATCAACACCTTCGAGATGTTCGATGAAGGTGGTCACGAAATGCTGTCTTGATTGCTCACCGTCACTCACAATATCCAAACCGGCCCATTGCTGTTCATGTAGTGACAACCGCAATGCATCATGAACGCCCTCTACAAGGGAATCACCCTTCAGTTTCCATGGCGACCATAGCTGCTCAGGTTCAGCCAGCCACGATGGCTTTGGCAGACTACCCGCGGTAGAGGTAGGTAATAATGTGTGTTCCATGACATCCCCTATTGGTTTATTTGATCAGCATGAATAAATAACCATGGCTTGTGGGTTACTACTCATAGCCATTGGCCGTTACCTGGACATCCATTCATCAAGAACATGCCTGTAAGGCGTAATAAAGTGCTCATCGACAAACCTTCCTTGTTCGACGCCCAATCGATCCCGTTCTTCCCGATCATAAATAATGCGGGTCAGTGAGTAATCGGTCAGATTCAATCTCGGCTTGAATATCCTGGGAGCGCTGGAATTGGCATTGTAGATTTCAGGACGATAAATTTTCTGGAAAGTATCCATGGTGCTAATGGTGCTGATCAGCTCCAATAGGGAGTAATCATTCAGTAGATCACCCTCATGATAAAAGGCAAGCGGGGCCCTACTCTCCGGCGGCATGAAATAACGTACGGATAATCCCATCCTGTGGAAATATTCATCCGTCAGTGAATAGTCATCCTGAATATACTCAGTACCCAATACGGGATGATACGTATTCGTCCCACGATATGTTTTATTGCTCGAAACACTAATGCAAATAATGGGCGGTTTGCTGAAATTGGAGGTGTAAGCGGGCGAATGAATGAAATGTTGAAAAAGCTTCCCGTGAAGGTCACCAAAACCCTCAGGCACTGTGCTCCCCGCGTCACCAAGATGATGCTCATGCAATCGAATACTGAAATCGTAATCGCGTACATAGGAAGAAAAACTGTTCCCTGTTACACCTTCAATGTGCCGACCTTTTTCATAGTCAACAATGGTGGTATTCAGGATTTCAATCAAAGGAATCGGCACATCATTGTGTTTGTCGCCCAGTTTCAGTTCAGCCGAAATAATGTCCAGCTCAACTGAATAGCGTGTTCCCAGCGGGTTATCCCAATGGGCCAGCGCATTAAACCGGCGATTGATCATCTGCAATGTGTTTCGCAGGTTCTCCTGACGCTGATCTCCCCTCGCCAGATTCGCGAAGTTGGTAGTGAGCCGTGTACTTGCAGAAGGCTGATAATGCTCATCGAAACGAATACGTTTTATCGAAAAGGAAAACTCATCATTCATGGGTGTATACCCTCCTGACAGAAAGTTGAATTGAGGGCTGAGACCAGTGATATTGATTGAAGCGCCCCCTTCCATCACTGAATAAATCTCCAAATATCGATCGCATCCATATAGGGTCGTATGAATGGCCGCGCGCAGTAATACCCGTCAGTACCAACCACGATGAGTGGTTTTGGTAATAGATCCCGGCGTGATCATGACGATCAATTGGCTGGCAGAACTTTAATAATGTCTTTTCCAGAGAATTGGGAGACGCTCAGGTATCAAATGATTATCAGGGCATACAAAATATGTGTAAAACTCATTTTTATTGATTTGAAAATGAATTTAACTCATGCAAATGCATGGAGCGCATGATCATGGTGTGAAGTGCTAAAAACGCGTCGGATCCTTGGATAGCTACTGCTGAGACTGTGGTGGGAAATTGAATAACAGGGGGATAGAGCCAATGGCAGCTTTAACACGATAACGGTATACTTTAATACATAAGGTACTGTATATTAAATCAGTACATACATATCATCACTTTTCTCGCAGGAAGCCACCATGTCTGAATATCAGCTGCTCGCCGCCATGGAACATGCATTTGACCATGTCGTTGAAGCCAGTCTTGCGCTGGTTGACGCGTACGATCCAACGCGCTTCCCTTTATGGACGTTACGTGATCAGGGCATGATAGACCCCGCAATGGCCAAAGAATGGTTAATGCAGGCACTGACGGACTATTGGTATCAGGACGGACAGGATGGCCGTACCACTCGCCCTTACATCGGATTGATCGCGGGAGATGAAACACTCATGGCACGCGTAAGGGAGGTCAACCAACATAAAAAGGCGCTATCTTCCGTGATTAGTCAAATACGCGAACACCATCCTTCGAGAATGAGTGAAATAAAGGCGACGCTCCCTTTCAGGCATCCATTACTACATGATCATATGATGGGCGCCGGACTTGCCCGTTTGCATTTGAAACAGTGTTGGCGCCATATCCCTGTCGCGCCCGCACCGGTGGATCGAGTTCGCTTCGCCTGGTACACCAGTGGTCGTTCAATCAAAAAACTCAACGTGGCAGAGGTAGATGAAATGCTGTCCGCTTTCGATGCAGATGCTTCACATATTCGAATACAACGCCAAACGCTCGCCTCTTTACCCACCGATGAACCCCTGGCACAAATTCAGGCACAGGCACCGCTCATGCGCGCCAACCTGTTTTATACAGACCCCCTTGAGGATGGACGAACCCGGCAGGCTATGAATGTATCGTTACCGCTGTTTGTACCGGCACGTCACTCTTCCAAAGGAATAGTATTGCCCCAATGCAACCTCCCCCCAACAGCACCCAAACCAAAGCGGACACGTGCTCAGCGCAGCGATGCACAAATCGAGGATGATCCCATCATCCCAAGCCTGCGTATACATCGTTACCGTCGGCTCCCCTCTGAAAATTAAACATCAAGCCATGTCCTGTACTTATAGGTGACTCTGGAAAGGTTTTGCGAATGGAAAGGTTTTGCGAATGAAAGGGTAATGCATGAAAAACTCATGAAAAGCACATAAAATGCTTTGCTGGAACCGCAAAATCTTAGCTCTCAACAATTGAAGACCATGACTTGAGAGGCGCAAACGTCAGAAAGGGTATTGGCAACGTGCGCAGACGCATGAAGAAACTTACTGAGAACCGTTTGCCCAGCGGACCTGCCATCCACGCGCAAGGGCGAGCTTGCGCCCTGCTGAAGTAGCAAGCCGGGAAAGAACTTCTTGCTGCAACGCACCCGCTTCGCCCGACATACTGACTATCCAGAAATGGTCACCACTCACGTTTTCACCATGAAGAAGCGCCTGATTCTGCAATGTCAGCCTATCACCATTTCCGAGAGTGAACGTCCGCGATTGATTCCCCACCATAATGATTCCGCCAATTTCCAGCCAAAAGTGCGATATGCCTTGAGACTCCAGCAGATGAACCAGTGTATCAGCTCGCAATCCATTAACAGCAGCAACCAGATTCAAACGAAATGGCGCAAGGGGAATGGCGTGATTTCCCAGATAGAGCAAGGCATGCGCAGGCGGAAGCGCAGACATGTGACGTACTGATTGGCGATGGAGATCAACATTTGTGGGGACAGCCTGTGAAGAGAGTACCATCTTGGCGCTACCAGAAGTTTGCAGGGTCCACGAGGGCAATAAGGGTGCCGTTTCCGGTCGCAAATAGGGCGTAAATGCGCCTTGTGAAAGACGTTGTGCTTTCATCAATTGACACAACACGTGTGAAAGTGCAGATGGAATAGCAACAGATGACAACAAGGGCGCATGCGACAGCCGACTGACGTCACTGTCAGGCCGCAAGGGTGAGAGCTGTTGATCCAGCGAATCAAGGCGTTCGCTGATCATTTTGCCGAGCGCATCCAGCCGGGAAGAGGCATGGGACTTTCCCAATGATACATGATAACCAGTATCGTCCGTCACGCCAGCCAGGTAGTGATCAACAGAGCCCGGTGAGGACCATTGCACGCCTGCCAGCAGCGCACATCCAACCACAAGGTTGGAGAGACACAGACCAACGAATGTTTTACCTGCGGGTGCTACTGCCACAACGATGCCCTTATAAGCTGCCTGACCATTTGTTCATGCCCTTCTATCAGGTGTATTGAGCGCTTGTTCGAAAAAAGAACAACATCGAGTACCTACGCATTTGATTATCCTTATGATACAGACCCGCAGGATATCGTACCGATTCAGGCACGATCGCCACCGCTATTATTCTTCATCGTCACAAATAATTACAGAACCCTTAAGTTTAATTTCAGTCAATAGCATCCAGCAGACCACTCATTACCTATCCGTAAACCTGTATCCCACACATTTGTTCAGGGAATCAGGGGTAGCCATGAACATTGAAATAACAGGCTGCCGTGACATTATCAGAGAGTGATCAGGGCCCGATACGCTTCTATCCGGGCATGAGACTGAAAGACAAGGTACACTATTTCCGTCAGTACCCTGCTATTCGCTCCGGCAATGTAGCAATACGGTAAATGTGGCAATACGGTAACGGTGACCGTGTTCAACCAAACGACGCAATACTGCAGCACGATACGCTATCAGTTGATCACGGCTATGGTGCTTGCTTATGCGGTCCTGAGCAATGACTTGAAACCCGGCGCACTCGGCCCCATTAGAACTCAAGCACTGAAACCACAGATGTCATTGATATATTTCTGCACACGCCCCTGACGCATCACCCCCAGCCCGGTAGCGTGTCAACCACAAGCCGCATGGCAATAGCGGACGTACTTGCTGCAACGCAACACGCAAATAAAAGTATGCACCCCATGCTTCTCTTAATAAAATGGTACTCAATCTCGTAAGGTTTCGTCACCCTCAGGCATTACAAGGAACATCTCTTTTCAACTTTGTGGCCTGAGTTTCACAGAATTCAATTGTAATCATGAGCCCCATGTCAGAGACCAGATCCAACAGGACATCCCCGTTTACCCCCACGGCTGCATCCAATGCGGATCAGGTGTGTTACTGGCAACAGCCCATCGGCAGTAGTGAGGCCCTCGCACTGGTCAATCTGGCTGCCTATCAGAAAAGCAGCCTTCTAGTAATCACGCCGGACTCCTCCACAGCCCAGCGACTCGAAGCCGAACTCAAGGTTTTTGCGCATGAGGGGCAAGAGGTTTTCGCCTTCCCCGATTGGGAAACACTCCCCTACGACAGCTTTTCGCCTCACCGCGACATTGTCTCGACACGTTTGAGGATCCTGCGCAACTTGCAGCAGCAGGAAAACGCCATTGTATTGGTTCCCGTAAATACCCTGATGCAGCGCTTGCCGCCACCGGATTACGTGGCTATCCATGCTCTACGATTGGGACTGGGAGATCAATTGGACCGCGAGCGCTTTCGTGAACAGCTCGCGCGCAGCGGCTATCGAGCCGTCGAGACTGTCATCGAGCCGGGGGAATATGCGTTCCGCGGAGCGCTGATCGATCTGTTCCCAATGGGAAGCCCGCAGCCATTACGCATTGATCTGTTTGACGACGAAATCGATACCTTACGTACCTTCGATCCTGAAACCCAGCGTTCACAGGACAAGGTGAATGAAATCGAGTTGTTACCCGCCCATGAATATCCGCTAACACCGGATGCCATCGCACGCTTCAGGGAGTCATTCGAGACCACCTTTGACGTTGACCCACGTCGCTCCCCTCTTTACATCGATGCTTTGGCGGGGATACCGTCCCCGGGGCTGGAACAGTATCTGCCTCTCTTTTTTGAAGAGACATCGACCCTGTTCGACTATTTTTCATCATCATTACGCGTGGTATTGGGGGCAGATGTCCATGAAAATGCAGAACGCCATTGGATATCCATTACATCACGTTATGAGAATCTGGGCGTTGATCCAACCCGTCCTTTGCTTCCACCTCACAAAGCATTCGTTCCTGTCGCCGAGCTTTTTGCCGCTGTAAAACAATTCCCCCGGGTTCAGATTGATCGTGAAGAACGTAGCCATCAAACCCACTTTGCAACTGACAAACTGCCGCAAGTGATTATCAATGGGCGCAGTGATCAGCCACTGCGTCAGTTGGGACAGGTAGTTGAGGAAACTCTCCAACACGACTATCGCCTGTTATTCATGGCAGAAACACGTGGCCGGCGCGAGTCTCTGGAAGAGACGCTGACACCACTGCAAGTCCCCCTGATACCGGCGGAGGATTGGGCGGCATTCCTGAAAGCGGATGCGAGCGTCATGATTTGTGCAGGGCCCTTGGCCGAAGGGATGAAGCTACCCAATGACCACATCATGGTCATCACGGAAAATGAGCTCTTCGGGGATGTCGTGCGTCAACGCCGTCGTCAGACCAAACCGACTGACGATAATGAGATGATGATTCGTGACCTTTCCGAGTTAAGGGAGGGTGCACCGGTCGTTCATCAGGCGCATGGTGTTGGCCGTTATCTCGGGCTTGAAATGATCGAAGCGGGTGGCCAGAAGGCCGAGTTCCTCGCACTTGAATACGCCAATAATGCAAAACTCTATGTCCCCATCGACTCACTGGATCAGATTTCACGTTATAACGGCGCATCGGATGAACATGCACCATTAAACAAACTCGGCAGTGACCAGTGGGAAAAATCGCGCAAGAAGGCCGCCGAGCGAATTCGCGATACCGCCGCAGAATTGCTGGATGTGTATGCACGCCGTGAAGCGCGCGAAGGCTTTGCCTGTTTGCCCCCGGATGAGCACTATCAGCGCTTTGCGGCCGCGTTCCCGTTTGAAGAAACGCCCGACCAGCAGCTCGCCATTACCGCCGTGATCGAGGATATGACTTCGCCTCGCCCAATGGACCGCGTCGTGTGCGGGGATGTCGGCTTTGGTAAAACCGAAGTGGCCATGCGTGCCGCATTTCTTGCCGTCAATTCAGGGCGTCAGGTGGCTGTGCTGGTGCCAACAACGCTGCTCGCACAACAGCATTACGATAACTTCAAGGACCGCTTTGCTGACAGCGCGATCAATATCGACCTGCTCTCGCGTTTCAACACCGGTAAATCGCAGGAACAGGCCATTGAGCGTATTCGGGAAGGTAAAACGGATATTGTTATTGGTACTCACAAGTTGTTGGGCCGCTCAATTGAGTTCGGCAACCTGGGTCTTGTGATTATTGATGAAGAGCACCGCTTTGGCGTCAATCAGAAAGAGCGCCTGAAGGCCATGCGTGCTGAGGTGGATATCCTCACAATGACGGCGACTCCCATTCCCCGTACGCTCTCGATGGCGATGAGCGGCATGCGGGATCTCTCTATAATTGCCACTCCCCCGGCCAAGCGTCTAGCGGTAAAAACGTTTGTTCAGCAGCGCAACGATGGCATTCTTCAGGAAGCCATTTTGCGTGAAATTTTGCGTGGTGGGCAGGTCTACTACCTTCACAATGAAGTAAAGAATATTCAGGCGGCGGCAGAGCGTATTCAGGAGCTCGTTCCCGATGCACGTGTGGGTGTTGCGCACGGGCAGCTGGCCGAACGCTCCCTTGAACGGGTCATGAGTGATTTCTATCACAAGCGCTTTAATCTGTTGGTATGTTCGACCATCATCGAAACCGGTATCGACGTTCCGAGTGCCAACACGATTATTATTGAACGCGCCGATAAGTTCGGTTTGGCACAGTTGCATCAGCTACGTGGGCGCGTGGGTCGTTCGCACCATCAGGCCTATGCGTATCTGTTGACACCGCCCCCCAAACAAATCACCAGTGACGCCCGCAAGCGTCTCGAAGCCCTTACGCAATCCGATACACTGGGCGCAGGCTTTAATCTGGCAAGCCACGATCTTGAAATCCGTGGTGCGGGTGAATTGTTGGGTGAAGAGCAAAGTGGCCAGATCGAGTCCATCGGATATGGGCTTTATATGGAGATGCTTGACCGTGCGGTGAAGGCTATTCGCAGTGGTAAAACACCCAATCTTGAAGCTCCGATTAGCGAAGGCGTTGAAATTGGTCTGGGCTTGCCAGCGTTGATTCCTGACGACTATATGCCGGACGTACAACAGCGTTTAGTGATGTACAAGCGGATTAGCAGTGCCAAATCAGATGCCGGGTTGCGTGAGCTTCAGGTTGAAATGATCGATCGATTTGGCCTCCTGCCCGATTCTGTCAAAAACCTGTTTCGGCAGGCAAAACTTCGGCCCATTGCAGAACGCCTGGGCATTACACGAATTGAGGCAGGAGAAGAACGTGGGCGTATTATCTTTGGTGATCGCCCTGCTATCGATCCCATGTCACTGGTCAAACTGATTCAGAAAGATCCAGCCCATTACCGCCTGGATGGAGCGCAAACGCTACGTTTTAACGGGGAAATGTCAGCACCGGAAGACCGTTTTACCACAGTTGAAAAATTGCTGGACCATTTGCATAAAAACCGGATTGAACGTGATGGATAAGTGAACGCTGCATGCTTGTTTGAGTCAGCAGCAATCATCCTTCCTTTTGGTTTGTTTATATAAAAAGAGGGCGCCGCTTCAGGCGGCGCCCTCTTTTTCATTGAGTCGATGGCATGGAACCTTGGCAATGACTGTAAAGTCATTCCAGCGGTACACCAAGCCTATCCTCAAGCTTGTTTCTCATATTCATCCTGCGCTTCAGGCTGACACCGTATATGCCACTACCCGTCAGCCGGTGCCAGTGCAGCTTTCCGTTGCCCACTTAGTGTTGCCAATGCACGTGTAGCATCGGCCCCATGAGGTAGAAGCAGATAACGCGGCTTCCAAACAGGATTAAAGCGACGAACAAACTGACGTAATCGTGTTTCCCCTTTTCCACCCAAGTGACACGTCGTCGCATTCAATGCCAGCGTCAATACACCAAGATGCCCCAACCGTACAGGGAGGACGGGCATACTGCCCAGACTCAGGCGAACAAGCTTCTCGCGTTGCGATTCCTTCGCCAAACTGGCTATCAACCATTGCGCATAACTGTCACTGTGGGCAGAATCAGGCATATAATGCAGCGTGTCCAGAACACGGGTATCTGCCTGCGGTGTTTCGAGAACACAGACAAAGGCGACTATCTCTCCCCCATCACGTCCTTTTTCACGCACGATCGCAATATGTGTATGAACGAATTCCGAGGTGGGTTCGCTAGTGCTGACTTCCACACGACTGAGCGGTTGTTGGCTCCACTGTAGACAAAGGGCCTGCAGCGTATCGATATCCACCTCGCGGGACGGAATCAATTCAAAAGAGAGCCGTGATGCCACATCCAAAGCCACCGGAGGCAAGGCTTCTTCATTAAAATACGCCAGCTCGATCAGAGCCTCCTCAGCAACACGCACCGGATAGAGCCCAATGTCCTGGTAAAGGGGCATGTCTTCACCCGATACAGGATAGAAAAGCGGAATATGATGATGTTCATCACTCAGATCACGAAAATCCCAGCGCAGAGACGCCTGATCCTGCATGGACCCTGTAGGTCCGCCCAACGCCAATAGATACTCACCCACCACTTTATAGCCAATGAATGCTGAAAAATCCTGATTAAACAGAAAATGCGTAGATAGCGTCGAGGACATGATACTTTCGGGCTGGTCTGAATGCTCGGCAATGTCGAAGGCATGCTGCCTAACGCGATCACTGGCCGGTGACAAGGGCTTCACGTGTGAACGCATTTGCCACAACGCCACGATTATACAGAGTAAAACACCACTACCCAGTACACTCCGAAGAGCACGAGACATATCCGCAAAGGGGGCGAACTGCCACCAGAGCAGGCTGCGATATGGCACATCCTGATAAATATAGAGCGTCAGCCATAATGAAACCGCAACACACCCCGCACTCATCCACAGTACAGAAGCAGAAAGCAGATGATGCTTGAGTGATGATGTGCGGTAAAAAGCCCGCTTGAATACGATCAATGCAATGGCTGCAACAAAGAGAAGAATAGCCTGCGGAATATCCAGTCCCTTCAGTAATGAGCCGATAGAGGCCAGTAGCAGAATACAGACGCTCCACCCCCAGGCACGAGCCAGGCGCCGACGTAATCCTCTCGCCATCAGCAGGCACAAAAGCCCCAACAGTCCGACACAAAAATGCGAGAGTTCGAGGACGGCGGGTGGCACCCAACGTAGCAACAGGGCCATACGAAAACCGTATTCCGGCATGACATTGGAGAGTTCGAGGAGGAGTCCGCAAAAGAACAGGATCAGCGAGAGGACGCCCGGAGCCAATCCGGCATTAAGCTGCACATCCTGCCGTCGCTGAATCATACGACGCCCTTCACTGATCAGTAATGTCAGGCAGGACAGCAACAATGGAAGAACGATATATATGGCCCGATACAGTACCAGCGCCGCGGTCAAGGGTGCCGCCCCCACAATATGGGAGAACGAAGACAGCATGATCGCTTCAAATACACCGATACCACCGGGCACATGGCTAAGTACGCCTGCCGCAAGTGCCAACAGATAAATCAGCAGAAAAGTGCTGAATGGCGGGTGGTGCGGAAGGAGGAGATAAAGAACTGTTGCAGAGCCAACTACATCGCCGAGGGTAATCAGCAGCTGCAATAGGGATATACGCAGGCTGGGCAATCGCCACGCCCAGTTGCCCAATGCATAAAGGCGAGAATCCTCGGACGGTTTTTCATCCTGACGACGTAAAAGCAATATGACCAGCGCCACGGCATAAATGCCGAGCACCGAAGAAGCAATCCATACCACAAGGGGAGTGGGTATCCGCAATGCATCAGCCGCAGTCTCCACATCGATAAGGGCCGCTACGGCCGCAAGCACTGGCAGTGTCAACCCCAGCGCAAGACTCACAAAAACAGAAATACGCGCCACATCCGGGCCAGCCAGGCCATGTCGAAAGTAGAGCCGACATCGTACGGCACCACCGGAAAGCATGGATAACCCAATGGCATTGCCAATGGCCGAGGCACAGGTCCCGCCCATGACCATCACAGTCGAGGGAAGCCCTTTAACCCCGGCATAACGCAGCGCCGACCACTCGTACCCCACCAGCATAAGATAACTGAACATGGCGGCACCCATGGCCCCAGCCACTTCCAGTACAGAGACATTCAAGAAGGCATGCTTTAAAAGATGGGGGTTGACTTCATGCAACAGTCGCCAACAGACAGTAACCGCCAGACCAAACACCACTAGCGTCACCGCTATTCCCAGCGCATGACGATAACGCGCAACAAGGCCGCGTACTCGTGTGAATGGACTATCAGACATGACAATCAAACCGGTATTCTATAGAAATAATAAAAACATTAGCCGTTCTGTACGAAATCATGGCCGCAGTCAATACTTAGAGCCCTTTGGGCGCAAAGATACCGGGCGCATTTCGCCAATACCCTTTGTAATCCATGCCAAAACCAAACACGTAACGGTCTTCCACGGTCAATTCACAATAGTCTGGCTTGAGACCTTCTACCGCTTTTCTATCGTGAGCCTTGTCCAGCAGGACGGCCGTCGAAACACTCGCTGCTCCGGCCTTTTTGAAGTGCTCGATAATCGCCGCTAACGTCGCACCTTCATCAAGGATATCATCCACAATAACGACATGACGCCCAGCTGCAGGACTCTCAGGAGACACACGCCAGAACAACTGCCCTCCACGAAGCTCGTTACGATACCGGGTTGCATGCAGGTAATCGATCTCAAGGGGAAATTCCAGACGTGTCAGCAGGTGGCCCGCTGTAATCAGTCCACCGTTCATGACGCTATAAAAGATGGGCAATTTATCGTGGAATTGGCGAGTCAGTTTCTCTGCCATGGTATCCAGTGCCTGTTCGATGCGTTGCAGGGACACCAGACAATCAGCTTCGTCCATCAGCTGCTTCATTTGCGTGGAAATTGTAGCGGTATCAATCGATTCGGATGTGGGCATAATACGTAATGACTGTGTTTTGTTTAGCATAAGTGGCATACAGGCGAACGGGGTGATGCTGACACCTGTAGAGCCTGTAAAAAGAGGTGATTTTATCAACCCCGTGGATTATAAGAAAAACTAATAGCCATATTCACTGGCTGTTTTATTCAATGTATGGTGCGCCTCCAACCAGCGCGCATTATTCGCGAGCGCAGACAGCGCAGGTCTCTCCCGGGTATATCGCAATGCGTTCAACCGTTGCATGCTTCCATGCGGCTGGATACCCGCCGTGGCAGTAGCTTCCAGTACGGCCTCTGCTGCAGGTCGATCATTGCACATCAGCACCATGTCACACCCTGCTGCCAATGCCTTTTCTGCACGGGACACCGGGCCACCGGCAAAATGAGCCCCTTGCATACTCATGTCATCCGAAAGGATGGCCCCATCGAAATTCAGTGCTTCGCGTAAATACGTTAACCATTTGCTGGAAAACCCTGCCGGTTCCTCAGAGAAGTCAGGATAGCGTACATGTGCCGGCATGACACCTGACAAACGTGTTGCCAAACGCGCAAAGGGAATCAAATCATGCCTTTCAAGGGTTGTAAAAGGACGAGGATCAACCGGCATCTCCAGATGTGAATCAGCCACCACGCCTCCATGGCCGGGATAATGCTTGCCAATCCCGGGCATCCCCCCTTCATTCAAGCCGGTAATCAACGCACCAGCCAACGTAACAACATGCTCTGGATTGGATGAGAATGAGCGCTCCCCAATGACCTTGCTACGATTGTCATCCACATCCAGCACCGGAGCGAACGTAAAATCAAACCCACAGGCGGCCAGTTCCTGAGACATCAGCCAACCGGTATCCCTGACAAGAGACAGCGTTTTATCAGGGGTCTCTATATACAGTGATTCAAACGAACACATGGGGGGTATATGCGTAAGCCCTTCACGCAGCCGTTGAACGCGCCCTCCCTCATGATCTACCGCAATCAGGATATCAGGGCGTACCGCACGAATATCATCACAGAGTGCTCTGGTTTGCTCGGGTGAAGTCATGTTACGGGCAAACAGGATGATTGCACCGACAGAAGGATGGCGCAAAATCTGCCGATCCCCCTCATCCAATGAGGTAGAACCGACATCAATCATGATTGGACCCGGTGCAGCACGCATGAAACGCTCCTTGTCAAGGTGTACCGATTTTCCCTGTTTATGACTATGCCATGGCACACATTGGTATGCGCAGAATGTCTGAACTCACCATAGCCCGAGGAAGACGTACGATAAACACAAAAGATAATGGAGCGCTATTCTAGCGTTTCATGAAGGAAGGTACACGTAGAAATTAAATCTGATAGGCTTGGGGAGTGTCACCTCGAAATGACTACAGGCAATCCGGGAAAACAACAAAACATTCGGGGATTAAGTTCTATAACAGCAATTGGACTTGCACTGTCAGCAATACTGGATACAATTACAGCTATTATTGATACAGCATAGGTTAATGGCAATGACCCGACCCCTTACGCGCCGCCAACAGGAAGTTCTTGACCTCATCACCGAAACGGTGGCGACCCACGGGTATCCCCCCACTCGTGCAGAAATTGCCCGATCTCTCGGTTTTCGTTCGGCCAATGCTGCAGAAGAACATTTGAAAGCGCTAAAACGTAAAGGTGTTATCGAGATGATACCGGGGGCTTCCCGTGGTATCAGGGTCGTATCATCCCATCTTGCAAAAACGCAAGGCGGGGATGAAAAAAATGCTGATAAAAGAAGTACCGATAAAAAAGGCGCACCCTCTTCGCAACATACCACCGCAAAATTTGTAACTCCCCAGCAGGAGGCTGCCAATGCATCTGATGCTCCGGCTGCCGAGGGGCTTGCCATCATAGGGCAGGTAGCTGCCGGTAGCCCGGTATTGGCACAGGAGCATGTAGATCGCTATTGCCCACTTCCGCCGACCTTTTTCTCACCGAAGGCAGACTATCTTCTTCGGGTCAAAGGGCTCTCCATGCAGGATATCGGGATTTTGGATGGCGACTTGCTCGCTGTCCATCGTACCAGTGATGTTCGCAATGGACAGATTGTGGTTGCTCGTATTGGCGAAGACGTCACCGTCAAACGCTTTGAGCGTAAAGGCAGTAAAATACGTCTGTTGGCTGAAAACGCTGACTTTGCTCCTATTGAGGTAGATCCAAGCCAGGGCTTCGAAATAGAAGGCATTGGTGTAGGTGTTATTCGAGGAGATCAAGGCAGCGGCTTACACTAAAACGAGGCATTATCGGTTTCACTACTAGTTACCGGTTTCACTCACTATAAGTGCAGGCCCAACACTCCCTGGCCGTGTGCCTGGGGGTGCTTCAATGATTACCCACTATTCCCCCTCTACCGCCCCCCCCTAAAGCTCTCTTGAATACAGCTTCACGTTACTGGCCCCGCAGACAATTTTCCCAATATTTTTTCATACCACTCCTTATTCATAACCTCTGCGACTCATTGTAGGCTGGTCGCTATATATACATATACATTGACCAGCCATTGTGATCATGAAAGGGAGATATCAAGCAATCATTACGGATGAAATAATCACCTTCATCGGTATCATGCCGAGTTAACCTGTGTAGCAAAATTCTTGAGAAAGCCGTGAATGACTTGACATCACATTAACGGAATATGCTAACAATGAAGCGTAGAAGCGTAGAAGCGTAGAAGCGTAGAAGCGTAGAAGCGGAGAAGCGTAGAAGCGTAGAAGCGTAGAAGCGGAGAAGCGGAGAAGCGTAGAAGCGGAGAAGCGGAGAAACGGAGAAGCCAATATGCAGTGAATCATTCAGGATGATTCACTGCCAACAATCATGATCAATGCACTGTGACGTTATCACTTAACTCCTCGACCACTTCACCCTCTTCCCACAGTTTTGTGCGGGTAATGGCATGATCGATCATTTCACGCGCCACCTGAAAACGCGAATCACGTAGTAATTCCAGTGCATCCTTGGAAAAGCGCACACTGACCAGCGCTTCACCTTCCCCCTCGGAGGGACGCAAAACCACCTCGCCATCAGGCAGTTCAACGATCTCAAGAATCGCAGTTTCAGACATTTTTCACCTCTTCGATAAGTTGAGCCATTCTGACACAAAAAAGCGTCGGCACCTCAACTCGCGTGCAGTTTCGACTTCACAGCGTTTATAAAAATGCTCTCTTTTCGTACTCATGACACTTGATATCCACTCGCACAGATAATCATCAGCGAGAAGGCAAACACAGAGCGTACAAGGAAAAGGAATGGATAAACGGCAAGCCAGATAACCTGATAATAACATTGTCCGTCGACAAACGACAAAGGTCAGATGACATTACCACTCTTCAGCACCTTGCCGAAGTTCACTGGTCAATGCCTTCAAGTGCTTCAGTAGTGCCTGGAGGGGGACCGCATTGACATCGCTTTGGATCATGCCTGAGTTGACAGGTTGAGCAGTGGAGAGGCGCAACAGCCGCCCAAGGCGTGAATCCAATACATGCAGCTCGCCTTGCGGCGTCAGCAATGCAGAGTACAGACGATGAAGATCCCCCCCTTCCGAATAATAGCGGGAGAGAAACTGGCGCCAATCAGTGCCAACATGTTCGCTGGGTTTGATAAATTCAGCAATCAGAGAGGCAATCCCCCGTTCAATCAATGCCGCAGCACCCTCTTCCAACGCGTCAGGCAATGGCCCGACAGACGCTCCGGAACGCTGCTGATCAGCCTCTTTCAGCAAACTTTCAGCATGGTAAAACCAGCGATTGGTTTGACGCGCGGTTTCCATTGGAAAATCCCCGATACTTCGTCGAAGCGACTGGCAAGTACTGCTCACTCAGATGCATGGATCTTACGCCGAGCAGCAATTGATGTGCCCACCATCAACTTGCGACATGATACTTACAGGAGAAGCCTCTACCGCATGATGAATTATTCAATCAAATGGGGAGGCCCCAGAAAAAAGATCATCAATTCCGATTATTTCTATGGGTGACCGTTATTTCTTTGGCTTACGTTTATCCTCAACGTGCCATTTACCCTCGCTGTAAGTTGCACGCCAGCCGGTTGCCTTACCATCACGCTCGGTCATGATGAATTGCGCCTTGTTCTTGCGCGAAAAGCGAATCTGCGTGGGCAGTTTATCCGGGTCCTGCTGTGGTGCTTCCAGCAGGAAATGATACTTTTCAGGCAATTGATCCTTGTGGGGAATCAGCTCTTTCACCAGAGGGGCACGTGTCTCGCGATTTTTCGGGAATCCACTGGCAGCAAGGAACAGGCCACTGGCGCCATCACGCAGCACATAGTGATCTTCGACCTTTTGACACGCCAGCTCTGGCATATCGATCGGATCCATCTTGGGTGGAGCTGGCTGTCCATTCTTCAACAGTTTACGGGTATTACCACAAGCCTCATTGGTACAAGCGAAATACTTGCCGAAACGGCCCGAGCGCAACTGCATTTCTGATCCACATTTGTCACACTCCAGCGTAGGACCATCATACCCCTTGAGCTTGAAATGGCCCTTTTCGATTTCGTAATACCCGTCATCATCATTGCTGAGGTACAACTTGCGATGCTCATCAATCAGGAAACTATCCATGGCGTTTCCTGTCCTGGGATTACGACGCTTGGCGCGTAGCGCATCAGTTTCAGCGTCATCGTCGGCGTCCGCAGGCACCACTTCATCACCGGGAATCAGGTCGATGGTTTCCTTGCAGCGCTCACTCGGCGGTAGATTATAGCCCGAACATCCCAAAAAGACGCCGGTCGAACCAATGCGAATCTGCATAGGTCGACCACAGCGCGGACACTCGATATCCGTGGGAATGGGCGTATTGGGCCGCATCCCATCTTCACCTTCTGCATGGCTCAGGTTTTTGCTAAAGCCGGCATAGAAATCATTCAGGACATCAAGCCAGGGAGTATCACCCGCCGCGATAAGGTCAAGTTCATCTTCCATACGGGCAGTGAAGCCGTAATCCATCAAGTCCTTGAATGACCCAATCAGGCGATCCGTGACCAACTCACCCAGAATGTTGGCATAGAAACGACGACTATCAAGTACAACATATCCGCGCTCCTGAATGGTGGAAATGATAGAGGCGTAGGTAGATGGGCGGCCAATACCACGTTTCTCAAGCTCACGCACCAGGCTCGCTTCAGTGTAGCGTGCGCTGGGTTTAGTGAAGTGCTGCTGCGGGTCCAGTTTTTCCAGCGTAAAGGAACTCCCTTTCGCCAGATCGGGAACCGCCTGATCTTCATTGCGACTGGAAGAGGCTGCCACACGCGTATAACCATCAAACTTGAGCACGCGCCCCTTGGCACGCATGTCGAATCCAGCGGCCTTTACCGTAAGTGTGGTGGACAGGTAACGCGCAGGCACCATCTGACACGCCACGAACTGGCGCCAGATCAGATCATACAATCGTTCGGCATCACGCTCCATTCCATCTAGCTGCGTTGCCGACAAATTGACATTACTGGGTCGAATAGCCTCGTGGGCTTCCTGAGCATTCTCTTTGGACGCATAACGAACCGGCGCATCCGGCAGATAGGATTTGCCATAATGTTCATCAATATAATGACGTGCGGCCTCCACAGCATCAGTTGATAAATTCGTCGAATCCGTACGCATGTAGGTGATGTAACCAGCCTCATAGAGGCGTTGAGCAAGCGTCATGGTCTTGCGCACGGAAAAGCCCAGGCGACCGCTGGCGGCCTGCTGAAGCGTAGACGTAATAAAGGGTGCCCCCGGCTTGCTGGAAGTCGGTTTGTCTTCACGATCCGACAATTTCAGTTCAGCCGTTTTCAACGGCGCTATGGCCGTGTGCGTCTCTTCTTCGCTATTGGGACGGAATACCTTGTCATCCTTGCGAGCCAGCTCGAAGCGAACGACCTCCCCTTCTTCGGTGACAAGATCCGCATGCACATCCCAGAATTCTTCAGGCACGAAGGCACGGATTTCACGCTCCCGGTCCGCAATCAAACGCACCGCAACAGATTGCACACGACCCGCCGACAAACCTCTGGCCACTTTGGCCCACAACAACGGCGAGACCATATATCCGACCACACGGTCCAGAAAACGTCGAGCCTGTTGTGCATAAACGCGGTCCATCTGCAGGGTGCTCGGGTGCTTGAACGCCTGCTGAATCGCATTTTTGGTAATTTCGTTAAAGACCACGCGTTTATAACGCGAATCATCGCCACCAATGGTCTCGCGAAGGTGCCAGGCGATCGCCTCCCCTTCACGGTCCAAATCCGTTGCGAGGTAAATGGTGTCGGCTTTCTCTGCCAGACGTTTAAGTTCCTCGACCACTTTTTCTTTACCGGGGAGCGTCACATAATGCGCTTTCCAATCATGATCTGGATCGACACCCATACGGCGGATCAATTGATCATGCGCCTTCTTGCGCTTATAGCGTGCTTTTTCCTCGGGGCTCATCTTGCGTGTAGCCGCCGCCTGCTTGGCACGCTCAGCTGGAGTGCTGGTTGATTTGGCACTCCCCGAGGTGGGCAGGTCACGAATATGACCAACGCTGGATTTTACGATGAAGTCTTTACCCAGATACTTGTTGATGGTCTTTGCCTTGGCAGGCGACTCCACAATCACGAGTGACTTACCCATGGATCTCCAATTCCGTTATGACGCATTCAGCGGCAGACTATGTCCTTGCCCTGGATGAAATTTGACCTGTGAGGTCCGATACCCATTTGAAACCGTTAAGGTGATCGTCCCTCAATATGAACAAAAGGAATACAAATAAAGAAAATTTTTTCAAAATTGCGCTTACCCTACATGAGGGAAAACATATTCGCTACTGAAACACACTTAAATTTGAGTTTTAGCCATGGTATCGAACCATCAAAATGGTCTTCACCCCAAAGGCGCAGCTCATTTTTATCAAGTGGAGCCATGTTCTTCACCCTGCACTAAAGCGCAATACCATTCGTGGAGGCTTGTTTAAAAAAGAATATAATAATCTTTTTTGAAGGAAGAAAAGCAAAAGAAGAAAAACAAGCCTTCTACTGATTCTTGTACGCCTGCTTTCATACATCTGCTTTTGTCTGTCCAGGAATCGGTAGCGTCGAGTTCATGCCAACACGGCTCTATGCATTAAAGACCAGTTGAGTCACTGTGCGCCATGGGGAAGCCCCACATCGGAAAGATCAAAAGGACAAACGCTTTGCGCAGAGCAAAACACTCCACGCGTGACCCTACTAAAACCTCCAGTGGCATCAGCTATATTCAAGCGTCAAGCAAAGCCATGGCACAAGCAACATCGAATAAAAGGCTGGTTTCACGCCATTCACTATGTCGGCTAAATGATGGCGTTTTTTACACCTACAACCTCAGTAGTAAAGGGCTGGAGACGGTTAAGGACTGGTGGAAGTACAACTTATCCCATCCCAAGTGAGTATATGAAACAGCTTTCACTATAGTACTTTTTGACCAGAGTATTTTTTAACCAGATCACCTTTTTAACCAGAGCACCTTTTTACCGTAGTACCTTATCACCATAGAACCTTTTCACTGTAGAACCTTTGTTCAATCTTGACACCCCCTCCTGAGTATCAATTTTTTGCCTTGTATCAAAAGAAGTCTCAACAAAGGTCTAATAGTCGAAAAAAAATTCTTGTGCTCCCTACAAACATATGCATATTCCAATAGCCACCCTGCAAAATTTTCGGTTACATTAGGCGGCGTTAGGTAAAAACCTATTCCAATCTTTTTTCAAAACGTTACATGGCCAAGGAGTCCCTTGATGACAAACAGCCAGCACCCTCCGATCCGCCGCACAAAGATCGTTGCCACACTGGGTCCCTCCAGTGATAAACCGGGCGTCATTGATGCCATGGTCAAGGCAGGTGTCGATGTCGTCAGACTCAACTTTTCGCACGGAAGTGCCGATGATCATCGCAATCGAGTAGAAGCTGTTCGTGCTGCCGCGGCAAAACATAATCGCACCGTGGCGGTACTTGGGGATCTGCAGGGTCCAAAGATCCGTATAGCCCGTTTCCAGAATGGTTCTGTCGAACTCAATGAAGGTGCCGATTTCGTCATTGACGTGTCGCTGGACCAGAATGCCGGCGACGAACATCACGTAGGATGCGATTATGCTGAGCTGGCAGATGACCTTGTCAGCGGTGATGTTCTTCTACTGGATGACGGTCGTGTTGTCTTCGATGTGACCAAGGTTGAGCCTCCGCGTATTCATTGCAAGGTTAAAGTGGGAGGCAAACTCTCCAACAATAAAGGTATCAACAAACAGGGTGGCGGACTGTCTGCTTCAGCCTTGACTGAAAAAGACAAGGCAGACATGAAAACAGCTATCGCGCTGGAAGTGGATTACCTTGCTGTCTCCTTCCCCCGCAGTGGTGAAGACATGCGCTATGCGCGTGACCTGCTTGGCGATGCCGCGGAACGTATCGGCCTGGTAGCCAAAGTTGAACGTGCAGAAGCCGTAGCCAATGATGAGACACTGGATGATATCATCATTGCCTCGGATGCAGTCATGGTGGCCCGTGGCGACCTTGGCGTCGAGATCGGTGATGCACAACTGATCGGTGTACAAAAACGCATGATTTCACGTGCACGTACGTTGGATCGTTTGGTCATCACAGCGACACAGATGATGGAATCCATGATTTCCAACCCGCTGCCCACGCGTGCCGAGGTTTTTGACGTCGCTAACGCTGTATTGGACGGCACGGATGCGGTCATGTGTTCTGCTGAAACAGCGGCGGGCAAGTATCCCGTTGAAACCATTGAAGCGATGGATCGCTGTTGCCTGGGCGCCGAGCGTGAACGCGAGGCACAGGAATCGGGTCATCGCATGAAAGATACCTTCCATCGGATTGATGAAGCCGTAGCGCTTTCAGCCATGTATGCAGCAAATCACCTGGAAGGCGTTGCTGCCATTGGCTGCCTGACAGAAACCGGTCATACGCCCTTGATTGCTTCGCGTATTCGGTCAGGGCTGCCCATTATTGGCCTATCGAGCCATCCGGAAACACTGCGCAAAATGGCGCTTTTCCGCGGCGTTATTCCATTGGAGTTCAATGCCAGCGACCTACCCAGTACAGAGGTGAACGGTAAGGTGGTAGAACTGTTGAAAGAGAAATCACTGGCAGCAGATGGCAACTTCGTTATCCTGACCCGCGGTGATCACCTGGATGCTCAGAGTGGTACAAATGCGATGAAAATCGTTCAGGTCGGTGATGATATCGGGTAAGTAATCTACCGTTGATTATCTTCAATCCCCTACCCTGAAAATTCATATGATCGGGGTGTGGGGATATGGAAATACCGCGATAGCAAAAGAGCAGGCTCTGAAAAGACCTGCTCTTTTTTTTCGGCATCATAATGCTTCAGTAAGAACAGAATGCATAGCATCTTTATATTGGTTTAACATATTGGGACAACACGTCAGTGCAGCGAAGTATTAAACCAAATATGAAAAAATAGTATGAAACCAGGTATGGATTGCATTTGGTAAGGATAATAGTATGAGAATGGAAGCGGGATCATAACGCATCAACAGAAAGTGATAACGGTATAATAGCTTATACTTCCACTCTCACCCAACGATTCTTTCACACAGGCTCAGGATGTTCGATGTCCCAACGGATCAGCGTGTGACAGGACACTTGTCGAGAAAATATCATGTGTTGAATCCAGACATGCATTCCCATTGGTATTCTTCACAAACACAGGCACCTGACTGTGATTAATATATATATTCAACCCGGTCAGTTTCTCGACATGGCAATTAAGGCCCAGCGTGTCCGAATTGATCGCAGAGGCCCGATACACCTCAAAGTACACTGAAGCGCCTGGCGCAAGGGTGACCGGATAAGCAAGCCCCGGTTTTCCCTGGTTATCAGGCTTTTGATCAGAGGAAGAGATCACTGTTTCCGGGGACTGGTCATCGTTCTGTCCTACACTGCGAAAGGCAACGGGCTTTTCGATCAGGCAGCTCCGCTGGCTGGTATTGGTCAGTGAATAGCTACTATGCAAGTGCCCGGAGGCAGTATATTCACCTGCCAATTTGCCAGTTATATCATGCAAGGCACAGGGAAGAGGATCTGTGCTGGCAGTTGTTTGACCATGACCCTGTGCGCCCGAACATCCACTGAATATCGGTAACAACCCACAGGCGGCAATGGCTATCCATTTATTATTCATACTGGCCCCTTGTTATTTGATCACGTGTCTACATCAAGAAAGCCCATTCATTGCAGAAAGAAACAAGAGCCCACTCAGAAATTGATGCGTTGACGCTATATGGACTGCTCGCCCTTTTTCTGAGTCAGCAGGATTTTTCAATCCGGCCGAGGCTGTTTCATCTCAGCAAGAGTGTCGTTCATCAAGCACTTGAGACATGCCAAATACACGACGCGCACGCACGATGGCTTTCTTTTATCTAAATGTAGTCCGATCCTGCCGTAAAGCCATGCATTCTTTAGTTGCAAACACACCTGCCCCTTCCTTTGGGCCTTTTCATATCAGTCGGATTCAACGTGATTGATTTCACCTCGCGCAAACGCAAGCAAATGAATAATATCCTTTTCGAGCGTGCGTGGTGTTGAAAGGGGTGGTAGATCGTCAACAGAGAAAAAGTCTGCCCCATCAGTTTCATTATTGGCTTTGAAAGCATCTGCCGGATACCCTTCCTGCCCTGGCACTTCTTCGCAGAGATAAAACAGTTTGTAGATATGAGCCGGTGACTGATGCTTGTAGGGATGGAGGTTTCTGTCTCGCAACAAAGCCAGCTTGGGGTCAGTCGCTTTGAATCCAGCCTCTTCTTCTATTTCACGGATAGCGCCAATGCCCGGTGCCTCTGCAACATCTGCCCAGCCGCCCGGAAGCGTCCAACAACCATCTCGCTTTTCTCTAACCAATAACACTTTGTTATCGCGAAAAACAGCGCCTCGTACATCCACTTTGGGTGTGGCATATCCTTTATCGGGAATAAAGAGGTTTTCTACCCGTTCAACGGGTGTATCAGCCAATGCAGCAAACATTTCATGAGCCATTTTTTCGAGCGTTTCATAACGCTCCAACTCAAAGTGGTTCTCGGTATAGGTTTGCCCTGTTTGTGCTATTGCCTGCAAGCGACGCGCAAAATCTACCCAATCCTGAGCCATGTGTACCTATCCTGTCCTATTGATCATACTCGCAGTGTAGAGTTTATCTTCCCGGGAGGGAAACCCTGATGGGCTTGAATTCACCCAGGCAGGCTATTCCAAAAGAGTAAACACGACTCTAAAAAGTTCAAAACAACATGACATTCGTCAAGAGATTGAAGGCCTCCTGGCATAAATTTCATCGAAGCATTAATTTCATAGAAGTATTAAATGGATCGAAGCATTGCACATTGTGATTTCAATGCTATTTTGTGAAGGTGTACCCTTCCCTCCATATAGACAAAACATCCATGAGCCTGTTGCATTTCCAAGGATAATTTCATGAAAGCGATTCGCCTGACCGGACGACCAGAAATAGACGATGCCTTCGAGTGGGCTGAGCGTGATATCCCTACGCCGACTGAACATGATGTGTTGGTCAAGGTGGAGGCAATCTCGATCAATCCGGTGGATACCAAGATTCGTAAAGCAGGAAGTATGCAGGATATTATCGGCTGGGATGCGGTAGGCATTGTTGAAGCAACAGGTGATGGTGTCACCGGCTTTACCCGGGGGGACCGTGTCTACTATGCAGGGGATATCCAACGGCCGGGCTGCTATGCCGAATATCAGCGAGTAGATGCCCGGCTGGTCGCAAAAGCCCCCGTTAACCTTGAAATTGAAGAGATCGCAGCGCTACCGCTCACCACATTAACGGCCTGGGAAGGATTGTTTGACCGATTGCCCCTCACACCACACCCACCGTCTTCTATTTATCAGGATGAGAGTGACGACGACCCATCGTCCAAGGCCACCTCAACACCTTCGATACACAATGAGCCAAAAACACTGCTGGTTATCAATGGTGCAGGCGGTGTGGGCTCCATGGTGACTCAGCTAGCCAAACAATTGACTTCGCTGAAGGTCATTACAACCGCATCTCGCTCACTTTCACGTTTATGGAGCGAAGAGTTGGGCGCCGATCTGGTCGTGAACCATTATCATCTGGTCGAAGAGCTCAATACCGCTGGTATTAAAGAGGTAGACTACATTTTCTGTTGCCATGATATAGCCGATCATTGGGAAAACATGGTGCAGCTGATCCGTCCCTTTGGCAGCATTGTTGCCATTGCCGAAACTGAAAAAGAGGTCAATATCAATGACCTACAACAAAAAGCGGCCAGCTTCGCGTGGGAGTTCATGTTCAGCCGTGCCATCTACAATGAACACCCTGAACATCAGGGTGCGATACTTTCACGTGTCGCTCAGTGGATGGATTCAGGCGATCTGGTCAGCACCTTGAGTGAGGTTATTGGCCGATTCTCTGTAGAATCCGTTCAAGAAGCACATCGTCGGCTGGAGAAAGGGACGGTAGTGGGCAAGCTGGTACTTCCCATGACTCCAACGCATGGAACACTTTGACTTATCTCTCGTGACGTCAAGAATTTTCAGCAAGCTTAAACCTTTCCAATACCTTCGAAACTCGCTAATAACAGTAATACTCGAATAGCCTTTATATATGCATAAACCTTAAGGCTACTTCCAACGACTACGGATTGCAGTGATGAAAGATGCTTTGGCACACTTCAGACAAACGTTACAGGCCAAACCCAGATTCTCGGATACGCTCGCCTTTATAGAAGCGTATTTTGAGTTCACACCAACGGCATTTACCAACCATATGCTGATGAATCAGGCGGATGAGAATCAGGGATCGTGTCGAATTATCGCGTTAGCCAAATACGCGGATTTCTCGGATGAAGAAGCCTTGCTGGCCTTTGGTGAACACTATCGGCACGTTAGAAGCGATCCTCACGGCAATGACCACGCCAACATCCGAACACTGATGGAATACGGGCTTGATTCGGTTTCTTTCGAACACTTTCCACTCGTAGTCAAGCAAGAGGCCATATCCATGAGTGATTCCGTCGAATAGTTACTCTATAGGATCACGACACTTTTTCAGTGGTATAGATTCATGCTTCGCCATATTAACCAGCGACCGCGTGATTCAATCCAAAAAACACGTTTTCATAAAAGCCCATATCAAAAAGCCGCCTGCACCATTCGATGGCACAAGCGGCACTTCCTTGTTCAAACTATGGGTGATCAAGCAGATACACTTCAATACATAATCAGGAGACCCATGTATGTAGGCGTTTATAGGTCACGCTGTTAAATCACAATAGCATTATCCATAAACAACCCACTTGCCGTTGGAAGTTACACTGAACTACCACATTATCAGCGGACTTTATCACCATGTGCCTGTTTGTCAGCATGGTAGCTTGAGCGGACCAGCGGGCCGGAAGCAACATGTACGAAGCCCATTTCATAAGCCTTTTCAGCATACCAGTCAAACGTTTCAGGCCTGACCCAACGGTCAATCGGCAAATGACTGCGTGAAGGCTGCATGTATTGCCCGATTGTCAACATATCCACGTTATGCGCTCGAAGATCACGCATGACCTCAAGAATTTGCTCATCAGTTTCACCAACGCCCACCATCAAACCGGATTTGGTCAGGATATCGGGACGGGCTTCCTTGAAACGTTTGAGCAAATCCAGCGACCATTGATAATCTGCGCCCGGGCGAACCTTACGATACAACGCAGGAACCGTTTCAAGGTTATGGTTGAAGACATCGGGTGGCTCGGTCACCAGGGTATCCAGAGCCACATCCATGCGACCGCGAAAATCAGGCACGAGGGTTTCGATTTCAATGTCCGGGCAGCGCTGGCGAATTTCACGGATACACTCCACGAAATGGTTGGCGCCACCATCACGTAAATCATCACGGTCAACCGAGGTGATGACTACATAGCGCAATCGCATATCGGCAATGGCTTCCGCCAGCTCGCGAGGCTCATTTTCATTCAGTGCATTGGGACGGCCATGGGCAACGTCACAGAACGGACAACGGCGCGTACAGATATCCCCCATGATCATGAAGGTGGCCGTACCATTACTGAAACACTCTCCCAAATTGGGACACGAGGCCTCTTCACACACAGAGTGCAGCCCATGCTGACGCAAAGTCTGCTTGATACGAGTGACTTCAGGCGAGATTGGCATACGCACTTTTAGCCAGTCAGGCTTTTTCGGCAAGGTTTCAGTCGGAATGACCTTGACCGGAATACGTGCCATTTTGTCTGCACCACGCAATTTCACGCCACGTTCAACTCGTTGCGCACGTGGCCGATTCACTCCCGGTTTGGCAGTTGTCTCACTCATGAGAGATCCTATTGGCTACATCTCTTTAAAAGCTCTCATAGTACTTGAAAGCAATAGCACTTGAAAACAATAGTACTTGAAAACATCCCACACCGTACCCGGTTCTCCACAATGCATTGAGGTTTTGTGTTTCCTGGCACATGACAAGAATCATCATCTCCATATTTACTGGAGTAAATCATTTTCTACGTGGAGGGTTCATCGATAAATTCAGACACTCGCGTTAATCATGAGGCGGGAGTTGATAAACGTACATTCTGTCCAAAGTGAATCAGAAAAAGAAAACAGGCGCTGAAAACGGCGTCACAAACGTCATTTTCAAAGAGATAATTTTAACCGCAAAAGAAAATGGCCAAATTCCGAACTACTTTAACGGTGGGAACTCACAGGCAAATCTTCAAAGATAGCAGGCATGCCCTCTTTGTGACTCAGGAACAGTGGACGTTGGTAAGGAATATGCTGCATCAGAGAAGTTGAAAAGGCCTTTAACCAGACATCAGACTCACTTTCGGTGGTCACGGGATATTCAGTCCAGCGACTGAGCTGAGTCATTATTTGCCCTGCATAGCCACAAGGATCAATCCGCAGGAATGGAGACAGATCCATATCAACATTATAGGCCACACCGTGGAAACTGCATCCACGACGCACACGTAAACCGAGCGAGGCAATTTTCATCTGCTGCCCCTGTTCATCTTTGAGGTATACGCCCGGTGCATCTGGCAATGCATAGCCATGTATTGAATGGGTCGCCAGGGCTTCAACAATGGATTCTTCCAGCGTTGATACAAGTCCCCTTACCTTGACGTTCAATCGTTTTAGATCCAATAGAACATAAGCGACCAATTGCCCGGGGCCATGATAGGTCACCTGCCCTCCCCGGTCAGACTGAACAAGCGGAATATCACCTATATCCAGCAGATGTTCGGGACGCCCTGCCTGCCCTTGTGTAAAGACAGGAGGATGTTCACATAGCCAGACCTGGTCACGGGTAGAAGCATCACGCCTGTCTGTGAAGGCGTGCATGGCAGTGAGCGCCTTTTCGTAGGCGATAGTGCCAAGCGAATAAATATCAATGGAATGAACCGTAGGCTCTTTACACGAAGAAAGATTGCTCATGGAAATGATAGTCGCCTGTTCAAACTCGATACTCAATGCCCACTACTATGCACGACCCTATGATCAAATGACCATATGAACTCGACCAGTTGCTTTAAGTTCCTGGAAGAGTGATTTCAGCTGGTCTTCACCAGTCGCCCAGATAGTGACGCGCAGGGAGCGAAAACGCCCATTGCGACTATCCTGATAGCTCACTTTTTCACGATCGACTTTGGCATCATATTTTTGCACGATATCCAGCATATCCTTGCAAAAATTATCATCTTTATCACCGACAATCTTGATCGGATACTCAGTCGGGAATTCGATTTTGGGAGCAGGTTGATCACCTGTTGCCGGAAGTACATCGCCTTCAACGTCGGGCAACTGTTCAACATCTTTTTTATCGGTGGTCATAGTCTCTCCTGTTGAATATCAATGGATCGATCCACAAAACACTCTTCGGATCGGGTCTAACATAACGCTAATCGAATACACATGTCTCATGGTGCAACACATCTTGAAAAGGCGCGTAAAGCCACATCATGGTTCACGACAGATACCGGTGGCTGCTATTTTGCCAATCCGTTATTCATCATTTCCCATCGCGATTCATCACTAACCATCACTATCGATAGCAAACGTATGAACATATTTTTCGTGGATGCAAAGTCACACTTCGACACAAAGCACGATTGCTTATGAACTCTTGCAAGACTATATGGGGGATATCGGCACAAAATTCAAGTCACTGGAAATAATCCGGGACAAGTGATTATCCACAAAAGGCACTGAAGAAATAATATTGAGGACGGAAAAGGGGGGTGTCCCCAAAGAAGGAGGAGACTTGTGAAATCCATTCCGGAAAGTGATGGCGAGAATGAGAGGAGAGCAGTGATCACTGCCCTACCCTCAAAAGCTCATCAAAAGCTCATTAAAAACTTAGAACCAACCGCTCACCGTACGAACGATAGAGTCTGACAGACGACGGAACAGTCCGCCTTCCGGGTCATCAGACAAGGCGATAATCGGCTGGGAAGTAATTTCCTTGCCATTCCGCAACACTGTCAGTGTGCCCAACTGCTGACCTTTCTTGATCGGCGCGTTAATGCTATTGGGCAGCTGAACCTGTTGTGTCAGATTGCCCTGTGCCACTGGAAGAGTCACCAGCAGAGGTTTATCAAAGCCCACTTTCACGTGCGTATCAGCCCCACCCCATACACGTGGCGTGCTTACGACATGATTCGCCGGGAACAATTGTTGTGTATGGTAATAACGGAAACCGTAATTCAGCAGGGTTTCGGACTGTTGTGCACGGGCTGCTTCGGAAGCAGTCCCCAGCACTACGGCAATCAAGCGGGTATTTCCCTGAACACCAGAGGTCAACATACAGTAGCCTGCCGCATCGGTGAAGCCTGTTTTCAAGCCATCCACGCGAGGGTCACGCCACAGAAGCAACACTCGGTTAGGCTGCTTGATGTTGTTGTATGTAAAGTACTTTTCCTTGTACGTGGAATAATACTGGGGAAAATCATAAATGATATGACGAGCCAACACCGCCAGATCATGTGCCGAGGTATAATGATCCGGCGTTGGCAGACCCGTCGGATTCATGTAATGCGTATCCTTGAGGCCCATCATTTGAGCATGCTCGTTCATTAGCTGAGCAAAAGCCCCCTCACTTCCCGCAATATGCTCGGCCAGTGTCACGGCCGCATCATTACCGGAAACAACGATCAGACCACGAAGCAGCTCGCTGATAGGTACTTGCGTGTTAGGCTTGAGGAACATGCGCGAACCGCCCGTATGCCACGCATTGGTACTAACCGTAGCCGTATCATCAGGATGGAGGCGCCCTGCTGCCAGTTCATACTCCGTCGTATAGGCTGTCATCAGCTTGGTCAGACTGGCAGGCGGTAAATGTTCGTTCTCATCATGCTGATAGATGATATTGCCTGTCCTGGCATCCATTAGAACCCACGCCTTGGCAGCAATAGAGGGAGGATCAGGGATGAAATTCTGTGGATTGAGGCTAGGCTGCTGAGAGTCCGGCTTGGGCGTCGGCGCAGATTGAGCCCATGCCGAATCAGGAGCGACGAAAGCACTCATGGAAGTGGCTGTAAGGGCAGCTGACATGACAACTGCTCCCCAGCGTCTTGCAAATAAAGCGTGAATAGTCATCTTGTTACTCGTTTTGGTGCTGCGCCAGTGGACGCTTTTTGTTTAAGACTAAAATAAGGATAAGCAGGTATCACCACAGGAACCGCATGGTGAACGCCCCTTTCCCGATTCTCAGGGGTGCAGCCAAAGCCACCATCTCGTGCCTTGGCTTTATCATCGCCATCGAAAGAAGCCACCGATACCTCGAATTATAAGCCGACTCGTTCATTCGCCAAGATGTTGGCCCATCCTATGGACCAACGAAAGTACTTTTTGACGAACCTGTCCAATGAGCATCAGAGTCGGCTCTTCACACACATGAATACTACCAAACATTCCGTTTTTAAGATTCTGTTAAATATAGGGGGTAGCAGGCAATTCATGATTACCAATTTCACGGTTTGTTCACATGAATTGAACATTCCATGCAACCTGACAAATGCCCGTCAGGAATACACCATGAAACACTATGATAAACCGAGCAAAACCACCAGTGCGTAATGTACGATCATGATATAAATCACAATGTTACAGGCCTTTACCTATCTGTAAACAGATGCCGTCTAGCGAATTAGTATGGCCCCCGGATATCCCTGTGCGGCCAATTCAGCACGTGCTTGTGAAACGCCACTTTCACTGAATGGCCCCATTTGCACCCTGAAATATTGATGGAAAGGAACAATTCTGCCGGCCACGCCCATTGCCTGAGACAAACGTTGGCGAATCTGTTCAGCCTGAGTTTCGTCCGTGACTGCAATCGCCTGAAGATAGACACCGGCAGCGGCAGACGCATCATCATTATTCACCGTCGAAGGCGCAGTCTGACTGGCAGATGAGCTCATTAACTGGCTGGCCGTACTGGATGACAAATCCGCCGATGTGCCATTCGATGTATCGGCAGCAGTTCCCTGCTCGACATTCGAGACCGCTCCTGCTGTTGCATGGTCATTTTCGGAACGTGGATGAGGGCTGGCACCGGCAGTGCTTGCCATCAGTTGACCTGCAGAATCGGAGGTCAAGTGTTCATCGCTCGCCTGTTCACCGGATGAAAAACCTGAAGACCCAGCACTTGAAGACACAGCACTTGAAGACCCAGTGCTTGAAGACACAGCACCATGCTCCGAGGATATAACTGCAGGTATGTCTCCACTACTTCCACTGCTACTAATAGCACTGTTTGTACCATTGCCCGCCACTGTCGTCTCAGTCGAGTGTGCTGGTGACGAGGAAGCCAAAGCTGTTTGCCCACTGGACTCGGAAGACGCGTGCCAGGTCGCCGGATTAATAGCCTGAACACGCACACGGGCTGTTCCCTGACGAACATAGCCCAACTTGGTGGCTGCCGCGTAGGAAAGATCCATGATCCTTGAATTGAACGGCCCGCGGTCATTGACACGAACGATGACACTCCGCCCATTTTCAAGGTTGGTCACTTTGACATAGGTAGGTAATGGCAGGACCTTACTGGCTGCCGTCATCGCATACATATTGTATATCTCGCCATCCGACGTATGGTAGCCATTGAACTTGGTACCATAAAATGAGGCAATACCTACTCGGTCATACCCCTCTGAAGACGGAAGAACATGATACACCTTACCCAAAACCTCATACGTCGGTGCATTACCCATTGAGGCATGAGGCTCATTTCTGGGAACTGCATCCGGCACATTCGACAAATTGGGGGCATCACTGGGATAGCCGTCATTTGCTTCCGAGTAACGATGACCACTCGTGGCACACCCTGTGAGCACTATGGCCGCCGAGGCAATAACAAGACCTGTCTTGAACGAGTGGAAACCTTTCATTACGGTTGCATGGCCTCCCGGATACGTTGCGCCAATTCGGTCACGGCCATCGCATACATGGGGCTGGTATTGTAACGTGTGATGACGTGGAAGTTCTGGGTGCCCAACCAATAGGTATAGTGCCCATCCGCATAATTCAGCGCAATCGGCATCAGCTTGTCATTGGGATTCAGCGATGTTGATGGGTGAATGCCCGTGTTTTCAAGCTGTGCCACCGTGAAATGGGGAGCTGCTACCTCATTGACACCTATATTTGCGGGCGGTGTGGCTGGTCCCGTTGCCGGGAAGACGACCGGCACGCCCTTGATCCAACCATTTTTCGCAAAATAATTGGCAACACTTCCAATGGCATCACTGGGTTCGTGCTGAAGATCTGCCTTCCCATCGTGATTGAAATCAACCGCGTAAGCTATGTAACTGGAGGGCATGAATTGTGGGTAGCCCATGGCACCCGCATAGGACCCCTTCATATCCAGGGGGTCGAGGTGTTCCTTGTAGGTCATCAACAAGTATGAAGCCAGTTCACGTCGGAAAAACTTGGCTCTGGGCGGGTAATCAAAAGCCAGCGTCGAGAGAGAATCAATAACACGATATTTCCCTACATTACGCCCATAGGATGTTTCAACGCCAATAATGGCCGCAATGATTTCACGCGGGACACCGTATTCTTGCTCCGCCCGTTGGAAATCACGCTGATGCGCCTTGATGAACTGTACACCCTGATCAATACGCGCTTGTGTAATAAAAATGCGCTGATATTGATCCCACCGCAGTGTTTTCTCGGCCGGATGTGACATCGCGGCCAGAACATCAGGCAAGCGGTGTGCCTGACGCATGGTTGACTGAAGCTCATCCAGAGGAAGGTTATCCTGCTCGGATAAGGTCCCCAGCAATGTAGCCACCGTTGGATTTTGCTCAGGATCATAATCAGCCGCCTGTGAAGGGGCAGCAGTCAACATTCCCCACAGGGGCAGCCCTGCCAAACACAACGTGACTCCCCAGCGACGTGACATCCCCTTCACATTTCTCTTGAAAACGTGCTTGCCTGCAGAGGCCTCGCGTTTCATGACATTGCTTTTCATGACGTTGCTCTTCATGACATTGCCTTCCCTGACAATCATTGTCATGACATTCCTTTTGATCATTATCACATCCCTGACGGAGCTAAAATAAAAACTGAAATTCGCTGGCGGAATACCTCTTCGGCAAAGTAAACCCTTTCAATGCCAAACAAGTCGGCGTTGCGTGCCAATACCCATCAGGATACCAAAACCTGCCAATAGGGTGACACTGGCAGTCCCCCCATAGCTCACCAAAGGCAATGGCACCCCTACTACAGGCAACAGACCGCTCACCATACCAATATTAATAACGACATAGATGAAAAAGATCAGAGCCAGACTTCCGCCCGCCAACCGACCAAAGGTATCGTTTGCCCTCAGCGCCAGAATCAGTGCACGCCCGACAATAAACAGATAGCAGCCAATCAAAACACACATGCCCACAAGGCCGAACTCTTCCGCCAATACAGCCACAATAAAATCGGTATGACTCTCGGGCAAGAACTGCAATTGGGATTGAGAGCCTTCCATCCAGCCTTGTCCGAACAATCCGCCCGACCCGATGGCCGTCTTCGATTGAATAATGTTCCAACCGGCGCCCAGGGGGTCACTTTCAGGATTCAGGAAGGTCAGTATGCGTTGCCGCTGGTACCCGTGCATGTGGAACCAGAGCAAGGGCAGTATCGCCATGATCGCCAATAGACAAATGAGGATAAGTCGCCATGACAATCCAGCAAAAAGAATGACAAAAATGCCACTGCAGAACACCAGCATGGCCGTTCCCAGATCGGGCTGCTTCAAAATAAGCAATACCGGTATCGCCATGATGATCAAACAGACGAAAAGATCACGCCAGGAGAGAGGTAACGGGCGCCGTGAAAGATAGGTCGCAAGTGTCAGGGGAAGTACGATTTTCATGAATTCAGATGGCTGGAAACGCCCTATTCCCGGCAGAACCAGCCAACGCTGTGCCCCCATGGCGTGATATCCCAGTACCCCAACGGCCAGCAACATCAGCAACACGAGCACATAGGCTAATGGCACCCACCGCGCGATTTTGACCAAAGGGACCTGAGCCAGGAATATCATGAGTGCCAGTGCCCCAATAAAGCGCACGGCCTGCCCTTCAACCATGCCGATATTTTCACCAGATGCACTATAGAGCACCACCAGCCCCCCCAGCATGGTGACGATGAGCGCACCCACCAGCCAGGGATCAATGTTGATGGCGTCCCATGTGGGCATGAGCCGCCCGTTATGGCGCCGTCGCATTGAGCGAGCAAAGGATTGAATCATGATGAATTACCAGGCCCCCAGATTATCCGAGGGAGCCTGTGTGGCTTCCGAATTGAATGATTGGTCGCGTTCCTGCTGATTGGGAACATGGAGAGCATGATTAGTTCCCGGATTTAGCCATGTATCCATTATTTTTCGTGCAATAGGTGCAGCTGTCTTGATCCCGTAGCCGCCATTTTCGACAACAACGGCAATCGCAATTTGTGGATCCTTGACCGGCGCAAACGCAACAAAAAGCGAGTGGTCACGCAAACGTTCAGCCACGTCGGCCGCTGTATAGTGCTGATTCTGCCCTACAGTAAAGACCTGAGCTGTCCCCGTTTTGGCGGCCATGGTGTAGTTTCGTCCCGCTCTTAACATAGGGTTATTGTTAGCGACGGCTTCCATCCCACTAATCACCACATTCCAGTAATCAGGATTTTTCAGCACAACGTCGGGAGGCGTATGGGCATATGGAGGGTTTGTCAGGTTGCTTCCCACAGCAGCCAACAAATGAGGCGTTACCCATTTACCACGATTGGCTAGCACCGAAAGCGCCGTCGCCAACTGCAAGGGGGTAGCCAGGAAATACCCCTGCCCGATACCAATCGATACCGTATCTCCCCAATACCAGCTTTGCCGATAGCGTTTCTCTTTCCATTCCCGACTCGGCAATAAACCGGGGCGAGCGCCCCAAACATCGAGGGCTGTCCGTGACCCGAAGCCGAATTTATCGACGAAATTATCAATGCGGTCGATACCCATCATATGGGCCAGATTGAAAAAGTAGGTATCGTTGGAAATCGCAATCGCTTTATGCAAATCAACGCGTCCACTGCCATAGGGGTCCACGTTGCGGAATTTGTGAGGATTACCCGGCAGCCGGTAATAGCCCGGGTCAAAAATGGTGTATTGGGGAGTGATCACGTCATCATTTAGCCCCGCCAAAGCCATGTAGGGCTTGATGGTCGAGGCGGGTGGATATTCACCACGCGTGGCGCGTGAGTAAAGAGGCAGGTTCTTGTCGTTTTGCAAGGCCTCATAATCCTGCGTACTAATGCCACGCACAAATTCATTTGTATCAAATCCGGGGGCAGAAACCATCGCCAGGATAGCACCGGTTTGAGGCTGAATGGCGACAATGGCCCCACGCTTGCCTTTGAGCAGGTGCATGCCCAGATCCTGCAATTTTGAGCTCAATGTCAGCGTGATATCCTGCCCCTTGACAGGTGCTGTACGATCCACGACCCCTAAAATACGCCCGTGTACATTGGTTTCTACACGACGCATACCCACCTTGCCATGCAAAATATTCTCGTACTGGCTTTCGATCCCCATCTTGCCGATAAAATGCGTACCCGCATAATTATTGGTGTCCAACCCTTTCAGGTTACCCACACTGATACGCCCCACATATCCAACAACATGAGACATCGCAATACTGTCCGGGTAGAAACGAATGAGTTGAGGCTCGACTTCAACCCCGGGTAATTGAAAACGATTGAGCGCAAGACGTGCAATCTGCCATTCCGTCAGATCACTCAACAAGAGGGCTGCTTCATAGGGCCGCTGACGCTGTTCGGAACGCTCGATGAGCGTTTTACGCATATCCGGCGGTAGCTGAAGGAGGGAAATGATACGATCGATGATTTCTGTCGGATTACCCGATTGCTCACGGGTAATCGTCAGATTGTAAGTAGGCCGGTTTTCCGCCAGCAAATTTCCGAGGCGGTCATAAATCAAGCCTCGCGCCGGTGCCAGCGGCTCAACACGAATACGGTTATTTTCAGCCTGCGTATTATAAAGCTGAAACTGAAAAATCTGCAGATATACCATTCTACCGACGAGCGAACCGCCCAGGACGACAACCAACACAGCTGCCGCCAGACAACGCCGACGGAATAACGAGACCTCCGCAGCCGAGTCCTTGATTTGCGGCGGTTTGGGACCACGCCCAAAGCAACGTTTGATCGCTTCCTTAAACATGAAGGCCTGCGTCTGCGTTAGCACAGAGGTATTGCATTTGTGCCATTTACATCTCGTCAATATCTTTATAAATGAGACAGGAAGTCAACATCCCTTCTCACATAAGGTTCATGATATCCAACCATGCCAGCGCACTGCTCAGCGATGGTAAGGATGACCAATAGTCAACGTCCATGCACGGTAAAGCTGCTCAGCCAGTACGATGCGAACCAAAGGATGCGGCAACGTCAGTGCGGACAACGACCATTTTTTGTTGGCTCTGGCAGTACAGCGCGGATCAAGCCCGTCGGGGCCACCAATCAGGAATGCAACATCACGCCCTCCCAGTTGCCACGCTTCCAACTGGCTCGATAAATCAGGCGTACTCCAGTTGCGGCCATTCACCTCAAGGGCAACGATTTCGACATCGCCTTCCAGGCGTGCCAACATACGGTCCCCTTCGGTAGTAATAGCCCGCGAGATATCCGCATTTTTGCCCCGGGCGCCGGGAGTGATTTCTTCGATCTCAAGAGAACACTCACGCGGCATCCGCTTGCGATACTCTTCCACCCCGGTATTCACCCAGCCAGGCATCTTGTTGCCAACGGCCAACATACGGAGCTTCACGACTGGCGCTGCCCCCGATCGACCGGAAGATCACTCCAGAGTTTTTCGAGGTCATACAATTTCCGGGTTTCCGGAATCATGATGTGCACGACAACATCGCCTGCATCGACAAGCACCCATTCCGAACCATCACGCCCTTCGACACCCAGTGGCTGAATACCAGAGCCCTTGAGCTTTTCTACCACGTTATTGGCCACAGCATTAACGTGTCGGCTGGAAGTACCGCTGGCAACCACCATTACATCAGTAACGCTGGTCAATTCAGCCACATCCAGTTGAACAATGTCCTGAGCCTTGAGCTCTTCAAGAGCATCAATCACTAAAGGGAGAACTAAGTTGGTCTGCATAATGCGTTTATAACTTTCCTGATATCAATACCCGGGACAGACCAATGCCTGTCAGGGTGAAAAAAGAGTCATTCAAAACCACGGCTGCACATACATGGCCCGACATGCCGACAAACGCAGTAATGTGCCGGAAAGGCCCCCGGCTCTGAATGAGCCAAACAGAGAGTGAATGTCGCATAGTGTAACACAATGATAAACCAACTAGCATGGGCTGGTCAGAATGCTTTTGTAAGTAATTACAGCACACTATGACATGCTCGGCATTCGCTGGGAAACCTGCAGTAATTCAAGAGGAACACGATTAAGGCAGGAATAAGCCACGGCCCCCTTATGTATGCTTTGTTCCAATTCCGAAACAAGTTCCTGCCTACTCCCTACTCCCTACTCCCTACTCCCTACTCCCTACTCCCTACTCCCTACTCCCTACTCCCTACTCCTTGTAGAGTTTCCTCTCTCTGATAATCTCCTCAACACTGGTGGGCACCAAAAAACGGATACTCAGATCCTCTTTAATCCTGTTACGCAGCTCCGTGGCCGATATTTCAATCGGACATGGAAGTGACACAAAGGCAAGCGAACCGTAGGGCTGCTGCATCAGAGTTGTTATATCCTCGACCTCGCGGTGAGCAATCAACGATGCCAACCTGGGCGTCCATGTCAGATCAGCGCCCGGGCGGTTCATCACAACGACATGGGCAAGCTCGAAAATACGTTCAGCTTCATACCATTCTGCAAGATGCTCAAAGGCATCCATACCCAGAGCCATCACCAGACGGGCCTCTGGCCCATACTGGTCGCGCAGTGATTCAAGCGTCAGTACTGAGTAGGACGGCCCGCTGCGTTGAATCTCCTGTTCATCAGTAATAACCCCCTCAAGCGAGGCGACAGCCGCCTGCACCATGGCAAGACGATCCTCCGGTGTTACCCCCGGAGCCTGACGATGCGGAGGCATACGATTCACCACCATGTGGACAGTATCCAGCGAGAGCATTTCACGTAGCTCTATCGCCGAGCGTAGATGCCCGATATGAATAGGATCAAAGGTGCCTCCCACCATGGCCACTGTCTTTATTTCCCGGGAAGGTTCGCTCAGTGACGAACACCCCGTGTTACGTATCATCCCTGATTTGCCCCATTAATAGTGTATATAAATCATCATCTGGGCCGACGCTAATCACCTCGTAATTGCCCATTCCCCAGAACGATATACTTTTCTGTGGTCAATCCTTCCAGGCCTACCGGGCCTCGTGCATGCAGTTTATCCGTGGAAATGCCAATTTCGGCGCCTAACCCATATTCTGCGCCATCCGCAAAACAAGTGGGGGCATTGACCATAACAGAGCTGGAATCCACCGTGGCCAGAAATTTCTGCGCGTGTCCAAGATGTTCCGTCATGATACTGTCGGTATGATGAGAACCATATTCATTGATATGGGCAATCGCCTCATCAACGCCTTCGACAACACGTACTGAAAGAATGGGCCCCAGATATTCGGTTTGCCAGTCTTCATGTGTGGCCGGAACAGCCTCAGGCATCCATTTCAGCGCTTCTTCACAGCCACGTAGCTCAACCCCTCGTACCGCCAGCTGATTAGCAATCGTGGGCAACCATTTTGCCGCAATCGCACGATCAACCAACAGGGATTCCAACGCACCACAGATACCGTAACGATACGTTTTGGCATTCACCACAGCGCTACTCGCCATAGCCAGATCCGCGTCACGGTCGACAAAAATGTGGCAATTCCCATCCAGATGTTTCAGTACAGGAATGCGGGCCTCAGCACTAACGCGTTCGATCAGTGAACGACCCCCTCGTGGGATGATCAAATCAATCCAGTCACTCATCGTCACCATGACACCCACCGCCGCACGATCAGTGGTCGCAACAATCTGAACGGCATGTATGGGCAATCCCGCCTCTTCAAGCCCGGCGGCAATACATTCTCCAATGACACGGATTGAATGATGTGCCTCGGAACCACCACGTAATATACAGGCGTTTCCCGCTTTCAAACAGAGGGCTGCCGCATCGATAGTGACGTTCGGGCGTGATTCGAAAATAATCCCGATGACCCCGATAGGAACGCGCATTTTACCGATCTTGAGACCATTGGTCCGTTGGCTCATGCGTGAAATTTCGCCCACAGGATCGGGAAGCTGAGCCACGGTTTCCAAGCCATTGATCATTTTAGTGATGCGCTCATCAGTTAATGCAAGCCTGTCCGTCATGGCGTCATCAAGACCGCGTCCCCTGGCTGCGCCCATATCCAGTTGATTGGCCTCGAGCAAGCGTGTTCGTGAACGCTCCAGCTGGGCAGCAATGCATGCTAATGCCCTGTTTTTCTGTTCACTCGTCGCGGTGGCCAACACACGGGAAGCTTGCCGAGCCTGGCGCCCGACACTCTGCATGTACTCAGCGATTGCAGTTTTATCCACCGGTATCTACCTTTATTTTACTGAACTTGTTTCCACTGAGTTTGCTTTGCCTGAATTGAATCTGTGGCTCTTGATCAAACCTGCGTAGAATCGTGCATAATAGAGTGAATGTCCTCAATAATGAAGGACGCTACGCGTTCAAGACGTTACAATGCCGATCCTTTATACATGGATCCTTTATACATATAGTAAATGGCATTGTGGTCCCCTCCAACCTGTCAACGAGTATTATAGCCCTAACTATACCTACCCCTTGAAAAAGAGTACCTTCACACGCCAGCATTATTATTTTGTCTGGCACTTTTATAAAGAGGGAATAAGGTATCAGGCATAATGGAGAACCAGGAAAATCAGGGGAATCAGGGTAAAGGAAAATGAAGAGCCCACGAACATCATCCGTACCTCGCGGGATACCACCCCACTGCCATGTGCTTGGGATAGAAAAGGTACGTTGGGCAAAAAAGCTATGTTGGGCAGAAAAGCTACGTTGGGCAGAAAAGCTACCTTGCGAGGAAAAGTGGCTATCGGTTTTGCCTTTTAACAGAACCGAGGACCTCAATGCCAAAGGCGCCCTTCGTGTCAGCGCCGGGAGATCATCCTCCCAGCAATAGTCATCCAGTTTGCAATGAATAGTGTAGATAATAGCAAGCCATGATACATTCTCTTGAAATGTGGCTACTTGGCAATGAAGCAATGGAGCAAGGTAGGTTAAGGAGTAGTGGTTAGATGAATTTGGCAAGCTGGACAGACATCCTGACCCAATATCCATGGGTCCTGCTGGCAGTAACCTGTCTGTTTGCAGCCCTGGAGTCCATTGCAGTCATCGGGCTTTTCATGCCCGGCACAGTCATGATGGCCATGGTCGCGTCACTCGCCGGCACAATCCAGCTCTCCGTACCGTTGGTCATTACCTTCGCCTCGCTGGGTGCCATACTGGGTGATGGCCTCAGCTATTGGTTGGGAAAAAGCCAATCCAACAAAATCCCCAATTTGTGGCCTTTAAGCAAACACCCTGACTGGCTTGAACGCGGGCAAACCTTCTTCAGTAAACATGGTGCGCTTTCCGTTCTTTTAGGTCGTTTCGTGGGCCCGGTCCGACCGTTGGTACCGATGATAGCCGGAATGATGGCCATGCCGGCTCGGCGCTTCACCATCGTCAATATCATCTCGGCAGTGGGTTGGGCACTGTTATATGTATTGCCCGGTTACTACCTGGGGCAAGCCTGGAAAGAGAGCTATAAGCTTTCGCAGGGCACCGTCATGTGGCTGATAGAATTTACCTTCATCGCCCTGCTTGCCCTACTCACTTTTTCGTGGCTACGCTCTATATTCGCACGTGGTGGCGCTGGCTATCGGGGCATTCTCAAGTGGATGAAGCAACACCCCTGTAGCCGGCGCTGGTGGCGACGCATGCAAAAGATTTCCAATCACCGGCATCCACCTGTAGGCCCTTTCATTCTATTTTTCATCAGCATTGCGGTATTTATCATCTGGACGCTGATTGTAGAAGCCCACAAACAACATCCGCTGCCAATTGATATTAGAAGCCAGAACCTGTTCTCGGAACTAGCGGCTTACCACTGGCCCCATATCTACGGTGCCATTGTGGACAAAATCGCCGACAGGTGGGGCATGGCTGCATTGATGTTACCCTGGCTGGTATGGTGGTTGTATAAACGTTACTACGCCCTGTTTATCCACTGGGTCAGTGCGGTTGTATTGTTGTTTATCTTCAACACAGGCATCAAACATCTGGTGGCACGAGCACGTCCGAACGATACCACCTGGCTACAGCACTCATGGTCTTACCCCAGCGCACACACGTCCATTTCAGTACTGGTATTTGGCTTGGCCGCCAGTTGTGTGGCTGACCGTATCCCCATTCGTTATCGAAACTGGCCTTACTGGGCAGCCACGCTCCTTTGCATGCTGGTCGCCCTTTCACGCCTCGCTTTTGGTGTTCATTGGGCTAGCGACCTGATTGGCGGCGCCCTTTTGGGGATCATAATGTGTGCAGGTGTACGTGTCAGCTATCCATTCTTCACACGACAACGCGTTTCATGGGCACATTGGCGCATCTTGCTGGTGCTGTCGATTCTTGTTTGCGCACTACGCGTCATCTTTTTACCTATTCATTGAATCCCTTCTGTTTCACTGTCAGGCACTCTCATAACTGAATTTATAACGAGATCCATAACGACGTTGCCCAGCAGAAAAAAACTGAAATATCTGGAACGGTCATACACTCAAAGGATCAAGAAGGGCAAGGCAGCGGTATAATGCTCGGCACCGTTGCCTTGTGTACTGCCATGGAATCCGATAGAGATCAGGCCAGGACAAAATACGTGAAAAAGCCGAAAAATCAGCCTGAAACATACTGAGGTGGACTGAACCTCAAACCGCTAGGCGCCATATTTAGCTTGCAATGCCTGGATCAACCGCTCGTGAATTCCCTCAAAACTACCATTACTCATTACGACAATACGATCTTCGGGTACAGCCGTATCCACCAATGTATTCACCAGCGCATCGATTGAATCAAACACCTGAGAAGGGGTATTCCCTTGCTCAACGGCCTGCGCAATAGACCAATCCAGCCCTTGTGGTTGATACCAGTATGCAAGGTCGGCACTTTCAACAGAAACAGCCAAAGTGGCCTGCATGGTACCCAGCTTCATTGTATTGGAGCGAGGCTCGATTACAGCCAGTAAACGCCCATTGTCATCTTGCGCACGAAGCCCCTCGAGCGTTTGAGTAATCGCAGTGGGATGATGTGCAAAATCGTCAATAACAGTAATCCGATTGACGACCCCACGAATTTCCTGCCGACGCCGAGGCGTTTTGAAGCGCTCCAATGCCTCACCCACCGTCACCAGAGGAACCCCTACCGCATGGGCGGCAGCCGCTGCGGCCAATGCATTGTGTTGATTATGGCGGCCACTTAATTCCCACTGGATGTCGACAGACTCACCCTTGGGAGACATCAATTGAAAGCGACGGCCATCATGACTCTGAGGAATAACGCGCCAATCTGCGCCTTCATCCGAACCAAAATAGGCAACCGGCGTCCAGACACCCATTTCGATAACACGCTTTAGGGAAGGAACACCAGAGGCCACCAACACATTTCCCTGTTGAGGAATTGTACGTACCATATGATGGAATTGACGCTCAATCGCTGCCAGATTATCGAAGATATCCGCATGATCAAACTCAAGATTATTCAACACAGCAACATCGGGCCGGTAATGAACAAATTTGGAGCGCTTATCGAAGAAAGCGCTATCGTATTCATCGGCTTCAACAACAAAAGGCGCAGTTTCATCTCCCAATCTAGCCGACACATCGAAGTTACCCGGTACACCACCGATCAGGAAACCGGGGTTGAGGCCTGCATACTCAAGTATCCACGAGAGCATACTGACGGTCGTGGTTTTTCCATGCGTTCCTGCAACGGCCAGAACCGTGCGTTTTCCCAATACTGTTTCACGTAACAACTGGGGGCCACTGATATAGCGGAGGCGTTGATTCAACACCGCTTCCACTTCAGGATTGCCACGCTTCATGGCATTACCGATCACGACGAGATCAGGAGTCGGCTGGAGATTCTCAGCGCTGAAGCCATCCATCAACGCAATGCCCTGTTCTTCCAACAAAGTACTCATGGGCGGATACACATTGGCATCCGAACCAGTCACCCTGTGCCCTTGAGCCCGCACCAGCAAGGCCAGGCTGCCCATGAAAGTACCACAAATGCCAACAACATGAATGTGCATGTAATGCGCCCTGAATAAACGATGGTTTCAAATCCTGTTTCCAATGCTGCAAGGGTAACATGACTCTTCAATAAGGCGCTGCCTCAGGATGCCTTTGAGAATAAAAATCAAGCAGACAATAGCTTGACTCATCGGATTAATTGAAAGGGAGAGGTGTGCATCGCAATAAAATTATGACGAAAACAGAATGAACAGTTGTTAAAAACCCACTTGACTTCGTATACTCTACAAACCTCGATAAAGTTAACGATTCAAGGCCCTAACATGAGCTTTAATAGTATTGTTGCCGGGAAGAACGTTCCTGAAGATATTTATGTAGTCATTGAAATTCCTGCCAATCATTCACCTATCAAATACGAAGTTGACAAGGAATTTGACTGCCTGATGGTGGATCGCTTTTTATCCACCCCCATGTTCTACCCGGCCAACTACGGCTACATCTCGCAGACACTGGCTGATGATGGTGACCCTGCGGATGCATTGGTAGTTACCCCTTATCCGGTTGAACCCGGTAGCGTCATTCGTGCACGCCCCGTAGGCGTTCTACGCATGAGCGATGAAGCAGGCGATGATGCCAAACTGGTGTGTGTACCTCATACCAAACTCACCAAGCAATATGATGACGTACAGAAAATCAGTGACCTCCCTGAACTGCTTCGTCAACAGATTGCTCACTTCTTCGAGAACTACAAGGATCTTGAAAAAGGCAAATGGGTCAAGGTTGAAGGTTGGGGGGATATTGATGAAGCCCACCAGATCATCAGCAAGGCAGTGGCTGCTTATAAAAGTGAAAATCAGGACTGATTACTGACATAAATCAGGTATTAGTCCTATGGGTTCACACCTTACTTCATCGTTTTACGTTGTTGATGAGGCAAAGTGCTCAATCATCCTATCCATAAAGCATGAAGTGGCAGCAAAACCCATTTAGCTGTGAACCCTTTAACGCCTGAAGAGTCCAATCTTCGGGCGTTATTCATATATACTGATTCCTTTCATCGTCCTTGTATGAAAGCATCAATCTCGGACGCTGACGGTTGAATATTCAGCCACAGAGCCAGTCTTGCAAAAAGAGTGATTTTCGCCGGGGAAATCATGTTAGCTGATATATTCAGCGAGTGGTCCCCATGCGCTGCTCCCAGCAGGCGATGACCACAGGTAGATGAGAGCCATTCATGCGTTATCCTATTTTCCTTGCGCTGTTATTAACTACCCTCATCACATTGTGCTCGACAGCATGGTCCTTCACGTTTCAGCAGGAACATCCTGTTCAGGGAAACATGAACTATGTGTCGCCGCAGGGCGCATCTCAGTCATCTCTTTTCATGGATACTCAGCAACATCATTTCCTTCCAGTAGACACGGCTTTTCAACCCCATGTCTGGCAGGAAAAAGATCGGGTTTGGGTTCTTATCAACATACACCCGGGCTATTACCTGTACCGCCATCGTATCCAAGTGAGTAGCCCTGACAACAAACTCACCTTAGGCGCACTGACACTTCCCCAGGGCATCATCAAACAGGATCGTTTTATGGGAAAGGTACAGGTCTATCGTCATCGTCTACTATTCAGTGTACCTATTATTCAGACCCAATCACGATCTACAGCCCCTCATATTGTTCTTGCCTATCAGGGGTGTGCAGATGCGGGGTTGTGCTATCCCCCTGAGCACAAGACTCTGGAAGTTCAACAGAATACGTTGTCTCACGAGGCGGCACTGCCCCTCCAACAGGCACCATCGGATGATACTACTCACTCCAGGGAGAGCATCGATTCACCTCTAACAGCCCCCACTCAACCCTCACCCGCAATTCAATCAGGTGACAGGGCAACGGTTACCGTCTGGCAATTGGGTATTCTTTTCATCGCGGGCATCGGGCTGGTATTCACCCCTTGTGTACTGCCCATGCTTCCCATTGTTGCAGCGTTGGTCGTTGGTCAATCCAATACCATGCGCCGCTCGCTTTGGTTATCGCTTTGTTATGTCGGCGGCATGGTTGTCATGTATACACTGGTGGGGATGGTTATCGGCCTGGTAGGCGCCGGTCTTAACCTGCAGGCACGTCTGCAATCCCCATGGGTTGTCGTACCCTTCGCAGGTCTGTTTGTCCTTTTGGCCTTTTTCACGCTGGAATGGATTCGTTTACCGACTCTAGGCATAGGACAAAAAGCCGGTAGGTTAGAGGAAAAATTCAGGCAATTGGGGCCATTAGGTCTGGTAATTGCCGGTGCATTATCGACATTGATTATCAGCCCGTGCCTGTCAGCACCACTGGCTGGAGTACTCACCTATATATCAACGACTGGCAATGCAGTTGCAGGCGGGCTCTCTCTCTTCGTCCTTGCGCTCGGTATGGGAATCCCGCTGATACTCGTGTGTGTGTTCGGTTCCGGCATTCTTCCGCAGAGGGGCGCCTGGATGGAACGAGTCCGTCATCTAAGTGCTGTCATTCTGTTAGGTGTTGCACTCTGGCTCGTCAGCGCCTGGCTGCCCAATCAACTGGTCCTCCTTCTGGAAGGCTGGCTGGCGCTAATGGCCGGCCTTATGCTGGGCGCCTTCCAATCTTCGGCCCCGATGGCACTTCGGGCGGCCGCGCTCATATTGATTATCTGGGGAAGCACCTGCGTGATTGGGCTGGCAACAGGAAAAGGGACAGCGGTGAGGCCCCTAGCGCTTACGTCACACCCTGCCCCTTCGTTACAGGAAACGTCAACGTTACCTACTCATGACAACGCTATGCCAACATCGGCTTCCGTGGCAACGGAACAGAACACTCTGCCACAGGCACCGCATTTCACCACAATTACGACACTTGCTGAATTGCATGAGCTGCAAAAGCAGGCCAGGGAACAACATCGCCCCCTGATGCTCGATCTCTATGCAGATTGGTGTGTCAGTTGCAAGCGTATGGAAGCCGAGTTATTTCCGAAGGACATCATCGCCAAACAACTTGCACGATTCACTCTGGTGCGTTTTGACATGACTCGAAACAATACCGATGCACGTTCACTTTTAATGCAATATCACCTTTTTGGACCTCCCAGCATTCTCTTTTTTGTAGATGGCAATGAACTCCCCTCCTTGAGATTGCAAGGTGAACCTTCATCGCAACAATTTCTTTCGGTGTTAACCCGGGTCCAAAATGGCATGCAACAAGGTAGTTAGCGTCAATAACGCGTTTTTAGACACATAAAGCTTCCACCTTTCATGGTTTATACGCGATTTATACATGCCTGACACTGGACAGCTGTCTTTTTTTTCGGCAAACTGCGCCGACAGTGGCAATTTAAGCAAACGTCCAGCAACGTGCTGGTATCCTGTTAGATTCTCTACCGGTTAACAGCGTTTTTCATAACCGTTATCAACGTCTGCTCAATTTCTGCCCATTTTTTCAATGCGCTGGATCACGTTTTTCACTTCTCCTGATGATATGGAGGCGTAGTAAAGCGTTTTTATCTTTCCAGCCCTCTTTATTGGTATTACTTCACAGGAATTCCATGGATATTCGCAAAGTAAAAAAACTGATTGAGCTTCTTGAAGAATCCAACATTAGCGAAATCGAGATCCAGGAAGGCGAAGAGTCTGTCCGCATCAGTCGTAACTTCACCAGCGGTCAGGCTGCACAAGCGCCCATGGCCCCAGCCACTTACTACGCAGGTGGCATTCCTCAGGCACCGACACCTGCTGCTGGTGAACCTGCCGAAGCACCCAAGGCGCCCGATGCACCTGCCGGACATCAGGTTACTTCTCCCATGGTAGGTACCTTCTACCGCGCACCTGCACCAGGCGCCAAAGTGTTTGCCGAAGTCGGTCAAACCGTGAAGAAAGGCGATACGGTCTGCATCGTTGAAGCAATGAAGATGATGAACCAGATTGAAGCCGACAAGGATGGTGTCATCGAAGCCATTCTGGTGGAAGACGGTGAACCGGTCGAATATGACCAGCCTCTGGTTATTATCGGTTAATTCTTCTTCTCACTTTGCCAACGAGAACCCTCATGTTACAAAAGGTGTTGATCGCCAACCGCGGCGAAATAGCATTACGTATTCTTCGAGCCTGCAAAGAGCTGGGTATCAAAACCGTAGCGGCTCACTCCAAGGCAGACCGTGATCTGATTCACGTGCGCCTTGCTGATGAAGCTGTCTGCATTGGCCCTGCGCCATCGCCTGCATCCTATCTGAACATTCCGGCACTTATCTCAGCTGCTGAGGTCACCGATGCCCAGGCCATTCACCCGGGTTACGGCTTCCTGTCCGAGAACGCTGACTTTGCCGAACAGGTTGAACGCTCAGGCTTCACCTTTGTGGGACCAACCGCAGACGTTATCCGCCTGATGGGTGACAAAGTCTCTGCCATTGAAGCCATGAAGAAAGCCGGTGTCCCCACTGTTCCCGGTTCCGATGGCCCACTGCCCGATGATGAAGAAACCCAGCTGGCAATTGCCGAGCGTATTGGCTATCCGGTTATCATCAAGGCAGCAGCGGGTGGCGGTGGACGCGGCATGCGCGTCGTTCATTCTGCCAAAGAGCTCAATGATGCCGTGGCCATCACCAAAACGGAAGCCAATGCAGCATTCGGTTCCGGTGTGGTTTACATGGAGAAATTCCTTGAACGCCCACGCCACGTGGAAGTTCAGGTATTGGCTGATGGTCAGGGCCACGCGGTGCATCTTTATGACCGTGACTGCTCACTTCAGCGTCGCCATCAGAAAGTACTCGAAGAAGCACCTGCGCCGCATCTGAATGAAGAAGCACGTGCAGCTGTATTGAAGTCATGCGTCGATGCCTGTATTGAAATCGGCTATCGTGGCGCGGGGACATTCGAATTCCTGTACGAAAATGGTGAATACTTCTTCATCGAGATGAATACACGTGTACAGGTAGAACACCCTGTTACCGAAATGGTCACCGGTGTGGATATCGTCAAGGAGCAGTTGCGTATTGCTTCCGGCCTGCCCCTGTCCATCACGCAGGAAGATGTTCAATTGAACGGCCACTCTTTCGAGTGTCGTATCAATGCGGAAGATGCGCGTACCTTCATGCCATCACCCGGTAAAATTGACTTCTATCATGCACCCGGCGGTATCGGTGTACGTATGGATTCGCATCTTTACACGGGCTATACCGTTCCACCGAACTATGATTCATTGATTGGCAAGCTGATCACTCATGGTGAAGATCGTGACAGCGCCCTTATGCGTATGCGTAACGCGTTGGATGAGCTACTGGTCGAAGGTATCAAGACCAATATCGAACTTCAGCAGGATCTGGTTCGTGATGAAGCCTTCTCCAAGGGAGGCGTCAATATCCACTACCTCGAACATAAACTGGGGATTAACTGAGTTTTATTCAATCTCGGTTAAATCAGGCTCTTGTGAGCTTTTGAGAAAGCCATTATGAGAGCCGCCCCATTACGAGCATCGGTATTATTGGCAATAAGGGATTCGATCATTCGAGTCCCTTTTCTTTTAAAGGTATGGCGTAACCGCCAACGAAATCCATTTTTCTGTATGAAAGGCCCATCCCTGATGAGCTTTTCCGGAAAGAGAGGCAGGCTATCATTTCGATAGCTGGACTCGCTCATCCCACACACACTTTACTTTATTGCATTCATATGGAGAGCCCAGGCATGGCATGGTTACAGCTTAAAGCGCGCATTGCCCCTTCTCAGGCTGAACTGCTGGAATCGCTTCTTTTGGATCAGGGCGCTCAAGCCATCACGCTGGAAGATGCCGAAGATCGCCCCTTGTATGAGCCGGATATTGGTACCACCCCCTTGTGGGCAGAAACCATTCTGACTGGTTTGTACGATGACCTGGAAGGTATTGAAAGTATGCTCGAACGTGTTCGTGCCGAATGGGCATCCGTCGAAACCGAAACGCCATGTCCGGAAATCGAGTACGAAATCCTGCAGGATCGAGACTGGAGCCGTGAGTGGATGGACGGTTTTGAACCGCTGAAAATGGGCCAAAAACTCTGGATCGTGCCGAGCTGGACAGACGCCCCTGAACCCGAGGCCGTCAATCTGATGCTTGATCCGGGGCTCGCTTTTGGTACAGGCACTCATCCTACCACAGCGCTCTGCCTGCAATGGCTGGATACACTATCTGTTGAGGGGCATCTCGATAACACACGCGTGCTCGATTATGGATGTGGTTCAGGTATTCTGGCCATTGCAGCACTCAAGCTGGGTGCAAGCGTTGCGCATGGTGTCGATATCGACCCTCAGGCCCTGCTCGCCAGCCGTGACAACGCAGAGCGAAACGGCATCAGTGAGGATCGGTTAACCCTCGCCCTGGCTGAGCAGGCACAGGCACCCACTCGCACGGATTATGACATTGTGGTTGCCAATATTCTTGCGGGCCCCTTGGTTGAACTGGCTCCCCTACTCGCTTCGTACATTCCCCCAGGCGGCCAATTTGCCCTCTCGGGCATTCTGGCCAATCAGGCAGAAGGCCTCGAAGAGGCGTATCAGGCTCAGGGCCTTAACATTGATCATGTCGAAACCCTGGATGGCTGGGTACGCATTAACGGTCATCGCACATGATATTTTCACGATGAGCACGATACTCAATAGGCATGAATGTGTAACAAGACTTTGCCCGACTTATCACGAATTGTACAATTTTCGATCAATTTAAACTTTTCGACTTCAACTCACACCTCAAGGAGGCTATCATTAGCCTCCTTTCAGTCTGACAAATCGGGCCCATGCACGTAATTAACGATTCTCCCTTGCGCATTGGTCATCACCACTTCGAAAACCGGCTTGTTCTCGCCCCCATGGCGGGAGTAACAGACCGACCGTTCCGGCAACTGTGTCGCCAACTCGGAGCAGGGATGGCCGTTGCCGAAATGCTGACCGCTGACCGAACCTTGTGGCATACACCCAAGTCGCGTCTTCGGATGGATCATCGCGGTGAATCAGGCCCTCGTATTGTTCAGATCGCTGGTGGAGACGCCCAGCTATTGGCTGACGCCGCCAAAGCCAATGTCGAACACGGTGCCGAAATCATCGATATCAACATGGGGTGCCCGGCAAAAAAGGTGTGTAACAAGGCAGCAGGCTCTGCATTGCTAAGGGATGAACCGTTGGTAGGTGAAATTCTTGAGGCTGTAGTCGGGGCTGTTGATATCCCCGTGACACTCAAGATAAGAACCGGTTGGAGCGATGACCAACGTAATGGCATTCGTATTGCGCAGCTGGCGGAGTCATTGGGAATACAAGCCATTTCAGTACATGGCAGAACCCGTGAACAAAAATTTAATGGGGAAGCTGAATACGACACCATGCGAGCCATCAAAGCGTCAGTCTCCATCCCCGTTATCGCCAATGGCGATATTGACTCGGCGGAAAAGGCAGCGCAAGTCCTTGCCTATACAAAAGCGGATGGGCTGATGATTGGCCGTGCAGCCCAGGGTAATCCATGGATTTTCGCTCAGATTCAGCATTTTCTGACCTATGGAGAGCAGCTGGCTCCTCCTACACTGGAAGAACGTCGCCGTACCATGCGGGCACACTTGAATGCGCTATATGAGCATTATGGTGAATACATGGGAGTACGCGTGGCACGCAAACATATCGCCTGGTATCTGGCGACCCTGAAGGATGGACAGGAAGCACGCAAGCGTTTTAATTCCCTTGAAAGCTGCGATGATCAACTTGCCTGCCTGGAACAGTTTTTTGACAACACTTCGAGCAACACAGCGCTCGACGGAATACACGTATAATGAATCAACATAACTCTTCGCTATCCAACGAAACACAACATGATGCCTCACTCGCCAACACTGTAAGCTCAGCCGAGAACTGCGAATGTCTGACGCTACGTGAAACAGTGGCACTGACGATGACACGCTATTTCAATCATCTTGAAGGGGAAAATGTCTCCGACCTATACCAAATGGTACTGAGTGAAGTGGAAGCTCCCCTGCTTGAAAGCGTCATGAAATATGTCAGAGGCAATCAAACGACAGCCGCACAGATGCTTGGGCTGAACCGTGGCACGTTGAGAAAAAAACTGAAGCAGTACGGTCTTCTATAACGCACTAACACATAACCAACAAACTCACCCCCTACTTCGGATTTAGCATCAAGATGACAACCACTCCCATACGTCGCGCGCTGATCAGTGTTTCGGACAAGACCGGTATCGTAGAGCTCGCCCGTGCTCTGGATGAAAGAGATGTCGAGATTCTTTCCACTGGAGGCACCTTCGCGCTACTGAACAAGGAAGGTATTCGTGTACGTGAAGTCTCTGACTACACTGGTTTTCCTGAAATCATGGATGGTCGGGTCAAGACATTACACCCTAAAATCCATGGGGGGATTTTGGGGCGTCGTGGGCAGGATGACAGTGTCATGGAAGCCCATGAGATTGGTCCTATTGATATGGTTGTGGTTAACCTCTATCCCTTTGAAAAAACCGTAGCCAATCCTGAGTGTACACTCGAAGAGGCTATCGAGAATATTGATATCGGCGGCCCGACCATGGTTCGTTCATGCGCCAAAAATCATGCATATACTACCATTGTGGTCGATAGCGGTGATTATTCACGTGTTATTGAGGCTATGGATGCTCATGGGAATAGCGTCGATGACACCACTCGATTTGATCTTGCAGTAAAAGCATTCGAACATACCGCTGCTTACGATAGCGCTATTGCTGCTTACCTTGGGCGCAAGGTGGAAAAAGAACAGACCCCCTTCCCCAGAACCTGGGGTGAGCGCTTTAACAAGCGGGAAGACATGCGCTATGGTGAAAACCCGCATCAGCAAGCCGCCTTTTATGTGGATACCACGGCAGGCGAAGGTTCTGTTTCCACTGCAAAACAATTGCAAGGCAAGGCACTTTCCTACAATAACGTGGCTGATACAGATGCTGCATTGGAGTGTGTAAAATCCTTTACACAACCGGCCTGCGTAATCGTCAAACATGCCAACCCTTGTGGTGTTGCCGAGGTTCCCGAAGGCAAGGGAGGCATTTTCGAAGCGTATCAGCACGCCTTTGCCACTGATCCTGAATCTGCATTTGGCGGAATTATTGCATTCAACCGTGAGCTGGATGCCAAAACGGCGTCTGCCATTGTGGAGCGCCAGTTCGTCGAAGTCATTATTGCCCCTACCATCAGTGAAGACGCTATTCAGGCAATTTCAGCGAAGAAAAATGTTCGTCTTTTGGCGTCTGGCACATGGGGACCGCAACGTTCTTTCTACTGGGATTACAAACGCGTAAATGGTGGGCTATTGGTACAAAGCCGGGACAACGGCATGATTACCGCAGATGACCTGCAAATTGTGACCAAACGGGCCCCTACAGAGCAAGAAATCAATGACATGCTGTTTGCCTGGCGCGTAGCCAAATTCGTCAAGTCCAACGCGATTGTATATGCGAAAAACGAGCAGACTATTGGTGTAGGCGCTGGTCAAATGAGCCGAGTCAACTCAGCGCGTATCGCCGGCATCAAGGCAGAAAAAGCGGGACTGGAAGTACCGGGCTCCGTCATGGCCAGTGACGCCTTTTTCCCCTTCCGTGACGGTATCGACAATGCGGCTGAGGCTGGTATTACAGCCATTATCCAGCCCGGCGGTTCAATTCGCGATGATGAAATCATTGCCGCTGCAAATGAGGCGAATATAGCCATGGTCTTCACGGGTATGCGTCACTTCCGTCATTGATCATGGGCACAAAAAGTCGATCTCTTTATAGACCGGCCTAATAAAAACGGTGGCCTGCATTTAACAGGACCACCGTTTTTTATTGCCGCTGAAGATGATTACTTCCGAGGGAGATTGAAAGTTCACCTTGTCACGTCAGAGCGCATCAATTCCTCAACAGGTTCAGAAACTCCTGACGCGTATTGGCACTTTCACGCAATCTGCCCAACATCACAGACGTTTTCATGCTGGAATTCTGTTTTTCTACACCACGCATCATCATGCACATGTGACGCGCTTCAATAATGACACCTACTCCCGATGCCCCCGTCACTTTCTGGACCGCATCGGCTATCTGATGAGTCAGCTCTTCCTGAATCTGCAAGCGCCGCGCATACATATCAACGATGCGTGCAAACTTGGAGAGGCCCAACACCTTGCCCCCCGGTAGATAGCCGATATGACACCGACCAATGAAAGGCAACATATGGTGTTCACAGAGCGAATACAACTCGATGTCCTTGACGATCACCAGCTCATCATTGGTCGAGCTGAATACAGCTCCGTTCACAATTTCATCCAGGGTCTGATGATAACCACGGGTTAAAAACTGCATGGCCTTGGCAGCACGTTTGGGTGTATCCACCAACCCTTCACGCGTAGGATCTTCACCCAACTGCTCAAGAATCGCGCGGTAGTGACTTTCTAATGAAGCATCGGTCATGGAGTAATCCAGTCTTTCCTGATCTGTGAAAACAAATAAATGATGCGCGAAGTGTACACTTAAATGCGCTGATAAGCATTGCTGTCTTGCAACAGCCTGATGTCTAGCCCAAGGGCACAAAACACGACAAGGCTATGCCGCTTCCTTGACCCAATCATTTATGTGAATGATGGCGAATACCAAATGTATCATGCGGCACAACGTAACGCCTGCATGTTAAGCCATCCACCGCTGTGGCGTTATGGCTACACGTTGCGCTTCCAATTCACGGATATGACTGTTCCAATACCCCTCATCATTTACCCATGGAAATGCCTGGGGAAAGGCAGGGTCAGCCCATCGATCAAGAATCCAGGCGCTATGCCGCATAACACGAACTGTCCGAAGCACTTCGATCCATTGAATTTCACGTCGATCAAACTCCTTGAACTCTTCATAGCCCTCTATCAACTCGGACAATTGAGTACGCCAGCCCTGTTCATTCGGGTCACTCAAAAACATCCATAAGTCCTGAATGGCAGGGGCATAACCACAATCGTCAAAGTCGACCAGTGTATAATGCCCATCATGACCTAACACGTTACCCGGGTGGCAATCATTATGGACTACGATAGGCTTTACCTGTGGTAGCTTCAACGAATCAATGGCTTTAATGATCCCTTTGCTGACAACATCATAATCGGCACGATTTTGGCTTGAGAGCTGCCCACTGTTCAGCACTGTTTCACGACTTTCCTGACATACCCTAAGCGGGTCGAAAGTCGGACGATGATATAAGCTCACGGTCGAGGCTGCTGCATGCATTTGCCCGATCAGCTGCCCCAGCGCAAATAACTCGTCAGGGTCTTCCAGCATCGGAGAACGGCCAACAACATGCGGGAAAATAGCCAACCTTTGTCCTTCAATATGGAACAGGCTTTTACCCTCTGCATCCCGCCACACATTGCCTACAGGCACGCCCTTTTCATGCAAGTGCGTCAGAAGCCGATGCTCTTCCAGAATCGCCTCATCACTCCAGCGCCCGGGTCGATAAAACTTGGCAATCCAACGATGCCCTTCGTCATCCCTGAATGAATAGACACGATTTTCGTAACTATTCAGGGCAAAAGGCTCGCCTTCGACCCGAAAAGTCAATGACTCAATAGCACGCACAATACTGCCTGGGTCCAGTGTCGCAAAGGGTAATTGCGAAGTACTGTGATGGGTTAAAGTGTTTGTCATATTGAATATCTTCTAAAGCGCGTTCTCGCACTCATCTACAGTTTGATTTTATAAAAAACAGCATTGACCACACAGGATTGCCCATTTGCCAATAGAGGGACATTCGATTCCTGTTTGCTGAATTCATGCCACAGGGGGCAGGTCAACATATACACACCGTAGGTATGCTTGTAGACCGTCCTATTTACAAAAAACAATATTTCACGATAGGGACATCTACCTTTAGAGCTGATTCCACTATCCATAATGCTGTACGCCGATAATCACCAGGACCGCAATGGCCAAAATGTAAAATGTCGGACGCTTGACCTTCATTGAAAAGTCGATTTTTTCTTCCTGAAAACGGGAATCGGGCCATCTACGCTGAGTACGCCGAGCCCATCTTATCCATACATACAAAATGGCGATGAGTGCGAGAAACAACACGATCACATTGATACAAGCCACTTTTTCCATCATTGGCATCACTTCATCAGGATTGATAATATAATTCACGTTGTATAACCTGTTTTCAGTCAAGGCCTGTTCTTCTACGCGGTAAACAATGTTTTGAAAAAAGTTTGTGGCTATTACATGCCATTATTCGCGCCTTTTTCTTTACAACGTTTTCCCTTGTAGCACTTCTTCACACATCGAGCCTCGACACACCATAATGATTCAGCTATTCACAACTCACATGGGAATAACAACAAACTATAACAATAACGGCAAAAATATTCGGTATCATGACTGAATATGCGTAAAATGCCGCACTGGCGTCGTGCCGATTCCCACGATTGATTACCAAAAAGCAGAGCACCATGGATTTTCAGCAACATCTTTTTCTGCCAGCAACGTCAGATGCCCCTTTGCAGTGGCTGGTCAGCATGCTTCCTTACATCCTCGGGATCATACTGATTTTACTGGTCAGCCTGTTTATCGTCAGCAAGGTATGGTTGTTTCCTTCACGGGAGCGTCGACTGAAACGGAACCGCCGAAAATTGCACAAGGGAAGTCGTTAGCAGCTGTTACCCCTTTTTGTAGGCGTTCGAGCAAATGCCAGCGCACCCACCCATTCGGCCCCATGTACAAAGCAGGTGGCTGCCAGGCTATCCAATGTCGCCCCTGTAGTGGCGACATCATCCAATATCAGTATACGTTCAGGTACACGCCCCTCCAATTCAAATACGTCTTTCATGTTTGCTCGCCGTTCACGTCTGTTCAATGTTTTTTGAGGCGCCAACCCCTCTTTACGTGACGCTGTCAATAAAGGCAGCCCTGTCAGTCTGGATAAACGCTTGGCCCATACGTACACAGGGTCAAACCCTCTGCTACGTGTACGTTTGCAATCGGGGGGGACCGCCAATAATGTTTGAACACGCTTACCACCTTCAAATAAGAACATTCCTGCAATCCGATACCAGACCAGTTCGAACAGTAACCTCCCCGACAGTAAATCACCATGCTGTTTGTAACGACACATGAGTCGGGCAATTTCTCTCTGATAGACGTAAGGTGCCAGACAGTAATGCAACATGGGAGGAGTATCCCTGCACTGCTGACAAAGCATTGGCTCATGCATTCCAAGGCTGTCTAAATCTTCATTACATACCCTGCGCCTTATTCGGCAGGTGATAGGCTCAGCACACAGCGAACAGGCAGCATCATTCAGTGGGAGTGCCTGCCAACAGGGTTTGCACCAGGGCAACCGTTTTTGGGGCATTCCCAAACAAAGTGGACAATACCCGGGAAGCAATACAAAAAGCTGACGTTCCAGCCATGTATAAAGCGTCACATCACACCCCATCATGCAGCAATCCACACGGATTCAAATTCCCTAGAGCCATCATGAAAGTGAATAAAATACCTTCATCGAAGGGCAGCAATAGTATTATCGGCCGATTCTCGAATAAATTTAGTGCTTTCTATTGAATATCAAGAATGTATTGTGCATAATGCGCACCGCGCCGGATTGGTGGAATTGGTAGACACGCTAGATTTAGGTTCTAGTGCCGTAAGGTGTGGGGGTTCGAGTCCCCTGTCCGGTACCAGATTTAACCCCTTGTATTTTCAAACAATACAAGGGGTTTTCTTTTTGCTGGAGAAAATGATTCAAGAACTGGAATGGTTGGCCTGTGAAGAGGCATACTCCCCATGCTTATTGATGCCATACAAGCAACCGTGTTTCCACACCAGTGCAGGCCTTTCAATCAGGCCTTGAATTTCATGACGCTTTGAATCAACGAATCAGGCAGGTGTTCTTCGGTCCCTGTCATGGCTTCCCAGCCTAAAGCAATAGCCCCCAGCAAAGCGCCATGATTTGCTATCTGTGAAATGTGAATAGCCACCGGGCAGGGCAAAAATTCATCGATATGTGCTTGGAGCATCGGCAAAAATACCTGGCAAAAAGGGGCCAATCCCCCACCCAGGGTGATCACATCAGGGTCAAGCGTAATCGCCGTATTGCAGACCACACGACTGAATTCGTCGACGAACTCTTCATGCATTGACCATAATGCGTCACCTTCTTGAGCTGTCAGTATTTCGGCAGCCTGAAGATGGGGAAAGCCACTATGATTGAGTTGTGCCCGCATGCCTGCACCCGAAACACGATCTTCTAGCGGTGCTACACCAGAACACGCGCCTTTGGAGTACTTTCCATGCAGAGGATAAAGCGAAGGCAATAAATATCCCAACTCCATCGCCATTTTATGTGCCCCTTGCAGTAGGCGCCCTTCAATAACGGCCCCTGCGGAAAAGCCTGTACCCAAATTGAAATGCAGGAGGGATTCTGCATGCCATCTGCCTGATTTATACTCCGCATAGCAGGCAGCTTTTACATCATTTATACCTGCCACATTCGCTGCTGGCCATGCTTCAGTGAGCGCCTTCAGCATATGCTGAAAACTCCAGTTGGGATTATTGGGCGAAAACTCTCCCGAATCTTCCGGGTGCCCGGGTGCCGCCACAGAAATGGATGTTACCGCCTGCCACTGATGCTCAACACACCAGCGCTGTAGAAAACGAGTAATATCCTTGACCGGATTATTTCTGTCCAACGTATCCATGGGAACGCGTTTAAAAGCTAATATCCTGCCTGACTCATCAAAAACGGCAATCGCCATTTTCGTCCCGCCAATATCGATGGCAAGCCCTTGTGCTTTGGTCATGTCATTCGCTCTTTTCTTCAATTGCAAAAGGCCACAGATGATGCCATCGCGCCCACATCAGGAAAATAATACTCCCCATTGCCACCCATGCCAGAGAAAGCTCGATGGGATGAAGTCCCGGTGCAGCTGAATCTGACATCAGGTAGATACCTACCCAACCGGCCAAAGCAATGATCAACGGCAATGGATACAGCCACATGCGATAAGGCCTGTCCATCTCAGGGCGTCGCCGCCGGAGTACAATAAAAGCCGCAATTTGCCCTAGGCTTTGTACAATGATCATGACGGTCGTTAATAGTTGAATCAAAGCCGACAAATTGGTCAGTTCTCCCAATACAAATCCCATCATGGTCATGACCACCATGACAATCACACCATAGACAGGAAAAGCTCTGGTCTTGTGCAAGGTCGCAAATCTTTTAAAAAACACGCCATCACGAGCTGCCTCATAGGGAATACGTGAACCTGACAGCATTCCCACTGTAAAAGAGGTGAAAGCAATCAACAAAATCAGAGCAGTGCCTATATAAGCGGCCCACTTTCCCCAAGTAGCCATCAGAACAGCCGAGGCCAGTGCCTGATTGGCCAGGGTTCCCGGTTCAATCATTTGCTGCCAGGGAATCACCCCAAGCATTCCGACCTGCATCAGCAAATAAACAATCATGATACCGATAATCGAGAGCGTAATTGACAAGGGAATGATCCTCCCCGGGTTTTCAACTTCTGCCCCCATATACGCCGTCGTGTTGTAACCAAGGTAATCGTAGACGCCGATGGTTAGCCCACCTGCAAAAGCAAACCAGAACGAACTGTGGTTGAGCGCAAAGGCTCCCGCAGGATAATCGATAACATGATGTAGATTGAAGCGGGAAAAACTGGCGAGGATAACCATCAGCAATGCAATAATCATCACTCCCCAGAGGCCCACTACCCAACGGCTAATGGTTTCTACGCGATGCCATAAGAAAAGCCACGATAAAAGGATAAGTACAAGCCCTAATATGACCTGTACCACCAGGGACAGGTCGGGAATAAAAAACGATAAATATTGAACAAATCCTACTACACCGGTCGACATGATAAGTGGTACAAAAAGAATAGCGGTCCACACAAACAGAAAAGGCATCCAGTTACCAGTACGGTCGCGAAAAGCCTCACGCAAGTATATGTAGGTCCCTCCCGAACCAGGCATGGCGGCTCCCAATTCAGCCCAGACCAGCCCATCACATAGCGCAAGAAGAGCACCGGCTACCCACCCCATCACCGCTTGAGGCCCATGGAACATGGCCACCATCGCGGGAATGGTTATAAAAGGACCTACACCACACATCTGCACCATATTGAGAGCCACAGCACGCCAAAGTCCGATGCGTTTGCGTAACCCGACTGAATGGGGAGTATCCATGCTCTCTTTCCTTGTTTTTATTGAGGTGACCACAAGTGAAATACCATTTTAGAAAAAGACTCCTGTGTTGAAAAAGAATTTTCAACACAGGAGAGGTTAAACGTGCGACATCCAAAATACCGGGGGGAGATGGCTATTTTATAGGTGTATGAGGTAACCAAAGCCGTGGCAAGCATGCATGACGGGCACTTAAAGCACCCTGCGGACTGCCCTTGGGCAATTATAAAAGATACTCGGTTTTTCATAAGAAATTTTTAATCTTTCCTTACGATTATTTTGACCGGAAATTGCGGGGTATCTCTTGTATCATTTGAACACTATAACTTAAAAAATTATTAATTATGCAAAATGCAGAGAGAGGTACGCCTTGGTCAGGTGGTTGTTATTAAGCGCTTTCGTCCTCATCCTAGTCATCTGGTTACTGATCCCCTTTTCATTGGGTGGGCTCTATAGCTGGTAGCGGTGTATACACATTGTGCTAATCCTATGGTGATGCAGCTGATTGCACTGCACCTAAGCCCCTTTCATTCCATCATCAGGCCCTTTTGCTCACCGTTTTCCTTCCTCACCATTTCCGGCATAACCCTGCTATTTTTGCGATCGAATACCGGCACCCTCAACGATGAAGCCTGATACAAGTGAGGTGAAGGGCCGTTCTTATGGTGCGAATCCAAATTCTTGTCGTAAAACCTTGTCGTCAAAAGAGTGTGAATGTATAGATGAAATAGATCGGGGTTTACCTTCAAAGAAGATGAATAACCTATCAATATGCAATGAGTATTTCGTGGGATATCTATTAACAGAGGATGCATAACCTCTCCTTATCCTCTAATAACATTTCCATATCATTTGAATATCCACATCTATCTTCCTAAAGTACTCCATCAGTGCTTTTAAACATTTAATCATTAAGTATGATGTATGAATAATTACCACCTTTCCAACATATCATTTACAACCATAGGATAATAAAAATTGGGGATTTAACATTTTGTAGTATTGGACATTTTTATCCGCCATCACACTACCCATTCTATCAATATAAAATATTGAAATAAAATCAATACAAAACAGATAGTTAACCAAATATAAGAAAAATATTCATTTTGATACAGGTGATTAAGATTTGCCACTGCCGTCCATCGAGCCTTTAAAGGAAGATATTAAAAATCATCTTCCCATTCCTTATTTTATAAAGTTTACTATTTTTTAACCTCCTTTATAGACGACTTGAAACTACTAAACTAAAGTTTATTGGCTTTAATAAATAATATAGATAATGATCCCACTCACTTATTTATTTCTTCAGCTCCATAATTTTTTGAATGTAGACTTAACCATTATCAGGAATATCAGAATGGATACTCGGAAATTACGTCATGACATGACACTGGAAGAAAAAGCGCAACTATGCTCTGGTCTGGATTTCTGGCGTACCAAACCAATCAAACGATTATCCATTAAATCCTACATGATGGCCGATGGCCCACATGGGTTACGTCAACAACCCAAAGAAGCGGATCACCTTGGGGTCAGTGAAAGTAACCCCGCAACATGTTTTCCAACCGCATCGGCATTGGCCTGTAGCTGGGATCGTTCCCTAATGGAACAACTGGGAAAAGCGCTTGCGCGTGAAGCGCGTGCCAGCCAATTGGCAATCGTCCTTGGGCCGGGTATCAATATGAAACGCTCGCCGTTGGGAGGTCGTAATTTCGAGTACCTGTCTGAAGATCCTTTACTGGCCGGTGAACTGGCGAGTGCTTATGTGACGGGTATGCAATCGCTCCACATTGGCACATCGCTTAAACACTTCGCTGCCAATAATCAGGAACACCGGCGCATGTCGGTCGATGCACTGATAGAGCCGCGGACTTTGCATGAGCTCTACCTCGCAGCATTCGAACGTGTTGTCAAAAAAGCGCATCCATGGACAGTCATGTGTTCCTACAACAAACTCAACGGTACCTATACCAGTGAAAATACATGGCTGCTTACTGACATACTTCGTCACCGCTGGGGGTTTGAGGGTGTGGTCATGTCTGATTGGGGCGCCATTAATGAGCGCGTAGATGCCTTGTCTGCCGGGCTGGACCTCGAAATGCCAGGGGGAAATACACGTGACCAGCTCATTATTGAAGCTGTGCAGCAGGGCACCCTGGCGGAGTCAGTACTGGATCAGGCCGTTGATCGCTTACTGACACTCCACGAGAAAACACGCCAAGGGCTCGAACCCATTGAAGTCTCCTACAAGGAGCACCATGCTCTGGCGAGAACCCTGGCTACTGAAAGCATTGTATTACTTAAAAATGATGCCAATGTATTGCCACTTTTATCGGAAAAAAGCATAGCTGTTGTCGGTGATTTTGCCCAACATCCACGCTTCCAGGGCGGCGGGAGCTCTCACGTTAACCCTACCCGAGTAGAATCCTTTATTGATGCCCTTAAAGACAATGGGCAGGCCTATACCTTCGCCAGAGGATTCAATGCGCAAGAGGATACCCCTGACGAAGAATTGATCAAAGAAGCCGTCAAACTGGCCGGCAAGCATCCGGTGACGCTTGTCTTCCTGGGCTTACCCGATCATTACGAATCGGAAGGCTATGACCGACACCATCTGCATATCCCGCAAAACCAATTGGTACTCATGGAGGCATTGGCCCACACTGAGACGGCACTCGTCGTCGTACTGGCAAATGGTGCGCCTATTGATATGCCCTGGCTAAAACATGCGAATGCAGTGATCACAGGGCATTTGGGCGGGCAAGCCATAGGCGGAGCCCTGTATTCCATCCTGTTTGGTCACGAAACGCCAAGTGCAAAACTTGCCGAAACCTATCCGATAAACCTTTCGGACACGCCTGCCTATGTTGAGTTTCCTTCACCCGATCAGCCAAATGATACGGATGTCGTGAATTACGGAGAAAATCTACTCATTGGGTACCGACATTATGATGCACGTCATATTGCCCCCCTCTTCCCCTTCGGTTTTGGACTTTCATACACCCGATTCCGCTATGACAACCTGAATATATCGCACACCACTTTAGGCCAACAAGAGTCGCTCACGATCAAGGTTGATATCACCAATATCGGGCAGCGTTTTGGCAAGGAGATCGTGCAGGTGTATCTGTCCGATCATAGCGGCGAGATTAATGTTCCTGAAAAGCAACTACGCGGATTTGACAAGGTAGCGCTCGCGCCAGGTAAAACCACAACGGTAGAAATAAAGCTTACGCGCAGAGATTTTGCCTATTTCCATCCCGATCTGAATGACTGGCGAGTGCCTAACGGGAAATTCGTGATTCGAATAGGCGCATCTTCGCGTGATATTCGATTGGAAAAAACACTCAAGGTTGAAGGAGATGCGATAGTTGTCCCGATCCACCGCAATACACTCATTGGCGATCTTGCGAAAGTCCCTTCATTAATTGCTGTGCTTCAGCGGTCACTTGCCAAGGCAATTGAAGCACGTCCTAAACTGGCTCTCATGGTCGGAGGAGAAACGGGGGATGACATGTTGGAGGCAATGGGTAAATACCTCCCGCTCAGAGCATTGGTTTCGTTCAGTTATGGTGCATTTACCGAAGATGACCTGACGTCATTACTGGCATCGTTGAATCACGCCAATCGTCATTAAACCGACCGTTTTTCGAGGAACCGATCATGGACTCACGATTTATTCAGTCAGGTAAAGGAATCGGTAGTAGCAAACCCTTTGGCCCTTTACATAGGCCATTGACTATGCAGCAACAGGATACCCATACCGCAACAGAGGACGAGCACCTACGTATTACATCCACCCCGGATGTAAGTGTCTGGTTCATTATACGTTACTCAATGGCCGTTGTAGGCCTCTTTCTGGGCTTGTTGACACCGGTGACCATCACTCTTGCTCTACGTGTCGCTGAATTGAATCCCACCGACAAATCCTCCACGTTAGGATGGATCATGGGAGGGGGTGCGCTGGCGGCAATGCTATCCAATCCAATTTTTGGCGTATTGTCAGACCGCACCCGCACGCGACTGGGCCGCAGGCGCCCATGGTTGATTGGTGGATTGTTGGTCTCGGTTGGCAGCCTTGCTGTGATCGGCACTACTCAGTCCCTGATGGTGATTGGCATTGCCTGGTGGGTGACGCAAGCGAGCACCAACGCCGCGCTGGCATCACTGGTAGCCATTTTGCCAGACCGAGTACCCGAGCATCAGCGCGGCAAACTTTCTGCTTTTTATGGCATGTCATCAAATGTTGCCGTATTTGCCGGGGCTGCCATTATCAATCTCGTTGGCACACAAACACTGTTAATGTTCCTGGTACCGGGAGTCATTGGCTTTGTATGCGTCGCTTTCTTCACCCTTTTCTATCCAGAGCCCGAAGTTGCAGAACTCCCCGCGCCAGCCCCCTTCCGCCCCATTGAGCTAATACAAAGCTTTTGGCTTAATCCACGCCAACACCCTGACTTTGCATGGGCATGGCTCAGCCGTTTCATGATTCAATATGGCTGGGCCACGTTGGTGACCTATCAGGCTTATTATTTGATCGACGTGATGGGACTTCTTCACCACCAGGTCAGTTTCGGAATATTCATCTCTACGTCAGTGATGGGTGGATGTATTATCGTAGCATCCCTGGTCTCTGGATGGTTGTCTGACCGTTCGGGAAAAAGGAAAGCCTATGTTATCACCGCTGGCGTTATCTACGCGATTGGATTGGCGATTCTGATTTTTGCTCACTCCTTCGGGATGTTTATCGTTTCTATTTTTGTTTCATCTACGGGCTTGGGGATCTATCTTGCTGTCGACCAGGCGCTTGTGGTCGATATTCTTCCTGATCGCGGAAAAAATGCAGCCAGGAACATGGGGGTGATGAATATTGCCAATGCTCTTCCTCAATCCGTTGCACCTGCACTGGCACCCTTATTTTTGGCCATTGCCGGAGGTGGTAACTACACCGCTCTCTTTTGTGCAGCAGCCATTATTGCTCTGGGAGGTGCGTTGGCCATTTTGAAAGTGAAAGGTGTACGTTAATCAATCAGTGAAGATAAGGGTTGGAAGACAGTCATGTTGGAAGGGCATGGAGATTCGGGTTTTTGAGGGCATGACTTCGGGAAAATTACCATGAATCACGGGAGTACAGGGTGGCTTATCAGGAGTTCATTTACTCGAAGGCACCCGGCCCGTGAGTCTAGGCTCGGTTTTAGCCGGGCATTCCATTTAATGAGGGAAATAGTTTACTTACACGCGCCAAAATAATAATTCCAATTACATGTTAGTTCTTGACGGAATCTTCTTTCGCCTTTTAGATTGGCTATTTCGTGTAACTGTATGTGAACAGCAAAGTCATTTATGCTGAGCCAGTTACTTATCCGGAAAAGCCCGTGCAGCATATGCTTCATTATAACAAGGAACTTGCGAAGATGGCCGTCACCTCCTCTCGAATACTCTCGACTCATTCCCTACATGTAAACCGAAAGACACTCTTTCCAGTAGCCACGCTGGCACTTTCGCTGATTGCTTCTCCCTTGGTACATGCAGATGACAGCGCACACTACGGCGGCACACTGAACCTGCAGGCACAGGCTTCTGCAGGCACTATTGACCCAATGGTCAATTACGAAGCCGAATATTGGCAGCTTTATGCCTCCGTGTATGATGGTCTGGTGGCATTCAACAAAGCGGGTGGGAAGGCGGGCGATAAAATCGTCCCCGATTTGGCCACCAGTCTGCCTCAGGTATCCGATAATGGAAAAACCTATACCTTTACGCTTCGCAAGGGGATTGAATTCTCCAATGGGCAGCCCGTCACTCTCAAGGATGTTGTCGCCTCGTTTCAGCGCATCTTTAAAGTCCTGAGCCCAACCTCGGGTACTTTTTATAATAATATCGTCGGAGCTTCCCAGTGTTTGAGCACACCTGCAAGTTGTACATTGAAAGGAGGCATTACGACCGACAGTGCGAAAAATACAGTCACCTTCCATCTTGTACACTCTGACCCGGACTTTCTTTACAAACTTGCCGCTCCCCATGCCTCTATCCTGCCGGCCAGCACTCCCGATCATGATGTAGGTAACACACCGGTAGCGGGGACCGGAAGTTACATGTTCAAGAGCTATGATCCCAACTCAGGGCTTGTGCTTGTACGCAATCCTCACTTCAAACAATGGAGTGCCGAAGCCCAGCCCAAAGGTTATGTAGATGAGATCGACTATAGCTTTGGTAATACGCAGGAAGCATCGGTAAACGCGATCATGAATGGGCAAGCGGACTGGATGTATGGCAATCCCCCAGTGGACAGGCTCTCGGAACTCAGTACAAACGCCCCATCACAGTTACATCTGAACGTGCTGAATGAGACCTATTATCTTGCCATGAATAATCATCAGGCACCTTTCAATAATCTGAAGGTACGACAGGCATTGAATTATGCTGTAGATCGTAATGCCCTGGTCGCAATAGGTGGTGGCTCAGTATTGGCATCTCCAACCTGCCAGATTCTTCCCCCCGGAATGCCGGGCTACAAGCCCTTCTGCCAGTACACTGCGAACCCCGGTGAAAAGTGGAGTGCGCCTGACATGAAGAAAGCACAGGCACTGGTGGATGAAAGCGGTACCAAAGGCCAGAAAATTACCATTGTCTCCAATGAAAATCAGGAAAGTGTGGGGATTGCCACTTACATTCAGTCGGTACTGAATAACCTTGGATACAATGCATCAGTACAAACGCTATCCAACGCTATTCAGTTCACCTATATCCAGAACACCAGCAACCACGTGCAATTGTCAGTCACCGATTGGCTCTCTGACTATCCTGAGCCTTCAGATTTCCTGAATGTGCTCTTCAGTTGTGCTTCCTATCGCAAGAATTCAGATAGTTCGATCAATATCGCTGGTTTCTGTCAGCCATCAATCGATAAGCAAATGCAAACAGCGATGAATACCTCCGATCAGAAAAGTGCAGAAGATCAATGGAGCAAAATCGACCGCTCGATCATGGAACAGGCACCTATTGTTCCGTTATTCAATCCGAAACAGGTAGATCTGGTATCCAAACGTTTGGGCAACTACACCTCCTCTGGTATGTATCAAATGTTGTTGTCAAAAGTATGGGTGCAGTAAGCAAATGTCTTTAACCAACCAATCCGTTACACCTTCTCCTCAAGAAGAGTCAGTAAAAGATTCCTACAGGGCCCCCAGTGGGCCCTGGCGAAAATTGTGGCGGGGGATTCTCTCCAGCCCAACAGGAATCATTTCCGGCCTCGGCCTCATTCTGCTGGTTGTGGCCGTCCTGATGGCACCGCTGTATGCGCATTATGTGTCGAAAACGAATCCATTCGAGCCCGGTTTTAGTCAGCATATCGAAATTAATGGCAAGAGCATCCCTGTTATGCAGCAATCCACCCAAGGCCTCGGATTGGGTGTTACCCCCATCGGTCCAACCTGGCACGGGCAGTATTTACTGGGTGCTGATTCACAAGGGCGCGATGTAATGGCGAGGTTGCTGTACGGCGGGCAGAATTCACTATTGATAGCCGCCGCGGCCACCGTTATCTGCCTTATACTCGCATCCATTGTAGGCATCGTGGCAGGTTATTTCGGTGGGATTACAGATGGAGTACTTTCTAATCTGGTCGATATCATGTGGGCCTTCCCGGTGTATTTGCTAGCCATTACCCTTTCCATTCTAATGATTGGAAAAACCTTTGATATCGGCCCCTTCCATGTTTCTTCGGGAAGTCTGTTTATTCCCATCATGATTATCGGCGTGGTCTATGTGCCTTATGTTTCGCGCCCTATCCGAGGAAAAGTTCTTTCCATTAAAAACAGCGAATTTATCCAGTCTGCTCGAGGACTTGGCATTAAACGCTCACGCATTTTGTTCGCCCATATTCTGCCAAACATTATATCGACGTTAATCGTTTTTGCACCGATGCTAATGGCCCTCAATATTGTGACCGAGAGCGCGTTGTCCTTTCTCTCTGTGGGCGTCCAGCCACCCAATGCCAGTTGGGGAACAATCCTGCAGGATGGCCAAAATCTGCTCTATAGCCGCCCTGCTGTCTCAATGGCGCCGGGGATCGCCATAATGATCACAGTGCTGCTACTGAACCTCTTTGGCGATGTACTGAGTGACATCCTTGATCCGAAATCAGGCAGGGGGCGCTAATGTTTGCTGCAATATCGACACGCCTGATCCGCATGGTGATCGTGATGTTCGGAATCAGCGTGGTAACCTTCGCCCTGTTTTTCGCTACACCGGGCGTTGACCCTGCCGCACAGATTGCCGGGAGAAATGCCTCACCTCAGACCCTGGCAGCGGTACGTCATGAATTTGGGCTCGACAAGCCTATCTATGTTCAGTATGGCGTCATGATGGATCACCTGTTCATTAAGCAGGACTTGACCTCTTTCGTGAACCGCGGTGAGCAAATCGTGCCAACCATCATGCATGCAGCGCCAGCAACACTTTCACTTGTGGCAGGTGGTGCACTGCTATGGATGGTGCTCAGTGTGCTCATTGGTATGGTGTCAGCCGCTTTCAAGAATCGGCTCCCGGATCGGTTGCTCATGGGCATTTCAATCATGCTGGTCTCTATCCCTGTCTTCTGGCTGGGAGAAATGATCAATCTTGTTACGCAAAGTGCGCTGCACGATACCTGGATGTTTTCATGGGTACCGCCACTGGGATATATTCCTTTTTCTCAAAGTCCTGCACGCTGGTTTCTCTCGCTTCTCTTTCCCTGGATTTGCCTGGCACTGCTGTATGTAGGCCTGTATGGACGTATGCTGCGTAGCGGTATCATTGAAACCTATCAGGAAGATTATATCCGGACAGCACTCGCCAAGGGCTTGAGCTCGCGTAAAGTCCTGATCAAGCACGCCACCCGGGCTGCGATTATCCCTATTGTCATTATGTTCGGTATGGATTTTGGCGCGCTGGTGGGGGGCGCTGCCGTATTGACAGAGGTGGTCTTCAACATCAATGGTGTGGGCCGCTTGACCTATCAGGCCATGCAGGTGCTGGATTTACCGATGATTATGGCAACAGTGCTCTATGCATCATTCTTTGTCGTATTCGCCAATGCAGTTGTTGATCTGTTATGTATTTTGATTGATCCGAGGATGAGACGAAAATGAGTGACGTGCGAACCTTGTCATCACAGCAGTTGTCATCACGACAAACAGGCCCGGATCATCCCTCATCAGTTGAAAACCGGAAAGCCACCGATTGCGACCGGAAAACAGTTCTTTCTGTCAGAAATCTGGGCATCGCCTTCCGTCGTGGACGAAAGCAGTGGAATACCGTTGTCGAGGGCCTTGATTTTGATATTCGCGCTGGTGAAACCGTTGCTTTGGTCGGTGAATCAGGGTCTGGAAAAAGTGTCACCTCGTTGGCTATCATGCGCTTGTTGGACCCTGAAAACAGCCGTATCACAGGCACTATCAAGCTCAATGATACGGAGACGCTGGCACTGAGCCGTGATCAAATGGCTGAGCGTATACGTGGCCAGAAAGCCGCGATGATTTTTCAGGAGCCGATGACTAGCCTTCATCCCATTTATAAAGTGGGTGATCAGCTCATGGAAGCGTTGACCGCCCACAAGCGATTGAGCAAAAAGGAGGCCTTCGAAGACGCTGTTGCCTTATTGGAACGGGTACGTATTCCCAATGCACGTTCGCGCATGCACGATTACCCACACGCCTTTTCGGGGGGAATGCGGCAGCGTGTCATGATCGCCATGGCACTGGCTTCCTCACCTGATCTTCTTATCGCAGATGAACCCACCACGGCGCTGGATGTCACGGTACAGGGAGAAATTCTGGATCTGCTAAAACAGCTCCAGGAAGAAACCGGCATGGCTATCCTGTTCATCACACACGATATGGGGGTGGTCGCCGAAGTGGCAGATAGAACCGTAGTCATGCTGCGTGGACACATGGTCGAGCAAGGTCCTACTACCGAGATATTTTCTCATCCGCAGCAACCCTATACACGTGCGTTGCTGGCCAGCGTTCCCACTCCGGGAAGCATGAAGGGAACGAGCGCACCACTCCGTTTTCCATCCATAGATATGCAAAGCGGCGATATACAAGCCCCTCAACCCTTAAAACGAACACCGGATTTACGTGAGCCCATTCTCGAAGTCTCTGCGCTGACAACGCGCTTCGATGTGCGCGGTGGGCTTTTCCAGCGAAAAATCGCTCGCGTGCATGCCGTGGAAGATGTTTCGTTCAAGCTCTATCCCGGTGAAACACTCTCTATTGTAGGGGAATCCGGCTGTGGCAAATCAACCACGGGGAAATCCATTATTCGCTTGAATGAAGGGGTGCGTACCGGCTCCATTCGTCTTGGAGGAGTAGAACTCACCGAGCTATCCTCCACTGACATGCGCACCATGAGACGCGAGATCCAGATGATTCCTCAAGATCCTCTGGCCAGCTTGAATCCACGTATAACGATCATGAATGCGTTACTTGAACCCTTCATGCAACACGCGATGGGAACCCGCAAGGAAGGTATCGCCAAAGCCAAAAAACTGATGGATCAGGTTGGCTTGGCTGCCGAAATGCTTAACCGTTATCCACACGAGTTTTCTGGTGGACAACGTCAACGCGTGTGCATTGCCCGGGCACTTATGCTCGATCCCAAAGTCATTATTGCAGATGAGTCAGTATCCGCACTGGATGTTTCGGTCAAGGCACAGGTCGTCAATCTATTGATGGATATACAGGAGGAAACGGGTATCGCCCTGCTGTTTATTTCACACGATATTGCCGTCGTGGAACGCATAAGCCACCGCATTGCTGTTATGTATCTGGGCGAAATTGTTGAAATTGGCCCTCGTGCCAACATTATTGAAGAACCGCTGCACCCCTATACACAGCGTTTGATTGGCTCAGTCGCGTTGCCTGATCCCGCACGGCGACACAGTAAGCGCCATCAGGAAGTTCATGAATTGAAAACCCCCATCCATGAACTTTCCTATCAACCACCAAAACGGAAATATAGAGAAGCTTCACCAGGTCACTGGCTGATGCAATCCACTCATTAGTCTCATACCCCGCTCGAATGCTGGCTAATTACCTGTATTCAGCTATCTTGTACAGAGGTGCTCCTGGAGCACCTCTTTTTTTTTCATTCCAGGAGGAATCAATGGTCAAAAAGACTACCATTCATGCCCAACAGCAGACACTTCCCGGCGAAGAGTCTTTACTCAAACCGGCTGCGGAGATGATTCGCCCTGACTATAAGGGAAGCGACAAGTTAAAGGGGAAAGTAGCCCTGATTACAGGCGCGGACAGCGGTATCGGACGCTCAGTGGCTATTCATTTCGCACGCGAGGGCGCGGATGTTGCTGTCTCTTACCTGAGTGAAGATGATGATGCCAGGGAAACCAAACGCCTGGTGGAGGCCGAAGGCCAACAATGCCTGCTGATTCGTGGAGATCTACGCAGTAGTGATTTCTGTCACGAGGTCGTCAAGAAGGTGGTCGATACCTTTGGCAAACTCAATACAGTCGTCAATAATGCGGGCGTTCAGTTTGTCTCGACCGACCTCACCACGTTGAGCGATGAACAGTGGCAAACCACTTTCGACACCAACATCAATAGCATATTTTACATTTCAAAAGCAGCACTTCCCCATCTGGGTGAAGACGATACGATTATCAATACCACATCGATCAATGCTTACGTTGGGCCCGAGATACTGATCGATTACAGTGCCACCAAAGGCGCGATCGTCAGCTTCACACGTGCGCTCTCCAATCAAGTAGTCGGCAAAGGCATTCGAGTAAATTGTGTAGCACCGGGCCCGGTCTGGACGCCCTTACAACCCGCTACTTTAGGTGCCCATGATCCGGAGATGCTGGAAGATTTTGGAAGTAACACTCCCATGGGACGTGCCGGGCAACCCTCTGAATTAGGACCATGCTACGTCTTTTTAGCCTCGCTTGATTCTTCATTCATCAGTGGGCAAACCTTACACCCCAATGGGGGCACAGTCGTAAATGGTTAATCCCAAGTCTCAGCCCTCTTCCTCAGCCCTTTATGCTCCCATATAAAGGGCTTCTTTAACTGCTAGTGGTTACCAAGAGTCCGTCGTGTCTCAATGGAGTAATATCCGTGTCAGATCCACATGAACCTGCAGTTGTGCTCCCAGTCCCCTGGCTGGAACGTATTTCTCATCGATATTGGCTGGAAGCAGAAGGCGAACGTCTGTTGGTCTTCTACCGTGCCTCACGTCACCCAAAAGGAGGCTTCGCCGCACTTGATAACGATGGGCATCTTCCCAAAAATGCACACCCCGATACCATGCAGACAGCGAGGATGACGCACTGCTTTTCCCTGGCATCACTAAGGGGAGAACCCGGTGCCAAACCATTGGCACAACATGGGATCGATGCCTTGAAAGGTGTACTCAGGGATGACAAATACGGCGGCTGGTATGGCGCCCTTCCCATCAACAAGAAAGCCAACAGTACCAAGCTTGCCTATATTCACGCCTTCATCACATTGAGTGCAGCGAGTGCATGGCAGGCTGGTATCGCAGGGGCTCGAGAGGTGCTGGATGATGCCATCAATGTAATCAATACTCACTTTTGGTCAGAAAAAGAGGGATTGGTACATGAAAGCTTCTCGCGAGATTGGTCGAAAGAGGAAGCTTACCGCGGTGGTAACAGTAACATGCATACCACCGAGGCTTTTCTTGAGCTGGCTGATGTTTTGAACGAGCCCCATTGGCGGGAACGAGCACTTTCCATCGTCACATTCATTATTCACCAACATGCCCGCAAGCAAGGATATAGGGTCGTGGAGCATTTTGATGAATCGTGGAATGAGTGGCCTGATTACAACAAAGAGTCCCCTGCCGATCCTTTTCGCCCTTATGGCGCTACTCCGGGACACTCTTTTGAATGGGCCAGGCTGATCCTGCATTTGGAAGCCGGATTATTGGCACACGGCGAAGATACGCCTCATTGGCTGCTTGAAGACGCTGAAGGGTTATTCCATAAAGCGATCGAGGTTGGCTGGAATGTAGACGGTGAACCGGGGCTGATTTATAGCCACGATTGGGACAACAAACCGATCATCCGAAAACGTATGCACTGGACACTCGCGGAAGCCACGGAGGCCGCCTATGCCCTCTTCAAGCGGACGGGTAATCCTGACTACGAAGAATGGTACAAGACTTTCTGGGATTATATTGATGGCTATCTGATTGATCGTGAAAAAGGCAGTTGGTGGCAGGAATTGGATGAAAAGAATCAACCTTCGTCAGAGATATGGCAAGGAAAAGCGGATCTTTATCATGCCTATCAAGCCACTCTGATTCCACGCCTGCCTTTATTTCCAACGATTGTGAAAGCGATTTCAGAAGGGAAGGATGCCCTCTAGGGAATAGTGATAAGTCGAGGGTGCCCCTGATCTATTGATGACTCTCATTAACGGCAGTAATGCTGTCGTTGAAGCGTCCGCAGGGGTGCCACTTGAAAGGTGATTAAAGGTGGGCGAGAAATGTTTGCAAACCCGGCAGATACACGATCACGATATACCTGCCAGAACCCGCTAATCATCGCCTGCCGCTTAGCAGTTGTCTTTTAACATCTCGCCATTAACAGCTATCTTTTATTGCCTATCAGACCCTAGCTATCAAGCAGACTCTCTTTTCTGTTCTTGATTCCAAAAATATAGGTGAGTAGGGAGATGCCAATCACAATAGTGATATAGCCGATAAACAACGTCATATGCTGAGTGGCAAGTGACGCCTGATACAGTAATGGCGCAGTGCCACCAAAGAGTGAGTTGGCAACGGCATAACCAAATCCCACACCCAACGCACGCACATGAGAAGGAAAAAGCTCGGCTTTTACCACGGCATTAATCGAGGTATATCCTGTAAGAATGATGAAACCTACTCCTAGAATCAGCGCTGCAGGCAGCCATGATGTCTGGGTTGGAAGTGCTTTCAACATGAAGCCTGTATAGAGAACACCACCCATGCCGAAGAAGACCAGCAGAGGTTTCCTTCCCCAGATATCAGAGAGCGCACCGCCAATGGGCTGAAGCACCATTAAGAAGCCCAGCATGATCAGATTGATCACACTGCCTATAATAATATCGTGCCCCACAAAGGTGGACTGAATGATACGAGGTGCCGTCACTGAATAGGTGTAGAACGCGATGGTACCGCCGGCGGTGACCAACAGACATACCAACAGGGGTTTCCAGTAATGGGTCAGCAGCTCAATCATGGAGCCCTGATGATTCTTGCCATCCTTGCCCTTATCAAGATCTGTCTTTTTGAGGGATTCATCCATGGTCTTACGCATGAAGTAAACGCCAATCGCGGCGACTCCACCCAAACCAAAGGCCACGCGCCATCCCCATACAGAAACCTGATGATGATCGAACAGCAAAAGTAAAATCAGGAGAACCAACTGTGCGACAACCTGCCCACCGATCAGGGTGACATAGTTGAAGGATGACATGAAACCACGCCATCCTTTCAGTGCGGATTCCGACATGTAAGTCGCACTGGTCCCATATTCACCGCCGGTGGCAAAACCCTGCAACAGGCGTGCGATCAACAGAATGATCGAGGCTCCTATCCCAATGGAGGAAACGGTCGGCGTGAGCGCGATGACGAATGAGCAGAGCGCCATGATACTGACCGAAAATGTCAAGGCGCTCCGTCGGCCGAAACGATCCGCATAGCGCCCGAAATACCAGGCCCCCAAAGGACGCATTAGAAAAGTCGCGGCAAATATCGCCCAAACATAAATAGCCGAATTCTTGTCGGCTGACGAAAAGAACTGTGACTCGAAGTAGCCCGCAAAGGCTGAATAGACATAAACGTCATACCATTCGATCAGGTTGCCGGCAGACCCTTTCAGGGTATTGGAAACAGAGCGCCTGAGATCGGAGACTTCTGCTACTTGTGATGTTGGGGATGAATGATTCATTCAGACCTGACTTATTAAATTATTATGATGAATTGTTCATAAACATGAGAAAGCGGAATAAAAATAAACGCCACTACCTTTACCACATATTCCTGATTCCGTGAAGAAAAATTGCCTCTACTTCCCTGCTAACCCTTTAAAAAAACAGGTAAAAAATATTTTTAAACACTATAAAAGGCCAGTTCCCTGATTTTGTAGATATTCATTAACAGAATATAAAAATAACATCTGCACGCATCTAAATAGAACATTTCGATATTTTTCGCTACCGATAAGCCGACGCATACTTGATACAGCACCTTTTATAACAGGATCGCTTGACAGGTCCGATATTCACGCAAGGAAATAACAATGCGCCGGCACTTACGCTCTACTTTCGACACGCTATCTCATCCGACACATTTCACTAATACTCTGCCTTTTTTGCAGACTCCAATAAGCACTCCTACAGCAAAGAACGCTTATAGCGTAAAAGCCACTCTCAAACGAAAAGCGGTCAAAAGCGCCAGTGCCCTGGGATTGATAACCGCTGCCTTATGCCTCCAAAGTGGACTCACGACGGATGCCATGGCTGCCGATACACTCACATTTGGTTATCAAACGGGCGTTGACCCCACCAAGGTACCGCAGGCAAATGGTGAATATGAGAAAGCAACGGGCCAACACATCGTATGGAAAAAGTTCAGTAGTGGCCCCAGTGTTGTTGCTGCATTGGCTTCAGGCTCCCTACAGGTAGCCGATTTGGGATCAAGCCCATTGGCGGCGGCAGATTCACGAGGACTCCCTCTGGTCACGTTTTTGGTGGTAGGCCAAATCGGCAGCGCCGAAGCATTGGTTGTACGTGACGGTAGCGGTGTTACCGATCCCAAACAGCTTGAAGGAAAAACCATCGCAACCCCCTTTGTATCGACCAGTCATTACAGCTTACTGGCAGCATTGAAACATTGGGGCGTTGATCAGCAAAAGGTTCACATTGTAAACCTGCAACCGGCTGAAATCGCAGCCGCATGGCGTCGAGGAGTGATTGATGGAGCTTATGTCTGGGCACCGGCGCTGGGGCAGATTGAGAAAACCGGCAAGGTGTTAACGGACTCTTCACAGGTCGCACAATGGGGAGCCCCCACTTTTGAAGTCTGGGTCGCACGCAAGGATTATGCCAAAGCGCATCCGGAAGTGTTACAGGAACTCGCTCAAGTGAGCCTGAATGCTTTTGCCAATTACAACCATGATCCTGCCGCATGGAATGCTTCATCGCCTCAAGTCGCGGATATAGCACGCCTGACCGGCGCCTCCCCGGCGGACATCCCCGCTTTGTTGAAAGGCACCACCTTCCCCGATCGGGAGCAACAACTCTCCTCACACTATCTTGGCGGTGGGACAGCGCGTGCCATCAAAGCGACTTCCCAATTCCTGTATGAACAGAAAAGTATTCCCCAGGTACTGGATAATTATGCTGACTATGTAGATGCTCAGTACGTGAAAAACGCCACCGCTACGTCAAGTGATCATGGGGAAACGTCGGGCCAATGAGTGAATTGAAGGCAGATGCAATCAGTGTCAGCTATCCCTTTGCCGATAAGGGAAAACGTGGACGCAAGCAAATTCTGGAACCGCTCTCGCTCAGCATGAGCAAAGGTGAATCCGTGGTAGTTGTGGGGCCATCAGGTTGTGGCAAGTCAACGCTACTCAATGTACTTGCCGGCTTCCAGACACCCGATCATGGCAGCGTCAGTATTGATCACCAGACGCTCCACGGCCCGGGGGGTAACCGAAGTGTAGTGTTTCAGGATGATGCGTTGATGCCCTGGCTGAATGCATGGAAAAACGTCGCATTGGGTCTAAAATTCAAGGGCGCCTCCCAACGGGAACAGAAAGCCCGGGCCCATGAGGTCCTTGGGTGGGTAGGATTAAGTGACTTTGCTGAACAACGCCCCACAGCGCTCTCTGGTGGACAACGACAACGACTGGGATTGGCGCGCGCTTTAGCCGTAGAGCCGGATTTCCTTTTTCTGGATGAACCTTTTGGTGCGCTGGATGCATTGACCCGTGAACGAATGCAAGGGTTACTACTGACACTTTGGCGAAAAACGCGCAAGGGTATTTTTCTGATTACTCATAGTATTGATGAAGCCCTGCTGCTGTCGACTGATCTGTTAGTGATGGCGGGTCCACCGGGGCGAATCATCCGCCATTTGAAGCCCGGCTTCGCAGAACGATTCATTGATGGGGAGACGCCAGAGGCATTACGCCGTGATCCTCGCTTTGAAATGCTACGGCAGGAAGTCAATGCCTTGCTTCATCCACGGGAAGAAAGCCCGCTATCTGCGACTAATCAGCAGAAGGCAAGTGCGACAACAACCTCCCTGTCCAGTCAGTATGAGACAGCCGATGCTCCTTTCGAAGGTACCATTGCAGAGGGCGCACGCCATGGCTCAATTTGAACAATTTCCGCCGTTGAAAACACCTGAAATAAAGGGTGAAAGACAACGGATTGCCCTTTTTCTTCCCAAAGTCATTGGTGGCATCACAATCATTGCACTTATAGTGATCTGGTGGCTAGCGTCAGTACTGGGCTGGGTAAATCCGTTATTTCTACCGGGCCCGGGGCATTTGGTCAGCACCTTTATTACGCTGCTGAAACAGGGCTATATGGGCGTCCCCCTCTGGCAACATGTCTGGACGAGTCTGGCGCGGGTACTGACCGCTCTGGGATTTGCTGTTATCACCGCCCTTCCGCTGGGTGTGTTGATGGGCACACGCCCACTGATCCGTGCTGCCCTCGACCCACTTATCGAGTTTTATCGCCCGATTCCACCACTGGCTTATTTGCCATTGATCGTGATCTGGTGTGGCATCGGAGAACTCTCCAAGGTGCTACTGATCTATCTGGCGCTGTTTGCCCCCTTGTTGATCAGTACCGTCAGTGGTGTACTTCGTGTCGACCCGACACGGTTGCAAGCGGCCAGAAGCCTTGGCGCATCACGCTGGCAAACACTGGTTTATATCATCATTCCCAGTATTCTGCCTGAAGTGATTACCGGGCTTCGCATCGCGCTGGGGGTGGGCTGGTCCACCCTCGTGGCTGCAGAACTGATCGCCGCGGATAGTGGTCTCGGCTTCATGGTACAGTCAGCGGCACAGTATCTATCAACCGATGTTGTCATGGTGGGCATTATCATTATCGCGCTGATTGCGCTGGTCATGGAGTTCGGCCTACGCAGCATCCAAAAACATTTTGCCAATTGGTAAAAGCGCATCAAGCGTCAATGCTAATGATGTCAAGCGATATAAAAACAGGAAGAGAGCTCTTGTAGACTATAAGTTCTTGCAGACTATAAGCTCTTGCAGACTATAAAGAGGGGCTCTCTAGCGGTGATAATCGCTCGAAAGCACAACATCAGCTTCCAACGCAGCGTTGTGTCACCTATTGAGGCATCAGGGCGGGCTGAATAATGCAGGTAAACGTATTGACCAGGAAGCAATGCATTTATCTGTTCTGCCCACGCCCTGCCCTCCCCAACGACATGCACAGTCATGAACAGTAATCCATACCTGAAAAGCGTTTGTTATATCTGAAAGAGCACTTGATTATCAGAACACCCTCTCTGCAAAATAGTCTCATCGCTATACCTTGTTATCCATGCATCATTGTTATCAATTCACCTGATACACAGGGTGCGCACCATTTTGGGAGCCCTTCATGCCTCAGCCCACGCGCATGGGAGATATGCTGTTAACGGATCATTCGATCGATGTTCCACTGGATCATGATCACCCTGAAAAAGGGACGATTCAGGTTTTCTATCGTGAAGTGTGTCATGTTTCCCACCGTGACAGTGATCTTCCACTGCTGATCTTCCTACAGGGAGGCCCGGGGGGGAGCTCACCGCGTTTGAATCGCTGGGGAATGGGCTGGGTTAACGAGGCCATCCAACATTATCGTGTCATTCTGCCTGACCAACGCGGCACAGGTCGATCTTCAAGGATTTCATCAAAGACCATCAGCCGCTTCGAAAACAGTGAAGAAGCCAGCCGTTACCTTGCACTCTTCGATGCCCGTGCGATCATTGATGATTTCGAAGTCATTCGGAAACGCCATTACGACGGTCAACGTTGGGCTACTTTAGGGCAGAGTTATGGCGGTTTTCTAACCTTGAGTTACCTCTCCTTTGCCCCTGAGGCACTGCTTCGGTGCTATATCACCGGCGGGCTGCCCAGTATAGATCCAGATCCGGACGAGCTCTATCGCCGAACATATCCGCGTGTTGAACAAAAACTCGCCGATTACTACCAGCGTTTTCCCGGGGATGAAGCCCAAATCAATCAGATCGCCGACTTTCTGCGCGACAATTATGTTTGCTTTCCGAATGGCGACCCCTTCACCGTGCGACGCTTTCAGACACTGGGCATGATGTTGGGCATGCAAGCCGCGAGTGATCAGCTGCATTGGTTATTGGAAGCCCCCTTCACGGACGAAACATGTAGCGAGCTCGACCCTTATTTCATTCTGCAAGTACAGATAGCAACAGGCATGGATGGTGCGCCCCTGTATGCAGCGCTACAGGAAAATATCTATGCGGATCCAGCTCGTGTGACGAATTGGTCTGCTCAGCGCCTGCGCAATGAACGGCCCCAATTCGATGAGCACGCTCGCCCCTTATGTCTTACAGGTGAAATGGTCTACCCGTGGATGTTCGACGAGATACAGGCGCTTCGCCCATTCAGAGACGCTGTGCATCAGCTGGCACGTACTCCCGGACGCAAGCCCCTATATGACAAGGCGATACTTGCAGAGAATACCGTCCCCATCGCTGCGGCTATCTACGACGAAGACTTGTATGTCGATCGGGAGCTTTCCCTTGCCACCGCTCGCCACATTCCTCATCTCCACTACTGGCTGACCAATGAGTATGAGCACGATGGGCTGCGTACAGATGATCGCGTATTCAAGCGACTCTTCAATCTTCTACAAGGACGTTGAAGGATTGCGTTAACCTGTGATGGGTATGTGTTTGAGTAGCGGGTATGTAAAAGATAAAAAACATGACAGTATTTCATCTGGAAGAAAATACAAAGGGTAGAGATTTTGTCTGTGGGGATGTCCACGGTCATCTCGACACATTAAAAGCAGAGCTCTCACGCTGGCAATTCGACACGACTAAAGACCGTCTGTTAATGGTGGGTGATTTGATTGACCGAGGGCCGCATTCACGGGAAACACTCGCACTGGTGTTTGAACCATGGGTAATCGCCTGTCGTGGTAACCACGAAATGGAAGCCTTGCATGCTGCAAAAGGGGTGCGTGGACGTTCTTTCGACAACTGGATTTCCCAAGGGGGCGAATGGTTTTTACAAGAGTCGGAAGAGGCCATTTCTATCTTTATTCAATCTGCCGTAGCACGAATGCCATGGGCTATTGAAGTAACCGTGAAAGGGAAACGGATAGGGATTGTCCATGCAGAGCCTACTTCGGATTGGCAGCACATGGCCTGTGCAGACACCGAAACGCTGGTGTGGCGTCGTGAGCGTATTTATCAGAAAAATGCAACGCCTGTATCAGGTATCGATCATGTCCTTGTGGGGCACACGCCTGTGCATGCCGCTGGTTCACTCGGCAATGTCCATTGGATAGATACCGGCTGTTATGAAACGGGAGCGCTTTTCGTCGCACCACTGAACCAGCTGGTCGAGCAGCTTCCCTTCGAGAAGGTACCGATACCTCTGGATTGATGCGGTAACACGCTAGACTGGGCAGAAGAATTGGTAACATTTCCAAGGGTGTCGTATTATTAACCCACACAGTTTCAACTCACAGGCATTCCATGCTGCTTCATCCCATTAGATCATTCATCCGATTAAGAAGGCGACTCTGGCACTTGAGGCATCGTCATCATGTCAAGGATCCACTGTATCGGAGTATTGTGGTCGAGGAAGAAATTCAGTGGTATGTCCTGATCACGTGCATAGCGTTGACCCCTATTGGGCTTTGTCTGATCGTGATGAAATTACAAAACTCACTCTCTCCGCTATTGAGCTATATTGGCTTTCATTAACATCGGCTCCCATTAATATGTTAAAGCCACTCCACTACCGGCGAGACAAAGGAAGGGAATGACAGGCGGGAAAGAATCCAACGGGACAAGCCCCCTGTGTTAGGGCGAGGGATGTTTACCGTGTTGCCAGCCCAAACTATTGGCTGCATGTTGGTCAAACCATTGTAGCTGCGGATGCAAGCCCACCACACCCCCTACAATAATCAACGTTGGCGGCGCAATAGTCACACCAGACAATACCTCTTCTATCGTTGACAAAGTACCGGTATGAACCTGTTGTCGTGCGGTGGTACCCTGCTCTACCAAGGCAATCGGCATGGACGTATTTACCCCGTGCGCAATCAATTGGTGCGTGATCTCTTTCAGGCTGCCCAGACCCATGTAAAAAACAAGCGTCTGCCCGGGTGCGGCAAGCGTCGTCCAATCCAGATCAACACTGCCATTTTTCAAATGACCCGTGACAAATCGTACGGATTGCGCATGATTACGATGAGTGAGCGGAATACCGGCATAGGAAGAAACGCCCAATGCGGCTGTAATACCTGGCACAACTTCGAACGGGATCTGCTCCTGCGCAAGTAGTTCGAGCTCTTCACCACCGCGTCCGAAAATAAAAGAGTCCCCCCCTTTCAAGCGGACAACACGATATCCCTGACGCGCCCAATCCACGAGAGTCTGGTTGATATCGGACTGCGGCACGGAATGATTGGAGCGTGCTTTCCCCACATAGAGCCGCTTGGCAGTGGGAGATGCCAATGCGAGTACTTCCTGACTCACCAAACGGTCATATACCAGAATATCAGCCTGTTGCAGGCGTTCCAGCGCCTTAAGGGTGAGTAGAGAGGGATCTCCGGGGCCAGCGCCCACCAGGCTAACAAAACCAGTATTATCGGATGAATGGGCAGTGGGCTGCGGCGCAGTTTCAGCCGACAAGTAAACATTACTTCGCTCGGGATGGCCGGGAGCGAAAATCGCAATCCCGGCCTTTTCTGCCCGCTCAATCAATGGCAGATCAGTGGCGTCAGCAGAGGTAGCAATAAGCCAACACTGCCCGATTTTCGCCTCCGGCAGTGCATGTTCAATAATCCAACCTTGCTGCGAAGCAAGCCTGCTCAAGGGTTCCGCAATGACGGCCCCGTGCAAGGCAAGATGAGGCACGGCATCCTTTAAACGCTGAGCCAGTGTCAAGGCCTCCTTCCCCTCACCGAACAGATGAAGTTCAAAAAAGCCCAGTTTGCCCGTTACATCCACCGTCATCCGCTTTTCCACTGCTGAATTGCGACATTATTTGCCCTGATTGATCACACTGATGCCGCCCATGTAGTTGCGCAGGGCTTCCGGCACCACCACAGAGCCATCGGCCTGCTGATAGTTCTCAAGGATCGCGACCAGACAACGTCCAACAGCCAGACCGGAACCATTCAGCGTATGAACCAGCTGAGGTTTCTTGCTGTCGCCGCCACGGGTACGCGCCTGCATGCGACGCGCCTGATAGTCTTCACAGTTGGAGATGGAAGATATTTCCCGATAAGTGTTTTGGCTCGGCAACCAGACTTCCAGGTCGTAGGTTTTTGCCGAGGTGGCCGACATGTCACCCGCGCACAACTGCATCACACGGTAGGGTAGCTCAAGCTTGCGCAGGATGGCCTCAGCATGTCCACGCATCTCTTCCAACGCTTCGTAGGATTTTTCAGGGTCTACGATCTGTACCATTTCGACCTTGTCGAACTGGTGCTGACGAATCATCCCACGGGTGTCTCGCCCATAAGCGCCCGCTTCCTTACGGAAACAGGGGGTATGTGCAGTGAAACGAAGTGGCAGCTCTTCACGCGGAAGGATCTCCCCCCGTACCAGATTGGTCAGAGGTACTTCAGCAGTAGGAATAAGGCGATAGTCCTGCTCAACATTCACGGCAAACAGATCCTCACCGAACTTGGGCAATTGACCCGTTCCTTGCAGCGAGTCGTGATTCACCATGTAGGGAACGTAATGTTCCATGTAGCCATGTTCCTGGGTTTGCACATCCAGCATGAATTGCGCCAGTGCCCGATGCAGGCGTGCCATTTCACCACGCATGACGACAAAACGGGAACCGGTCAGTTTGGCTGCCAGTTCGAAATTCAATTCACCGTGAAGTTCACCTACGTCCGTGTGATCGCGTACCTCAAAGTCAAACGCGCGAGGTTCCCCCCACCGGTCTACTTCAACGTTATCATTTTCATCCTTACCCGCAGGGACGCTGTCATCAGGCAAATTGGGTAAGCCCAATGCGATTTCATTTACCTGAGCCTGTGCCTTTTCCAGATCTTCCTGACACGTGGCCAGTGAGGTTTTAATGGCTTCAACCTGCGCCATCAATTCACTGGCATCTTCACCCTTGCTTTTGGCCTGACCAATGGCTTTGGAGAGCGAGTTACGTTGCCCCTGGAGCTCTTCCGACCGGGTTTGCAGCTCACGGCGACGGGACTCCAATGATGAAAAAGCTTCTGCATCAAAGGTGAAACCACGTTTGGCGAGACGTTCAGCAACAGTATCCGGTTCGGTTCTCAACAATTTTGGGTCGAGCATGTCTGATAATCCAGGGGTTAAAGTTAATTTATACAATGCGCCATGTGTATGCATGTTCCATCGGTATGACATTAATCACATACATGACGTTCTATAGGGTATGGCACCTCCCTTCAAGCCACATGACTTCACAGCATGAGGGTGCGATACACTATAAATAGCCTGCACTATCGGCGAGGTTGTTCGCAATGCCAATGACACAAAAAGCCATTTTGAGCGCGTGTGGCAAGACACATTATTCGTGAATCAATGTGCCCAGCGGATCACACTCCTATAGCACAACATACCCTCATGAAGGCAGGTAATTGATATTGTAAGGAAAAGCATCGCGACTCACCACGTCTATTTAACAACATTTATGATGATTTTGTTCTCCATTCAGCCTTTCCAATCCACGGCCTTTCCTTGACGTAGTTATGGACGTAGTTATTCAGGAAGCACTGGAAGATAGGCATTGCCTTATTATTCTCTGCCACCCATTTACCCTCCTCCCATCGAAACAGGGAAAAGAGAAAAGAGAAAAGAGAGCATCATTCTATTGATTGCGTCTTTATCTTCCAGCATGCTGACACACCTGTTCACTTACGCCTATTGATATATACCTTTATATACACTTGTATGAGTAGCCACCCATGACCTCTGACCGCAACGCCCGACATAAAAAAGCCATGCAAAAACTCAAGGAACATGTCGATGCCAAAGTGGCCGCGGCAGAGGAGGATCGCGGCCAGTTACTGGTTTTCACAGGAAATGGCAAGGGTAAAACCACAGCGGCCTGGGGCACCGTAGCGCGTTCATTAGGCTATGGCTACAAAGTGGGCGTTGTGCAATTCATTAAAGGTGAATGGGAGTGCGGTGAACGTCTGGAGTTGGAAAATGACGAGTGCCTTGAAATCGCTACCATGAGCACAGGATTCACTTGGGATACCCAAAACCGGGAAAGTGATAAGCAGGCATGTGAAAAAACCTGGTCGGCTGCTAAAACCATGCTCGCCGACCCGCAGCGCTATTTGGTTGTACTGGATGAAATCACCTATATGCTGAAGTTCGGTTATCTGGATATAGCCCCTGTAGTGGATGCATTGAATGCACGCCCTGCAGAGCAAACGGTGATTATTACAGGCCGCAATGCACACCGAACGTTACTTGAGATGGCTGATACCGTCACCGAAATGACGGAAGTCAAACACGGTTTCAATCAAGGGTTAAAAGCGCGTCGAGGCATCGATTACTGAATGCCCCCGAATCTAGCGCTTCAGCACATTGATTTACGATCCCCTGATTGATATGCGCACATTTACTTTACGCACTTATTTCTCAACCTCTTTACAGCTTTTTCTCCGCCGTTGCTAGACCATTATCTGCCGCTAAATGTGCGGGTAGCGGCCTAACCACTCAACTATTCAAGTAGTCGCTGAAATCACGCGTTTTCATCACCCAGTTTACGTTCGACACTATCGATTTTATCCTGCATGGTTTGCTCACGGTCAATTCGAGTCCCGATCTTGAGGGTCGAGTTGATTCGGGCCGCCCCCATCGCATGGACCACTTCATGACATCTTTTTACTGCCGCGAAAACAGCATCCCACTCCCCTTCAACATTGGTACCGTAAGCGTGCATGCGATGTTCCAACCCAGCCTCTTCCAGTACTTTCTGACAGGCTGCCACATAGGGTGAAACCGAAAGCCCCACTCCCATGGGGATAACACATAAATCGATAATCACGTTCATACTACCCTCCTGTTATTCAAAATTTATCGTGAGATTTTGACCAATTCAGGAGCGCGAAGGTCAGTATTGTATCAATGTTAATAATCAATACCTGTAAATAACCACTCCTGCCGCATCCTGTAGACGATATTCTGTGCGTTTTATTCCTTGAGGCCGGATTCGACGCCCCGTTATGCAATAAAACCGGTTTCGACTTTCTTTTTAATTATATTTTTAATTCTTTCGACTATCCTGCGCCATGATGCCTACACATTCAATGACAACGAAATATGTAATGAAAACGCGTATAATGGCGACTTTTCTATACAAACATCCAACAAACTGCACACAGGTTTTACAAAGCTTCAAGGGTAAAACCCGTTTGGAAAGGCGCCCGGCAAACTATCAGGGCATTTCCCAAGCGGGGCTGTCTGTTTTAAGATAGCCGCATATTTAAGAATACGGTCAGGGTAACGGATCCAGGAATACCAGACGTTGCGTATTCCTTTTCCGACAGATGACACAGTCAGAAGTCAGCGCCTCACCAGTACGGCGGATCATATAATAGGAAAGGACATGGCTAGTAATTCGGACAAGAATTCGGGGGAGCTGCCCGACTCACGCAGTAAACGTTTTGCAGAGTCACTACTTCAGGGCTCTGGTGTTTCCTTCAATGGAAACAATCCCTGGGATATCCAGGTGCATGATCCCGCTTTTTTTTCTCGGGTTCTGCGTGGTGGTTCCCTGGCCCTTGGTGAAAGCTACATGGATGGTCAATGGGACTGCGAGCAGATCGATGAAATGATCTTCCGAATTCTTCGCCATGGTCTGGGAAACCGTGCCGATTCGGCATTGAATCGCGCGCTTTATAAACTTCAGTCAGGCCTTTTCAATCTCCAAAGCAAAACACGTGCTTTTATCGTAGGTGAACAGCACTATGATCTGGGGAATGACCTGTTCGAACGTATGCTGGATTCCACCATGTGTTATTCATGTGGTTACTGGAAAGGGACTGACGATCTGCATCAGGCACAATTAAATAAACTGGATCTGGCTGCACGCAAGCTAGGCCTGAAGCCAGGCATGAAAGTGCTTGATATCGGTTGCGGTTGGGGAAGTTTTGCCTACCATGCTGCCACTAAATATGGTTGTGAAGTCACGGGTATTACTATCTCCAAGGAACAGGCAGCCTACGCCAAGGAACGCTGCAAGGATCTTCCCGTGGATATCATCCTCGAGGATTACCGTGATCTGAATGGCAAGTTCGACCGTATCGTTTCAATTGGTATGTTCGAACATGTTGGGCATAAAAATTACCCCACATATTTCAAGTCAGTAAAAAAACTATTGAAAGATGATGGATTGTTTGTACTTCATACCATCGGCAGTAACAGCACCAGTGTAGGCGCTGATCCCTGGATCAATAAATATATTTTCCCCAATGGGGTATTGCCTTCTATCGTGCAGTTGGTACGTCCTACAGAAAATCTGTTTGTCATGGAAGATTGGCAAAACTTTGGTGCCGACTATGACCGTACTCTGATGGCATGGCATGCCAATTTCGAAAAGGCATGGCCTGAAGTCGCACAAAATTATAATGAACGTACCTATCGTATGTTCCGCTATTACCTGTTGATCTGTGCGGGCGCTTTCCGTGCACGGGATATTCAACTTTGGCAGGTTGTATTCTCCAATCATCGTCTGGGACGCTATGACGCAGCGCGTTAACTGATTGGACGAGCAATTGAGCTATAATACGGTGATGAAGTACGCCAAAAGCGACGCTTCATTGCCGTTTTTATTGGGATAATCAAACTCACGGCTCATGATATCGAACGCGGATTGCGCTCTGCGCATTTGCCAGAATGACTCCTCGGCCAATATTTAATACTTGATATTCACTGCCTGGTGCCGCTGTGGTTTTCCCCTTTTGACGGCCACTATCAAGTACCTACCGCCCTTTTCGTCCTATCTCCTTTTCGTCCTATCTCTTCCTGCTTGAAATGAGATGCGTCATGCTGTGATAACGCTAACAGATAAAATATCGCCCCTTCGTTAATGGATGCAGATGTTCATCGTACTGTTGCTATTCAATGAACCGTAACTATTCAATGAACGGTAGCTATTCAATGCATTGTTACTGCAGTACAAGTAATTGTTCTTTTCCTCCAGGTCCGTGTCATCAAAGGCACATTCGTATAATACATGCGTTGAAACTCGGATGCTTACAGGCTTCAGCTTCATAAAAGCTCATACGCGTTTTTATATGGTTTCATGCGCTGTACACTTCGTATGAAAATAGCCATATATGCCTGTATGAATCTCTTGGGTGCTTAAATGGTTAACCTGTATAAAAGAGTCGTTTAACAGGCTATGCATGAGGCCAAATACCGCTGATTTAATGCATTTGACAGTGGCGAGTCAGCCCATCCAGTGGCATAGTATAGCTCCACGTTTTAGTGTGCATGATATGTGTCATGCATTTAATGAAATTCCACAAAGGGCAGCATTTCATCATGTTCGAAAAGATCTCCCGAGTACCAGGGGATGCCATTCTCGGTCTTATTGATGCTTATAGGCAGGATACCAATCCCAATAAGGTTGATCTGGGTGTCGGGGTCTACCGTGACAGCAGTGGTCATACTCCCATTCTTGAAAGCGTCAAGGCCGCTGAAGCACGTCTGCTGAAAAGTGAAACCACCAAAACCTACATTGGTTCACACGGAGCACCCGAATATACCCATGCTGTTCTCGAACTGGTATTCGGCAAGGATTCTCCTGTCCTGAAGGATAATCGTGCAAGCGCAACTCAATCCCCCGGAGGGACGGGTGCCTTGCGATTAGCTGCCGATTTTATTCATGTCAATTTACCGGGTCGGGCCATCTGGCTATCAGACCCGACCTGGCCCAACCACATCGGTATTTTTGAAGCGGCAGGTATCAATATTCATCGCTATACCTATGTGAATGAAGATAACCGACTCGATTTCAATGGCATGTTGGCTTCTCTGGAACATGCAAAGGAAGGCGATGTGGTATTGTTGCACGCCTGCTGCCATAACCCGACGGGCTTTGATTTAACCAATGATCAGTGGCAAACCCTACTGAAGTTGGTACAGCGTAAAAAGCTACTTCCGCTGATCGATTTTGCTTACCAGGGTTTCGGTGATGGGCTGGAAGAGGATGCCTATGGCGTGCGTTTGTTTGCTGAAACGCTGGATGAACTTATTGTGACAAGCTCCTGCTCCAAGAATTTTGGTATCTATCGTGAGCGTACCGGGGCATTCATTCTGGTCGCCAAGGATGAAGAGCAAATGGAGAACGTACGTTCACAGGCCGCCATTACGGCGCGTGAGAATTACTCGAATCCGCCCGCCCATGGCGGCGCCGTTGTGGCTGAAATTCTCAACGATCCTGCCCTCAAGGCACAATGGATTGATGAAGTGAATGCCATGCGTGATCGCATTGCCACCCTACGTAAAAACTTTGTGGATGCTTTTGAACCCCATGGGCTCAAAGAGCGCTTCAACTTTATTCAGGATCAGCGTGGCATGTTCTCCTATACAGGCCTGACACCCGAGCAGGTAGAGCAGCTGAGAGATGACTTCGGCATTTATATGGTCAGCTCTGGGCGTGCCAATATTGCAGGGTTGAATACCGATCAGCTGGCATACGTTGCTGAGGCCTTTGCGAATGTAATCAAGGGTTGATTATACGCCCACCTATCAATATCAACAGGAGACTTGCGATGGACAAGGCCTCACGGCTACTACTCTTCGCCGAAGTCGTGGAAGCAGGCAGCTTCACGCGTGCTGCAGACCATCGCAACGTCAATCGTTCGGTTATCTCCAAACAGATCAGTCAATTGGAAGAAGAGCTGAACGTGCGTTTATTCAATCGTTCAACGCGAAGTGTTTCCCTGACAGAGATCGGACAAACCTTGTATACGCATGCACTTAAAATGCGTGAGTCACTGGAAACAGTGGAAGAAGTGGCACAGGTGAGTCAAAGTGAACCACGGGGTACATTGAAGATATCGACGCCTACCAACTTTGGTCACCACATACTGCCACAGATCGTAAATGAGTATCTGAGGAAATTCCCCAAGGTGCGTGTGGACCTTAGGTTGGAAGATCATTTGGTAGACTTGATTGGCGGCGGATATGATTTGGCGATACGAATTACTCAGCCACGGGATTCTTCCCTGATTGCTCGCCCGGTAGCCAGAAACCGTACTCTTTTGGTTGCAGCACCACGCTTCATCGAACGCTATGGATTGCCCAATGACATTAATGAGCTGGTAACGAAACCCTCAGTAATGTATGTCCGTGAAGGGCTCCAGCGGGATAGTATCGACTATATTGGCAGCGATGGCATTTTGCATAAAGCTGAGCTGAATTCCAGGCTACGCGCTAATGACCCGGAAATTTTGCTGGCATCGGTATTGGAAGGGTTATGTTTTGCACTGATGCCCGCGTTTAGTGTCGGTGAAGCTGTGCGAAACGGTCAGCTGGTCCCTTTGCTCCCTGATCTTCATCTGGTTCATCGCCCTGACATTCATATCGTCTACCCTCACCGCCAATTCCTTGCTCAAAAAACCCGTGGTTTTATTGAGTGTGTCAAACGTGTTATTGACAACAATCCGCCCATTTGGGAACGCGATATCGCCGGGTTCGAAAACATGTATGGCTATACGCAGGGTGAACCGCCGGCATTTCCTGAAAATCCGATTACACTCGGTGAGCACTCCCCTCTTTAATCGTTACCATGAATACCTGTCCGACTAACTGATTTGCTGGATTTTAGCAGGGTCGGCTGCCGCTTCATCCCCCCTATTAAGGGGCACTGTTTATTTGTTTGAATCCAATGATGCTTTCAAGAGTTCACAGTTGAAGTAGCGTCTTTGTTACCAGGGAATGGTGAAAGAGACGTAATAGGATGTGGAATAGATAGAAAAGAAAAGAAAAGAAAAGAAACACGCCAATTCATACGTTGAACGTGTCAATGATAAAAATTAAATGAGAAGAGTATTCAATCAGAACTGAAGATCTGAAACGGATGATCCATATGGAGATGGGCACCGTACAGAGAAGGGAGGAGGATAGATAAGCGCTAAGCAGAGATACCTCCGCAATAATAACTGTACTTAGCCGTAACTCTACTTATCCATCATCCCCCAAGCACATACACTCCGAGCACATACACTCTTCGGTAGCATCGAAGAGCATTAAGGCAGGGCTGGCTCAGAGTTGTGAGAGTCCCCTTGATAGGTCTTTTTTGATATCTTCGACATCCTCCAGACCTACAGCGAGACGAATCAAGCCCGGAGCGATACCTGCAGCCTCTTTCTGCTCGTCAGACAACTTCCCATGTGTCGTTGTCGCAGGCTGGGTGATAGTCGTTTTAGCATCCCCGAGATTGCCTGTAATGGACAAAATTTTGGTGGAATCGATCACTTTCCACGCACCTTCCTGACCACCCTTGACCACAAAGCCCAACACTGCTCCATAGCCTTTTTGTTGCTTAACAGCCAAGGCATGCTGGGGATGGCTTTCAAGCCCACTGTAGAATACCTTTTCGACGGCCGGCTGTTGCTCCAGCCATTGGGCAAGTTCATCAGCATTTTGGCAGTGTGCCTTCATGCGCAAACTCAATGTTTCCAACCCTTTCAGGAATATCCAGGCGTTGAACGGACTGATGCTGGTACCACAGGTTCTGACAACACCGAAGACTTCATTCATTAAAGTCTCATCATTTCCCACCACAGCGCCACCAACAGCACGACCTTGCCCATCAATGTATTTAGTAGCCGAATGGATAACAAAATCGGCACCAAAATCAAGCGGACGCTGCAAGATAGGTGTCAGGAAACAATTATCGATAACAACCTTGATATCATGCTTGTGTGCCAACTCGGACAAGGCAGTTATATCAACCAGTTCGGAAAGCGGATTAGAGGGGGTTTCCGCAAAAAACAACCTGGTTTTGGGCGTAATGGCGGCTTCCCATTGACCAAGATCGGACAGCTCGACATAACGCGTAGTGATGCCGAATTTTCCGAAATACTTGCTCAATAGACTGATCGTTGAACCAAATAAAGACCGTGAAGCAACGATTTCATCACCAGCTTCAAGTACAGCAAGGCCCAGGCTGAGAATGGCACCCATGCCCGATCCAGTGGCTACAGCTCGCTTACCCCCTTCGAGTGCTGCCAAGCGACGTTCAAATGTTTGAATGGTAGGATTGCTGAAACGAGAGTAAACGTTCCCTGCTTCTTCACCGGAAAACTTCCGTGCGGCTTCAGCTGCACTTTCGTAGACGAAGCTAGAAGTCATGAAGATGGCGTCATTATGCTCTTGCTCATCAGTACGATACTGCCCTGCCCTAACGCCTAATGTCGCCGGGCCGAACTCTTCATCTTCAGGAAATTGAATACCCATTCTATTTGCCTCTTGCTTCTTGCCATGACGATCGTGTTAACCGGTCATGGAGATTGGATCACTAGAAAGGAAACGGGTGCTCATACCAATACATCAGCACCCGAACATGCATATTTCACTACAAAAATGCTTGTGAATGAGCCAGGTGGTGCTCGCTACTCATCCGAGCCGTCGTTATGCAACTCAAGTACGGCGCCACCTTCACGATGGCTTTTTGCCGAATCACTTCGCGAGGCTTCCAATACAGCCAGATAATCCGCGTCAATGTCGCCTGTAACGTATTTGCCGTCAAAAACGGAACAATCGAAGGCTGTCAACTCAGGATTGACTTCCATACAGGCAGCCTTTAAATCATCCAGATCCTGATAAACCAGACGATCCGCCCCAATGAGTTCACCTACTTCGTCCTCAGTACGGCCATGTCCGATCAATTCCATCGCAACAGGCATATCAATACCATATACGTTAGGGTAACGTACAGCAGGCGCCGCGGAAGCAAAGTAAACCTTTTTTGCACCGGCTTCACGCGCCATCTGAATGATCTCGTTGCAGGTTGTACCGCGGACGATGGAGTCATCCACCAATAACACGTTTTTGCCTTCGAACTCGATGTCGGCGGTGTTGAGCTTTTGACGCACGGATTTTTTGCGCATTGTTTGCCCGGGCATGATGAATGTGCGACCGATATAGCGATTCTTGATAAAGCCTTCACGATACGTCACACCCAGATGTTGGGCAAGCTCAAGCGCAGAGGTACGGCTAGTATCGGGGATAGGAATGACAACATCGATGTCATTATCCGCCCATTCACGCTGGATTTTTTCAGCCAGCTTTAACCCCATACGCATACGTGTTCTGTAGACACTGGCACCATCAATAATGGAATCAGGGCGAGCAAGATACACATATTCAAAGATACAAGGCGTAAAGACGGGATTATCAACACAAGTTTGTGCATGAAGATTGGATTCTTCATCGATCAGGATAGCCTCACCCGGCCCTATATCCCGAATAAGCTCAAAACCGGCAACATCCAGTGCCACGGATTCTGACGCAATCATGTATTCAGGCCCCTGGGGAGTGTCGCGTTTGCCAAAGACGACGGGGCGAATGCCATTGGGATCACGGAACGCCAACATCCCTAGCCCATTAATCAGGGCAACGGCGGCATATCCACCCTCACATCGCTGGTAAACACGCGACATGGCAGAAAAAACTTCATTTGGCCCCGGCATGTGGCCTTCCTTGCTTAGCTCGTGCGCCAGCACGTTTACCAGCACTTCAGAATCCGAACTGGTATTAATGTGGCGTTGATCCGCACGGAAGAGTTGTTCCTGTAAGTCAGCAACGTTGGTCAGGTTACCATTGTGGACCAATGCGATACCCAAGGGTGAATTGACGTAAAATGGCTGTGACTCTGCTTCGGAAGACGAACCCGCGGTAGGGTAACGTACATGCCCAATGCCAATGTTGCCGGTCAGATGCTTCATGTGTCTTGTACGAATCACGTCGCGCACCATGCCATTTCCCTTGCGCAAGATGAAATGACCTTCATCCAGAGTCACCATGCCAGCGGCGTCCTGCCCACGGTGTTGAAGCACAGTCAAGGCGTCATATAGCACCTGGTTTACCATGGAATGGGCTACCAACCCTACGATACCGCACATCGTATTATTTCCTCACTGTTGGGAAGAGGCGTCGATCGACTCGACAGGTGCAGATGAGCCCGCTTGAGAAGAGCTCCCCTGCGATTGGAAACGTGTCATTGAAGATTGCTGTTGCTCGAAAAGGTCTTGTTTTGATTGTTCTGGAACTAGCGGTTCCTGACCACTTTGTGCAGGCAGTGCTACTCCCCCTGCCTGTTCGAGCTGACGGTATTGCTGATATAACACACTCTGTAATGACATGACACTCGGGCGAAATACGGACTGCTGCCAGGCGGGTATGCTGGAAAAGGGGGTGGCTGGTATCACGATGCCCACAATAGCCAGTACAACCAATCCCTTTATGGCACCAAACACACCACCGAGCAGACGGTTGAAGCTTCCCATACCAACCCAACTGACAAGCGCATTAAGCAACTTGATACAAAACCCGCCGAGGATAAAGACCACGAAAGCCACAATAACGAACCCAACCACCATACGGATGACGGGGTTCGTTATGCTGTCATGAAAAAACTCGCCGACTTGCACGCAGAAGGCCCGAGCAACCAGGAGTGCGATAATCCACACAACCAACCCAAGGCCTTCGCGAATCAGACCACGTACCATTCCCATCAATACGCACAGAGCTAGAATGGCAACAAAGATCCAATCAAGCCACGTCAATGTCATTCACTGGTTCCACGTACAACAAAGCCATTGGTGTTGGCTTTTTGTTGAAGTTGCTGACGAGCACTTTCACCCGCCGCTGAACTACTGAAAGGCCCAACCATGACAACTTTATTGGCACCACGTGAAATCTGGTAGGCACTGAAACCCATTGCACGCAGACGAGCCGTCAGGCGCACCGCATTGTCACGATCCTGAAAACTACCCACCTGAACAGACCATTGAGCTGAACCACTTGCATGAGTCGGAGCACTTGCATGTGCAGATGAGCTCGAATGTCCATAGCGATCAGCGGCTGCCATGATCGGGTCCTGAGACGATGCAGAACTGGTATGGGCTGGCTGCGGAGCTTTATGCGCAGGTGCGGGCGTGTGATTGCCGGACGGAGTGGAAGTCGTCGCACGACTCGTATTGGACGAATGCTGTGGCGCAGGACGAGGTGCTGTCTGAACTGGTGCCTGATGATGCACCGGCGCCGGGTTGGAATGATGCTGAATCACCGGCGCGGGCTGGGGAGCCTGGGTGACTGTCTGCTGGGGGGCAGAATTCGACTGTCCACTGTATTGATTATAGCTGCCTGACTGGGATGCATTCCCCTGAGAATCGCCCGCTGACTGATTAATCGGCTGGGGGCCTTTTGAGCCCGGCAACAATTGGTTGTACTGGGAAACAGAGGTACTGTCCGAACTACCATTATTCGGATTGCTGACGGAACCGTCATTGGTTCCATTTGCATTCACGCCAGAGCCATTGGATGAATTGCCATTGGAACCGGAGTTCTCAGTCGGCTGGCTACCATTACCTTCAGCCCCTTGCTGACCTGACTGAGCACCCTGGGTGTTCTGATCAGGTACATTTATAGGCTGTTGGTTGATTGTCATCTGGGGAGCTTGCCCCCCTTTCTTGTGAGAACCAAAAAACATCGGCACGATAATGATGGCCAGTGCAATCAAAATGACTGCGCCAATGATCTTTTCCCGCGTACCATATTTCATCCGCTTACTCCTTGCTTTTAAGAAGGCGATATTTCACGCGCTTCGAGCCACTCCAATGCTGCGGTCACGGTCAGAAAAGAACCGCATACTAGAATATCCGTATCTGCCCATTCAGGCATTTCTTGAATGTCATCCAGCGCTTTAGAGACACTTTCACTCACGCCAATGACTTTACCACCTTGTGCCTTTACCAGTTTGGCCAGATCCTCGCCGCTACGCGCACGAGGGCCCTTTACACCGGCACAGTACCAACCCTGGATTACATCATTTAGTTCGGCAACGACGCCTTCAGCATCCTTGTCGCCCAGCATAGCCAACACAGCAATGCGTTCAACAGGGGATTGGCTTTGTGGCGCTAAAACATCGGATTTCAGTTGCGTTGCTATATAGTGGGCTGCATGAGGGTTATGTGCAACATCGAGAATCCATCGATCGATACGCTGCAGGCGCCCCGGGAGCGAAATTTCAGCAAAGGCACGAGATACCGTATCAGCTTCAAGATCAATATCGAGAAAACTCAATGCCTGCAGGGCCGAAGCCGCATTATCCAACGGTAAGCCGGGTTGAGCCAACGAAATGAGCTCCAACACTTTGGATGATGCTGAGATACCCTGCCATGACCAGTTGCGAGCCGCATGTGAGGGCGTATCAACGCGATAATCAAACTCGACACCCAACTCGGCAACAGACTGAACACCCAGCGCTTCTGCATGCGCACGAACACTGGCTGGTAGCTCACGACTGCCCAGTACGGCGCAACCACTCGCTCGCATGATACCGGCTTTCTCGCGTCCGATCACAGAAAGATCAGAGCCTAGATATTCTGCGTGATCCAAACCAATGGTGGTTACCACTGAGACATCGGCATCGAACAGATTGACGGCATCCAGGCGCCCACCCAAACCAACTTCCATAATGGCAATATCAGGGGCAGCTTGACGGATCAAAAGCGCGGCTGCGAGAGTACCCACCTCAAAATAACTAAGGCTGACAGCCGGAGCCTCCAAACGCGCCTTTTCGATGATCTCAAAGGCATCAATCAACTGTTTGTCGCTGGCTTCTTCCCCATTAATGCGAACACGTTCGTTATAGCGAAGAAGGTGCGGTGACGTGTAAGTCACACTACTAAGCCCATGTGCTCGTGCACATGCGTCTATCATGGCAACTGTTGATCCTTTGCCATTGGTACCTGCGACCGTGACAACTCGTGGAGCCAAGCGCTCGGCAAGCAAGCCAAGACGCTCAGCTACGAGAGTCAAACGATCAAGCCCTAAATCAATGACCACAGGGTGCTGTGCGGAAAGACGATCAAGCCAATCTTCCAACGTTCCCGGTGACAAGTCATTGGTCGACATCAGGGATTATTCCCCACCTTGGGTATGAGTACTGTTTGTAGAAGGCGTATTCGACTGGGCGATGTCCGTATCACTGGGAGACACCTCCTCCAATAGCACTTCGCCAGACCATTCACTGTCAGTATCGGCGGGCTCGACAGATGGCTGATGCGTCATCTTGCGCAAAATACGATCCAGAGTGCCTTTCATCTCGCCACGTTTAATGATCATGTCGATCGTGCCGTGCTCAAGCAGGTATTCACTACGCTGGAAACCCTCCGGGAGTTTTTCTCGCACAGTCTGCTCGATAACACGAGGGCCAGCAAACCCGATCAGGGCATTGGGCTCAGCTACGTTAATGTCGCCCAACATGGCCAGTGAAGCCGATACACCACCAAACACAGGATCAGTCAGTACAGAGACGTAGGGAACACCCGCAAGCTTGAGCCTTTCCAATGCGGCAGAAGTCTTGGCCATCTGCATCAGGGAGAACAGGGCTTCCTGCATACGGGCACCACCACTGGCAGAGAAGCACACCAGAGGAATACGATTTTCAAGTGCTACCTCGGCTGCATGAGCAAATTTCTCGCCAACCACACTCCCCATGGAACCGCCAATGAAATTGAACTCAAAGGCAACGGCAACAATATCCAGCCCATTAAGGCGTCCGCGCATGGAGATAAGCGCGTCATTTTCACCCGTGCTCTTCTGAGCCGCAGAAAGGCGATCCTTGTAACGCTTGGAGTCCTTGAATTTAAGGCGATCAACAGGCATCAGATCAGCCTGCAACTCCTCGCGCCCGTCCTCATCGAGGAACCATTCAAGGCGGGCACGCGCGCCCATTCGCATATGGTGACCGCATTTAGGGCAAACGTTGTCGTGACTCTCAAGATCAGGCTTGTAGAGTACAGCCTCACACTTCGGGCACTTGATCCAAAGGCCATCAGGGATGCTCTGACGGCGATCATCGCGTCGTGTACGACCGATGGTAGGTACTATTCTGTCCAGCCAGCTCATGAACTGTGGATATCCTTGAAAACGGTGTAGGCTTCGTATATCAACGAAGCACATGAAATGAAGCGCAGCCTACATGTTTTTCAATACAGATGTAAGTGCATGCGCATAGTGTAACTGGGTCAGACACTAAAGTGGTAGTCCTGACGACCACCTATCTTTCTACTAATCCTATCCTTGTACTGACCCTACTTTGTACCGACCCTACTATTTTGTATCGACCCTACTATGTAGTGGCCTTTTTTGTCTCCATGCCTCGCTTGGCATCAGCCTCTTTAACAGCCAGGGCAAATTCATTCATTTTTGCGCTGCTTTTTTTGCCGGGTTCGCTCTCGACTCCTCCAGAGACATCAACAGCATAGGGAGCCGTGAGGGTGATGGCCTTAGCGACATTATCCGCACTCAACCCACCTGCCAGAATAATCGGTAAAGCAAGCTGTTGCGGCACACGAGCCCAATCAAACCGCTGGCCTGTCCCACCCGGCATTTCGGGATGGTAGGCATCCAGCAAAATACCACTCGCCTGTGTATAACGCGCCACCTCTTTTTCCACGACAAGATCGGGGTGCATACGTAATGCTTTGATCCATGGAATCGGACAGGTATTGCAAAACTCGGGAGACTCATCGCCATGAAATTGTACCAGGTCAAGATAGGGAGCAGCATCAGCCACTTCACGGGCAGTCGGGTTGACGAAAAGCCCCACTCGGGACACCGTCTCAGGCACCCGTTTCGATAAGGCACTTAGCTGCGCAAGCGTAATGGCACGTTTACTATTACTCCATAGCACAAAGCCCAGAGCATCTGCCCCCGCATTAACAGCAGCCTCAATATCCTGTTCACGAGACATGCCACAGAACTTGATGTGTGTCCGAGCATGCACGTTGGCATCAGGCTCACTGACCCTATTCAGAAAAGGTGATTTCATGGCAAACAAATAACGAACGATACCCAGGCGATGAAACTTACAGTACAAAAACAAGAGTCTATATTTTACATGGTAATAGAGGACATATGCTACTTGCCCATGTATAAACAGCCATATTAAGCCTTGAATTTAAACTCTACTAAAGCCAGACACGCCTGATATTTATCCGTAGAGCTTTGATGTATTCAATCGCGTCAACAGCCGGATTAGAGGTGTGGATCACTGAATTGCAACTCGAATGCTTTTCGTCTTCTACGAAGATACTCACCGATAGGCACTTCACGCTCTCCGCTCCACTCGCCTAAAAAGGCAAGCGGCAAAGGTCCCAAAGGCGTAGCGGGCAAGGTTTCCTGTTGCGCATATCGGGAATCAACAAAATGAAGGCCATGTGCCGGTGCTGTGACGCCAGCCTCTTCCCTTGCCTTACCCTGTAGCAAAGCCTCGCACCACTCCTCGGGATATCGACCATCTCCGATAGCCATCAGTGTACCGGCAATGTTACGAATCATGTGATACAGGAAAGCATTGGCCTGTACATCGATAACAACCAACCCTCCATAGCGCTTCACTTCAATAAAATGAAGATGCCGCCATGGGGTGCTGGATTGACATTTGGCTGCCCGAAACGCAGAAAAATCATGCTCACCCACCAGCACTTGAGCAGCACGATGCATACGTGCTTCATCCAGAGGAGCACGATGCCATGCTACCTGCTGATGAGCCAATGCCGGCGGTAACGCACCATTGTAAATCACGTAACGATAACGGCGCGCAATGGCGCTTGCCCGTGCATGGAAGTGATCAGGCACAGAAACAGCCCAATGCACACGGATATCCCGCGGCAATTTGGAGTTTACCCCCATCACCCAGGCTTTCTGTGTACGCTGCGCGGATGTATCAAAATGGGCCACCTGCCTACTGGCATGGACACCGCTATCTGTACGACCACTGGCTACAAGCTCAACAGGGGCACGTGCTATCTTGCCCAAGGCCGTTTCGAGCGACTCCTGTACGGAAGGGGCATGACGCAGGCGCTGCCACCCACAATAGGCGCTACCATCATACTCGATGCCAAGAGCAATCCGCCCTTTCAGCGGAGCACGCTCATCAAAATAGGGAAACAGGGACATGGGGGTTCAGTGCTCAAACGGGACATTCATATCAGGGATCATGTATGCATCGGATATCTGCCGAATTTCAGTATTGGCAGGAAATGATCCATAAGACCGAAGATGGTGGGTCACGACATCGAATAACATCAACACTTACCTGACACTAAAAAAGGGCGAATACAGGCTTCGCCCCTTCTTGATCGCACTATTATCGCGCAGGCCAGCATCAGGTTCAATCGGATCTCGGCCTCACGCTGAGATAGCAGGTTCCTGTAGAATGCTGAGCATTCGCCGTAACGGCTCGGCCGCCCCCCATAACAGCTGGTCGCCGACAGAAAATGCGCTGAGATATTCTCCTCCCATGCTCATTTTACGCAATCGCCCTACCGGTACAGTCAACGTACCTGCGACCGCAGTGGGCGTCAGCCGGTCAAGGGACGCCTCTTTCTCATTGGGAACCACGTCTACCCACTCATTGTAGTGACCAATCAGGGATTCAATCTCAGTCATGGGAAGATCATGCTTCAACTTGAGCGTAAATGCCTGTGCATGGCAGCGCAAGGAACCTACACGCACGCACAAACCATCAACAGGAATGGTATTAGGCGCATATCCCAGAATGCGATTGGTTTCCGCCCCGCCTTTCCACTCTTCCTTGCTCTGACCATTCTCAAGTTGAGCATCAATCCATGGAAGAAGAGATCCGGCTAGCGGCGCACCGAAATTATCCGTCGGAAAGGATGAACTGCGCTGTGTCGCAGTCACCTGACGATCAATATCCAGGATATTGCTGGCAGGATCATCCAAAAGAGCACCGGCTGAATTTCCCAGGGTTTTCATCTGAAGCAATAACTCACGCATGTTTTTTGCGCCAGCACCAGAGGCGGCCTGATAGGTCATGGAACTCACCCACTCGACTTCGCCTGCTTCAAACAGCCCCCCCAATCCCATGAGCGCAAGGCTGACAGTACAATTGCCCCCAACAAACGTTTTTACCCCGTCGTTCAACCCTTGATCAATCAATTTGCGATTCACAGGGTCCAGAACAATCAGGGCATCCTCGGCCATGCGCAAGGTGCTGGCGGCATCAATCCAGTAACCCTGATATCCCGTTTTTCTCAAATCCTCATAAACGGCCTTGGTATAGTCACCCCCCTGACAGGTTACGATGACATCCATTTCCCGGAGCACATCCAGATCATAGGCATCCTGTAATGCAGGCGCATTCACACCCACGGCTGGTGGCTTCCCCCCCTTCTGAGAGGTTGTAAAAAAGACAGGGTCGATAGACTGGAAATCGTTTTCTTCAAGCATGCGTTGCAGCAGTACAGACCCCACCATACCGCGCCAACCCACAAAGCCGACTTTTAACATAGTTAACTCATCACTTAATCAGGAGCAGACACTTGGACCCTTGAAGCCTCAGTGGGCAAGCCCAGACGACGCTTAATACCTCTACATTCGTTGAAAGCCTCGCAGCCTCAACCATAAAAGTCATATCGACGACCTGAACAGTATCATGCTATTAATTTATTCAACGTCTGATTTATTCAGCGCCTAATGTGTTGAAAGCCTCAACCACGGCATCGCCCATTTCACTGGTCGAAATCGGCGTAACATCAGGGCCTGCTATATCCGCGGTGCGCCATCCCTCATCCAGTACCTTGCCGACCGCATCTTCAACCCGCTGCGCCAGTTCAGGTTGATTAAAGGAGTAACGCAGCATCATGGGTACTGAAAGAATCGTCGCCAATGGATTGGCCAATCCTTTACCTGCAATATCCGGTGCACTGCCGTGGATAGGCTCGTACATGCCCTGACCAATATCATTAAGTGAAGCCGAGGGTAACATGCCAATTGACCCTGTCAGCATGGAGGCAGCATCCGACAGAATGTCGCCGAACATGTTCCCAGTGACAATCACATCAAACTGACGAGGTGCACGAATCAGCTGCATGGCTGCATTATCGACATACATGTGGGTCAGCTCGACATCCGGATATTCGGATGACACATCCTTGACAATTTCACGCCACAACATAGTGGCTTCCAGAACATTGGCTTTATCGACAGAGCATAAGCGCCCCTGACGTTTACGTGCCATCTGAAAAGCAACATGGGCAATACGACGCACTTCGGTTTCGTCGTAAATATAGGTGTTATAGCCATACCGGGTACCGTCCTCTTTTTCGCCAAACCCGCGGGGCTGACCAAAATAGATACCGCCGGTTAACTCTCGAACAATCAGGATATCCAAACCGGAAACCACTTCCGGTTTAAGGGTAGAAGCAGAGGCCAGCTGAGGATATAACAATGCCGGGCGTAAGTTACCAAAGAGATTGAGCGCCTTGCGAATACCCAACAGGCCCTTTTCAGGACGAAGGGAGATATCTTCCAGCGAGTCCCATTTTGGCCCCCCGACTGCTCCCAACAGGATAGCCTTCGCCTCACGAGCCGCATTTAGAGTGGCCTCTGGCAAGGGATGACCTTCGGCATCAATGGCATCACCGCCTACCTTGCCGAACTCAAGCTCAACATTCAGACCTTGTTGACGGCAGGCTTCCAGCACTTTTACAGCTTCGGCAGTAATCTCGGGGCCGATGCCATCCCCGGGTAATACCAGGATCTTGTCACTCATGAGCGATAACCACTTATCAATTTATATCAGTAAATTAAAGTAAAATAGGCATGCTCAAGTGTATTTAAAAGGACGCAAAAAATGGCTTTCAGTGCGCTTGAACATGCTAAATTCAAAAGAATCTTCTGGATGAGCCGGTATTTCACACTTGATTAAAGAGCCAGGGCTGTTTCTCTTTATGCGTGGTTTCGAATTGACGAATGGTATCCGCCTGCTCCAGCGTAATCGCAATGTCATCCAGACCTTCCAACAAACAGTGCTTACGAAAAGGATCAACCTCAAAACGGATTGTCCGACCAGAAGGCGTCGTAATTTCCTGACGCTCGAGATCCACGCCCAGACGATAGCCTTCCTGACGTTCCACTTCCGAAAACAGTTGGTCCACGGTTTCTTCATCCAACGTGATCAAGAGCAAGCCATTCTTGAAGGCATTATTAAAGAAGATATCAGCGAAACTGGGCGCAATCAGCACACGGAAACCAAAGTTCTCCAATGCCCACGGCGCATGCTCGCGCGAACTGCCGCATCCAAAGTTCTGCCGTGTCAGCAATATAGATGCCCCTTGATAACGAGGCTGATTAAGCACGAAATCAGGATTTAGCGGACGCTGGCTGCAATCCTTACCCACATACCCCTGATCCAGATAACGTAATTCATCAAACAGATAAGGGCCGAACCCCGTGCGTTTGATGGATTTTAAAAACTGTTTTGGGATAATCATGTCTGTATCGACATTGGAACGATCCAATGGCATGACGATACCGGACTGATGCTGAAACGGCTGCATGGTCACTCCTTGTCTACGCGCCGGGGAATAGGGGGCAAAAGCAACGGGGCTAAAACAATACGATTGTGTTCTATTCAGGCACTGATCATCTGCGGTTGTGCATAATAATCATGCTGACGAACATCAGTGAAGTGCCCTGCAATCGCTGCAGCGGCTGCCATGGCAGGGCTCACCAGATGCGTGCGTCCACCATATCCCTGACGCCCTTCAAAATTGCGGTTGGAGGTAGAGGCACAACGTTCCCCCTGCTCCAAACGATCCGCATTCATCGCCAAACACATTGAACAGCCCGGTTCACGCCACTCAAAACCTGCCGCTTTGAAAATCTTGTCCAACCCTTCTTTTTCAGCCTGTTTTTTAACCAAACCGGAACCGGGAACGACCATTGCCTGACGAAGTGTGGAGGCTACATGCCGCCCCTTCACCACTTCAGCAGCTTCCCGTAAATCTTCAATGCGCGAATTGGTGCAAGAGCCAATAAAAACACGATCCAGCATGATCTCTTCCATCGGCTGATCAGGCTGCAAGCCCATATATTCAAGTGCCCGTTCAGCACTCTGCTGTTTGGAAGCATCCTCAAAGCTTGCCGGTGCAGGTACGTGTCCCGTTACGGGTGCGACCATTTCCGGACTGGTTCCCCACGTCACCTGTGGCACGATAGTCGACGCATCAATAGTAACGACACGATCAAATTTTGCATCATCATCAGATACCAGTGTGCGCCAATAAGCTTGCGCGGCTTCCCACTGATCATCAGCAGGCGCATACGGACGATGCCGAATATAATCGATGGTAGTTTGATCCACTGCAACCAAACCGACACGGGCGCCCGCTTCTATAGCCATATTGCACAGGGTCATGCGCCCTTCCATGGACAACCCTTCGATAGTAGAACCGGCGTACTCGATGGCATATCCAGTACCAGCAGCCGTGCCAATTTCACCGATCATCGCCAGTGCAATATCCTTCGCCGTGACCCCTCGCCCCAGCGTCCCTTCGACACGTACCTGCATGTTTTTCATCTTGCGCTGCAACAGACATTGCGTCGCGAGCACATGTTCAACTTCAGACGTACCGATACCATGGGCCAACGCTGCAAAAGCACCATGTGTGGATGTATGAGAATCACCACACACAATCGTCATACCGGGAAGAGTTGCCCCCTGCTCGGGCCCTACTACATGTACGATCCCCTGTCGGTCATCGTTCATGGAAAATAATGTAATACCGAAATCATCACAATTTTCATCCAATGTAGTGACCTGAATACGAGAGACATCATCAGCAATACCCGATGCACCTGCGCGACGTTCCGAAGAGGTCGTTGGTACATTGTGATCCACGGTTGCCAGATTGGTATTGACACGCCAGGGCTTCCGATGCGCCAGACGCAGACCCTCGAATGGTTGGGCAGAAGTCACCTCGTGCAACAAATGACGGTCGATGTAAAGCAGCGAGGTACCATCGTCTCGCGCGCTTACCAAATGCGACTGCCACAACTTGTCATAAAGTGTTTGCCCCGCCATTTTCTACTCCTCGGATGGGTTTGCTTTAAGTCCTGCTGGATAAATCCAGGCCACCAGAACAGACCATAAAAACTAAACGCCTTATTTCTACACAAAAATGAAATATTAAATCAAATTTTTTCTCAAATAAAGCAATTAAATACCCAGCAAACGTCAAATAAAAGCATATACAGCTATCTTACTACCCGGATTTTAATAAATACAATTCATCTTTTTCATACAAACCATTCCTATTGGTTATGCTTTTTAACTACCATATGCTCAAATACTGGAAAGTCAGTATTATCAATGACTAATTGTCGATATCTGTGGGAAACAATGATTCGGTCAGAAGTAACATGCGGATAACGTAATCAGGATACGAGGCTGCGCGAACACGGCATAGCAGAACAGACTGCTGAATGGGAGGACAGAATGGATACGCAAGAGCTCAGGGCGTTCATTGCAGTAGCCGATAATGGCTCATTCTCACGCGCCGCTGAACGTTTGTACTTGACCCAACCGGCGGTCAGCAAACGTATTGCCGCGCTTGAAGAACGGTTGGAGCAGCGCTTGTTCGATCGTATCAATCGGCGCGCACGCCTGACAGAAAGTGGCCGGCGATTATTACCACGAGCACGGCAGATTATTGCAATGGTGGAGGATACCCGACATGCGCTATCCGAGTCAGCCACAGATCTAACCGGTACATTGCGGCTGGCAACCAGTCACCATGTAGGTCTTCATCGACTCCCCCCCGTGTTGAAAAGATTTGCTACTCAGCATCCACAGGTACAGATCGACCTTACCTTTCTGGATTCGGAGCAAGCCTATCAGGGCGTTATTGAAGGCGATATCGAAATGGCAGTCGTCACCCTCTCGCCGCAGTTTTTCCATCAACTTCATGTTCAGACGGTCTGGATTGATCATCTTCGTTATATCTGCGGAAACGACCACCCATTAGCCTTTATACCTCATGTCTCACTGGAAACGCTGTCTGAATACGAAGCCGTCCTACCGGACCCGCATACCTTTACCCGAGGTATTGTCGCGCGCCATTTTTCCGAACAGGGATTGGTCCCTCGCATTGCAATGTCGACCAATTATCTTGAAACACTCAAAATGCTAACCAGTATCGGGCTGGGATGGAGTTTATTGCCTGATACGGTAGTGGACGATTCTGTTCATTTGTTGCCTATAGACAGCCCTGTACCGGAGCGCCCTTTAGGCTATCTTTTTCATACGGGAAGAACGCTGTCCAATGCTACCCTTCGCATGAAGGAATTGTTGGATGAAGTGCATGCAGCAAACGGAAGTAAAGCGTTAAATAATGCAATGTAAAGAAGAGACAGAAGAGGCCGTATAGCGATCAGGCAGCTTAATTGGTGTTGATATCTCTATCTCTCCCGTAAAACAATCACCACGGCTACTTATGGGCAAGGGCTGCCTCTCATGGTCAAATCCTCACCCACTAGTACTTTAGTGAAATCAATACATGCCTAAGCCAAGAGCTACCTCAACACAGGCGTAGCCACATGCACATCGGCGTTTTGCGCACGATGTCTCATCCAATGATCCACCAGTGTCAATGCCATCATGGCTTCAGCAATCGGCGTAGCACGAATACCCACACAGGGATCATGACGACCTTTGGTCACCATTTCTGTCGGATTACCTGCCACATCAATGGTACGCCCGGGAATAGTAATAGAGGATGTCGGTTTCATTGCCATGCGTGCAACGATGGTTTGCCCACTGGATATTCCGCCCAACACCCCTCCCGCATTATTGGAGGCAAAACCTTCCGGCAGTAACTCATCACGATGTTCACTACCGCGCTGGGTAACAGCGTCAAAGCCAGCACCAAACTCAACACCTTTCACCGCATTGATACCCATCAAAGCGTGTGCCAAATCAGCATCCAGGCGATCAAAAACAGGTTCGCCCCAGCCCGGGGGTACGCCGTCAGCCACGACTGTTACTTCGGCACCAATAGAGTCCTGGTCACGGCGCAACTGATCCATGAATGATTCAAGCTCAGGTATTTTATCCGGATCAGCACAGAAGAAGGGATTATCATTCACACCATTCCAGCTCACAAAAGGCAGCTTGATATTACCGACCTGACTCAGGAAACCACGCACCTGAATGCCCTTCGCGGCCAACAGTTTTTTAGCGATGGCTCCCGCAGCCACACGCATTGCGGTCTCGCGCGCGCTGGAGCGCCCACCACCACGATAATCGCGGAAGCCATACTTGTGATGATAGGTGTAATCCGCATGCGCAGGACGAAACAGATCCTTGATAGCCGAGTAATCCCTGGAGCGCTGATCAGTATTTTCAATCAGCAGCGCAATGGGCGTCCCTGTCGTCTTACCTTCAAACACTCCGGAAAGGATGCGCACCTGGTCACCTTCACGGCGTTGCGTTGTAAACTTCGAGCTACCGGGGCGGCGGCGATCGAGATCAACCTGCAGATCGCTTTCACTTATATCAAGGCCAGGAGGGCAACCATCGACAATGGCGACAAGGCCTGCACCATGGCTCTCTCCTGCTGTTGTTACGGTAAACAGCTTACCGAAGGTATTGCCAGACATGATCTATTTCCTGCTACGAATAAGAGGTGCCAGATGACGCCATCAGTAAATCTTCCCGCGTCAGCGCAAAAACACCGTGACCACCCTGTTCGAACTCAAGCCATACGAAAGGCAATTCTGGATATGCCTCACACAGCTGACGCTCGGAATTTCCAACTTCTACAATCAGTATACCATCCGGTGCAAGATAGTCAGCGGCTTCATTCAATAACTTACGAGTAAAGTCCAGACCATCGGCACCCGAGGCCAAAGCCAGCTCAGGTTCATGGCGGAACTCTTCCGGCATATTGGCAATGTCACGTGTATCCACATAGGGAGGGTTACATACAATAAGGTCATAACCGGCGAAGCCATCGGAGATCCCGGGAAGGGCCTCAAACATATCCCCCCGCACAGTGTGTACACGACTTCCAAGATCGAAACGGCGAATATTTTCCTCAGCAACCGCCAACGCATCCTGACTGATGTCGGCCAGTGTGACTTCTGTAGTCGGCAAGGCCAATGCTGAAGCAATACCAATACAACCAGACCCCGTGCATAAATCCAATAGATTAGCCGGGTCACGCTCGGGAAACCATGCTGCAAAGCCGTCGCTAATCAATTCACCGATGGGAGAACGCGGAATCAATACCCGCGAATCAACCTTGAAGAGATGCCCGGCGAAATAGGCTTCACCCAACAGATAAGGTAGCGGAATGCGCTCGTGTACACGACGCTTGATCAGGGTGTAAATCTGCTCACGCTCGTCAGGCAGCAGCCTGGCATCCAGTACTTCGGCACCGCTGTCCGGGGGCAAATGCAAGGCCCCCAGAACAAGGGCAACGCTTTCATCCCATGCACTAATCGTTCCATGTCCAAGGTAGATTGCTTCACCGCGGTTACCATACTCGAAACAGGACGCACAAAAACGCAGCCAGTCGCGTATCGTTAGCAAGGTCTCATTAAGCGTCAAGGCATCGATAGCGAGAGGATCTAATGGCGGAAGAGGAGCAACAGGAGCATCTTTAGTCATGTTATACGATTCTTTACATGAATGTATCAATACTTGTAGCGAGCAAACTACAGTCGGTATCAGCAGCACAAGCGTTTAAAACGAGAGTGTGCATGGGATAGACATGGGCGTCCAGCCTTTTCAGGCTTGCAACTGACAAACACCCCCAAACAAACGAGTGACATTAGGGTGGATTACCCCCGCTCATCGATGATCAATTCATTAATCTGACTCTCTTCTTTACAAGAAAGACCCTCTTTCAGGCAAGAAATACACTCTTTCAGGGAAAATCCAATTTTCACGGTAAGCCTCATTACACCGTGATGATTTGCTTTTCCAGTACTATTTGCTCTTCCAGTACTATTTGCTCTTCCAGTACTATTTGCTCTTCCAGTACTATCTGCTCTTCCAGTACTATCTGCTCTTCCAGTACTATCTGCTCTTCCAGTACTATCTGCTCTTCCAGTACTATCTGCTCCTATTACACTTCATCATCCGCTGCTAGTATATGCATTCATACTTAAATTTGATTGAAATTCTCCGTCGTATTAATCAGCCGTTCATTACAGTGGGCTGAAACGCAAACTCTTTACCTCTTGACGTTCATTACAAAGCTTGATGCCTTCTTCAGGTTGGACGTATAGCAACAGGATTCAGAATGGCTGACAACCGTACTCGCCCACCAGATGAGCAGGAAGCGCCCGGTAAGGGTGATGACGCTTTTCAGGACTTGCTGGATATGCAGGGGGTACAGCATCTCAAGCCCAGACACAAGAACCTCGCCAATGTTCGCTCAACCAGGCAGGCTCGCTTTCATAAAGAGGTTTTGGAAACCCGGCGAAAGGCAGCTGCCACACCAATACAATCTCTTCAGGGAAAATCTCGCACCAGCGATGGACGTGTCGAACCGGTGAGCCCTTCTCAATCGCTTCTGTTTGCGTTGAATGATATAGATCAACGTTTGATCGCGCGCTTGAAACGTGGCGAGATCGAATGGCAGGAAGGGTTGGATCTTCATGGGTATACCGTAGAAGAAGCACGAGTGCAGGTAGAAAGTTTCCTGAGGGATGCGGAAAGCCAGCACTGGCGGTGTGTCCTGATTGTTCACGGAAAGGCGTGGTCCATGGCTTCCGGTTTTCCCGTTATCAAAAGTCACGTGAATGCCTGGTTGAGAGAATGGCCGACGGTGATCGCCTTTTCATCAGCCACCCCGGAAGATGGTGGAACAGGTGCAGTATATGTGCTCATGAAGCGCTATCGTGGCGAATGAAAACTTAAGACAAACTTCAAGATTAATGGGTATTATAACGACTCGCTCCCGCTGATCACGAGACCTTCATGAACCTTTTTGCCAGCCTCGCTCAGGCGTTGAATGTCACTATACCCATCTGTGCCCTGATCCTTCTGGGTGCCTTGTTGAAGCACAAACAATGGATCAATGATGACTTCATTCAAAGGGGAACAACTCTGGTTTTCCGGGCCTCGATGCCCACCCTGATTTTCTTTGCAGTATTGAATGCCAGCGTTGCGCACCTGAATCCACGACTACTGATTTTTTTTGCGGTGGCTACAGTAGCATCCTTCCTTTTCAGTTGGATGTGGGCCCGATTCAGAATTCCCATTCAGGATCGTGGCGCCTTCGTTCAAGGGGCCTTTCGCGGCAATGGCTCCATACTCGGGATCGCCTTCTCCAGTGGAATGTATGGTGCAACAGGGGTTAGCCTCGCAGCCTTGTTAGTCGCCGTGCTCATTCCCGTCTACAACATATTGTCGGTTATCGTGCTTGCTGTATATCAACAAAATGGTCAGGGAATTAATGTGCTGAAAATTCTGACCGGTATCGTGAAGAATCCGCTGATCCTGAGTGTGATTGCCGCTGTAATTTGGCGAACCCTTCACATTCCGATGCCTGAATGGCTGGCACGTACGGGCCATGATCTTGCTTCCCTCACACTTCCTCTGGCACTCCTGTGCATTGGGGGTGCGCTCTCTTTCAAGGGATTAAAAGAGACAAGTCGCTCGCTCTTTGAAGCCGTTGCACTTAAAACACTTTTGTTGCCCATCCTGTTGACCTTGACCGCATTGCTTGTGGGCTATAGAGGGGCTGAATTGGGCACGCTGTTTATCTATTTTGCCAGTCCCACCGCTACTTCGGCATTTGTCATGGCCGTAGCGATGGGAGCCAACAGGGAATTGACGGCTGGCATTATTGCCCTTTCAACACTAATAGCGATGGTTACGGTAAGTATCGGACTTTGCCTGATCCAGTACTCTTCGTTTTAGGAAACTCAAGGGGCTTCACTGCCCACTAAAACGTTCCATCATCTGTTTGGTTGTAGAAATAAATCGATGCTGAACGTCAACGAGCTAGCCATAGTAATGGTGAAGCACCATTGCGCAACCGGACGCCCATACATCAGCTTCCAACAACTTCCATTCACTGGTTTGCATGGCTGTTGCCGAGCGGGTATTCCCCTCCACCCAAAGCGCACAGATGTTACTGACTAGAGGCATGTGACTCACCAGTATGCGCAAACCTTGCCACTCTTCCCCACACCATTGCTCAACCAGAAGATTTGGATTGGCATCCGGCGCACACTCGGCACATGTTCGATGCTCTATGACCCATCCTGACTGCTCCAGTACATCGCTCAAGAGGCCGGCACTTTGCTGTGCACGCCGATAAGGACTGGAATAGATGACGATAGGTGTCCGCGGTTCAGAGTAATAATGACCATTAAGCCATTGAAGCACCTGACCACCCGCCAAACGACACTCACGCGTACCGAGTTCACTGAGCCCTCGTTGGCTATCCGGAGTGCCTGCCATGGCATCACCATGGCGCATAATACAAAGCTGCATGAATTATTTCCCGGGCGTTCAGACGAATAATCACGATAGGTGATATTCAGAAGGAAGGCATCTTAAATGCCACGATCAGTGAAAAAGAGCGCCATCACCGAAAACGTTCGTGAGATTCCATAATATCGGCTTCGGGCAATGTAAATTCGACGTCGCTGGCATGATTGCTTTTAAGGAAAGCATCGGTAAGCTCACTCACGGGTGCATTGTCGAAAACAATACGATATAGCCCGGATGCCAAAGGCATATCGATTCCGTCCTGCTCCGCACGTTGGTGAATCAGTCTCAATGTATTGACCCCTTCCGCGACTTGCCCCAGCGATGAAACGGCCTCATTGAGTGTCAAGCCATTCCCCAATGCTACACCTACGCGATAATTTCGGGAGAGCGATGAGGAGCACGTCACGATAAGATCTCCGACACCGGCCAAGCCCAGAAATGTCATCGGGTTAGCACCCAAACTGACCGCGAAACGACTCATTTCAGCCAGGGCACGCGTGATCAGCATACTCTGCGTGTTCTCTCCCATCCCCTTGGCATGTGCGATACCCGAAGCAATGGCATAAATATTTTTCAAAGATCCGGCGAGCTCAACCCCATAACGATCATTACTGGCATATACACGAAAATAATCACAGGTTAGCGTCCGCTGAACCAGAGTACGGGTATATTCATCGTCACTGGCAATAACGGTACCGGTCAACTGATACTGTGCCACTTCGGCCGCCAGGTTCGGCCCCGATAGTGCACCAATATGCTGGCTGACCGTCTCTTCAGCCAAAATCTCACTCATTAGTGTGAAATGTTCGGCCTCTATGCCTTTTGTCGTACTCACGACAATAGTGGTCTCTTTAATGTAGGGAGCAAATGCCTTGACGACGCCACGAAATGCCTTGGAGGGTATGGCAACAAGTACCAGAGTCGCCGAATCAAGGACCCAAGCCATATCCGTGGAAGCCACCACCGCTTCACTGATAGGATAATCAGGCAGGTATACAGAATTGCGGTGGCGCGTATTAATGCTCTCGACAAGCGCTGGATCTCTCATCCATTGCCTGACCGAGGCTCCTCCTGATGCGGCTATGCTCGCCAGGGCAGTACCAAAACTGCCTCCCCCCATTACAGCCACGCGTGGCAGACTTACGTCCATTATCAACTCTCACTTCTAGAAGCTATGTCCTTCATAGGAAGGGCTATTCGGCACTATTTTAATCTCCGCGCCCATCTTCGAAAAGCATTATTAAATTAACACGTAGACAGTATTATTAAGGAAAGGCAATAAATATGAGGAGGGAATGAAACTATTTATGACTCAATATTCAAAAAAAATTGACAACATCTACCCAATCAATAAGTATCAAATATTACATTAAATATAGCTATCTAAAATAACGGGCAATATGAAAACCATAAAACATATTAAAGTTAACGACATCAGTATGAAAACAGATGCAACACCATGGTATTGATTGTCTTATATATCAAATTCATCTCTTTAGACATGAAAAAGCATTAATTTTTCACGAAATGACCACTGAAAACGATATCAAAATTGTCTATCCATAGTCTGACAATACGAATTTTCTGACAGATGCCATGAAAAACCCAGAATATTAAAAAGGGGCCGAAGCCCCTTTTTAATATCAGATGAGGAAAATAAAAAATCCCATCTGTTATGCCTTATTCGGATGACTGAAGCCACCCTTCTACAGTATCGTTGCCATATTCGGCCTTCCACTCTTTCAACTGCTTATGATTACCACCACGAGTCTCAATAGTTTCATTGGTGTGAGGGTTAACATATACCTTCAGAGCGCGCTTTTTACGACCTGAATTTGCTGAAGTCGTAACAGGAGCAGCAGCTGATTTCGGATCCAGAAGTTCAATCACTTCCTTATTGGATTTACCGTATGAATTGATCAGCTTTTCAAGTTTTTCCTTGAATTCAATTTCCTGCTTGAAGCGCTCATCATTTGCCATCTTGGCCAATTGATTTTGGATATTTTCCAATTCCTGCTTCAAAGCATAATATTCGGTTATCTTTGCCATAATAAAAAATCCATCGAACAGAAGAGTGCAGGTTATTCACTGCTTAAGTACATTCTATATAGAATATAGACGCTACGCTATAGTTAATATCGTCATTGACGACAAAAAAACGTTAATTTTTTCATCAAGCCACATTTTTGAATGATATCACTTGATATAGCTATCAAGAAGAACATGAGAGACAAATAAACCCTGATACTTCAGAGGGTCTTTCATAATATTCAGCATTGGGTTGAGGCGTGAACGGGTCACTGATTAATGATTTTAAACATTTGAAAACAGAATCATCATTATTCTCCTGCAATAATGTGATCGCTTCCTGTAACAAATGAGTCCGTAAAATATAGAGGGGGTTCACACGCTCCATATGAAATTTACGCTCAATGTGAGAACGAGGTTCAAGCAACAAACGCTCACGATAGCGCATCAGCCACTGATCAAGTACCGCTGAATGCCCCAGTTCTTCGAATATGACAGGGTCTGGGCCAGTATCATCCCACGATGACAAGACTCGGAATGCACGGTGATAATCGTGTCCTTCACGCATGAGGAGTGATAAAAAGTCACCAACCAAGCGGGGATCATCCTCATGCTCAGTTACCAACCCCAGGCGAGCGCGCATACGTTCACCGTAAGACTGATTCAGCCGCTCCCCATACTTGTCAAGCTGATGGCTCAAGGCATCCCGCGCGGTACCCTCATCCCCCAATTCCTCACTGACAAGAGGGATACACGCAGAAGCAAGGCATCCCAAATTCCACATACCTATGGAAGGTTGTTGGGAAAATCCGTAACGGTTATGTGTATCGCTATGATTGGGATTGAAATCGGGGTGAAATTTTTCCTGAAAAGCATAGGGTCCATAATCAAAGGTAATCCCTAATATAGACATATTATCCGTATTCATTACGCCATGAACGAATCCCATTGCCTGCCACGCTGCAATCATGTCTGCCGTTGCTTTGGCAATCTCACCAAACATGGCCAGGGTTGGGCTCACCTTTTCCGCGCACTCAGGAAAGAAGTGTCGGCATGTAAAATCTGCCAGTAGCCTCAGTGAATGCCATTCCCCCTGATGTGCCAGCCACTCAAAGTGCCCGAATCGAATGTGGCTCGGCGCTACTCGGATCATGCTGGCCGCAGGCTCCCACTCTTCACGCCTGACTCTTTCATCATGAACGGCCATCGCCAAAGCACGGCTAGTCGGAATATTCAATGCAGCCATGGCTTCGCTCACCAGATACTCACGTACTGTAGAACGAAGTACGGCATTTCCGTCGCCCTGACGAGAATAAGGTGTTCTACCCGCCCCTTTTAAATGCCAATCGAAATGCTGCCCGGATGCCGTCCGCCACTCTCCCAGAAGAAGCCCACGACCGTCGCCCAAATCGGGATTGTAATAGCCAAACTGGTGGCCCGTATATTTCTGTGCCAATGGCTGCATGCCGGGGAACATATGCCGCCCTGCAAGCAATGACTCCAATGATGCTTTTATGGTCGATGAAGGTGTAATTTCAAGCAACTCACAGCATTGCTCACTGATATCAATCAAACGTGTGCCATGACGGGGGGCGGGTAATTGCCTGCTATAAAAGGAAGGCGGAAAGGATACGTACCTGTTATCAAAACGATTCAATGCATCATCGTTCGATAAGACCCGTCTACTGTTCGGTTGTGAAAAAACAAGCCGTGAATAATCCGTCATTAAAAAGCGTCACCCAACATCACCAGGAATTAAAGAGCAAATTGAAATCCAGCTTTATCGAACGTTATCTGTCCTGATCAGACTGACAAAATAGATAATCGTTCACATATTCATCATTAAAGTGTAATTATATTTCCGGAATTATTCCTATACCGAAGTGGCATACGCACATGACACCAGGTATTTGATGAGCGGTTGATCACTTCTTCTCTTGACTAACACAGTGCATTCAAATGCTGCATTTTTCGCCCTTGGGTATAAGTTAGCGGTTTTTAAGTGAATATCCAACGCTAGCGCACTGCTTAAGTGAATGAAGTGAGGCTTTGAGAAGCCCCTTTAAAAGAGAATCGATGGAAATAAAAAATCGCCATATAATACCGAACTGACTACGCTTACAGGTGTCTTCATGTAACGGTCAGGTTGGCGCTATAATGCAAATGATCCTGATAAGAAGCCGTGCTGATCATGAGACGACAGGCATTGTTATGGCGATAAATGTGTGAAACAGGCATTATTTTATACACCATGACTGTTAAAGCCCAACACAATATCGATGTTACATGGAAGAAACCGGTGAAATGAAAAACAATGTGTGTCCATATACATGTACATCATTCGTTATCTCTAACGCCCGTAAAAAACATTGAAAACCAATGGCACTTTAAGTGTGCCCAACACTGACTGATAAACTGCAAGTGCCTGACGAAAGGCGCACCAGTCAACGCACATATTAAACATTAGAACTGTAAAGACTTGGGGTACGTATGAGGATATTGCTGGTAGAAGATGATCCTTTGCTGGGTGATGGCGTAGAAACGGCACTGACCCATGATGGATACGAGGTAAATTGGGTAAAAAGTGGTGAAGAAGCGCTGGACGCCCTCAAGACTGAAGAATTTTCTGCGGTCCTGCTTGATTTAAGCCTTCCCGGCATTGATGGCATGGATGTGCTGGAAGAATTACGCCAGTCCGATAATCTACCTGTTGTTATTCTTACCGCTCGAGATGCCGTGGATGATCGTGTGTCAGGACTGGATGCAGGCGCTGACGATTATATCCTCAAGCCATTTGAGCTGGATGAATTGCTGGCACGGTTACGCATGGTCATTCGCCGTTCAACGGGCCGCGTAGCCCAGTTGATCACTGTGGGCAATCTCATCATTGATGAAAACCGCCGTGAAGTTCGCTGGCATGATGACATCATCAAACTGGGACGCCGTGAGTTCGCGCTTCTACTGGAACTGGCCAATCACCCGGGTGAAGTGCTGACGCGTCCACATCTCGAACAATTGTTGTACGGCTGTGATGATGAAGTCGAATCGAATGCGCTCGAAGTGCATATTCACCATTTGCGTAAAAAACTGTCACCAAAACTGATCGTGACCTTGCGTGGCATTGGTTACCGGATGGTTGAAGAAATCGAATAATCCAGGCGTATTCAGACTGCATGCAAGCACGGAACAAAGCCATGGGCACAGCAAGGCCCATGGCTTTTATTGCCGAGCCCCTATTTCCATGCTCTCGGCACGGGTCACCAACATCCATACGGACATGGCCTTTAGCCTGTTGTTTTCCAAAAGAAAATGCTCACTGAAGCAAATCCATTACAAAACAGTCATATTCGTTATTAGCGTCTGGAATGGCAAAACTTTAATAATGCATATTTGGCTCAATTCACGCGGTAGAATCTCTTGAAAGTGAAACTACGCTCCTTTTCAAAAAACCCCATGCCCTCTATTCATGGCTATTTGACTCAGGCAATTCTGCTGATTCTTGTGGCGAGTAGTGTGGCTTCCGTGGCGGCTTCCTATGTTCTATTTCGTGGAGAGATGCGCGCTGTCTATGATACTCAGCTGGCAACGGTGAGCGGGGTTGTCTCCGGTATCATTAGTAATACCACCACTGATGATCAGTTGAAAAATATTGCCGAACAGCTCAGCTTGCAAACGATGGAGACGCATTTCTATCGTATCAATCACCCTATCATTGATGGGCCTGAAACTGAGGTATTGCGGAAAAAGCCGGTGAGCCCTTTTCCTTCAAATGACAACACCAAATCAGCGTTTGCCATCGCAATCTGGTCCGAACAAGGACAGCCTCGCATTGTCAGCCATACGTGGTTGAGAGAACGAGTAAAACCTATCTCTTTTCCGGGACACGCGGGTTTCTGGTGGGAAAATTATCACGGTGTCACATGGCGCGTTTATTGCCGTTTTGATAGCGACAGTCATAACTGGATCATGATAGGCCTTAGACGAGATGTCCTTGTACAGCTCTCAAGCCGCATGGTATTGGCAGAATGGACAGCGGATGCCCTCAGTGTCGTTTTGGCCGCTCTCTTGATCTATAACGTCATTCATCGTGCCATTCGTCCTATCAACATGCTGTCGAAACAACTAAAACGAAGAGATGAACAGGATCTTTCTCCTGTCAAAAAAGAAGTGCCCATCGAACTGGATGGACTGAAGACATCGCTCAATGACTTTATGGAACGTCTCAACAAAGCCATCGAACAGGAACGTCGATTTACCGCAGACGCTGCACATGAGCTGCGTACTCCCCTTGCCGCACTCAAAATCCACCTTGACAATATCCGCCACGCGCCACCCGAAAAGGCCGCGCTATCGCTGGAAAAAATCCGCTTGGGTATCGAGAGACTTCAACGTGTCATAGATCAGCTACTTACCCTTGCTCATGTGGACCGTCATACGCCCACTGAAAAATCGTTGATCGACCTCTATCCGATCGCCGCACAGCTTGCAGGCGAAATGCTTCCCATTGCAGAAAAACGCGACCAGCAATTAAGCATCACTGGACTTCGGCAAGTCACCATCAGGGCCAACGCTACGGAAACAGGTATCCTGCTAAGGAATTTGCTGGATAATGCGTTGCGTTATACCCCCGAAGGCGGCACAGTCGAAATACATTTGGCGGAAGAACCCAATGGAGACCCCAGCGTTAGTGTCATTGATGATGGGCCAGGTATTGCTCCCGAGCTGATTGACCATGTTACTGACCGTTTTCGTCGCGGCAGTAATCCGGATATGGCAAGCGGTAGTGGTTTGGGGCTATCTATTGTGAGTGGCCTCCTGAAAAGCCAGAAAGCAACACTGAGCCTGATCAATATTTCCACAGGTGGTTTGAAAGCCAAAGTCGTATGGAATAATACAGCCCAATAAAAATCCCCCGAGGCAATGCAACGTCCTCAGGGGATTATAGGCTTGAGCCCAAACATGGGGTGCCTGTATTAAAAAACACCCCTTGACACTTACGTTGAATGACCGTTTCCAGCCTGCAATTCGTGACAGGAGATACAGCACAATCGGTCGCTGGCCCCTTCAACGCGTAAAGCGTTAATGTAGAGGCCAGCAATTGCATGCGGTGGCAGTCATCACTCCTGGTGGACGAGCAACGTATTCAACCGTTTTACGTAGGCGGCAGGATCATCCAGTTGCCCTCCTTCAGCAATAATGGCCTGGTCAAGGATGACATTAGCCAAATCATCAAATCCTTCACCTTTCAAGCCATCAAGACGATTCACCAGCGGGTGTTCCGGATTGATCTCCAGAATTGGCTTGGACTCAGGCACGGGCTGCCCTGCTGCTTCCATCAGCTTGCGCATTTGGGCACCCATGTCATTTTCGTCCAACACTACACATGCAGGCGAATCCGTCAGACGATGAGTAACGCGCACTTCAGACACACGCTCACCAAGGTCATTTTTGAGTCGTTCGACCAACGCTTCCTTCGCCTTGGCGCTCTCTTCCTGAGCCTGTTTTTCGGCTTCGTCTTCCACACCGCCCAAATCCAGGTTGCCTTTGGCAACATCGACCAACGACTTACCGTCGAACTCGGTCAAATGAGACATTAACCACTCATCAACACGATCGGTCAACAACAGTACTTCAATCCCTTTCTTGCGGAAAATCTCAAGGTGAGGACTATGCCGTGCAGCATTGTAGCTTTCAGCCAGCAAATAATAGATTTTTTGCTGCCCTTCCTTCATGCGTTCAACATAGTCACTCAAGGAAACATCCTGAACAGACGAATCCGTGTGAGTCGAAGCAAACCGCAGCAACCCAGCGATTTTTTCACGATGACTATAATCTTCTGCCGGCCCCTCCTTGAGGACAGAACCGAATTGATTCCAGAACGTTTGGTATTTTTCGGAATCTTTCGTCAGCTTGCTCAGCATATCCAGCACACGTTTTGTGAGTGCGCCTTTAAGTTTTTCAACCTGAGGATCTTTCTGAAGAAGTTCACGTGAAACGTTCAATGACAAGTCACGGGTGTCGATAACACCTTTAATGAAACGCAAGTACAACGGCAGGAACTGTTCCGCATCATCCATGATGAAAACGCGTTGTACATACAATTTCAGACCTCTGACACCTTCACGCTGATAGAGATCAAAGGGAGCCTGAGAAGGCACATAAAGGAGACTGGTATACTCAAGCTTGCCTTCTACCTTGTTATGGCTCCAGGCTAACGGATCAGAGTAATCACCAGTCAAATGCTTATAGAACTCTTTGTATTCGTCATCGGTAATTTCACTTTTCGGGCGTGTCCAAAGGGCCTGCGCCTGGTTCACAGTTTCCCACTCGGTAGACACTACCTTTTCACCGTCTTCACCTTCTTCTTCGTTCACTTTTTCCATGCGAACAGGTAGATCGATGTGATCAGAGTATTTTCTGACCAGTGAACGCAAACGGTAGTCATTGGCAAACTCATGGGCATCGTTACGCAAGTGCAACAGAATTTCCGTCCCATGATGTTCACGCGTAATGGGCTCAATGGTGAACTCGCCTTCCCCCTGGGATGTCCACTCTGTGCCGCTCTCAGGCGTATCACCCGCCAAACGGGTACGAACGCGTACTTTATCTGCAACAATAAAGGCAGAATAGAAGCCAACACCGAATTGACCAATAAGAGCCGCATCCTTTTTCTGCTCGCCGCTCATCTGCTTGATGAACTCAGCGGTGCCAGAGCGAGCAATTGTCCCCAGATTGCTGATGACATCATCGCGGCTCATACCAATGCCGTTGTCGCGGATGGTGAGCGTATGAGCATCGGAATCGAACGTGATATCAACATGAAGGTAACTGTCACCTTCATACAGTGCATCGTTACTTAATGCTTTGTAGCGCAATTTGTCACACGCATCCGCTGCATTCGAGATAAGCTCACGCAAAAATATTTCGCGGTTGGAATACAGCGAGTGAATCATCAGGTGTAGAAGCTGTTTGACTTCGGTTTTAAAGCCAAGTGTTTCCTTTTGCTCACTCCCTGATTGATCAGTGTTTACAGTATCAGCATCAGGCGTGTTGGAAGCGTGTGTATTATCTTCGGCCATGGACAGATATTCTCCTGATAAATGGTAGGCAAGGCAGCTGTTTGTCTGCGCTGACTACACAAAGGATAACGGTATAAATGAGAGTGCAACCAAAAAAGACAGCTTTTATGGACACACTGGAAAATCATTTTCAGATGAGAATATATATGTGGTTCACGCTTGCTTTTTTCAAGCCTGTTTTTGCTGCCGAGCACGTCTTTACTTGCGACCTTACCTTTTAAGCAACCCTGATTTTGCTTATAACCTCGATTTTGGCCTACTGCAGTTTTGATTTCAGGAGAGCAATAACAAGAAGAATCAAAGAACAGCGCTTTTAATCGACGAATGGATAACCTATGTCAGTGAGAACAACATTTTTTGCATGGGATGAGAGACGAGAAAAAAGGATATTGTATCAGCGGTGTGTTGCTATCGATCTACAAGCGTCTAGACTCTATAACCATAAGGTATGGATAGCTGCATGAGGGCGTAGAAAAACGTCGAAATCTGGCATCAGGCACTTTACTACTCGTCACAACTCAAGCATTGTGATCACACATGCACAATTCAAACATGATCTTGTGCTGACAGAATCCGACCTTACACGGACAACGGCATATTCGGATGACCACTCATAAATCATTCTTTATACACTCGATAATGCCTTTTATACCCTTGTTACTATCGTCTACTTTATAGAGGATTTGATGTGTTGAAGAAAACGGGTACTTCCTTCTATCGTAGACTTCTCGCGCAGCCTGCACGTTGTGGTCTGAGTGTCGGCGCCGGCCTTTTTCTTTCCCTCTCGACCGTGTCGATGGCACAGGCAGCACCGGATGACGCTGCCATGCAGACCGCGCTGGCCAATGCACGCCAGGGAAACTGGGATATGGTCAATGAGACGGGGCCCATCCAACAGGATCCACTCTTCGGATACCTCGCCTATCACCAATTGCGTCAGGAACTCCCTGATGCCTCCCCGGCAACTGTCAACGCCTTTATCAGGCGCTACAGTGATTCCCCCATCTCTGAATGGATGCGTGGACAGGCACAAAATGCCTATGGGCAAAGTGGCAACTATTCGGCCCTGTTGGCGGTCAGTAATGGCGTCCCCAAAGGCACAGTACGTCAATGCTACTACTACACCGCTTTGCTCGGCACCCGTCCGGCGGAGGCTGCCAGAGGCGGCGTCAAGCTCTGGGAGGTCGGGCACTCTCAGCCATCACAGTGCGATACCCTCTTTGACGCGCTACGCGCACGTGGTGCCCTCACAGCCAGTAACGACTGGACTCGGCTGATGCTCGCCTGGGAGTCAGGTAACCCCAGTCTGGTGACATTTGTTCGCCGTAATATGGATGAACCGCAGTGGTCCGATGCATTAGCCGCTTTTGACCGCGTCTATGCCGATCCCTCTCTGGTGAGCAGTATCCCCCAGCGACTCGGACCAGATGCTTCTGCAAGCGGAAAGCTTATGGTAGCGGCCTATACAGCATTGGCTAAAGCCTATCCGCAAACGGCTTTACAGGCCTGGCAATCCAGCCGCAATAATGGTCAGTTGTCCTCTACCCAGCAGAAGGCGATTGAGCATACCATTGCATTTAATGTGATGGTCAATCAGGTCAGTAACAGTTTGCCCTGGGTAGATAGAGTGCTTCCCGGACTAAATGACAATGCCCTGTATGAATTAAGAATCCGCACGGCCCTTGCCAGCCGTGATTGGGCCGGTGTTTATCGTTTGGTTCCCAACATGCCTGCCAATTTGCGTGCAGACCCACGCTGGGAGTACTGGTATGCTCGCGCAGCAGGTCAACTGGGGCAGAACCGTGTCGCCTTGCATGCGTATGAAGTAGCCGCCAATGGTCGGGACTTCTATGCCTTTGCGGCGGCAGATCATATTCACCGCCCGTATGCGATGAATGACAGTACGCAGCCGGTATCACCTGAAAGTATCCGTGCCATGGGTCAGGTCCCTGCCATTCAACGCGTGGCAGAGCTTTACCGAATTGATGAACCAGGGCTAGCGTACAGTGAATGGACCTACAAACTGGCCCACTCCAACAAGTTCACCAAAACGGTGATGGCCGCCTACGCTATTCAGCAACGCTGGTTTGGATTGGCCGTAACAGCCTCCATTACCGCGAAGGATTGGGATGCCCTCTCGTGGCGATTCCCCCCTGCCTATCAGGATCAGTTTATTCACTGGGGACGTGAAAATCAGGTGGACCCCTATTTGCTGATGGCTATTGCACGGCGTGAAAGCGCCTTCAATCAAGCGGCCTATTCCCCTGTAGGGGCACGCGGATTGATGCAGCTGATGCCGGCAACGGCCAGATTAACCGCACGTCGCAATGGGTTACCTTATTCAGGTCCTGCTGATTTGAATGATCCAGAGACCAATATCATGTTGGGCTCTGCTTATATCAGCTCAATGCTGGATCGCTATAGCGGCAACCCTATCGCCGCTACCGCCGCGTATAATGCGGGGCCCGGCCGGGTGGATCAATGGTTGTCGGCGAACGATCAACCGTTTGATCTCTTTGTCGAAAGCATTCCATTCAGGGAAACTCGTGCCTATGTACAAGCTGTTATGAGCTATCGCACCATTCTGGCCAGTATGGCCAAGGGCACGAGTGTCGGTGTGCATATGCTAACGAATGAACAGCGGAATGCAGATTATGGTCCCGGTCTGATCAGCCTGAATTGATATTAAAGATACATGAATGATCGAACGAAACATTGCGCCATGTAATGTGTCACGATGTCAGGGCAATAAAAAACCCCGAACCAGCACTCGTACTGAGGCTGATTCGGGGTTTTTCATAAGCATGTTATCAAACGATGATACCCGTCAATTTCATTGCCACATAAGAAACTCATGCGTTGAGTGACAGGTAAGCAAGAATATCTGGAATGCAAATCGCGGGGAAATATTCCCTGCCAACGCATCAATTGTGGTTGCGGTTCATTTCAATATTGCGTATTGAAACCTGATCATTCAACGTCCAGAAGTCGTACAGAACACCCAACAGAAAGATTCCTCCTGTCAGGAAGTAAACAATACCCGAAATCCATTTCCCCATGTACATTCTGTGCAAACCAAAAATACCCAGGAATGTCAGAAGTATCCAGGCAATCGAATAATCGATTCCCCCCAGGCGGAAGCGTAAATCTGCATGCCGACTCATACTTGGAATGAGAAAAACGTCAATCGCCCAACCAATCAAAAAAAGTCCGCCGGTCAAAAACCATAGCGTTCCCGTAGCAGGTTTTCCATAATAGAAACGGTGAGCACCGGTAAAACCAAAGATCCACAGCAAATAACCAATGGCCACGCTGTGTGTTTTCTGCTGAGAGGCTTCTGCGCCCATGATGTGCGTAACTCCTTGAAATAATATGCAAACGATAACATCCCTGCATGATTTCCATACCGCAGGCCTGTGAACTGACTCTATCACTTTTAATGAAGGTGAGTAGGGTGAATCACAAGGAAACCCGTCAATTTTACACAATTATCATTTTAAGAAAGAAAGGACAAAACAATATAACTGCTATGCAATACACTCGGGTAACACTTTCAGTGTAGAGAAGGAATCGCTTTGCCGGTCAAACGGCGTGATTGTCATAAGCTCAGGAAAGTTACGGGCCTTGTACCCATGAATATAACGTGAAAACATCACATTCAAGGGCATCGCCAGATGTGAATATGGCTCATCAACACTCATTGACCAAATGAACGAGCATATAATGTTTGACCACGGAGCCAAAAGGGTAAAGTCGAACCAGTAAGCCTCAAAGATACCGCTGCATCTTTAAAAGATTAGCGACATGTTCTTCTTCAGCAAATGTTTCGAAACCCAATCGTTCATAAAGCCTTCTGGCCGGATTTTCGGCAAATACCTTGAGAGTGAGACGCTTGATCTGAAGGGATCGACAATATTCAACCCAGGCATTTAACACTTCACTGCCTTTCCCCTGCCCTCGAAGGCCATCATCCAGGTGCAATTCACGCAGATGGCAATGTTCTTCATCCAGAATACTCCAGGCAATCACCCCGGTCGGTTTCCCGTTATCGAAACGCAATAGCGCATCGAAATCATACCACTGGCTCATGAACATCTCATGACTGAACCGCATATGACGACGGTGCCAATAGGGAAGCATAGTATAGGCGACTAGCGCGCAGGCAAATCGAGCATGACTGGGACCGACAGCATCCCGCCACTCGGGCGGGAAACCGGGATAAGAGCACTGATTGAGGACCTTTTCGGTTGACTCAGTCATTCAGTGAAAACCTCTACCCTGAAAAGTTGTTCACCCTGGAAAAACCATGGCGAGGATACGGAGAAATACTTTACATGAATGCCAGCATACCGCCCTGTTCTGTTCCCCTATGTATTAGAGAAAACAGATAATGTATAACAAGGCAAACCAAAACAGCTCAAATTACAATACTGGAAAGAACAGCTAAATAGACCACCATTAACAGCTCAACATGCATTGCCTACTATTATTGATCAATGGCTATTGGTATTGGTCATTGGCTACTGGCAATTGGCGGCTATTGACACCTCTTGGCCAAAGTCATCTGTTAGTCAAAGTCACCTATTAGTCATAGCCACCTATTAGCCGTTGCCTCTGACAGAGCCCGTATGAGTATCCTGAGCACTATTACTTGACGAAGTACTGTTGGCATTGGCAGCGTTGCTACTATTCAGCGCGTTGCCATCGTTACTGTTGCCCGAATCACCTGAATTATTGGGACCTGAGGCTCCTTCAGGGGCCCCACCTTCCAGTGTACCCGATTGGGGGTTGCTGGGAACATCATTGCCTGAGCCGCCATCAGAGGCATTACCTGCATTACTGGACTGCCCTGAATTATCTCCAGTAGTGGCGTTGTTGTCATCGCTCCCGCTATCGTCACTGTCAGAATCCAGCATGTTGTTCTGGTTATCCGAATTGGCATCCGTATCATCCTGATCCTGATCGGATGTATCGCCCGACTGCTGATCGGGTGCTGAAGCACTATTATTTTGGGGAGCCAGATTATTCGCAGGATGTGAAGCGGCCTTGTCCTGCTCGGGATGATCACACCCGGCCAGCCCTAACGCTGTCAATAGTGCCAACCCACTAAAAATGGCTAATTTCTTACTCACAACCGATGCTCCCTACCTGAAACTGTATACTTCATTAAGACATTATAAAAAGATGAGAGTTCATTACCATCTTGATCGTGATTGCATAGATGTTCGAAGAAACAACCACGACTCCCGTTATCAACGGTTGGTATTGAAAAACCACTATCATTCACCTGAAAGCACTTCGGCTAACCCTTGCAACAAACGGAAAAAGACGCCGCATACTCAGGCTGGTCAGTAAACCGGATTCCGCCCTGGAACGCCTTTTCCTGCCACCCCTATCGGCTATTTCCATCCACGACTGAAATGAGTGATTTATATTGACCATGTCGCTGTTACGGCGCCGGCAAATACTACCAGACGTCAATCATCGTCGTCTGCATCATCATACCCTGCTGTGCTTTTGCGAGGACGATGCTTATTGCGTTCCAGCAACTTGCTATTTTCAGGAATGACAACCTCAATGGCCTGGGAGACAACCTCAAAACGGGCGTGTGTATATTCCTGCATCTCGCCGTCGAGGGTCATCGGGATGGGCTTGTCACTTTCGATTTCAACCCAGGGAACGCGAAAATAACGGACCAAATCACCCTCAGGGGAAAGATGTTCAAGCTCTCTCAGTAACTTCGGCACCTTGCGCAAACCAAAGCCTTCGATCACCAGTACATCCAACAGCCCATCGTCGACAAAAGCCTTGGTGGTGAGCTCCTGCGCTCCACCTGCCTGACGCCCATTGCCCACTGCAACTACGACCATGGAGGCATCACTTTCGAAGCCAGGCATACGTAATTTCCCCTGATAGGGAGAAAAACTGAGGATACGTACGGCACCTACCAGTGAATAGGCCCCACCACCAAGCATACGTTTCAACATGACCGGGGTACTGGCGGTAACGGAAGCACCGAAGCCACCCGAGACAACATTGATGAAATAAGTGTCAGCGACTTTACCAAGGTCAATCGGCTGGGCATCCTCCCTGACGGCGAAGGCAAATGCTTCCGGCGGATTAAGAGGTATGCCAGCCGCACGCGCAAAGTCATTGGCAGTCCCCAATGGAATAATGCCCAGCGAAGGGCGGTATTCTTCAGGTAGTTTCATCAGAGCATTGGCTGCGCCATGCAGAGTTCCGTCCCCACCTCCCACAATCACGCGCTCAACCCCGTTGGCACTTGCCTGATGGATAAAATCTTCTATATCACTCCCTTCCCACGTTACACGTACGTCTACACCGATTCCCTGCTTGCGCAGTCGGTTTACCATCTTGCGTAACTTGGGCTGATCCGAAGACTTGCCATTAAGAATCAATCGTATGCTGCTCAAGGGAGCTCCTTAAGGACCAACACTGAAATAAAGCTATTACATGAGAGAGTAGCGGTTTTCTCGTTCAATCAATAGTGCATAGACAAAAAATTGCAAAAATTTCATCACTGTAAACCTTATAATACAATTAGGTTGACATATGCATCATAAAATCCGGACACTATTCCTTACAGCATCTTCGAGTGACGTGGTAACAAGCCGTCCCTGAAGGGATGAACGCTACGGCTTTTCAACTGGGTATCAGAAGGCGCGGCACGTATCGCACCACCATTCAGACCACTTACGCTCTTGCAATCAGGCCAACAACCATTAGCTCTTGATATTCAGGTAAAGATAACCAATGACCGCTTTACGACATGACTGGCAACGCAGTGAAATCGAAACATTATTAACACTCCCTTTTACAGAGCTTCTATTTCGCGCACAACAGACACATCGCCAACATTTCGACCCCACCGCCATTCAGGTGTCGACGCTGCTCTCCATCAAAACAGGTGCATGCCCGGAAGACTGCAAGTATTGCCCCCAATCCGGGCACTACAACACCTCATTGGAGAAAGAAAAACTCATGCAGGTCGAACGCGTATTACAGGAAGCGCAAGCAGCCAAAGAGATCGGGGCGACCCGTTTTTGTATGGGAGCCGCATGGAAACACCCGAGCGTGAAAGACATGCCCTATGTGCTGGAAATGGTTAAAGGGGTACGGGCGTTGGGTATGGAAACCTGTATGACGTTAGGACGACTCAGTCAATCACAGGCAGAAGCTTTGGCTGATGCGGGGCTCGATTATTACAACCACAATCTGGATACCTCGCCTGAATTCTACGCCAACATCATCACAACGCGTACCTATAGTGAACGGCTCGAAACACTGAGTCACGTAAGAGACGCCGGGATGAAAATCTGTGCAGGCGGCATTGTCGGTATGGGCGAATCGGTCAGGGATCGCGCCGGCCTATTACAACAGCTGGCCAACCTGCCTGTTCATCCCGAAAGCGTCCCCATCAACATGCTGGTCCGTGTTGAAGGGACACCACTGGCAAACGCCGAGGATCTGGACCCTTTCGAGTTCGTTCGAACCGTCGCTGTTGCCCGTATTCTAATGCCCCATTCACGTGTCCGCTTAGCTGCGGGGCGCGAACAGATGAGTGACGAACTACAAGCACTCACCTTTATGGCCGGTGCCAATTCTATCTTCTACGGAAAACGATTGCTTACCACGCCCAATCCTGAAGAGGATCACGACCATCAACTGTTCCAACGGCTGGGGCTGAAAACGGAGCGTCGCGAAGAGTTCGATGACAGCACGCTCACGCAGGCACTGGATGCCAGCCTTCAGGCCAATCGAGCGTCAGAACTGGCCGTGGATGCCATGGCATCTTCCACCCACTGAACCAATGGTTCAGTCGTAATCGGTCACCCACAACTCTCTTTAATGGCCAGCTTTAATGGCCAGGATACTTACATCACATTGTCATGACACATTTGCTTGATCAGTGGCTATCGGCACAGCTGGACACACGAAAAGCCCAGCACCGGTATCGAACACGGTGGCTGAATTCATTTCCATCACCCGCTGAACCCGCTTGGCATGAAGGATCAGCGGTGGATTTTTCCGGCAATGATTATCTGGGGCTGAGCAAGGCACCTCAAGTGTGTGAAGCACTGTCAGAAGGTGCCAAACGCTATGGCGCCAGTGCCACGGCATCACCACTGGTCGGCGGATATTTTGACGTCCATCAACGCCTGGAAGCCCTGCTTGCCGAATGGACTCAGCGCCCGGCAGCACTCCTCTTTCCCACTGGTTTTCAGGCCAATCTAGGGGTGCTGGATGCACTGACACACCGCGCCAGCCACTGTTTTCATGACCGCCTCAACCATGCCTCGTTATTGGATGGCACACGCCTGAGTGGTGCCAAAAGCGAGCGTTATCATCATTTGGACATGATTCATCTGGACAAGCGGATGACGGCTGTATCTGCACGTCAGAGTGTGCTGCAGAAAGTGGTAATCAGCGATGCTGTATTCAGTATGGAAGGTGATATAGCTCCCCTTCCAGAACTGGCCGCCGTTGCCCGGCAGCATGCCGCCTGGTTAGTCATCGATGATGCCCATGGCGTAGGGGTATTGGGAAAGGATGGCGGCGGTGCCTGCGTAGAGGCTTCCCTTTCGCATGAAGACGTCCCCATTATGATTGGCACGCTGAGTAAAGCATTGGGCGGGCAAGGGGCATTCGTGGCAGGCAGCCAGGCATTGATTGATACATTGGTTCAACTTGCGCGCCCTTATGTTTTTTCAACAGGGCTAGCGCCTGCACAAGCCTGCGCAGCGGAAGCCGCCGTTCACCTTTGCCGCGATGAACCTGAGCGTCGCCACCAGCTGCATGATGTCATCCATTATTTTCGTGCCGCGGCAGAAGCTGAGAGCCTTCCTCTATTACCGAGTCGTACCCCCATTCAAGCCATAGTGACAGGGGATGAAACACGCACGCTCGCCATTGCAGAATCTCTGAAAGCACAGCAATTGTATGTAGGTGCGATACGTCCGCCAACGGTGCCTATCGGGAAATCTCGCCTGCGCATTACCCTCAATGCCACGCATACCCGGCAACAGATAGACAGGCTTGTCGATAGCCTGGCGAAAGAAATTCAAGAGCATTAACTACCCGCGTGGCTCTGCTCTTACACACTCGGTTGTCAGCGCCAAATGACTGCCATGGATATAAACAGTGATACCCATATCGAATGAAACACTCAATCCTGCTCATATTCAGAATGAAGAAGCCCGACATATTCATGAAACGCACAATGACAATCAGGATACGCAAAGTGGTCAACTGCTCACCACGCCCGGGGGTATGGCCGTGAATGATCGTGCGAATGAATCCGTAGCGAGTGTTGACATAAAGGTGCTTTCAGGATGGGCGATGCCCACCCGTATCTTGGCGCCCTTCGCGCAGACGCTTCGTCAATGCGGTGAACAATTCAATAAGGGCGAATTTAGAGTAGAAGAATGGGATATACAAACGTTGATAGCATCGGCCATCTCACTGACCCATGAGCCTCGAAAAGAGAACTCGTCTGAAATAACCAATAGCCTGACATGTAATACATGCACCGGGGTTGAACAAATCCTGGAGTACGCAGCTGCAGTACTTGGATTAACCGAAAGCAACCAAGGCGACAAAATCACTGGATCAGACGGGCCAAAAGAGCGTTGGCTGGTTGGTTGGTCACTGGGCGGTATGTTGGCCGTCGCTTTGGCCCACCGTTATCCAGCGATGGTAACGGGTGTGGTCACATTGGGCGCCAATGCCTGCTTTTCTACTCAGATAGATTGGCCCAATGCCATGCCCCGAGCCACCTTCGAGCAGTTTTACCAACGTTTTCAGCGTTCACCGCAACGTACGCTGAAACGCTTTGCATTTCTCTGTACATCATTGAACACCGAACCACGCGTTAACCATGACCATGCCGCTAAAAATAACAACAACCATAACAATGACAGTAACGATATCGGCATGGGATCAACTCAATCCGATGGCGAGTCTAAACCGCAGGATAGGGTCGTGGATCAGGACACATCAACGTCAGCAAAGCAGCCTGAGTCCTTATCCTCACTAGAAGTCTCAATAAAACCAGGGCAGACGCCGCAGGAATCAGCACGATTATTGGAGGAAAGTATGCTGGCGTCGCTTGATACATCATCGACTCACTCCGCGCTGTTGAAAGGGCTTGATCTTCTCGGTCAGTTGGACAATCGCGACGCGCTTGTGGGTATGAAATGCCCCCAGTTCCATCTGTTTGCAGGGGGAGATATGTTGGTTCCCGTATCAGCGGCAGAGGATATCAAGGCCCTGATACGTCTCAACCATTACGCAGAATGTGCTGTGGTGCAGGGAGCACACAGTTTTCCGATGAATACTGCCGAAGAGTCAGCTTCAGTGGTTCTCCATTTCATCCGGCATCGCTCCATTCAGCAGTTTTGCACTCAACATCACTCCAATCAACACCACAACATTCACCTTAAAAGCCTCTGTGCACAGTGAATGGGAGTCGTCATGGTCATCACTCGCAGCGATTACGGCATGCCCAAAAGGGCTGGTTTTTGCATCTCGCGCGCACCTGAACTGGAGAGGCAATTACGCCCATGCCTTGATGGGAAACAGTCAATGCCAATGAATTCCGCCCCGCTTAAGCATGAGATTGCCCGTAACTTTGGGCATGCATCAGTCACCTATGATGCAGCCTCGTTTCTACAACAGTGGATTGCTGTGGATCTCCTCCAGAAAGTGGCCGAGCTCAGCGCTTCCCACACATTTAATCGGGCTTTGGATGTCGGATGCGGCACGGGCTACGTTTTTCGTCAGGCCAAGTGTCAGCATATTGATATTGAAGAAGAGTATGGATTGGACCTTTCCGCTGGCATGTTGCAAGCCGCCAGTCACCTTCGCCCACAGGCTCGCTGGATTCAGGGCGACATAGAGGCATTACCGTTCGGCCATGATCATTTCCCGCTGATAACGTCGAATCTGGCAGTGCAATGGCTTGATTCACTGGATATTTTCCTGTCAGAAGCCTATCGCGTTATGACCCCAGGGGGGATATTGGCTTTCTCAACCCTCGGACCAGACACCTTGAAAGAACTCACTCGGGTACGTGAGAGGGCAGGATTGAAAAATACCGTCAACCCCACGTTACTTCCGCAACAATTGGCGAACAGTATAAAGCGAGCACCCTTCACTACGTTGTTATCAGTACGCCAACCTTACCTGTATTTTTACGATGATGCCGTCACCCTTTCGCGTGCGCTTAAACAGTTGGGCGCCCACCATTGCCGCCAAGCGCAACAATCCGGCTTGAGTGGTCGAAAAAAATGGCAGCAACTGCGTGCGCAATCAAAGGCGCTGTATCCCGAAGGGATTCCTGCGCGCTACGACACTTATCTTGTCGTCCTTCAAAAACCTGATAACACACTCATTTCCTACAAGGATGGCAAATAATGAAACCGGCCGCATTTTTCGTCACTGGTACTGATACCGAAGTCGGTAAAACGACGATAACAACGGCATTGCTATACCTTGCCCGCGACAAAGGGCTCACAACCGCTGCAGGGAAACCGGTTGCTTCGGGTGCAGAAGCAGTCAACACGGGTGACGTGACACAGCCCCCGCATTCGACATATGAACACGCCCCAGCTACTCAGGCTTGCGATTCTTCTCGTCAGAGCGATATTGCCTGGCGTAACAGTGATGCGTTGGCTCTGCAAAGGGAGTGCCAACCACCGCTGGAATATTCAACCGTCAATCCCTTTGTTTTCGAACCGGCCATTGCGCCCCATATTGCGGCCGCGGAAGCCGGCGTGGAGCTTACTCTGCAGGTATTAAGCACGCCCATGCAGGCATTGTTAGCCTATAACGCCGACTTTACATTGATCGAAGGCGCGGGTGGATGGCGTGTTCCGATCAACCATCATGAAACACTGGCCGACCTCGCCAAAGCATTGGCATTGCCGGTGATTGTGGTTGTTGGCATAAAACTGGGCGCCATCAATCACGCTTGTCTGACACTCGATGCCATACGTCATGATGGCCTGGAAGTGGCCGGTTGGGTCGCTAATCTTTCTGATAAAGAGATGGCAGAACACCCACATGCAAGCCGTCTGGATGAAAATCTGGCTACCCTGTCGGCCATGTTACCAGCGCCGTGTCTTGGCATCGTTCCCCATCTGGAAGATGCCACACCAGAAGCCGTTTCATCCTATCTGGATATCGACCTGCTGCTGACCAGTCATTAAAAACCGAGACATCAAACACCAGCAGTTGGGGGTATACACGGGCCCATTGGCCTTTTCGCTGTCATAAAGCCAAGTAGTCACACGTACAGCAAAACGTACATACGGTCAGGCATAAAAAGTCACCACAATCAACATGTGCTCACCCCACTTTTCAGCGACGACATCCTCATGGATGCGTGCTTATTCACAGGAAACACGAGACCATTATGGCCACCGATTCATCACATCAGTCTTCTTCTGCATCCGTTTCTTCAGCCTCAACTTCTCCGTCACATTCCTCGTCCACGACCTCATCAACACCTCATGCAGCACAAACGCATCAGGCCAATGGACAGGGGGAAACATCACTAAACACACAGTGGAAAGAACGGGATCTGGCCTCCGTATGGCACCCTTGTACACAGATGAAGGATCACGAAACACTCCCCATGATCCCAATCAAACGGGGGAAAGGCGCGTGGGTAGAAGATTTTGAAGGTAAGCGTTATCTGGATGTGGTCAGTTCATGGTGGGTCAATGCACTGGGGCATGCGAATCCCGAGATAAACGCGCGTATCAAAGAGCAGATGGATGAGCTGGAACACATTATTCTGGCGGGCTTCACGCATCAGCCGGTGATTGAGCTCTCCGAACGCCTGACACGCCTCACCCCGGAAGGGCTGGGCCACTGCTTTTACGCTGATAGTGGATCAGCCGCGATCGAAATTGCGCTCAAAATGAGCTTCCATTACTGGAAAAACAGCGGTCATCCTGAAAAACGACGCTTCCTGTCCATCACCAATGGCTATCACGGGGAAACCCTTGGTGCACTTTCCGTCAGTGACGTAGGCCTCTACACCGCTACCTACAATGCCCTGATGCTGGACGTCATCAAAGTACCCTCACCGGATTGCTTTGGGCTACCAAGGGATGAATGGGATGCCCACGCCAGTGCCATGTTCAAACAGATGGAAGCCACTCTGGAACGTCATGCCCACGAGCTGGCAGCGGTGATTCTCGAACCGTTGATCCAGTGCGCGGGGGGAATGCGCATGTACCCGCCCTCCTATCTCAAACGGCTGCGTGAAGCCTGTGACCGCTACAATGTACAGCTGATCTTTGACGAAATAGCCGTAGGCTTTGGCAGAACAGGCACCCTCTTCGCTGCTGAACAGGCCGATGTCAGCCCGGACTACCTCTGCCTCTCCAAAGCGCTGACAGGGGGATATCTACCGCTTTCAGTGGTACTGACCACCGATGATATCTACGCCGCCTTCTATGATGATTACGAATCTCTTAGAGGTTTTTTGCACTCACACAGCTACACCGGTAACCCTCTTGCCTGTACTGCAGCGCTGGCGACACTGGATATCATCGAGCGCGACAATATCATCGAGACCAATAAAGCCAAAAGCGCAGCCATGGCAAAGGCAGCCGCTCCGCTACGGGATCACCCCCACGTCGGCGATGTCCGGCAGACCGGTATGGTCGTTGCAATTGAGCTGGTCAAGGACAAGGAAACGCTCACCCCCTACCCTTGGCAGGAACGCCGTAATACACAGGTGTACCAACATGCCTATTCACGTGGTGTCTTATTGCGCCCATTGGGCAATGTCATCTACTGGATGCCCCCTTATGTGATCAATGAAGACGAAATCGCATGGTTGGGGGAAGTCACCGCAGAGTGTGTCGAAGTAGCAACGCGATAAACCTGTGACTCCAGTCAGCTCCCGAGGGGGTACTTTCAGCGTTCAGCACTTTTCCTGAAAGTACCTCCCAATCCAATCACTGAATATTCTCGAAAACACTAAATAATATTTAATGTTTTAATAAAAAGCCTTTAATATTTACTGAAGATGTATAGCGCTATCATAAATAAATAATGACTCGAACGAATGACCCGTGACGGAACCCTACTAATAAAGAGAAGACATGTTGTCTCTCTATAAAGACCCAGCACCATCATCCATTCTTTTATACTTATCGAGTCTAAGCAGATTTCTTTTAATACTTTTTATTTCTACGTTAGTCTCGCTAGCATGCTGTGCGCATTATGCTGACAATAATGGGGAAAGTGCATGTCGAATGGCCCACTCTTTGATACCAACAGTCCACTCAATGCGGAACAGGCTGCGCGTCTGAATCAGGCACTTGAAGGGCTGAATTCTCACCAGCTGACCTGGCTTTCGGGCTACGTGTCAGCGCTGGCCTTCAATGCCAATGGCGCCACTGCCGGCGCGGCCGAAAATATAGCGGCAGGTACAGCGTCAGGCGCATCAGCGGTCTCATTACCGCTCACCGTGCTATTCGGCTCGCAGACGGGTAACGCTGAACATGTGGCCGAAGAAGTCGCCGCAAAAGCAAAGGCACAAGGTTTTACGGTCAAATTGCTGGATATGGCAAATGCCAGCAAGAAGGATTTCAAGGATCCCGGCCATTTCCTGATCGTTGTCAGCACACAGGGTGAAGGCGAGCCACCGGATACCGCGGAAGGTTTTTACGAGCTGCTTGATGGCCGCAAGGCACCCAAACTCGAAGGGTCAACATTCACGGTATTGGGACTGGGTGATTCCAGTTACGAATACTTCTGTGAAATGGGTAAACGCACCGACAAGCGTTTTGCTGAATTGGGTGCCGAACGTATTTACGAGCGTGCCGATGCCGACGTCGATTACGAAGAGACCGCAGAGCAGTGGACAGAACAGGCACTGGCTGCGTACAAAGCACGTCAGGGTGGCGCCGCTGAAGCGAATACCAGTACGGAGGCTGCCACTACAGCAACAAGTACTGCCAACAAGCCCACCTATTCGCGCAAAAATCCGTTTCAGGCAGAGGTCCTTGATTCCATTCAATTGAATGGTCGTGGTTCTGCTAAAAACACGCATCATATCGAACTTTCACTGGAAGGCTCAGGGCTTGAGTACAAACCAGGGGATGCTGTGGGTATCGTTCCCCAGAATGATCCCGATTATGTCGATGAAGTCATGCAGCTTTTGGAAGCTGAAGCAGATCATGATCTGGGCGATGGGCGCCTGCTACGTGATGCCCTGCTAAGCGAGCTGGAAGTGACGACGCTTACGCGCCCGCTGGTCAAACACTGGGCTGAAATCAGTGATTCCGATGAACTGAAACGCCTACTGCATGAAGATAATCGTGAAGAGCTGCGAGAATGGCTTTATGGCCGCCAGATCATCGATATGCTACGTGACTACCCGGTCAAGGGGCTTAGCCCACAGGATTTCGTGAGCGCCCTGCGTAAGCTACCGCCACGCTTGTACTCTATTGCGTCTTCACTGGAAGCCAATCCGGACGAAGTGCACCTGACGGTCGGGATTGTACGCTACGAAGCCCATGGTCGTGCACGTAATGGGGTTACAAGTACGTGGCTGGCTGATCGTGTAAAGCCGGGCGACACCGTTCCGATCTACATCGATCACAACAAAAACTTCAAGCTGCCTGATGATCCGACGACACCGATGATCATGGTGGGCCCCGGTACTGGCATAGCGCCTTTCCGTGCGTTTCTTCAACAGCGTGAAGAAGAAGGAGCCCACGGCAAGAACTGGCTGTTCTTCGGGGATCAGCACTTCGAAACCGACTTCCTTTATCAGGCAGAGTGGCTGAAAATGCGTGCGGATGGGCTACTCACTCATCTGGATGTCGCCTTTTCACGTGATCAGGAAGAGAAAGTCTACGTTCAGGACCGCCTGCGTGAACACGGTAAGGAAGTGTTCGAATGGCTTGAGAATGGCGCGCATTTCTATGTCTGTGGTGATGGCGACCGCATGGCGAGTGATGTACATGCGACCCTGATCGACATTATCCAGCAACAGGGTGGACTGGACGAAGAGTCAGCCACCGCTTGGCTCCGCGAGCTTCAGCAGGCCAAACGCTACCAGCGGGACGTATACTAATGACCGATATTATTGCCAAACTCCGTGACGCAGACCTTTCCGAATACTCCGCCAACGAGCGCCTCAAAGTCGAAAGCGACTATCTGCGCGGGCAGCTGGAAGCTGATATGGCAGACATCGCCACCGGTGCTGTCTCGGATGCTGATCTACAGCTGACCAAATTCCACGGTTTTTACCTGCAGGATGACCGTGACCTGCGCAGTGAGCGCCGCCAGCAAAAGCTCGAACCACTTTACGCCTTCATGGTGCGTTGCCGCATTCCCGGCGGCCGGTTGAGTGCTGAGCAATGGCGTACGATCGATGACGTTGCCACGCATTACGCCAATAATACGCTACGTATTACGACCCGCCAGACACTTCAGTATCACGGGATTTACAAGCGGAACCTGCGTGCGCATCTGAAAGAGATCAATAACGTGATGGTGGATACCATTGCCGCCTGTGGCGATGTTAACCGTAACGTGACCTCAACCGCCAACCCGAGCCGTTCAAAACTGCACTATCGCCTCTACGAACTCGGCGCTCAAATCAGTGACCACCTGCTGCCGCATACCCGTGCATACCACGAGATATTCCTGGGTGAGGAACGTGTTTTTGGTGGGCCAGATGAAGTGGTGGAACCGCTTTATACCCAGTATTACCTGCCGCGTAAATTCAAGATTGGGTTAGCGCTGCCACCTGACAATGAAATCGATATTCATACCAATGATCTTGGCTTTATCGCGATTGTTGAAAATGGTGAAATTGTCGGCGCCAATATTGCTGTGGGGGGTGGTATGGGCTCTACTCACGGTGAACCGGAGACCTATCCCCGTATCTCGACCGTAATTGGCTATGCCCCCTACGACAAGCTAATTGATGTGGCCGAAAAGGTCATGCTGGTACAGCGTGACAATGGAGACCGCAAGAATCGTAAGCACGCGCGCCTGAAGTATACGGTCGATACCATGGGCGTCGAGGGTTTCAAGAGCGAGTTGCAGAAGTATCTCGGCTATGACCTGGAAGCGGCCCGTGAGTATCACTTTGAGACGACCGGCGATATCCTTGGCTGGTATCAAGGTGAAGATGGCTTATGGCACTACGGGCTATTCATCGAAAATGGTCGTATCAAGGATTATCCGACCGATGCCCCGATCCATGCAGGGATGCTACTAAAAAGTGGGTTGCGTGCCATCGCCGAATCCTTCGATGGTGATATTGTCATGAGCTGTAATCAGAACATCATCATCAGCAATGTACCGGAAACACACAAAACGGTCATTGATGACCTGCTGAATCAGTATCACATGTTGAAGAGCGCAACCCCCTTGCGTCAGCACTCCATCGCATGTGTGGCACTTCCCACCTGCGGGTTGGCAATGGCCGAGAGTGAGCGCTATTTGCCCACATTGCTGGATAAGCTTGACAACATCATGCGCGATGCAGGCCTTGCCAATGATCCGATTATTATTCGCATGACGGGCTGCCCCAATGGCTGTGGCCGACCTTTCATGGCGGAAATCGGACTGGTGGGTAAAGCGATCGGTCGTTATAACCTTTATTTGGGCGGTAACTTTATCGGTACTCGCCTGAATAAAATGTATCGTGAAAATATCGACGAAGCTGAAATTCTCAAGGAACTCACTCCCCTGCTCTACCGTTATGCACAGGAGCGCCACAACGGTGAATGCTTCGGTGATTTCGTGATTCGTGCGGGTGTGATCAAGGCAACCGGGAACGGCCTGGATTTTCACGACCAGTAAAGAGTGATAGACACGTTAATATCAATGAAAACGGCATCCTCAACGTGAATAAGAGGATGCCGTTTTTATTGTGCTTACATGATATTTATAACACTGATTGATCATTAAAAGACCAGCATGCTGATACCGATCACATATAACAACAGCGTAAAAAAGAGTTTCAAATAATAGGTCGGAAGGACGCGTGCCCAACGGGCACCCAATAATGTTCCCGGAATGGTCGGTAGCAGGAACAGTATGAGGTAGTAATAATTGAGATAACCCATATTATGAGCAGGTAGATGATGAACATGCCAACCAGACGACACCATAAAGATCAAGACGACGATCGAATACAGCCAAACGATAACGGTAGTGGTACCAATCGCTTTTTTGATGGTTAACCCTAAATATTCATAGTAAGGGACAGCAAAGGAAGCGGCTCCCGATAAGGTGGACACAATACCCAACAAAAGGCCCCCACCGTACATTAAACCGGGGCTATATGAAGAATGTGACATCCCCACATTCGGAGAAGAATTCTTTCCCAGCAATTGTAGCGTGGAGCGTATAGCCAATACGAGCGTTGCTATTGCGAAAATCAGCACCATGGCTCGATTTGAAATGTGTGACATGGCAAGGCAACCCAAGGCAGCACCCACCATTACCCACGGCGCTGACTTTTTCACGACTGACCACTCGATATGATCATATGTGGCATGTTTATAGATACCAATGGCACCCGCCAACATCAGTGAGCCGATCATGGTAGTGATACTGGTTTGCATCAGACCCGTGGCCTGTGCATTGCTATAATTAAGCAACATATAAATGGATGGTGTGACAATCAACCCCGCACCTCCACCAAAAAGCCCTGCCAGTATACTGCCCAAAAATGCCAATACAATGGCCGCACAAATCAGCACACTCCATCCCCTTAAATAAGTTATTATCGTATAAGCGATAATATCAGGAATTAAAAACCACGATGAACTTATATTCCCATTACCCATCACGCCATTAAAAATGTCAGAACTGATCCATATATTAGCTTAAAAACAACGTTTTAATTTTAATGTAAGCAAGATTTAATCTATTAATGAGGACAACCTGATTTTCAATTAGAAATATAAAAAGGGAAAGATCGACTATGATAGTACGTAAAATCGATCTGGTGCGGGATTTTAATCAGTGTATCTCCGCCCGAAAGGATGCCTACCTTTGCAGTTTTGGCACGTTGTCTGGCGTAGAAAAAATCCTCTCTGGTTATCGGGAAAGAGTGGAAGCACGCCTGAACGATTCACGTTTTTATTATTACCATGTGTGGGATAAAGGTCGGATTATAGGCCAACTTGAATTTCGTTCCTGCTGGGAAGGCGATCTAATGCATTCGCTGGGATGGAAAAAAGAGAAAACCGGCTATCTATACCTGATTTATATAGCGCCTGAATACAGGGGAAGTGGTGTAGTTAATGAAGTACATGATCTCATAACAACGACCCTTACAAGAGAGGGCTGCAAGCGAGTTGTGCTTTCCGTAAGCACAATGAATGAACGGGCCATGCGTTTTTACAAGAAGAAAGGCTGGTATTATTTAAGCCCTAACCCCAAACACGCTACGACAGAGTTTTGGGGGTTAGCGTTGACATAACTACACACATCTTCTGCTTGATCGTTTGTGTACTAATTGACAATCACACTACTGTAAAACAGGGTAGTTGAAGCCTGACACATTTATTCCTGTTTTCAATAATGACTCTGCTTTTAGGATAGAAGGTTTCAATGCGTCAAATTAGTCTTCTTGAGTATGATTCGAATTGGCCCAAACAATATCGGGTTGAAGCAGAACTACTTGCGTCCATCTTCTCGCCGATGCTGGCCAATATTCATCATATTGGGAGCACTAGTGTACCTGGGCTTATGGCCAAACCCGTCATTGATATTCTTCTGGAGGTAATGGATATTCTTCGGGTGGATAATCTAAATGACAAAATGAAAGGCGCTGGATATAAAGCGAGAGGGGAAAACGGGATATTCGGTCGCCGTTATTTTCAAAAAGGGAATGGTATACGTACCCATCATCTGCACGTATTCGAACGGGGCCATCCGGAAATTCATAAACATTTGGCATTCCGGGATTATCTGAGAAAACATGCAGATATTGCTACCAGATACGCGGCATTGAAACAGCAGATTGCTCGTGCATGTCATAACGACTCTGCACAATACTCCGCAGCCAAGCATGATTTCATTCAGTATCACACCACGTTGGCGCTAAAGGAATCCACCAATCCGAGTGCATCAGAGCGCCTTTGAGAGCACCCAATGCGATCATGCCGTGCCCTGCCTTATCAATAAAGCACATGATCAACTCGCACTCCCCGGCAAGCTCATTGCTTTCTGGCGGATAGTCGCAATCTGTACCACACAGGGAACGGTAATCCGGTAACTTTCACGTGATAGTCGATAGGCACCGTAGGCAGCGCCCCCTGCTACCGCCACGGGTAATGACACCGGCAGCAAACGACTTGCCATTGCCTTGGAGCCGAGTGCACGTGCACCCAATACCTTACTACCAATTGAGCGAATGGATCGAAAATAACTAAAGCCGTTCTTGCGAATTCCTGGCACGATATAATCCGACACCAGGCCGCCCAAACGACTCCAATTGAGTTTATCGAAGGAAACAGCCTCGCGAAGTTTACGCGGATCATACACCCGCCCAGCCGTAACTCCCGCTAACAATTCACCGAAGCGCGACTTTTCACCATCCGGCAAACGCTTCCAGTGTTCTTCAAGCATCTTTTCCAGAATCAGCTTTTCCAACACCTCAGTGGGCTGGTTCAGCTGTTTTGAATCAACCTCAAGATAGGCCGCGACGTCATGGACTATCGTGCGATAAGGCACACCTTGCCGCCTCAACCGGTTGATAACACTATTACCACCATAGTGTTCGAGTTCGTGGACCAGTACCAGAAGGTCATCACGCGAGAAGGAATGATTATCACGCGCGGCCAGCAATTGCCTTTTCGCGTCTGCTGCCATGGTGACTCGCACGCGACCAAAATTGGTCAAGTAATTGACCAATGTGACCAGATCATCATCACTGGCTCTTTCCAGCAAATCGACCAATGGCATGTCTTCTTTCAATACATGTGTTATCGCGCTCATATCACCCTTCTCACATCAACTGATCAATGGTTGGCAATAATTTCGATCCAATAGCCATCAGGATCACGGATGAAGGCAATGTTCTTCATCCGGCCATCGGTCAAACGTTTTTTGAAATCAACACCCAATTCTTCAAAACGAGCGCAAGCAGCTTCTATATCCGGGACGGAAACGCAAATATGGCCGAATCCCTGTGGATCATCATTGCCATTATGGTACACCTGCCCTGCTTCTTTCTCGGTGCCATAATTATGCGTCAATTCGAGTACTCCTGGTTGACCAGCCAACCACAAGCGACGTTCTTCATCTTCCTCGGGTACCTGAGCGCTCTCGTTTACATACGCCAGGAAATACAGGCTGAATTCGTTTTCAGGAAAATCGCGCTGATCAACCAAAGAAAACCCCAGTACCTTATTATAGAATGCCAGAGACTTTTCGATATCTTTAACGCGCAACATGGTGTGGTTGAACACAAAACCGTGAGTCTCGCTCGTGGGTTGTTTGAGTTCGCTATGCTGTTGGCGGATATCTGATAATGACATGGTTCGCTCCGTTCATCCTGAAGTTGAAATGAATAGTTGAATGAAAATTTCAATAATCGCTCGGAAACAGGCCTGAGGCGGCGAAAATTCTCCATTGATTACACCAACAAACGCCGCCCCCCAAGCAAACGACGAGTTAAAAAGAAGAACCGTTAGTGATTTATCCTACGGATAAAAAACACTACTACACCCCTTCTCCGAGCATCTCATACTCAAGAGATCGGGCCGATATCGGCATTATTCAATAGGAGAACAAAAATAAGGAGAAGAAAGCAGGTGGAAAAAAACACGATGCCGAGCGATACAGCGGCAATGTCGAGCTGCATGGATCAAGATCCAACCAAGCGCGCGCTGTATGCGGAATTGCTTCACAACGCAACGCTTGCTCCCTACTGACAATTCAATGTTTGGGATAACGCGTGCCCGGGGTCAGTCATACCGCCGTAGGTAGAGGCTGACGTAACGCCTCACGCTGCGGATCAAACAGGGCAATATTCATTTCGGTTTTTCCATACATGGCTAAATCTGCCAGTATTTCGCCAATGACGGGTACGAATTTGAAACCATGACCGGAAAAACCACACCCTATCACCACCTGCGGTTTCTCGGGGTGGAGGCCAACGATAAAGTGCTCATCCGGAGTTACCGAATACAGGCACGTTTTAGCCTGCACCACATTTGGCGTCAAATGAGGGAACAACTCCAACCCTCTTTTATGCATTGTCGCGATCTCTTCCGGATACACATTTCGATCAATGGTTTGCGGTGTCGTCGGTGACCCGACACGGAAAAAGCCGAATTTAAGCCCACCGTCCGGGCCATCGGTCATCGGAAAACCATAAATCTGATCATTGTCATCCGTCTGTTCGACATAGACGGGGTGCTGATCATCCGCATATTTTTCATAAGGCACCTTCGAATAATCAGGGGTGAACCAGTGGAATACCATGCGTTCAACGCTAATCGGAAAATTCAGCTCGGGCAGTAATTGTGGTGCCCAGGCACCCGGCGTCACTATCAGTTTATCTCCTGTATACATCCCTTTACTGGTGACCACCTGAACCTGACCATCGGGTAAGGTGGACCAATGAGTGACGGGCTCGCCAAAGTGAATATCCGCCCCTTTACGTTGAGCGACTTCCGCATTGGCCATGGTCGTCTCTTCAGGACGAACATAGCCTGCATTGGGCTCGTACAGGCCCAACGCGTGGTCCTTGGGATTCATGGTGGGAAAACGTTCGCGAATCTCTTCAGCCGTGAGGATCTCATACTCCAATCCATGTTCCTGTGCAGCTTCCAGACTTCCTTTGAACGTCAGGCTTTCGGGGTGACCAATGTTGATATTGCCGCACAGTTTAAGGATATCGCGGCCGGACTCTTTTTCGAGCTTTCGCCAACCTTCATAGGCACGTTTCAACAAGGGAACATAGTCAGGGCTTTCGAAGTAGGCCTGTCGGATGATGCGGGTACCACCATGTGCTGAACCCTGATCGTGACCGGGCCAAAAAGTCTCCAGGGCCAGGACCTTGACACCGCGCTCTGCCAGTACATTGGCGGCAGCCCCGCCCATTGACCCAGCGCCGATAATGATGACTTCATAATGCTCTGCCATGATTGCCCCCTCATCATAATGCTGCGATATTCAGTACGTGTCTCTATTCGCGTGAGCGCCGTCCTTTCTTGAACACTGTCCCCCTGCCCCCTCTCTTTTGAGCAATGTCTCGCGGGACAGTAGAGCGTTTCATTTCTCAGACAAGGGCCTTTCTTCTCAAGACCTTGCCCCATGAGTCGCCATGCGGATATGAAACGCCCTATGAGAAAAAACAGCCGCTAGCGTCGGATATGTGTCATGTCAGGGTCGAACAGCGGCTCGCTACGCACAGTTGCCACGTAACGATCGCCAAAATACTCGATCTCGACTTTTTCATCAGGCACAGCGCGGTCAGCAGGCAACCATGCGTAGGCAATTGTCACGCCCAGGGTATAACTTTGATCCGCGCTGGTGACATAACCGATGGCTTCAGTACCTCCAACATCGAATACCGGCTCATTGCCCAAAACCACCGCGGTTGCGTCGTCCAATGTCAGGCAGCTCAGGCGCCGAACAACCTCGCGTTTTTCCAGTGCTTCACGCCCGACGAAATCACCGCTGTCAAAACGCACGGCAAAGCCAATACCCGCTTCTTCAGGCGAATGCTCTCTCGTCATGTCCGTGCCAAAGGAACGATACCCTTTTTCCAACCGCAAGCTGTTAAAGGCTCGGCGCCCTGCAGCAATGATGTTGAAGGGTTGGCCCGCGGCCCAGAGTTGATCCCACAAGTACAAGCCATTATCAGCGGTACAGTAGAGCTCCCACCCCAGCTCGCCGACATAGCTGACGCGCAGCGCCAGTACCTTGACGCCCGCGACCTCGATTTCAGCGGCACGAAAATATTTCAGGCCTGTGTGTGAGATATCATCACGGGTGAGCTTGCCCAATACATCACGTGCATGGGGCCCCCATAAGCCAATCCCACAAGTACCGGGGGTAAGGTCACGAATACGGATGGAAGAGTCCTTGGGCAGACGTGCTTTCAGATACGCTTCATCCATGTGCCCGTTAACACCGAGCTGATAGCACTCTTCTGACATGCGTGTGACTGTCACATCCGACAGAATACCGCCTGCTTCATCCAGCATCAGGGAATAGGTGACCGATCCGATGGATTTGTCCATCTTGTTTGACATGAGCCCCTGCAAGAACTCAACTACACCCGGCCCTTCCACTTCCAATCGCATGAGTGAACTCATGTCATACAGGGCGACCCCTTCACGCGTTGCCTTGGCTTCTGCTGCCGCAATGGGTGACCAATCGGTCGCGGCCCAGTCATCGCGTTCTGGCAAGTTATCAAGGCTATCCAGAAGCGCACGGTTGGATTCAAACCATAATGGACGCTCCCAGCCATTGGCTTCACCGAAAACAGCGCCCAGAGCTTCGTGACGTAAATAAAAAGGAGAGGTTCGGCTACCGCGCAAAATTTGGGTCGATTGGTGCGGGTGGCGAATGTCGTAAACTTCGTCGTAGGCTTCTTCACCGCGCCCAACGGTATAAGCATGAGTCACGATATGGGGATCGAAACGCGTATAGTCCAATCCATGGGTATCAATGCCAGGGTCGCCGGTCACAATCCAGTCCGCCATCACCTGTGCGACACCTGCCGATTGGGTAACCCAGACCGCCTGCGCCATCCATAGCCCTTCCGACCCTTCGACAGGGCCCATCAACGGGCCGCCATCCGGCGTGAAGGAGAAAATACCGTTGAAGCCGTGATCAAAGCCGACGTCCGTCAATTCGGGCAATAGTTTCTGGGCTTCTTTCCATGTCGGCTCGAAATCCGGCCAGGTAAGCGTATGCATGGCGGGATGCACCCCGGATTTGGCGAATTCTTCAGGGCTACTGATCTGATCCTGTTCCAGCCCGATCGAACGGTGCTCATAGGCGCCAATACCGATCACATCATTGAATTCACGCAGGTACATGGCGAAATCCTGATGGCGTAGCATGGGCCGCTTGGCCTCATCAATCTCATCATTAACGCCTTCAAGTGAAGGAACCTGATGGCTGTAGCCAAAACAGTGCTCGATCGGCAACATGGGCAATTCGAAGCCGAGAAAACGCTTGGCAACACCGGGCCCCCATAGTCCGGCACAAGCGATAACGATATCGGCATCCACCGTGGTGACTTCTTCACTCACCGCATCATCAGGCCCTGTCGGCGTAGGGCGAATTTTCACCCCTGTCACCTTGCCTGTTTCGTTGCGGAGAATATCGACGATTTCTGTGTGCCCTTGAATAACAGCCCCATGCTCTTCTGCCCGACGTGCCTGCCATTCAACCGCTCGTACACCTTTGACGATGGCATCATTCGGCGTGAGAAATCCACCCAATACGACCTCTGTATTGAGACCGGGCCACAGCTCGGCACACTCCTCCGCCGTAATCAAACGTGAAGGCACGCCCCAGGCGGTGGCCAGGCCATGGCGGCGTTTCAGTTCTGCCCAGCGGGCCGGCGTAGTCGCCAATTCCAGCCCACCAATGCGTTTGGCAAGAAACTTGCCATCAAGGGATTTTCCATCCAACTTATCGAGGGTACGAGTCGCCAACTCCGTCATGGTCTTGTTGGCGGTCGTTTGAAAGACAAACCCCGGTGCGTGTGAAGAAGAGCCACCGGTTTCATACAAAGGCCCCTGCTCAAACACGCTAACATGCTGCATCCCCCTCTGCGTCAGCTCATCCGCCAGGGCTGCCCCGACGACTCCCAGGCCAATAATAACAATGCGCGGCTGATCCTTGTGTGCACTTGCCCTTGCCTTTTCCATTGTCATTGTTGATCTCCTTCGTGCCGGTGGTGTGCTGTATTCAGTGTTCATGCTCAATCTTCAACACTCGTACAAATGCAACATTTGTATAAGAAACACTCGCTGTGCCATATCCACTGATGCGAGCTTGAATGACCCACATCAGGTCTTGATAACGCTATAAAGTGAAAATTACGGCGGCTGGCTCAGGACATCAATCACCGACAGCACGGGAGGTCGTGTATTCACATGTGAATGCCGCGTGGAAGCTCTGAATGCAAAATGGCAGCCTCTATAGCAAGAAGGTTTGCTAGATCAAAAAGAGTGGCTGGATGAAGAGGTTGGGCTGCGCGTGTAGGGATCACCTCCCTCCGAGGAAGGGCAACACTATCAAATGCAGTATTCACAAAAAGACAAGAAGATGATTAGGATGCCGTGAGGAGAGTGATCAGCCGAGTGGCGAGAAAAATACCGAAGGTGTCACAAGCAAAGCACGGGAAAATGAGGGCGTCGGTTCTGGCAACCCTTGCTCAGATAGTTAATCCAGCCAATGAACTAAAGCGGAAGAGCAACGCTGACGGTACACACTGGGAGTGAGCAACATCAGCCACCTTCTAGTTAAAGATCACCCTTCACTAACAAGCCGTTTATCAGTGATAAAGAGTGGTTCTTGTGACAGGAAAAAGGTATAATGGTCGGTTAATCAAACGGGCCATTGTAGCCTTTCCATTCATGCCCCGGACCGGACCCCGGGCCCGCTATACGGGAAAATTCTCCGTCATGTCTGACTTATCCTCCAGGTCAGATGCTGAGAAAGCATCGGCCAACATTTCGTCCAATGTTACTGATAACACCACATCAGAAACTATCGCATCAGAAACTACCGCATCTGATACCCCATCGCGCAAACGCGCTGTGGTGATCTACTCCGGTGGAATGGACTCCTTTACCGTACTTCACCGCGCTATTCGCGAGGGATACGAAGTGGCCGCCCTCTCCTTCGATTACGGGCAACGCCATCGGCGCGAGCTGGATGCAGCCAAACGTGTCACCACCCAACTGGGGATCGAACACAAGATTGTGGACATCACGGCCATCCATGGTTTGATCGGCAACTCTGCCCTCACCGATACGTCGCAGGAAATGCCCACAGGCAACTACGACAGCGATAACATGAAAAGCACTGTCGTACCCAACCGCAACATGATTCTGCTTTCACTCGCCATTGGTTATGCCGTCAATATCGAAGCCCCCTACTGCTTCTATGGCGCACACGGTGGTGACCATGCGATCTACCCCGACTGCCGCCCGGAGTTTGTAGCACGCATGAACGATGTAGCTGCCATTGCCAACTACCAGCCAGTCGAATTGTGCGTACCTTACCTGCACAAGGACAAAACCGATATTTTAGCGGATGGGTTGGCAATGGGGCTTGACTACAGTGATACCTGGACCTGTTACCTGGGGCAGGAAAAAGCCTGCGGTGAATGTGGTAGCTGTCGCGAGCGGCTCGAAGCCTTTGCCAACCAGGGGCTTGAAGATCCGATTCCCTACGTGAAAGGTGTACGCTAATGTATTCAGTCAAGGAAGCCTTCTACACCTTGCAGGGAGAAGGTGCTCGCAGTGGCCGTGCCGCTGTTTTCTGTCGTTTTACTGGCTGCAATCTATGGTCAGGTCGTGAGAAAGACCGGAGTCGTGCGCTTTGCCAGTTCTGCGATACGGACTTTATCGGTACGGATGGGCAGAACGGCGGAAAGTTCAAAACGGCAGACGACCTTGCCGAACATCTGGATGCCTTGTGGCCGGAACGGGGAGAAGGCATCACCCCCTATGTTGTCTTCACCGGGGGGGAGCCTCTGCTTCAGCTCGATACAGCGTTGATTGAGGCCATGCATGCACGTCAGTTCGAAATAGCGGTTGAAACCAATGGTACAATCATGCCGCCGGACGGCATCGACTGGGTATGCGTCAGCCCCAAGGGTAGTAATGCATTGGCGGTCAGTGGCGGTAACGAAATAAAACTGGTGTACCCCCAGGTGCATGCATTGCCCGACACGTTTGAGCATCTGGACTTCGATCATTTCTATTTGCAGGGGATGGATCTTGAGCCCAGCGGTGGCAAAGGTAATACCTTGCAGGATGCTCTCGCCTATTGCCTTGAGCACCCACGCTGGCAGTTATCCATTCAAATGCACAAAATTGCAGGTATCGACTAATGAGTTTGTTTGTTCATTCACTCACCGCGTTGGATGCTTCCTACTGGAGCGCTGAACAGGGTTTGGTTGGCGCCAGCTGGCAGGTCGATATCGAACTGGATGGCGAGCTGGGCGAAGACGGCATGCTGTTCGATTTCGGTGAAGTAAAACCGTGGATCAAGGAACACATTGACAACACGCTGGATCACACATTACTGGTGCCGACCCAAATGCCGGGCGTCTCGGTACAGGAGTGTGTCGAAGGGCTGTGTATCCGTACGCAGTTGCCCTACCCCATGGAAGTTCGTGCACCACGACAGGCTTTCACACTTTTACCTTGGACAGACATTGATCCTGAGCGTCTGGGCCAGTATATCGCTGAGCAACTGATGAAGCGTCCACCACACAATATCACGGATATCCGGATCACATTGCGGCAGGAGAATATCGCCGAGGGATATGGCTATGGGTATTCACATGGATTGAAAAAGCATGCCGGCAACTGCCAGCGCATTGCACATGGACACCGTTCACGCCTGGGTATCTGGAAAGATGGTGAGCTGGATGAAGCCCTGATCCGGTACTGGTGTCAACGTCTTGCCAATATCTATCTGGCAGATGAAGAGGATCTCGTCGGAAATGAAGAGGACGATACCCTCCGTTTTGCCTATCAGGCCAAACAAGGGCATTTTCGCATTCAGCTACCCCGTGAACGCGTTATTGTAATGCCTACCTCGACCACGGTAGAGCACATTGCGCATTGGTTGGCGACAGAAATCAGCCTGGTTCAGGGCGGTCGTATCCGCGTTCAGGCCTTCGAAGGCATTGGCAAGGGTGCGACGGCAGAAGTCGAAGCATAACGACCATGGAAGATGCACGCAGCGGCCTCATACAAACAGATACTCTCCACGTGAATAACGCACCCACCGGCTGCCGGGCTGGGTGCGGTGCCTGTTGTATTGCGCCGTCCATTACCTCACCCATTCCCGGTATGCCGATGGGTAAACCGGCAGGTGTCCGCTGCGTTCAACTGGATGAACACAATCTATGCCAATTGTTTGGCAAGCCTGAGCGCCCACAGGTATGTCTGAAATTTGATTATGATCATGATATTTGTGGAAGCACGCGTCAGCAGGCAATCGATACCATTACATGGTTGGAGCAGATAACAGGTTAATTATCAATAACGTGCACCTATGTGAATGTGTACTCATTGGAACAACATCATTTCACGTTTCCAACCATGTGTGGTTACAACCGGGTTTGATTGCAACAATTCATGATCACAACAACTCATTCACGCAATAATGCCATGATGTTGACATCGACGTATCGCCCTGCCCTAAATACTGCCCGCCGCTTAACACCCTCCTGCTCGAATCCCATCTTTTTATAAAGCGCGATAGCCGCCGTATTATCAGGATAGACCTCCAGCTCTATGCGCTCGATATTAAGCCACAGAAAAGCATAGTCGATGGCTTCCTTCAGTAATCGCTGACCGATTCCACGATGCTGGAACTCCACATGTACAGCCATACCAAGGCGAGCAACATGTGCCATTCTGACTGTCTGCAGCTGCATTAGGCATATATCACCCACCACTTTATGCTCTACTTCAGCCACCAAACGCAACGTAGGTGGATTCGATAAATCCGTGCGCTTTTCCCACGTCGTCAAATCAGGATAAGGCAACTGTAAGGTCGCCGAATAATTTTCAGGTGCAGCGTATATATCACGTAAATCCGCTGCGTCCTTTGGTTCACCGGCTCTTATGAGAATGTCGTCCACTAATAGAGTTACCAGTTCAAAAGAAAGACGAAAAATATGCTCTAGCCGATCAAGTAACGATCAGCAGGCCCTGGAATTTACACGTTCAATCCTTTTCAGGAACAATACCTTTTTCAGGAACAATGCCTATAACGCCAGCACCCCATGAATTCGAGTATGAGTCTGCCCACCGACCCACACCTGACCGGTTTCATCCTGATGCACGAAAACTCGACCTTTACGTCCGATAGCCGTCCCCTGTGCTGCGATATAATCACCTTCGACGATGCCTGCGTTATAGAGCCACTGCCCTAGCGAAGCATTGAGACTCCCTGTGACAGGATCTTCAATCAAAGCACCTTTCTCTGCTTTATAGAAGGCCCTCACCTCAAATTGAGCATCTGCGGCTGTATCGTGTGACCCAACAACTCCAACGCTTAAAGAAGTCGACCAGCCAACATCAGGTTGAATGGCCAATACCTGTTCAGCACTGGCCAGCCTGACACCCATCCACCCCGGACCATTATCAATCCACGCGGCATCTACTATTTCTTCCGGGTTTATCTTCAGGAATGCAGATACCGATTCAAGCTCATCTTCACTTAATGGGCCTGAACGTAACAGGGGCGGTGCTGAAAACGACAGCATGTCTGAATACCGACGGATAGAGACGCACCCTATCGCACTCTCCTGAACCACAACGCCGTTTTGTTTAGACGTATGCCCTGCTGCAAGCCAGGCATGGCAACTGCCCAATGTAGGATGCCCTGCAAAAGGCAGTTCCTGTTCCGGCGTGAATATACGCACCCGATAATCAGCTTCCGGCTGTGTAGCGGGCAACAAGAACGTCGTTTCAGACAGGTTGAGCCAATGGCTGATGCGCTGCATTTGCTGAGTAGTCAGTGTGTCATCTGCCGTGATGACCGCCAGCGGATTACCCGAGAAACTTTCACTGCCAAATACATCAACATACTGAATGGGATAAGACATGACGCTCCCTGACCAAATTCGAATGAATTATAAAAAAAAGCCCCGAACACAGGTTCGGGGCGTCTTCATTTCAACGTGAAAATATTTTTCCACATTAATTCATGATCAGTGACGTACGATTTTCGCTTTCGCCGTCAACTCATCAATCAAGCCCTGCGCGGCCGTCTCTGTCATTTGCGTCTGAAGCTTGTTGGCAACCTGACCCGAGGTACCCTGATCGTCGGTCTGCCCCACGGATTGAAGCTCAATCACGGCTTCATTGCCATTGGACAATGTCACACGACCATAACCTGATTGACCTGTCTGAGGACGCGCAATACCAAAAGCACCTTCGACAATGGCAGAATCCACTGAATGGGTATCACGCTGAACATTCGAAACCTGATGCCATTGCAGTGGAATATTTTGACCTTTTTGCAGATTGGCAATATCCGTACCGGCAAGTGCAGCAAGTGCCTGACGAGTCTTGTTTGCCAGAACCGTCTGCTTGACCTGATCCTTGATCTGATCGAAAGTCAATTGCTGCTCGGGACGATGGCTATCAACCCGAAGGACGATCTGACGATTGTTCCCAAGATCAATGACATCACTGTTATAGCCCTGATTCAGCACCTGATCAGAGAATGCGGCCGACATAACCCCAGAGTGGCCGAAAATATCACCAGAAGCGTTACGAGAAAGCCAATCACTATGCTGTAAAGGCAGTTTCGTCGCATCGGCCACACTTTTCAGATCACTGGCGGAGAAGCTTTTGTCATTTAGTTCCTGTGAAAGATTGGTGTAAGCCGAATCGACCTTCTGCATCTGCAATTGCTGAGTCATCTGCCCTTTCAGCTGATCAAAGGACGGTAAGGCAATCCCCGTAACACGTACCAGATGAAGGGCACCATCAAATTGGAAAGGCTTGGAATCCTGCCCCGGTTGCAGGCTCTTGACCACTGAATCGAAGGGCTCGCCAAAAATACCAGTGGTGACATTCCCCAGACTGCCACCATTGCTGGCCGATGCCTTGTCATTGGAATACTGACGCGCCAATGAGGCAAAGCTGTGCCCCTGCTTCAGCAAGTCCTGAATATGGCTCATCTGCTTTTGAGCATCCTGCAACGTTTGATTGGCGTTGATATTCAGAATGATATCGGAAACCTGCTTATCCGCCGAGGACGCGCGATTCTGATATTCCTTCTGAAGTTCGTCGTTACTGATATGAATAGTGCTGGCAAGCTTGCTTTTATCCAACACAATGTAGTCCAGCTTGACCTGTGCCGGACGAACATAGTCGGATTTGTGTTGCTGATACCAGGACTGCAATTCACTATCAGAAACCTGAATAGAGGATGTCAAATCCGAGGGTGTCAGGGTTGCATAACGGAAAGTACGCGTCTGGTTGGTCAACGCTGTCAGTTTGTCCTGCTCTGCAGGCGTCACAAAGGTGCCCAGATTGAGGCCGTCCTGCAACTGGTGCAGCGTCATCTGCCGAGCCAGATAGGCGCGGAATGACTCAGGGGTATACCCCACCTGACTCAGTTTTTGCACAAAAATCTGTGATGAAAAGCGCCCCTGATTATCATGGAAGTCAGGAAGGCTGAGAATAATCTGGTCAATCTGGTCATTGCTGAATGTCATATGCCCTTTGTGTGCATATTGAATCAACAATGCCTGTTGGATCATTTGCTCCAGAAGTTGGCCCCGTGCGCTCTGCTGTTGATCCGGCTGGATCTGACCAGACTGAATCATACGGAGCACCTGCTGGTTGAGGCTTTGAGTGGAAATTCCTTCACCGTTAACGGTCGCAGCGTCATCACTGGAAGAGCTTCCAAACATGTCTCCCAAACGCTCAAGACCGAACAGGGCAAAGATGACGACGACAACCCCCACGATGACCTTGGTCACCCAACCGGAAGAACGGTCTCTAATTTGTTGCAGCATTCGAACCTCGATTCATCACTGACATTCTCAGGTAGCACAGTTGTATTGTTGATCATCCTCAGTGGCACTACTGATATATGACTCACACCCATAGAGGACATCTGCTTGATAGGTTCCACCATTATACGCATGTGCGCCACAATCTGACCATGTGGTTTGACGGAACAAATCGTTTCATCACGCATCAACAGGGGGAGAAGATTCCAATTATCATGATTCGCAAGCGTAGTCTTCGTAAAAATCTTGAATATCCGTTTATGTATCATAAAAAAAGCGCACCCAAATGGATGCGCTTTATTTATATGTAGCTCATGGGATGAATCGTGAAAACCGTCACTCCGACAACTCAACCAATGGAATCGGATATGCCAAGCAGCACATGTAGCACTGTAAAGTGCCGCATACAGTTTAGTTAACTGAATCCTTAAGAGCTTTACCTGCCTTGAAACCAGGAACCTTGGCTGCAGCAATCTTGATGGGCTTGCCCGTCTGAGGATTACGGCCAGTACGTGCAGCGCGTTCCTTGACGCTGAATGTTCCAAATCCAACCAGTGCAACAGAATCGCCTTTCTTGAGGCTATCAGTGACCGAATCGATCATCGCGTCAAGTGCACGGGAAGCTGCCGCTTTTGAGATGTCCGCAGAAGCAGCAATGGCTTCGATCAGTTCAGATTTATTCACTATTTACCCCTTGGGATCAAAAATAATTACTTGGCTAATGCGCGTCGATCAATGCGAAGAATTGTTATGCATCGACCAATATTGTATAGCAACGGCTATAGTGGGGGTCAAGCATTAAACACCCAACAAGCCGCGCCAGACAGCACTTTAGGCAAAAGTATAACGTTTTAGTACAGTCAATGGGTATTGATCGCAGACCGTTCAACGCTCATTTTATCACCTATTGCCTTGTCCTTTTCAACTGTAATTTCATCACCCAAAGCAACTTCGAGTACCTGATCAATCCATTTGACAGGAATGATATCCAACGCTTCCTTAATGGAATCAGATACTTCCTTAAGGTCACGGCGGTTTTCTTCAGGGATCAAAACGTGTTTGATGCCTCCCCTACGGGCCGCCAGCAGTTTCTCCTTCAAACCGCCAATGGGCATTACTTCACCACGCAGGTTGATTTCACCCGTCATGGCAACATCGGCATGCACGACACGATTGGTGTAGGCAGACACAATAGCCGTAACCATTGCTGCACCCGCACTGGGGCCATCCTTGGGAGTAGCCCCTTCGGGAACGTGAATATGGAGATCATTTTCCTCGAATTGCGCTTTATCAATACCCAGTGCTGTTGCGCGTGCTCTGACAACAGTCAATGCCGCGCTGACGGACTCTTTCATGACATCGCCAAGAGAACCGGTTTTCTCCAGTTTGCCCTTGCCGGGAGTGATCACCGATTCAATCGAGAGCAACTCACCGCCGACAGAGGTCCACGCCAGGCCAGTCACACGCCCAACCTGATCATCCTGATCAGCAATACCATAGCTATAACGGCGCACACCGGCATAGGCTTCGATTTCGTCCTGCCCTAGAATACGGGTTTCAGGGTCGGCCTTTTTCTGCCCTTTCTTGCCATTTTCCTGTTCTACATGCTGTAGCACCACTTTACGCGCGACTTTGGCAATTTGACGCTCAAGTTCACGCACACCCGCTTCACGGGTGTAATAACGGATCAATTCCAGTAGCGCTGCATCATCAAAGGCAAGTTCATCCGCTTTCAGACCATTGGCCTTGAGTTGCTTGGGCACCAGATAACGACGGGCAATGGCCAGTTTCTCGTCTTCCGTGTAACCGGGGATACGAATGATTTCCATACGATCCAGCAACGGTTCAGGAATGTTCATGGAGTTCGCTGTGCAGATGAACATGACATCCGACAAGTCGTAATCCAGCTCAAAATAGTGGTCATTGAACTTGTCATTCTGTTCAGGATCCAGTACTTCCAGTAACGCAGAAGCAGGATCGCCACGATGGTCACTGCCAAGCTTATCGATTTCATCCAGCAGGAAAAGCGGATTCTTCACCTCGGCACGCGCCATTCTCTGCAAAAGTTTACCCGGCATCGAACCAATGTAGGTACGACGATGCCCGCGTATCTCGGATTCATCACGCACACCGCCCAGTGAAAGCCGTGCAAACTTGCGATTGGTCGCACGCGCAATGGACTGGCCCAGCGAGGTTTTACCGACTCCGGGCGGTCCAACAAGGCAAAGTACTGACCCCTTCAGCTTTTTAACGCGTTTTTGAACGGCAAGATATTCAAGAATACGTTCCTTCACTTCATCAAGACCATAATGGTCTTCATCAAGAATGGCAGCAGCACGCGCTATATCGTGTTTGACGCGTGTACGCTTTTTCCACGGCACGGCCAGCAGCCAGTCAAGATAGGTACGAACCACGGTGGCTTCAGCAGAGTTCTGTGCCATGAGCTTCAGCTTGTTGAGCTCTTGCAAGGCTTTGTCACGTGCTTCCTGCGTCATACCGCTTTCGGCAATACGCTGCTCATACTGCTCGATTTCATTAGGCGCATTTTCAAGCTCACCCATCTCTTTCTGGATGGCTTTCATTTGCTCGTTCAGATAATACTCACGCTGGGATTTCTCCATTTGCTCTTTCACACGGGAGCGAATGCGTTTTTCGATCTGAAGAAGATCCAGTTCTGACTCGATCAGAGACAACAAGTGCTCAATTCGATCACGGACCCTGTCCATTTCGAGCAGGGATTGCTTGTCTTCAACGCCCAGAGCCATATGAGTAGTGATGGTATCTACCAGACGCGCCGGATCATCAATACTTTGGAGTGCTGTCAGGGCCTCACCAGGTACTTTCTTGGATTTTTTGACGTATTGCTCGAATTGATCCATCAGGACACGAACCAGGGCTTCCTGCTCTCGTTCGTTCAGTGGCTGACTTTCACGCGCTACATACTGTGCTGTGGAGAAGGCCTCACCCTCCTCAACGGCTGTCACTTCAACCCTTTCACGCCCTTCAATCAGCACTTTGACCGTACCGTCGGGCAACTTGAGGAGCTGCATGATTTCGGCGACTGTTCCTACCGAAAAGAGATCCTCGATATCAGGCTGATCCTGCCCCGCTTCACGCTGGGCAACAAGCAGTATCTGCTTGTTCTCTTGCATCGCGGTTTCAAGCGCGTTGATGGAGCGCTCACGCCCAACGAAAAGAGGAATGACCATGTGTGGGTAGACAACAACATCACGCAAGGGAAGCAGCGGGAGTGTTTGCGTCTGTTCGGGAGTGTTCGCCATCGCAGACTTTCCTTATAAAATGAGGGTAGAGGCTGATAGCGGCAGCATAATTCGTGATAGGCGCAACATCAAAGGCCTGCATCCAATGTACCGCTGATGACCAATACATCGAGCGATAAGCAGACTCGGCCTCTACCGGAATGACTCTAGTTATGGGGGCAACTGGGAGGGATTGCAAGTCATTCGTAATAACCTGATCAATGGGATTACGCTCAAAAAAACAAGGGAGCCCTGTAGAAGGGACTCCCTCGTCGATTCAAGCATAAGCGGGTTCACGCATAAAGAGTGCGTTTACCCATCAGTACATCAATGGCTTAGGCGTCGTGATTGGCCGTTCGCTTGGAATCTTCCTCATCCTGTGAGTAGATTTTAAGCGGTTCACTGACACCGTTGATCACGTTGGCATCCACCACCACCTTGGAGACGTTACTCTCGGAGGGGATATCGTACATGGTATCCAACAGGACACCTTCCAGAATCGAGCGCAAGCCACGAGCACCTGTGCCGCGTTCCATGGCCTTGTTGGCGACAGCCTTAAGCGCTTCTTCACGGAAGTCGAGTTCGACATTTTCCATTTCGAAGAGTCGTTCGTACTGACGAACCAAAGAATTCTTCGGCTCAGTCAGGATACGTACCAGTGCGGCTTCATCCAGTTCGTGCAATGTGGCTACAACAGGAAGACGTCCGACAAACTCAGGGATCAGGCCAAACTTGACCAAATCATCCGGCTCAACATCAGCCAGAATATCCCCAACACCTCGGGTGCTTTCCTTGCTTTTGACACTCGCGTTGAAACCGATACCGCCTTTCTCTTCACGATCACGGATGACCTTGTCCAGGCCAGCAAATGCCCCACCCACGATAAACAGGATGTTGCTGGTATCTACCTGCAAAAACTCCTGCTGCGGATGTTTACGCCCCCCTTGAGGGGGAACGGAGGCAGTCGTCCCTTCAATCAATTTCAACAAGGCCTGTTGAACGCCTTCTCCGGATACATCACGAGTGATGGAAGGATTTTCGGACTTGCGTGAAATCTTGTCGATCTCGTCAATGTAAACAATACCGCGCTGAGCTTTCTCGACATCGTAATCACAGGCTTGCAGAAGCTTCTGGATGATATTTTCAACATCCTCGCCCACATACCCGGCTTCGGTCAGCGTAGTCGCATCAGCAATGGTAAAGGGAACATTCAACAAACGGGCCATGGTTTGGGCCAGCAGCGTTTTCCCACTACCTGTAGGACCGATCAGCAAAATATTACTTTTGCCGAGCTCAACGTCGTCCTTGTTGCCTACCTTGAGACGTTTGTAGTGGTTATAGACCGCTACGGAAAGCACCGTTTTGGCACGTTCCTGTCCGATAACATATTCGTCCAGCGTGTGACTGATTTCATGAGGCGTTGGTAAACGCTCCTGATCGTCATCTTCCGATGCCGATTCAAGCACTTCTTCACGAATGATGTCATTACAGAGATCAACGCACTCGTCACAAATATAGACGGAAGGGCCGGCAATCAGCTTTCGTACTTCATTCTGGTTTTTACCACAGAATGAACAGTACAGAAGCTTACCGTTATCATCCCTATCTTTTTCGTCGGCCATGCATGTACCTCATCTTTACGTAGTGGCACAAAGGCCACTACTCTTGCGGATTCTACTCATGCGCCCCATGCAGGGAGCAGAGATCAGGGATCAAGCGCCTGGCCGTTTATCCAGCACGGCATCAATCAGACCATATTCAGCAGCACGATGACTATTCATGAAGTTATCACGATCCGTATCGCGTTCGATGGTCTCAAGGTCCTGTCCCGTATGTTTCTGCATGATACGGTTAAGTTCCTGACGGATAGTGAGAATTTCCTGAGTATGAATCTCGATATCCGAAGCCGGCCCCTGAAAACCACCCAGTGGCTGGTGAATCATCATGCGCGAGTGCGGCAAGGCAAAACGTTTTCCCTTGGCCCCACCTGTCAATAACAAGGCACCCATACTGGCAGCCTGTCCAATGCACAAAGTGGACACATCCGGCTTGATAAATTGCATGGTGTCGTAAATGGACATGCCTGCCGTGACAGAACCACCCGGAGAGTTGATGTAGAGATGAATATCCTTGTCCGGATTTTCAGACTCCAGGAACAACAACTGAGCGACGACAAGATTAGCCATGTAATCCTCAACCGGCCCTACCAGAAAGATAACCCTTTCCTTAAGAAGACGGGAGTAAATGTCGTAAGAACGCTCGCCGCGAGCACTTTGCTCCACGACCATGGGTACCAGTCCGCCGGCATTACTGATTTCAAACTCGCTGCGCATAGTGACCTAACCCTTAGTCATGTAGAAAATAGTCATGAAGAGGATATCAATATGGCCTCATCAGCAAAATCTCAAGGCCTACCCTCAACAGTCAAACAATGAACTCTATATGTAATCAAACCATAAACCCGAGCGCGCGTCATGCACAAGTGGCAGGCAAGGATGAAAAAAGTCAGTTAACCCCATAACGCACACAACCCGACCGAAGCCGGGCCATGTACTACCTCACTTACATTGGCTATGGCACTTAATATCCATTCACCATTCACACTCACTAGCCATTCACGCTCTTGATGCCACGCATGCGTAATGGTCACTTGCCTGCTCAGGATTCCGGTTTTTCTTCCTGCTCGGTTTCAGCGGTATCGGTATCTTCCTGAGCCTGACCGGCTTGTTGTGCAAACTCGAGTGCCTGCTGATAGGACATGTCCTTATCAACAACATTGGCGCTCTCAAGCAGTTTTTCAACCGCCTTGTTTTCCAGAACAGCTGAACGCAGCTGAGTTTTCATCTGGTCGTTGCTCATGTACTGCTCAACCACTTCTTCAGGCTGCTGGTACTGCTCTGCAACGTCTTTTGCGAATGCACGCATTTCGTCGTCGGACGCTTCCAGCTTGTTATGGCTGATAACTTCTGCCAACAACAGACCTACCTGCACGCGAGAACGGCCCTGTTCTTCAAAAAGCTCGCTGGGCAGCTGGCTCAAATCGAAATCTTCTCCCAGACCAAATTGCTGGGCAGCCTGTTGCTTGAGGGTATCAATTTCCTGCTGGACAAGCGCACGAGGTACTTCGATGGGGTTAGCAGATTTCAGCGCTTCGATAACCTGCTGCTTCACAGCGTTTTCAACCGAAGTTTCGAGCTGGTTTTCCATGTTTTTACGAACTTCAGTCTTGAGTTCGTCAACATTACCGCTCTCAACCCCAAAGCGTGAGGTAAACTCAGCGTCGATTTCAGGCAGCGTCTGTGCCTTGACTTCATGAACACGGGTTTTAAATGTAGCTTCCTGACCTTTCAGGTTTTCTGCCTGATAGTCTTCCGGGAAGGTGACGGTTACTACCGGCTCATCCCCAGCCTTGGCGCCGATCAACTGCTCTTCGAAGCCAGGAATCAGACTATTGGAACCCAGTACGAGATCATATCCTTCGGCCTTGCCACCTTCGAAGGGTTCGTCGCCGAGGAAACCTTCAAAGTCGATCTTGACCTGGTCACCATCTTCAGCAGCGCGTTCGACGACCGCCCAGTCAGCACCCTGCTTACGCAGTTCTTCAATAGCATTATCAACGTCAGCATCAGTGATCTCGGCTTTGGGACGATCAATCTCCTTGCCTGCGATATCATTCAGCTCGATCTGAGGGTATACCTCAATGTTGGCAACGAATTCCAGATCCTTGCCCGGCTCGTTAACAACCGTTTCAATTTCGGGATAACCGGCAGGGTTCAGTGATTCCTCAGTCAACGCCGTTACATAGTTTTCACGGATGATTTCGCCTACGGCCTCATTACGAGCGTCCGCGCCGAAACGGCTACGAACCACCTTGAACGGAACCTTGCCAGGACGGAAGCCATTGAGTTTTACGTTTCTGGCGGTTTGCTGCAGACGTGCATCAGCGGCCTGATCAACCTGCTCGGCAGGTACCTTGATGGTCAGGCGGCGCCCGATCGGGGAAGTCGTTTCGACAGACACTTGCATGAATGGTCCTCTACCCGTCAAACGGGGAATTACGTATTGGGTTCACGTGAAAAGAACGATCCAACAGAATCGACACCACGGGAACCATGGTTAATTTAAATATTCTCAAGGGCGGTAATTCTAAAAACCCTACCACCTGCTGGCAAGTGGCATATAGCGATAGGTGGAGACTTTTAGCATATTATTCAAGAGGAAGAGCCAAAAAAGTCACGAATTCTGGTCAGAATCAGATAAAAGACAGAAAAAGGCGGCTTATAACAAGCTCATCCACACCCCACCTCTCTCTTTTGCCTTTGCCCCTATACCAGACAACGACATTACAAAGAGACGTCAGACAGTAACACGAAAAACGTTATGGAACGCATGTTTCGTTCCAACATGCCTGGAACTCCGATAAATCAAGAGATTTAATACACCTAAAGTTCCTACAAGTCAGGGATTCGACACATTCGATGCAAAAAATATCCCAATTGCACTGGGAACCGTGTGCTTTAACGCTTTCATGCAGGCAGTGACACCATGTGTAAACGTTTTTCAAACGCTACACACACTGTTTAGACTTACGATTGGTTTAGCCTGACGACGGATTCACCGCGCTTCTTACAGTTAGCTTAAGACATAGCATGAAATAATAAACAAGGCAGGTAACACTACAAAAACGACAAACAGGATGAATGAGAAAACTAAAAAAAGAGGGAGGGGATAATAAGGAAGCAATCGAAAGGAAGGTATTCGGAATGGGGTGGATGATGGGGATCGAACCCACGACCACCGGAGCCACAATCCGGGGCTCTACCACTGAGCTACATCCACCATAACCGAATTTTAATCATCAACCAGAAATGCCATATTGGCACGCCCAGCAGGACTCGAACCTGCAACCTACGGCTTAGAAGGCCGTTGCTCTATCCGGTTGAGCTATAGGCGCATGGTAGTCGAGAGAGCCTTACTTGTCAATTCACATTTTTGAAAAATCTTTTCAAAAACAATGAGTTGGTCGGGATAGAGGGATTCGAACCCCCGACATCCTGCTCCCAAAGCAGGCGCGCTACCAGACTGCGCTATATCCCGATACAGGCGCCGATCTCGTCGATGCGGTGCGCATTCTACTGAATTTATTTTCTGGGTCAAGCATGAATTTCACATCCATGATCCCCAAGTCACTGAGAATACATGAAAAACGCCCCGCCAGGCCGCGTCTTTACTTATGTGATGAAAAATTTTTTTCTTTTAAAAAGAGCACGATTATTGATGAAGACAATCATGCGAATACATGAAAGAGAATAGCTACAGCATGCCCAAGGCCTGTTATACTGTCTGCCTCAAAGATTTTATCTGCCTTGAAGGTTATATCTTCCTTGAAGGTTTGCCTCATTTAACATCATGTAAATAAAGGATACCCGAACGATGGCCGCGCAATTAATCGATGGCAAATTGGTCGCACAAACTGTTCGTGCCCATGTTGCTGAAGCCGTCGCCCAACGTCATCGCGATGGATTACGCACACCAGGACTCGCCGTCGTACTGGTAGGCGATGATCCAGCCTCGGAGGTGTACGTAGGTAGCAAGGAACGCGCCTGCAAGGAGGCGGGAATCCGCTCCTTCATGCATCGCTTGCCGAATGATACTGATCAGCAAACGCTCGAAGCGTTAGTGGATACCCTGAATGCCGACCCTCAGGTCGATGGCATTCTGGTACAGCTTCCTCTTCCGCGACATCTGGATGAGCGCCCGATACTTGAGCGTATTCTTCCAAACAAGGATGTCGATGGATTTCATCCCTACAATCTGGGTCGATTGGCGCAGCGCCTCCCTACCCTTCGCCCCTGCACCCCCAAGGGTGTCATGACGCTGCTGGAGTATTACAACCTTCCCGTCCGAGGGCTGGATGCTACCATTGTCGGTGCCAGCAATATTGTTGGACGCCCCATGTCTCTCGAACTTCTGTTGGCGGGCGCGACAACCACCGTATGCCATCGCTTTACACGTAATCTTGAGCAGAAAGTACGTCAGGCAGATCTACTCGTTGTCGCTGTAGGCAAGCCCGGTTTGGTCAAAGGGGAATGGATCAAGGAAGGGGCTATCGTAATCGACGTGGGCATTAATCGGCAGGCCGACGGAAAACTGACGGGTGATATAGAATTTGCCCCAGCTGCCGAACGTGCCAGCTGGATTACCCCGGTGCCCGGCGGCGTAGGCCCGATGACAGTCGCATCATTACTTGAAAATACGCTTCAGGCTGCCAAGATACACGATCAAAATGATCAGTAGTGTGTGATGCACGCACTGTACGGAAGCGTTTTATCGGAATGGGCGCAATCTCTGGCAAATGCTGTAGAATACAGCGCAGGTTTTACACTGTTAAAGTATCTATTGGGCTATGCCGTGCCAAAATCTGCCTGCATGAAGAGTAGCATTTGGCTACAGCGTAAATAACCTGGCGAGAAGCCAGGTTTACAGTTCCACCGATATACCGCCAGATACATGACAACAGTCAGATTGACAGAGTTAACGTAGATAGCAACACGAAACACTCTCTCCCATGGAGGAATGCACGATGAGCGAAGAGCAGAAAAAAATGAATGTCGAAAGCTTCAACCTGGATCATACCAAGGTTAAAGCACCCTACGTCCGTCTGGCCGGTATCAAGGAAGGCGTCAATGGGGATCGTATTCACAAGTATGACCTGCGTATCAGCCAGCCCAACAAGGAGCATATGGAGATGCCTGCGCTGCACTCTCTGGAGCACCTGATGGCTGAACTGTCACGTAACCACAGTGACAAAATCGTTGATATCAGCCCCATGGGGTGCCAGACCGGTTTCTACGTAGCCCTGATCAATCACGATGACTACGAAGACGTATTGAATATCATCGAACAGACTTTGAAAGATGTTCTTGAAGCCAAGGAAGTCCCTGCATGTAACGCTGTTCAATGCGGTTGGGCTGCAAGCCACAGCCTCGAAGGTGCGCAGGAACTGGCACGCGGCCTACTGGCCAAACGTGATGAATGGACACAGGTATTCGCCTAATGGCTTCTGATTCAGTCGATATTGCCTTGATTGGTGCCATGGCTCAGGAGGTAGATGCTCTCCTCCAGCGTTTCGAGGGAACAGCAGAGCGTAGCGAGCATGGTGGTTCGATTTTTCATCGAGGCACTTTGTGCGGCAAGCATGTCGTCTTACTGGAATCCGGTATTGGCAAGGTGAATGCTGCTGTAGCAACCACCATCACCTTTGAGCGATTTTCGCCCAAGGCCGTTATCAATATCGGTTCTGCCGGTGGCCTGGGAGAAGGCCTTAATATCGGTGATGTTGTCGTATCCTCACATGTGTTCCATCACGACGTGGATGTGACTGCCTTTGGCTATGAACCGGGGCAGATTCCGGGTATGCCAGCCAATTACAAGGCCGATACTCAATTGGTGGACCTGACTCGCAAGGCCATTGAGTCCCTTTCAGGCATCAGTGCCCATGAAGGCGCGATTGGTTCGGGGGATGTCTTCGTCGCAGGTAAGGACGCCGTAGCCAGCCTACGCAAACGGTTCCCGACCTTGATTGCGGCCGAAATGGAAGCTGCAGCCATTGCTCAAACCTGTGAACGTTTCCACTGCCCATTCGTGGTGACTCGCGCCATTTCGGATCTTCCCGAAAAAGAGGGTAACAACGTTGATTTTGAAACGTTCCTGCCCAAGGCAGCTGAAAACTCTGCAGAAATGGTCGTTAAAATACTCGAAGCATATCACTAATGAAACGCATCAGGTATTTGCCTGATAATTGATAACATGATGAGTATCAGGCACCTTTATGATATTCACCCTGTATATAATCAATAATAACTTCGGGAACAGGATGGCTCACTTCGGTGAGCCATTTTTTATATCTTGGCAAAACGGCATGATTGTCACGAGACAAGCCCGCATGTTGAGCACTTCAATGGCACAAACTATCTTCAATGGCATAAACCTTCATTAGCACAAACTACAGATAACGCCTGTTTCAACTCATCAAACCGGGTGGAGCTTGACTACTCAAGAGGGCAGCAATGAAGAGTAAAAATCCCCCTACACCGGTTTCAATACCTAATGTAATAAAAATACCGGTCGGCTGTTGTTTGGCTTTGGGTGTCCAGTGAAATCGATTTAAAGCTGCCAATAACAACATCAGGGCAAACAACAGGCATTTAAGCAATACGTACTGACCATAACGGGTCAGATATATTCCATTCCAACTTCCCACCATACTCAACGACTGCACAACACCTGTTACAGCAACGATAAGAACACACCCCACACCCAATCGTGAGAATCGTCCCAGCGACACCTGAGCCAATAAGGGAAAACGGTAGCAGATCAAAAACAGCCCGGGGAGACAACCTAGCCACACACATGCGGCCATGACATGTAACTCAAGTAACAACAACACACCGATCGAAACCAGCGTACCATGGCCTATAAGCGGTTGCAGGATGAGGACTAGCGCAAGCAACACAATCTGAAAATTGCGCAAGCCATTATGTATACAGGAAAACCGATGAACTCCAAGAAGCGACTCGCATCCCAGGGCAAGCAGAAGAAGCACAAGACAATGCCTTAGCTCGCTACCAAAATGAGTGTGCCATAAGACGATATTCATCATGGGGATGGCATGCTGGAAGGATGGGGCACCTGTCATTTCTACACTTATGAAGGGCCACCATAGCAGTCCGAAAAAGAGCGAAAAGATCAAACCAGCCGCCCTCCATCGTCCCAATATTCTTCGGACAAAAATTCCATCCGAAGATACAGGCATGCACCATTTTGTCAGCACAGCACACCCTACTACCCATGCCAATCCGCCAATGAACAGCGTATGAGTCAAAGGCAATAGCACATCAAGAACCCAGACTGAAGGGATATCAGGAAGTAGAGCCGTCATAGCCACCATAGAACAATAAATAGCCTGATTTAAGGCACTGGTTGTGAAGAATATGACCGAGGAGCTATTGCGACTTCACTATCATGAGACCCGTTACATCCCAAAGGACCAATCAAGGATGAAAGCATTCACGGCCTGAAGTAATAATCACCAAGCGTTCTGACATTCACAGGCTTGAACACTAATCAAACAAAAAACAAGCGGTAACGAGCGTACTATCTTTCAGGCCTTTATACTTTATTTGACACGGAATGATATTGAATCATTTGATACTGAACTTGAGTGTATCGGTAACACGATGAGTATCAATAGAAGTGATATTCATCTGAACGCTGTACTCTCCTGTCTTCAACGCGGGTAATCCCACCGTATAACTGCGGTGGTCGCCGGCCTCTTTAACGGCAGAATTCGCCTTTAACTGACCCAGCGCAATGGAATGCCCGTGCGAGTCGACAAGCGTCAGCTGACTCAATGCTACTTCGACACCTTCGCTGAAGGTCAGCTCAAGGGATGTAGGCGCCTGCGAAAAAGTCGCATTATTGGCGGGAGTACTGGCCACAAGGTGGGCATGAGCCAGAGCCAAAGGGGAGAATACCAGGCCAACCAGGACAACAAAGAATTTCAACATGATGAGATACCTATAGACAGGAGTTGCCCTACTCTACTCCCTAAACATTATTACAACCATATCACTTAAGATTGAGAAAAGTTTTAGCGCGTGTGCCAGACATTTAAAGGGGAGAAATAAATATGAAAAAAGGCCCCCTCGGCAACACGGTTCATATGTAATCGAAACCTGCAGTTAACCGGGGAGCCCATTTCAGGCTATGGGAATGAATGCGGCATTACACCATTAACGTTTATCGAACACCCAGCTTGTGCCTTCACGACTATCCTTCAGCACAATGCCCAATGATTCCAATTCCGCACGAATGGCATCTGCCTGGGCGAAATCCTTACTCCTTTTCGCCTCGGCACGAGCTGCAATCCGCGCTTCGATTTCATCAGCAGGAAGAGGCAAGTTGGATTCGCCCCTTGCCTGCAGGAAATCATTCGAATCACGCTGAAGCAGCCCCAGAATGCCCGCAAGACGACGCAATTCATAGGCCAATGCCGGTGCTAACTCAGGCTGGTCGCTCTTGGCCCGATTAAGTTCACGGGCCAGATCAAACAAGGCAGCCAGCGCAACCGGCGTATTAAAATCATCATCCATCGCATCAAAGAAGCGCTCGGCGTATTCGCCAGAGACATCGCCTTCTGACGCCACTACTCCATCCAACGCTGTATAGAAGCGAATGAGCGAGCGGCGTGCCTCTTCCAGCGAATCATCAACGTACTGCAATGGGCTACGATAATGACTGGAAAGCAAGTAATAGCGCACTACTTCCGGGTCATTGTCTTTCAGTATGTCACGCAAATAAAAGAAGTTGCCCAATGACTTGGACATCTTTTCACTACCCAAACGCAGGGCACCTACATGCATCCAGACATTGGCAAAGGGCTCTTCATTAGCCGCTTCACTCTGTGCAATTTCGTTTTCATGATGAGGAAAGATGAGATCCGGCCCCCCCCCATGAATATCGAAATTATCCCCCAGGCAGCATTTGGACATGGCCGAACATTCAATATGCCACCCCGGACGCCCGGGTCCCCATGGAGATGGCCAACTCTGTTCGCCAGGTTTGGCCGCTTTCCACAAAACGAAATCGAGCGGATCTTCCTTGGCCTCATCTACTTCAATACGCGCCCCAGCGCGCATATCATCGGGCTTTCGATTACTTAATTTGCCATAATCGGCGAAGCTGCGAACACGATAGTAAACGTCTCCATTAGCCGCGGGGTAGGCATGCCCCTGCTCGACCAAACGCTCGACCATGGCCAGAATTTCACCAATATAAGCCGTGGCGCGAGGTTCTTCATCAGGAGGACGAATGCCCAACGAGTGCTCATCTTCATGCATGGCATCAATCATGCGGGCGGTCAGCGAGGAGATAGGCTCATTATTGTTATGGGCACGTGCAATGATTTTATCGTCTACATCGGTGATATTGCGGACGAGCCGGACATCGTAGCCTTGTTGGCGCAGATAACGCGTAATCACATCAAAAGCCACCATGACGCGCCCATGCCCCAGGTGGCAATAGTCGTATACGGTAATACCACACACGTACATACGTACCTGCCCCGGGACAATAGGCTCAAACGGCGCCTTGCGCCGCGTCATGGTATTGTGAATCTGCACACTCATCCGGTTATCCTTTTTTCTGCGCTTTGGCCCAGCCATCCTTCAAGCTGACCGTTCGGTTAAATACCAGTTTGCCATCCTTGCCATGGTCCATGAGGTCAGCACAGAAATAGCCTACACGCTCGAACTGGAAGTGATCTTCAGGTTGCGCTTCTGCCAGTGAAGGCTCGGCCACACCCTGCACAATCGTCAAGGAGTCAGGATTCAGGTTCTCAAGGAACTCGCCGTCCTTGAATTGATCCGGTGCCTCAACGTTAAACAGGTTGTCATAGTTACGGACTTCAACCGGCACACCGTGCTCAACACTCACCCAATGGATAACCCCTTTCACTTTACGCCCTTCCGGGTTAGCACCCAGAGTAGCGTGGTCTACACTGCAACGCAGCTCAACCACATTACCGGCATCATCCTTGATCACTTCATCACAACGAATGACATAGGCATTACGCAAACGCACTTCCTTGCCCGGTGCAAGACGGAAGAACTTCTTCGGCGGTTCTTCCATGAAATCGTCGGCATCAATGTACAATTCACGTGTCAATGGCAATTGCCGGGTCCCCATATCATCACGGGCAGGATGTCCGGGCACCTCGATCACTTGCTCTTTTTCCAGATTGGTCAATACGACCTTCAATGGCTTGAGCACACACATGGCACGACGCGCGTTCTCTTCCAGATCTGAACGAATTGCGTGATACAGCATCGCAATATCAACCACATTGGCTGAACGTGAAATACCGGTCATGTCACAAAACTTACGCAAGGACGCCGGGGTGTACCCTCGACGGCGCAACCCTGCCACCGTCGGCATGCGAGGATCATCCCAGCCGTTCACGATCCCTTCATCCACCAACAGCTTGAGCTTGCGCTTGGAGGTCACCGTATAACTGACGTTCATTCGCGCGAACTCGATCTGACGCGGATGGGACGGCACGGGAAGATGCTCAAGCAGCCAATTGTATAACGGGCGGTGATCTTCAAATTCGAGGGAACACAGCGAGTGTGTTACCCCTTCAATCGCATCCGACTGGCCGTGGGCGAAGTCGTAGGAGGGGTAGATTTTCCAGCTGTCCCCCGTCTGGTGGTGAGTACTGTTGCGGATTCGATACAGCACTGGATCTCGCATATTGATATTGGGCGAAGCCATATCTATTTTGGCACGCAAAACATGCGCCCCTTCATCAAATTCGCCTTTACGCATGCGTTCGAGCAAATCCAGATTTTCCTCAACAGAACGATCACGGTGTGGGCTCGGCTTACCCGGCTCAGTCAATGTACCGCGATATTCACGCATCTCTTCAGCAGAAAGGTCATCGACATACGCCAGCCCTTTCTCCACCAGAATAACGGCCCATTTGTAAAGCTGTTCGAAATACTGGGACGCATAATGGATATCGCCACTCCATTGGTATCCAAGCCACCGGATATCTTCCTCAATGGAACGAACAAACTCGGCTTCCTCTTTTGCCGGGTTGGTATCATCGAAGCGCAGGTTACAGCGCCCGTTGAATTGCTCAGCCAATCCGAAATTGACCCATATCGATTTGGCATGACCAATATGCAGATAACCATTGGGCTCCGGTGGAAAGCGAGTCACAATAGAGGATGTTTGGCCGCTATCGAGCTCTTCACGAATCTGATTGGCTAGGAAATTCGGGGCATTGGTGCTCTCAACACTCATGGCGCGGCTAAACCTCGTTAATGATTGGCGCGAACGGGCGCGTCCCAACCTGGAATGAAAGGAAATAATACGTTAGTTATCCGCCCGCAACACATATGAATGTGTAACGGACTGGAGACAATCCGGCATGCTGAAATTTCCAGCTTCCCCCTTTGAATGATCTTTCACAAGCTTCTAAAAAAGCTGGATCTTCTTGTAGAACCTGCATGTTCTCATAAAAACCATGTGTTCTTATAAAAAGCGTTCTATCAATAGAAAAATCACCTGGGCGCCATTGTTTTAGTGCCACAAGGGGACGGAGGAACGCGGTGTATCTCTAAAACGTTAATACTACTAAACAACCACTTGAGTATAAACACCCCCATGCATCGGCATAATACTCAAGACAACACAAACATCTCATGACTCACACATAACCCGACCGCAACAGAGGAAAAAATGGTCGCACGGCTTGCTGATGAACGTTGCGGGTTCCTGATTTCGGTAATAGCCGGTATTATATCGGCACATTACATTTATCCTTGAGGATACGACATGATTCAATTAAGCACTTCCAAGGGCCCAATCAAACTGCGCCTGTTTTACGATAAAGCCCCGATTACTGCCAAAAATTTTGAAGAGTACGTCAGGGATGGTTTCTATGATGGCACCCTTTTCCACCGTGTCATCCCCGGTTTTATGGTGCAGGCCGGCGGTTTCGATAAAACCTTCAGTCAGAAAGAGACCGGCGCCACCATCAAAAATGAAGCAGACAATGGCTTGAGCAACAAACGGGGCACACTTGCCATGGCTCGTACGCCTGATCCGCATTCGGCCAGCGCTCAATTTTTCATTAATGTGGCCGATAATACCTTCCTGAACCATACCGCGCCTACACCCCAGGGTTGGGGATATTGCGTTTTCGGTGAAGTGGTAGAAGGCATGGATATTGTGGAAGCGATCGAGGGCGTTAAAACCGGTCGCCGCGGTATGCATGCTGATGTGCCGGTCGACGATGTTGTTATCGAACACGCGGAAGTGATTGAAGACCAGGCGTGAGCTTTTTTACCGCGTGAAGGCAGGGTTACCCGGCAATCGCTGTTGCATGCCTGTTCATAGCAGGTATGCTGTAGGTAGAGCACACATTGAAGAGATATCATGACTACCCTTTTTATTGCTGACATACACCTTTCCGAGGAAAGGACGGAGCTTACTGAAGCTTTTTTCAACTACCTGGATTATCGTGCAATCGAGGCGGACACTCTGTATATACTCGGTGATCTCTTTGATGCCTGGATCGGCGATGATGCCATGGGTGATTTTGAAAACAGCGTGGCCGACAAGATTGCCGAGTATGCCGCAAAGGGAAAGGAAGTTTTCCTCATGCATGGCAATCGTGATTTCCTGATGGGAAACCACTTTGCCCAGCGCGCTCACCTGACGATTCTGGATGATCCTTCACTCATCATGCTGGGCGATATCCCCGTCCTGATTACGCACGGCGATATGCTGTGTACTGATGATAAAAAGTACATGAAGTTCAGAAAGATGGTTCGCAACCCCCTATGGCAAAAGATGGCGTTGGCGATGCCGCTTTCACAACGCAAAAAAGTGGCCCAGCAGATGCGTGAAAAATCACAGGCATCCAATATTGACAAGCCTAGAGAGATCATGGACGTCAATCATGATGCGGTCGTGAAATTGATGCAGAAATATCAGGTACGTACCATGATTCAAGGGCATACCCATCGCCCGGATGTGCATGAGTTCGATGTTGCCGACGGCACGATGAGACGTTACGTGTTGGGTGATTGGCGTATCGACCATGAACATGACATCGATAGTGGATGGGAGGTTCGCCATGATGGCCTTGCCCTCACTTTGGAAGAGTTCCATTTGAGCGAACTGGCATACGAATAATCGGCGTGAATAAAAGGTAAAAAAGCAGACCTGCTTCAGCGGCGTCTGCTTTTTTTATGCTATCGGAACCCACAAGGCGGATTTAACGAAGATGCGAGAACATACCGGAGCCAAGCATCAATAGAATGGCATAGTCACTTTATTGTCGATGAAACTTTTACGCCATAATGCCGGCCAGACTTGCGGCTGGAAACCTTCACCACGTGATTTCAGGCATTGGGACTGCCATTGTTGGGCAAAGGTCGTCGTCTGAAGTTGACGCCATGATACAGGATCATCGTCATCAAGCGTTACATCATAGGCACCATTCACCATTTGCCTGAGCGCTTGACTACCCCGCACGTTTTTCAATTGTGAAAGTAACTTCTGTTGGCTCCATGGACTGCTTTGTGGACGCTGCGCCACTAGCCATTTCCCCAGAGAAAAGACATTCGCGCACACCGCATCGGGGCCTGTTTCAGGAGGAGATGCCGCGCACCCCGCCAATGTCATGGCGGTCATAAATGCAAAAGCTCCCATACTCAGCTTCTTTAAACCCAACGCCCTGCATCGCTGCCTGTCCATCTGGATCTCCTGAAAGTAAGCTAGAACAATGATCCTTCATACAAACTGCAGGATCATTTCATGAAAAAGCCTTTCTCCCTTCCTTTATCCAATATGTCTCAGCGGTTGTCTACGGTTATGTAAATAACACCGCCCTGATAGCAGACCCTCCGTTGGTTCAGGCTGCTGACAAGTACGACATGTTGCTCCCCAGAGCTCAGGCCGGTATACCGCTATGAAAGCGGAATTCAGGATCAGGGCTTTCAATCAGTTTTTGTTCTTCATGACGAAAGAAATCGATGCGCGCCTGGATATCCTTCATGCCATACTCAGCCGCATACTGTTCAGCCAGCTCAATGTAGTCTTCAAAATGACGCCCTTCGGAACGAACCAACGCACGATAGAACTTCGCCAAGGTGTCATCCAGATGAGGAATCAGCGCTGCAAACCGTTCACAGGAACGTGCCTCAATCAAACCGCCCACAATCAGAATATCAATGAGGCGCCCCGGTTCACTGGTACGCACATGCGCCCGCAAGCCCTCCGCATAACGTGAAGCGGTAATATGTTCATATTCGATGCCACGTTCCTGCATTAAAGTGACGACCTGCTCGAAGTGAAGAAGCTCTTCCCTCGCCAATTGGGACATTTTTGTCAACAATTCAGGACGATCTACGTAACGAAACATAAGATTCATCGCTGTCGAGGCTGCTTTCTTTTCACACTGCGCGTGGTCAATCATCAACAGGCGCTCATTCCCCAACGCAGCATTTACCCATTCATCCGGCGTTAGACACGGAAGGAAATCCAATAGCTCCTGCGGCAGCATATGCGTGTAGCTTTCTTCTTCAAGATGAGTTGGCACGCTGACTTTCTCCCTATTGATTGACTAAAAACACGTGAATGTACCACGAAAAGCGCCTTACGATGTGCCGGAAAGGGGGAATTAAGTAAACACCTGATCGAGTCATGAGGAATAACGTTCAACCAAACACGACTATTAGATAAGAGCAAGGACTTAACATTGTCGACATTCAACGTTAACATTTAGTTATCCTTTCACTCGATGAGGAAAGTCCCGTGCTTGATGATTATAGAAAAGAAGTGGCAAGCCGAGCCGAAGAAGGTATTCCACCCAAGGCTCTCAATGCAGAAATGACCGCTCAGCTGGTTGAATTGCTGAAGAATCCACCGAAGGGTGAAGAAGAATTTCTGCTCAAACTGCTGACTGACCGGGTCCCTCCCGGTGTGGATGAGGCGGCCTATGTTAAGGCGGGGTTCCTCTCCGCTATTACGCGTGGCGAAATCAGCAGCCCACTGGTAGATAAAGTCCATGCCGTAAAGTTACTGGGCACCATGCAGGGTGGCTATAATATCACCACGCTGGTTGAGCTTCTTGATCACGATGAGCTGGCAGAAGAAGCCATGAGGCAGCTAAAACATACGCTGCTGATGTTTGACTCGTTCCATGATGTAGCTGACCGCGCCAATGCGGGTAACAAATATGCACGGGAACTCATTGAGTCGTGGGCCGAAGCCGAGTGGTTCAAGCGCAAACCCAAACTGGCCGAAAAAATCACCCTGAGCGTGTTCAAGGTTCCGGGAGAAACCAATACGGATGATCTCTCCCCTGCTCCGGATGCGTGGTCACGTCCCGATATTCCCTTGCATGCCAATGCCATGCTGAAAAATCCACGTGAGGGTATCGAGCCCGTAGTACCGGGTAAAGTAGGCCCACTGGCACAAATAGAAGAAGTACGTAACCAGGGGTTCCCCGTCGTTTATGTGGGCGATGTCGTCGGTACCGGCTCGTCGCGTAAATCGGCCACGAATTCAGTATTGTGGTTCTTCGGCCACGATATCCCGTACGTCCCCAACAAACGCAGTGGCGGCTTCTGTTTTGGTGGAAAAATAGCCCCCATCTTCTTTAATACCATGGAAGATGCAGGCGCCCTCCCCATCGAAATGGATGTTTCTGCCATGAATATGGGTGACATTATTGACGTCTACCCCTATGAAGGCAAAGTGACGCGTTATCAATCCGATGAGGTGATCTCCACCTTTTCACTGAAAACCCGTGTCCTGTTGGATGAAGTACGTGCAGGTGGTCGTATTCCGCTGATCATTGGTCGTGGCCTGACGCATCGTGCGCGCGAATTTCTTGGGCTACCTCCAAGCGACGTGTTTGCCACACCTGAAGCGCCGAAAGGCGTCGATTACGGCTATACACTGGCACAGAAAATGGTTGGACGTGCCTGCAATCTGGAAGGTGTGCGCCCGGGCATGTATTGCGAACCCCGCATGACAACAGTGGGTTCACAGGATACGACCGGCCCGATGACACGTGATGAGCTCAAAGACCTCGCTTGCCTTGGTTTCCAGTCGGATCTGGTAATGCAGTCGTTCTGCCACACGGCCGCCTATCCAAAACCGGTGGATATCGAAATGCAACACACATTGCCCGATTTCATCATGAATCGTGGCGGTGTATCCCTCCGCCCGGGTGACGGTATTATCCACTCCTGGCTCAACCGTATGCTATTGCCCGATACGGTAGGCACCGGTGGCGATTCACACACCCGTTTCCCGATGGGGATCTCCTTCCCGGCGGGCTCAGGGCTGGTGGCTTTCGCAGCAGCCACCGGTGTAATGCCCCTCGATATGCCTGAATCCATTCTGGTGCGTTTCAAAGGAAAACGCCGCCCCGGCGTAACGTTAAGGGATCTGGTACATGCCATTCCTTATTACGGCATCAAGAACGGCCTGCTGACGGTTGAAAAATCCGGCAAGAAAAATGCATTCTCCGGACGTATCCTTGAAATAGAAGGACTGGAAGATCTTACTGTTGAGCAGGCGTTCGAGCTCTCCGATGCTTCAGCGGAACGCAGTGCGGCCGGTTGTACCATTACGCTGTCTGAAAACAGTGTTAAAGAGTACCTCCAATCCAATATTACCCTGCTGAAGTGGATGATCAGCAATGGCTATGGCGAACGTCGCACGATTGAACGCCGCATCAAAGGAATGGAAGAGTGGCTGGAGAATCCATCACTGCTCCGCGCAGATCCGGATGCGCAGTATGCTGAAGTCATCGAAATCGACATGGGTGAAATTGATCAACCGATCCTCTGTGCCCCGAATGATCCTGACGATGCCCGCCTGCTTTCGGATGTCGCCGGGGAGAAAATCGATGAAGTATTCATCGGTTCCTGCATGACCAACATTGGGCACTTCCGTGCGGCCGGCAAGCTATTGGAGAAACAACCACCCCACTCGCTGAAAACCCATCTCTGGTTGGCACCACCCACCAAGATGGACAAACACCAGTTGACGCAGGAAGGCTACTACACCATCTACGAGACAGCCGGTGCACGTCTCGAAATGCCGGGATGCTCACTCTGTATGGGTAACCAGGCACGTGTTGCGGACAAGGCAACGGTAGTTTCCACCTCAACACGCAACTTCCCCAACCGCCTCGGGGATGGTGCCAATGTATATCTGGCCTCGGCCGAACTGGCCTCCATCGCGGCGGTATTGGGGCGCCTGCCCAGTGTCGAGGAATATCACACCTATATGGGTGAATTTAATGCGATGGCGAGCGAAATCTATCGCTACATGAGCTTCAACGAAATAGCCGAGTACCAAAAGGCAGCTGCCTCTATTCCTGTTGCCGAAGTATAATGCAGTAGGCCCAAACCACTTTAATCAGTGGATTTTGGGCCTTTTTATACGACCTTGGTCGCAATGTCAGGAAAATTTTTTCGCGTTAGGCTACTTTTTACTTGCGAACACCGTTTTCAAATCATGTATAATGGGTATGTTCAGTTTACGTTAAGAGCGTAGATGCTTAACGCAAAAGAAACACAGAGATCAAAAAATATCTTGATTTTGTTTTGCGTCTGAAGCATATTAAAAAACACTGTTCGGCAATGAATCGAACAACCTGATTGAAATGACACGTTAAATGTCGTGTCTACCCTTTGATAAGGAGCAAGACGATGAAATTAGCAACTTTCATGGCAGTACCGGTTATCGTTGCCTCTTCCATGCTGGCAATCGGCACTGCAAACGCAGACGAAAACTCTGGCCTGTACAGCGGTGTTAACGTTTCAAACAACATCGTTCACAAGTCCGGTGCAAGCAATCACCGCAAAACCGGTGTTGGTGCATTTGTTGGTTACAAATATGCTCCCTGGTTCGCTACCGAGCTGACTTATGACGATTACGGTCACTTCCGTTATCCGAACAAACACTACACTCGTACCAAAACCTACGGCCTGAGCCTGATTCCTCAGCTGCCTCTGGGTGGTGGTGTTTCTGTCTTCGCTCGTGGTGGTTATGACTACGTTCAGAGCGACCTGCACCTGCGTCATTGGGCTCCGGTTGCCGGCGCTGGTATCAGCTACCAGCCTTCCACTACCGTGCCTGTCTTCGCACGTGTAGAGTATGATCGCGTATTCGTGAACCATCACTTCAAACTGGACAGCACCAAACTTTCTGTTGGCGTTCAGTTCTAAGATTAGCGTTCACTCTTGAAGTGAATTCTGATAATGACGCGGGGCTTCGGCCTCGCGTTTTTTTATGCCTGAATTCTGCAGTACATTCATGTCATATTTAACAACATGCTCTTCTAGCCAAAAATATACAGAATCAGGCGCACATTTTGCCTGCGCGTGGCTCCACGGTGTTCGATCACAGTTCAAGGCTTGCTCGGAGAAGGCCAAAGTATTGCCAACAATATTAGGCCATTACACCCTGCCCCTTTTTCACCAAAGACCGGATTATTTACTTTGAAAAATTGCGTTGTCTTACTAATAGAGACACGCCACAACACTTAAAGTTCATGAGGCTGCATTTTAATTTTTCCTGCCTATTCCAAAATATACAGCTATCATGTCAGTTACATTTCATCACAGTATTCAGTCTATTCACTTTTTCTGGCAGGATGGCATCCAATATGCAAGGGATTCATGGCCGATGACTGACGCCGGCATCACCTTATACGCACACATCATTCGACAAGGACTCAAATAAATGGATGAACAGCAGGTAAAGCACCTGATTGAACATGCAAAAAACGCCAGAAAGAATGCTTATGTTCCGTACTCGGCATTTCCTGTAGGCGCAGCCATTTTGACAGCGAATGGCGATATTTACTCAGGTTGTAATATTGAAAATGCCTCGTTTGGACTCACCAATTGTGCTGAACGTACTGCTATCTTCAAGGCCGTTTCAGAACAGCAAAATCATTTTTCAGCCGTCGCTGTAGTCGCCGATACGGAAGAGCCAATCTCCCCTTGTGGTGCATGCCGACAAGTGTTGGCTGAGTTCTGCACAAAAGAGACGATCATTTACCTGACTAACCTGAAAGGGAATGTACAGCGCTGCACTATCGATCAGTTGCTCCCCGGTGCTTTCGCTGCAGATGACATGAGCTACGATTCCACTCACGGCTAAAACGATAAAAAGAAACCACGCACAGTGGCCTCTTGCTGGAGGCCATCAGCCCAATGTAACCGAGTGTCGTCGAAGACGACCGACAGGAAACGTTCATGAAGTATCTCATTCTCCTGCTCAGCCTGATAGTCATCTATCTTCTGGCTTTTGTAGTCTCCAATAACAAACGTAATATCCAGCACAAATGGCTCATAAGCATGTTGCTTATTCAGATCGTATTTGCCTTCATTTTTCTTAATACAAGTGTGGGTAGTACGTTGATTGGAGGATTTGCCAACACCTTTGCGCAATTATTGGATTTCGCCAGTATCGGTACCACCTTCGTATTCGGCAATCTGGTACAGAAAGGCTCATTTGTATTCTTCTTTGATGTATTGATGCCCATTGTCTTCGTATCGGCGATTATCGGCATACTGGAATATATCGGTATTCTGGGGCTGATCATTCGAGGTGTGGGATGGGTGCTTAGTAAAGTAAGCGGTATGGGACGTCTCGAATCCTACAATGGATTGGCTACACTGATTTTCGGGCAATCCGAAGTCTTTATTTCCCTTAAAAAGCAATTGGGGCAACTCACTCCACCACGGCTTTACACCCTCTGTGCATCGTCGATGTCCACGGTGTCAATGTCGATCGTCGGCTCCTATATGCACCTATTGCAACCCCGCTATGTCGTAACGGCGTTGGTACTCAACCTGTTCGGGGGATTCATGATTTCGTCAATCATCAACCCCTATAAGGTAGACCCCGAAAACGACCTGCTGGTATTGGAGAACCCCCGTCGTCAAAACTTCTTCGAAATGTTGGGCGAATATATTCTGGATGGTTTCAAGGTAGCGATCATTGTGGGCGCCATGCTGATTGGCTACATTGCGCTGATCGCACTGGTGAACGCTATCTTCCTCAAGCTGACCGGGTTTGCCTTCCACGGCGCCTTCACTGTTGATTTTCAGACGTTGGCCGGTTACTTCTTTGCACCTTTTGCCATCCTGATGGGCGTTGCACCTGGAGACTCCATCCATGTAGGCAGTCTGATGGCTACAAAGCTATTTAGTAATGAATTCGTTGCCATGACTGAACTCCCGCACTATAAGGGGATGAGCGAACGTTCCATCGGTATTCTTTCGGTCTTTTTGGTGTCTTTTGCGAACTTCTCATCCATTGGTATTGTGACGGGTGCCATTAATGCACTGAATGCTGAACAAGGGCGTGTAGCTGCCCGTTTGGGACTCAGGCTTTTATACGGTGCTACGCTCGTGAGTCTGTTATCAGGGACAATAGCCGGGCTGTTTATTCACTAGTTAATTAATGAAGCCGAGATAAACGAATTGGCTTTATATGCTTCACCTGGATGAAAATATGTCTGTTTGGCGCAAGAGCTGATTGTAATTTGCGGAAACGAGCTCCAATGTGGATCAACTTGACAGGTTAATATGATTAATAAAATTATATTATCAACCCTGGTTCAGAATGGTTCTTTAATTATGAGCTCGTTTTTGCACCGCAGAATTTATTGCTAAAGAATATGGGGTGAGAACGAATACCTCATGAGCAGATAGTTCAGAATTAATATTGGGGAGAGACAGGATGGAGCCGTAAGAAACATTCACTATCATCCTATGTACATAAAAATCGAAGACAATTAAATTGTTACATGGGCATGTTGTTATATGTAATTTCATATTGCTTCAGCAATGACTATCATGACGTCTGAATGTTCCGGCTCAAAGGGTGAGCCATCCCAATTTCCAAAAACTGTTTTTATTCGAAAGGAAGATTGAACCATCAGTTTTTCAAGTTGTTGTCGAGTAACGAACCCGAGAGTACTGGTTGAAATCAACTCTTTATCATCAATGTAATAATGCGTTTCAAATGTGATTTGGGAATCCGATGCAGCAAGTATGTGTCGAGATCTACTTATATTCTGAGCAATGGGAACTGCTGAAGTTTCCCAGCGAGTAGCCCAATCCACATCAGGGTTACGGCATTCAAATGCAATGATCCCTTCGAAGACCATATATTTATGTAAATTACGCAGGGCTGAAAGGCGTTCAATATCATTTACAAATACTTGAAATACATTGCCTGCCATAATGGTAAGCGCATATCGCTTGTCACTTTGGAAAGAATCTACGCTGGCAGAAACCCATTCAATAACGGGAGCAAACTCCCTCGCCTTACCGATTTCGATCATTGCCAAAGCCGGGTCGACTGCAGTGACCTTACATCCTAATGCAGCCATAGCATTGCTCAAAAGACCTGTTCCACACCCCATATCAAGGATGTATCCCTTACATTTTTCAGCTAAAGCCAAATAAAAGTCATCACTGACCCCCCATCTGTTTTCAAGATCATAAAGGAGAGCCAACTGAGCGTGCTCATAATGTAAATCGGCCATTTTTATCCAATTAACTTAATTACGCTAATGTGTGGATTGGGAAGAAAACCAACTCATTAATCAACGGTTGATATCGGCTTAACGTTATAAATACATTAATGTCGCAGAGTATCTACGTTGAGAGCATTGAGTAATTAACCGCATATAATGGCTGGAGGTTACTTCTCTGTTTATCCCCTCTCTCAATCATGGAAAACCAGTAACCTAACGCTGATCGAGTAACAACGCTGATTATAAAGCCATTACTCGTTATTATTTTCAGTAGAAGATGTCGAGGCATTAGCCCCCTGCCCTTCGTCGCTATCGGTTTCTGTCGCTTTTTTCGATGCCCCATCCGAGGGTTCGAGCGATTGTTCGTTATGTTGGCGTGCCGCATCCGCATGAATATGCTCCTGAAGTTCATGTACTCCGAAATAGAGTCCGATCACAATAATCAGGGGAATCAGCAAAATCATGCATTGCTCCTTTCTGTATTGGAGGTTAAGTAGGTCGTCTGAATATTACAAAAAAGTGCTGCATCACTACAGGCAAGTATCTCTTGGCTTCAATCGTTGGAAATCGACAACGCGTATCACCTGATGCCAATCGAATGGAAGCTTGCAAGACAGGCTCCGTATTTTCCACTCAGACAAGCTGAATTTTTCAAGCCCATTATTCAGTAACGCAACGCACTGCCTGATCAAAGATGTCTAGTGAGGCACCGGGGCGATGCGCATTTTCCGAGAGAAAACGACGAAAAGCACGACCACCCCGTTCACCTGCAAAGAGCCCAAGAATATGACGTGTGAGATGGTTAAGCCGTACTCCCTCTTCCAAACGACGTTCTACATAAGGCCGGAAAGCCTGAAGCGCTTCGTGTCGAGTCACTATGGGTGAATCTTCACCATAAATCTGCTGATCAACCTCTGCCAACATGTAAGGATGATGATAGGCTTGGCGCCCGACCATCACGCCATCCACCTGCGTTAATTGCTGACGTGTAGTGTCCATATCCACGATACCGCCATTGATCGAGATATTCAGTTCTGGTCGGCGCTGCTTGAGGCGATGTACGCGATCATAGTCCAATGGGGGCACATCCCGGTTCTCCTTGGGCGAAAGCCCCTGTAACCAGGCTTTCCTGGCGTGTACGATAAAGATTCGACACCCGCTTTCATCGGCGACACGGTCAATAAAGGTGTCCAGATCACGCTCTGCGTCCTGATCATCAATACCGATACGACATTTCACAGTAATGGGAATATGGACCGCTTGCTGCATCTGATCAACGCACTGTGCAACCAATGCAGGGTCAGCCATCAGGCAGGCGCCAATACGATTGTTCTGGACACGATCGCTCGGGCAACCCACGTTCAGGTTGACTTCGTTGAAGCCCCACGCCTCCGCGATTTGCGCGCATTCGGCCAATGCTGCCGGATCACTCCCACCCAACTGCAAGGCCAGCGGCATCTCTACCTCATCATGACCGATAAATCGTTCACGGGGGCTGCCATAAAGTAATGCCCCTGTGGTCACCATTTCGGTGTAAAGAAGCGCGCGTTTGGTGAGGCAACGTGCGAAAACGCGGTAATCACGTGTCGTCCATTCCATCATCGGCGCCACGGAAAAGCGTCTATCCAGTTCGATTGTCATTCTGTCACTGCTTGCTGTGTACGTTAGGATGTCTGTTTGAGCGGTGTACGCGGTATATGTGCTTTACACAACACATGTACCTGATCGATACGATGATCTTATGATACCAGACTCTGCGAATGCTCCCCTACCCACATTCGCGTTAACAATATTCGCCCGGATACCCTACCCCCTCACAATACCCGTTCTATCAATATATCCCTGATACTGTCCATTACCGCCTCCAGTACCCATCACCCCTGATATCTATCCACCCCAGAATTATCCAGGCAGGCACCACTTACGATGCGAGTAATGTGCTGGCCTGCACACTCGCCACCTACTCCCTACATACTATCCGTAAGAGTGCCATACGTTGATATACCTGAATAACCCAGCAAAAAAGGGACCGTGCTGCCTCTTATGCCCTATAGTATTCACAGGAGCAAAGCAAATAGCAGGTTTTTATATTTTCCGCGATAGAGAATAAACGCTAGAAACTGGTATTCGATTGAACTTCAGCCGTTGGACGTTGAATGCGCTCACGTAAATTCGCATCACGCCAGATACGGTGCTGACAGGCATACTCCAATAACCCGGGGGAAGCCGTTGCCACGATACAGGCTTCACGAGCACGAGTGATCCCAGTATAGAGGAGCTCGCGCGTTAATATAGGCCCAGGAGCATCCGGCAAGACCAACAAGACCTGGCGGAATTCAGACCCCTGAGATTTATGCACGGTCATGGCAAATGCCGTTTCGACAGCGCTCAGCCGGCCGGGGCTAACGCCACGTACACCAGATTGCTGAGCAAAGAAGACTTTCAGGCGTGTTGGATCGTCGGGATCTTTCATTGTTAACCCAACATCACCGTTGTAAAGCCCAAGCTGATGGTCATTACGATTGACCATCACAGGGCGCCCTTCATACCATTCTGAGGTTGGATCAATCAGTTGCTTGCGTGCCAGCGCCCGCTGAACCGCGTTATTCAACCCTTCAACACCCCAGGGTCCTTTTCTTAATGCACATAGCAGCTGAAAATGGCCAAGTCGTTGCAAGGCCTCTTGTGGCGAACACTGTGACAACGTCGTAAGGTAATGTTGATATCCCTTTACGGCAGCATCAATCATCGCTGGATCTTCTTCATTACGAAGAATCAGACGCTCAATATCCTTGTATCCATGTGTCCAACAGGCTCGCAGAGCCCCAGCGTCACCGGCGTTAACAGCACGCGCCAGTGCGCCAATGCCACTATTACTATTGAAGCGATAGCTATGGCGAAGTGTCACGACGTTATCGGCCAATGGCGATTGCGGCACTTCATTTGGCAGAGACTCTGTGGTCAACACATGTAGTGCCTTTTCGACCGGTAGAGTAAAACCATCCGAGTGACTGCATAACTCTCCCAACACAGCACCGGCCTCTACAGAAGCAAGCTGGTCCCTGTCTCCCAACAGGATAAGACGCGCCGAGGGCGGCAAGGCAGATAAGGTGGCATGCATCAGCTCAAGATCGATCATGGAAGCTTCGTCGATCACCAGTACATCAAGTGGCAGCGGATTGTGTTCATCATGCACGAAATGCCGCGTATTCGGACGTGAACCCAGCAAACGATGCAATGTGGAGGACTCACGTGTAATCAAGGCTCTATCCGCCGCAGACGGAATGGCTTTATCAATGGCCCCACTGATCGATTCTGCCAAACGTGCAGCCGCCTTTCCGGTAGGTGCCGCAAGGCGAATGGTCAGTGGTTTACCTGTACGTGACAGGGCCTGATGCTGCAAGGCGGCCAGTACCTTGACGACTGTCGTGGTTTTACCTGTCCCCGGGCCTCCGGAGATAATGGCCAAACGTTGCAGGGCAGCCAACGCACATGCAATTTTTTGCCAATCGGGAGGCATCGACGGTGCCTCTGGGAAAAGTATCCTGAGCTGTTCGGCCAACTCAGCATCGTGGCGCAGTGGCGTGTGAATCCATCGCTGCAGGATGTTCGCTACCTGCCCTTCGGCACGCCATAATCGGTACAAATAAAGGCGAGTGCCATCCAGTACCAGTGGCGCCGATTGGGTGTCCGCTTCATCAGTCGGATCAACCACAGCAACGAAAGGCGATGCCGCAAGCCGTTCAATCCATTGGTCAGCATCAACGACCCCCGTAGAGGCCAAAAGTTGCTGAGCATTAAGGGTATCTTCCGGTTGAGGCCCCTCCTGAGGAGGTAGCGAAAGAACCACGGCACCTTCATCCAGCAACCGTTTGATATCCAGACAGATATGCCCACGCCCCAGCTGATGGCTGGTCAAGGCCGCGGCTAAACGCACCGCCTCATCGTCGGACTCGATAAAGCTCGAAAAGTGATAGTCCAGCGGGCGCAACCAGCCCAACGCTACCCAGCGTTTCAGCCAATCATTGAAAGAGAACGGGCCGCTTTCGTCGGTGAACTGTGCTGCATTCGTTGCGCTATTGATGCTGTCTGAAGCAGCCTGCTGGTCATCTTCAACAGGCAGATCGTCGAAAAGCCCCGGTTGAATATCATTGCGTGAATTTGATCGGCTCATCAGGAATTACCCTCCGGCGTATCAGTGCCGGCTGCCAGCGACGAATAGGTATTCGACGTAGAGGTTGTACCCAATGTCAACTGTGTGTCCAACGTAAACAAGGCATCCAGCGACTCAATGAGTTCACGCTCAGGCAACCGATGAAAAATGCCTTGCCCTTCACGCCCGGGACCAACACCGCGTAAAAAGATATAGAAAACACCGCCCATATCGCGGTCATAATCGTAATCAGGCAAACGCAACCTTAGGAGACGATGGAGCGCCAGCGTATAAATGACGTACTGGACATCATAACGGTGTGCCACCATGGCCTGTGCCATATGCGCTTGATCATAGGCATGGGGCTCATCGCCCAGATAGTTGGATTTCCAGTCTAGCAGATACCAACGGCCATCCACTTCCGCCACCATGTCAATGAACCCACGTAACATGCCATTGAGGTGACGGGGGGCTAATGCGGGATACTCAGCCGGTACGCCCAAAGGCTCATATTGACGAATCAGCTGATCAATCTGCTGAGCATAGGCAGGGGCAATAGAGAGCCAGAATTCCAGCTCAGTACGCCAATGATCCAGCTTTTCCAGTGAAATGGATAGGTTGGAAGAAGAGTGACCTTCCGCACCATGATGAGCAGAATGCCCTTGAACAGTGAACCGGGCCTGCAAAAAATCCAACAGCCAACGATAGAGGGTATCCAGCCAGTGGATATCAAAACGGCTCCGCGTCAGTCGCCGTTCAATCAAACGGAAGAGCTCTGCATGATAGGCAGACTCTTGCACGCGACCAAAATCGACCATCTCAAGCAATCCATGCAAAAAGGTACCGGCATGGGGTCCACGTGGAAAATTATTGATATCTCCCGGAGGTGGGGGCGGTATGGGCGTATTTTCCTGCACCACCTCCATGTCCATTTGCGTCGATGCCAACGGCTCTGCGATGGTATCACTGACACGACGACGCGCATTTTCAGTGAGAGTAGTGTACGAAGCAATCCACCAACTGCGATCAATCGCCCCTGTAAAGCATCGTGGCACACGTTCACTTTCCACATTGCCCTGCTCGCTGTAGGGAGTCTCTCCCCTTACAGGCGGCGTTTGGATAACTTGAATCTGCTCCGCACCAGTACCGCTCTCTTCACGGAACGATAACTGATGCTGTGAATCCAGGGACGCCAATAATCCACGAAGGGCATGTCCACTGATGGGCTCCCCTCCCGCCAGTAAATATCCGAGCGCTGAAAGGTGAAGCGTCGTTGCATCATCAGGTGTTTTACTGTTTCTCCGCCCTTTATAAAGGGGGACTACGCCGGCTCGACACGCATACCGGGCGCGCGTAAACGCAACGTAAAGAAGCCTGATATCTTCCGCCAGTCGAGCTTTATCTGCCATCGCAAGCTGCTCTTTATCGGGTGATAAGGAGGCCACACGCCCATGCTCAGGATGACGAATCACCATGGGAGATGTCGTTGGGCGTACTTCACGATAGTTACAGATAAAGGGCAAATAAACGACCGGATATTCAAGCCCCTTGGAACCATGAATGGTGACGACTCGCACCAACGACTCATCATTTTCAAGCCGCTGTATCAGGCTTTCAGGATCAACCCAACGATCAAAGCTGCCTTGCATCGCCCGATGCAGCCAGCGTAACAGAGCTTGTTCACCTTCCAGCACCTGACTGGCAGACTGTAGAAGTTCCCCCAAATGCAGTAAATCTGTCAGGCTGCGCTCACCATTTTCACGTGCAAGCAGGCGTGAGGCTACATTGAAGTCCTGCATCACCCGACGCAACATGGCAAGGACTCCCCGATACTGCCAATCACGGTGATATCCTTCAAATCGCTCGACCAGTGTTTCCCAGTAGCGTTCATTACTCACCAGTGCAGCCACGGCATCCAGGCTATCACTCAACAGTCGTGTTGACAGTGCCGCGCGCAGCAGGCGATCCTGTCGCGGTTGAGCCACGGCTTCTAACAACTGCAATATCCAAAAGGCCTCATGGGCATTAAAAACAGAGGCTTTCTGGCTGAGATACACACTCTTGATGCCTCCCCGCTCCAGCGCTTCACGTACGGCGACAGCTTCAGCCCCCGTTCGTACCAGAATGGCAATATCAGAGGCTCGCAATGGCGTAATAGCTTGCCCATGTTGACCAAACCCAATGTTGCCCGCCCGTGCGCCTTCAAGAAGATACTGAATATCGGCACGCGTCGCCTCACTCATCACATGGATATAGTCATCACTTCCCATGCTTTCAGGCGATTCAGGCAACCACCAAGTGATCGCAGGCGCAGGCGTATCGTTCATTAGTAACGCATCATCACGCCCATTGGCCTCATTTTTTACGAAGTTCAGCCCATCTTCAATGAAAGCGTTATCCTGAGTACTGAACAAGGCATTTACCGCACTTACCACAGCCTGTGTAGAGCGGAAATTTTTACTCAGGCTATAGCGTCCTTCAACACTACCACGGGCTAGAAGATAGGTGAAAAGATCCGCATTACGGAACGCGTAAATCGCCTGTTTCGGGTCACCAATCAATAATAATGCGTATTCGTGGGGAGATGCATGAGTACGACTATCGGTAGTAGCGTCTGGCGACACACTAGGGTAGATATGGTCGAAAATACGATATTGCCGTGCATCTGTATCCTGAAACTCGTCTATCAGGGCCACCGGTAATTCCCGCCGGATGCTCGCCGCTAAACGCGCCCCCATGGGGCCTTCAAGTGCTTCATCCAATACCATCAGCAGATCATTGAAATCCAGAATACCCTGACGTTTTTTTACCGCCTCGATATTCGTTTCCACTACCTTCAGGGCATGCGCCATCAATTCAGGAGAAGGATCGGGCAATGCTGCCTGTTGTTCTGTCAGCTGATCCAACGCATCGTAGAGCGTGCCTTCAGGCCCATCATACCCCTTCTTCATGGCTTTCTTGAGATAGGCACTCCCCAAGCGGCAAATTTCCTTGTCAAGATCAACCAGCGCAGGTGGGAGGAGCGGAGTGTCTGCTGCCTGCCATTGCGCCAGGTCCTCCAAACGGCTTTGCAGATTCTCTGCCTTGATCATGTTGGCTTTGAAAGCCCCCTGCCGGAGCAGGTCTTCCAGTGCGTCCCGCATCCGGTCGATGTCCAATTGCTGACGAATGTAGGTAGCGAGCACGGCCATCGCTTCAAGATGGCGTTCATAAGGTGAAAGAATGTCCGCAACCGTCGCCGGCGCCTGAATGAGCCTATCGTCCTTTAATAAGCGCTGCTCTACATCGGCCAGCAAGGGAATACGAATAGCGTCAGCGAGCGCATCCGGATCATGGAAAAGGCCGGCCACAAAATGCTGCAAGGTAGGCTTGAGCGGATAGTAATGTCGCCGCCAATAGTCTTCCACGGCCTGATCGAAGATCATTGAACCGTCACTGGTCAGCTCTACATCAAAACGTGCCCCACTATCAAACGCATGTCGTTTCAACATGCGCTGACAAAAACCATGAATAGTGAAGATTGCCGCATCGTCCATCATTCGGATGGCATTATCGAGCTGCTGGGCACAGGCTGCATGATTTTCAGAGGGGAGCACTGCCAATAGGTCAGCCAATGTCGTATCGGGAGAAGACAAACCCAATAAGACATCACGCGCTTCCCGCAAACGAATGCGGATACGTTCGCGCAGCTCTTCAGTAGCGGCATTGGTAAAGGTTACGACCAGTATTTCATTAGGCATCAAGGGCCGATTGAAAGCGGCATCGTCACCCAGTCCAAGGATCAATCGGACATAAAGCGCGGCAATCGTGAATGTCTTACCCGTACCGGCACTGGCTTCAATCAGCCTGCGACCATGAAGAGGCAAGGTAAGAATATCTAGTCGCTGATCCATAGAGGGTACTCAATAACCAATAACGTGAGACTAAAAACGGTGAAGCACTGAAGATATTTAATCTTCAGGGCGATCATTCTGCTGGGATGCTTCACGCCAACGGCGGACTGCATTCACTTCAATATCAAACAGGTCTAGCACACGGCCCAATGAATGATTGATCATGTCATCCAATGACGTCGGTCGTGCATAAAAGGCAGGCACGGGGGGAGCAATAACGGCCCCCGCTTCGGTGACTTCAGTCATGTGCTTCAAATGGCCCAAATGCAGGGGGGTTTCCCGTAACATCAACACCAGTCGGCGTCGTTCTTTCAGTACAACATCAGCCGCACGTGTTAACAGGGAGGTCGTCATACCAGACGCAATTTCCGACATGGAGCGAATCGAGCAAGGAGCCACAATCATTCCCATCGTCCTGAAGGAACCACTTGAGATCGCGGCACCGATATCCTTGCTTGGATAAACGTAATCGGCCAACTCATGGACATCATTCAGGGTGTAGTCCGTCTCAAGCGAGAGTGTCAACCTGGCTGATGATGAAATCACCACATGCGTTTCTATATCTGTCGGTTTTAGTAATTCAAGCAGGCGTACCCCATAAATAACGCCTGAAGCCCCTGAAATACCGATAATCAAACGCTGGGGTAAGGTCGGGGTGCTCTTGGAATGAGTCAAAAGAAAATCCTTCACAATGATGTAGAAATATAAAACCAGTAGAAACTACCTAACCTTCCCCTGAGCAATACCTTGTAGCGTTTGATAGAAAGCGCCATAGAGAATATCACTGGCAGTAACGAAGCCTGCTTCTTCCAATGCCGTATAATCGGGCCATAAATCGCGTAATACAGGTTGGGCATCACGCAGGGCCGGATTGAAGAAGTCACCTTCTTCATAAGCAGCCCGCAAGGCCGGGCGAACATCGGAGCGTTCTGCATCCGCCTGCTCCTCTTCAGCGCCAACCATACCTGCATACGCTAACGACAGGGCAAGGATAGCGGGATACGGAGCCTGCCATGCTGTCTTCCACAAGCGGAGGTAATGATTCATGAGCGATTGTGCGTCCTCGGGTGTCACCAAAGGGAAATGCAAAATGCGGTCTTCGAAAACCGCATGGGCAGTCACAGGCTCATTCTGGGCAGAAGCCCATAACAACTGCTCACAATACAATCGCAAAAGGCGGTGTGGTTTCCCGGGTTTGATCAATCGCCCACTCTTGTCGCATTTGATATCACCATAGGCACCTGCTTCCAGCCGCCAAAGCGCCAACCCTTCAGCGGTTTGATAACTACCACCCAGGCGCTCCTCCACCAGAAGCCCTTCAGACTGCCATTGCAGCGTTCGCTCTGGCAGAGGAGTTAGCCACCGTACGGCGTTATCCCAGAGCTCCCATTGTGTCGTTAGGATATTAAGCTGTTCATCCATAACAGCATCGCCAAAACCAAGGGCAGGAAGCCTTCCCGCACGGACCAGATGTTGCCTGCTCTCATCGAGGGAAATTCCCGCCAGCAGTCCATCCAATAATTCACGTTTTAGCTGATACCGGTCAATTCCTTTTAGCGCAAAGGGCTCGGTCTCTTCCAGTACTTCATCCGGTTGAGTGTAGAAAATGCCAAAATGTGTTTGCAGGCAAACATCCGCAGGCTGCCGTAAGAGTGTCACCAGCGATTGCAGCGCAATCGTCGTTGGTAACGTTTCCTGTACGGGCTCAGGAAGTGCCAGTGTTCGCTGGACCCGCCACTGTTCATCGTAGCTATAGAGAGCCGGCCACGAGTAAACCTGTGTCCTCTCACCATCCGAAGAAACGCCTGCCGCAGAAAAATAGCGTCGTGAAAAAGGCTGTAAAGGGTGATACTGGATCAACCGCTGATCCAGCCGTCTCCGATTTTCTTCTTCACTATTTTCTACTTTGTCACCTTCTTTTTCATCACTTTCATCACTTCCTTTTGTACTGCTTTGCTGATCGCTCATCGGCGCTCGATCGGGTTTCACCGGCACCTGCCATCCCTTGGCTACCGCATCCAGCAATTCACTGACCAGTATCGAATAAGGGCGTGGCTGATTACTTCGTTGCTCAAATCCAATCCAGCTAATGGTTAATTGTTCACGGGCCGCCAGCAGTGCTTCAAGCATCAAATAACGATCATCATCACGACGAGAACGGTCTCCACTTCGGGGATGCTCTGCCATCAGGTCGAAATCCTGCGCCATACGGGCACGTGGATATTCGCCATCATTCATCCCCAACAGGTAGACGTGGCGGAACGGAATCGCACGCATCGGCATCAGCGTGGCGAAATTGACGCGACCTGCCAGAAAGCGTGGAGAGAGCCCCCCTTCATCCAGATAATCCGTCACCGCTGTACGCACCACATCCAAAGGCAGTGGGCGTGAAAATTCAGCGCTTTCGCAGGAAGCCAGCCAAGTTGCAACAGCATTCGACAAACGCGTCAGCACGTCGAATTCATCAACCTCCTGTGGATCAAAAAAATCTTCCAACAGTTGATTGATACGTAGTTCCCACGCTGCCGGATCACAAGGTTCCGCCAGTGTATCGCACCAAACTGTCAACTGATCGATCATGTCAATCAGATGCCCTATCAGGGCGGCATCCAGCCCCTGAACTTCGTCAAATGGCTCAATATCGCTCAGTCTCGTATCCGGTGAAGGCAGCATGTCTCCCATCGCATAGCCAAGCATCATTCGCTTTAGACCAAAACGCCAGGTGTTGAGCTCCAGCGCAGGCAAGTCCAAACGCGCACGCTGTTCGCCTGAAATTCCCCAACGGATTCCACTTTGTTCGATCCATTGGGTCAGCAATGTCATATCATTTTCGGAAAGACCAAAGCGTCGCCGAAATGCCGGTATATCCAGCCAGTCAATCACTTCACTGACCGTTAACCGTTGCTCGGGAGCAGCAAGCAATTCGAGCGCAGTGGCCAGCAGTGGGCTTGCCTGACTCGCTTTCTGATCCGCAATCGAAAACGGAATATAGCGCGGATCGGCAGGTTCATAACGCGCAAACACGGCCTCTATAAAGGGCGTATAGCGGTCAATATCCGGCACCTGAACAATGATGTCGCGTGGCTTGAGGTCGGGTGTTCGTTCAAAAGCATCCAGCAGGGTGTCATACAGCACTTCAACTTCACGTAATGCCGAGTGACACGCAATCAGGCGCAAAGAGTCGTCACCAGCTGCCAAAATACGTTTGTGCCCCTCCTCTTTCACGCGCTCCGCAGGATGGACAAGATCAAGCACCTCTTGTTGAAGCTGCTGCAATAGTGTTGCTGATTCATTCTTCGCGGGGTCGATAAAGATATCGGCTTCGGTATCAAACGGAAGTGACTGTTCAAACCCATAAAGCGCCTGAATGAAATCTCTGCCTTGCGCGCCCCACGAAGACAATAACGGGTTAGTACTCAAATGTAATGACACCGGATCAAGCCCATGCAGTGCCTGCTTCTGCGGTAACGGTGGGCGGGGCCGCTCAATGCGCCACAAGGCCTCACGCTCGCTCACAATATCGCCCCAATAGAAGCGTGAGGGGTTATTCACCAACAGGATGACGTCCATATGCCGGCTAAGCGCATGGAGTGCCTCAATCAATGCGAGGGGTAGCGAGGAAATACCAAAAACAAAAAGGCGACGTGGAAACCCAGTAGGCAATGCATCCATGTCATTCAAGCGATCCAAAAATTCCCGCTGAAGATACGCGCGGTGCAAATGGCGTTGTTCAGGTGCGGTGCGCGCCAGTATCTCACGCCACAACCGCGGCTGCCATTGTTGGTCCGCCGTTAGTTTGAGATCCTCCGGTTCACGGCCTTCACCCCAGGCATCAATCCAGTCAGGCCGGTAAACCAGATACTGGTCATACAGAGCCGCCAGCCGGTCAGCCAACTGGAAGCAATGGTATGCAGAGGGCTCACCATCCTGGTCTACTTCACGGTAGAGGTAATCACGCAGGGGGACATAAGCGGGTTCATCCAACACATCGGGCAGGATCGCCATTAATCGCCATGCCAATGCCCGACGATCAAAGGGAGACTCGACCGGTACGCTATCCCCGAGTACCGAACGAAATGCCTGCCAAACAAAGGCCGCCGGCAAAGTAAATTCCAGCGATGCTGCAATACCCTGTTGTTCAGCAATTGCGAGCTGTAACCACTGCCCCATTCCGGAGGACTGCACCAGAAAAGTTTCTTTTTCCAGCGGCGCCAAGGGATACCGAGCCATCAAACCCAGCGCGAGGTCGCGCAAGTCTTCAATATGGTTGGCATGAACAACGTTAAACATGAAAGCAGCGCTACCCGTTTGATTTGAAAGATGACATTTTACCTGAGCAATACTCTGGACAATATGCCTGGCAATCAGAATATCGACACCTTCTTATTGAAAATGTCGCTGGCAGGCATGACACGGACTTGACCCCACCTATACTCTGCTGACTACACTATTCTAATAAACACAGTCCTGATAAACACGGTCCTGGTAAATACAGTACTGATAAACACTATCTATATCGCCAACCTGAAAATGCTTCTGTTATATCGGCCAATCCATTCCATACTTTAGCAGGAAATGCCATGAGTTTTAGCGAACAGGAATACGCAACCTCAACCCGCACGTGGCTGTCGCAGTTGATCAGTTTTGATACTGTGTCTCGCAACAGTAATCTCTCATTGATCGAGTACATCGAATCACAATTGGCCCTGCTCTCGGATACTGAAGGCCAGCCTGTTCGTGCAGAACGCATTGAAAACGCAGCCGGCGATAAAAGTAATCTGCTGATTCGCATTGGGCCGGCCGTTGAAGGAGGTGTCGCACTTTCCGGTCATACCGATGTAGTGCCCGTGGATGGGCAACCCTGGCATAGCGATCCGTTCACACTCGAAGAACGCGAAGGGAAGCTTTATGGTCGAGGCAGTTGTGACATGAAAGGCTTTATTGCTGCCGCGCTCTCACATATCCCCGAATGGCGAACACTGGATCTCAAACGCCCTCTCTATGTTGCGCTTTCCTATGATGAAGAGGTCGGCTGCGTAGGCGCCCCCCACCTGATTGAGCACATGAATGCCAGTGCCATCCATCCTGAGCTCGTCATTATTGGTGAACCCACCATGATGAAACCGATTACACAGCAGAAAGGGATCTCGGACCTGTATACCACTGTCCGCGGGGTGGAAGCCCATTCCAGTCAAATACCCGATGGTGTATCTGCCATTCATGTGGCAGCTCGTTTGGTCAATCATATTGAAAACATCATGCTTGAAATGAAGCAGCAAGCGGATTGCTGTAATGCTGCCTATAACGTCCCCTACTCGACGCTGCACGTGGGCACCATTCAGGGGGGCACCGCCGTTAATATCATGGCAGGCGAATGTACATTTCATTGGGAGATCAGGGATCTACCTGAAATCGGTTTTCATGCGATCTACGAGAAATACGAACGTTACGCCAAGGCGCTGGAACAGGAGATAAAGCAAACTTCTCCGATGGCCTCTATCACCACACACTTGGCTGTCGATTCTGTACCGGGGCTTAATGCGACGGAAGACGATCCAGCAGTGCGTTTTCTCAAACCTCTACTGGAAGACCAACACTCGGGGGCTGTCGCTTTCGCGACGGAGGCTGGGCAATTCCAGCAGGGAGGTTATGCAGCCGTTATCTGTGGCCCCGGTGATATAGCACAGGCACATAAGGCCGATGAGTTCGTCAGTATTGAACAATTAAACAAAGTAGATGTATTGATGAGCAAAATCGGTGAACAACTGACACGTCCTGAATCAGTCTAACGCATGGGTAAATGCACCCTATATGAGCCGATTATTCAGTATCCCCCACAATAAAAAAGAGTGTGGTGAACAATTCACCACACTCTTTATTTTGCGCCGGCGAAGCATTCAACCCAGCAGATAAGCGGAGAATAACGAAATCAGCTTCTGCAAGGCTCGGTTTTACCTGAACACCGCAGCCGGCAAAACATTACGCGCACAGTATCAGGCCAGTTTGGCATCCAGTGTAATGTTGGTATCGAACAGTTTGGATACCGGACACCCTGTCTTGGCTTCATTCACCAGCTCGTCGAACTTGCCTTGTTCCAGCCCGGGAACAGCAACCGTAGTGTCCAGATGCACGGAAGAGACAGAGAAACCGTCGCCATCCTGATCCAGAGATACCGTGGCCTTGGTATCAATACTGTCAGCCGTGAAACCATTGTTGCCAAGAATCAGTGAAAGTGCCATGGAAAAACATGACGCATGCGCCGCCCCCAGAAGTTCTTCGGGGTTGGTACCGGGCGCGCCTTCGAAACGAGTATTGAAACCATAGGGATTCTGTTTCAATGCACCGCTTTCAGTAGAAACGGTTCCTTTGCCTTCCTTGATCGTACCAGTCCAGTGTGCAGAACCTGATTTCTTGATGCTCATGTTGCCCTCCAGTATGACAGGGTAATCGTGCAAAAAAGCCAACATTGCGAACACTCATACGTGCTTCGCGAACGTGCGAAAACAACGTTAATGGTGAAAACACCTGAGTTATTCCAAATATGGCTGTTGTATGGCAACCGCGTAAACAGTCGCCTTCAAGGAAATTTCAGAGATTCCAATAACAAAATATTCAGTCCCGAGCTGAAATTTCCGTTGTCCTGTTCATTATGTAGGGATGATCCCCATCAACTTCAAGGCATATCGTGTATTTAATCCGATATCATTGCTTTATTCGGACTGAGCCAATGGCACCAATTGCCATAGGGAATACTCATCGTCTGGTGGAATCACCTGCATGGGCTGTGCGTTTACCGCACTGGGCCCTTCATGTGTTCCCAGGGTCAAATAGCGAATAGCCCGGAACACGCCCGAATGGGCAAACACCACAGGATTATCATATCGCATCAACACACTATTCAGAGTTTCAACTATGCGGGCCACGAACTCATCCCACGGTTCAGCATCATTCGGGGGATTCAGATACGGCATGGGATGAATAATGGGCCCTTGTTCCAAAGCGCCCCAACAACGTTCACGCAATCCGTTCAACGGCATCACTCGATGATCGGGGAGCGCCAGCGTTGCCGTTTGGCGTGCTCTAAGCTGACTGCTTGATACAACAATATCCCCTTGCCAATTGCGCAGTAACGTTCCCGCATCGATGGCTTGCTGCTTCCCCTTCGACGTTAAAACAACATCCTGACTACCTGCGATAATACGGGCACGGTTGTGAAAGGTTTCACCATGTCGGACAAAGAGAAACGGTTTCGGCACCAGCGCGGGGTGCGAGGAAACAGGTGATTCCGCCGTTACAAATGAAGTATCCGACGCACAGGCATCCGACGTGGTTGTATTCTTACTCAATGACAAGAAAAGAGCCTCTCGAACAGCAAATAATAATTCTCCACCATACCGCGACGATGTTCTGTTAGCCATACGAAAATGGTCGCTTTTTTGAATGGCAGGCATGCCACTCCATATCTCTGGTTATCCTCCCTCTCTCTTTCGCACGCTGCTCATCCACCCTTGAAAAAGCGGCGGCGTCCTGTCGAAGAAACCTCGCGGTTAAAGCAGCCATTGAATAAACCTCAGATCAGACAGCCGTGCGGGTACCGGTTATACTCAATTCGATAATAATAAGCATGCAAAAACAGGGCAGGTTCCATGGCGCTTTCGGCACTGTATATCAATAAACCATTCACCTGGTTATGGATTGGACAAGTACTCTCCACATTGGGTGAGTTTTCGATGATCTCGGCTATCTCGGTGTGGGTCACTGTCACGTTGTTTCACGGTTCGCCCGATTTACCTCTGGCGGTGGGCTTGATCCTCGGTATCCCCAGAATTCCATCCATTCTTTTATCGACCTCTATTGGCACCTGGGTTGACCATCATTCCCCAAAGAAATGTATGCTGGGTGCAGACGGCGCTCGAGCATGTCTTTATCTGCTACTGTTTTTTGCTCTGGGCGAAAAGTGGGCATCTCCATGGACAAGCCTTTGCGTAGTCATCACCCTGATGACAATCGGCGAGCTTTTTTCCCTTTTCTTTACGCCCGCACGCGCCATCGTCATGCAGCAAGTCACACCAAGGGAAAAGCGCATACAAGCCGCTAGCCTTTCAACCTTTTCCAGTCAAGGCGTCGCGTTGATCACCTCGTTTCTGGGGCCTGTCATGTATGGGCTGTTCGGTATCCGTTATGCCGTCATGGTGAACATGATCAGCTTTGTACTGTCGTTTTTGTGTATTGCCAACACCGGTCAACTGACAGTGGAACACAAGGCAAGCGATAAGCGGCAGTCCATGTGGAAAGAAATGGAATTCGCCCTACTTTTTATTTTTCACCATCCCTCCCTACGCGTTATTTTCCTGGGCTCTCTTTGCTACGCAATCTCACAGGGGGTAGATAGCCCCTTGATTTCACAATTTCCCCTCACCACATTGCACCTGTCACCAGAAGCCTACGGAGAACTCTCCTTCTGTTTTCCATTGGGCGGTGTGCTCATAATGCTGGTAAATACGCGAATACTGCATCGTTGGGGAAGTTTACGCGTTTTTGTCGGCTCATTGATCGTGTTGGGAGGTATCAAACTGGCGTTCGCACTCTCCAATGCCGTCGATGTGTATCTCTACATGATGCTCATGGGTGCAGTGTTTACTTTGGTGCTGACATCACTGGGGCCAGAACTTCAAAACACGATCCCCAATCAACATATGGGAAAAATCTCACCGATATTCAGTCAGGCGAACGCCATCATCAGCACCTTCTACCTGTTCTTCTCCAGTGCGCTTCTGGCTCAGATCAATCACTGGATACCCACGGCCACCGACAACAAATACCGAATAGCGCTAGTATGTTCAGCCTGCCTTCTCGTATTGGGAGGTGTCCTCGTATACGGGCTTCATAAACGTCTGGCCAAGAGTGAAATACTCATGGCCAACACCGATCATGACGCTTAAAACCCGCGCAAGCATCGCTTCTGCATGACGGTATTTCTATCCTGAAGGGAAGTATCAAAAGAAGACATTGAAATCAGGGACGGGGTAGTGTACTCAACCAGAGTATGCGGGATAGAAGATCATCAAGCATATTTTCCCAATTGAAGGCTTAACCTGAGCAAACAAAAACACATTGATTGGATATGTTTTTGAAGAACATAAAACCTGTTTCAACAGAGGCCGCAAACAGGGCTGTAGCGTTCAGCCACGGGCACTACAGGGGGATTTCACTCACTGACTTGCAGAAAAGAATTTAAATCAGGCTTAACCGAATCTTACTGAAAACTTCAATTCCCGCCGTATTATCCGATTATGTTAGTTACCAAATACTTGATCCTTGCTCACGGTTTCTGACTTATCGATGACATCATGCCAACCTCAACACTAAATACTTCTTTGAAAGAACATATTCATGACCACAATATGGCCTACCTGATGCTGGCCAGGGAGCTATTGCGGCACGATTTCACCCTTGGGATTTTACAACTGGGTATTGAAAAGGAGATTGCACAGCTTCTACTGGAGATGCCCATTCCTCACATTATCGAACTCTCTCACGTCAGCCAGCTTTTATGTACCTTTGCATTGAACAGGAGCGAGCTACTGGAATGGCACCAACGGCCTGCCCCGTTTGATGACATTATCAAGGCACAACGCGCCCTACACCTGATTAACCCGGTTCGTCCAAAGAGCAAGCGATCATCACGTCATACAAAGAAATGAAGTCATCACCGTTAATACAACAGATGTACCAGCACTCTCTCGCCATGGAAATGATCGAATTGGGTGCTCGCCCTGTTGTTATGCAACATAGTCTGGATATCCCCTACGGGCGCCTTGCGCGGTTATATCGGGAGAAGACCGGTGAATCATTACCCAAGGGAGCCATCCCCTATGCCGAGGATTGGTTCCTGCGGTGGCGTCCCAATATTCACTCGTCTCTGTTTCATGCCATCTACCGCAAACTGGAAGCAGAGCTTTCACTCAAACCCGCGGTTTTGCTGATCAAAAGCTATCGCTTCTATCTGGACTGGCAACAGGGGTTTAGAAAACAGGGGGTAAACCACAAGCATCCTCTGCTCTCCATCACACGGGCATGGATACTATTGCGCTACCTGGAGGGGCAACTACTGCAAACATCAAGTTGCAAAAAGTGTGGGCAGCTATTCATCGATCATGCCAATTCACCACAGCATAACTATGTCTGCGGGCTATGCATGCCACCCTCAAGGGCTGGGAGTCAAAAAATGGATGCTGTAGAACAGTGACCAATGTGGCGGAAAAGCCTTTCCGGCTGCAAGATAGACAGCCTGTTATAAGAAAGGCAAAAAGCGTGAGCAAGTCAATAGGCAAATGCGAAGGCGATAAACCCGATAGACACTCTGGAGCGCAGCGTTTTTTCAGGCATGTTAAACCATGACATATTAAACCAAGGCATGTTGGACCATGGCCTCTTGAACCGTGGGAAGTACACTGCGCGCACATGCCAAAAAGCCGGGGTTGATCAAGGTATCCCGCTGATTATAACGGAGGGGTTGCCCCACTCCCTGCGCAGTCAGCGATACCACGACACCACCGGCACATTCGAGCACCAACTGGCCTGCCGCTGTATCCCATTCACTGGTGGCGCCTTGTCGGACATAAAGATGTGCCTGCCCTTTGGCAATCTCACAAAACTTGAGAGAGCTTCCCATCAGGCGCTGTTCATGGGGCGGAAGCGACGCATACCAGTCAGCGGGGCGGTTTCTGCCATGTGAACGGCTTCCGAAAAGAACCAGTGCCTCATCAGGTTGCCAATCAGACACCTGAATAATATGTAAATCCTGATAAAAGGGAGGATGCTCTGACATTCGGTAGGCATAGGCAGCCCCACCCTTGCCAGCCACATAGCCTTCGTTTCGGGCAGGCGCTTCAATCACCGCCAACGTAACAACGCCCTGCTCCACAAGCGCGATATTAACGCTGAATTCACCATTATGGCGGATGAAATCACGTGTGCCATCCAGGGGGTCAACCAACCAGAAGGTTTCCCACTCGCGACGGTGTAAAATGGATGCTTTTGAGCTTTCTTCCGACAACACTGGCCATGCAGGTGTCAATTGTGCCAATCCTTCGGTGATCACCTTGTGTGCGGCAATATCCGCACGTGTGAGTGGTGAATCATCGGCTTTGCTCATGACCTCCAAAGGGGTATCAGACTCTTCATAGACAGCCATGATCGCTCGACTGGCCTGATGGGCAATCGCAATCACCCCCTGCTGGAGTGGCGTCAATGAGACCTTACCTGATGAGACAGCAGATATATTCATTACTCCTCCAGAAAACAGGGGGCAGAGAGAGTTCAACGCGCAGGATAGCTGTCAGTCATTACTGCAACCATGTTTCAACCGTCTCGTTGCCATACTCTTTTTTCCACGCCTTCAACACCGTGTGATTACCGCCACGCGTTTCAATAACTTCACCCGTATGGGGATTTTTGTAGGTTTTGAGCTTACGCTTCTTGCGTTGTCTGGAGGTGCTTTTTTCCTCATCGGAAGTGGCTGCTGAGGTCTCAGTTGCAACCGTATCGGGCACCTCGAATAATGCCAAAACGTCGTCGGTAGACTTATCAAACTCTTCCATTAGCGCTCGCAAATGAGAAGAGAACGCCATTTCTTTCTTGAGGCGTTCATCCTGTGAAAGTTGTGCTATCGTCTCTTCTAACTCACGAGCACGAATTTCCAGCTGTTTATATTCCTTCAAACCTGACATTGACTGCCTTTCCTCGTTCAATCTCTCTACTTATAACGTATCCTGACATTCACCGCCCAGCCCACCTTTAACGGCCAGTCGATGGCCTGTGTGGCATTCGGAAACCTTGTGAATACTGCCGTCACACGTTCGCAATTACCTTACGTTCATAACAGCCGCACGTTCATAACAAGCGAGCATACAGTCCACCAAAGTACCTGTCTTACTTACGGACTGTCATTTCGGATAGAACCTGATCATGGTAATACCGGATACGTTATTCAGGCCCAAGAATACCTAATTTCGTCACAGGCAGCGATGGGAATGCGCTCGTTTATTCATGCATTTCAAGCATTATCGAATAAAAGCACGCTCTCAACACCTCAGAGCATTTGATCTTTCCCACTTTTCTGGCATTAGTACGGGGTAATAATACACACCATATACTGGACATGCATCCACCAAAAAGGCATGATAATGTCATGCAAAAAATCATGCACGCTGACTGTGACTGTTTTTACGCTGCGGTAGAAATGCGAGATCAGCCTTCACTGAGGCATATTCCTATCGCAGTAGGTGGGCGCCCTGAACAACGGGGCGTTATAGCCACGTGCAACTACCCGGCCAGAAAGTTCGGTATACACTCGGCAATGTCCAGTGCGCATGCGCTACGACTATGTCCCCACCTGCATCTGATACGCCCCGATTTCGAGCGTTATCGTAGTGTATCGGCTGATATCATGCGCATCTTCCAACAGCTCACTCCATTGATCGAGCCACTTTCACTGGACGAAGCCTATCTGGATATCACAGAAGCCACGCATTTTCAGGGAAGTGGTACCTGGATGGCGCAATGGCTGAAAGAGGAAGTCTATCGGCAGACAGGCATTACCATTTCTGTAGGCGTTGCCCCCAACAAATTTCTGGCAAAGATCGCCAGTGACTGGGAAAAGCCGGATGGCCTGTTTGTTATCCCCCCCCAGGATGCCGAATCTTTCATCGCCGAACTCAAGATCGAAAAACTGCCGGGCGTAGGACCTGCTACCGCCCAACGCCTGAAACAGATGAACGTACACAATGGCGAGGCATTAAAAGCCTGTGAATTACCTGACCTCATCGAACGATTCGGCAAGTTTGGCCACCGTTTGTACCAGTTAGCCAGAGGTATAGATACCCGTGAAGTAAAAGTGGAGCGGGAACGAAAATCCATCAGTGTTGAAAACACCTTTGACCATGACATTACGCTCGAACAGGCAAGACAAGGCCCTTTGGAAGAGCTTGTACTCAAACTGGATGAACGTATTCAGCGCCATGGCAACCCGCTTTCCAACAAGATTTTCGTCAAGATCCGCTTTGATGACTTCACCAGTACGACTCTCGAATGCAGCGGAATGGCACCCACCATGGAAAACTATTCAATGCTGTTTGATCAGGCCTGGTTACGGCATTCCCGCCCCATGCGTCTGATGGGCGTAGGGATTCGCCTTATGGCGCCAGAGGATAACCGTCAATTGATCCTCTTCGATGACGATCTTTCCACTTCAGCATAAGAGCCATACTGTACAATTCCGAAGACACGAGAGTCCCTCACCCATATCTGCAAGCGACCTTTATCAATCATCACCCTGTTGCTGGGAAGCGTTGTTGCGTATAGTAACTAAAAACCGATTCAGTTATTGACGTTAAGAAGGCAAGCCATGAGCCGACATCAGGTATCCATTCGCCCTCGCCCCAGAACCCCTCTGGACCTCATCTTTTTGGGAGGTTGTGGTGAAATAGGAATGAACCTGACTTTGTATGGGTTCGAGGATGACTGGATTGCCGTCGACTGTGGCATGAGCATCCGCCAACAACTGCCCGGTTCGCCGATACAGATTCCTGATGCAGAGGCCCTGGCACGAGAAAGTATTCGTCCATCGGCATTGGTGGTGACCCACGGCCATGAAGACCATATTGGTGCTATCGTGTGGCTGTGGCCGCGCTGGGGGTGTCCTATCTGGGCTTCTCCGCTGGTGGCAGCCATGCTTCAGCACCGGTTTGCCCAACACGGCCTGGATACCCAGCAGATCAACGTCTTTCAGCCGGATGAAGCCTTTGAGCAAGGCCCATTTGGCATCCGAACACTCCCCGTGACTCACTCCATTCCGGAGAGCTGTGCGCTGCTGATCACTGTTGGGAAGCACCGCGTGCTGCATACCGGTGACTGGAAAATAGATCCGGCACCGCTTATTGGTGAGGGCTTCAACGAACCACGTTTCAGATCGTTGGGCAAGATTGATCTATTACTCGGTGACTCAACAAATGCGCCGGTACCGGGCCACTCCGAGAGCGAGGCCAATGTACTGGAACATCTACAGGAAGCCGTTAGCCAATGCCCCCACCGCGTTGTGATCAGTTGTTTTGCCAGTAATGTGGCACGTATCAAGGCGGCGGGTATCGTCGCCAAAAAAACCGGGCGCCGGCTGATTCTGGCGGGGCGTGCCATGGAACGTATGGTGCACATTGCCAAAAGCTGTGGCTACCTGAAAGACTTGCCCCCCGTTGTTCCCCTGCGTGATGCCGGTTATCTACCCCGGGAAGAAGTCCTGCTGATTGCCACAGGCAGTCAGGGCGAGCCTGGTGCAGCGTTGTCGCGTATTGCCAATGGTCGTATGCATGATATGGAATTGGAAGCAGGTGACACTGTTATTTTCTCATCCCGCGTCATTCCCGGGAACGAAGCCCCCATTGCCGGGCTGGTCCGAGCATTCAGGCAAAGAAATATCACTGTCATGGATGAACATGATCATCCAAAACTGCACACCTCAGGCCACCCCGCACAAGAAGAATTGAAGACCCTGTATCACTGGGTCAAGCCGGGCTATCTTGTGCCCGTACATGGCACACCCGTACATCAGACAGCACACCTTGGGCTAGCTCATGCTCTCGGCATAGCCGGAGAAGTACTGCCCAAGGATGGCGATTGGCTCAAGTGGAACGGGGAAGCCCTGCTCGCGCATAAAACACTCACGCTCACTCCTCGTTTGATCGACCAGCAACGCGAGCCCCGTAAAGCCAATCGCCCGGGGTTACGTGTGGTCGTGCCCGTGGTAGGGGATGCCGAAGGCTGGACACGTGTCTCTCGGCTGATTATCGATCCACCCCCGGGTATTGCCATTGATGAAACATCCTTTGCAGACTGGTTGGATGAAACACTACCTACCTTGCAGGCTGATAGCATCAAGGCGCTGCATACCCCACTACTGAATGAAATCAAGCGTCAACTACAGGCACAAGGCATCAGAGGTAGCCAGCTTTATCTGGATCTGGTCGACATGTCAGCTTAAGTCACTCATGACGCCCTGTTATTCATGACGGTTCATTATGAATAGTCCACGGTTTCAAATAATGATTTGATAAGAAGACATTCAGCGATGACGTTGCGGTAAGTGAGCGCGCCGTTTAAATGCGCCATCCGTATACTGAATGCTCAGGATGCTGCACAGGACTACGCGCGGGTGGCGTTGAATGGCTGCGTTGAATTAACCGCCGGTCATGTTCATCATACGGACAATCTGTACATCGCCGTCCGTAGTAAAATGGTGGCGATACGGTTTTATCTGCATGGCGTCAATCAACGCATTATCCAACCGTTCTACATCATTCGGACTTTCTCGCATAATAGCGCGTAAATCTACCGAATGTTCATTCCCCAAACAGAGTAGTAATCGCCCTTCCGCGGTAACACGTACTCGGTTGCATGTACTGCAGAAGTTATGGGAATGGGGAGAGATCAACCCGATCCGCGTGGATGAGTCTGCCATGTTGAAATAACGCGCAGGTCCAAGACTTGAGGCATTACTGGCCGTCAGTGGATAGACAGATTCAATCTGTTCAATCACTTCATCACTGGAGTAGAACGTCTCTTCACGACCATGATCGGATACATCTCCCAAGGGCATCTCTTCAATAAAGGTAAGATCCAATTGTTCGCGGCGCGCAAAATCGACCAACGCCAACACTTCGTCTTCGTTACGACCTTTTAGAATGACAGCATTCAGCTTGATATCATGGATACCGGCGGCCTTGGCTGCCTGAATTCCCTGGAGTACACGGCCTAAATCTCCCGTGCGCGTCAAGCGCTTGAAGCGCTGGGCATCCAGTGAGTCCAGACTAATATTCAGCCGATCCATACCACATGCTTTAAGCATCGGCGCATAGCGGTGAAGCTGAGAACCATTGGTTGTCATAGTGAGTTCTTTCAGCCCTTTTTGCTTAAGAGCCCCAAGGGCCTGCATCAGCTTATCAATACCCTGACGGACTAACGGTTCTCCCCCAGTGATACGTATTTTTTCGACCCCTAACGCAACAAAGCGGTCAGCCAACAACGCCAACTCTTCCAGAGAGAGAATCTGTGTCCGCGGAAGGAATGTCATCTCTTCGCTCATGCAGTAGACACAGCGAAAATCGCATCGATCAGTCACTGAAATACGAAGGTACCGAATTTGCCGGCCATAGTTATCGACCAGCTGAGCGGGTGAATGCTGTATTGTCATAGAGTCTCCTGCTTCATCATGAGCGTCGGAAGCAACACATTACCCCTCGTTCCACTGTGCACTGGCCAACTGATCCGATAGACGCTCGTCTACCCAGCGCTGCCCTTCCTCGAAGTGCTCTTTTTTCCACAAGGGGACATCCGTTTTGAGCCGATCCATCAGGTATTGGCACGCCTCGAAGGCAACGGCTCTGTGCGTCGAAAAAGCCATGACCAACACAATATCATCACCCGCCTGCAAGTAGCCGACACGATGGATAATGACCACTCCTTCAAGCGTCCAGCGGGTACAGGCCTCCTCAGCGAGCGTCTCGAGCACGCTTTCCGTCATTCCCGGATAATGTTCGAGCGTTAATGCCGTCACACCACTGCGTTCACTGAACTCCCGGACTCTGCCAACAAAGAGAACTTCCGCACCAATACCAAAATTATCAGCGTATTGGCTACGTAATTCAGCAAGGTCAAATGGCTCTGACTGGATACCGACGATATTCATCCGCCTGTCACCGGAGGAAAGAAACCGATTTCATCGCCATTCGACAATACCTGATCCATTTGCGTCATCTTCTGATTAACAGCGCACAGTACTTTATCTTCCTGTAACAAACGAAAGCGCTCATCCTGCTTCATCAGTACCTGCTTGATGTCATTGATAGTTCGAACAGACGTATCCAGCGGTAACATCAGGCGATCAATACCCAGTTTTTCACGCAGTGCCGCGAAGAACAGTAACGTGACCGTCGGTGTGGAAACGGCAGTTGCAGCGTCAGAAGCTGTCGTTACTGAATCACTTGATGAAAACGTCGGAGCATAGGTCGCCTGCCTTTCTTCATCAGACACGAAATTTTCAGCCGTATCATTCAATGAAGCGTCGTAAAGTTCATCGGCATTCGAGGGACGCACCCAATCGCCCGACTTCCCTCCCGTCTTTGATTCAACCTGGATCGCTCCTATCAACATGTATTTATCCACGGCCTTGCACATGTCGTAGAGTGTTAGCCCGGCAACAGAAACAGCTGTCAACGCCTCCATTTCAACGCCGGTTTTACCGGAGACACGGCATGTCGCGCTGATCAGGATCCCCGGCAAGGTTTCATCAACCTGAAAGTCAATTTTCACCGATGACAACGATAATGGGTGACAAAGCGGGATCAGATCAGAAGTTTTTTTGGCTGCCTGTATGCCGGCAATACGCGCCGTTGCCAATACATCCCCTTTGGGGAGCTGGCCCTCTACCAACAATCGGAGTGTGGACGGAGCCATTCTAATGGCACCACTGGCGGTAGCTTCCCGATGCGTAACAGATTTGTCACCGACATCGACCATGTGTGCTTCACCGCGCGCATTCAAATGCGATAAACGTTGATTCATGCCGTCATTCCTGCTGATACAAGGCGGTTGTGCCCATAAGGGAATAGCCCAAAAGGTCATCAAACATCACAATGCGAACCCACTGGTGCGCGTCCACTACGGCCTGCTCAGTATCGAGAAGAATAAAGCAGGTAGCGCAGCTCAACATATCAATCCGATGGGATTGTTGGGATGGCAGTGGACTGACCTCAAAGCCACCCTTAAGGTTTCCTTCATTATTCCACTTATGCACCCCCAACAACAAGTCTACGCGCCCACGTTGGCCTTTTACATGTTCGGTGAGCGTTGCCCTGACAGAACCATAACGCTGTGTAGCCCCCTGCAGGCTCTCCAGCGCGGGTATCCCCAAAAGGGAATACATGGCAAAGGCCGCGAGTGGATTACCGGGTAATCCCAGCAACGGCGTACCCTTCCACTCACCACAGAGCACCGATTTTCCCGGACGAACGGCCATTTTCCATAATGCGACGCCATGCTGCTCTTCCAAAACATGACGCAGATGATCACGCGGCCCCATAGAGACACCACCACTGGTCATGATCAGGTCCACATCGCCGCATACTTTGGAAAGAGCCTGAGCAATTGCCTTTTGATCATCCGGTAACGTCCCTCCATCGTGAACTTCAGCACCATAGGCCGTTAACAGGGCAATGAGCATCGGACGGTTCGAATCATGAAGCGTACTTTTCGCCTCCTCTTGTAATTCATCGCCGGTAGAAAACACTGCAACACGAGGTAGCCGCTTCACACAGACAGCTTCAACCCCCAATGCCGCCAATAATGCAACATGGCGAAAATCCAGCCGTTGCCCTGCTTTCAACAAAAGGTCACCTGTTTTGATGACTTCTCCCTGTTGGCGAATATTGGCGCCCACCACCTCATTGCGAGAGGGAAACGGCGGGTGCCTAGCGTTTTCATTTGTCTGTTTCGAATCAGTAATATAGGGGAAAACGGCAGCCGACTGACCATCGCCTTCTACTCGACAACGTTCGATTACTACCACCGTATCGCATCCCGCCGGGATATCGGCGCCTGTAGCAATCTGAACACACTCCCCTATTTCCACTGTCCCCTTGAACGGCTCCCCTGCCATGCTGTGCCCTATGCAGGCAAGTTGTAACGGAGGTGATGAGGAAACAACAGAACGGCTATCAAAAGCATAACCATCCATGGCCGAGACACTTCGTGGAGGAAGATCTCCCGGCGAGCACAAGTCCTCCGCCAGTCTTTTTCCCACCGCACCTGAAAGGGGGACACAAGAAGCAGAAAAGGGCTTGATACGCGACGCCAGCCAACGTAGCCATACAGTTTGGGCCTCTTCTACAGAGAGCCGTGTCACCATCATGGTTCATCACTCGCATCGGGTGAATGTCGGTTCACACATCGTTCCGGCCATTCTCCTTCAGGATGCTGATAAACGTCCTCAATCCAACCTGCGACATTTTCAGGCTCTGATAAATCCAGAAGCGTAACGTCCTTGAGGCGAGTGTGTTCCATTAACGCCGATTCAGGTAACTCAGCCTGGGGCGTCGCAATCGCATGCACAGATGCATCATGGGGAGCAAGCAAAGGCTTACCGTTCTTGTAACGATATACTTCCAACTTGGGCATGGACTCATGTTTAAAGCCTTCTACCAGCACCAGATCCGGTTGCAATGTAGCGACCTGGGCTAATAGCGTCTTTAGCTCAGGCTCTTGTTGTTGTGGTGTTTCGACCATCATTGCCCAACGTTTGGACGATGCCAGAAGTACAGGCACGGCGCCCGCCTCTCTAAAGCGATAACTGTCTTTTCCTGGCGAATCGATATCAACTGCATGGTGGGCATGCTTGATGACAGCGCACTGAATACCGCGAGCCTGTAAAAGGGGCAACAAGGCCTCGATCAAGGTGGTTTTACCCGCACCACTCCAACCCACAACACCCAATACTCGTGGCAAATTATTCATCCCTATAGCGCCCGTAGCCCTGATACCTGCAGCATCTGTGGTGCGGCTTATCTCCGATGACATACGGTTCCCTTTACTGATGTAATGACTGGCGCAGCGGCTGATATAACCGATAGGCGACATAGTGACCATTTGGGTTGAATCAGCACGCATGTTGACCACACTGCTGACTGCTGAATGAAAAGAAGTCCCCTTGTCTCATTCAGCAAAGCGTATTAATGAATGCCCCACCACACAACGTGCGATCTTGATATAGGCGTGTCAAGAGTATTTGAGCTTCGCCTGAACGCCCAAAGAGAGGTCAATAACCCCACTAATATTAATTGTTATACGTTAAGGGCGACACATGCGTTTTTAATTATAATACCGGGAATGGGCGGTCCATGTGCGTCCTATCATGTGAAGTAGCGTGCTTCCAGCGCATTCAACGCTTCGTGTGTATTGATATTGGCAAATTCAGTTGAATGTTCAAACCGAACGGTACCCACACTGAACATTTCATAAAGATGTTTCAAACGCTGTTGTTTCGAGTACTGATGTGACTGCCGGTATTCAAGGAAACGCGGTAACACATGTATACGCAGCAATACATGGGTGTAGTGTATGTGCTCAGCATCAGCAGCGACTACGATATCATTTTCCGGTGTTGCCGCCTGGAGCATTCGACTGACGAGATCATGTGGAATCAATGGGGTATCACAGGGTACCACCATTAACCACTCGATAGATGAGGTGCCTGCGCTCACCTGCACCTTGGAAGGCATTGTCAACGACGATGGTAAGTGATGAACGCGAAAACCGCAGGGCTGAGTACCGATAGCTAAAGCGTGCGCTCCGTTACCGAATTTCACTTGATCAAACGCCCGATAAAAAGCCAATCCGGCGATCATGCCAGCCAGGGGGCCAGTCCCTTCAAGGGCAGGTGCATCACCTATAATAGGCCCCTCAAACACACTACGGTACTGCTCGATAGCCCGGTTACAGCAAAGTGAAAGCACCGCCACCTGCGGTGCCAACCGATTGATAACATGGGTCACTAAAGGCTTGCTACCCAACGGCTGCAAGCCTTTTTCACCCGCTCCCATTCGCCGCCCTTCCCCCCCGCAGAGAACAAGAGCGGCAACCTGAGGGTGGGGGGGATTAACGGGTACCAAAGATTTTATCACCCGCATCTCCCAGCCCCGGGACGATATAACCGTTTTCATCCAGCTTTTCGTCAACGGAAGCAGTATAGATCTCGACATCAGGGTGTGCTTCCTGCACTCGCTTGATGCCTTCCGGTGCGGCCACCAGTACAATCACTTTAATGGATTGGCAATGCCGCGCCTTTAGCATATCAAGGGTTGCAACCATCGATCCCCCTGTAGCCAGCATGGGATCAATTACGAGGGCGGTACGTTCGTTCAGGTCGGAAACAAATTTCTCAAAATAGGGAACGGGTTCCAGGGTATCTTCGTTGCGATAAAGGCCCACGACACTGATACGGGCACTGGGGATAAGATTGGTCACACCATCCATCATGCCGAGTCCAGCACGCAGGATAGGCACGATGGTTACCTTTTTTCCCTTGATCTTCTCGACTTCGAATGACTCGCCTGACCATCCCTTAATCATGCGAGGCTCCAGCTCCATATATTGGGTCGCCTCATAGGTCAGCAATTCGGCAACCTCACTGGCAAGTTCACGAAACTGCTTGGTGCTGATACCTTCAGCGCGCATCAAACCGAGTTTGTGTTTAACCAGAGGGTGCTGGATCTCATGTACGTTCATGGTAATGTTCCAAAATAATTCTTTACTTTAGGGTATGCCAGCGCCCCGAGGCCGTGGCTTATGAGCGCCAGCAATCTTTATGCATGTATTTTTTGACGTGCGTTATTCTTCATTCACATTGGCGGGAAGGCGCCAATCGATGGGTGTAATACCGTGTTGTTCAAGGAAAGCGTTCGCGCGGGAAAAATGGTGATTACCAAAAAAACCCCGGTGCGCCGACAGAGGCGAAGGATGCGGTGAATGCAAAACCAGATGCCGCTCACGATCAACAAAATCGGCCTTTTTCTGCGCGTAGCTTCCCCACAACAGGAAAACAACATGTTCACAATGGGTATTGATCAACTCGACAGCTTTATCGGTGAATGTTTCCCACCCCTTGTTACGATGTGAGCCTGCGTTCCCCTGCTCAACCGTAAGAACGCTGTTCAGCATCATGACACCCTGCCTGGCCCAGCTTTCAAGAAAGCCGTGATTTACCCGTTCGAACCCCACCTCATCAGCCAGTAACTCTTTGTAGATATTACCAAGTGAAGGTGGGATAGCCACCTCGGGACGCACAGAGAAGCAAAGCCCGTGCGCTTGCCCGGGACCGTGGTAAGGGTCCTGCCCGAGCATTACTACCTTGACCTGGCTAAGCGGCGTCAGTTCGAAGGCTCGAAACCAGTCATGGGAATGTGGATAAATGACCTTGTGTGCCGCCTTGCGTTGCTGGAGGAAGCCTTTAAGGGCCTGCATATAAGGGGCATTGAATTCACCACCCAGCACAGGTTGCCAATCACCGGCATGCTCAAGGGCCATGGAGTTCTCCTGACGAAAGTAACGTGATCACTGGCAAGGCAATAGCCTCTAACGCGCAAACAGCCGCCGCTTTTTTCCCGAAGGCTTCTACCCCACCCCTTGAATGGCTTCTGATCTCACCTATCACAGCAGTATTGCTAACCGCGTTCATCATCCCTGTATCGCTCAGCCAGCGGTTCGATATAGGCCATGGCGGTATCCCATGGAAACTGAATCCAGGTATCCTGCTCTACTTCCGAGTGAAAACGATCAACCAGAGAGCGCCCTTCCGGCTTGGCATAAACCGTTACGAACAAGGCTTTGGGTAGCATCTCGCGAACGGCCTTGGCAGTTTTACCGGTGTCCACAAGGTCATCTACCAACAACCAGCCTTCGCCGTCGTGGTCAATACCCTTGAGCACTTGTACACCTTCCTGCTGTTCCATTTTATCGTAGCTTTTTACTGAAATGGTATCGACCAAACGAATGTCCAGCTCACGGGCGAATAGCCCTGCAGGTATGAGTCCCCCACGAGTGACAGCAATGATCCCCTTGAAATCGTGATCAAGCAGAGGCTCGCAAAGCTCACGGACATCGCGATGTAGACGGTCCCACGAGACGGTAAAATAACGATGGTAGCGGTTACTGGAAGCCATGGACTTTTACTCCGACTCGGTGAAACTACATACGGTGAAGACGCTCAGGCCCTCCTCACGGATACGCTTGGAGCCCCCCAGTTCGGGCAGATCAATAATACCGGCCGTTTCAACCACCACACCTCCAGTACGCTCGATCAGTTTGGCAGCAGCCAACATGGTACCGCCGGTTGCAATCAGGTCATCCATCAGCAAAATGCGATCATCCGGCTTGAAGGCGTCAGAATGCAGCTCCACCGTCGATTTCCCATATTCAAGGCTATAGGTCTCACTGATGGTCTTGAAGGGCAGCTTGCCTTTTTTACGCACCGGTACAAAGCTGCATCCCAGCTCATAGGCCAGTGGCGCACCAATAATAAAACCGCGCGCATCTATCGCTGCGATGGCGTCGATTTGAAGATCCTGATAGCGGTGAACAAAACTATCGATCAGTTTGCGAAATGCCGAACTGTTTTGCAGTACCGGGGTAATGTCACGGAAGTTAACGCCTGGCTCCGGCCAGTCACGAACAGTACGAATGACCGATTTTATATAATCGCCATAGACGCTTTTTGAGTTTTCCAACGGAGTCTCCTGCTACCACCCACCCATCATTGGTGGAGTTGTTATGCCTCGAATGAACGAAGCATGCGTGTGCGTGATGTTTGAAAAAAGGGTTGAACGGATAATTTTCCTATTTTAATCCAAATTATTCCGCGACTTAACCTTTACTCGCCAAAATTCGTTCGACCGTAGTTACGATCGCCTGAGTTTGAGGGTCAATTTCAATATTGACGCTGTCACCAATCCGTCGTTTTCCGATGATTGTTCGTGACAATGTCTCGGGGATCAGGTCAACACTAAAACCACCTTCGCGCAAACCACTGACCGTCAGGCTAGCCCCTTCAACGCCGATAAACCCCTTATCCATCACAAAAGGAACCAGCTCGGGCGGTAACCTGAACCATAAGCGTCGATTGTTTTCAGCATCGTTGATCTCTTCAATGACCGCTTGCCCGGAAATATGCCCAGACATCAGATGACCACCAATTTCATCACCAAAACGGGCAGCTCGCTCGATATTGACATGATCCCCTACGACCAGAGCACCGAGATTGGTCATCGCCAGGGTTTGCGCAATGATGTCGAACTCGGCCTGTCGCCCGTTGAACGCGGTCACCGTGAGGCAGCAACCGTTATGTGCTACGGAAGCACCTGTTTCAAGACCTGCTTCCAACCCTTCGGGCAACAGCACGGTCAAGTGTGAAAACTGTACATCGTGATTAATGGCAATGACTTCTGCAGTGCCCTGAACAATACCTGTAAACATGGTGTGCTCCTGACGATTGGTTCGCCTAATGCTGCATAGATTCTATTGTCGATAGTCTCTTATGACCTGTAACCTTGTGTCATCATAAACTCGTACTATCTGCAGGCTCTACTGCCTATCTATAGCCCCTGCTGACTACCTATAGACTGGCTTTCTAAAGCCCTGCACCCTCTATCGCCCCTGTTCCCTGTTATCTCATGCTATTGGTGGATGATACTCAGACCACCGACAAGAGGTAGTCGGAAAATAAACGATCCATGACAATGGATGTGTCATGTCCGTGAAGGTGTATGGCAAGGGGCTGGAAAAAGGACATACTAACAAAGCTGCACGTCATTGCGGAATTTCCAATCCGGGCATTGCTTGGCATGGATGCCTGGCACTAAGAAAAAGACAGTAAACAATCTCCGCTGGCCGGGCACCTATCCCCCATTTTTCGAATATTAAAAACAGAAAACTCTCTTGCAAGGCCCCCCTTCGACATAAAATGCTACTGTCTTACCCTATCCTCTATAGACGTTATGGTTATAAGGTCAATAGAAAAAATTTAGCCTGAGTTAATTGACGCTTATCAGAGGGACTCTTAGAATCTCTTCAAATTGCTGAAGGCGCTGATTTGATTCAGCTTGCGGGCGCCATAAAAAACACGGCTAAATAGAATATGTCTCAACACATCATTCGTTGTAGACTGCCTCTTTCGATCAAAGGACTTCCCCGTTTTTTCTCCTGCCCGTGCTCTTTCGTCGACCATGATTATCTGAACCTGCCCTATAGAAATTTTATAGAGTTCAAAGCATGGTAACTTCCATCGTGATGAGTGACGTAATTTGCTCGATATCCGATCGGCGTCTTTCCAACCTGGCAAAATATACTGCCCCACACTTGTCACGATATTGGCGACAAAACGTTAGCCATCAAGCCAAATTGGCACGAGACAACCAAATGTTTGCTTATCAATGATTACCCTAGAACACATCACCAAAGTTTATGGTCAAGGCGCCTCCAGCGTAGAAGCACTGAAGGATGTCAATTTGCATGTCGCCAAAGGCAGCATCAGCGGCGTTATTGGGCTTTCCGGTGCAGGTAAAAGCACACTCATCCGCTGCGTCAATCTGCTTGAACGCCCAACCTCGGGCAAGGTAACAATAGATGGAACAGACCTCACGCAATTGGATGCATCAGGACTGCGTAAGGCGCGCCACGGTATTGGAATGATTTTTCAACACTTCAATCTGCTTGAATCCCGTACCGTTGCGGCCAATATTGCGCTGCCACTGGAGCTGATGAAGCGTGACAAAAACAGTATACGAAACCGCGTAGATGCTCTGTTGACACTTACAGGATTGAGCGGAATGGGTGAACGTTACCCCAGCCAACTCTCGGGCGGGCAAAAGCAACGTGTAGCCATTGCGCGCGCACTGGCCAGTGAGCCAAAAGTGCTGCTGTGTGATGAAGCGACCTCTGCGCTTGACCCTCATACGACACGCTCCATTCTGGAGCTGCTGAAAGAGATCAACCAACAGCTGGGCCTGACTATCCTACTAATCACCCACGAGATGGACGTCGTGAAGGCCATTTGTGACCAGGTGTCCCTGATCGAGGGTGGAGAATTGGTTGAAACAGCACCCATTGGCGCATTTTTTACCCATCCGGAAACCCCGGCCGGGCGGCATTTTATTTCGGATCAACTTGAGCTCGCTATTCCAGCCTCTTTATCCGCACGCCTGCTCCCGTCCGATCAGCTGTCTGCCTCTGATCACACGGCCTCCACAAGGGCAGCTCACCCGGTCGTTCGTCTGACGTTCTCGAGTGACAACGTCACTGCACCACTGATATCACAATTGGCACGTGAACACGATCTGGATATCAGCATCATTGAAGCGCGCGTCGAATCAATTCAGACCCACACGCTGGGCCTGATGATTGCAGAGCTGATGGGTGATTCATCCAAAACCGATAAGGTGATTACTCAATTGAAAGAACGTAACATGCATGTGGAGGTTCTTGGTCATGTTCTCTGAACTGAATAGCTGGATGATCCAGAACCTATGGCAAGCCACCCTGGACACCATCATCATGGTGGCCTTGAGCGGCATCATTTCCATTGGGGTAGGCATTTTGCTGGGCGTCGCCCTCTACGTAACGCATCCAGACCGTTTTCTTGCCAAACCCATTCTTCATCGTGTACTGGGATTAATCGTCAACATTGGCCGATCCATCCCGTTCATCATTTTAATGCTGGCTATTGTCCCCTTCACCCGACTGATCATGGGAACATCCATCGGTTTAGGGGCGGCTATTGTCCCCTTAACAGTGGCAGCCATTCCGTTCGTCGCCCGCCTGATTGAGGGTGCTCTGAATGAGGTTTCCCCCGGATTGATAGAGACAGCGCAATCCATGGGCGCCACCCCCATGCAGATTATTGGAAAGGTACTTCTGCCGGAAGCCAAAAGTGGCATTATTACCTCGACCACCATTACCCTGATCACACTTATCAGCTATTCCGCAATGGCGGGCGCTGTAGGCGCAGGTGGACTCGGCGCAATTGGTATCAACTACGGCTACAATCGGTATGATACGACGATTATGGTTATCACCGTCGTGATTACGGTGGTATTGGTGCAGATCATTCAATCATTGGGTGATTATCTGGTGAAAAGAACACGTCACTAATATCTCTTCTTCATGTAAAGAGAGATGGGATGATTGTGGTAACACGCACATTTTTGGAACAGGGAATCGCACATGAAAAATAGAAAAAAGGCACTCTTGCTGGGCGCAGGTATGCTAGTGGCAGGAAGCCTGCTGAGTGCTTGCAGCAGTCACAGGGAAGACCCCAACACGGTTAGCGTGGGCGTGATGGCCGGCCCTGAAGAACAGCTCATGGAAGTCGCAAAGCAGGTCGCCATGCAGCGTTATCACCTGAATGTAAAAATCATTCAGTTCAATGATTATGTGTCACCCAACTCTGCACTGGCCGACGGCAGTATCGATAGCAACGCCTATCAACACCTGCCCTATCTGAAGGCCATGGAGCAATCACGCGGCTATCATTTTGTCCCCGTAGGTAAAACCTTTATTTACCCCATCGGTGGATTTTCCAGTCGCTATAAATCCATGAGCCAACTGCCGGATGGCGCTACCATCGGGGTTCCAAATGATCCCTCCAACGAAGCCCGCTCGTTGCTGATTCTAGCAAAAGCTGGCCTGATCAAGCTCAGTGATCCTGACAGCCCAACCGCCTCACTGAGTGATATTACGGATAACCCGCACAACTTCCATTTTGATGAACTGGATGCTGCCCAACTTCCACGCGCGCTGAGTGATGTTGATCTTGCCTTTATCACCAATACCTATGCCCAGCCGGCAGGGCTTACTCTTGACGATGCCCTGATTCGTGAAGGCGCAGATTCACCTTATGTCAATTTGTTTGTAGTACGTCAGGGCGATCAGAACGAAGAGAAAATCCATCATTTGGTTGAAGCTTTCCAAACCGATGCTGTAGCAGAACGTGCCCAGCAATTATTCCATGGTGGCGCTATCCCGGGCTGGAAATAACCACCTGGAGCTGGAAGCCTGTCACAAAAGAAGTTGGAAACAAGAGACAAGAGGCTTGCACGCATGACTATATGCGTCGAGCCTCCTTTAAACGAGAGGCTCCTGAAAAGAGGCCCCTGCAAAGAGAGAACCCTATGTCCAATGACATGCTTCAACAGCAATTGAAGTCCTTGCTTGATACTACGGATTGGCTAACCAATGCGGCACAAACAGTCGCTTTTATTCAGCAAAGTGTGGAGCAACTGAATTGGGTGGGATTTTATCTACAAACATCCCCCAGTTGGCTTACGCTGGGGCCCTTCCAGGGTAAGCCTGCATGTAACCCGATTTCCTTTGAAAAGGGAGTATGTGGTGCAGCAGCTACTTCCCGTCAGACACAACGTGTAGACGATGTACATGCCTTCCCCGGCCATATCGCCTGTGATGCGGCCTCACGTTCTGAATTGGTTATCCCCATAATCATCGAAGGTGACGTTTGGGGGGTATTGGATATTGATAGTCCTGTTCCAAACAGATTTAGCAAGGAAGATCAGTCCACCATCGAGCAACTGTGCCAGATTTTTATTGAGGCCAGTGAATTCGATTAAATCGAACGGCAGGAATGTAATGAATATGGGGGCAAAGGGAAAGGTGAAGCTCAGAAGTGCAACCTTGATACGCACCCAATCAGCGGGCCCATCCCCCTATTCACGGAGGACGCTCTGAAAGAGGCTCTTAAGCAAGGCATGAACATATGTTCTGGCCACATACCTTATATGAAAAAACCTTATATGAAAAAAGCCTCGCACCCTTGGGCGGCGAGGCTTTTTTAGAGGCCAAGCGTGTAAGCTCGTACCCTTGAAATATGGTAGGACCAAGCGGATTTGAACCGCTGACCTCCACGATGTCAACGTGGCGCTCTAACCAACTGAGCTATGGTCCTGTAATTTCTGTTATCTGCTATTACTAGTGTTAGCTACTACTTATATCTACTGCTACTAGTATTATCTACTACTGCTTAACCAGCCAATGAGAGCTAGTTGCTCAAAACCCAAATAGCATAACGGCAAGCTGCATGAGATGAACCGATAAATAAAAACGGCCAGCAGTGCTGCTTCCAAAAATCGTGAAACTGGTAGGACCAAGCGGATTTGAACCGCTGACCTCCACGATGTCAACGTGGCGCTCTAACCAACTGAGCTATGGTCCTGCTTTACGGAATAGCGAATTTCTGAAATAGCAAATATTGAGTAGCGAACTAATGCCGCCTTCTCAAGTGGTGCAGTATTTTACCCATTTTTTCTTCAAATGCAATGACTTGTAGCATTAAAAATGCGGTAAATAAAAGAGGCTGACCTGACGGCCAGCCTGAATCATCCTGCACACTTGTCTCTACAAGCTACCTTGCGTAGTACGCTACGCTACTTTTTATCATGCGAATATCTGCTTCAAGGGGTGTCGTTGTCATGCTGCTAACTTGCATAAGCCTCATGACGGTTCAACCGTAAAAGCCTTGGTTGCCTCCACCGCGCGTTTCCACCCGCCATAAAGCGCATCACGGGTTTTTCCATCCATTTCAGGTTTGAATACTTTGTCTTCAACCCATAGGCGCTGGATTTCAGCCTGATCCTTCCAGAATCCAACCGCGAGCCCTGCCAAATAAGCTGCGCCCAATGCTGTTGTTTCCGAAATTTTGGGGCGAATAACATCCACATCGAGAATGTCACTTTGAAACTGACCGAGGAAGTTGTTATTGATCGCCCCACCGTCCACACGCAACTCTTTCAGGGATAAGGCTGAGTCACTCAACATGGCATCCAGTACGTCGCGGGTCTGATACGCCATGGATTCCAGCCCGGCACGTATGAATTGCTCCTTGGAGGTCCCACGTGTTAAGCCAAAGATGGCGCCACGCACATCGCTGCGCCAATGAGGTGCGCCCAATCCAACAAATGCCGGCACCATATAAACGCCGTCATTGGTTTGTGCCCGGATCGCATACTCTTCGCTATCACTGGCACGCCCCAGCATACGCATTCCATCACGCATCCACTGCACTACCGAGCCGGCCACAAAAATCGACCCTTCCAGTACATATTCAACCTTGCCGTTCAATCCCCAGGCAATGGTAGTGAGCAGGCCATTTTTTGACGCCACTGGTGTATCACCCGTATTCATCATCATGAAACAGCCTGTGCCGTACGTATTCTTGGCCATACCGGGTGAATAGCATGCTTGACCAAACAGGGCCGCATGCTGATCCCCGGCAATCCCTGCAATGGGTAATTCTTCCCCATAGAAATACTTGCCCTGGGTACGCCCCAGTACTTCGCTGGAATTGTGAACTTCCGGCAACATGGAACGGGGAACCTGCAGTATCTCCAGCAGCTCTTCATCCCAATCAAGCTCATGAATGTTGTAAAGCAATGTACGGCTGGCATTCGAATAATCGGTGACGTGGGATTTACCATTGGTCAAATTCCATACCAGCCAACTATCGATAGTGCCGAACAGCAACTCACCGTTCTCGGCTTTTTCACGAGCACCATCGACATGATCGAGAATCCACTTGATTTTGGTACCGGCAAAATAAGGATCGATTAACAAGCCGGTTTTTGCGCGAACTGTCTCCTCGTACCCCTGGGATTTCAGCTCTTCACAGATGTCACTTGTTTGGCGAGATTGCCAGACGATCGCGTTATAGATCGGTTGCCCTGTCGATTTTTCCCACACTACTGTCGTTTCGCGCTGATTGGTTATACCGATGGCTGCCAGATCTCCTCGTCTGACTTCAGCATTGTTGAGGACTTCGGTGATTGTGGTATACACACTCGTCATGATCTCGCGCGGGTTATGCTCCACCCAGCCGGGACGCGGAAAAATCTGAGTAAACTCACGCTGAGCAGAACCCACCACCTGACCCGAGTGATCAAAGAGCATTGCCCTGGAACTTGTCGTTCCCTGATCAATGGCCAGGATATATTTGCAGCTCTCTTTGAGTGGCTCGGCATTTTCATTATTCATTTTATGGCTCCCAGTTCATCAGCCTTTGCAATGTTCTGAATGTCATCCAACTGATTGACAGACGTTTCACTGGCTTTCTTTTGTAATGTTTTTTTCAATTCACGCTCACGGGCAGGCAAAAACGGGAATACCAACCATTGATAAACAGCAGACCCTACAACACCCCCTAGCAACGGACCCGCTATGGGGACCCACCAGTAGTTGTCAACACCAGGGAATGCAGCACTTCCCCACCCCCCGAGGAAGGCAAAAATACGTGGACCAAGATCACGCGCCGGGTTGATCGCCCACCCTTCCAGATACCCCATGGATGCACCAATCAAGGCGACCAACAGGCCGATCATGAGTGCGCCCATATTGGCGGAGGGCGCCACTTCATTGAAATGCTCGGTAATGGCGAAGATACCGGAAACCAATAGCGCCGTTAAAATGATTTCATCCATAAACGCATGCATGGGGGTGATGGATAACCCGGGAGATGTGAAAAATACACCAGCCGCACCACCCGCATCACGCGTCAAATTATGTACTTCATTAAAATGATCGATGACAGGTTGAAACAGTAAATAAACCACCAAAGCCCCTATCGCACCACCAATAACCTGAGCAACCCAATAGGGTACCACTTTCTTCCATGAAAAATGTCGGAAGAGCGCCAAGGCTAGTGTTACCGCAGGATTGGCATGCGTACCCGTCACGGAACCAGTGGCATAAATCGCCATCGTGACTCCCAACCCCCAACACATCGCCACTCCCCAATAGGAGTTCAGGTATGGGCTTGGATCATAGAGGATCAACATGGCAGCGACAGAGTCGCCGAAAGCGATAATGATAAACACCGCAATGGCTTCCGAAATCAATTCACCCAAAAAATGCTTTTTCATTAGAACACCTCAACCACTGTTGAAAGCGTGCACCGTTTAACGGTTTTCGTCATGGAGAAGCAGCTCCGGAAGATGACACTCATATTGAATGTCATTTTCTACCACTGCCTGTCCGCCCTTCCTGCCAGTCGTATCTGTAAATGATGATGTTGAATGACGTATGTTCTTACAGGCACCACTTTTCAGCAGTAAAAAAGGTAAGAGTTCAACTGAAATATTCAAGCGACTCAGTCATACGGATTTTCGTCTGGCAACACTCAAACACCAAAATGTTCGTTATCGAAACCTATATCACTCACAGGACTGATACAATGTGCAAACAAGGTATTTTGGAGCTACTTTGGTCTACAAATAGGCTAAAGTCTCACCTCTACGCACCAAAATATTGGCCTTTAGTAGGGTAAAAATGCGCCATGTTTAGATAAGTGAGCACGACACACGTCGCCAATTGAACAGAAAACAACGATCGCCTATACGTCATACTTCGATAACCGATAGACTTGAATAAGGGGTATGAGTGAAAGTAGTGAGTAGTGAGTAGTGAGCAGTGAGTAGTGAGTGCAAGAAGGGCGCAGGTCCATTTACGTCCAATGCTTTGCCATCAGAAAAAGTGTCACCACTATTAAGCACAACGCGGCGTTAACACCCCAGTGAATTGGTAACCACGAAAGGTAAAGAGATCATGTCGAAGCGTGAGACGCACCTATCACCTCGCCACCAGAATATTATTGAACTGGTGAACGAGCAGGGATACGTCACCATTGAGGAGTTGAGTGAACATTTTGCCGTCACTCCGCAAACATTAAGACGCGATCTTAATCATCTGAGCGACCAGCAATTACTTCGTCGGGTACACGGGGGCGCAGGGCGGGTGGAATCGAGTACAACCAACCAGCCGTATTCCTCTCGACAGGCACACAATGCAGAGGCCAAACAGCGTATCGCCCGACAAGTGGCGGCTAACATCCCGAATGACTGTTCATTGTTTATCAATATTGGCACCAGTACCGAAATGGTTGCACGCGCGCTCATGAATCATACAGGACTGGAAATAATCACCAACAACCTCAATGTTGCCGCTATTCTCCAACCCAAAGAGGATTTTACCGTCATCGTGGCAGGAGGCACTGTGCGTAGCCATGACGGCGGTATCATTGGTGAAGCGACGATCGATTTTATCAATCAATTCAAGGTCGATTACGGCATCATCGGGATTAGCGGAATTGATAATGAGGATGGTGCTCTTCTTGAGTATGACTATCAGGAAGTCAGGGTTGCCCAGGCCATTATTCATAATTCCCGTAGGCGGCTATTAGTGGCAGACAGCTCTAAATTCGGCCGTCGTGCGCTGGTCCGGCAAGGTAATATTACACAACTGGATGCAATTTATACCAATCAACGGCCCAATCAGACACTTGTTGATCTGATGGAAAGCCACGATGTCACACTTCATGTCATTACCTGATTAGCCCCCCACTTGTTTTCTATAGAAGCAGCCCTTTCATGACCTTTCTTGCGGTTTAAAACTTTAGTTGCCCTCCCTTGCCGAGAAATTCAATATGGGGTATGTTCGTTTTCGAACAGTGAATTAATCGCAATCGAACATTACGGGCTTGAGCTTTCCGGTTCAGTCGTTCAATGGAGGTGAATCATGTCGCATTCAGCTACTTCAGAGGCTCCCTTGCTGGATCTATTTGTCATCGGTGGCGGGATCAACGGCGCAGGTATTGCCAATGATGCTGCTGGCCGAGGCCTCAAGGTGGCCTTGTGTGAACAGGATGACTTCGCTGCACACACCTCCTCAGCCTCAAGCAAGCTGATTCATGGCGGGCTTCGCTATCTGGAGTACAAAGAATTCAGATTAGTAAAAGAAGCACTGCATGAACGGGAAGTATTGCTCAGGAAAGCCCCCCATATTGTATGGCCGATGCGCTTTATTCTTCCGCATCAGGCGCACTTGCGTCCCGCCTGGATGTTGCGTGCCGGCTTGTTCCTCTATGATCACTTGAGCTCACGCGCTACCCTTCCTGCCAGTAAAACCCTGCATTTCAAGAATGAATTTGATCATGGCAAACATAATCCTCTGGTGCCGAGTATTACCAAGGGATTTGAGTACTCGGACTGCTGGGTAGATGACGCCCGCATGGTGGTCTTGAACGTTTTGCAAGCTCAGGAAAAAGGGGCGGAAATTCTGGCCCGTACCCGTTGTCTTGATGCACAGGAAGAAGACGGTCAATGGCACCTCTATCTGGAAGATACCATTACGGGAGAGCGCTTCGAGCGCCGTGCAAAGGCGATTGCCAACGCGGCGGGTGCGTGGGTAGAAACCTTTATCCGCCAGCACTCTTCACGCACTCCGCGTCTAGGCATCAAAATGATCAAGGGAAGTCACTTGATCATGCCTCGTATCAACACGGATGACCGTGCCTACATCCTGCAAAACAGTGACAAACGCATTGTCTTCGTACTTCCCTATCAACGTGAATACAGCATTGTGGGCACGACTGACCTCGCCTATAAAGGGGATCCTTCAGTTCTGACCATCAATGACGAAGAAGTTGATTACCTGATCAATGTACTGAATGAGCACTTCAAGCAAACATTCAGTAAAGACCAGATCATTACCACTTACTCTGGCGTACGCCCACTTTGCGATGATGAATCTGCGGACCCTTCAGCCATGACGCGCGATTACACGTTGGATCTGGATGGTGACACCACTCATCCACCTCTACTGGCTGTGTATGGGGGCAAGATCACTACTTTCCGTAAATTGGCTGAGTCTGCCATGAGCAAACTGGCCCCCTTCTTCCCGCACATGGGTCCGGCCTGGACAGCTGAAGCCGTGATGCCTGGGGGAGATATTCCTGATCGTGACACCTATATACGTCAGCTCAAGCAACGCGCGCCATGGTTGGATGACATTACTGCCACGCGCTTTGCCACCAGCTATGGCCGACTGTGTGAAAAATTCCTCAAACCCACCCGGGAAGAGATGGGCGAAGCCTTTGGCGCTGGAATGACGGCTGCTGAAATCGATTATCTGATCGATCACGAATGGGCGCGGGAGAAGGAGGACGTCATTTGGCGTCGAACAAAAATGAAATTGCACCTGACAGATCAGCAACAGGCACGTATCGCGGATTATGTGGGTAAACGGACAGCGAATCGTCCTGAATCACTTCATGAAGGAGAACGCGATCTGGCGCATGCAAAATAACCGCCGCTGTAACATGCTTGTGCTGCAACGATCATCCAAAAGGGCGCCTGTATTTTCACACGGGCGCCCTTTCTACGCTTGACCACACATTCGGGAAGGCGTGACAAGAAGTCAATAAATTACTCTTGAATACCACCCTGTGTCAGCTTGGTAGGGTCCAGATACCGTTTTAGTTCCTCTTCAGAGAGATCGGTATTTTCTTTCGCCACATCGAGGATCGGCCGCCCTTCTTTATATGCTTTCTTGGCAATTTCTGCTGCTTTCAGATAACCAATGACCGGATTCAGAGCTGTCACCAAAATGGGGTTTTTCGCCAATGGTTCTTCAATGTGTTCACGACGCACATTAAAAGATGCGATCGCCTGATCGGCCAATAGCACCAGAGCATTGGACAGCAATTTGATCGATGACAACAGGTTGTAGGCGATCATGGGCAACATCACATTCAATTGGAAATTACCGGATTGCCCACCAATGGTAATAGCAGCATCGTTGCCGATGACCTGTGCTGCCACCTGTGCGGCAGCCTCGGGAATCACAGGATTGACCTTGCCGGGCATAATAGAGCTGCCGGGTTGCAAGGCTTTCAATTCGATTTCTCCCAATCCGGCCAAGGGGCCAGAGTTCATCCAGCGAAGGTCGTTGGATATTTTGAGAACAGCACACGCAAGCGCTTTCAGATGCCCGGACATCTCGACCGAAGCGTCCTGGGAAGATAACGCAGAGAAAAAGCTGTCGCTGGGCACAAAATCCAGCCCCGTTTGGGCTTTCATCTCTTTCGCAAAACGCTCGGCAAACTCAGGGTGAGCATTGATACCGGTACCCACCGCCGTGCCCCCTTGCGCCAGACGTAACAGGCGACGCTGACCATCCTTGATACGCGCAATCGCCTGCGCAATCTGATCGGCCCATCCCTCGATTTCCTGTTCAAGACGTACTGGCATCGCATCCATCAGGTGCGTGCGTCCGGTTTTCACCACATCACTTACACTGCGGGCTTTTTTGATCAATGCCTCATGCAGATGTTCGAGTGCTGGAAGGAGTTTATTCTGAATTTCGAGCGCTGCGGAAATATGAATGGCACTGGGGATAGTATCGTTACTGCTCTGGCCCATATTAACGTGGTCATTGGGTTGAACAGTCAGGGATGTCGTAGACGCAAGGTGAGCAATGACCTCATTGACATTCATATTGGTCGATGTGCCGGAACCGGTCTGGAAAACATCAATGGGAAACTGATCCGCATGGGCACCGTCAACCAGAGTCTTGGCAGCCTTGACGATACTGTCAGCGCGTTCCTTGTCGAGGAGATTCAAATCATGATTGACGACCGCCGCTGCCCATTTGATACGAGCAACTGCATGAATGAAAGGCGCCGGCAATGATTCACCGCTAATCGGGAAGTTCTCGATGGCACGTTGAGTTTGCGCACCATACAAGGCCGATTCAGGAACTTCCAGTTCCCCCATACTATCACGCTCAATGCGAGTACCACTCATTTGGATAATCTCCACAACGGAACGGGTTGTCTTTTTCACACCCTGATCTGGCACGCATACCCTTTTGTAAAAGGGAGCCGAACAATCTCATCATTACGGTCCACATGACAAAAAGGCACGACAGGTATTATGTGGTCTTGCATTATCAGGATGCATACTAGCGGACCCGGCCATCGCCTCTATTCGCTATCAAGCCCTTATAGCCAACCGAGCTTCATGATCATGGGCAATACGCGTACATCAATGTTTACGCCAATGATGGAAGTGACTTTACTCATGGCTCGCAAGCATATATTCAAGGCGAATGGCGGGCTTCCACTCGCCATTATCTTACACCTTTAATAAATGGTTTTCCCGCGTCTGCTCGCTTTATTTCACCCGTTAAAGACAGAATCACTGTCCTTATGGAGGATTCATTTTTGTATTTACCTGTTTCATGATGAAGCAGCAATACTATTGGGCAGGAAGTCGCTATCGCCATCAACCTATCTGCAGGGAGCTTCATTCAATGAAAAAGATGGACAGAACACCTCAGTTTATTGCCAATCGTCGCACACTTTTGAAACTCTCTGGGGCCGCGCTGATCGCCAGTCAACTACCTGAAGCTCTGGCAGCCACGCCTCAAGGTCAAGTAACAGGCCATGGGGGAACAGCCTTTTCCCCGCGTGTCGCCGGCACGCCGACAGACTATTCCCCACTGTTAAAGACGCTTTATTCTTCGAACATTGATTGTAATGGCGTTGCTGTCACTGCCGATGGAAAGAATGTATTTCTGGCCTTTCCACGCTTCGGAGGGCAACAGGCTGAATACTCGGTTGCCCGACTCGACAAGCACGGCAAGGTCACCCCATTTCCGGATAACGAATGGAATCGCCGCGGTGCGGGGAGTGATCCGCGACACTCTTTCGTTGCGGTAAATGCGATCCACATTTTCGGCGATGACACCTTATGGGTGGTCGATCAGGGCTCAGTGGGAGGTAAGATACCGGCTCCCGGTGCACAAAAGGTGGTACAACTGGACAGTCGCACAGGAAAAGTGCTTCAGGTACTGCGTTTTTCATCTGAAATATTACCCAAGGGCGCCCAATTGAACGACTTGCGAATTCATGGCCGCTATATCTTTTTCACTGACAGCGGACTCGGGGGAATTGTGATCCATGATCAACAGACAGGTACAGCCATCCGCCGGCTCTCGCAACAACCGATCATGAGCAATGATCACCAACACCCTCTACGCGGCAGTGGCGGACACCTTCTTCGCAATGCCAAGGGCGAACTGCCCATTTCCCACAGTAATCAGATCGAGGTAGATCCCAGTGGCACCTGGCTCTATTTCACCCCGCTGGTGGGGCCTTTGCGCAAAGTACGAGTAAGGGATCTACTGGATACGCGTTTGGATGATGACGCACTGGCAAAACGGGTAATACTTACCTTCCCGATTCCGAGCACCAATGGGACGGCGATGGATTCAAGGGGAAATCTGTTTGTCAGCGATGCGGTAAGCAACAGTGTGATTGTTATTGATCCTCACGGACAACGGGAAACACTGGTGACTGATCCTCGACTGATCTCCCCGGATGCACTTTTTATCGATCCTCAACGCAATCTCTACATACCCTGCGGACAAGTACAATACACCGCCGGCATGAATCACGGGAAAACCGGTTTTCACCTCCCCTTCTATACCTTCAAAATGAAATTGCCGACGCAATTGAAGAATATTCCGTTAGGGACCGCTATTGCTTGATCGCGTCCGTGACTAGCATCAAAGCGGATGGCGAAATGCTGCGGGGTGCTTTATCTCCGGACACACCCACTTCCGGAGACACCCCTTTATACAACCATACGGAATAACGTAGCGCCGTTTTGATATTTCCTGTCTTGCGCTGTTCTCGCCAAGCTATGACTTTCGACAAACCGTCATTTTCCAGAAGTCACCATTTATCTGGAGCCAGATTTTCCAAGCGCCATGTCTTCAAAAGCCAGGTGTTGCAAAGGCATGGTTTTCTGAAAGTTGCGGTTTCCAGTGAACCACGGTTTTCCATGTGCGGTGGTTCTCACAAAACACGGATCCTCGCAAAATGCGTGTGCATGTAGAGTGACGGTCTTGTCATATGGCTGCATTAAAAAGGCACTTTGTCACTCAAGAGGAAATGACCCAAGGAGAATGAAATGAATACAATAACATCACGGCTCATCAAATATACGCGTTATTGGGCTCTGGGTGCCCTCTTGGTTGGCAGTACGCTGTCCCAGGCTTATGCAGATAGCCTTCATCAGTTGAATGTGGGGTATCAGAAAGCCAATATCTTTTCACTGCTCAAAGCCAGAGGAACGTTGGATAAAGCGTTGGAAAAAGAAGGCATTCATGTCAACTGGATTCAATTCCCGGCAGGGCCTCAGATGCTTGAAGGTCTGAATGTCGGCAGTATTGATCTGGCGGCGACAGGGGATGCCCCACCGGCCTTTGCTCAGGCAGCACAGGCAAATCTGGTTTACCTTGGTCATTCCCCCGCCAATCCACAAACTGAAGCGATCATTGTACCCGCCAACTCGCCCATCAAGACTGTTGCCGACCTGAAAGGGAAACGAGTAGCCTTGAACAAAGGCTCGGACGTTAATTATCTGCTGGTCAAAGCGTTGCAGAAAAATGGACTTTCCTATAATGACATACAGCCAGAGTATCTGACTCCAGATGATGCACTGGCCGCTTTCCGTAGTGGTGATATTGATGCCTGGGCAATTTGGGACCCTTACCTCGCCTTTGCGCAGAGTCAGGAACATGCGCGTGAAATTACGACAGCACAGGGGTTGGTGCCTCACTACACTTTCTATCTGGCGACACGTCAGTTTGCCGATAAATACCCGAAAGTGGCTGAAGAAGTTATCCAACAACTGGAAGCGACCAGCAAGTGGAGCAATACGCATCAGCAACAAACCGCGCAGCTGCTCTCTCAGGCAACAGGGTTGAGTCAGGATATCTGGTCTATCGCGTTAAAACGCATGCCATTTGGCGCAGAACGTATGACCAACCAGATCTACAATGCCCAGCAGTCCCTTGCCGACACCTTCACCCAAGCCAGGTTGATTCCGGTGAAAGTGAATGTGCGCAGCGCCGTGTGGGCTGCCGATAAACAAGCCTTGAGCCAGCACTGACGAACAGCTGACAAAGGTAATACCTGCTAAACCGGCGCTATCAGAGATTCCCTCTCTGTTTCTATAGCGCCGGTTTTGGGTTCAGAGATAGATAGGGTTAATTATGTTTCGCCTCTTTATCGGTAAAACCAAAAGATTGCCCGGCCATCATGAAAGGAGCCACAGACTTAGCGACATCGGCCGGCAACATGACGAACTTGGCATTATCACTGGCTGACAGTTTGGTCAGCGACTCGATATACTGACTCCCGAGCTGATAGCCCAGTGCCTGCAAACCACCTTCGTGGCTGGCGCCATTGGCAATCGTTTGGGTGGCATCCCGGGTAGCGTTGGCGGAGGTGATCAACGCTTCGGCATCCAGCACCGCGCTGTCCCTACGTGCTTCTGCCTGTAACACCTGACTTTGTTTCACCCCTTCTGCCTTGCGAATAGCCGCGGTTTTCTCCCCTTCAGCGCGAGTTTCCATCGCGACACGACTGCGTGAAGCCGCTGCCTGTTCTTCCATCGCACGGGCCATGCTCTCACTCGGTAAAATATCCTGAATTTCTACCGAACGAATATTGACGCCCCAATCCCCCATTTGTGTTTCAAGACTCTCCTTGAATTTACCCTTGATGAGCTCACGGGAGGACAAGCACTCATTCAGATCCATTTCACCAATAATATTTCTAAGTAAAGGGCCTGCTGTTCCTACTACACCGCGTACGTAATTATCGACACCATAAGCTGCTTTGGAGGCATCTGTCACTTTCACATAAATAAGGGCACTGACCTTGCAAATCGCGTTATCGCGGGTAATAACTTCCTGTACAGGAATATTGATTAATTGATCTTTACTGTTGAACCGATAACGCACGACATCAATAAAGGGAAGAAGAATATGCAAACCAGAACGAATCTCTGCCTTGAATTTTCCCAAACGCTCGACAATCCATATTTCCGACTGAGGCACAATACGAATTGTTTTAAATAAAACAAAACCGATAATGACGGCCAGAATAACTACGCCATACAGAAATTCCATAAGAGCCCCTTTTAAAAAGATGTTTTTATTATTTATTCAAGATAATGCGTAATGGCTTAATACTCGCGTCGAGCCATTTTTTCGACCCATAGCTCAGGGGAGTTTTTTGTATTTGTATGGGTAACGCGAACAATTTTGACACGGTCTTCCAGTGACAATACTGGACTCTGTTCTGTTGCATGTACCCACCAGTCTGTCTCTCCATGGATAGGCTTTTGGAAAATGGCCTTGATCTGTCGCCCATTGACGGCCACCACAAACCCTTCCTGACCAATGGGATCTTCCTGCCATTGATTGGATTCCGGCGGAAAAAGTCGTTTCCACACAAACACCGAACAAACGCTTGCAATAATCCAGACCAGTATCTGAATGACGATAGCAGAGGATGGAAAACATAAGGCCAGAACTGTGACCAATGCACTGGTAATCGCAATAAAGCCGAAAAAATAAGTAAGCGTGAAAAGCTCAATGAGAACGGCAATACCTGTAATAATGAGCCACCCTACCCAGGCAAAATTCATATATTCCATGGCACCTCTCTTTTATCGGTATCGTTATTTCAGCAGGAGGTATTTTAATCGCGCATTACCACTATGAATAAAACCATACGCTTATCAAAAATGACATAGCCGACAACTTCGCGCAATACATCTTTCATATGAGGTTTTCATGTAATCCTCTCTTATGCGCTCCTTATATAAGCCTCTCATATCAAAGGTATATTTGCCTCTTCCTCTGACGGCGACCAACCACCAATACAAAGGCGAAACCATGGCTACTCATCAAGCCGCCGCACTTTCCCCAGAACGCTTCAATCGATAACACCCCACAATGGCGACCAGCCATATGGGAAGAATTATAACGGCTCCTCTCATCCCCGGCGTTAGCAACATAATAAGCAGAATACCCAGTAAAAAGGCCAAACACAGCCAATCGGTGAAAGGCTGCAAAGGGCTGGGAAAGCGGGAACAATGCCGATGTGAGATCTGATAACGTCTGAAATGAAGGTGCGTCAGCGTAATCATGATCCAGTTGAGGACCAACGCGGCCACCACTAATAGCATCAGCAGTGTGAAAGCCTGCTGTGGCATCAGGTAATTCAGCAACACACATACGGCCGTCACCAACGCAGAGAGAGCCTGTGCATTGACGGGGACGCCCCGCATATTCAGGCGCGAAAAACGCCGAGGGGCATTCCCTTGTAAAGCCAGCCCCATGAGCATACGACTCGTGGAATAGGTGGCACTGTTATACACGGACAACGCTGCAATCAACACCACGGCATTGAGTGCTGTTGCGACCCAGGGAGAATGCAGCGCAGCAAAGATCAGAACAAAAGGACTCCCCCCCTGCACCACCTTGCTCCACGGGTAGAGTGATAACAGAATTGCTTGCGAGCCAATGTAGAAGATCAGTATGCGCAAGACGACCTGATTCGTTGCGCGAGGTATGGTATGGCTGGGGTTATCCGTTTCAGCCGCTGCGATGCCTACCAGCTCCATGCCGCCAAAGGAAAACATGATGATGGCCGAGGCAGCCAACAGCCCGCCAAGGCCGTGTGGCATGAAGCCCCCCAAGGCCCATAGATTAGAGATATGAGCCTGAGGGCCGGCATGCCCACTTAACAATAGATAGCCACCAAATAGAATCATGGCAATGATGGCTGCAACCTTGACCAGAGACAGCCAAAACTCAAGCTCACCGAACATTTTTACGTGGCGAAAGTTGATGGCATTAATCAAAACAAAACACACCGCCGTCGACACCCAGGTAGGCAAAGCAGGCCACCAATATTGCACATAACTGCCCACGGCGCTTAACTCAGCCATGCTCACCAGAATGTAGAGAACCCAATAATTCCAGCCAGAGATAAAACCCGCCATGGGGCCCCAGTAGGTATGCGCGAAATGACTGAAAGAACCAGCGACTGGCTCTTCAACCATCATCTCGGAAAGCTGACGCATGATCAGGAAAGCAATCAGCCCCGTAACCGCATAACCTAAAAGAATGGCTGGCCCAGCCAACTCTATGGTGTGGGCGCTCCCCAGAAAGAGACCTGTACCTACAGCGCCGCCCAATGCTATGAGCTGCACGTGTCGGTTAGTGAGACTTCGCTTGAAACTGGAAGGGCTGGGCTCGTCGGAATGTGTGCTCATGGCTTGTCGCTTGTGCAGCACCCGATTCTTGCCTCCTCTTCACCGGAACAATCAGATGTCAGGCTGAGCAGTGAGGTTCGAATCACGCTGGGATGCTGATGGGTGTATGTAAATTTCAATTGAGGTATATAAATTCGAGTGCTTGCAGTGTGCTATACCGCCTGACTGCTCCGGCGCAGTTTATGAATGGTTATAGATTCAGCGGCGGACTTTTTACCACAAATGACAAGGTGTTGTCTGGATTTAGATTGAATGCGTGAACACATTAATAACCGCATGCAATCTTTAGCGTTGGGTGGGGCACACATGTTGTGCGCCTCTTTTGAGGGATGTATACGCGCTTGCGAGGCACGCACCCAAGGTTCTATCCTGACACTATTGTCAGCAAATGTTCATACATTTGATTCCATGCACTTACTTGGTAAGGAGCTTTTCTGCATGTGGACTCAGAAAGAGATTCGCCTACAGCCTCGCCCCCGCGGTTTTCACTTGATCACCAGTGAAATCGAGCGTGCCATCCCTGAAATCGGCTCTATTAATACCGGGCTACTGCACGTATTTATCCAGCATACCTCTGCCTCACTCACCATCAACGAAAATGCAGATCCAACAGTACGTGTTGATTTCGAAAGCTTTTTCAACCATGCCGTACCTGAAGACGAGCCCTACTATCGCCATACCTACGAAGGAAGTGACGACATGCCGGCACACCTGAAAAGCAGCATTTTAGGTGCGAGTGTACAGATACCGATTACACGTGGTCGCCTGAACATGGGAACCTGGCAGGGTATTTACCTGTGCGAACACCGTAATCATGGTGGAAGTCGCCGTGTCGTCATTACCGCGACGGGCGAGTAACGAAAAGAGATAAGCCGAAAGGCGGTTACCCCAAAGGGATGACTACCACCCCAGGGCTTCCTTGACGAAGGGTATCGTTAATCGGCGATGCGCAGAAAGCGAAGCCTGATCCAACCGATCAAGCGCATGAAAAAGCGCATTCAGTGAACGCGGACAGCGGTGCAGGATATAACGAAGGACGTTGTCGGGTAATTCCATACCACGTTGACTGGCACGCAACTTGAGCGCGTGTGCTCGCTGTTCGTCCGTCATGGGATGAAGATGAAAGATAGCCCCCCAACCCAGTCGCGAAGCCAGGTCAGGTAACTGAACGCCTAATTGCCGTGGCGAAGCACCCGCGGAAATCACCATTCGTTTACCCGCATCACGCATACGGTTGAAACAGTGAAACAGGCCTTCTTCCCAGCGCTTACGCCCTACTACCTGATCCACATCATCAATGGCAAGCAAGTCGAGACGTTCCAGATCTTCCAGCACAAGGGGTGGAAAATGCCCCAGCTCAGCCAAAGGTAGGTAAAGCGTGCGAAGATCATGGGCAGATGCTTCATGGCACGCCGCCTGAAGGAGGTGGCTTCGGCCAGACTCTTCTGCTCCCCAGAGGTAGACAAGGGGTTCATTGCTTCCTTGCGCCTGAGCCTTTAGCGCTGCCACGGCAGCAGCATTGGCGTCAGCATAGAAGCTATCAAACGTAGCATCATCACGTGGTCCCACTCCCAGCGGTAACTGAAATGGTTGACTCATGCGTTCCCTTCCCTGAAGGTGCCTGTCAAATGCCACATGCCTAACATGATGCTTACCTAATAGAAGACGCCAAGGGAGAATTCCTTGAACTACGTTTCATGGATAATACAGTGATGACTCATCTAGAAAATCATCAGTGAGTCAATCAATACAACACCCTACCACATCTCATCGATATTACGCTGCCCGTATACATTTGTTTATAGCTTTCTGCTTTATACATTCTACTCCCTTCATGAATCAGCAGGCTTTTGCTTTTCAGGTGCAGGGCCAACGGCTTCAGGTTCATCCAGGGAAGGAACGCGTCCATGATGCCCAAAATTGACAATACGTGCTTCCACCAAATGCAATTTGCCCAATATATCACTTTTCAGAATCAATACTGCCAGTGCAGATCCCAACAGTGGTCCCAAGAGATACACCCATAACGTCGGTACGTTTCCCGAAAAAATATCGGGTGCAAGTGAGCGTACGAAATTCGTACTGTCACCGGTGATCCACGCCATGATCGGATTCATGACAAGAAAATAGAGGCCACCCAACCAGGGCGTAATCAGGCGAAAACGCTTGTGGGCAGCAAACCAATAGATGGCCAATACGAGGAGAAGAGTCAGTACAAGTTCAGCCAATACACTCCACCAGATCGAAAAGTGTGTAGTAGGCAGAGTTGCTACATAATTGACCGAGCTGACCATCCTGGCCCATGGGTGAAAACATACCGCCAAAAGGGCAACCAATGCCGTCCCCCCACAGGCACCCACTATCTGTGCGAAGAAGTATCCCAGAGCGTCCAGCGGGACAATCTTTTTACTCAGCATGAATGCGAGTGTAATGGAGGGGTTCAAATGAGCGCCACTCACTTTGCCAAAACGCGTAAATGCTGCAACGGTACCCGCCGAGCCGAAGAAAAATCCTGCCAACGCCGTTTGTAACAAGGGATGCCCAATAAGAAAGGAAGAAACAGGCGAAGAAGGTGCCAACACCAGTGTATTCGTCACAATGCCAATGATCATGAGAATACCCGTTGCAATGGCTTCACACGCATAGAGTTTCCAATGCAGAGGATTACCCGGATGAGGCTCTCCGGCCAAAGGACGATCTACTAATTGCCGATGATGGAAACGAACATGGGGAATACGAATATGGCGGTGCTGAACATGATGCGCACCGTAAGTCTCAGGAGCATGCTTGTCGTTACTCACGAATTCCCCTCCCGTAGTCAATGCTGATAAATGATAGAAAAATCTTCACTCACCCGGTAAACAAAATTCCGGAACCAAAGCCATGAGCGTAAAGAGAGCCGCCCCTTGTGAATTTTCAATCGTTGATAAAAAGAGGTCGCGACAATGCCCGGAAACATTTCTGCAGATGAATAAAACGAAAAGCCAACCTTGGTGTTCCTTATTAATACTTAAGGATTAAATGACCAAAAACAAGTATTCACCCATAATAAATACCCTTTGCCATTATCTACCTGACTGGATACTTCCTACATTGGAGCGGGATATTGCCGGCGAAAACGATGGCGGCATTCCCTAATGACTCTGACATTAGCCAACAACAGTGATAAACTACGCGCGCTATAGAGTGCTGAATACATCACCTCTATACAGATCATTTACCTTTTTCTCGGTGCTTACGTATTGGCTCGTACACATTCGCTGAATGTTACGATACGACATGCCCCGGACATCGCCACTATCTCTTGAGAGAGCCCCATGACCTCTGACTCCTCATCTTCCAAAGCATCACTCAGTTACAAGGACGCCGGTGTCAACATTGACGCGGGAAACGCACTGGTCGATCGCATCAAGGAGACCGTCAAGCGGACGACACGCCCTGAAGTCCTCGGTGGGCTGGGTGGTTTCGGCGCACTTTGCGAAATTCCGCAAGGGTATCGTAAACCTGTACTCGTCTCGGGAACGGATGGTGTAGGTACCAAACTGCGGGTAGCCATGACGCTGGGGCGCCATGACACCATTGGTATTGATCTTGTCGCCATGTGTGTCAATGACCTGGTCGTTGCAGGTGCAGAGCCCCTCTTCTTCCTTGACTACTATGCCACGGGCCATTTGGATGTAGAAACGGCTACCGATGTTGTGAAAGGCATTGGCGCGGGATGCGAGCAGGCAGGCTGTGCACTTGTCGGTGGTGAAACTGCTGAGATGCCCGGCATGTATGAAGGCGATGACTACGATCTGGCAGGCTTCTGTGTGGGTGTGGTCGAAAAGGACGAGGTCATTGATGGTCAGAACGTGGCGGTTGGCGACGTCATTCTCGGCTTGGCTTCCTCCGGCGCCCATTCCAATGGCTATTCGTTGATCCGCAAGATTATCGAGCGCTCGGATACTGATCTTTCCGAAAAGATCGGCAATACTACCCTCGGTGATGCCCTGATGGCACCGACCCGTATCTATGTTAAACCCTTGCTCTCCCTCATTAAAGAAAGCGGTGTTCATGTGCACGCGCTCTCTCACATTACCGGTGGCGGTTTGTTGGAAAACATTCCCCGCGTACTGCCTGACAACGCAGTGGCGCATATTGATGTCAACGCCTGGCAACGCCCCGAGCTGTTCAATTGGCTGCAACGGGAAGGCAATATCGACGAACGGGAAATGTATCGCACTCTGAACTGCGGTATTGGAATGGTCGTCGTTGTGCCAGCGGAACAGGCACAGCAAGCCATGGACTACCTGAAAACTCAGGGCGAAGATGTCTATCGTCTCGGTGATATCCGTGCACGTCAGGGCGAAGAAGAACAGGTCGCGCTGGAGAACCTGTCATGAGCGAAGAGACCACAGGATTCGAGGCAGAACCCGCAGAGCCGCGTCGCATTGTCGTACTGATCTCCGGCAACGGCACTAATCTTCAGGCGCTGATCGACGCACAGGAACATGATGAACTGGGCGGCGAAATCGCAGCAGTCATCTCTAACAATGCTGAGGCCTACGGACTCACCCGTGCTCGTGAAGCTGGTATCCCTGCGGTGGTATTGCCACAGGATGAATATGAGAACCGTGAGACCTACGATGGCGCCCTCATTAAGGTCATCGAACGACATGAACCTGATCTGGTTGTATTGGCGGGCTTCATGCGTATTTTAACGCCTGTCTTTGTCCATCGTTTTTATGGTCGTCTGATCAATATTCATCCCTCCCTTCTGCCCAATTACAAAGGGCTGCATACCCATCGTCGCGTATTGGAAGATGGCGGCAAATTACATGGCGTGACCGTCCATTTTGTTAATGATGATCTGGACGGTGGCCCTGTCATCATGCAGGCAGAAGTCAATGTTGAATCGGATGATACAGAAGAGTCGCTTGCGCGTAAGGTGCAACAGCGGGAGCATCTTATCTACCCGATCGCCGTACGCTGGTTTCTGGAAGGCCGCCTGAAATTGGCAGGTGACAAAGCCACCTTTGATGGTCATGAGCTCAAGCCAACAGGCATGCGTCTTACCCACGCCGATGCACTCGACGATATTGACGAAGAATAAGCACTTTATCATGCCAACAGGGGCATCTTCTTTAAAGGATATGCTGCGTGGCAAAAGCAACGAGGTATGATACAGATACCGACAAAAAAGGAGCCTTCAAGGCTCCTTTTTACGTTTTACGTATGCTTTTGACCTGTTTCCCAACAACTCTGTCTATTGACTCGCCAGGAACGCACGATCAGGTACGGGGCAGCGTAACACCACGTTGGCCCTGATATTTACCAGCGCGATCTCCATAAGACGTTTCACACACTTCATCCGACTCGAAGAAAAGCATCTGCGCTACTCCTTCGTTTGCATAGATTTTGGCAGGCAGATTGGTTGTGTTGGAAAATTCCAGCGTCACGTGCCCTTCCCATTCTGGCTCTAACGGCGTGACATTCACGATAATACCGCAGCGTGCGTAGGTAGACTTACCCAGGCAGACCGTCAGGACACTACGGGGAATACGGAAGTACTCCACGGTACGTGCCAGCGCGAAGGAGTTGGGCGGAATAACACACACATCCCCTTTGATATCCACGAAGCTTTTTTCATCAAAATGCTTCGGATCCACGGTGGCCGAATGAATATTGGTGAAGACCTTGAACTCATCGGCGCAACGAACATCATAACCATAGCTCGAAGTCCCGTAGGAGATAACGCGTTGCCCTTCCACTTCACGTACCTGACCGGACTCAAAGGGCTCGATCATGCCCTGCTGCTCGGACATTCGACGGATCCACTTATCAGCTTTGATGCTCATTGCGACACAATACCTTCAACTTGGAGAGACACAGCAGGAAGGACTCAACCGAGTCATTTCATGCTTGATTTGGTATGTAATGATAGCGGCATAGAGCGTTTGAGGCGAGTACTCTTGGCCCTCAATACACTAATTATTTCCGTAGGCTATACATCGCTTGGAGCGGAAAACCAGCAAGAACTGATCAGCACTTCTGGTCATCCACTACTCTCAGTCACACATTGCGGCTCATGCATAGTTATTTTATCAGCACCGCAGCCTTCTGCATTTATCCATGTAAAGCTATCAATCACCACTTACTAACTGAACCCAATAGTGGGCCCAGTATGAGTGGCATTGGAAACCTCAGCATCGATATGCCGCGCAGCTTCGGTAAACGCATGTGCGGCGACGCCATCCGGGTCAGCGATCACACAGGGATTGCCTCCATCCGACTGCTCTCTGATCGATAGCTGCAGAGGTAATCGAGCAATGACGCGCGTCTTGTAATTCTCTGCAATACGATCGCCACCCCCTTCCCCAAAAATGGGCTCCACATGACCACATTGGGAGCAGATATGTGTGCTCATGTTCTCGATAACGCCCAGCACAGGAATATTTACTTTACGAAACATTTCGATCCCACGGCGAGCATCCAGCAGGGCAATATCCTGTGGTGTCGTCACAATGACTGCCCCCGCGACTGAAACCTTCTGGGCGAGGCTCAATTGGATATCCCCCGTGCCCGGGGGCATGTCGATAAAGAGGTAGTCCAGCTCCCCCCAGTCTGTCTGATTAAGAAGCTGCAGGAATGCGCCAGCCACCATCGGCCCACGCCAGACCATCGCTGTCTCAATATCAGTCAGGAATGCCATCGACATGACCTTGATACCATGTGCTTCCAGCGGCACCATCGTTTTTTCATCAATGGCCCTGGGGCGCGTACCCGGCGCAACGCCCAACATATGGGCCTGGCTGGGTCCGTAAATATCCGCGTCCAATACCCCTACCCTCTTGCCCTGAGCGGCCATGGCCAGTGCCAGATTGGCGGTAACAGTGGACTTGCCTACTCCGCCCTTGCCAGAGGCAACAGCGATAATGTGTTTGATACCAGCGGTCACAGTAAACTCCGCGATTGGTGATAAAAATTCACTCTCAATAATCTTTATATTGTATGACCTAGAGGGCATAAAATCATAGGGGGGCGAAAAATAGGGGAAGCTAAAAGCGTATTATTAAGATTGAGATCGTGCGAAAAAGAGGGATGAATCGACTATCACTACGATAAGTGTTGGCATCCCATTTTAGTGTTTAAAAAATTAAGCGTTTAAGCGCTAAGATATTTACTCACATCACTCACAGCAGGAAGATCAGGACTAGCCCAATCCATACCGACGAGTTCATCAAGACTGCACCAACGCCCTTCTTCGTGTACTTTCAATGTAAGAGTATTCAAGTCACCCACGACGCTGGCGAAAAAGCAGCTCAAGTTGATCGTTAAATTGGAATCAATGGTAGTGATATATTCACCAAGCCGTTTTCCCACCTTTATATGTAACGCAAGTTCTTCATATATCTCTCTCACTAATGCCGCACGCTGCGTTTCACCCTTTTCAATCTTTCCTCCGGGAAACTCCCATTTTCCGCCCATGGATTTCTCCAATGAGCGTCGAGCAATAAATAACTTTCCTTCGTGCTGGATAATTGCCGCCACAACGTTAAGCATCATTTAAACTTACTCTTCTTTGATCTTTGTTATTAAGCGCCATGGTATGTGTTAACTTAGTTCTATATTAATTTTATGGGTAGGGATATAGGATGCCTCGAAATAAGCCATGGAGTCGCAATGAGTTAATATTAGCGCTCGATCTGTACTTTCAAGAACCACAACCAAAGCTTGATGACTCTGATCCACACGTGCAAAGACTCAGTACATTACTCAACAAGTTCCCCCTTAAGCAGGGCGAGCATCGCGATGCATCTTATCGTTCGGCAAGTTCTGTGGCCCTCAAACTTCAAAATATAAGGTCTGTTGCATCCCATAAAACGGCAGGACGTCACAATGGCGGAAAGTTAGATAAGATTGTTTATGATGAATTCAAAAATAATCCCATTCTGTTAAAACAGTCCGCTGCAGCTATTAAAAACGCGATACATATAGATATAAGCCGAGCTAGAGTATCAAGCGCTGAGAGTCTCGATCAAACCTCCACTGCATATGAAGGTGGCACCAAATATTTACTGCATAAAGTATATGAACGTAATAGTGCCATAATAAAACAGAAGAAGCAGGCAGTACTGCATGCGAAGGGCAAGCTTGAATGTGAAGCGTGCGGTTTTAACTTTCATGAAATTTATGGTGAACGTGGATACGGATATATCGAGTGCCATCACACCTCCCCGGTGAGCCAATTAACGTCGAATGATGCGACGACGCTTTCTGACCTCGCTCTTTTATGTGCCAATTGTCATAGAATGATTCATGCGAGAGAGCCTTGGCTTAGTATGGAAGAGCTAAAACTCTTACTACGGAATACCTACTAGTCGCCGGTTAAACCATTACGGCATCACTACTTTATCGCTCCAAACGCCATTTACCTCTACCTACTCGCGCGCCAGCGCGTTAGAATTACCCCATAACATAACCCCTTCATTTATCAGCCCCGCGCCGACTACCGGAGCGGCGGGCTGTTTTGACGTTGTCCGAGGCCTCATGTCCACACGCAAGATTCTCGTTACCAGTGCCCTGCCCTACGCCAATGGGGATATTCACCTTGGGCACATGCTCGAGTATATCCAGACGGATATCTGGGCACGTTTTCAAAGAAGCCGCGGTCACAGCTGTTACTACGTGTGTGCAGACGATGCCCATGGTACTGCCATCATGTTGCGCGCCGAACAGGAAGGTGTGACCCCAGAAGCGCTGATCAGTCGTGTCAATGATGCTCACCAACAGGCATTCAGCCATTACGGCATCAAATTCGACAACTTCTATAGTACTCACTCACCCGAAAACCGTGAGCTGGTCGGTCATATTTATAACGCATTGCAGAAAGGCGGCCACATTGCCACCCGCGATATTCAGCAGATGTACGATCCGGAAAAGGGCCTGTTCCTGGCGGACCGCTTCATCAAGGGCACATGTCCCAAGTGCTACGCTGAAGATCAGTATGGCGATAACTGTGAAGTCTGTGGTGCCACCTACACCCCTGCCGAGCTAATCAATCCTGTCTCGGCCATCTCGGGTGCGACACCGGAAGTCCGTGACTCCACCCACTATTTCTTCAAGCTGCCCCAATTCGAAGAGTTTTTAGCTCAATGGCTGGATTCAGGCACTGTGCAACCGCAAATCGCCAATAAATTGGGCGAATGGTTCGAAGCCGGATTGAATGAGTGGGATATTTCACGAGATGCGCCCTATTTTGGGTTTGAAATTCCAGATGCGCCCGGCAAGTATTTTTATGTATGGGTAGATGCCCCTGTCGGCTATCTGGCCAGTTTCAAGAATTTGTGTGAGCGTGAAGGCATCGATTTTGATGAATACTGGCGCGCCGATTCAACCGCCGAAGTTCACCACTTTATCGGTAAGGATATCGTTTACTTTCACACCCTTTTCTGGCCCGCGATGCTTGAAGGTGCGGGCCTTAGAAAGCCCACGCGCGTCAATTGCCATGGGTTGGTTATGGTGAATGGTGCGAAGATGTCCAAGTCACGTGGCACCTTTATCAAAGCAGATACCTATGCACGTTTCCTTAACACTGAGTATCTCCGTTATTACTACGCTACAAAACTGACGCGCCGAATTGATGATATTGATCTTAATTTCGAGGATTTCACAGCCCGTGTGAATGCTGATCTGGTCGGTAAGGTCGTTAACATTGCAAGCCGGTGTGCCGGATTTATCCGCAAAAGCGGTGGCTCTCTTGCCAGCGAACTCACAGAACATGCCCTGTTGGACAGTGCAATAGAGGCAGGTGATGAAATTGCGGCGGATTATGAAAATCTGGAATACGCGCGTGCAGTGCGCCGCATTATGGAACTGGCCGATGAAGCCAATACCTATATTGCCGAGCAGGCTCCCTGGGCACTGGCCAAGGAACCGGGCAATGAACAGCGTGTACTGGATATTTGCTCGCTGGGCATCAATCTGTTCCGTCAATTGATTGTCTATTTGGCCCCGATTGCACCGCAATTGGCTGAAGATGCCCGTACCTTCCTGAATATTGAGACGTTGGATTGGGACAGCCGTCTCCAACCGTTACTGGGCCATGAAATCAACAAGTTCAAACCATTGCTGCAACGTGTTGAACCGAAACAGATTGAAGCGATGATGAACGCATCTGCAGACGATGCCTTGGCGGAAGAGCGTCTGAAAGCAGGTAGCCAAAATGAAACCTCCCAACAGACTAACGATGCAGCTGACGCATCATCCTCTACTGAAACAGCAATCGAACCGTTGGCTGATGAAATCAGCTTTGAGGATTTCATCAAGGTCGACCTGCGTATTGCGCGGATCGAGCACGCCGAAGCTGTTGAGGGTTCCAACAAACTACTGAAATTAACGCTCGATATTGGCAATGAAACACGGACTGTATTTTCCGGTATTGCCAAGCACTTCGAACCGGATGCGCTGATTGGGCGTTTGACGGTCATGGTCGCTAACCTGGCGCCCCGCAAGATGCGATTTGGTGTATCGGAAGGGATGGTCCTTGCCACCGGTAATGATGAGGGGCTTTACCTCCTTTCACCGGACAGCGGTGCACAGCCGGGGCAGCGTGTCACCTGATGAGCCGTTCTGCCAATAAGACCCTTCCTCTGGAGACGATCCAGCTGGTCGATCAGTTGGATCATCTGTTGCCGCAGACACAATGTGGTAAATGCGGTCATGGCGGCTGTCGCCCTTATGCGGAAGCCATGGCCCAGGGCGAGTCGCACACCAAGTGCCCACCGGGGGGAGAACGTACGCTTGAAGCATTGGCGACGGCTCTACATCGCCCCTTGGGCCAGTTGGAAGAACCGGCTGAAACACCCAAGCTGGCAGTTATACGTGAAGACGAGTGTATTGGCTGCACCAAATGCATTCAGGCTTGCCCTGTGGATGCCATTGTGGGGGCTGCCAAGCTGATGCACGGTGTGCTGGAAAATGAATGTACCGGATGTGAGCTATGTGTGGCGCCATGCCCGGTAGATTGCATCGACATCGTGGATCATCCTGTATGGAAAGGGGCGCACAACACGTCCCAACAACAGGCGTACCTTGATGCACGCGCGGCAATGGGCCGGCAACGGTTTGCTGCTCACAATGCCCGTATGACTGCACGTAAAGCGGCGCTTCAGGCCAACCGGATGGAACGCTTGAAGCGGCGTGTTTCCAGCCGCTCTGAAACCGTTACTCATCATGATAAGTCTGAACACGGTATCGAAGGGACAAGGACACGCTTCCCGGCGGAAACATCGGCTTCTGTTACAACGGCACCATCATCACGAGCCTCCGGTCGGGACACTATAGGGGCAAAAGCCTCTGCCGTGCACGGCGCCTCTTCAAAAGGACATACCCCGCGTGATGCGGCGATGATTGCACGTCTGATCCACAAACTGTCTCGAATGTCTGAAGATGATCCCAAACGAGCTGAGATCGAGCAACGTCTACAATCATTACATGCAGAGGCTGATGCTGCCGCACCGCAACAAAGTCGCCAACTCAAGATGGCGCTGGCGGCGGCAGAGCAACGCCGACGTATGGCAGAGCGCCACCTGAAACATTGCATCAGACAGTGTGGACCTGCTGAAATCGAGGCAGCCAAGGAGCAGCTTGCTCAGGCCCAATTAACCGAACAACAGGCACGTGAGGCGCTGGGATAAGGCGCCCCTACATTTGGCAGTAGGTTTTCATGAATAATCAAAAAAGACGGTTGATTTTCGAACGACTACGCGAAGCGAATCCTCACCCTACCACTGAGTTGGAATGGACATCCCCCTTCGAGTTATTGGCTGCCGTGGCACTTTCTGCGCAGGCCACAGATGTTGGTGTCAACAAGGCAACACGCAAACTCTTTCCTGTAGCCAACACGCCGCAAGGCATCGTCGATTTAGGTCTTGAGGGCGTGAAGGAATATATAAAAACGATTGGGCTTTTCAATAACAAGGCCAAAAATCTGGTGGCGATGAGTGAACAGTTGTTGGCCTTGCATGAAGGTGAAGTACCGGATGACCGCACAGCACTTGAAGCCCTCCCCGGTGTTGGCAGAAAAACCGCCAATGTCATTCTGAATACCGCGTTTGGGCATCCGACAATTGCAGTCGATACGCATATCTTCCGTGTCTGTAATCGTACCAAAATCGCGGTGGGGAAAACGGTAGATGATGTTGAACAGAAGCTGATCAAGGTCGTTCCGAAAGAGTTTAAACAGGATGCCCACCATTGGCTGATCCTGCATGGGCGTTATACCTGCGTAGCGCGCAAACCCCGATGCATGAGCTGCATTATCGAGGATTTATGCGAGTTCAAGGACAAGACGTCGTAATATTCTGTTGCCCCTGTCCAACAAGCCCTGCATTTGATTGACAGCACTCATGAATCGATAGCGAATAGCAACACAACATCCATAGTACGCAGGTCTTATGCACAGAGTAACCACTCTCCAGAGTCACGTCTCCTGAAGGAGGGTGGCTACCTCATTCCCTCCCTTTCACGGAACTACGCCATAAAAAAGGAGCCCATAAAGGGCTCCCAAAGCGTTGCTTGCCATGTGCCTGATTCAGGCTAGAAGACAAAGTTCACATTGGTATAGAGGGTTCTTCCGACCATGTCATAGAAGATAGGGTCACTCCCATACAGATCAGAGAACGGTGGATGACGATTGAACACATTATGTGAACCCACATCTATCCGAAGCCCATTGCGGAAATGGTAGCCCAAGGCCAGATCCCACGTGGTGTAGGAAGCCACTTCCTTATGGTATTTACCACCCGCCCCCGGATTATAGTCATGTAATTTACTGAAAAAGTTGTTGGTAACGCCTGCATACCAACCACCACGCCGCCAGCTCAGCGTAGCGGAATGTCGCCAACGTGGTACCTGCCCCATAATTGTTCCTACTTCACTCTGCCAGGGGGCATCCTGACTTTCCTGCTCCTTGAACTGGTTAACATAGGTGCCATTCAGACCCAGGTTCCAAGTGCCATAAAGATGCCACGTATAGTTAGTCCCTATATCCACCCCATTGGTACGCTCTTTTGCCACGTTGCGGGTCGGATTATCCAGATAATCGATATAACCGGTTTTCGAACTACGATGAATAGCATCGGGGTTATGATCCAGCAGATACTGTGTATCTTCTTCTCCGAAATCATTCTTGATGTTGATCCACCATAAATCCGCTGTAGTCTCAAAACCGGTAACGGGTTCAAACACTACGCCTAGAGAGTAGTTTTTAGATTTGGCAGGCTTCAGTTTGCTGTTACCACTATACCGTTGTTTGAATCCAACCTTACATACTTCGGTGGGATCCGTACCCGCAGCGGCTTTACCATCTGGACATAACTCCGGATCATTTCCCTGCGGACCATAAGAGTAATAGGCAGGCTGGTACAAATCCGTCAGCGTGGGTGCTTCAAATCCTGTGCCATAGGAACCTCGGAAAACCAGCGACTCAATCGGTTGATAGCGGAAAGATATCTTGGGGTTAACCGAGCTGCCTACTTTGGAGTAATGGTCGTAACGTACAGAGCCCGTAAATTCCAAAGCATTCAAGACAGGAAGGTCAATCTGGCCAAACACACCTTCATTGGTACGGTTCGCAGACATAGATTGATTAGGGTCCAAGCCAGATCCCTGCACGCCTCCAATTTTTTTGCTAACGCCCGCACTATATTTCTCGTGCGTAGCATCTGCCCCCACTGCCACAGCGACCGGGCCTGCACCGAACCAATTACCTATCGTTCTGTGTGCATTACCATCGATGGAATAGTCCTTGGCTACGCCGTATTGGGCCAAACCATGTACCTGCGCGGCACGCAATGCGTTTAAATCACGTGAATTCGGGGATTCAAACGGATTGAATTCTCCTTTATCCACTGCATTTTGTAACGCATCATCATTCAACCAACCGCCTTCAAAATCCTCATGAAAGCGTGAAATACCATAGGCCAGTGCAGAATCATAGGTCCAACCCAAGGCATCTCCACGAAGTTCGAACATTAGCCTTTTTTCATCGTTCGTATCCAGCAACCGACGTGATCCTAGCGCACGTTCCCTATACCGCGCATACACTGGCTGACTTGAATCCAACCATGAGGGAGCCGCCGGGCCTTCGCTATTGCCTGGATAAAAAGGTGAGGAAGGATCAACTTCCAAACCTCCATTCCCAGTCTCGACAGCATAGGGTGTCCAATGCTCTCGGTTTTTACTTCTATCCCAGAAATAGGATAACGCACCGGTGGTATGATTATTTATCTTGAAAGTCCCTACCGTATAGCTCGTCGTATTTTCACGATGAGTAACAGCATCGCCTACTCTACGTGTGTCATAGGCACAACGCCCCTCGTATGCCACTCCATCGGCACATGAGGACAGGCTGGATGCACTTATATTTTGCCCCTGACTAATGTTTGCAGGGGAGTTGTAAGAGCTAAAAGGTGGTGAGAAATAGGGATTGCTGACATGGTTGTAAAACTGGCGACGACGAAGCTGTAGCGCATTTTGTTTGCTGTAGGAAAGGACACTCATAATGTTGAAGCCCTGTTTGTCCAGGTCGCCATATCCCCAACTACCCGTGTATCCCTGATTTTGGCCTCCACCCCCTTTGGTCGGCGTGGCTCCCTGGAATTCCAGGTTACCGCCCTGTAGATTACTTTTGGTAATGAAGTTGATTACCCCCGCAATCGCATCAGAGCCATAGAGTGCAGAACCACCATCCCTTAAAATCTCGACACGCTGAATGGCATTGAAAGGTATAACATCAAGATCCGTGAAATCGCCGCCATAGGCACTGGGTGCAATACGACGTCCATTCAACAGTACGAGCGTTTTATCCGAACCCAGACCACGTAAATCTGCGCCACTGGTTCCTCCCGTATAGTTGCCAAAGGTGCTCGTTCCCAATGAGTTACTTTGGTCAGATACGTTTGCGCTAATCCGGCGCATCAGTTCATCAACGCTCGTAATCCCTTCCGAACGTAATTGATCCGCGTTGTAAACGGTGACGGGCTCAGCTGTTTCCTCATCTGCACGTGGAATCGCCGAGCCGGTTACAGTCACATTCTGCAAATGCTGTGCAGAAGCCGTCGACGCTGTAGAGGCACTAGCAGCGGCTGCCGGTGCTGCCGGTGCTGCCGGTGCTGCCGGTGCTGCCGGTGCTGCCGGTGCAACGGCATCATGCGTGGCGCCTTTTGTCGAGCTTTGATTACGATGATGGGATGAGGCAGCGGCAGGTATGGTGTCAGCCCAGGCATTACCTGCCAATAGAAGCGACGAAGCCAACATACTAGCCTGTACCAACAAGCTCAGGCTTTTTCTCTCCTGACGAGGCGTACCCGATTGCTTTTTCTGAGAATAATAATGGGTATGAGCTAAAATGCGATTTTTCACACAAAAACGGTGGCCTTCAGGCAAAGTATTGCCCGCCCCATTTCCCGGCGTGTTGATAACCATGACAATGTGATCCCTGATATTTTAATTATTGGAGGAACTTCAACGAGTCTCTGCGTACTCTTGATCAACTTGATAATGATATGTGCGTATTATTGTTCATTTATGAGTGAAGCCCTCGTGGTCAGGCACGAGGATAGGGGATGATGGCTTCAGGCATAAATACCGTATTGTTATAACATATACTAGCTGTTTTTTTAGGAACAGTGCCAGTCGTCGTCATAGGCTTCATTCAGTACACTATCAGGCATCGAAAATCTTACCGTCCATATCATCAATAAAACGCTGGGCCTTTAGTTCCGTTAGTTCGATACAAGCCTCCCGATCAGGCAAGGTGTCCGAGCGTTCAAAACGGTATATTTCTCCCCCTTTTTCTGCATCATGCCACTCAATCACACCACTGACCCGAAACTGACCATTCACCTGTTCGGGCGTTGATATAATGGTGAATCCCTTGTATTCAATGGTTGGCCCCTGAATAACCTTCTCTTTTCCGGAAGAGGCTTTGCCACGCCCTAACCCAAACAGTTTTTTCAACATATCCGCTTGTTCCCATTAACGAAATCAAAATCATCACTATCATAGCATTGATAACATAGCGATAAACGGCTTAAAACCATGGTTAGGCAGGACGCCACGCCTCACGAATGTTACTATACACTCTTATCGAAGGCGCTCGTCGACTACAGCAGGCTGGCGTTCGCAAGCTGATCAATGCATAGAGGATACTGCATGACCACCGCAAGCAAGACCACCTCCATGAGCGCGAGGTTTCGTGGCTACCTCCCCGTTATCATCGATGTTGAAACTGGCGGGTTTAATTCCGAAACCGATGCCTTGCTGGAAATAGGTGCTACGCTGCTGTGTATGGATGAACAAGGGCAATTGATCATCGATGAAACCTGGTCTGCCCATATTCAGCCCTTCGAAGGAGCAAACATCGAACAGTCCGCACTGGATTTTACGGGTATCCGTCTTGATAGTGCATTACGTCAGGAGGCCGCTGTCAGTGAAGAGGAAGCGCTGAGTGATCTTTATAAAAAGATTCGGCGCTCGATGAAATCACAGGATTGCACACGCGCTATTCTGGTCGGACATAACGCTGCTTTTGATCATGGTTTCATGCGAGCTGCCAACGAGCGCGCTGACATCAAGCGTAATCCTTTCCATCCGTTTTCCAGTCTTGATACCGCATCACTTTCCGCGCTGGCCTATGGTCAGACCGTGCTCGCAAAGGCATGTGCCGCTGCGGGAATTCCCTTTGATCAGCAAAATGCACACAGTGCCGGGTATGATGCCGAGCGGACGGCAACGTTATTTTGCTCAATCGTCAATCGATATCGGGATCTTGGCGGGTGGGATCTCACTTTGCGTGAACAGGAAATGGAGCGCGAGGGCGAAGAAGAATAATTATTCCCTGGCTTTTACTTTTATTTCTACCTGGATAGCCGCTCATACTGGGCAATATTTGGTAACGGGGATATTCGCTTTGGCGTTTTCAACTCTGCAGCTTTAAGCCATCTGCATAGAAAGCCCCCCTAATAACCTAACCTGTACCCTGCCTATTAAAAAGCCCCCTCCGCATCGCAAGAGGGGGCTCTATCATCATGACATCAGGTTCTGCTCGACATAGCGAAAAGACGAATAATCAGTTATCGCCCTCTTCGGTCTCGCTTGCTGCAGCGGCTTCCTTCAATATGGGCTGAAGCTCGCCGTTTTCGTACATTTCAACAATAATGTCACACCCACCCACCAGTTCACCATTGACCCACAGCTGCGGGAACGTTGGCCAGCTGGCATAGACAGGTAATTCTGCTCGAATATCAGGGTTTTCCAGAATATTCACAAAGGCAAAACGCTCGCCACAGTTAATCAGGGCCTGGACTGCCTGAGCAGAAAAACCACACTGCGGAAATTGGGGAGACCCTTTCATATAAAGCAAAATCGGGTTTTCACTGATTTGCTGCTTGATGGTATCGAGAGTTGTACTCATGGAAATATATCCTTTAGCCAGTAGTGATGCCATCTAACGGGAAGTAGTACCCCCTGTCAAAGGCTCACAGTCTTGAATAGGTGCTCAGCTATTTGTCTACAGTGTATTAAAAGTAGCGGGCAAGTGCGAGGGATAGACCGTCTCTTTATGATGATTATATCTTCACCTCAGGTATATCGGCCCATCGTGTGGTATAGCGTGGAGAGCAAAACTCGCTTCTCAAGTGCCAAACGGCATCGGCGCGCTTACCGTCCAGCGGCACGCCGAAAGTAATGGTGTCGCGCCCAAGCGTCTGATTGATTTTATCGACCGTCGACAGCAGCTTTTCCCGCTGCTCAGGTGCAGCATCCGGGGTATGGAACAAGTCCGTGTGTACGCGTTCCTTGTCCAATAGATCCAGCATCATGCAGCCACATTTCATGTAGGTGAAACCCTCCCGCCATATCTCCGACAAGCCCTGTTGCACAGCGGCAATGATAGGGCGTGTATCATCGGTGGGAGATACCAGTGAGACAACATGAGTGGGGCAATACTGTGGCTGTGTCAGGTTATGTTTATTGGTTTTCAGAAAAAGCATCACCGCCTGTGCCACACTCCCCTGACGACGCAATTTTTCTGCCCCATGCTGTGCATGCAGGGTAAGTGCTTCCCTGACGTCTTCATAACGGCGGGTTTGCCGCCCGAAGCTGCGGGACGTCATGATATTCTGCTTGGGCTCCGGGCTTTCAGCCTGAATACAGCTCACACCCCGCAGTTCATAAACCAGCTTTTCCTGCACAACCGAAAAACGCGCACGAATCCATTTGGGATCGGCCTCACGCAGTTGCCATGCGGTATGAATGCCAGCAAGCACCAGCCGCTCCTTCAAGCGACTCGAAACACCCCAGATTTTATCAACCGGGAGGTTTTCCAGAAGGTGACGTGTGGATGCCGCTTCTGGGTCCAGATAGCAGACGCCTTCATAAGCCGGTTGTTTCTTGACCAAATGACTGGCGACTTTTGCCAATGTGCGACTGGTAGAAAGTCCAACACTCACCGGAATACCGGTATTGCGATGAATTTCGTACTTCATCTGTAGGCAACGCGCGACAATGTCCTCCTCTTGTACCGAAGGCCAGTGCAGGAAGGATTCATCAATACTATAGACGTCCACTTCGTGGCAATGTTGACGCAGCAGGCTGGTGACACGCGCACTCATATCCCCGTATAGCGCGTAATTGGAGCTACATAGAGTGATACGCCGACGCACTTCACGCGGGATCTTGTGTGTCGGCATGCCCATGGAAACGCCAAGCGCCTTCAGCTCTTCACTACGCGCAATGACACAGCCATCATTATTGGAAAGCACACCCACAGGCTGCCCCATCAGATGCGGTGCGAAAGTACGTTCGCAGGACACATAGAAATTATTGCAATCCACCAACCCAATAATGGAACGCACTACAGTTTCCCCTTGATCAAGCGATGTACATTATGAGTAACAACACCCCATACATGACAATCATGCCCCGACAAGGGAATGGGGGGATATTCCGTATTACCGGCGATCAGGTAAGGCCGTGCACCCAATAACTGATATCGTTTGACGGTCAGCTCGCCATCCACGGCAATAATGATGACATTATCGGGTTCGGGCTCAAGTGAGCGATCGACGACGAGAATATCCCCATCATAGATACCATCCCCTTCCATTGAATGGCCCTTGGCACGTACAAAAAATGTGGCGCTGGGGTGCTGAACAATATGGTCCACCAGATTCAGCGGCGTTTCGAGATAATCCTCCGAAGGAGACGGAAACCCTGCCCGCACCTCCCCCGCAGCGAATGGCAGCTTTCTTACCTCGGTTTCTACACTGCCTATTGGTTTGGCTATAACGTCCATATACGATGACATCCAAAGCTCACCTTTACGAAAACTGTATATTTATACAGTTTATGGACATAATGAGCAAGATGAATTTATCGAAGACAGTCTAGCCATTCCATCCAATACCCGCGATCATGTCCTGTGTGGCAACATGATCGGAGAGGCCACAATATGCGGATGAGATCAATAGGAAACAGTATGATGTCCCTCAGCACTTTCCTTGTATCAACAGATGAATTGGCAACACACCTTGATCATCAGGATATCGTCCTGCTGGATGCCACTTTTACGCTCCCCGGTGTGACGCCCACCGCCGCAGCGCTTTACAGGACGCGGCATATCCCCACGGCGAGATTCTTTGATATCGATGCATTTGCCACAGAGAATGCTCCCCTGCCCCATATGCTACCCGATGCCGAACGCGGGATGGCGTTGTTGGCTGAACTGGGTATTAATGCCGATAGCCAGGTGGTGATTTACGATACCCCCGGGCTGATGTCCGCACCACGGGCATGGTGGACACTACGTCATTTTGGTATTCGCAATGTCCGTATTCTGGATGGCGGGCTGCGCAAGTGGTTGGCAGAAGAGCGCCCTGTTACGGATCAGGTACCCTCTTGGCAGCCCGTACCTGCTTCATCCTCCCCCAACATTGCAACGGATGTGGTCACTAAAACACAGATATTGGAGATCGTGGAGTCAGGCGAAGGGGCAGATGCACAAATCGTCGATGCGCGTGGAGAAGGTCGTTTCAAGGGAAGCGAGCCTGAGAAACGCCCCGGAGTCAGATCAGGCCATATTCCCGGCAGTATCAACATTCCTTTTGATCGCTTGAGTAATGCGGAGACAGGCCGGTTATTACCTCCCGAACAACTTCGCCATGTCATTACATCGACAGGGCTTGATTGGCAACGGCCGGTGATTAGCTCATGTGGATCAGGTGTCACTGCCTGTGTATTGGCTTTTGCACTCAATACCCTGGGGAAATCGGATATTGCGATTTATGACGGGTCATGGACAGAATGGGGCGGCGATCAGACGTTACCTGTTGCAACCGAATAATAAGGAATAGAAGGAGAAAGCGGCTGCTAACAGAGGATAAAAAACAATCGTTATATAGCCACGACAGATTGAGCCGCATAAAAAACGGGGAAGACCATATCAAATGATCTTCCCCGTCAAAATTTGGTGGAGCCTAGCGGGATCGAACCGCTGACCTCAACACTGCCAGTGTTGCGCTCTCCCAGCTGAGCTAAGGCCCCTTAACTTGGGGCGTACTATACGTACAACCTGCTGAATGGTCAAGCCTTTTTGTAAAGAGAAACCATACGACAAAAATACTCAGAGCCTCATCCATAAACAGAGGCGCAGGTACAAACGGGAAAGAAAGATCGGCAGCCCCTTGAATGGAAAACAGGCGTATTTACGACATATTCAGCCTTAATGACAACAGTCCCGATTGTTTCACTATATTTGTGCCTACCGTTTCCATATCAAGGCTTCCATCCCGACGCTTCCACAAAAACGTTTTGCTTTCATAACGACACCCCGTACATGTCGCCCCCTTTGGAAATACAGCCTCTGTTTACGATGAGGGTTTGTCCGGATGTGTTTGATTAGCATCGTCATGCTTCTGTGGCGCTTCTTTTTCTTCCTCTTCTTTCTGTTTTTCCTGCTCTTCTTCTTCAAGCTTTTCCACTTTATTGTGGCGTAATTGCTGACGATAACCGTAGGTCGCATTGCGCACGACCTCCTCACTTTCAAGGCTGGCCCCAAGAGCGCCCGCAAACGTAGCCACGGATGTCGTTAACCAGGCCAGCAATGCCGTCGTCCCAACACCAACATGATGTTGTAGTGTAGATGCCATATACCCCGAAGGTACAAATACCAGTACGGCTGCAAAGAACATGCAGAATAGCGTAAAGAAATAGATGCTGATCCCGACACACAGTGTCCCCACCGTAGCTGCATTATATAAACGCGAAATAATACGGGATGACGTATAGGAACTGGGCTCCCACAGGTTATGGTCGATAATGAGCCACGCCACCATTGACCCTATTGCTGCCAACATCATAATGACAAAACGAAGCGCAGAATAATGGTCGCTCATCAGCCACAAAGAGGTAAAAATCAGACCATAAGAACCCGTGGCAAATGCGACAGCGTAGATACGTCGGAAAGCTGGTAACATGGTCCAGGGACGATTGGCACGAACCATTCCCCCCAATAGTTTGAGATACCCTCGGATGCGTGCACTGAAGAAGAAACGGACGTCCAGTTCATCATCCCCATAGGTGGCACGTTTTATGGGAACCAATAATTCGGAAAAGCGCGAGCCCATCAGTTCCCGGGAGCTGGTCGTTTGGATGCCGTGTCGCTTACGTGCGTCTTCCTGATCATCCATACGCTGTTGCTGTACATCACGCTCGGCCGGATCAGAACCGTAATGCAGTTCGTTGACGAGATGAATCACGGCCTCTCGCATACGTGCCCGCAAAGGTGAAATACCCAGAGTAGGCTGGGAAATTACCGCTACACCCCGTTTTTTACTTCCCTCGGCCACGACAACATGACGCTCAAATACCAACGGTATGTCCGTAATACACACGATATAATGCCAACCGTATCGCTGCTTCATTGCAGCCGCACGGTCGATGACTTCGTGGACATCGCCCCCTGCCCCCACCAAAGGATCAGTGACTGTTTCCACCACCCAGTCGACTTCGCCATCCACATGCCATTTGAAAAGATCCGGGAGCTCCCCCTCGATTTGGGAGATCACCTTTTCAGGTAGTTCGGGTGCAGGAATCAACCCCACTACCAATGACCTGGAGGCTTGCTGATCCGACGAAGCTCGGTGGCTATCCTGTGACATCTTTTCCTGAGATGCACCTTCCCCTGATGCCTCGTTGTTGTATTTTTCATTCATTCGCGAAAACACTCCTTGCTCGCGGAATATTCGATAGCGCCATTCTTTAAAACGCCCGGAATGGATGTACCAAGGACGCCTTGTTATTACGCTTCATCTCTATAATCGTTCATCAGAGGGTAGCAAAAAAAGAAAGGGCATACCTGCATTAAAAGCAGGAAAAAAAGCGGTTTCAATCACTTAATAACACGGCAAATCTCCCTACACTTCCCCCATCCTTCCTCAAGAAGAACGTTTGTTGTTTTAAAAGACGTATGTCGAAACCTGGCATATGGCCCATCACACATAGAGACAACGATAGAAGCGGATATTGCCAAAAGAGAGCATCAAACAAGGGAAGACAGTACAAGCCTAAAGGGAGGAAGAAGAACGAGGAAAGGCTGTATCCTGCCGTGCAAGATACGCTTACACGACAAAGACAAGAGTAGATGGCAAATAGAGAAGTGTAACCGTGGGGGAATGAACGATTATTCCTCACGCTGACCATAATAGGCACGCAACCGTTTGGCCAGGAAGTACAGCTCAATCACGGACAGTAAAATCAGCAGGTAGCCGATGGATTCCGTACACTCTTCACCCATATCCTTGGCCGTGCGTATGTAATGCCCCGCCAGTGAGGTTTCCCACAGAATGGCACGTCCAAAAAGGCGGGAATAGACATAGGTGGTCAGAAAACCGCCCAGAAACAAGCCAAACGGTAACGTCGTAAAATAGAGACGCATCTCATCCAGAAATGCCTTCCGATGTTTGTATGCATAGACCAATGCCAGCACGATGATGACCCAAACAGCCACCATCCATGCATGCAGCAACACCATATCGGTCCAGTAATCATTTTCGCGAATCAGTGAAACAAAGGTGAAGGACGCCATCACCAGCGTACCGACCGGGAAAATATTGAATTTGCGTCGGATATACAAAAGGCCCGCCGTGGCAAGCAGCAGGATCACCGACTGAGAGAATTCAGTAAATGACCACTCGGAAAATTTCCAGTGTAGATCCGTATGGCGGCTGGCATCCCAAAAAATGCCATGGTTATAGGCCATGTAGAGCAATACATAAAGGCAAATACGCACAAATAGCCAAAGACACTGTTTCGGAGTCATAAGGGGCTGTTGGACACCAGCCGGCAAGGGGGGGTAATGAGAGGACATACAAACACCTATTGGCCGGACGATCTTACCGAGCCCATAAACAGACGACTCAGGTCGTATAACGCGGCCGATTTGAATGGGATTGGATGAAAATGTTAAGAAAAATTATCGTTATTGTAACGTTTTCTTAATATTTCGCCACCCTGCATGGCGAACACGCTCTCCGAATAAAACCATCCATTTTTTATTCAATGGCGTATCGATGATGGCTGCTAGTGGCCACCAAGGTCTTCTTCCCCGGGTTGTCGCTGGTATAGACGCCTTCCGTGTTACATAGCCACCATATTTGCTAAACTATCCTCAACATTATTGTCTGTTGATTCATTCATCCGGACTGTCTGGGGCATTACTTTGTCATCATCGGATACACCACGGGTTGAAAGCGGTTCCATCGCACAGCCAACGCCCTCTTCTTCGCCTGCCTTCAATGCCAGTGAATTCCTCAAGAATACACAGCAGAAGCCGGGCGTCTATATTATGTATAACGAGGCAGGCGATACCATTTATGTGGGCAAGGCAAAGCGTTTGCGTGCGCGATTGTCGAGCTACTTTCGCAAGACTGGCCTGAATATTAAAACACAGGCGTTGGTCGGCCGTATTCATCGGATAGAGCTCACCTACACGAACAACGAAACGGAAGCGTTGATTCTTGAACAGACGCTGATCAAATCCCGCAAACCGCCGTATAACATTTTATTGCGGGACGACAAGTCCTACCCTTATATCTATGTTGGCAACACGCATGACTTCCCCGCACTGGAATTCCGTCGAGTACGTTACAAACGCAAGGATGGCCGTTACTTTGGCCCATTCACAAGCTCATTGGCGGTAAGGGAAACGCTATCGCTTCTGCAAAAGATTTTCCGGTTACGCAACTGTGAAAACAGCGTTTTCGCCAATCGCTCTCGCCCCTGCCTGCAGTATCAGATCGGCCGTTGTAGTGGGCCCTGCGTTGGGCTGATTTCACAGCAAGACTATAAGCGCGACCTCGACCATGCCGTCATGTGTCTAGAAGGTAAAAGTGAAGAAGTGGCGCTACAGCTCAGTCAGGATATGGAACAGGCGGCGGCAAACCTCGCTTTTGAAAAGGCCGGCTGGCTACGCGACCAGATTCAGCAGTTGCGAAGTCTGCAAAGCCAGCAAAACGTGGAAGTACAACATGGAGATACCGATGTCTTCGCCTATGTCCAGCGCCCCGGTGGTTTTGTAATCACGCTACTGACCATCCGGCAAGGTCGGGTCATGGGAGCACAGCACTTTACGCCCAAAAGTGGCCTTGATGTCGGGCAGGGAGAGCTGCTCTCGGGCATGATCGCGCAATATTATATTGGGGGCGAACGTGAAATTCCCCATGAAGTCATTACGTCTGAAGCGGTGGACGATGCAGATGTTCTACAGCAAGCCCTGAGCGAACGGGCGCAACGGAATATTCGTTTGACACATCAGGTCAGAGGACACCGTGCTCAATGGCAGCAATTGGCGCTCACCAATGCGGAACAACATCTGGCGACTGAGCTGGCCAATCACCAACGCATCATGGAACGTTTCATTGGGCTACGTGATTTATTGGGGTTGAAAGAAGTCCCCAAACGATTGGAGTGTTTCGACATCAGCCATAGTCATGGTGAAGCCACCGTTGCCTCTTGCGTGGTCTTTGACCAGAATGGCCCACTCAAATCGGATTATCGTATATTCAACATCAATGGGATTACTCCCGGTGATGATTACGCCGCCATGCAGCAAGCACTGACTCGGCGTTACAAGCGTATCGTGGATGAAGATGGTAAACGCCCTGATCTGCTGATTATCGATGGAGGGAAAGGTCAGCTCAACATGGCACGCGAGGTGCTGGCAGGAATAGAGGGTGTTGGCGAGCTAAAAGTCATGGGAGTCGCCAAGGGGGTTACTCGCAAGGCTGGCCTCGAAACCCTCTTTCTTGAAACAACGGATAACAGCATTGAAGTGGATGCGACCTCCCCTGCGCTTCACCTGATTCAACATATTCGTGATGAATCACACCGCTTTGCCATTACCGGGCATCGGCAGCGGCGCGACAAAGCGAGGCGGACCTCAACACTTCAGGAGATTGACGGTGTCGGCCCCAAGCGACGCCGCGAATTACTCCGTTATTTTGGTGGCCTTCAAGGTGTGAAGGAAGCGAGCCAGGATGATTTGGCGCGTGTACCGGGCATCAGTCGCCAGCTAGCCTCGCAGATCCACGCAGCACTCCATGGCAGCTAGGCATAGGGTAACGTAGGACCTTTTCCTCTTCTTACTGAATGAAAGTGTCTCGACGCCACCGTTCTCTTTGCCTAGAATAAGGCCCGTAGGGCCGCAAGCAGGCGGTACCTTTAAAGAAAGCCAGTGCTTTCCCACGAGCAAGGAACAACCTGAGCAATGAACATTCCCAATATTTTGACGCTGATCCGTATTATTTTCATTCCGCTTCTGGTTATTGCTTTCTATCTGCCCTCGCATATTGGTTATTTCATCTGCGCCATTTTCTTTGGCCTGGCCTCCATTACAGACTGGTTTGACGGCTTTCTCGCGCGCCGCTGGAATCAAAGCACGCCTTTTGGCGCATTTCTCGATCCGGTAGCGGATAAATTGATCGTGGCTGTTGCCCTGGCGCTGCTGATTCAGCGTTACTCCAACGCATGGATGACCTTGCCAGCCCTTGTCATTATCGGACGTGAAATCGTTATCTCGGCATTGCGTGAATGGATGGCAGAGCTGGGCAAACGAGCCAATGTGGCCGTTTCCTATATCGGGAAGGTAAAAACGGCATTACAGATGCTGTCGATTTTCATTTTGTTGGGCGCAATACCAGGCACAATCGTGGCATTTATCGCTCAGCTCATGCTTTATGCAGCAGCGATTTTGACGCTATGGTCAATGCTTCAATATTTACGTGCAGCGTGGCCTGATCTTGTTCGGGATATGTAAATCGTAAAAATTTCCCCAAAAAGCAATAGGTTCCAATTGACACCACGCCTGCGCCAAGTATAATGCGCCCTCGTGTTCAAGCGGGAATAGCTCAGTTGGTAGAGCGCCACCTTGCCAAGGTGGAGGTCGCGAGTTCGAGCCTCGTTTCCCGCTCCAGCATTGATCTGATAAAGTGATGTCAATGACTGGTTATAGGCTGGATGGCAGAGTGGTCATGCAGCGGACTGCAACTCCGTGTACGCCGGTTCGATTCCGACTCCAGCCTCCACTCAGAATTTTCCCCGTAGCCCGAATGGCGGAATAGGTAGACGCAAGAGACTTAAAATCTCTCGACCGTAAGGTCGTGCCGGTTCGATTCCGGCTTCGGGCACCATTGAAATCAATGGGTTATACGTTTAGCTCTTCCCCCTCCCCGTCGTGGTCGCAATCTATCCGCATCGATCTTAAGATTGTATAATCTCGCTTCTCTTTACATCTTTCAGAGCAACGACAGCTCAAATACGCCATGTCCGACAGGCACAAGATTTACTTTGGGTGGCTTTCCTTTGTTCCATGGTATTAGGCCATTTTTTGTCCCCCATTCTTCTATGGCCCTATTGTTGGATGTGTCGTCAACATGGTTGCAGCTATTCCAAAAGCTCGGCTTGATTCGGTAATCAGATGCGATTCCATCAATACGAATAGTGACGTAATCGAAGCCCTTGAAGACTTCTCTATCTGACCGTCTGATAGCAATTCGGTATATCTTCTTTTGTTTGCTTCCACCATAACTCAGTGTGGCTATCATTTTGATTCTCGCAGTTAGGGTATGTGATACAGATCATAGCAAAAGGCAGGGGGTATTTTATCCCCGTGAACAGCTAGTCATATTGCACTTATTCAATCCGCTAAATAAACCAAGTTATCCGGTAAACGGGAAGCAAATTTCTCGGATTTAGTATATAGAAACATAACAAACTTTTACCGCTGATATTTAATAAATGGCGCTAGATTCACTATGTTGTCAAATAAGCGGCGCGCTGTATGATTGAATGCTTGCGTCATCCAATAAACAAAAGGTGTTCCATTCATATCAGCCGCTTCATATACAGCTTTTCTCAACGCAGTCGCGACACCCTTGCCGCTTGATTCGGGTATAACAAAAAGATCCTGCAGATAGCATACCTTTTCAATCCGCCAGTGGTGGGGATGATAAATGATATGGACCAGACCTATGAGCCTTTCCTCTTCTTCATCTACGAATGCTTGTTGATCCGTAACATGAGGGTCAAGGTATCGGCCAAAAGTCGTGGTATATACGGCTTCTGGAACAGTGGTGGAATAAAAATCCAGATAAGCCGTCCACAATGCATGCCATTCACTATAATCACGCATCATCAATCGGCGTATTTGATATACCATCACAGACACTCTCCTTACGCTTTCTTCTTATTTCTACCCTAAAAATCAACGTAGGAAGAGCCAATTTGTCACTATTTCATGACACCAGTGCAGATACATGGGCATTTAAAGCCTGAACACAAAAGGCATATCGTGAATATTTCAGACAATGGCTAACAAAGATATTTCCTAATAAAACAATAGCTTACATGCTATAAAAAGATACCCGAGGAACAGAGTAAATAAGAAAAACACTTCTTCAGGAACTAATCCGTGATTCAAGACTCTTAAAAAGTGATCCCTTGCAATGATCCTTATTTTGATACCCCGGCTTTGGCCGGGTATTTTTTTGCGTGGTTAATCATCATCATATCCCTTTCCCAATTTCCCTTTCACATAGTAAATGGAGTTCCTCCTTTTCATCCATCTCGCCACAACGTGACCGATGGTTCCTTTCTATAAATACCCTTCAAGTGCTCGTCTAAAAGTCAGCTAACACCGTACTGTGGTACCTCATATCAGTAATTTTAAGTTTAAATTAGGAAATTTTTACTTCTTCCCGCCGATAACATCTATGCCCAAGGTGCTGTATCAAACAGAGTCTTGTTATCTGAAAGAGTCTGGAATGGAGGGATAGAGCAGAATTTCTGTTTGTTCCCGACAAAAAATTGATTACAGGCATCCCGGATGGGGCACTTTTTGAAGGTATTCCATGAAACAGGCCTGAAATCAGGCTGAATAGAGGTAATTGAAATGACCAAGGCATTGATCGTAATCGGTATGCAGCAACATGTTTTGAATCGTATTCAGGGCGGAGCGGACTACAAGCACCACAAGGCAATGGCAAATGCGCCAAGAATCATTGAAGCATTCCGCGAAGCCTCGTTGGACGTTATCCATGTACTTCATGAAGACAAGGCTCCTCATTTGCCACTGCATGTCGATGCCGAGGGTTACCCTCCCATTCAGGACACCATGGCAGAGGATCAGGAGCATGTCTTTGTAAAACACACTGCGTCCATTTTCTCTTCGACAGCGATTAACCAGCTGCTAAAAGAAAAGGGAATATCCGAACTGTTCCTCATTGGTTCAGATCTGCACTCCTCCATCCTGCACACTGTCCCCACTGCCATGGATATGGAATACAAGGTAGATGTGGTATCGGATGCTGTGATTGGCTTTGGTTTCCATGATCGTGGTATCTCTGCTGATATGGCTTATGGCATTGCGTTGTCCTGCATTGAAGCAGATGGCGGTCATATCATTGATACCGAAACCCTGCTGGAAACAATGGCAGCCAATGAGGGTCAGGAAAACTGATCAAACATCAGTCTTTGTCAAATAGTGATACATGAGTTACGACGAGGTGTATGGATTCACCTGACGTAATTTATTAATAGACTTCCGTGCAGGAGGGTGCCCATTAAGCACCACCTGCACTGGACAATACTTTTTGAAAACAACAGGATACACTGGAAGTAATTGAAGGATAACATCCCGATGTCATTATCCCTGGTATGTCGGTGCCCGGTATGATGCCTTCAATGTAATAAGACCAGGCAGCCGCGTAGGCAGTATCGTTATATTGGCGGTGCTATTGGTTCAACACGTTATTGCAAACCTGAAATCAATCATTATCCATTAACCGTCATTTTTAGCGGATGCCCCATGTCCCTGACACATTTTTATTACACTCTTGGAATGCTAATGGTAATTGTGCCGTTGGCGGCTACTTTCGCTATTTTAGTATTGTCGGTAATACAACAGATTCGGTTAAAACGTCCCCTACAGGGACGCCCTCTTCTTCTGTTGTGTCTTGTTGCGTTAATTCCCGCCTTGGGAGGAATTGCATTACTACGCTTTGCTGCCAGTTAAACAGAATTTTTATGCATCTGAAGAAGTAGCCTCGGGTGCTTCTGGCGTTTGTGATACCTGTTCGATCATGTGCTCCAGCTCGAAAAAGCCGTTACGAAAAGGGGCGTTTTCAGGCATTTCGGCAGTTTGTCGGAGGCATTCTCGAACCCGCAATTTGATTTCATTGCTCTCTTGTCCCAAAAGCTCAAGTAGAGAAACAAACCCGACCTGAAGAGCTGCAATGCGGGCACTGTCCGTTGTATCGTAATCCTGTGTACTCATTTTATGTTCACCAAACGCTTCATGAATATACGGAAGATTATCAGAAAGTGAGGCTTCTTGTACGCTAAAGGATGTGGCACAAGGGTAGACATCGCACCAGGTAGCATACAGTGTGATTATGAGTAGCTGAGCAGGCTTGTACTCAACAGCCAGGCAAATTTATAAATCCATTCCATCTACAGAATGGACACATGTCATACGTTATTACCCAGGATATGAACACATATGATGCCGTCTTTATGGAAAACACCAAAAACTGTAGCGCTTGTTTCTCCAGCAGGAGCAACACCGCCAGAAAAATTGCAGAAAACGCTACACCGGCTTGAACAACTTGGGGTCAGCGCATTTCCATCGGCACATGTGGGCGCCCGTAAACGTCGTTATTTGGCGGGCAGTATCGAAGATCGATTGGAAGATCTTTATACGGCCTTCGAACGGGATGATATAGATGCCGTCTGGTGTGTACGGGGTGGATATGGCTCCGCACAATTGATTTCACACATCGATTGGCAGCGCTTGTCACGTGCAAAGGATATTCCCCTTATCGGCTATTCGGATATTACAGCGCTATTGATTGCATTTCATAAACATGGGTTGAAAGCCATACATGGCCCCGTTGCCAATGAAGTCAACAAACTGGATTTTGAGCTTTCCGATGAAGCACTGGTTCAGTCGGAGGGTTGGCAATCACTGGCTTCAGTGGGGGAAGTGCTGAATCAGCACCAGGGTATCTTGCCAACTCGAGACTCACTGAAGATCACCACACCCACTCCCCTATTGGGAGGTAATCTAACCGTACTCGCCAGCCTATGTGGGACTCAAGGAGCGCTACAGCCCTCTTCAGACTATTTTCTTCTGATTGAAGATGTTAACGAAGCTTTTTATCACTTGGAACGATCTTTCTTTCAACTTATCGAAAGCCTGGATAAATCCTTGATCAAGGGTATTGGCTTGGGGGAATTCGTGGGCTGTGATGATCCTGACAAGTCGCTGACCATCAAGGATCTCTTTGCGGATTGGATAAAGGGTGCGCATATCCCCATGTTTGAGGGGCTACCTATAGGTCATGGGCAACGTAACCACGCTTGGCACTATGGTGCTTTCGGGACGATTGAACAAAACATGCTGCGATGGATGTCATGATCTGAATGCACATCGCAACATAGCGTTGATCCGGAAGATATTACCAATAAGCGTATGATTGTTTTCCTCGGAAGAGATTTTCAGGCCACGAGTGCTCGGATGCATGGCTAGAAAAATACGTTGCTATAAGAAGCTCGGCAGGAAAAGGCATACATGTACATCCTCTCATGACAAAGGGATGCACGGCATACAAATGAGGGTGGATAATAAAACGAGAGTCATGATACTAAAGTATGATAAATTGTATGCTCGGTAGGCTCCGCGCTTACCAATGGTTATATTCAGCCTTTCATGTGCACTGATCATCCAATCTTAGACACTGTGAACCCATGCGTCTGATATCCGCGCTTCGAGACCCTTACTTTATTCATTTACACCGCCAGCGCATTCATGTGCTTCGCTCAATTGTGTCCCTGGGGCTCATTTTCCTGATCATTGGAGTGCTGGGCATTCCCCATGGTAGTTGGGCACTGATCAGTGCATTGATGGTAATGGGGACGCTACCTCACGTAGGGGGTGTCGTCATCAAGGGAGCACAACGTTTGCTCGGTACCATATTAGGTGCCATATATGGCCTGTTGTTACTCTCCCTGCCTATCCATTCACTGATTATCAGTGATCTGATGACCCTAGCGGGTATTGCATGGGCCTTGTACGCCACCTTCCGGACACGATACGGGTATAGCGCGCTTGTTTTCGGTATTACCATTCTAATGGTCGTCGGGGACGGTAACCCCGAACTTTCCACCGGTTTATGGCGTTCAATTAACGTTATTTTTGGAACGACCACCGCTATCGTGGTGACGCTGGTTATTCTTCCTCAAAAATCTACCGATGTATTCCGCTTCCTGCTATCTGACAATCTCGACAAGATAAATCGTCTTTATAATGCCAATATTACCGCGGATCATTTGGATGAGGTGTTGAAGCAGAATCTGACGAAGACTATCAGTGCGCAATATATCAAGCAGTTGGGACTGGTAGAGGCTGTCAATCAGGAAAAAAGAATAAGCCGAGCCGTGTTGATGCAAGTGATCGGTATTGAGCGCCAGATGATTTCCACAACAGAACTGCTATTGGATACGCACTGGGATACTCGGGAAGGGAATCGGCTTATCGAGGGGTTGGAAGGACTGAATGAAGAACAGCATCGATTAAGTACTGAAATAGGGACACTCGCCTACCAACTACGAACGGGCCAGACCATTGATTTGGAGATTGCCCGTTTTTCCCTTCAACAGTATGCGGAAAAAGCCATGAATGCGCATGCCAAGGATGGACGCTGGCTATTCAGCCCGAGCGGCTACCTCTGGTTGAACCATGAGCTAGCACTTCAAACGCAAAAAATGATCGCTATTCTGGGAGATATTCAACGCCTACCCAGCCGCCGTTTGAGGCAAAAAGCCGAGCATGAATCCCTCATCAGTGACATTCTTCGCATTGAACACAAAAAACCGGATGATCCGGATTAGAAGCACGGCGGCAGTTCCCCCAATACCGCCGTTGGATAGCCCATGGCTTCACCTGAATGGCTTCATCACTATACTTCTCCACTATTTTCTTCACTCAAGAACAAGGCGTTAAAAGATACTATGGAGCAAGACACAATCCCATCAGGATAGGCCATATTCCTTTTCGGAGGCATATTCAACGCTTGAAAGGTTCACATCGACTTATACATATGAGTGGGTATCTGCCATGTTGGGCTAGCCGCATGGGGCATCACTATACTCGCTAGCGCACCATGGCGTTTACAAGGCAAATAGATAATTGACCGATGCCCTGCTTTTGATGGGCATCACCTAAGCTCAGTACCCATCAGTGCACGGCGAAGCATCCATAACGTTTGGGCATCCGCACTATCGGGCCATACCCAGTAATTTTTTACGCCGCTGTTTTTGCTTCCCAGCCTCATGCCAACAATGCCTGGCGCCAAACGAAATGCCGATACATTGATCGCATTTTGGTCCGCGTCATACCAACAATCAGATATTGCATCCCACCATAGCGCAGGAATACGGGTACGCCCGTCCATCCAAACAAAAGGAAGAACAGCTGCCAATACCAGTACGCCCCATTCGATACCTGCCAACAGAACAGTACACACAAGGATAACTGCGGCCATTAGGATGTGCGCACAAAGGGCACTATTAGACCGGACGAACGTTAACTTCGTCACGATAGCGTGCATACTCGATGATTTGATTTGCAATGGGCTGTAAAGAGGGATCAACTACGGGTTCCCTACGCATCAACCATCCGAAAAGATCCTGATCTTCGAAATCAATCAAACGTTGATAAGCCTGTTGGGAAGCATCATCCAACTGACTAAAACGGTTATCAAAAAACGGCATCAGCATCATGTCGAGTTCCCACATACCTCGGCGCGAATGCCAGCGTAATCGGCTGTGTGCACGTTCGTCCATCATATCCAGATTCCTTCATTTCCAATGTGTTTCAATAGGTATATCGGCCTCTATACTGATCTTTTTACTACAATTTCAACATTATGGGCTAATCGATTGTTTTTTAAATAATTGTTTTTCTTAGACAGCACCGCTATGCTGAGGTAAGACAATCAATGCTGTACAACAAATAAACAGAAGGTTTTCACGAATTAGCCTCGCTTGGAGATCCTTGTAATGACGAAGTCCGAGTTGATTGAGCAGATTGCTGCGCAGCACCCCAATTTATCATTGCGTGACGTAGAAACAGCGGTACGTCTGATTCTTGATGATATCACTGAAACACTGTCGAGCGGTGGGCGCGTTGAAATCCGGGGGTTTGGAAGTTTCTCCCTTCACTACCGCGAACCACGCATTGGTCGGAACCCTAAAACCGGCGATACTGTCTCATTGGAAGGCAAATTTGTTCCACATTTCAAACCCGGTAAAGAATTGCGAGAACAGGTAAACGAGAGTCGTGCTTTGGGATATTGAGCCTTTTGGATTGATTTCAGCCTATCAAATTTGTTGCATAATGATGGTACACTGCTGATATTCAAGACCGTTCTCATGCTATACGGTCATAGAGGATGCACAAGAATTGGCATCATTCGTGTTGGCGGCATTGTGTGAAGCATGAATTCCACCACCGTCACTTCATATTGCCCTTAGGATATTGTCACTCATGCGCTTGATCAAAGGACTGTTCTCCATTGTCGTGGCCATCATTGTACTGGTTATCGGCATTCTGTTTGTCATTCGTAATCAGGAAACCGTGCCTCTGGATGTTATCTGGACGAAGCTACCGGCGGCCTCCCTCGCCCTTTGGTTACTCGCCTGTCTGGTGATTGGTGTCATTATTGGCATGCTGGCCATGAGCGGCCTTTATATCCGCCTACGTGCCCGCATTCACCGTGCCAATAAGGAGATCAAGCACAAACAGTCAGAAATTGATCAACTCAAGGCCAATGACTCCAGGCAGGTTCAGCCAGCCCCAAATGAAGGCGTTCAACGCTGAAATACGTGTCGGACATTGTGCCAAATCCGTTTGGATAAAAGCGGGTAATCAGGTAGTAAAAAAGCGCTGATGCATTTCAGCGCTTTTTTTATGTGATTTGTCAGGAAGACGAGAATAAAGCCAAACGTCGCTCGCACATAATGGGCAGCTAATATAATGCAAAGTGTCTGCTTACTCCCCAAGGAGGCGCTACTGAAACACATGCTACCCATTTAAAAAGATGAAAGCGTTATCACTATCTTCCTTTTACATTACCGATTAAAGCCAGGGGCTAATTTCATCCAGAATAGCATCCAGAGCCTCCCGAGGGTTCTCTGCCTGAGTCACTGGCCGACCGATTACCAAGTGGGTACTCCCGTCTCGAAGTGCCTGGCTGGGAGTAGTAATTCTCTGCTGGTCATCTGCAGTGGCAAAAGCCGGCCGTATACCCGGAGTCACTTTCAGGAATTCATCACCACACACTTGCCTTACACGTTTCGCTTCACGCGCTGAACATACGACGCCTTCCATACCAGAGGATTGAGCCAATTGGGAAAGCTTTTCTACCTCTTCATCCAGCGTCGGTGTAATGCCCACTTCATCCAGCTCACTTCCCGCCAGACTGGTCAACACAGTAACGGCAATCAGGTGAGTATCGAACTGATGTTTGGAAATCACACGGGCGGCAGCTTCCATCATCCGACGACCACCCAGGGCATGAACATTCAGCATCCAGACGCCTTGGTCAGCTGCTGCATCAACAGCATTCGCCACCGTGTTTGGAATATCATGAAATTTCAGATCCAGAAACACTTCAAAACCACGGTTGTGCAGTGCTCTCAGAACCAGTGGTCCTTCCCGGGTAAATAGCTCTTTGCCCACCTTGACCCTACACTTGGTCGGGTCCAACAAATCAGCAGTCGCCAGCGCCTCATCCAGCGTAGGGTAATCCAGCGCAATAATTAGCGGTGTGTGCATACATGTTCCTTGAGACTATTATGTTCTCTCTATTATTTCATAAATCAGTGAGTTAGCAGATAAAAATCAACAAATTGGCAAAAAGCCCGTTTACCTTCCCCTATAACACATCATGATTTTGCCCGCCTACGTCCACTTTACAGAACGCTGCCGCATTTTATCCAGCGTTCTTCCGCTCCACGTTTGTTTTGCTCCCACCCCCGCCATGGAGAAATCAAGTTCGGCAGCGGCTATATCCACATTTTTGCAGGTTCGGCTACATCCACTTCTATATTTATATTCGTTTATATTCATATCGCTATCTGCGACTACGTCTGCAAATACCTTTGCAACGGCGACTCGGGGCACTGAAGCGCCGGTGCGAGCCGAGCATACTGCATCTCCAATGGGTTAAAAGAGAATGCCATTTTAATAGAGCAAGTTTATGCATTGCTTAAGATGGCGCGATCGTGGCGAAAATAACATTCAAAAAAAGAAGTCGTCGGCCGAAAACATCCATGTTTTAAAAATCTTCATGTTTAAAACCACTGGGGTTCCACACCATTACGTAGCCGTTAAAACACGTTGAAAATCAATTTTAGATAACCCGGAGGGTAAAGACATGCTGGACGTTCCATCCATGTGCCCATGGTGGCGTGTATCTGCACATCATTGGCAGCAGAAGTGTAATCAACGACTGCACAAAGGCATCATCGTATTATTACTGGCCTTGATACCTTTTCATATCGAAGGTGCACAAGCAAAAGCCACAGAATTATCGCCATTGGCAACGGAGCCTCCATATATTGGGCAGACATTAATCAGCGTCAATAGCGCGTCTCTGGAGGAGTTGATGAGATTGCCTGGGATAGGTAGAACCCGTGCGCACGCGATTATCGATGAACGTAATCAGCATGGGCCTTTCATCGATTCATCGGATCTTGAAAGGGTAAAAGGCATAGGCCGTGCTACAGCAGAGAAACTCAAGGGCAAAATATCCTTTAACCGTTGAAATAGCCTTCAACCCCTGACAAGTTGAACGCTGGCCCAAACTTTTTTTATTTGGCACATTGAAATTTTCGACAGGTGTTACAATCTAACCTACTCATATTGTTTACCGTGGAAATCTCCATGCCTATTTTTATATTGTTTGTACTGTATGTTTTAGCCGATCTGATCGCCCTGCTTCTACTGGGGCATCTGGTCGGTGTACTCCCCACACTCCTGCTTATTCTTGTTACCGGTATTGCAGGTATCAGGTTGATCAAGACAGAGGGGGTTCATGCCTTGCGAAAGGTTCAGATCAGCATGATGCAGGGCCAAGTTAATAAACGTGAGCTATTGCTGGGCAGCTCATCAGTGATCTCCGGTTTTCTTCTGTTTCTTCCCGGGCCAATCAGTGACCTGCTGGGATTGATCTGCCTGATCCCCATGCTGAATCGCAAGGTACGCAAGGATGATGTTGAACCTTACCACCCCGGATTCGATCCCAATGCGCGGACATTTGATAGTTCAGCGACAAGGGATGAAAACCATACTTCACGTGAAGGTACGACGATTGAAGGGGAAGTCATTGAGCACGATACCCCTGACCGCCGTTGATGGGGCGTATAACCAAGAAATGAAACATGTAAGAAGTAGACGACAAAAACGCCAGCATGCTGTTCATACTGGCGTTTTTGCCCCCTGCTCATCAGATATCAATAGATCCGAAAATAAGCCAAAAAAATTTGGCTTGAAGCCCTTGAAAACCTTCCGTACGACTCCATATAGAAAGTACAAATGGCAACATGACTGATCATGGGCAATATGCCCATTCCACTGGCCGACCAACCGGCGGGTGGCGCTCATAGCTAGCAACATAAACCAAGTAATCAATGAAATTTTCATTTTCGATAAATTTCAGGAACGAAGAAATCTCAGGAGAGAATCAGCAATGAAAATTCGTCCCTTGCACGAACGTGTCGTCGTTCGTCGTCTGGAGCAGGAACAAAAGACAGCGGGCGGCATTGTTTTGCCCGGAAACGCTCAGGAAAAGCCGACACATGGTGAAATCCTGGCCGTGGGTAACGGTCGTATTCTCGAGAACGGCGACGTTCGTCCTCTCGATGTCAAAGTTGGCGACAAGGTGATCTTCAAGGAAGGTTTCGGCGTCGAAAAACAGAAAATTGATGGTGAAGAAGTCCTGATCATGAGTGAATCCGACATTCTCGGTGTGCTCGAAGCGTAACAGGCAAGCCAGGCCACATCCTATCGTGTCGTGGCCCCTTCACGCTTGATAACTTCTTGAAATACTCATATCAGATTCACTAGAGGTATTGCTAAAAATGGCAGGCAAACAGATTAAATTCGGTGACGACGCACGCAAACAAATGGCGCGTGGTGTCAACATTCTGGCTGACGCAGTTAAAACCACGCTGGGCCCTAAAGGTCGTAACGTGGTACTGGACAAATCCTTTGGTGCTCCTACTGTCACCAAGGATGGTGTTTCTGTCGCCAAGGAAATCGAACTGAAAGACAAGTTCGAAAACATGGGCGCGCAGATGGTGAAGGAAGTGGCTTCCAAAACCTCTGATGTTGCAGGTGACGGTACCACTACCGCAACCGTTCTTGCCCAGGCAATCGTGAATGAAGGCCTGAAAGGCGTTATCGCCGGCATGAACCCCATGGATCTGAAACGCGGTATCGATAAAGCAATCGCTGCCGCTGTTGAAGAAGTCAAGAAACTGGCTGTTCCTACCAAGGACTCCAAGGCGATCGCTCAGGTAGGTACTATCTCTGCGAATGGTGATTCCACTATCGGCTCTATCATTGCGGAAGCAATGGAAAAAGTCGGCAAGGAAGGCGTTATCACTGTTGATGAAGGCCGTGGTTTCGAAGACGAGCTTGAAGTTGTTGAAGGTATGCAGTTTGACCGCGGCTACCTATCGCCCTACTTCGTCACCAATCAGGACACTATGTCTGTCGAACTTGAAGATCCCTACATTCTTCTGGTTGACAAGAAAATCTCCAATATCCGTGAGCTTCTCCCGGTATTGGAAGGTGTTGCCAAAGCAGGTAAACCACTGGTTATCATCGCGGAAGACATCGAAGGCGAAGCACTGGCGACCCTCGTTGTTAACAACATGCGTGGTATCGTCAAGGTAGCCGCTGCCAAGGCACCTGGTTTCGGTGACCGCCGTAAAGCCATGCTGCAGGATATCGCTATCCTGACAGGCGGCACGGTAATTTCCGAAGAAGTCGGCCTTTCTCTGGAACAGGCGACTGTTGAAAATCTGGGTAATGCTCGTCGTGTGACCATGAGCAAGGAAAATACCACTGTCATCGATGGTTCTGGTGTTGAGGCAGACATCGAAGCACGTGTTAGCCAGATCCGTGCTCAGATCGAAGAAACCTCTTCCGATTACGATCGTGAAAAACTTCAGGAACGTGTTGCCAAACTGGCGGGTGGTGTTGCCGTAATCCGTGTGGGCGCAGCCACTGAAGTCGAGATGAAAGAGAAGAAAGCACGTGTTGAAGATGCGCTGCACTCTACTCGCGCTGCTGTTGAAGAAGGTGTCGTACCTGGTGGCGGTACTGCCCTGATTCGTGCGCTGACCAAACTTGTCGACCTCAAAGGCGACAACGAAGATCAGACTCACGGTATCCAGCTGGCACTGCGTGCTTTCGAAGCACCTCTACGTCAGATCGTTACCAACGCGGGTGAAGAAGCTTCTGTCATCGTTAACCAGGTCAAGGCGGGTGAAGGTAACTACGGTTACAACGCGGCTACTGGTGAGTTCGGCGATTTGCTGGAAGCCGGTGTTGTTGACCCCGCTAAAGTCACCCGTACTGCACTTCAGTCTGCTGGCTCTATCGGTGGTCTGATGATCACCACTGAAGCTATGGTGACTGACGATCCTGAAGAACAGGCTCCTGCTGCACCTGACATGGGCGGCATGGGTGGAATGGGCGGCATGATGTAATCATCATACGCACTATTATCTTCATCTGATAATATCAGGTGAGTAAATAAAGCCCTCCTTGGTACTCCAGGGAGGGCTTTTTATATAGGTCTCATATAATCAAATATATTATTAATAAAAATGCTGAAATGAACATACGAATAGCGTAAGCGTAATATATCCAATCCAGAGAATTGTATTATTCACCACCATGAAGATCATCCAATGCTGGCACGCGGATATGCTCTGTCACTTCATTTTCACGTGTTGAAAACACCCAAATACCAAAGTCCTTTGTCGTATGAATCGTGATGATATTCCCCTTCATTGCAATATCACCCACAGAACGGTCACCCAACGGAATTTCGCTTAACCGTGTTATTAGACACCGCGGTCGATCATTGGTGAATGTTTGATGAGTAGCATCATATTTAAAACCTCTGCTCTTTTCGAATGTGACCAGTAACAGGTTTTCAAATTCACCGGTACCGCCACCGCCATCCGAGGTATAGAGGGCATAAACATTATCCGCCGTTTTTCCAAGTAACATATAAGAGTTATAAGGGGGCGCCATACACCCTCCATTATCTTCAGTACATGAATCATCTTCATATGTCACAGTAGGAGCAGGATCAAATTTTGTTACTCCTGAGGCTTTATAGTCCCCAAAATACCGATTGGTCCCCATGGATTCAGGTAGATTGATCGAAACGATCTGTTCTCCATTATCACTTTCCCATGTTTCCAAATCTGCAATAATCATCGGGCTGATAAAAGGCTTGTGCGTAAATGAATAACCGCAGGTAGATGAATCATCTGCCCATGTATTATAAGCCGCGGAAACCCCCAGTATGATCGTTACCACTGAGAAGAATTTTTTCATTGGATAACACGCCCAGTTTAATAGCTATTATTGGATGACATCGCCCTCACCTGCTGTATTCATTCTTTATCCAGCAGTGATTCCAGATTCACATTTTTATAATAATGGGAGAACAGGTTTTCCGGAGAGCGCACTCAATGATATATCCTTAAAACATGTAAACCTGATGCAAAAATAAATGGTATTCTAACCATCTTTTATGTTGTACACGCCGCTGAAGATATCCGTGCAATAATTCCAGCTGTACACTACGATTTACCCTACTTGCTCCCCCCATCTTATCTATTGTTTTTATGGCACATACGACTTCTTTGCTTTCACATATTCGAATTGTTCTCGTACACACCTTTCATCCGGGCAATATTGGTGCCTCAGCGCGTGCTATGCGCACAATGGGAATTAAAGACCTACGCCTGATCAATCCACGCGACTTCCCTTCTGAAGAAGCCAGTAAAATGGCAGCGGGTGCCTCCAGCGATGTATTGGACAATGCCAAGACCTATTCTCACCTGAGCGAAGCCATCAAAGGCTGCTCACTTGTTATCGGTGCCAGTGCACGCTTGCGTGAATTAGCACTCCCTTGTTTCGATAAGGGTGAGTCCATGGCCAATGCAGTCATAAAAGAAGCTGCCACAGGGGGAGATATTGCACTCGTTTTCGGACGTGAACGCTTTGGTCTGACCAATGAAGAAATCGCACTTTGCACGCATCAGCTGAGCTTTCCTACTGATCCTGAATACGGCATCCTCAACCTGGCACAAGCCGTACAGATCGCCTGCTATGATGTCAGGACGGCCTGGCAAAAAATGGATACTACCGCACTAACACAAGCGTCTGATGGGGAAAAACATCCGGATGTTCAGCAGTTGGAATACTTCGATGCTCTTTTACATGACCGATTGACTAAAAGTGGTTTTCTTAATCAACCCCATGCGCGTACTGAAGAACGTTTACGCGCTCTCTTCCGCAGAGCAGAGCCTAATCAGCGAGAGCTGTCGATATTGATTGGAATGGTCAAGGCGCTGTCCGGAGAATAATGTGGACGGTGATAAGCAAGTGAGAGCGCCAGCTATAATAGCCAAGATACAAAAAAGCCCCGCTCGCCATAATGGCTGCGGGGCTTTTTCATTACAGGAAGCAATCAATCATGAGTGCTTCCTGTTAGCCGGAGATTACTCCTGACCGAGCTGCTGTTTGATCAGGTCACCAATAGTGGTAGGACCTTCAGACTCAGGCTCTTCGTTACGCAAATCTTTCATTGCGCGACGAGTATCAGCCTGATCTTTCGCACGAATAGAGATGTTGATCAAACGATTCTTGCGATCAACACCAACGATGCGACCTTCAACAGTATCACCTACGTTCAAGGCTGTACGCGCATCTTCAACGCGCTCATCAGAGATTTCTGATGCTTTCAGTACAGCAACGACGTCAGTTGCCAGCTCAACAAGTGCTTCCTTGGCATCAACTTCAGTTACGCGACCAGTAACGAGCGCGCCCTTGTCGTTAACCGCCAGGAATTCGGAAACCGGATCGTTTTCGAGCTGTTTGATACCAAGGGAGATACGCTCACGCTCAGGATCAATTGACAGGATAACGGCTTCAGCTTCATCACCTTTCTTATAGTGACGAACTGCTTCTTCGCCAGTCTCAGACCAGGAGATGTCAGACAGGTGAACCAAACCGTCGATGCCACCTTTCAGGCCAATGAAGATACCGAAGTCAGTGATTGACTTGATGGTACCGGAAACGCGGTCACCCTTGTTGTAGTTGGAGCTGAACTCTTCCCAGGGGTTAGCAGTTGTCTGCTTGATACCCAGAGAGATACGACGACGATCTTCGTCGATATCCAGAACCATCACTTTAACGTCTTCACCTACCTGTACAACCTTGGAAGGATGGATGTTTTTGTTGGTCCAGTCCATTTCGGAGACGTGTACCAGACCTTCAACACCCTCTTCCAGCTCGGCGAAGCAGCCGTAGTCGGTAAGATTAGTGATTTTGGCGTTAACGACAGTGTTTTCCGGATAACGTGCCTTGATGTTGATCCACGGATCTTCACCCAGCTGTTTCAGGCCAAGAGAAACACGGTTGCGCTCGCGGTCGAACTTGAGCACTTTAACGTTGATTTCATCACCAACAGAGACGATTTCGGAAGGATGCTTGATGCGTTTCCAAGCCATGTCCGTAATGTGCAACAGGCCATCAACACCACCGAGGTCGACGAACGCGCCGTAATCGGTAAGGTTCTTGACGATACCTTTAACCTGCTGACCTTCCTGCAGGGTAGCCAGCAGTGCTTCACGCTCAGCGCTGTTCTCGGCTTCGAGAACGGCACGACGGGAAACGACAACGTTGTTGCGTTTTGCGTCCAGCTTGATGACCTTGAAGTCAAGTTCCTTGTTTTCAAGGTGAGTCGTATCGCGGACGGGACGCACATCTACCAGTGAACCTGGCAGGAATGCGCGGATGGAATTTACGTCAACAGTAAAGCCACCCTTGACCTTGCCGTTGATCACGCCTTTGACGATTTCTTCATCTTCGAAGGCTTTCTCGAGTTCTTTCCACGCCTCAGCGCGTTTCGCTTTTTCGCGAGACAGGCGAGTTTCACCGAAGCCATCTTCTACGGCTTCCAGCGCAACGCTTACTTCGTCACCAACCTTAACAGTCAGCTCGCCAGCATCATTCTTGAACTGAGCAGCGGGAATCTGGCCTTCGGATTTAAGACCAGCATTTACGGTGATCCAGTCACCATCAACGTCAACGATAGTCGCGGTGACAATCGCACCCGGTTCCATGTTGATATCATTAAGGGACTGTTCAAACAGATCTGCAAAGCTTTCGCTCATGTTATTCCTACGTGATCTACGTTAATCGGCAAAATCGCCGCGATCTCCATACCACCAGCAAGTATGGGCCAATATAATGCGCTTCAAAGGCGTTAACGCTGGTTCGATGAAATTTGCCTTGCCTGATTGAATAACGGCAAATCTGCATCATGACGCGAGAATGAAGCACCCTGAAAACAGGTTAAAGCCAAAGAACCCCCTCCCCACAGTAGGGAAAAAGGTGATCCTTCCGGCCTAAAACAGGTTTTTTTCAGCAGCAAGGGAACGAATATGTGCCACAACTGCCTCAATCGACAACGCTGTACTATCAATCGTGATGGCATCCTCGGCAGGCCTTAGCGGCGATACCGAGCGCTCCTGATCACGTTTGTCACGGGCGTTGATCTCTTCTAAAAGGTCATTTATGTTAGCAGACATCCCTTTGTCAAGCAACTGGGCATAACGCCTTTGCGCGCGTTCTTCGGCACTGGCTGTCAGGAATATCTTGAGTGGCGCATCCTCGAATACCACTGTGCCCATATCACGACCATCCGCGATCAGACCGGGCGGCTTGAGAAAATCACGCTGGCGCTTAAGCAGTGCTTGGCGCACAGCGGGATGCGCAGCCACAATCGACGCATTGGCGCCCACCTCTTCCGTACGAATGGCATCGGTCACGACATCACCATTCAACTCGATCCGAGGCTGGCCCTCTGTCACTAGAAACTCCACTGGCAACGTTTGTGCCAGTGCGGCAACACCTGCTTCATCTTCGAAGGGGACACGGTGACGCTGTGCGGCCAGCGCGGTGAGGCGATAGAGTGCACCGGAATCCAGCAAATGCCAGCCCAGGCCCTCACACAGCAAGGCGGATACTGTCCCTTTTCCAGCCCCACCGGGGCCATCGATCGTGATAACAGGTGCTTTACTCATAGGGTTTCGCTCTCCACATGCATGCCGACCTGATTCGCCAGTGCTTCAAAGTTGGGGAAAGAGGTCGCCACGTTGGCACAGTTATCAATCAGAATATCACCCGAAGCACGCAAGGCAGCAACGGTGAACGCCATCGCAATACGGTGATCCCCAAGGCTATCCACTTCACCGCCTCCATAAGGACCGGCAATGATATCGATTCCGTCTTCATGAACGGTATTTTCAACACCCAATGCCGTCAAACCATTAGCCATGGCCAGAATACGGTCGGACTCTTTTACGCGTAATTCAGCAGCGCCACGCAATCGGGTCGTCCCCTCTGCATTGGCAGCCGCAATAAAGAGAACAGGGAATTCATCAATGGCCAAGGGCACCTGATCTTCAGGAATATCAATACCTTTCAATGGCGCATAACGCACATGCAAGTCCGCAACCGGCTCGCCACCCACTTCATGTTCGTTTTCAATTCGAATATTCGCACCCATCTGTTGCAGAATATTGATTACGCCTACGCGGGTCGGGTTAATGCCAACATGCTCCAGCACCAGATCTGACCCCGGAGTGATAGAAGCAGCAACAAGGAAGAAGGCTGCCGAGGAGATATCCGCTGGCACATCAATATTCGTCCCTACCAGCTTGCCGCCCCCTTTCAGGCACGCCACAGCACCCTCACGCGTTACTGGATAGCCAAAGCCCTGCAACATACGCTCCGTGTGGTCACGCGTCGGTGCAGGTTCTGTGACTCGGGTTTCCCCTCGCGCATAGAGACCGGCCAACAATAGGCAGGACTTCACCTGCGCACTGGCCATAGGGAGTGTGTAATCGATCCCTTCGAGCGACTGACCGCCATGAATATTCAGCGGAGGCCGACCGCCTTCAGCAGTCTCAATATTCGCTCCCATCAGGCGCAGTGGGTCGGCTACACGGTTCATTGGGCGCTTGCTCAGGGATTCATCACCGGTGAGCTCCGTATCGAAGGCCTGACCGGCGAGTAGACCACTGAATAGTCGCATGCCTGTACCGGAATTGCCCAGATAGAGCGCGCTGGTCGGCTTCCGCAGCCCATGCAGGCCAACACCATGGATCGTTACCTCGCCACTGTTAGGGCCTTCTATTGTCACCCCCATATCGCGGAATGCCTGCAAAGTAGCCAGGCTATCTTCACCTTCCAGAAACCCTTCGACATGGGTAGTACCTTCTGCAATCGCACCGAGCATAATGGAACGATGAGAGATGGACTTGTCGCCAGGAACACGGATTTTACCCACCACTTGCCCGCCATGGGCAGCCTTGAAACGAATGTTGCGTGGTTCCATAGAATGATAACTCGCTTGAAAACTGGAACGATTAAGTAACGATTGAAAATATTGCCGTGCATGCTGCGCACGTGAAAACGTGGTGACCATCGCATCGGCATCGCCCTGCTCGATCATCCGGCGCATGGCTTTGGCGCCCTGCTCAAATTCATCAAAGGCATGAAGCAAGGCGTCCTTGTTGGTCAGGAAGATATCCCGCCACATAATCGGGTCAGAGGCAGCAATACGTGTAAAATCACGGAAGCCACCTGCGGCATAACGAAAGATTTCGAGACGCTCATCCTGTTGTGCCAGCGTATCCACCAGCGAAAATGCCAGCATATGGGGTAGATGACTGGTGCGTGCCAGTACCTCATCATGACACTTTACCCCAAGGGTAAGGATTTCTGCCCCTACCTTTTCCCACACTGCACTGACTTGCATGATGGCATCTGGGGACGTCTGTTCTTCAGGCGTCAGAATCACTTTACGCCCGCGATAAAGGTCAGGCCGAGACGCAGCCACTCCACTACGCTCGGCACCAGCAATTGGATGGCCGGGCACAAACCATGGGGGCATGTCGCCCATTGCGGCGATTACCGCATCCTGGACAGCACACTTCACACTGGCAACGTCTGTCACCACAAAGGGGGTATTTCGCTGCTGTAAAACGGGGGCCATTTCTCGCATGACGGTCCCTATGGCCTGAACAGGGACCGCCAGCACAATCAGCTCAGCCGTACGTGCTATTTGATCAACATCCACTGCTTCATCAATGACGCCCAGAGCAAGTGCCTGTTTGAGCTCCCCCGGTTTTAGATCATAGCCCAGTACCTGCCCTTGCCATCCAGCCTCTTTCAGGCCAGAGACCAGCGAACCACCAATCAGTCCAACACCGATCAATCCAATCGTAGTCGGTAAAAGCGCCTCTTCCGCCATTACAATACACCTGCCATTACAGCACACCTACCGGATAGGAACCCAGTAGTTTCATGTCAGAGGCTTTCTGGCGTACGTCCTCAAGTGCCTCAGCGATTGTCGGGTCGTCACGATGCCCTTTCAAATCGATAAAGAAGACATAATTCCAGACACCGTTGCGGGAAGGGCGTGTCTCCAGCCGCGTCATGTCAACAGAATAGCGCTCCAACGGCTCAATCAGTGCATAAAGCGCACCGGGTTGGTTACGCATGGACACCACAATCGATGTTTTGTCATCGCCACTGGGGGGAACATCGCTATTGGCGATAATCAGAAAGCGCGTGGAGTTATCCGGTTTGTCTTCAATTTTCTCAAAAAGAATATTCAACCCGTAATGCTTGGCGGCCATATCACCTGCAATGGCGGCACTATGCCACTCCCCCTTGACCATGCGAGCCGCTTCCGCATTGGACGCGACCGCAACACGCTCGGCCATCGGGAAGTGGGTATCCAGCCACTGACGACACTGTGCCAAAGATTGTGGGTGGGAATAGATACGTGAGATTTTCTCGGGCCGGGTATTTTCGCCCACCATCAGGTTGTGATGGATACGTAACACCACTTCACCACAGATTTTGATATTGGACTGAATAAAGGAATCCAGCGTGTGATTGACGACCCCTTCCGTAGAGTTTTCAACCGGCACAACACCATAATCGACCGAACCGGCCTCAACCTCACGAAAGACATCATCGATGGATGGCATCGGCGATGTTTTGGCAGAATCCCCAAAATGCTTGTATGCAGCCTGTTGTGTGAAGGTCGCTTCAGGCCCCAGAAAAGCAACACGAATGGGACGCTCAAGGGCCAGACATGCAGACATGACTTCGCGAAACAGACGCGCAATTTCTTCATCCGGCAATGGACCCTTGTTCAATGCCATGATGCGACGCAGTACCTGCGCTTCACGCTCGGGGCGATAAAAAACGGCCTCAGGATCTTCCTTAAGCTTCACTTTACCTACTTGCTGGGCGCATTGTGCACGAGCGCTGATCAGCGCAATCAGTTCGGCGTCAATTTGGTCAATGCGCTCACGGAGCAGAGGCAAGTCTTCCAGCTCACCTATGCCCTCACTTAACGTTGTCACATGCGGCTTGTTTTTATCTGCCATCAGGGAAAATCCATCATGCCTGTCAATTAATCTGTCGTTACCACAACTGTATTCTTATCGATGTTTCCAAAGCGTACTGTATGCTGCTAACGAGCAATACACATCGGATGTGCTGCCAGTCACTTACTGATAAATACGCTACTATCAAACTGTACCGATACTTACCCGTTGCGTTGGGCGAAATCCTGCATGAAGTCAATCAATGCATTCACACCCTCTTCCGGCATGGCATTGTAGATACTGGCGCGCATACCACCGACGCTACGGTGACCGTTGAGTGTCAGCAAACCCGCTTTTTTCGACTCCTCGAGGAAAGCACTATTCAATGCTTCATCCTTTAGGCGGAAAGGGATGTTCATGATCGAACGGCTTCCCACCTCGATCGGGTTGGTGTAAAAATCACTTTCGTCTATGGCAGCATACAGTTTGGCAGCCTTGCGACGATTGACTTTTTCGATAGCAGCGACACCGCCCTGTTCCAGCAGCCACTCGAACACGAGACCACAGAGGTACCAGGCATAGGTGGGGGGGGTGTTGAGCATGGAGTCTTTCTTCGCCATCACCTGATAGTTCAGCATGGTGGGCACGGGCTCGACCGCCTGTTCCAACAGGTCTTCACGAATAATCACGACCGTCAGGCCAGCGGGGCCGATATTCTTCTGTGCACCTGCATAAATGATACCGTACTGGCTCACGTCCACTTCATGCCCAAGAATGGAGGATGACATGTCACTTACCAACGGGACATCCACCTCAGGCAGTTCATGGTAAGCCACTCCACCGATCGTTTCATTATCAGTCATGTGCAGATAGGTGGCATCACTGGTCAGTGACAAATGCCTGATATCAGGTACACGGCGATATCCTTCTTCCGCTGTAGACGCAATGATCTGTGCCTTGCCTAGACGGTTCGCTTCATCAAACGCCTTGACCGACCATACACCACTATCCAGATAGTTGCCTGTACCGCCTTTACCGAGCAGATTCAGCGGAACAGCAGAAAACTGGGAGGTTGCGCCCCCCTGCATGAACAATACGCGATAATGATCAGGAATATTCATCAGCGTACGAAGGTTACGTTCGGCACGCTGTGCAATTTCAACGAAATCCTTGCCACGGTGGCTCATTTCCATGACGGAAAGCCCCTTGCCGTTATAATCCACAAGTTCATCACGGGCGCGCTCCAGTACGGGGAGCGGAAGAGTAGCGGGACCAGAGCAGAAATTGAAATATCGTGGCATGAGAGGAGCTTACCTTATTATCCTGATTGAACCTGAACTGACTTTAGATCTGAACTGATCAGGCCTGAACTGACCCGACCTGCTCTTGTATAATCCAAGCTGACTGGACCTGTAACAGGCAGCGTGAAAAACATCGCATATGACCCCACATAAACCTCATGTCGTGGAGGAGAAACGACGCAGAGTGGCTAAAGAGGCGACGCTGCATCGGCTCCCCATGCATGTGAGCATAATACCGTTGTCATTCACCTGATCCATGAAACAAATCACTCTTTTTCATGAAGAGTAGAAAATCATATAACAGGAAAAAGAATCAGCGCCATATAAATGTGGCGCGATTCGATAACATGTGTAGTTTCGATAAATAGTAACGATGGATTGGCGCTGTTCACCCTGAGACCCAGCAGCCACTCAAGGATCCACAGCGCCAAGACACCTAGTCTTCGTCATCCCCGGATACGTCAGTGCCATCCTCTTCAGAAGCATTGCTTTCAGAAACATCGCTTTCAGAAGCATTGGCATTTGCCTCGGAAGCAGCATCAGCGTCGGCACCAGATTCTGGAATGTCTACTTCAACACTTTCCTCTTCAGCACCTTCCACACTATCCGCAGCATCTCCAGCAATCGCTTCTTCATCAAGACGCACGGTAGCCACGAGCGTTTCACCCTCAGCCGTCTTGATGAGACGTACACCTTGCGTATTACGCGAGCTACAGGACACTTCTTCCACGCGGGTACGTACCAAAGTTCCGCGATCCGTAATCAACATCATTTCATCTGCATCAGAAACCTGAATGGCGGCAACAAGATCACCATTACGCGCGGTCGTCTGCATCGCAATAACACCCTGACCACCACGACCACGCAGTGGGAACTCTTCAAGGCGAGTACGTTTACCATAGCCATTTTGGGAAGATGTCAGGATGTAGATCTGCTCATCCGTTACCTCTTCCACCGCAACGGCTTCTTCAACACCTTCGCCCTCTTCCACTTCAATATCGGCCGCCGCATCGATAACTTTAGTGCGCGGAATGATCAGACTGATCACTTTTGAGTCATCCAGCAGGCGCATACCGCGGACACCTCTTGCCGTACGCCCCATTGAGCGCACAACTGTTTCATCGAAACGAATGGCCTTGCCGTTGGACGATACGAGAATGGCGTGGTCATTACCGTGTGTAATGGCGGCTCCTACCAACTGATCGCCTTCATCCAGATCCAGCGCGATCAGGCCGGCTGAACGTGGGCGGGAGAACTGATCCAGTGATGTACGCTTGACCGTTCCGTTGGCGGTAGCAAAGAAGATAAAGCTGTCGTCACGGTACTCTTTGACCGGCAGAATCGCCGTTACCCACTCGCCTTCATCCAGATTGATCAGATTGACCAGCGGACGCCCGCGCGCACCACGGCTCGCCACTGGCACTTCGTAGACTTTCAGCCAATACACTTTGCCGCGATCAGAGAACAGCAACACGGTGTCATGCGTTGAGGCCACCAGCAGATGCTCGATGACATCTTCATCCTTCATGGTGGTCGCCGATTTACCACGACCACCACGTTTTTGTGCCTGATAATCTGACAATGGCTGTGATTTTGCGTATCCGGTGCGGGAGATCGTGACGACCATCTCTTCAGGCGCAATCAAATCTTCGACCGTCAGGTCACGACGGCTTACCTGAATTTCGGTGCGGCGTTCATCATTATATTGTTCGCGAATCTGGTTGAGCTCACTGCGAATAACATCCATCAGCAGCTCGGGCGAGGCCAGAATAGCGGAAAGCTCAGCAATTTTTTCCAGGATTTCGTTGTAATCGGACAGCAGCTTTTCGGTTTCGAGGCCTGTCAGGCGATGCAGGCGCAAGTCAAGAATAGCCTGTGCCTGCTGTTCGGTAAGGCGATACTCCTTGCGGTCCTCACTTAAACCATAGCCTTCACCCACATCTTCCGGCTGGCAACTGAAGGCACCTGCGCGCTCCAGCATGTCAATGACCTGCCCGGGGCGCCAGCTACGATCCAGCAAACGCTCACGAGCATGCTGTGCACTGCTGGAGGCGCGGATCAGCTCGATCACTTCATCAATATTGGAGATGGCAACCGTCAAGCCTTCCAATACGTGGCCACGTTCTTTCGCTTTATTAAGCTCATACAGGGTACGGCGAGTGACCACTTCGCGACGGTGGCGCAGGAAGGCTTCCAGCACTTCCTTGAGGTTCAGCGTGCGGGGTTGACCATTATCCAGCGCAACAATATTGATACCGAACACGTTTTCGAGCTGAGTCTGCGCAAACAGATTATTGATCACGACATCGCCGGACTCGCCACGCTTGGTCTCGATCACGACACGCAAGCCGTCCTTGTCGGATTCGTCACGCAGCTCGGCAATGCCCTCGATGCGTTTTTCCTTGACCAGCTCGGCGATTTTTTCGATCAAGCGTGCCTTGTTCACCTGATAGGGCAATTCAGTGATGATGATGTGATCGCGACCGCTCTTGTCATCGTGTTCAACCGTATGACGGGCACGGATATAGATACGACCACGCCCCGTACGATAGGCTTCAACGATACCCGCACGCCCATTGATGATGCCGGACGTCGGGAAATCCGGGCCGGGGATGTACTCCATGAGATCATCAATGGTGAGATCACGATTGTCGATCAATGCCAGACTGGCGTCGATCACCTCCCCCATATTATGAGGCGGCACGTTGGTAGCCATCCCTACCGCGATACCGGCAGCCCCATTCACCAGCAAATTGGGCACTTTGGTGGGCAGGACTTCAGGGATCTGCTGGGTGCCGTCGTAGTTATCGACCCAGTCCACGGTATCCTTGTCGAGATCAGCCAGCAGCTCATGAGCCAGACGCGCCATGCGCACCTCGGTGTAACGCATCGCCGCAGCGCTATCGCCATCGATGGAACCGAAGTTACCCTGCCCGTCGATCAACGGGTAGCGCATGGAGAAATCCTGTGCCAGGCGCACGATCGTATCGTAAACGGCGCTATCACCATGAGGGTGATATTTACCGATGACGTCCCCCACTACGCGGGCAGACTTGAGATAAGAGCGATTCCATGCGTTGTTCAGCTCATTCTGAGCAAAAAGAACACGGCGGTGAACCGGTTTGAGACCATCACGTACATCAGGCAGCGCGCGGCCGATAATGACGCTCATGGCATAGTCGAGGTAGGACTGCTTGAGCTCATCCTCAATATTGACTGGCAGAATCTCTCTGGCGATATCACCCATGGAGCAAAAATCCCGATCTGATCTAGACAAACGTTGCTTGTATTACCTGACGCCTACGTTGCGCTCCATCAAATGAAAACCGTGAAGAGCACTCCCGAAGAGGCGGAACATCAACCACAAACACTGGCGGAAAGAACATTCAGGCAACTTGTTGAAAAGGGAATAAAGTATACCATATCTCGATTCGAGCTACCCCCTATAAATCGACTATAAAGTGTAAATCCAGGTAACAAACAGGATTACTTTAAGCGTCAACTGGAATCACACGCCGCATTTCGCCATAATACGCCGACTTTTCAGATGGACAGAGTTATGTGGTTCAAGCATTTACACCTTTTTCGATTACATCAGCAGCCGACTCTTGATACGGATGCACTGGAAACACTTCTGGGTGAACACCGCTTCATACCGGTAGGTAAACATGAAGCGCGGCGCGTTGGTTTCAGCGCACCGGCTGGTCGCCATAGTGAACAACTTGTGCATGAAATCATGGGGCATCGTCTGCTTCGCTTGCGTCGTCAGGAGCGTATTTTGCCCACAACCGTCGTGAATGACGAGCTGGAAGAGCGCTGCGAAGCCTACGAAGCGGCACATGGCACCCCCCCTGCACGCCGTGAAAAGCAGGCTATGAAGGAAAAGATTGTCGAAGAGCTTTTGCCACAGGCCTTTACTCGTCATTCTCATGTAGACATCTGGTGGGATATCGAAAACGCATTGATCGGCGTGGCCAATTCCAGTCGCAAGCGTTGTGAAGAAGTACTGGATCAGTTGCGCGAGGCATTGGGGTCACTCAAGGTTACACCGTTGGCAACCCGTCAGCCTGTCAGCCGTTCGATGACACAATGGTTGAAAGAGCCCTCCTCACGGCCGGATAATCTTGAGATCGGGATTGATGTAGAATTAAGGGGTGAAGATGACAGTGTGCTGAGAGCACGCGCTATCGACCCGGAAAGTGATGAAATCCAGAGTGCACTGGCGTCCGGCCGATTGGTCAGCAAACTGTCACTGGCGGTGGAAGGCGAGCTTGCGTTCACACTACTGGATGACCTGGCCATCAAAAACATCAAATTCGATGATCGTTTGATCGAAGATGCCGATGAAGACACACAGGACGGTGATGCACTGGTTCGCATGGAAACTGAATTTGCGCTGATGTCATCCACCCTAAGCACTTTTACCCGTCAATTGCTGACATGGCTGGGCGGCGAGGCAACACCGGGCAGTGCCCCCTGGGATCAGGCATAGTACTTCGCAACAGTACTTCGCAACAGTACTTCACGATAGTATTTAGCATACAGTACTCCGACACAGTACTTCTGGCCGGTATTGAGCGACATGAATAACGCTCGTTTATTCAGTTAAAATCCAGCCTTGGCCTATATAGTTAGTATATTTATTACTCTGTTTACCTAGATTAGCGTTGTGATTATTTCATGAAGTCTTCTGACTCCCCCATGCAAGAGAATGACCGTTTTTCATCCTTGCGGCCTTACTATGACAGTGAGGTCGATGGCGTCGTTAAAGCGCTTTCTCACGACAACGAATTTCAGGCGGCCATTGCACGCTATCAGTTCCCGCGTCTGAACAAGGCCCTTCCCTGCCTTGCGCGTTTGCTGGCTGGCATGGGTATTCGCCATAAATTGAAAGATACGCATACCATTGATGATTTTCAGCAACATATTGCCGACTTCATGCGCAATATGATCAGCCGTACGGTTGATGATCTTTCAGTAGAAGGTCTTGATGAATTGCCACGTAATCAAGCATATCTTTTCATCAGCAACCATCGTGACATTTCGCTCGATCCGGCGTTCGTCAATTATGTGCTGCACATGAAAAAACGCAGTACAGTAAGGATTGCAATCGGAGATAATCTGCTCGAGAAGCCCTACGTTTCCTCGTTGATGCGCCTGAACAAAAGTTTCGTCGTACCCCGTTCGTCCGCGGGTAAACGGGAGATGCTAAAAGCGTTTCAGTTATTATCGGAGTACATCCAGTTCTCGATTTGTGATGAGAACCATCCGATCTGGCTGGCACAGCGTCAGGGCAGAGCCAAGGATGGTATTGATCGCACCGACCCGGGCATTATCAAAATGCTCAGCATGGCCGAGCGCTCAAAAAACAAGGAAGTACCCATTTCCGATATTTTCAGCAAGCTGCATATCGTACCGGTGTCCATCAGTTACGAATATGATCCCTGCGATGTGAACAAGGCTCGCGAGCTGCATGCGAAAGAAAATGGGGAAAGCTACAAAAAGATTGAATTCGAGGACATGCACTCCATTGCGACTGGCATTGTCGGGGAGAAAGGCCGTGTCAAGCTGCGCTTCGGCACGCCGCTCACCGAGTTTCATTTTGATTCGGCTGAAGAGCTGGCACAGGAAATCGATCGTCAGGTGCTTTCGGGATATCAGCTCTATCCGTCCCATTATCTCGCATTGGAAAAACTGGGAACGCATCCCGAGCTGGTCGATCTCTCCGGTATAACCGAGGCCGACCGAAACCGCTTCGAAGAACGCCTGGCCAATGTGCCGGAAGAATTACGCCCTTATTGGTTGCTCGAATATGCGAACCCTGTACTCAACTGCAAGGCACCTGAATTGCTGGAAAAAGAGTAACTCATTATAGCCCTGGCGCTGACCAACAGACTGAATGGCAGTGAACGGTAGAAAATAGTCCTCGTATTGAGCAACGCGCTCTTGCGAGGGCTTTTTTATATATGACAGTTAACTCCGCCAAAAGGTGGGTGTAAAGAGCACCAAGACCGTCAGAATTTCCAAACGCCCCATCAGCATGGCAACCGAGAGCAGAATCTTGGCCGTTTCAGGCATGCTGTGGTAATTCCCCGCAGGACCGATCATTTGCCCTAACCCGGGGCCAGTATTCCCTAACATGGAGACTGATGCGCTCAGCGCTGTCTCCATGTTGAGGCCAAGGGCAGACAACGCCACTGAAAGCGCCGCGACAGTAAAGAAAAAGAAAGATGTAAAGGCAACGACCGCACGGGTGATATCGTCCCGTAGGGGGCGACCATTATAGCGCTGGGCGAAGACACCAGATGGATGCACCAGGTGGCGTAACTGGTTAACAAGCATGAGCCAACCTACCTGAAAGCGGAAAACCTTGATGCCTCCCGTGGTAGAGCCCGAACAGCCACCAATGAACAACAGATAAAAGAACAGGCTGACAGCAAACGTTCCCCATCCATTGTAATCCGAGGTGGCATAGCCAGTCGTGGTGATTACCGATACAACATTAAAGGTGACCTCTGTCAGATTCTTCCAGAACGGCCCAGGGTGATGCAGCATTCTCTCGGAAAACATCAGCACAATCACGACGAAGACGATAATGAAGAATCCACGGACTTGCTGATCCCGCCATAAATCGAATTTGTGCTGGGTAAACATTCGCAAAAAGATAACGAATGGCAATGCACCACTCATCATGAATACAATCGAAGCCCAGAGAATGGCAGGATGATTGTCGTAAACACCAAATGATTCATTATAATTGGCAAATCCCCCCGTCGAAACGGAGGTCATCCCCTGGGTGATCGCATCAAAGGGCGTCATCCCAAGCAGCCAGTAGGTCAGCATCGCGATAAAGCTTTGAATAAGATAAACCACCGCGATGGATTTGGCCGCGCCCCCCGCTCTGGGAACAATTTTTTCGTTCCATGCCGAAGATTCAGTCTTGAAAAGCCGCATTCCCCCTACCTTGAGAAAAGGAAGAATCGCAATCGCCATCACGATGATTCCGACCCCTCCCACCCATTGAAGGATGGCTCGCCAGAGCTTGATACCTTCTGACGTATGATTAAGGTCGACAATAACGGTTGCTCCCGTGCTGGTAACACCCGAAACGGACTCGAAAATGGCATCGGCTACTGACAAGCGTGAGGAACCCAATATCATCGGCAAGCTGGCAAACGCTGCAAATACCACCCAACTCATAACGGTGAGTACAAACATCTGCCGGGGACGAAGGTGCATCGTCGAATGTCGGGTAAGAAACAACAGCGTTCCCGATACAAACAACGTGATCAGAATCGACGACCCGAACGCTTTCATATCCGAGTCATGTTGCACCATCAGGAAGATCAAAGGCGCTGTCATCATCGCCACGAGCACTAGTAGCAGGATGGCGAGTATCCGAAAAACCGGACCAATCCCCGCCTGCTCACAGGCATTCGCCAGCATATGACGCAATTTGACCGTGGAAAAAGACACCAAAAAAATTCCTTACTGTAGAAAACCGTTCATTCTAAACCACAATAGCGTTAGTAGCCCACTCAGTGCTCAGGAAAGAGTGCTCCACGATATATTCGCTGTAGCGTTCCATTCCTGTTTTATTTCGAGCATCACTTTACGGTGTGTGGATAAAGCAAACGGCATTGTTCGATCAGTCGGCATTATATTGGCAATGGTTTCAGGATAGCGACCCCATCTGTATAACACGATTGATTCTCAACTCCCGATGCGTTTGATTTATTCGCCAATATGTTCAAAATCGAGTCTAAAATGAGTGCATTATGCGCATGATTTTCAGCACTTTATAGCGTACACGTTATTTCACCTTATCAATTGAAGAATGCAATGTCCGATACTCAGACTATAGATACCGCCGAACACCAGCGTGAAGCGCAACGTGTCAATAAAACCGTCTCCCTGGCGGATGGCCTGTTGGCAATCGCAAAACTGATCGTGGGCATCATGACTGCCTCAAATGCCCTGATTGCTGATGGTGTACACTCATTGGCAGATCTGTTGACCGATATGATCATACTGGCTGCCACGCATTATGGTCGACGCGCTCCGGACGAGGACCACCCTTATGGTCACGGTCGTATCGAAACCATGGCAAGCTTGTGGCTCGGCGTCGTATTGGCTGTCGTTGCCGGCGCCATGATCTGGGAAAGCCTGCAAAAGCTGCTGCAAGGGCATATTGCTCAGGAAGCCAGCATCTGGGCTATTGTCATCACATTGATCGCCCTTGCTGTGAAAGAAGGGCTATATCACTGGACAATGCATATTGCCATTCGCCAAAACTCACCGCTGCTCAAGGCGAGCGCCTGGCATTCGCGTACTGACTCAGCCTCCTCCCTCATCGTCCTGGTGGGCCTGGTAGGCACCTGGTTCGGCTGGACATGGCTGGACCCTCTGGCCGCCTTACTGGTTGCCCTGATGATCGCCAAAATCAGCATTGATACGCTATGGCCTGCCAGTAAAGAGCTGGTTGATACCGCCCTGCCTGCGGAGCAAATGCAGGCATTGGCAGCGTCAGTCACGCCTATCCCTGAACTTCAGGGCTTGCATGACCTTCGTGCACGACGTTTGGGCGCCGAGATATCGCTGGATGTCCATTTACAGGTAGCCCCCACCATTTCGGTCACTGAAGCGCATGAAATCGGAATGGCAGTCACTCAGGAATTCCGCCAGCAGCTTCCCAACCTGGCCGACGTCACGTTTCATATCGACACCGAAAATGATCGTGAAGAAGATCACCAGCATCGCGAACACTTGCCTCTTCGCACCGACATTATCCATTTATTGAATGAACGCTGGGGGTCTGATCCTTGCTGGAAGCAAAGAACTCATCTCGCCATTCACTACCGACACAATGCGGAAACAGGCCAGCGCCATATCGATATCGAGCTGTTCTGTCCTCATGATATTCATTCAGAAGAATCGCATGAGTTATCAATAGAAACACCCACCCAACGGCTGAATGCAGCTATACGGGATATTTACTGGATCGGAACACTTTCCGTATGGATAGCCGCTGACTGATTGCCACGAGTACCAGCTACCCTCTCACGGTTTGTTCAAGGGTAGCAGGCGTAAGCAGGAGAGCTCCAGCGCCAATACGGCCAAAGCACTATATCCTCCCGTTAACCAAAAGGTAACGACTACCCCTTAGTGGCATCAACCAGTTTGACACCGGCGCCTCCTTCAGCCTGACAACCGGTAGGTACCAGCTCTTTTGCCAAATTTCCACCCGCAACACAGAGCCACCCACGGGTGTCATTTCCGGGGCGCAGCTCAAGCCAGCTTCCCTTTTCAATACGGGGTGCAGCACCATCACCAAAGTCATAACGCAGAGCGCCTTGAGACGTCACATTCCATTTTCCATGCAAATGCTTCACGTGCTGAACAGAGTAACCGAGTGCAGCCATCGTAGGTATCTGCCCCCGTAACAGGTGATCTTCAACGCTGATTTGCTGACCTTTAAGTAAAAGATATGCAGAGGCCACTTGTGATCGTGCCACATAAAGTTGATACCGCGGCACGGCAATGGCTGCCAATACACCGATAATTGCCACCACTGCAATCATTTCAAGCAAGGTAAATCCTGCTTCCCCCGATGTATGGTAAGAAGTCACCCACCGGAGACGTCGTTTTCCCTCTGAGAAAAAATGAAGCCTCCCTGTGCGTAGCAGGCATTCAGTAAACACGACTGCCCGTCGTTTTATATGCCTGGAAATAATGGAAATAGCCTTGAGAATGGAACGTGCAAAAGTGGGTTGTGAATGTGTCATAAGAAATCCTCCCTGGTTGACGAATTTCTATAACGGCATTTCCAAGTAAAAATTTAGCCTAAATTTCTGCCGGTTTTGGCCGATAAGGGACATCACAAAAGTCATGAAAGAGATTTTTCAGATGCCCCTATCGCAACCGTCACCACCTCGTCAATCTTCATCATCTCGTCAACCGTCGTCTATACCACCAGCGCGGCATGACTCTGAACAACCAAAGCACCCTGAACAACTAAAGCATGCTGGACAACTAAAGCATCCTGAACGGATTGAACGACATGCTGAAAAAGCTTATGGGATGCGTAGGTCATTTGCACTTGCCCCGGAATATTCCTCTGTCGAAGATGCGTACTCTACCGTTCCCTTCACCTCAAAAGAGGACTGTGAATACCTCCCACTTCATGACAGCGATATTAGTCGGTTGCCCCATGAGCATCTTCCTCTGGCGCTATTACATCGGGAACGCCTTCTTCCCCTGCTGGAAGAGGATGGCGTGCTACATATTGGCTGCGATAAGCATTTGGCACCGGATATTCTGGCAAGATTAAGATTCGTTACAGGAAAAAATTTCGTTCAACATATCATTGACACAGAACGGCACAACAAATGGCTTGCAATCTATGCACGACTGAATGGCTCGACCAATGTGCCGATTACAGACGAAAGTACTGTGGACGAAACACCGGCACATTTTCTGGAAAAACTCGTGCAGCAATGCCTGCTGTTACGAGGCTCGGACATTCATTTTGAGCCGGACCCCACTTACTATCAGATCCGCATCCGTATTGATGGCCGCCTGCGCGTCGTTGATCAAGTCCCCCATCAAGAAGGGGAACGTTGCCTCTTGCGGCTAAAGTTATTGGCGGGGATGGATATAGCCGAGAGCCGTTTACCACAGGATGGAGCGCTCGTGTTGACGATAGCGGACCAAAGCGACGTCTCGTTTCGTGTTGCTACACTGGCAACTATCCACGGTGAAAAGTTGACGCTGCGCCTGATTAATGCAGATTTGCTCTCTTTGCAGCTGGATCACTTGGGGATGAGTCTGCATCAGGTAGAGCAGGTAAAAAAGGCACTGACGAAAAACCGTGGGCTCATACTCGTCTGTGGCCCTACAGGCAGCGGTAAAACCAGTACGTTATACAGTGCATTGATGCAGATTGATCGTAAGGGCCGCCACGTCATCAGCGCTGAAAATCCTGTTGAGCACCACTTGCCCGGGGTACAGCAGGTTCAGATCGAACCTAAGGCAGGACTCACCTTTGCTACTGCACTCCGAGCATTTTTGCGTCAGGACCCGGATGTCATCATGATCGGGGAAATACGCGATGAAGAAACAGCTGACATTACGCTCAAAGCCGTACAGACAGGCCATCTGGTCATCGCGACCGTTCATGCGGCCAGTGTATATGGCTGCTGGGCACGATTGCGCCAATTGGGCATCGTGGAAGAGGCATTAAAGGAAATGTTGTCACTCGTCATTGCGCAGCGGCTGGTTCCGGCCTTGTGTGTGCATTGTCGTGGTACTAACGCCGCTTTATACTCTGAAGAATTATACTCCGAAGAACACCACTATCAGGTAAGAGAAGCGCTGCCACAGACGCCTCTGTTATCAAAAACGCATTCCCATGCAGAGTGTCCTCATTGTTATCAGGGGCGATCTGGGCGCATTGGCCTCTTTGACATGGGCACTCCCCCCTTTCATTTTCCCAAAGCACTGTCGACAGAAGCTGCATTGGCAGGATTGAAACAAGCGGGCATGGCACTTGTGTCGAAAGGCATGGTGGCATCAGAGGACCTCATGTATGTCCTCTGATGCCTCCTCGACTACGACAGGTATGTCTTCAACAGTTCGTGGCTTCAATACTGTTCTTGCTCCCCGGGAAGCAATTCCCTCTTCTGACACCTCAGCAAAAGTCAATACACTCCCTTTCCCCAAGCATATAGGGATTTGGCAGTGGTATGGAAGGACGACAACAGGTGAGCATCAGCGTGGCCGCTTGCTGGCAGCTGACAAACAGGCCGCTTTTAAAGAGTTGGAAGCGACAGGTATTTGGGTCATATCACTTAAACGCTTACGCCGCACTCTACCACGAGCAAAAGCCTCTCGTTGGAAGATGAGGTTTGACCAACTCGCTCTCCAGTTGGAAGCGGGAATCGATTTGGGTAACGCTATCGAAAACCAGCAAGAAATACACAAAAAAGGGAGTGAGCAGCTCTTTTGGCAGGGAATGGCAGTATCAATTGAACGAGGTTATCCATTGTCAGACTTCTTTATTACAACAGGCCTGAACCGCACTTTTCCACTTGCTATCACGTTGATAAAACTGGCCGAAAAAAGCGGGCAGCTGGTGCCTGTTTTGCAGCAGATCAGCCAGTGGCTGGAAGAACGTATCACATTGAAGAGGCGACTAACGGCCCCACTCCACTATCCCCTGATTGTCGGCATCCTAAGCACCGTTATGGTACTGGTCATGTTAGTTAAAGTCGTCCCCGTGTTTGAAGGCTTATACGCGCATCACATGACCGCGCTGCCGTGGATAACACAGTCTCTCTTCCAGTGCTCATCGCTTGTCACACATCACGCGATAACCTGCATTGCCATCCTCATGGCAAGTGGACTGATATTACTGAGTGCCTGGCAACCGCTCTTGCAGGCTATGCATCGACTTCCCGCTATAGGGCCTCTATTGATTAACGGAGAGAAGGTCCTGATTCTCAAGTCTCTGGGACTGGCACTTGAACAGGGTGTTCCCCTTGATCAGGGATTACTGCTCCTGAAATTGCCTGATGACCAATGGAGACTGAATACGCTGGCATATCAGCTACAAACAGGGCAATCATTTGGCACGCTATTGGCACAACATCCTCGGTTCGGACCATCACTGACGGCCATGATCAAAAATGGAGAGCAGACAGGCCAACTCGCGGATGCACTCATACAAGCCTCTTTGCTGGAAAAGCGTCAGTGGGAGCATCAGCTCTCAATATTGGAGCGTTATCTCGAACCGATGATTATGGTCATGCTAAGTGTTATGCTGGGCGGTATCGTATCAGCGCTTTATCTTCCTGTTTTTGATTTAGGGCAACAGTTTTAACCTCACGGATGTTGGTATTCCATGCTTACAATCGGACTGACAGGCGGTATCGCCAGCGGAAAAACCACCGTTGCCAACGATTTTGCTGCATTAGGCATTAGTCAGATCGATGCTGATGTGATTGCACGCGACGTTGTTGCACCCGGAGAACCCCTGTTAGAAGAGATCGCACAGCACTTTGGACGCTCTATTCTGACCGCGGATGGGGCTCTTGACCGTAAACAGTTACGTCGTCTCATTTTCGAGGATACGAACCAACGCCACTGGCTGGAATCCCGAATGCATCCGACTATTTTCACACGTATTCAAACACTACTACCCGAGTTGGAAGGGCCTTACCGGCTGTTAGTTGTTCCCCTGCTTCTTGAATCCAACAAGTATCAGTCTATCGTGGATAGAGTGCTGGTCGTGGATATCCCCGAATCGATGCAGCTGGAACGTTTGATGGCGCGAGATGGTAGCTCGCTTGAACAGGCGCAAGCGATCCTCAAGGCACAAATGCCTCGAAAGGAACGCCTGAGTCAGGCCGATGATGTGATTGACAACACACAATCAAGAGCGCTGACATCAGAGCGGGTAAAGGCACTGGATGCCATTTACCGTTCACTGGCTGCTCAGCATCGTTGAGTCTGCAGTTTGCCTGATTTTTGTCAGTCAAAGGCAAGCCTGAACAGTCGCATCTATCATCCATCAGTTGAAGAGATACATCGTTCCCGGTTTCAGTCTTTTTGAAAGTGAGTGTGAACAGTTCATATAGAAGAATCCACAACACAAGGTATACCGATCGCTTGGTACCTCGTAAATACGCCAGAATCAAGGTTATGTCATGTCCAATACCCAAAAACCGTTAAAAGTCGCGTGTCCACACTGTGGTACCGCCGTTGAATGGAAAGAAGAAAACACCTATCGCCCCTTCTGTTCCAAACGCTGTCGTCTTATCGATTTAGGCGAATGGGCGGGTGAGAGACACCGCATACCGGGAGAGCCCGCAATGGACGAGATGGATATCGATAGTCTGATCGATAATTTTGAGCGCGGGAATTTCAAGGAATAATCTTTTTTTAGTTCTATTCCTTATTTCCATGTCCTCTCTATTCAGCCCGCATGACATTCACTGCGTGTTTCTTTCCCCCCTATGCAAGGCAACGTGTAAACGAGAACACCGAATCGCGATATGGAAACTGTTAATAAAAAAGCGGCACTCCCTTCTTCAGAGAGCGCCGCTTGTGGCACGTATCAACCATCCATGTTCAGCATCGGTTCACGTAAAGTATCATCAACGCGGGCAAAAGCCATTCAGCCATTCAGCCATTCAGGCTAGCCGATTAATCCTTCGGTAGAAAAGCGCGTATGGCTGCAATACCCTGCCCGCCCACGGCACGTGCTTTATCAACGTCGTTCAATTCCAAACCACCCAGCGCGAACACAGGAATATGGCAATCGCGAACGGCTTCCTGAAAACCATTCCAGCGCAAAGGCGTAACATCCGGGTGACTGGTAGTCGTATTGATACAACTCAGCATCGCAAAGTCACAATCGAATGCTTCAGCACGATCCAGTGAATCCTTGTCATGGACGGAAGCTGCCAACCAATGCGTCGACTCCAAAGGCCGCTCTTCCAGCTGAAGCAGCTGTTCGTTGGTTAGATGCAAACCCGCCGCATCGAAGTCATAGACCATCTGAATCAATGGTTCTATATCAGAACCGTGATGTCCCAGCATGAGTTTGGCACCCGACTCACGGCACAGATCCGCGACCACGCGAGCACGAGCTTCGTAGGCTTCCGCAGACAAGCTGGGGGCACGCAACCGTACCATCGGAGGATTGAACTGTGCCAAAGAGGCTTTGAATGTTGCCAGAAACGCCTCTTCGTCGCTCTCATCCTGAGTAACCATGTAGAGATGGGGCAACATCGCTGCCTTGATCACCGCACCATTGGCCGAGGGAAAATGATAACGTGCCAGTTTTTCTTCCGGTACCCAACGAACGACCTGCCCTTCGCGCCCATAGGGCTCACCTTCATACTGACGCACTTCCCAGACATCCAGCAGAATATGTTTGTCTTCATATTCGTGCATGACCTTGATCAAGGGTTGCGCACGGTCAATCTGGATGCCCAGCTCTTCGTTAAGTTCACGTTTGAGCGCTTCAAGGGAGGTTTCATGCGCATTCAGCTTTCCTCCGGGGAATTCCCAGAGGCCCCCCTGATCCACATAGGATGGGCGGCGGGAAAGGAATACCTGATTCTGATCGTCATAGATCACTGCCGCGACGACATGAACACGCCGTTTGGGCACTACGGCCTGATCATGTGAGTAATGACCACGTTTCATCGCTTCAGCTCCTCTGAAGATAGTCGGTCTTCAATTGATACTACTGTATTGCTCACGCAACACCTCAAACTTGTACCGCTCTTGCGGCATTGATACATGAAGTAACCACCCTTGCCAAGGCTGGCCCCTGAACCGCGTGCACCCAGGGAAAGGGCTATACACGCAGGATTTTCAGCAGATTTATTTCCTTCCTGTGCCATTGCAACGAACAGCAAAACAGTCCGGATCAGCTGCGATAATCAGCGTTGATACTGACATATTCGTGTGAAAGGTCAGATGTCCATACCGTCTCCTGAATACCACCACGCGCAAGCCTGACCAAAATGGTAATCTCTTCCTGAGCGACGGCTTCACTCCCCGCCTCTTCCGTATAGTCTGGTGCACGGCCACCATTTTCAGCAATGGTAACGCCGTTGATAGCCACACTGACACGATTCACATCCAGATCAACTACACCTGATTTTCCAACGGCCATCAGAATTCGGCCCCAATTGGCATCACTGGCATAAAGAGCAGTCTTGACCAGTGGTGAATGCGCAATGCTATAGGCTACGGCCAGTGCTTCTTCTGTTGAAGCAGCTTCCTGAACATTGACCGCAATGAATTTGGTGGCACCTTCACCATCACGAACGATCGCCTGTGCCAACTCCAGCATTACTTCGTACAATGCCTCAGTAAAGCGCTGAACATCCCGTGTCTGTACAATTTCCGGGCCTTTCCCCGTGGCCGTCAATACGCAGGCATCATTGGTCGACGTATCCGAATCAACTGTAATACGATTAAACGTACGTTCGGTCACATCTGAAAGTAATTGTTGCAGTAAATCCGCATCCACTGTCGCATCTGTCGCCACAAACGAAAGCATGGTCGCCATGTTCGGGCAGATCATTCCAGAGCCTTTGGAAATCCCGTTGATCGTCACGGTTTCTCCATTGATCGTTAATGACCGAGTGGACAACTTGGGCCGTGTGTCAGTGGTGAGAATCCCCCACCCTGCGGCTTCCCAATTATCTCCCTTCAGATCAGCCAGCGCTGCCGGTATGGCATTCTCGATCTTCTCAACAGGGAGAGGCTCACCAATGACACCGGTAGAAAAAGGCATCACGCCATTTTTACCGGACGCATCAGACTGCGTTACAGCCGCCAATAAGGCCTCGCAACAGCGCTGAGCATCCTTGAGTCCCTGCTCCCCCGTCCCCGCATTGGCATTTCCCGTATTGATCAGCCAATACCGTGTATTTCGCTCAACCAGTGCCTGCCTGGCAAGGATGACAGGAGCAGCGCAAAAGGCATTGCGAGTAAAAACACCGGCCACGGTCGCGGTATCATCCAGCTCGAATATGACCAGATCCTTGCGCCCTTCCTGCTTGATGCCCGCACTGGATACACCGATACGCACACCTTTCAACGCGGGAAGAGTAGGAAATACGGATTCACCTACGGCCATTCATGACTCCTGACATACGGTTGTCTGTTAAATACGTCATCATGAAAATGCCTACCACAGGTGTGGTAGGCATTCGTCACTTGTTAATTCAAACGACCATGACACTGCTTGTACTTCTTGCCGGAACCACAAGGGCATGGGTCATTACGACCGACCTTGGGTTCTTCACGCTTCACGGTAGAAGGGGTTGCCGTGTCATTTACCGCTTCGGCAGCGGCAAGGGCATCATCACTGATCGCAAACTCGGAAGGCAGTTCATCATGCACAACGGCGGAGTTGAACTGCTCCTGCTCCAACTGCTGACGACGTTGTTCCTCGAACTGATCTACCTCTTCTTCCATGCGAACCTGTACATGGCTAAGTATACGGATAACGTCTGATTTCACGTTGGTCATCAGCCCCTGGAACAGCTCGAAAGCCTCGCGTTTGTACTCCTGCTTGGGGTTTTTCTGCGCATAACCACGCAAGTGAATACCACGACGCAGGTGATCCATCGACTGAAGGTGCTCTTTCCAACGGGTATCAAGTACCTGCAACATGAACTGTTTTTCCAGACGGTTCATCAGCTCATCGCCCAGATTCTCGCGTTTGTCGGCCAGCAGCTCAGCATGCTCGGCCTGCAAACGCTCCAGCATCGCCTCAGCCGACAGGTTGGGCACCTCTTCAAACCACTCTTCAAGATCAACGGAAAGATTGAAGTTCTCTTTCAGATCATTTTCCAGCCCTTCGATATCCCACTGCTCTGGCAAGGTACCCGCTGGGACATACTGTTCGAAAGTCGTTTCCATTACTTGCTGACGGATATTGCGAATGTTTTCAGCGATATCCGGGCTGGTTAGAATTTCATCACGCTGTTCATACACCACCTGACGCTGGTCATTGGCTACGTCGTCGTATTCCAACAGCTGCTTACGAATATCAAAGTTACGCCCTTCAACCTTGCGCTGCGCACGCTCTACCGCATTGGATACCATTTTGGCTTCAATGGCTTCACCGCGCTCAAGCCCCAGACGGTTCATCAGACTCTGCAAGCGTTCCGAACCGAACAGGCGCATCAGATTATCTTCCAGAGAGAGGAAGAAACGGGTAGAGCCCGGATCACCCTGACGCCCCGCACGACCACGCAACTGGTTATCAATACGACGGGATTCATGACGTTCGGAACCGATCACATGCAAGCCGCCCGCCTCGATAACCGCATCATGACGTTTTTGCCAGTCGGCCTTGATCTGCGCTTTCTGTGCCTCGGAAGGATTTTCAAGCTGATCCACCTCGGCTTCCCAGCTTCCCCCCAACATGATGTCAGTACCACGTCCAGCCATATTGGTAGCGATGGTCACTGTGCCCGGGCGCCCTGCCTGTGCAATGATATGCGCTTCGCCTTCATGCTGCTTGGCGTTCAATACATTGTGGGGAATTTTCTGTTTGCGCAGTAGATTGGATAGCAACTCGGAACTTTCAATGGATGCCGTACCGACCAGTACCGGACGATTTTCTGCAATGGTCGATTTGATATCCTCAATAATGGCCTCGTATTTTTCCATTGCGCTCATGTATACAAGGTCATTCAAGTCTTTGCGCACCAACGGACGGTTGGTCGGAATCACCAGCACGTCCATCTTGTAGATGTGCTGGAATTCATAGGCTTCGGTGTCTGCCGTCCCTGTCATGCCACCCAGCTTGTTGTACAGGCGGAAATAGTTCTGGAACGTAGTGGTCGCCAGTGTCTGGCTCTCTTTCTGAATATCCACGTTCTCTTTGGCTTCAACGGCCTGATGCAACCCTTCGGACCAACGGCGACCGGGCATGGTACGACCGGTATGTTCATCCACGATCACTACTTCATTATTGGAAACAATGTAGTCAACGTCACGACTATACAAGTGCTGAGCGCGCAAAGCAGAGTTTACGTGATGCAAAAGCCCCAGGTTCTGGGCAGCATAGAGCGAGTCATTTTCGTCAAGCAGGTCAGCCCCACGCATCAGCTCTTCCACCTTCTGGTGGCCCTGTTCGGTCAGCTCGATCTGCTTCTGCTTTTCATCAATGATGAAATCGCCGGATTCAGGCTCTTCGGAAGACGTACACGGTGTTAGCCCAACCACCAGGCGGTCAACCGTCTTGTACAGGTCAGTATTGTCTTCGACCGGCCCGGAGATAATGAGCGGAGTACGCGCTTCATCAATCAGGATGGAGTCCACCTCATCGATCAACGCGAAATTAAGGGTACGCTGCACTTTTTCTTCAACAGAAAACGCCATGTTATCGCGCAGATAGTCGAACCCGTACTCGTTGTTAGTACCGTAGGTAATATCAGCGCCATAGGCCGCCCGCTTTTCATGCGGCATTTGCCCGGAATAGATAATCCCTACTTCAAGGCCGAGAAATTCATACAGCGGGCGCATGATGGCAGCATCACGAGTCGCCAGGTAATCATTCACCGTCACCACATGCACGCCCTTGCCACTCAACGCATTCAGATACGTCGCCAGCGTTCCCACCAGTGTTTTACCTTCACCGGTTTTCATCTCGGCTATGCGACCTTCATGCAAGGCCATACCACCGATCAACTGAACATCGAAATGGCGTAGGCCAAGCACACGTTTACTGGCTTCCCTCACCGTCGCGAAGGCTTCTGGCAGAATGCTGTCCAGAGACTCGCCCTTTTCAATGCGCTGATGGAATTCATCGGTTTTGGCCTTGAGGGCCGCATCGTCCAGCGCAGCAAAGCTTTCTTCAAGACCATTGATCTTGTCGACGACCTTGCGCATGCGTTTCAGTTCACGTTCGTTTTTGCTACCGAGTACTTTTCGTACTATTGAAGTTAACATCTGGCTTTCCTGTTCCTGCTCATCTGCATGTGGGTAACCGCTTAAAAGTATTAACGGCAGATGAACCATGTTTTTGACTGTTAGCTAAAAATTTGCCGTATCATGTGTCCGGGTAAAAAGTCATGCACCCTAACGATGGTGCGCGGACTCACGGCGTTGGATTAACAGGTCAGCACAGGCGGGCCTCGGCGTGAACAGACATCCTGCCCACATACCATTTTGAGAAAGGGAACATCCGGCAATCGAACGGAAAAAGGGTGGAGAATAAGTGCTCGCAGGGATACGCCCCGACGCTGCGGTGCACGAACCTTGCGCCGTGATACTGCACGAATGGACTCGGGAACGAGGAACGCGATACGCACCAGCTCGGCCGTCAGGGAATCCAGCCTGGCTTGCGTCAGTGACGACGTCACGACGATAGGCAGCAGACACCCGACCAGAAGGGACGTCCACAACCAGTGATGGCGGCGGCGCGACTCCAAACGATGATGTGTATGACTATATGTTCTCGGTGCGTACATGGTAACGTATATGCAAGCCTTCACCGGGGGCAGAGGACATCCGATTCAAACCGAATGACATGACCATCAAGTAATAGCGCTATCGAGTAATAATGATCAAGCAGGTAACAAGGCGATGAGTATAAAGGTTAAGCAGCGAAACGCACAGCCCGTATCACGATTACTTGCAAATTCTTCGCCTCGGGCCATGGGAAAAAGCGAGCTTTCCCCTCTGTTGCACAAGGCGGATGCCATTTCACGGGTACAGCATTTGCTTGAAGAAAAGCTCCCGGACGAAATGCAGGGGCATTTGCTTGTTGGCGGCTGTACCCAGGGCACGGTCACTATTCTAACCGATAAAGCCGTGTGGTTAACATGGTTGCGTTTCGAAAGAACCCGATTGTTGAAATTGATCAACTCACTGCCTGATTTCCACCATGTGGATGCCATCGCTTTCAAGGTACGCCCATTGCGCTCCATTCGCCCGGCAGTGCGCAAACCGCCACGTTATATCACTGAAGAAGCTTCTGAACACATCCTCGCGTGCGCGGAATATACAACGGACCCAAAACTCAAAGCGGCGCTGGAGCGTTTGTCCGCTCATACACGCACCTCAACGGATGGGTCGAATCACGACAGCGAGTAAGTGTCTCCCTCCTTTCTGCCACACCAGCACACCTTCAAATGAATTCTGTGCATAAGGGCCTCCCGGATAAGCGCAAGGCATACGATATAGGAAGCGATAGGAAGCGCGGCATGAGGCCACACCCGCATCAGACCCAATGAGCGTGGACCCGTGATATCAAGTGCATGGGAAAAGAAAATACGTTAAGGGAGTATTTAAAAGGTCCTGACAGAACGCAGGACCCAAGAGTAGCCTTTGATCAGGCAACAAAAAAGCAGAATATCAAGCAACAGCGGGTGTGAAATAAAAGACCGGCGCACTTTTTTCTTCGGCCAGCGTGACCAGCTCCCAACACTCAGGCTGTTTCATGAGTGCGCGGGCCAGCTTGTTATTCAGGCCATGCCCTGATTTGAAGCCATGAAACTCACCCAGAATGCTGTAACCCAGCTGATAAAGATCACCCACCGCATCAAGAATCTTGTGGCGCACAAATTCATTTTCGTAGCGCAAGCCATCTTCGTTCAGGATACGGTATTCATCGACAACAATGGCGTTATCGAGGCTCCCCCCCAACGCCAGGTTACTGGCTCGCATGCGCTCCAGATCCCTAAGGAAGCCGAAGGTACGTGCGCGGCTCACTTCCTTCACGTAGGATGATGTCGAAAAATCCACCACCATCTTCTTGTGCTGCTCAGTGAATACCGGGTGATCGAAACTGATTTCAAAAGAAACCTTGAAACCATCATAGGGTTTGAAGGAGGCTAACTTGTCACCTTCTTCAACAAAAATGGGCTGAGTAATGCGAATGAATTTCTTCGCAGCCTGTTGCTCAACAATCCCGGCAGATTGCATCAGATAAACGAAAGGGCCTGCACTCCCATCCATGATGGGAATCTCGGGTGCATTGACCTCTACGTATGCGTTATCGATACCCAACCCTGCAAAGGCAGACATCAGATGCTCGACAGTAGCAACGCGCACATCGCCACTATAGAGTGCAGTGCACAGCATGGTGTCGTTTACCCGTTCCGGATCGGCGGGAATATGAACTGCAGGAGAAAGATCGGTACGGACAAAAACAATACCAGTATCGATGGCAGCCGGGCGGAGTGTCAGATAGACCTTTTTACCCGAGTGCAGGCCCACACCAGTGGCTCGGATAGTATTTTTTAGGGTTCTTTGACGTATCATGATGACCTGCTACGAAAGATAACGGAGAGGAAGTCTAAAGATCATACCAGCTCCCTTAAGGAGCGACAACGAACAGTGTTCGACTATTCGAAATTTTCCCTTCCAGACATGTCAAAGATATGACATCACCCGCCAAATTCCAAATAAAAAAGGCCGCAGGAATTCACCTGCGGCCCATTTAAAATGATAACGCTTGTATTAATCCGCCTGACGACGCAGGAAGGCAGGAATATCCAGGTAATCGTCCAGATCCCGTGATTTGGCTGCCGCATTGCCACGACGTTCACGAACGCCCTCTTCTGCACGTTCACGCGCTGCCGCAGCACGCCCACCCTGAGGCTGCTGAAGTTTGCGATAATCGTTGGCATCACCACGGCTACTACGGGACTCATTCACCGGCTGACGCTGGGTTACGCGGGCATCTTCCAGACCTGCAGCAACTACCGTCACACGCAGCTCGTCAGACATGTCCATATCAATGGAGGTCCCCACCACGATAGTGGCTTCCTGAGACGCGAATTCCTGAACGGTGGTACCCACCTCTGTGAATTCACCAATCGCAAGATCAGGCCCGGCTGTGATATTCACCAGAATACCGCGGGCGCCATTGAGATTAACATCTTCAAGTAACGGTGAGCGGATGGCTTTCTCGGCAGCTTCGCGTGCACGATTTTCACCGGTAGCAGAACCGGTACCCATCATCGCCATCCCCATTTCTGACATAACAGTACGCACGTCAGCAAAGTCGACGTTGATGATACCGGGGCTGGTGATCAGCTCGGCAATCCCCTGAACGGCGCCCAGGAGAACATCGTTGGCAGCGCTGAATGCTGTTAACAGGCTCGCGTTCTTGCCCAGTACCGTCAACAACTTTTCATTGGGAATGGTGATCAGGGAATCGACGTGCTCGGAGAGCTCTTTCATCCCTTCGTCGGCGGCACGTTGACGTTTTGGCCCTTCAAACGGGAAGGGGCGCGTCACCACGGCTACCGTCAGAATACCCAGCTCTTTCGCTACCTGAGCAACGACAGGTGCACCTCCAGTACCGGTCCCACCGCCCATACCGGCCGTGATAAAGACCATGTCAGCGCCTTCCAGAAGTTCAGTGATCCGCTCACGATCTTCCATTGCCGCCTGACGGCCTACATCAGGATTGGCACCTGCACCCAACCCTTTGGTAATTTCTGTACCCAGTTGCAGAACCGTTTTGGCTGCAACCCGTTTCAGCGCCTGCGCATCGGTGTTCGCGCAAATAAATTCAACGCCTTCAATACTGTTTTCAACCATGTGGTTAACAGCATTACCGCCACCACCACCAACGCCGATCACTTTGATGACCGCATTGTTGGATGGCGCATTATCAACTAGTTCGAACATAAGCCCCGTCTCCTGTAACCGCTACGCGGTCTTATCAAAAATTACCCTTAAACCAACCTCGAAGACGATCTATGGCTGATGGTAACGCTTCACCAATGGATCGTGAAGAGCTGCGCTCAGAGTAACTGCGTCGATGTTGCTCTTCGTAACGTGATGATGGCTCGTTATCGAAAGTGTCGTCATCGTAATCCTGACGCGAATGGTTGATGCCATATTCCAGCAAACCGACTCCAGTGGAGTAGATCGGATTGCGAACGACATCCGCCAGACCACGTACATTCTGAGGAACAGCAATACGTACTGGCATATGGAAGATCTCTTCCGCCAGCTCGACCACACCTTCCATGCGAGAGGTGCCGCCGGTTAAAACAATGCCTGCTGCTACCAGGTCTTCGTAACCGCTACGACGAAGTTCTTCCCGTACCAGGGTAAACAACTCCTCATAACGCGGCTCAACCACTTGCGCCAGCTCCTGACGTGAAAGCTCGCGAGGCGCACGCTCCCCAACTCCGGGAACACGAATGATCTCTTCATTGGAGGCAAGCTGTGTTAATGCGCACGCGTATTTTACCTTGATGTCTTCGGCGTACTGCGTTGGCGTCCTCAACGCCATGGCGATATCGTTGGTCACCTGATCACCGGCAATCGGAATCACCGCCGTATGGCGAATCGCACCTTCGGTGAAGACGGCCATGTCGGTTGTACCGCCACCGATATCGACCATGCAAACACCGAGTTCACGCTCATCATCGGTGAGCACGGCATAACTGGAGGCCAGCTGTTCCAGAATGATGTCATCCACTTCCAGGCCACAGCGACGAACACACTTCTCAATGTTTTGTACTGCATTCAATGCAGCTGTAACCAAGTGTACACGAGCTTCAAGTCTGACACCGGACATACCCAGAGGTTCACGAATACCTTCCTGTGAATCAATGGTGTATTCCTGGGGAATAACATGCAGTACGCGCTGCCCTTCCGACACAGCACGTGCCCGTGCCGAATCAATAACACGCTCGATGTCATAGGGTGACACTTCACGATCACGGATAGCCACTACGCCATCGGAATTCATGGAGCTGATGTGGCTACCTGCTATACCTACAAAGACAGAGTGTATGTCACACCCTGCCATGAGCTCGGCTTCTTCGATGGCCCGTTGAATCGACTGAACGGTCGACTCGATGTTGATCACCACCCCTTTCTTCATACCACGCGAAGGGTGAGAACCAATACCTGAAATCTCGATGCCACCGTCGTCTGTTGGCTGACCGACAATAGCAACTACCTTGGAAGTTCCAATATCCAGTCCGACGACCATGTTGGAAGTGTTGGAATGTCCAGCCATATATCGGCCCTGCTCCTGAATTAATTCGAAAAACCTGCACGAGCGTGAGTTTTAACGTTCAACCAAAGGATGAAGATTTTGCCACCCTTTTTATCATGAACACCTCAACGCCCAACCTTTAAAACATCTGCCGCCGGGAGGTCTCCCCTCCCCTACCACCCAAATGTTTTATTTTTCAGCCGATGGTCTATTGGCTTATCGACCAACCACCTGTCTGCTAGCCACTAACGGCTTGTCTGCCAACTGCTTGCCTGTCAACTACCTGTCTTCCAATATCCTGATTGCCCAACCCATCTTTGCATCCTGCATATGTCGTGACATGTTGCCAGATCAGGCTGGCCTTTCATTGGAGATTTTCAGGTTTGCCGGCACCGTTGCTGGCGGATGAACGTATATTAGTCACTAACCTGACATTTTAACGCGTATCTACCCGCACAGCTAATCCAATATGCAAATAAAATCGTGAGACATTTGTCTTACCCCACAACATTCACAATTGAATAACATTTCGTCAATTTTGAGACACATTCAGTAAACGTTTTGGCTTTTTCCACGCAATGTACATGCTTTCCTTCCATGGACATCCCGGGAAAAACGATTCGCTTGCATGGGCATGGATCACTATCTCAAAAACCACTCAAGACACCCATGGGATATTACCTGTAACGTTCCCAATCCAGCAAAACACTACGAATCAAACCAACAGCTCCCGGTGCAATACCTTTTCCGCTCTTATCGTGCGCCCGGCATGCCCTTTGCCTTGTTTATCGCATTGCCACTTCACCACTTCCTATCAAGCGGCTCTTCGTATATATGACACCAGCACCATTCCGAGGTCCAGATATTAGCGCTTCAATAGTGTGAGAAGATGTTATCTCGCTTTTTATTTACGACACATATAAACAACCAGGTCATAAATGACATACTCAATACCATACTCAATACAATATTGATCATACGAAGTTTTAAACTTTTAAACGCTATCAGTATATAGCCTGATTATCGAGAACGATCAAGAAGCATATAAACACATTATACTCTTTCACCTTCAGCCGGCTATCTCCCTCATGTAGCACTCATTGCTGAAAACCCATTGCAAAGAGATCACACAAGATTATTCACAAGGACCTGCCACCCCTACCGCGAGTACCCATGCAGGGTAGTGACTTTCAACGCGATGGCCACTCATGACCCACTATTTTCGTGACTATCCATTACTGAAATCCAGCATACTTTCGACCGGATTATTTATACCGAGGACGTACCTCTTAGGGGATACACTCTTCGAGCCGTTCCACCTCTCTAAAAATCATACTACATAGGAAAATACACTTTGGAAATACTTTTATTTAAATAAACGGAAATATTTATTTATTGGGCAGGTAATATAAAAGCGTATTTTGGTTTCCGTTAACGTTAGGGGTAAATAAAATAAATAACGGCAGAAAAATATTGTATTTATTATTTAACTGCCGTTATTTTTGCTAACTCATTCTTTTCCCGAACTTTTACCTTTCCAGCCTACAGCAAGGCCATTGGGATAGCGCAAGTCGATATAATTGATATTGGCAACCTCACTCGACAATGCACGTTGCCACGCTACGATAAAGCGAGTAACGCGAATTGTAAGGTCACCTCTACCCAAAACGACCCAAAACTCATTATTTACCTGAAAACGCCAGGCTCCACGCGCTTCCAAACGGACCTGTGTGACCGTCAATCCCAGGGGGGATAAACGCTGTTTTAATTGCGCATAGAGCGCCAGCACGTCTGCCGAACGATCATCCGGCCCAGCCAAATGAGGCATGTTAGCCATATGCTGGCTATTGGCACTCGAGGCCACGAAGGGCTGACCATCCGCGTTCAGCAATCCATTATCGTTCCACCAGGCCACCGGCTGTTGTTCCTGTAGCTGGAAATCCAGCGTATTGGGCCATTGGCGAGTAACACGGGCCTGCGCGATCCATGGAATCTGAAGCACTTCATTGCGAATAGTATCCAGATCGATTGATAGCCAGCGTTGCCCAGTCACCAATTGTGAGAGCTGGTGACTCAGTTGGTTGGGGCGGATATGCTCGAAATGGCCATCCACATGGACAGACTGAATGGGCTGATCCAACCAGATCCAAACAGTACGACCACAGGCACCCAAGACTACGACAATCAGTATCAGGCCCAACAAACGGTTAAAAAGACTACTCGGCATGAGAGCTCTCACAAATAAACATTAGCGTTCGAATCAAAGCACCAGTTTCTCGACATCCAACTGACAATCTGCCAGCGCCTGCGCAATGACACCAATATCCCCTGCCCCTTGGGTAATAAGAATATCGCCGTCCTTCAGGACATTGGACAGAATACTCCCCAGCACCTGTTTGCTTTCGACGAAGACAGGGTCCAGCTCGGAGCGCTGACGGATGGATTTTGCCAGTGCACGGCTATCTGCACCCTTGACAGGAGCTTCACCCGCCGAATAGACATCCAACAGTAAAAGCACATCGGTTTGTGATAGCACACGTACAAATTCATCGTACAATTCGTGTGTGCGACTGTAGCGATGAGGCTGGTACAGCATGACAAGACGGCGCTCGGGCCACCCCTGTCGAATTCCTTCGATGACCATTTCGACTTCACGAGGATGATGACCATAATCGTCCACGAGCATGACCTCTGCCCGGTTGGCGGGTAGCGCAAAGTTGCCATGCACCTGGAAACGCCGCCCTACCCCCGCGAAATCACGCATACCACTGATAATGGCTTCATCAGACACACCCACATCGGTGGCAACTGCAATCGCCGCTATCGCATTCAGAGCATTGTGCCTGCCCGGCATATTCAGGCGGATCGAAAGCGGCGAGTACCCCGCTGGTCGTACAGCAGTGAACTGAATGGTACGGTCACTTTGAGTGAAGTCTTCGATCCTGAAGTCAGCCTTTTCGTTAAAACCATAGGTTACAAACTGGCGCTGAATTTTTGGCAGCAACGATGTCACTGTTTCATCATCAGTACACAAGATGGCTTGCCCATAAAAAGGCACATTGTGAAGAAAGGCGATAAAGGCTTCCTGAAGACGATTGAAATCGCCTTCATAGGTGCTCATGTGATCCGCATCAATGTTCGTTACAATGGCGGTCATTGGTTGCAAATGAAGGAAAGAAGCATCGGATTCATCTGCCTCGGCGACCAGAAACTCCCCCTCCCCCAACCGCGCATTGGTGCCTGCACTGTTCAACAGGCCTCCAATAACAAAGGTAGGGTCCAGGCCACCTTCTGCCAACAGCGTCGCTGTCAGACTGGTCGTCGTGGTCTTGCCATGCGTACCTGCAATGGCAATGCCATTACGGAAACGCATCAGTTCAGAAAGCATCTCGGCACGGCGAACAATCGGAATACGATGTTCACGTGCATAGGCGACCTCCGGGTTACTCGGATTTATGGCCGTAGAGACAACAACAACATCTACATCCTTCACATGGTCAGCACTATGCCCCACAAAGACCTTAATGCCGACCTGCTCCAGGTGGTTTGTCACCGCCGAGCGTTTTTGGTCACTACCGCTGACCTGAAACGACTGGTTATGTAGCACTTCAGCGATGCCGGACATACCGGAACCGCCTATTCCCACAAAATGGATACGATTGATTCGCCCCATACTGCTACGTGAAATATAAGTCGGTCGACTCTCTGAAACGGATTCGGAATGACCTTTCTTCCTAGTGCTCACGCGCAATCTCCAAACATCCTGCTGCCATTTTTTCCATCGTTCCCGGCCGTGCACGCTGATGTGCCTTTATGGACATTTCGGCCAACACATCCGGGTGTAAGACGTCGACCAGTTTTTTTGCTAACGACTCACCGGTGATATCCCGCTGGGGAGCCAGTACTGCTGCCCCATAGTCCGTCAAATCATGTGCATTGAGTGTCTGATGATCATCCACCGCCGTAGGTAAAGGCACCAGAATGGAAGGCTTGCCAGCCGCAGCCAACTCGGCAATCGTCAGGGCTCCAGCTCTGCAGACGATAAGATCAGCCCACTCGTAGGCTTGCGCCATATCAGTAATAAACTCACTGCATGCGGCAATGACGTTCGCTTTCTGATAGGCGTCTTCCGTTTCACGCAGTTTGTTACGACCGCTCTGGTGGCGTACATCCGGACGTTGGTCTTTCGGTAATTGCTCAAGTGCAGCCGGTACGTCACGGTTCAGTGCCGAAGCCCCCAGCGACCCACCCACTACCAGCAGATGTAGCTTGCGATCCTGCATGTCTTCACGGGTGCGTAAATGTTCACCCAATGCAGAAATTTCTTCACGAACAGGATTACCAACGACTTGCGCCTTGATTGAGGGCGGAAAAGCCGTTGGGAATGCCGCATAGACACGGGCAGCCATTCGGGCCAATACCTTGTTGGTCATACCGGCAACGGCATTCTGCTCATGAATGACAATGGGAACACCCGACAACTTGGCTGCCAGCCCTCCAGGACCACTGGCAAACCCACCCATCCCAATCACCAATGACGGTTTCAGTTCGCGAATGATCTTTTTCGCCTGAAGGACCGCATGGGAAAGGTGCACGGGCATTTTCAGCCAACCGGCCAGACCATTGCGCCGTAACCCACTCACGTCAATGGTATGCAAGGGATAACCGGCTTGAGGCACCAGTGTATTTTCCAGCCCGCGCGGCGAGCCCAACCAATGGATTTCAACACCACGACGGCTGAGTTCCTTTGCCAGGGAAAGTGCGGGGATGACGTGCCCACCGGTACCCCCCGCCATAATCAACATGCGCACGGGTGTTTTATTCTCGGAAGATGTCATGACTGACGCTCCCTAAGACGTGCCAAACGACGCTCACGATGAGGACGTCCACGGGGCTGATCATTCTTGCGCGAACGCAAATAGGCACGGGTTTCGCCATCCACACGCAGCAACACACCAATCATTGCACCCGACACCAACATACTCGAGCCACCATAACTTACTAGCGGTAATGTCAACCCTTTAGTAGGCGCCAGCCCCGTATTTACAGCCAGATTGATAAATGCCTGCGCACCGAAAATGAGGGCAAGGCCATAACAGACATACGCGGAATAAAGCCGCCCTGTCATTTCGGCGGTGCGCCCGATTCTGAACGCACGGAAAACCAACAGAGCAAAAAGCAGTACCACACCAACAGAGCCGACCAGACCGAGCTCTTCAGCCAGCACGGAATACACAAAGTCAGTGTGTGCCTCAGGAAGGTAGAAGAGTTTCTGAATACTGTTACCCAACCCTACTCCAAACCAGCCACCACGCCCGAAAGCAATGAGGGCCTGTGTCAGCTGATAACCGCTGGCATACTGATTGGCCCATGGGTTGAGGTAACTGGTAACACGTTCAACACGGTAAGGTTCGGCCATCGCAATAATGACTGCCAATACCAGCACCACGGCTGATAGCAACAGGAAACGCCAGAGTTGGACACCTGACATCAGTAGCATTCCCATAGCGGCCGAAAGCGCCACCACGGTAGCCCCATAGTCAGGCTCGAGAATCAACAGAACACCCATGGCGGCAACCAGCAATAACGGTGCCGCGAAGCCGGCCCACGTGGTACGCACGCGCTCAAGGTGCCTGGTGAGATAGCCCGCCAGATACACGACCAGACACACCTTGGCAATCTCGGAAGACTGCAGGTTGATAATTCCAGCCGGTATCCAGCGGCGTGCACCATTGACTTCGCGCCCGACCACCAGTGTCGCCGCCAACAGGATCAATGCCACCAGAAAGAGTGTGGGGCCATTGGCACGCCACCATGACATCGGGACACGCATGCAGATAATCGCCATGATGAATCCGAGCAGGATATAAATACCATGTCGAATACTGAAATAGTACGGATTACCGGTCGTACTGGTAGCAATTTCACTGGAGGCAGAGGTCACCATCACCCAGCCAATTGAGACCAGAATCAGGGTAGAAAGAATCAACCAGCCATCAAGCGCATGCCCTTTTGTTGAGAAGCGCTCTTCCAGTTTGGCAAAGAGAGTCATCGGCATTCCTTTTCCGTGGATGAAGTCACTTCATCCAGCTGTTCAAACCAGTCGCGGAAGGCATCGCCACGCGCCTGATAATTTCGAAACTGATCAAGACTGGCACAGGCAGGCGACAACAGAATGGCATCGCCTGACTCGGCGATCTCAAGCGCCTTTTCCAATGCTTCCTGTAATGTATTCACCACCGTCACCGAAGGATGGGATACCAGCGCCTGTTGTATTTTGCTGGCATCCTGCCCAAACAGGAAAACGTTTGAGCGGTGCGCCATCAGGGGCTCAAGCAGCGGGGAAAAATCCTGCCCTTTACCCACACCACCGCCCAACCATAGCAATTTGCCTGACAAGGTTGGGGTAATCCCCCGAAGCGCTGCAAGGCTGGCCCCAACGTTGGTCCCCTTCGAATCATTGATGAAGTCGATACCGTGATAACAACCCAGTCGCTCCGCCCGATGAGGCAGCCCCGTAAAATGTTTTACCGCCTCAAGCATGGGTGCTTTAGGCCATTTCATGGATGCACCAATCGCCAGGGCAGCCAACACATTCGCCAGGTTATGCTCTCCGGCAACGTGCAAGTCGGTACTTTCAAGCCAGTCAACATCATTGTGGACCAATGCGGTAGCGCTACCTGCCTGTTTGTTCAATCCCCAGACATCCCCCGCAGTTCTACCGGCGCGTGTTAGCTCATTCGTCCCTTCAATAGGTGAACGAGTCGTAAACCATGTTGTGGGCATGGCATCTGACACCGGCCAGGTAGCACTGTCATCAATATTGGCAACCGCCGCATGCGCATGATGGAAGATATTCAGCTTTGCCGCACGATAGCCGATCATATCCCCATGACGATCCAGGTGGTCCTCACTCAGATTCAGGAAACAGGCTACCGTGGGCGCCAACAGATGTGACATTTCCAGCTGGAAGGAAGAAAGCTCCAATACGTATACAGCATGATGTTCTTCAAGAAGCGTCAGGGTGGCGGTACCGAGGTTTCCCCCTACGCCTACATCCAGGCCACAGGCCTGCGCCATCTCTCCCACCAGTGTGGTTACCGTGGATTTGGCATTCGACCCTGTAATGGCAACCACCTGTGCACTTTCAGGTACCGCACGTGCAAAGAGATCCAGCTCGCCAATCAGACGATCCCGTACATTGTCGAAGGCAGCCTGATTTGGATCAACCCCGGGGCTAACAATCACTTCATACGCCTGTGAAAGATCCAGCCGGCCCAGATCACCCAGAAATTCCCCGGCGTACGTTTGCGTAACCGGAAAATCACGGCGCCATGCCTCCAGCCCGGGAGGTGCACTACGGCTGTCTGCCATGGCAAATGGCTCGCCCAGGCGGAGAAGATGCCGCGCAATGGCACGGCCGGAGATACCCATTCCCACCACAAGGCGATACCCCTTGGGCACCCTTCCCGTGCGTGGAAAAAGCTCAGCAGCCTCATTGTGCTCAGCCGCTACATTTGGCGTATGTACTTCCATCTTTTACCTTAGCGGACGATTACCTTAACGGAATTTAAGTGTCGCCAGTCCAACCAGTACCAGAACGAACGTAATGATCCAGAAGCGCACAATAACGCGAGGCTCTGGCCAGCCTTTCAGTTCGAAATGGTGATGGATCGGGGCCATGCGGAAAATACGCTTGCCGGTCAGCTTGAAGGAGGCTACCTGCAAAATAACGGAGAGTGTTTCAACCACAAAAATACCCCCCATGATCACCAGCACGATTTCCTGACGTACGATAACCGCAATGGTACCCAGTGCAGCACCCAGTGCCAGACTTCCTACGTCGCCCATAAAAACCTGAGCGGGATAGGTGTTGAACCAAAGAAATCCCAGTCCGGCGCCTACAATGGCAGCACAGAAAATACAGATTTCATTCGCCCCTGAAATAAAGGGGATATGCAAGTAGTCTGCAAAGACGGCGTTACCGCTGGCAAACGCGAAGACACCAAGCCCAAGCGTCACCAATACCGTAGGCATGATCGCGAGACCATCCAAACCGTCTGTCAGGTTAACGGCATTCGAGCTACCCACGATCACGAAGTAGGTCAGCACCACAAAGAATATGCCCAGCGGCAGTACCACATGTTTGAACATCGGGATAATCAGCGCGGTCTGATCAGGCGTTTTGGCCGCCAGATACAGGATGATACCCGCTGCAAGCGCAATCACCGACTGCCAGAAGTATTTCCACCGTGCAGGCAAGCCACGCGGATTTTTCTCGACAACCTTGCGGTGATCATCTACCCAGCCCACAACGCCGGTACCCAATGTAACGATCAACAAGACCCAGATGTACAGATTGGTCAGACTTCCCCATAGCAGCGTCGAAATACCAATCGTTGCCAGAATCATGGCCCCCCCCATGGTGGGGGTACCTGCTTTTGACAAGTGTGACTGTGGGCCATCATCACGAATGGCCTGCCCGATCTGGGCAGAGACCAAACGACGAATGAACCATGGCCCCATCACCAATGAAAGAATCAGTGACGTCAAGGCACCCAAAAGCATACGGGTAGTGGTATAGCTGAAAACATTGAAAGCTGTCGAAATGTGTGACAGCCATTCGCTGATAAGAAGAAGCATCTATCTGTTCACATTCTAATGGTTGACTGAATTAGAAGCCGATGAGGCTTCTTCCTGTTGTGAAGGGGCGGCAAGGATTTCCACTACCCGCTCCAACCGTGTACTGCGTGACCCTTTGATCAACACTGAGGCATCGTTGGGCAATTCACGCTCAACGGCTGTGACAAACTCATCCCAATTCGAGTAGGACTCGCCACCAAATGCCCGCGCCGCAGGAGCCGTGCCTGTGCCATAGGCAATCAGACCATCGATACCCAATGCTTTTGCAAAAGCCCCAATTTCCTGATGAAGCGCATGGCTCTCTTCACCCAATTCGCCCATTTCACCCATGACAAACCATCGTGGCGCTGGTTGCTGGGCAAGCGTTTCCAGCGCAGCCTTGCAGGCACCGGGGTTAGCATTATAGGTATCATCCAGCAGTGTGCGCCCATGACTTCCCGCACAAAAGCGCATCCGCCCTTTAACGAATCCAACCTGTTGCAGACCCGCCACAATATGTTCGTCGGCAATACCCAAAGCTGACGTGGCCGCTGCCGCTGCCAAGGCATTGCGAATATTATATTCACCCAGCAACTGTAGTTGAACGTGACCGACAACGTTGCCACGAATCGAGAGATCAAACGTATAACGCGCGTGTGCATCATGCGTGATATTGCTCGCGCTCACGTCTGCCTGCTCGTTCAGACCAAAATCAATAATATCTGCCTCGTTGCAATGCAGCCGCGCAATACGATGCCACACGGGGAAGAAGGCATCATCGCGGTTAAGGACAACCCGCCCACCGGCGGCCAAGCCGAGCATGATTTCCGACTTGGCCTGAGCGATATTGCCCAACCCGCCAAATTCCCCCACATGCGCCCCCGTCACATTGGTAATGACTGCGACCTGGGGCCTCACCTGAGGCGACGTCCAGGCCAATTCACCTATATGACTAGCGCCCAGTTCAACCACGCCATACTGGTCGGTATCACGTAAACGGCATAGAGTTTGCGGCACGCCGACATAACTGTTCAGGTTACCGAGTGTCGCCAGCACCTTTTCATCATTTCCTGTAGCAGCCACAAGAATTGATTTGATCAGTTCTTTCACCGTGGTTTTGCCGCTATTCCCTGTAACGGCAATCAATTCAGTCGTCACCGCACGACGCGCAAACCCACCCAACAACCCAAGGGCCAGGCGAGTGTCATTGACAATCATTTGGCGCCCTTTTGCGGCAGGCACTTCGTCACTCATGTCATGATCAACCACAACGGCAGCTGCACCGGCATCAAGGGCACGCGCTACGAAAACATGACCATCCATCGCCTCGCCACGCATGGCAAAGAAGAGATCCCCTGCAGCAAGCTGGCGGCTATCGGTCACAGGGCGCGTGAAAGGAAGTGCTTCCCCATGATAATCAGCCCCCATGGCTTCTGCCGCCTGTCGTAATGTATCAAGCATGGGAGCTTCCTTGTGTATGGCTTTTTTCGTGATCGCTTTCGTCTGCATGCACTGATGGACGACTCCGTAACGCCAACGCTTGACGAGCAATATCCAGATCCGAGAAAGGATGACGCACGCCCTGAATGTCCTGATAGTTTTCGTGCCCTTTGCCGGCAATCAGAATCAGATCGTCTGCACTGGCCTGGGCAATCGTTTCTTCAATGGCCTTTTGGCGGCCCGCCACTTCTTCATAGACGGCCCCTTCGGGGAGGCCAGCAATTATTTGTGCCCGAATTGTCGCAGCGTCCTCGGTACGCGGATTATCGTCGGTAATAACCAAATGCTGTGCAAGGCGAGCACCTACCTCGGCCATCAAGGGACGTTTACCAGTATCTCGATCGCCGCCACACCCTACAATGCACCACAGATTACCCTTTACGTGATCATGAAGCGCACCCAGTGCATTTTCGAGTGCATCCGGAGTATGTGCGTAATCCACCACCACCAACGGTGCATCAGGAAGATCAAGGCGTTCCATCCGGCCAGCAACAGGATGAATACGTTCGGCAATGGCCAGTAGCTTATCCAACGACTCGCCGCGCCCATACAATGCAGCGATCGCCAGCAGGATATTATCGAGATTGAAGCGGCCCATCAGGGAAAGATGCAGCTCGCGCTCTCCTTCTGGCGTTAGCAAATGTGCTTTCTGCCCAGCGGCTTCAGGTGTCCATGAGAGAATACGAAAATCGCCCTCGGCACCACCAACTCGCAGACAGCGTGCAGAGGCAGGTAATCCTGCTGTCATCAACGCAGCATAATCATCATCCGCATTGACTACTGCCAGCTCGATAGTCTTGCGCTGAAACAGCTTGGCCTTGGCAGCGGCATAGGCCAACATGCTGCCATGGTAATCCAAATGATCGCGCGTCAGATTGGTAAAGATTGCCGTACGAATTTCAAGAGGATCAAGACGCCCCTGATCCAGTGCATGAGACGATGCCTCCAGTGCGAGACGCTCACACCCGGCTGCCGCCAATTGTTGGGCAACACCGGCAACAGCCAGCGGGTCAGGTGTTGTGAGCCCTGTCTCCTGCAGTGCCCCCAAACGCCCCACACCCAGGGTTCCCATGAGCCCCGTCGGATGCCCGAGCTGCTCGGAGAGCGCGGCAATATAATGGGTGACCGAACTTTTACCATTCGTTCCCGTAACGGCCATGATATCCAGAGATGCCGGAATATCTGCCAGAGTCTGGATGAGGTGCATCAGCACGCTATCCAAATCCGTCAACGCCACAATTCTGGATTGGAGGCTCTCCCTGAGGTGACCATCGGCTGCCAAAAGAGCATCAGGAAATGTCAGCGAGGAGAGCTTTTCAATACCGCCTTCATCCAGCAACACCAAACCCGCCCCATTGTCCAACGCTTGAGGAATATAATAATGGCCATCCTGCTGGCTACCCTCACGTGCGATGAATACGTCACCTGAACGAATTTTTCGAGAATCGAAAAAAAGGCCGGCATCATCCGCCACAGCATCGAAATAGATATCCGGTAGTTCCGGCCAATGGGTTTTCAATACCTGAGACAGCTCAACCCTTGACACCCGGAATTCGGGCACAATATCGGTCATGGTGGCCTGTTCAGTCATTTGGCATCTTCCTGGCAGCATCGATTGCGGCCTGATTGTTATTGATACCCGTCACTTCCTGTGCCTGTTGCCGACGCATGGCTTCGGCCTGTTCTACCTGTTGCTGCGGAGACATCACATGATACTTTCCGGCATTGGCATCAGGTGGTACATCCAGCATGCGCAGGGCGGGCCCGGCGACCTGTGAAAACACCGGTGCAGCCACCTGAGCCCCGTAATAGCCACCGGTTTTCGAGTTATCAATCGAGACCACTACAATCAGGCGAGGATTCGATACGGGAGCAATCCCAACAAAGTTGGAACGGTATGCGTTTGCCTCGTAACCCGACGCCCCGACTTTGTGTACTGTCCCCGTTTTACCGGCCACACGATAACCATCAATGCGGGCACGATAGCCCCCGCCGTATGGCCCCATGACAGTCTCCATCATGTTCAATACCCGATGTGCTGTATCAGGATTCATCACCTGCGCACATTTCGGAGCAGTATCCAGCCGCAGGAACGATGGCGCCAGCCGACACCCGTTATTACCCAACGCTGTATACGCCGTGGCCAACTGAAGCGCGGATACGGAAACACCATAACCATAGGCCATAGTGGCACGCTTTGCATTCGACCATGAGTACGGGGTGGGCAGGCTACCGGTAGCCTCTCCGGGGAAACCGGTGCCCAGGCTCTGGCCCAGGCCCAGGCGGTTGTACATATTCCAGATCGTATTGTCCGGCACACGAAGCGCCAACTTGGTCATCCCTATGTTGGATGACTTGGTAATGACGCCCGTTAGCGTCAGGCGCCCAAAGTTGGATACGTCGCGGATCGTATAACCATCAACACGCATGTAACCGGGCGATGTATTCAATACCGTATCCAGAGGCACTTTGTGGCTCTCCAGAATGGATGACATGGCCAGTGGCTTCATGACCGAGCCTGGTTCGAAAGCATCCGTAACAGCCCGCGCACGTAGCCCACTCGGGTCCATGTCAGAGCGATTGTTCGGGTTATAGGAGGGAAAATCCGCCAACGCCAGTACTTCACCGGTTTTCGCATTCATCATGACCAGTGTACCGGCATCCGCGTGGTGCTGGCGGACGGCATCTGACAGCGCACGAAATGCCAGATATTGAAGGCGTGTATTGATCGAAAGATGCAGCTCCCCGCCTGGGTGGGCATCCCGAATCAGGTGAAGCTCACGTACCAATTGCCCTTTACGGTCTACCAGTACACGGCGCTCTCCGGGCTTACCGGTCAACCATTTATTGTAGGCGAGTTCGAGCCCTTCCTGCCCTTTATCATCAATGTTGGTGACACCCACCAATTGGGCAGCAACATCACCGGCAGGATAATAACGCTTGTATTCATGCTGCCCATAAACCCCTGCGATCCCAAGATCGAGCACCTTCTGCGCATCCTGTGGCGCCACCTGACGGCGCAGGTAGATAAAACCACGACTACGCAAATGCCCGATGTGCTGGATGAAGGAAGAAGGATCTTCCCCCAGCGCGTTGGCAAGACGCGTCAAGCTCGCTGTATCAGTAGGCATCTGGTGAGGATTGGCCCATAGGGTAATAACCGGTGTCGATACCGCCAAAGGCTCACCATCACGGTCAGTGATCATGCCTCGGTGAGCATCAATACTGACATTGCGGATCGTGCGTGCATCCCCTTGCCCCATGAGGAATTTCTGCGTCACCACCTGCAGATCCACAATACGAAAAACCAAAAGCCCCAACACCCCAAGGATGATGACCAGCATGATGCGATATCGCCAGACATTGGCTGGCAAAGGAGCTCCTTTCGAGGCTGGCTGACGGGAGTTACTTTCACGCCGCCCCCGATATTGCGGATTATTCATGGGCTCAGCACTCTGGTCTCATTAACGGCCGGGACATGCATGTGCAAATGATCCTGCGCAATGGCTTCAATACGAGAAGGGCTGGACCAGGTGCTCTCTTCCAACAACAGGCGGCTCCAATCGGCCTGATAGCCATCCATCTTGTGTTCGAGTGTCTGTAACTCGGCATATTGCACGCGTGTCTGGTGAGTGATCGTCACCACTGCAAAGGCAGATACAAGGTTAAGTACCGCCAGAATAAACACTGTCAGCAAGGTAGCACCAAAGAATAATCGGCGAGAGAGACTACCCACTTTTACGACTGGGCGCCCAGCCCGTTTTGCGACAGGAGTTATCATAAGGTGTTTACCCCAACTTACGAGCAACGCGCATGACAGCGCTTCGTGCACGCGGATTAACGTCTATTTCTTCGGCAGACGGCTTTTGAGCCTTACCAACGATTTCAAGCCGGCGTTTCAGCTGTGCTTCAGTGACAGGCAAATGCGGCGGCAAATGCGCGTCTCCCCGTGATTCATCACGAAAGAAACGCTTTACAATACGATCTTCAAGCGAATGAAAACTGATAATCACCAGATGTCCACCCGGTCTTAATACATTCAGAGCTGCATCCAGCGCTTTTTCCAACTGCCCAAGCTCATCATTGATATGGATACGAATGGCCTGAAATGCGCGGGTCGCCGGGTGCTTGTGTTTTTCCCACGCAGGGTGTGCTTCCTTCAGGACCGCAGCAAGATCACCGGTGGTGACGAAGGGTATTTCTTCCCGACGTCGACAAACAGCACGAGCCAAGCGGCGCGCATAACGCTCTTCACCATAGACTTTGAACACGCGCGCCATTTCAGACTCGTCAACCGAGGCCACCCATTCGGCCGCGGACATCCCCGATTCCGGATCCATCCGCATATCCAGAGGGCCATCGCGCAAAAAACTGAAACCGCGTTGAGCATCATCCAACTGGGGAGAAGAAACACCGATATCGAGAAGAAGACCTGCCACACGCCCCTCGACCTGCTCCTCACGCGCCACAGCCTCTACTTCTGAAAAGGTAGCACGATGAATCGAAAAGCGTGGGTCTGAAATAGCGTTGGCTGCTTCGAGGGCCTGAGGATCACGGTCAATTGCGACCAGACGCCCTTCGGAGGAAAGCCGGGAGAGAATGGCACGACTATGACCGCCACGGCCAAAGGTGCCATCAATATAGAGCCCATCAGGATTGGAAATCAGTGCATCAACAGCACCATCAAGCAACACACTTGTGTGCTTGTGATCTTCCGACTGTGGCAGGGACCGAGTTTTGTTGAGCTCAGTATCTTCAACCCTCAATGTCATGGCACCTACTAACAGTCAAAAATAAATAAAACCGAAGGTATTCCCCGGCCGCCGCTTATACATTCTTCCACTACCAAGCGTAAACATCGCCCAACAAGGGTTCAACATCGTCAGCACTGGGCTTACATAGTCAACTTGCTGAGTGTAGCCAACGTCTGTCAGGTTGGCCTTCACCCAACTGCCCGTAGCTTGGATAACAGTAGTGTAGTTGATGATGTAGATTAATAGTGTAGTCAGCGTTGGCGTACCAGGAAATAGCCCTTCATATAAATAAGGACAATATCCGAATTCTGGCAACAACAGGCTCCCGAAAAACAAGAAGCCTGCATCATTCGCCGCGCCCAGGTTGTGACGCAGCAAATCGAAATTGTAGAGAGTCAGCCGATAAGCCGGGTTCTGTCGTGGACAGCCATTCCTCTAGGGCAAGCGTCACCACTTGCCTCAAGCAACCTACCCGAACCCTTGCACGGGCCGTGCCGATGGGTTCCTATTTGGTCTTGCTCCGAGTGGGGTTTACCATGCCACGCCTGTTGCCAGCCGCGCGGTGCGCTCTTACCGCACCCTTTCACCCTTGCCGGCAGCCCGGCAAACCGGGCCTGCGTAGGCGGTCTTCTCTCTGCTGCACTCTCCGTCGGCTCACGCCGCCCAGGTGTTACCTGGCACTCTGCCCTATGGAGCCCGGACTTTCCTCCCCTGTACCCATGAACCAAAATTCATGACTATACAGCGGCGACTGTCTGACCGACTCTCTAGCATGAAGAATACCAGCGCACGCGCCGCCACTCAAGGTAAAGTCACTGTATAACCGTGCAGTTACAGGGAGTTACATTAAAAGAGCGGTATTTGCTAACGAGCATCTTTCATGGCCTGCACCTTTTCATACCACTGCTGCTTCTTGCCGCCCAGTACTTTGGCCGCAACTCCCGCGGCTTGCTTGACGCCTACAGACGCATCCAACAGCGCAGAAAGCAATGTATCTGCATCCACATCCTGCCCCTGCGCTGCCTCTTCTTCAGCCCCTTTGATCATGACAACGAATTCGCCTTTACTTTGATCTGGATCAGAGGCCATGCGCGCCAGAAGCGCTTCTGCACATCCAGACAAAAATGTTTCGAAGCGCTTGGTCAATTCACGCGCCAAAACGATTCTACGGTCCCCAAAGACAACCGCCATATCGCGCAGGCTCTCTTCAATCCGATGGGGGGACTCGTAAAAAACCAGTGTCGCTGTTTCTTTGGAAAATCGTTCCAGCACACGTTGCCGTGACGAGCGCCTGGCGGGTAGAAACCCTTCGAAAATAAATCGATCTGTTGGCAGTCCCGCACCGCTCAACGCAGTGATCAAGGCACACGGCCCGGGAACAGGCACGACAGGCAACCCCGCCTCACGCAGAAGCCCTACTACACGATAACCGGGGTCCGAGATCAGTGGTGTACCGGCGTCACTGATAAGGGCTATCTTTTCCCCCTGACCGATACGCTGCACCAGAGTTTCTGCACGGGCACGTTCATTGTGATCATGCAAGGCAATGACCGGTGTTCTGATATCAAAATGCGACAATAATCGCCCACTGTGGCGAGTATCTTCCGCCGCGATCACATCCGCCTGTTGAAGAATGCGTATAGCACGGGGAGACAAGTCATCCAGATTGCCGATGGGTGTTGCCACAACATAAAGCACACCTGTTGAAGTATCCTGAGGGGCTAAAGTCGGCTCGCTAGCAGCCGATATACTGGATTCATTTGTGACTGGGGACACTATGGATACGCTCCGTTCTTTGCCTATGCATCATTCCACTGCTATTGCGCTATGGGCTATTTTATTACGGTCTATTTCACTACAAGCCTTTGCCACTATCCATGTAGGCGTCATCCATTCCGCATTGACTATCGACTATAGTGATTGGCCGCGTCTATCAGCTGCCTCTATTGGCGGCCACTGGCAACGGGTAAACAACAACAGTCCATGGCATACAAAAAATAACCCATGATTGCTCGCCACGTTATCCGTGACCTGCTAGGTTTAATAGCATACGCAAATCATGGGTAGCTTTCCCCATGATCTGATAATATCGACAGAATACTGTACCGGAATTGCACAAGGAGTGAACTCACATGCGCGACTCGCTGCATAAACTTGGCGGCTTGACCATCGCCACGCTTATACTGGGTGGATGTGCCGCCAACCCTTTTGGAAGCAGTACGCCTTCCCCCCAAAGTTTGCTGGATCAGGCACAACATCAGACAGGGCAAGAGGCGGCGCAAAACCGGCTACAGGCAGCAGATATTCTAACACAGCAGGGGAATAGCTCGAAGGCAGTCAGTGTGCTTCGACAGATCAATGCACGCCAGCTTAACAATAGCGATAAAGCTCGCTACGCCACACTATTGGCACAGGGTGCGCTCAAAACAGGCGACACCCGGGCCGCGTTGACAACCACCAATATCCTCAACACCCACATTCCCCTGAGCGATACCCAGAAGCAGACACTGGAAACGGTACGCGGTGAGGCACAGGGAAAACTGGGCAACCATTTACAATCCACGATAACGCTTATTCAGGCTCAGCGTGATGCCAATAACACCACTGACCTGAACAACAATATCTGGGAGCAACTCTCGCAGCTCAATGCAAGCCAACTCAATCGTGTGCCTGACCCTGATTCACTTGCCGATGGCTGGATCACGCTGGCACAACTACACTTGCAGGCCGGTAACAACATCGACGGCTATAAAACGCAGATCAGCAACTGGCAAACAGCTTACCCTGATCATCCTGCGTCAAAAGAGCTGCCTGAATCTCTGACTTCAATCAAGAACACTCAGACGCAAACCATTAGCAAAATCGCTATTCTGTTACCGCAAAGCGGTGATCTTTCAACAGTTGCTCAGGCGATCAAACAAGGTATTCAAGCCCAACAGCAGGCTCAAAGCCAATCCGGACAAAGCGTCCCCAGCCTTGATTTCATCGATTCATCACAGGGAAACCTGCAATCACTTTACCAGCAGGCCGAACAGGCCGGTGCCCAGGTAGTCATTGGACCACTTGACAAGAATCTGGTCACGCAACTGGAACAACAAACCAGCGCCCCACTACCTACCCTTGCACTCAACTACGGTAATTCGGCGACGAACAACAACCCGGATCTTTATGAATACGGATTGTCTGCCGAAGATGAAGCGCGCCAGGCGGCCATTCAGGCCTCTGCGGATGGTCACCATAATGCCGACGTACTTGTACCCAATAACGAGTGGGGGAATCGGGTATATAACTCGTTCGCCCAACAATGGCAGACACAAGGGGGCCAGGTGGCTGATGTTGAACACTACAACCCGAATGGTGCCGTTACCAGCACAGTCACCCGCATGCTTCGCAGTGGTGGTAATGCCGCAGACATGATTTTCATGCTCGCACTCCCTCCCTATGCGCGTCAGGTGCCGCCGACATTGGCATTTTACAATACCCATTTACCCATCTATGCAACCTCACACGTTTATTCGGGCACACCCAATGCCAATTCGGATTCAGACCTGAATGGCGTTAAGTTCCCAAATATCCCGTGGGAAATTCCTCAAGTGGTGGGCAGCTCGAATTTAGCCAATTCTGCCGCCTATCAGCAACTCAGTCAGGCTCAACTCCCGCCACCTGTTTTCAAACTGGCTGCCATGGGTGTGGATGCATACAACCTGGCACACAACCTGTCTCTCTATAAGGCCATTCCCTCCACCAAAATCAATGGTGCTACGGGCCTTCTTCAGATTGACAAGAATCGCCGCTTCGAGCGCCATTTGCCGTGGGCCGAGTTCAAGGGAGGAGTGCCCGCACAACCCTGAGCCACAGCGATGCCTCACTGAAAGGCAAGTAGATCGTAAAAGGTCAGCAAATAGTCACAAACAGTAAATAATCACAGGCAGTAAATAGCAAAAAGGAGCGTTCTATCGCCATGGGGTATAGGTCGGTAGAACGCTCTTTTTGAATGCATTACCTGAACACTGAGTGAAAAACGTTTTTACAGGTTTGGCTACAAAACCGGATGCTCGAATCAGAGTGTAACGAAAAAGTTTTAGAGCCAATGCTTTACGGTAAAATTCTTGATGAGTGCGCAAACACCTTCTGATACGTCACCGCAGGATCACACTCCAATGCAATACCCTGCTGAGCATATCCTTTCAGCCAATACCGTTAAAACAGCACGATCACCGTATGCACGGTCTTGCCTGTCGCAGCAGGGAACATCCATACAGCCCGTCAGAATCGGACGCCAGATAGAAGAAAGGGCTGTCGAGATTTTAAAAGCCAGAGGATGGAGGGAAGTCGCCCGCAACTATTGTATTCGGGGCGGTGAAATTGACCTGATCATGCGCCATGAAGATACACTGGTATTCGTCGAAGTACGCTACCGAAAGAACTCACGGCACGGTAGTGCTGCCGAATCAATTACGCTGACCAAGCGTAGACGAATCATCAGGGCCGCCCAACATTTCATGGCAAATCAGGTAGGGAGTGATATCGCGGCACGCTTTGATGTCATCGCATTTTCCGGTTTAACTCAACAGAATATGGCGTGTGAATGGATACCCAACGCCTTCGACTGTTTTTGATGAATGCCATGGCGATTCAAACAGACTGCACCGGCTACAAGTCGCCGACGTTAGCCCTCATTGACTCCCCTATTATGTTCTTCCCTTGTATCCACAGGATTATTCTGCGACGAGTTGGAATCTTCATCGTGATGCTGGCGAGATCATCATTAACTGGCAAGCATTGGGGAGAATGAACTTTATGGTTACCATCGTTACTAATATGACTAACATGTGGGTGTTAGCGATACCCGGATGGCGACTGACACCTGGCTATTAACGTTGCTTCCAGGCCTGTTGAGCAGATTAAGCACATCCGAGCCAAGGCATTTTTTACCGAGCTCTGGTAAAGTGTAAGGATAAAATTCAAAATCACAGAAGTCAGCTGGCAGAATGCCCGGACACTTTTGTGCCCCACGCTCTCACGAGATTAAGAGACACCATGGATCTGCAATCCCGAATCATTGATCAGTTCAACGCCAGTATTGATACCAAAACCTACTCCAGTGAGGTTTTACCTGCTTATATCGAACAGGCAAGCCTGAAAATGGTCCAATGCCTTATCAATGATGGCAAGATACTCTCCTGCGGCAATGGTGGCAGTGCAGGAGATGCACAGCATTTTTCCTCCGAGCTGCTGAATCGCTTTGAACGGGAACGCCCCGGCCTACCCGCCATGGCACTCACAACAGACACATCAACGCTGACCTCGATCGCCAATGATTACAGCTACAATGATGTGTTTTCCAAGCAGATCAGAGCACTGGGGCAACCCGGGGATATTCTTCTGGCCATTTCGACCAGCGGCAATTCCTCCAACGTCATTCAGGCCATTCAGGCAGCTCATGACCGTGAAATGAGTGTCATTGCCCTTACCGGACGCGACGGCGGCGATATGGCATCACTGCTGAGTCAGGATGATTGCGAGATTTGTGTGCCCTCCACATCTACTGCGCGTATTCAGGAAGTTCATTTGCTGGTTATTCACTGCCTATGTGACATGATCGACTTCCAACTTTTCGGTGAAATGGAATAAAAGAGGTAACCTCTTGCATCATGTTGCGTGCAAGCTGGAAGGAGATGTGTCATCTTGCTATATATCTACATTCGGTTAATCATCACAACGGATGCATCTGATAATGTGATAAACCCTGAGCTTTCAATGGCAGCCAGCTATTGATAATGTTCAAACCATGAGTAGCATCAAAGCGTCTGATTGATTCATCGCTTTCGATCAAGTCGGATAACCAGGATTGTCCAACACTGAAGACAGGTCAGACACAGATTGAACATTTCGTATCGACAGAAGAGTGAGTGATTCCAGTGAGTTCAAAGCATTACACCAAAGGTCTGTTAGTTGCATTTACGTTGGCAACAGCCGCACTTGCCGGTTGTAGCACCAATGCCACCACCAACCAAAACCAGAGCGCACAAGCCTCTTCAAACCTGATGCGGAGCTCTCAGCAAAAGGTGAATGACGGTCGATTGGCATCAGACATTTACAACCAGTTCATGCAGCAACCCATCGCTTCTGAATCACATGTCAATGTTTCCACCTGGAACGGCTATATCCTGCTCACCGGCCAGGTCCCCAGCCAATCGCTGAAGGACGCCCTCCAAAGAATTGCTGAAAATACGCAGGGCCACACCCACATTTACAATGCGGTAACTGTCAGCGTTAATACATCCCATTGGCGTAGAATGGAAGATACATGGCTGACCACCCGTGTAAAATCAGCCGTCACGCTTAGTGGGGACCGCTGCTTCATCCTGACGGAAAACGGTATTGTCTACCTCATGGGAATTGTGCACTCCTATGAAGCATCAACAGCCGTGCGTCAGGCGGCCAATATCTCTGGTGTCAAAGGCGTCGTTAACGCTTTCCAGATTGTCGATCAAGACTAACAACGACTCGAAGCTGACAACAGCCTGCCCAGTCATGGATTTTGTGTCTGGTTGAACATTTGCTACCCGCTAAAAAAAGGCGAAGCCACTGACGGCTTCGCCTTTTTTCGTATCACATGGCATCGAGTGACCTTTCGCATGCCATTGGCACCTCATGACTCATTCGTGTGCACCCATTTTACGAACTACTCAACATCGGTACCTTTGCCCGGATACGCTTACTCATCAGCCGGCCACTTGCTCCCAGAAAGCTACTTGCTCTCAGATGGTCGCTCACTCGCGGAAGCTCACTTACCAGCATAGTGAATGCCATGAAGCCCGGGGATGCCTGCACTGAATGCAGGAATGCATGCACGACTCCACATACATATAGCATGTGCAAGCAGCAGCGTTACTTAACGACGCGAAGAGAAGGCTTCTTCTTCGGTTTGGGTCGATCATCACCATCATCGTCGGGAGTGGTTGACCGAGTATCAGGAACACTTTCCAGTTTTGCCCCCTCCTCTTCGTCTACTTCAGGCTCAGGGAGTACAGGCTCCTGCCCAAAGGCCATACCCGCACCGGTTTCACGAGAGTAGATCGCCATCAATGCTTCAATGGGAACCCACACCTCCATTGCTTCACCGCTGAAACGTGCATTGAAGCTCACCATATCGTTTTCAATACGGAAATCCCGTACGGCAGTAGGAGCTACATTCAATACAATCTGCCCATTCTGTACGAACTGCGTCGGTACAACGACGTGTTCAATGGTGGCGTCAACAACGATATAAGGCGTCTGGTCATTATCCAAAAGCCATTCGTAAAGTGCACGGGAGAGATAGGGACGACTAGAGCGCATAATGATGAACTCCTGCAAGTAAACCCTGAATAATCAGGACATCAGATCAAAAAGAGCTGAAAGGTGACAAGGTTGGCGAGGCAGCACACTTCAATCAGTCAGAAAGATTGAATGGAAAGAGAGCCTTCACACGAATAAAAGAATATTCAGGGGGTTGACCCAACGCCAACACCCCGGAATTTGCCAGACTTCAGCGACGAAGCTCGCGTTCGGATTCCAGAAGAGAATCACGGAAGGAATCACGATTAAAGAGTCGATCCATATAAGCAGACAATGGCTTGATTTGCTTTTCAGGCAAATCAACACCCAGACTGGGCAGACGCCAAAGAATCGGACCTACACAGCAATCCACCAGTGAAAACTCTTCATTCATGAAGAACGGCATATCTTCAAAGATGGGCGCTATACCAATAAAGCTTTCACGCAGGCTTTTACGCGCCTGTTCGGTATCTTTCTTGGTCGCAGTACCTGACACAATCGTATCAACCAACGGAGCCCATTCGCGTTCGACACGATACATCCAGAGACGGCTCTGAGCGCGGGCTACCGGGTAAACGGGCAATAAGGGAGGATGAGGAAAACGCTCATCAAGATACTCCATCATTACCTTGGATTCATATAAAACAAGATCGCGATCAATCAGGGTAGGAACACCGTTATATGGATTCTGATCAATCAGCTCTTCGGGATGATTATCTTCATCCACTTCGATGACATCGACAGACACGCCTTTCTCGGCGAGGACGATGCGCACACGATGACTGTAGTGGTCATCACGGCCTGAATAGAAAGTCATCGAAGACCGCTTGGCTACAACTCCCATGGAACACTCCTTGATCTATGCGAGGAAAGATAATACCACGACCACCCACAACTTGGGTGAGCAATTGGCATAATTTTCATACAGAATTTCGCATGATCCGTAATTCGACAAAAAAATACCCGACCTTTCGTGAAAAGCCGGGTATGGGCAAGGCGCAATAGAGCGCCCTGCTGCACTGATTCGAAGAGAATCAGCGTTTGGAGAACTGAGGACGACGACGTGCTTTGCGCAGACCGACCTTTTTACGTTCAACCTTACGAGCATCACGAGTCACATAACCCGCAGCACGCAGAGGAGAACGAAGTTCTTCATTGTAGCTGATCAATGCACGGGTGATACCGTGACGGATCGCGCCGGCCTGGGCAGAACCACCACCACCGGAAACAGTGACATTGATGTCGAACTGTTCGGTAGTCTGGGTCAATTCCAGAGGCTGGCGAACAACCAGACGTGCGGTAGGACGACCAAAATAGGTGTCCAGCTCACGCTGGTTAACAGTGATTTTACCTGTGCCCGGCTTGATGAATACACGAGCAGTAGAGGTTTTGCGACGACCGGTTCCGTAATACTGTGCCATTAGCTTGTCCCTTGATTAGATATTCAGTTCTTTGGGCTGCTGTGCAGTATGCGGATGCTCTGCGCCAGCATAGACACGAAGCTTCTTGTGCATTGCACGACCCAACGGGCCTTTCGGCAGCATGCCTTTGACAGCAATTTCGATAACGCGCTCAGGCGCATGGTCGATCAATTGCTCAAAAGACATGGAACGTAGACCACCGGGATAGCCAGTGTGACGATAGTACTGCTTGTCGGAAGTCTTGTTACCAGTAACACGAACCTTGTCAGCGTTGATGACGACGATGTAGTCACCGGTATCAACGTGAGGGGTGTATTCGGGCTTGTGCTTGCCGCGCAGACGACGAGCGAGCTCAGTGGCAAGACGGCCAAGAGTCTTGTTGGTAGCGTCTACAACGTACCAATCGCGCTGAACGGACTGCGGTTTGGCGCTGAACGTTTTCATGGTAAATACCTTTATTGGGCATGATGACCGAAGCCAAACGATGCCTTCCCTATTTTTCTTGGTTGTTCGCCCTATTTTTTGTCTTTATCCGTAAATCCTTCAAGCCCGATAACACAGAAAATGCAGCGAAACGGACATGGTAAATTACAGCATGGTAAATTACAGATAGTACAAAAAGGTGAACAACAGTTAAGCGAGCGCGTATTGTACAGCAGATCCACAAAATAGCAAATATCCTGCTGTCATTAAGTACTCAGATACAATTAAGAAACTAATAATCGTAAAAACCAATAATCGGCAGAATGAAACATGTGGAAAAACACTATGGCCGATGAGGGAGTTTCAGAAATTCCTTTGATGACATTTCATCCAAACGCGATAATGTACGTTCAAATTCAAAGGCAAGATCGTTTCCCTTGTAGAGTGCTGAGAGCGGCGTTGCCATGCTCATGATTAGCTTGACTGCCCTGTCATAAAACTCATCCACCAGGCCAATAAAGCGGCGCGCCTGATCATCCATCCCTTCATTAAACTGTGGGACATGGGATATCAGTACCATATGAAAGCGGCGTGAGAGCTCAATATAGTCGTTCTGACTACGGGGCCCGTCACAAAGCGCCTCGAACTCGAACCAGACTACCCCGTCACTGATTTCATGCGCAGGGAATGAGCGCCCATTAACGTTAACCTGTTGATTGAGTTGCCCTTTTTTACCCGCCATATCAGCAAAGATACTCGCCAGTGTTTGCTCAGCCTGTTCGTTGGCAGGCGTCACAAAGGTGTCAACATGTTCCAGCGTCCTATGCCTGTAATCCACACCGGAATCTACATTGACCACCTCACAGTGGCGTACGATCAGATCAATGGCGGGCAGGAAACGCGCCCGTTGCAGGCCGTTTTCATACAGATACTGCGGCTCGATATTTGAAGTGGCAACCAACACCACACCCTCGGCAAACAATGCCTCAAGCAGATTGGCCAGTATCATGGCATCAGCGATATCCTTGACATAAAACTCGTCAAAGCAGATCACACGTGCTTCGCGGGCAAACTGCCCAGCGACCAGTTTCAATGGATCCTTTTGCCCCTTGTGATGCTCCAGCTCTTTATGGACACGCTGCATGAAACGGTTGAAATGAATGCGTAGCTTGTCATCAAAAGGGAGTGAATCATGGAAATTATCCACCAGATACGTTTTACCACGCCCCACCCCACCCCAGAAGTAGAGTCCTCGAACAGTGGGAACAAGCGCTGCCGGAGGGGTATCCTCCTCTTTCTTCCGACCAAATAATCCCTTCAAGCCTTTTTTAGTGGGTGCTACCGGGTGTGGTTTGAGCTGTTCACGCGGGGTAGAGACAAGTTTATCGTAAAGACGTTGCAGATGTTTGACCGCTTTTTCCTGCGCTTCATCATGCTGGAACCCTTCTTTTTTCAGGTCCTGCTGATAACGTGCCCAAGGGGATGCGGGTGAGGTGTCGGAAGAAGTAAAAGTACTCACGGTCGCTCTCGAATGCTCGATTCAAATAAGATAAAAACTACATCAGTGTTTAAAATGACCCATTCCACTTGTTTCTAGCTTAACACTCCCGCAAGTGGACTGACATAATCCTTTATTCTGCTTCAGTGAACAGTTGGGTTGATACGCTCATATGAAAGTCGATACATACATGTCATGGGTCAACATGCCTATCTTCAGTAGCCCCCCTGCTTTGCAAGCCAATCATAACGCCTTGTTTATATTGATGGCGGGGATGACCAACAGGCTTTACGCCCTTTTCACAAAGCCAGTATACTTAAAGCGTCCTGGAGCTTAAGGCGCTCAACCCTTGAAAGCCGAGGAATAGGCGCTGTAGTGCTGCAGTCGCACCAGGAAAGCATTCTGATGAACTTATACTGGTGCGGCACAGCCTCAGCAACACAGGTTCCACGCGACAATTTTGATATGATGATATCCATGCGGCGATATCCACCAGAAGATAACGACGCGACGTATTTTCACCAGGAGTGACAATGAGCAACAGCATTTGGATCACAGGCCTGATTTGCCTGATAATTGGTCTCATCATCGGCGTGATCGTTGGACGTCTTAAACCTGCCAAAAACAGTGCGGGGAAAGCCAACAACACAGCAGGACAACACACCGAGCTAAGCCAGCTCCACGAGCAGGTGGAAAATCACTTCGCGCAAATCACACGCATTGCCAGTGAGCTGCAAAGCTGCACAACATCATTAAACCGTACGCTGGAAGAAGATGCAGGGCATCTGATCAAGGATGAAAGCATCAAACGCCGGCTATCAGTGTTGGCGGGATCGCGCAGCGCAGAAGAAGTCGCGGATGAAGAAGCCGCTTCATTGAGTGCTCCACGTGACTATGCCGAGGAAAAAGGAACGTTAACGGAAGGCTTTGGTATTCATAAGAGTACAGAGACGCCAGAAAGCGAACCTGTGAAGGCTGACCGCCCACGCTATTAAGGGGATGGGGCAAGTCATATCGGCAGCGACATATACGAATATCGCCCTGAACTGGCCGCATACATATGTTTGCGGCCAGTGTTGTTTCTTGTATCCTTCATTGCGATTGCTCGCTTGAGGTACGCGGAAATAAAAAGCGCCAAATGGCCATCAATAGCCATCTATTACTTTAGAGAGAGAGGAAACATCGCCGCAAGGCAAATGTACAATTGTCACAGCTCACCGTTAACCGCTCACAATTCATACATGACAGTTCATACCCGGCAGTCCATACCAGACAGTACGTACTGATCGTTCATGCCAAACGCTTCCCCCATGATGCACGCCATCCCCTTTTCCTCAAACAGGGTTGGGAATATCTACAAAGCGGTGTTCGATATCGAAGTGTTCAGCCAACCAATCCCCCAATGCGTGAATACCATCGCGTTCGGTCGCATGATGCCCCGCCGAGAAATAGCTGATACCCAATTCATGGGCAATATGGGGCGTTCGCTCTGATATTTCTCCTGAAACAAAGGCATCTGCTCCGCCCTTGTAGGCTTCTTCGAGCATGTCCTGCGCGGCACCAGTGCACCACGCGATACGTTTTAATGGGCGGTCGTGCCCTTGAATCGCCAGTGGCTGTCGTTCAAGCCGGGAGGCGATATGTTCCGCAAAGGCCTGATGATTCATCGCTTCATCTGCATCGCCAATATAGAGCAACCCCTGCCCCAATGGTGCATCCAAGGCCTTATCGACCTTCCATCCCATACGCTTGCCCAATAATGCATTGTTGCCTAACTCAGTGTGGGCATCCAGGGGTAAATGCCAGGCCACCAAATTGATATCATGCTTCAGCAGGGTCGCAATTCGGCGCTGCTTCATCCCGGTTATTTCTACCGGCTCGTTCTTCCAGAAATAACCATGATGCACCAGCAACATATCAGCGCCCCACGCAACGGCTTCCTCAATCAAGGCTTGCGATGCGGTAACACCCGTCATCACACGACTAACATTCTGTGCCCCTTCAACCTGCAACCCGTTTACAGTAAAGTCCTTGAAACGTGATGCATGCAGTTTTTCCGCCATCGCATCAATGAGCAAATTACGCTTTTCCATCTTGTCTGACCTGATCTCTTGAGTGAACGGGTGGAAATGCTGATCTTATCGCGCACAGAAGTGTAATAACAGGCAATTAGCCTACTGCCCATTTTTCATAGAGAGGTAATCCAGGCTTCCATATACATTTTTTGGCGTCAATCATACCGGACACCTACCATGAGCTGTTACCATGATAGAACTCTATAACATTCAATGACAGAAGGACCCGCAGGGGGCATCAGTATGCGCAAATTATTGGGAGGAATTCTCTGGCCTGTTCTGTGTGGCATACTACTCGCTGTCGTTGTTCTTCAGTACTTGCCTCAATTTATTGGCAGGAAAGCAGCAGCCCCTGCTCACTCATCTGAACAAAGTGTCGTGAAGCGCGATAGTTACGCAGATGCAGTAGCCCGGGCCGCACCCGCGGTGGTTACCGTTTCGTCCTTGCGCACCTTGTCGGGGCAGGCACCAAAGTCGCCATTGAATAATGACCCTATTTATCAACCCAGCCGGAATGATAACAACGGTGAGAATGATCAAAATCAACTCGCCCCTACTCAGCCAATGAGTCATCAGGTCATCAACCAACAGCCTGGCAATGTGCCGGTGCCCGTTGCGCAATTGAACAACGATCAGGCTAACACTAATCCCACCACGGATAATGAAAAAAGCAGTAGGCAAGCAATACTCTCCCCCTCAACTCAGGACGAGGGCACCAACAGATCAAACGGCACAGAAGGTACAGAACCAGGCAGTGAGCAGCTGATCAATCTTGGGTCCGGTGTCATTGTCTCGCATTCCGGCTACATTCTGACCAACAATCATGTCATTCGTTCGGCAGACCAGATAGTGGTCACACTGGCCGATGGCCGGATGACAGACGCAAAATTGGTAGGCTCCGACAATGAGACAGATCTAGCCGTATTGAAAATCAATCTAAGCCATCTTCCTACCGTGAAATTTGCGGATAATTACGAAGTGCGCCCCGGTGATATCGCCATGGCGATCGGAAATCCTTTTAACATCGGGCAAAGCGTCACGATGGGTATCGTGAGTGCAGTAGGACGTGCTCGCTTCGGTGTCAGCCCCTATGAAGACTTTATTCAAACAGATGCCTCTATCAATCCCGGAAATTCGGGCGGTGCATTGATCGATGCCGACGGGCGGCTCATTGGTATCAATACCGCCATTTTCTCCCGCACAGTGGGTTCGCAGGGGATTGGTTTCGCCATCCCTATCCATATTGCCCGCCGGGTGCTGGACATGATAATTCGTTATGGTCATGTCGAGCGCGGCTATTTGGGTATCGATGCAACCCAGCGAAGCAACCTGTCCCTGCCGCTGGCTTCCATTCAAGCCCCCAATTATCTAGTGGTGGGCAGTGTAGCGGGGCCTGCAGAACAAGCGGGTGTCAAACAGGGGGACGTTATTCTTGCCATCAATGGCGTCCCCCTGCTCAATCCGTATGCGGCACTGAATGAAATCGCCAATTTGCAGCCGGGCAGCATCATTACAATGACACTCTTGCGTGGGCATGAACACATCCAGGTCAATATCCGTGTAGGTGTCCGCCCCCCGAATCTCACCAGCATTACCCCTACCCCTGTTCTGACCAATAAGCAAGGCACAGGGGAAGCACAATCAACGGGTCAGGAAACCAGTAACCAGCCGCAAGGATCAAGCGAATTACAGCAACCCTCGTTTGAACAACAGAGCGATCCTTCCGTTAATGGCTCGGATAATTCAGCAGGTAATACACAGAGCTATCCAGGCTTGCCAAATTAATTGTTCAGTATTTGAGAGAACCGTGCACCCTATGGGTGTATGCAATTTCGACGGCTGTAATGGTTTGTAGAGTTCTATTCGTTTCTGAAAAAACAAAGGAAAAATACAAAAAAACCGGCGCCTTTTAAGGATGCCGGTTTCCATGGCGATGATTACTCAGCGCTATTGATGTAACGACTACTTTTTCAGGCGATTCTCGGCTGCACGTGCATGAGCAGTCAACGACTCACCTCGAGCCAGTACCGAAGCTGTCTGGCCCAGTGTGTGCGCCCCTTCTGCTGAGCACTGAATAATCGAAGAGCGCTTCTGGAAATCATAGACCCCAAGAGGCGATGAAAAACGTGCCGTGCCAGACGTGGGAAGAACATGGTTTGGCCCTGCACAATAGTCCCCCAGGACCTCAGCGGTATAGCGACCCATAAAGATAGCGCCCGCATTGTGTACCTGCGGCAACAAAGCATCAGGATTCTCAACAGAAAGCTCAAGGTGCTCCGGTGCGATACGATTGACTATCGCCAATGCTTCCTCGACATCCCTGACCTTGATCAACGCGCCACGCTGGGACAGTGATTCGGCAATGATGCTGGCACGTTCCATTGTCGGAAGTTGACGGCGGATACTCGCTTCAACCGCATCCAAATGATCGTCATCCCAACTCAGCAGAATGGCTTGTGCCTGTTCATCGTGCTCTGCCTGTGAGAACAGGTCCATCGCCAACCAATCCACATCGGTCGTACCGTCGGACACCACCAGAATTTCGGAAGGCCCAGCGATCATATCGATCCCCACCTGTCCAAACACCGCGCGCTTGGCCGTCGCCACATAAATATTGCCCGGCCCAACAATTTTATCAACGCGTGGAATACTTTCCGTACCATATGCCAGTGCAGCGACGGCCTGAGCGCCACCGATGGTAAACATACGGTCAACACCCGCCACATGCGCCGCACCCAATACCATCTGGTTGACTACACCGCCCGGGGTCGGAACCACGGTGATGATTTCCTTGACGCCGGCGACGCGTGCCGGCATCACATCCATCAATACGGAAGAAGGATAGGCCGCCTTACCACCTGGGACGTAGACGCCTACTTTTTCAAGAGGTGTCACTTTCTGGCCCAGCACCGTGCCATCTGCCTCGGTGTATTGCCATGATTCACCGAGCTGATGCTCGTGATAACTACGGATACGCTCCGCAGCGACCTTGAGCGCCTCTTTTTCTTTTTCAGGCAGAGACGCATAAGCTTTTTCAAGCGCAGCAGCATCGAGCGTCAATTCATCAACCGAAGACACTTTCAGGTGATCGAACCGTTCGGTATAGCGAATAACGGCGGCGTCTTTCTCATGCCGAACAGCATGGATAATGTCATTGACTTGCCCCTGAACGTCCTGACTTGAAACGCTTTCCCAGGCAAGCAGGCCACTCAAACGATCATTAAAATCCGCTGACTCGGTTGATAACCGGGCAATGGAAAAGTTTTCCACTCCGTTTTCGCTCATGATAATTCCCCTACCGTCTCCTGATAATTAACCGCTTCCCTTAAACGTTCAACAATGGGTCGGATCTCCGCATGACGAATGGTCATGGCAGCCTTATTGACCACCAGACGCGTCGTAATCGGTGCAATGAGCTCTCGGGGTTCCATACCGTTCGCCCTGAGTGTATTGCCCGTATCGACGATGTCGACGATCTCATCTGCCAGATTCATCAGCGGTGCAAGCTCCATGGCGCCATACAATTTGATGACTTCGGCCTGAATTCCCATCGATGCGTAATACCGTTTGGCGATAGCGGGAAACTTGGTCGCGACTCTACGGCGTGCGCGCGTCGGATGTTGCCCCACAATACCGGCAGTCATCAAACGGCAGGCAGCAATGCGCAGATCCAATGGCTCATACAAGCCCTTGGCACCGCTCTCCATCAGGACATCCTTACCTGCAATGCCCAAATCAGCAGCGCCCAATTGGACGTAGGTAGGTACATCCGTGGCACGAATAACAATAATCTTGACGTTCTCAACCGTGGTATCGAAGAGAAGCTTGCGACTGTCACTCACGGATTCGGTCGGCTCGATACCGGCCCTTGCCAGCAGAGGCAACGTATCCTTGAGAATACGTCCTTTCGACAGCGCGATAATCAATGGCTTGCTCATGTAATCACTTCTTCTGGCGCAGCTGGATGAATGGGAAGACGTAACCTTAGCCGTGGGCACGGCGAACGTCGCCACCCAGAGACTGGAATTTTTGCTCGATGCACTCGTAGCCACGATCAACGTGATAGATACGATCAACGACCGTTTCACCCGAAGCAGTCAAGCCGGCAATAATCAGACTGGCGGAAGCACGCAGGTCAGTCGCCATCACTGGCGCACCAGAAAGACATTCTACCCCTTCAATAAGTGCCGTATTACCTTCCAGCGCAATGTGCGCGCCCATACGGTTAAGCTCCTGCACATGCATGAAGCGGTTTTCGAAGATCGTTTCGATCACCCGGGAGCTGCCTTCAGCCACGGCATTCATGGCTACGAACTGAGCCTGCATATCCGTCGGAAACGCCGGATACGGTGCTGTACGCAGGTTAACCGCCTTCGGTCGACGCCCTTCCATATCCAGGTGAATGGTATCGTCTGTTACCCGAATGACGGCACCCGCCTCTTCCAGCTTGGCAATAACGGCTTCCAGTGTATCGGCACGGGTCTTGTGGATGGTAATACTACCCCGCGTTGCAGCAGCGGCAACAAGGAAAGTACCCGTTTCGATTCGATCAGGCATGATTTCATGTTCACACCCATGCAAGGCATCCACACCATCAATCGTAATGGTACTGGTACCATGACCAGTGATTTTAGCCCCCATTGCCAATAGGCACTCCGCCAGATCAACCACTTCCGGCTCGCGAGCCGCATTTTCCAAAACGGTGCGACCTTTCGCCAACGTGGCGGCCATCAGCAGATTTTCCGTACCAGTGACGGTGACCACATCCATCATGAAGTGCGCGCCATGCAAGCCATTTGGGGCGGTGGCATGCACATAACCATTTTCAACAGTAACCTCTGCCCCCATGGCCTCAAGACCACGAAGATGCAAATCAACCGGGCGACTACCAATAGCGCAACCACCGGGAAGGGATACATCGGCACTCCCATAGTGCGCCAGCAAGGGGCCCAGTACCAGAATCGAGGCTCTCATCTTCTTGACGAGGTCATAGGGTGCCTGACAATGACTGACCGCTCCCCCTAACTCAGCGCTTTTTTCACCCACTTTTTCGTAATTGATCCCCATGCTGGACAGCAATTCCAGAGAGGTCGTGATATCGCGCAATAAAGGCAGGTTATGTAGCGTGATGCGGTCTTTGGTCAGCAGGGTAGCTGCCAGAATGGGGAGTGCTGAATTCTTGGCACCAGACGCTGAAATTTCACCCTTGAGCGGAACACCGCCCGAGATAATCAATTTATCCATTACTTTTCCGATTGCTTGCCGAGCGATTGCATCAACGCCATGAATCCTTCAGCGCCGCCGATGCTATTCCGGCACGCATATATTAGTTATTGGAGGCCCACTGGGACGGCGTATATGTGCGAATACTGATAGCATGCAAGGCACCGCTCGCTATTTCGTCGCTGAGTGCTGAGTAGATGAGTTGCTGACGTTTTACCGGTGACAAACCCTCGAAATGCTCACTAATGGCAGTCACCTGAAAGTTACAGCCTTCGCCCTGAATATGAAATTCACAATCATCCAAATGGGACTCGAGTTTAGCCTTGACGTCCTCGGGTTGCATACCAAATCTCCAATAACACGGTCAGCGTGTGTGAATAAAAACCACTTGGCGAACATAATACGGCACGAAAGCCCTTTACCCCTCGGGCACGAAGCTTCATTCCGTGCGGGGCTCGTCCGCTCTGTCCTGTTTGCCAAAACAGGCTCGTATTTTCCAATGGGGGCTTGACGGCAGCGATGCTCAGCCGACTTCCCGCAAAGGGAAAAACGGGCTCAATACCACGTTTTGACCCTGATAACAGGAAGAGAGCACTACGACCTTATTCACACCACATAAAAAACTTTGCCTATCATAAACGACCCACCGTCGAACCGAAAGCAGCAGTGTTGTTTCAACACCTTTCATCGTCTAAAAAAGATCCACCCCTTCACAGGCAGGGGGATCAAACGAAACAAGGGCTACCCCTTCTACAGGAAGCAGCCCTTGCTTTACAACGGTATGGTCAGGTCAACTCAGTGTGAACAATGACATCTGGAATGGCGCCATCCAGACGGTCCATCTATCGCAACCTACTCCTCACTATAACGCCCCTTCACACAACAGGATATGAACAAAAATGTGCCACAATGCCGGCCTCATGTTCACTCATGTCGAATGACAGTTGCCACAAGACGTCGAGGCTCATTATGCACTGGCTTTGTCGACCATCGCGGTGTTGAACGCGGGAATAACCGTCAAACCGGCAATCTTGACCAGTTCGCGCAAGTGATCCGAGAGCATAATGTGTTTCACTTGAATGCCCTGACGATCAGCAAAGCGAAGCCACTCAAGCAACACACACAAAACCCCACTATTGGATGATTCGATATTGGAAACATCAATATCAATGACCGTCGGCTTGTGCGACTGAAGCCAGTGAATGCCGGCCTCACATAACGTCGTTGCATTATTGAAGCCCGGCTGTCCAGTAATACGAAGCGTATTCCCCTCAGCCAACAAGCCGACCTGTGCATCATCCAGAAGTCGATCAGCCATTGTTGCTGCCGTTACTCTGCTGAATTTTATTCACGGCAGAGCTGGTATCCCAGTTATCGATCACCTGATCGAAGTTGTGGTTATGAGAACGCATGGCTGAATCGAACTGATTTCGGAAGGTCAATCCCAGGTTGATACCGTTCACAATCACATTAATGACTTTCCACTGTCCATTGCGTTGCAACAAAGTGAAGTCGATAGGATAGGTCTGACCGTTGGCAGTCCGAACATTAACGGAAACGCCTGTTTCGTTGGCATAGCGCTGTTGCTGAGCCGCATTGCCTACTTCGATTCCATCATAGTTGATACTGAGCAAGCCTTGAGTCAGCGTATCCAGTGTTGAGTTCTGGAAAACCTGAGCGAAATGCTGGCGCTGTTCAGGCGTGGCAAAACGATAGTAACGCCCCATGACCATGGCAGAAATATAGGGGAAATCCGCGATAGGTGTCAGGTTTTTCGCCAGTAGCGCACGCAACTCCTGAGGATGCTGCTTGAACTGAGCCGCCCGACCATGTGTTTCCTGCTGCAACTGATTGATTTGCTGAGTCACAAACTGGGAAGCCTGTTCATCAGCATTGGCAGTCGCTGTAAAGGAAAGCGCCAACGCAACACCCACGGCAGAGCAATATTTGGTTAGTCGATTCATACATACCTCCTGAGGTCGTCCTGCATTTCACTCTCCTGCACTCACGGTATAAAACCTCCATACCGGGTCTGCCTTCGCTTTGCCAACACGATTTTCGCGTAATCCGCAACGTGGGTCAGGAGGGCCAATTGGCCTTACATCCCCTACTGCTGGCGATACACTTAATACGAGTAAACCTGGCCGGGTGAAGAAAGAGTGGTAAATAGTCTCATGGTGAACAGGCTATCAGTTGCTACTGCCTGAAGCCCCTTTGTTACTTCCCATATTCGACATGAACTGCTGGATAAGGCTATTGAGTGAGAGCGCATCCTGAGTATCGCGAATAGTACCGCCGTTTTGCAGCATTTGCGATGACGCTCCAGTCGTCAGCCCCACATATTGCTCACCCAACAGGCCTGACGTCTGCACAGCGGCAGTACTGTCATCACTCAGTTTGTTCTTGAGGGTGTCGGAAATCTGCATGGTGACCCTTGCATCCAGCCACTTGGGATCCAGAGTGATGGACTCAACCTTACCCACTGTTACTCCAGACATGGTGACTCGCGCATTGGGTTTCAACCCTCCGATATCACCAAATTCAGCATACACCGTGTAGCTGCCTTCCGATGCCGAGGGTGTCAGACCACTAACCTGCAGCCCCAACCATACCAGCCCCAGAAAGCCAATAATTACAAAAATGCCTACACCACACTCCAGCCAATGGCTACGCTTCATCATGAACCTCCAAACATCAGTGCGGTGAGCACAAAATCAAGCCCCAGTACCGCCAGTGAACCATAAACAACCGTACGCGTAGTCGCACGGGAAATCCCTTCGGAGGTTGGTACCAGATCATACCCCTGAAAGACTGCAATCCAGGTCACCACCAGGCCGAATACGAAACATTTCAACACGCCATTCATGACATCATGCATGAACTGAACGTTGGACTGCATGTTGCCCCAGTAATCACCGGCATAAACACCGAGCCACTTCACGCCGACCAGGTAACCGCCATAGATACCCACTACCGCAAAGAGGACGCCCAGAATCGGCATGGAGCACAACCCTGCCCACAGGCGGGGGGCAATCACACGACGCAGAGGATCAACACCGATCATTTCCATACTGGAAAGCTGTTCGGTGGCCTTCATCAGTCCTATTTCTGCCGTCAATGCTGAACCGGCACGCCCCGCAAACAGCAGCGCAGCAACCACGGGCGCCAATTCCCTGAGGAGCGCCAGAGAAACCATCTGCCCCAATGCCGAATCGGCGCCATAATTCACCAGAATCATGTACCCCTGCAAGGCCAGCACCATACCGATGAAGAGCCCCGATACCACAATAATGGGGAGTGAAAGAACCCCTACAAAATGCATCTGGGCAACCCAGAGCCGAAACCCCTTCCAGCTGGGAACCCCCAGGAAAGAACGCACAAGAAGGATGGCCGAACGCCCGATCGCCGCGATCACCTCAATGGTTTTGCGGCCAATGCTGGAAAGCCAATCAATCATGACCTGGCCTCCCTACCCAATAAGTCTTCAATATAAGGAATTGCCGGATAATTGAAAGGCACCGGGCCATCCGGTTTACCATGCACGAACTGACTGACTTTGGGGTCATTCGAATGGCGCAGTTCATCAGGCGTTCCGGCTGCCATGATTTCACCGTCTGCGATCAGGTAGACATGATCCGCAATATCCAGCGTCTCGTTAATATCATGAGACACCAGAACCGAGGTCATGTTCAGTGCGGTATTCAGCTCCTTGATAAGCTTGACCAGCACACCTTTCGTGATAGGGTCCTGCCCGACAAAAGGCTCATCATACATGATCAGCGCTGGATCCAGCACGATCGCACGGGCAAGCGCCACACGGCGTGTCATTCCACCAGAAAGTTCGGAGGGCATCAGATCTCGTGCACCTCTCAGCCCTACGGATTCCAGTTTGATCAGCACCTGATCACGGATCATCTCTTCCGGCATATTGGTATGTACCCGCAGCGGGAACGCAACATTCTCATACACGGAGAGATCGGTAAAAAGCGCGCCGCTCTGGAACAGCATTCCCATGTCTCGGCGTAACGTAAACAACGCCTTGCGCGAAAGTGCATGGACATTTTCACCGTTCACCGTCACTGTACCGGTATCAGGTACCAGCTGCCCGCTGATCAACTTCAACAGCGTCGTTTTGCCGGTACCACTGGGCCCCATAATAGCCGTGACCTTGCCCCGCTCAACGTCAAGGGTAATATCCTTGAAGATAGCGCGAGCACCACGGTGAAAGCTGAGCTGCTTTACTTCGATCAAGTTTGGGCGCGTCATGCCACTCCCAATTCATTAGGTCAGGATTTGCTCAGGAGCAAATTCCGGAAATTTGATAAAGGTGTAGCTACCAAAGCGAGTGTCATTGCCCCATCCGGGAGATCTGGAGGGTCGAAAACAGCTGACTTTTAGAGTGCTACAAAAAATAAAAGATTAACGAACGATGTATTTTAACACAATATTGTAGACTTGGTTGTGATTGCGTTATTGACCACAGAAAGACGTAGCTCAGTAGCTTGGGCAGAGGCTCCGGGCGAGGGATCATTTCCATCGTTTTCACGATATTCACTCATTGAGGATGACATTCAAGCCTCAAAATTCCACAATTGTTCCCAATATACACAACCGCAACTATTACTTGATGACTTGCACCGCTCGGGAGAAAATCACGTTCCATGAATCAACCACTCGATTTCGACTTCTGCAGCAGTGCGCGGCAAACACTGGCACTTGAGCGCGATACCATTGATGCTCTGATCCCGCGTGTGGATCGCGCATTCACGCGCGCATGCCAATTGATCCTTCAACAGACCGATGATGAATTCAATGGCCGTGTGGTTGTCACCGGTATCGGTAAATCCGGCCATATCGCGCGAAAACTTTCGGCCACATTGGCGAGTACCGGTAGTCCATCCTTTTTTCTTCATCCTGCTGAAGCGAGCCATGGCGACCTCGGCATGATTACAGACAAGGATGTGGTATTGGCACTTTCCCATTCGGGTGAAACCGTCGAGATAGCGGCGTTACTGCCCATGCTGAAACGCAAGGGCGTCAAAATCATTGCGATGACAGGTAACCTTTATTCAACGTTGGCAAAGCACGCCGATGTTGTGTTGGATGTTGAAGTCAGAAAAGAAGCGTGCCCGTTGAATCTGGCCCCCACCGCTTCCACCACCGCAGCACTCGCCATGGGAGATGCATTGGCTATTGCCCTATTGGAAGCCCGTGGATTCAATGCTCAGGATTTTGCGCTGTCTCATCCCGGTGGGATGCTTGGACGGCGCCTTCTGCTGACGGTCAATGATGTGATGCGCAAAGGAGATGCCATTCCTCGGGTATCACCAGAAGACTCTGTTCGCGTGACACTCTTTGAGATCACGACCAAAGGACTGGGATTCGCCACCATCGTGGATGACAGGCAACATTTACTGGGGCTTTATACTGACGGTGATTTGCGACGAACACTGGATAGAAATCTTGAGCTGGATACTACCCTTATTGTTGATGTCATGAGCCATACGCCGATCACGGTGCCCCCCAAAATGCTGGCAGCTGAGGCGTTACGGATCATGGAACAACGACGAATTACCGCACTGGCAGTCGTTGATAATGAAGGACGCCTTGTGGGCGCACTCAAGTTGCAGGATCTTCTCAATCGGAATGTAGTGTGACGTTGACTCCTGTTTGCATCGGCCCTGCATAATCTGACTTGCCATGGCAAAGGTAGACCAGCCATCAGCCGTATTGCACTGCAGGATCTACAACCGGTATCAGGCGTACGCTTTTTTGCAAGCGTACGCTCCGTCTTTTAACACACATTACTTCTCATAACACGTTCCAAGGATGCGCACTCATGCCCTCTTTCGCACACACAACACCTACACTGAATGAACGTATGCAGGGCATACGCCTGCTCGCATTGGATGTAGACGGTGTATTGACTGACGGTGCCATCAGTTACGCCGCGTCATTACCGCCCCATGACACTTCGTCAACGGGCACGGGAAACGAAACCTTGATGCGTGAACTGAAATCCTTCAATGTTCAGGACGGTCTCGGTATTCGCCTCCTCCAGCAATATGGTATTGAGGTAGCCATTATTACCGGGCGGCGTTCTCCCATGGTCGAGCAGCGCGCCAGAGAATTGGGTATCACTCGGCTTTTTCAGGGCCGAAATGACAAATTGGCTGCGTTAAACGAGCTCGCCGAGGAGTGCTCGCTTCCTCTGGTAAAAATAGCTTATTGCGGTGATGACCTGCCGGATCTTGGCGCTATTCAGGCCGCGGGGCTGGGAGCGAGTGTTGCCAATGCCCCTGATTACATTCGGGTTCATGCCAATATCGTGACTGAAAAACGCGGTGGCGAAGGTGCTGTGCGGGAGCTGGCCGATTTGATTCTTCAGGCACAGGGGCATTGGGATAGCGTACTTGCACAATTTATTACACAGGCAAAGCCCAACTGTGCCGCCGGATGACGTATAATTCTTTTTTCGAAAGGGAACTAGTTTCCTGAATGGGCACTCGAATGCTCGGTATGTCGAGATACTCATATGCATAAGGTACATCATGCATGCGCTGAACATGCATTTATTTATCAACACGGTTGATCCTTAAGGATATACAGGATGGCCTGGCTTAAAAACAACGCTTACCGCTTGGGTTTGCTACTGATTATCGTGGTCGCAGGTATTTTTCTTGCCTATATTGATCAGAATACGCAAAGTCTCCAGCAATCGCCGTTACCTCAAAGCGCTGAGGGAACACCTGATCAATATCTGGAAAACGCGCAATTGACCCGATACAACGCGGATGGGCAACCCTATCAGCGCATGGAATCCCCCCGCGTCAGTCACTATGCCAGCAATGGCAGCAGTCAGGCCGAGCAACCACGGATTCAGGTCATCGATAGCTCGAACCGTACGTGGCATATCAGTGGTGATACCGGGCAATTGGATAACGGCGGTAACAATATTACACTCACCGGCCATGCTTTGGCGGTACAACCCGACAATCTGTGGCGAATGACCAGTGATATCGTGCATTACAATCGCCCTCAAGGGCGTGTCTGGAGCAATACTCAAAGCTTCTTTCATCAGGGGCAGCAGGAGACCCAGGGAAGCACATTCCAGGCCTGGATCAACAGTAATCACATGGTGTTGCAGGGAAATGTCAGCAGTAGCTTCAACCCTCAACGTCGTTAACGCTGGAGGTGTCGTGCGTTACCCAATGCGGTATGCCGTATTCACCTCCCTGGCGCCAGCGCTCTAACATTTTCAGGCTAGTGGCCCACGGCCGGTAGTTAACATCGGATACTTCGGCACTAGCCAGTATCCTTTATATCTTTTGTATAGCAAGGAACACTTGGACATGATGCAAGCTCGGTTTATTGCTTCTCTTTTGGTTGCGGGATCCATGGTAGCTGGCTCCATAGCAGCACCTGCACTGGCCGCTGCACCCGATACCAGCCTCCCCATTCATGTCGTTTCAAATCAGTTGACCGCTGACAACAACTCCAAGGTAGTTACCTACACCGGAAATGTTCATGTCACCCAAGGTGGCCTTACTCTTGATGCGGATCGCGTTAATCTTTATTTGGATAACAGCAATAATCTGGTTCGCGTCAAAGCCACGGGGACAGCCAATAAACGTGCCTTTGTGCAGCAGGCGGCCACAGCGACAGCTCCGTTGATGCGTGGTTGGGGTAACGTTATCAACTACTGGGTTACCCAGCATAAAATGGATATGCAGGGCAACGCTGAGCTACACAGGGGAACAGATACCTTTACTGGCCCCTTCGTTGAATATTACATCGACAGCCGTCGGGTCAACGCGAATGGCAGTGGCAACAATGCCAAGGGCGGTAGTACGGGTGATGCCTCCAACAGCACTAGTGGACGTGTCAACATGACCTTTACGCCTTCATCCAATGGCCAGAGCAAAACAGGCGGCTCAAGCCAAAAGTAGAACAGGCACAACTGAATCAGCTATACGCAAAAGCAGTAAAAAGCGGCAAGAGCAATAGCAGCCCATGCACCGGAGTCTTTGATTGATGAAAACACTGCACGCCTCGCACCTGGTAAAAAGTTTCAAAAAACGGCGCGTTGTACAGGATATTAGTCTGAATATCAGTCAAGGCGAGATCGTCGGACTACTCGGCCCCAACGGCGCAGGTAAAACGACCTCTTTTTACATGATCGTCGGGCTGATACAGGCAGATGCCGGCCATGTCGCTATTGATGACAAGGACTTGAGCAATGCCCCCATGCATGTGCGTGCACGTGCAGGCATCGGCTATCTCCCGCAAGAGGCCTCGATCTTCCGCAAATTGACGGTCACCGACAACATCCTCGCCATCCTCGAAACCCGCAAGGATCTGAATCGTCAGCAACGTCTTGACAGGATGGAGCAGCTGCTGGCCGAATTCAGCATTGAGCATATTCGCAACAACCGCGGCATGAGTCTATCTGGTGGCGAAAGGCGTCGTGTCGAAATCGCCCGCGCCCTTGCGACTGAACCTGCTTTTATCCTGCTGGATGAACCCTTCGCCGGGGTAGACCCCATCTCGGTCAATGAAATCAAAGGGATTGTACGTCAGTTACGCAACCGTAACATCGGTGTACTCATCACTGACCACAACGTGCGTGAAACGCTGGATATCTGCGATAATGCTTATATTGTCGGTGAAGGTAAAATCATTGCTGAAGGCGATGCAGATGCGATTCTGGCAAATCAGCATGTTCGTGATGTCTATCTTGGGCAGGACTTCCGCCTCTAACGTGCTTTATTGCGCATAAAATAGAGGCATCGTGTTAGTCAGTTACACAATACGTACCCTACTCTCCATGGCGTTTTTACGTAGGCCAGAGCGCATGACTGTGCATGCGCCCAGCCGCAGAAGCGAATATGGTTGCCCTGCCCATCCAGGGAGAAACGCCTGATCGCAGTAAAGCTCAGATGAGCATAATAGCCCAACACTTGCTCGTTCTGTTCATTCACCTCTACGCGTGTAGCCCTTTGAGCCTTTATCGCATGTCGAGCAAGCGATACCTCCATACCAGTGCCATGTACTTCCAGGCGCCAGGAACAGCACCTTGGCGTTACCGTCTTTCACATTACAACATCCCTATAAGCTCCCCTGCCCCCCTAAAGACCGTCAATGCAACCCTGTTGAAATACTGATTCAGAATAATCAGCCTCAATTCAGCAAGATCATGCTGCGCCAGAAAATGAAGTGTCATACGCACCAAAGACTCTCAAGTCCGTATTAGCGACTGATAGTCTGCATTACCTGCGCCCTCGATTTGCATACGTTGGCCTTACCGCTCATTTCATCCAGTCACCACATATATTTACAAGGTGGAAACCTGCCAGTGAGCCTGCTTTTCAAAGGAATAAAATTTTCAAAACCATAAAATATTAGCCATATTATTTCAATATAATCGTTTTTTTAGTAGTGGCATAATAATTGCTATCAATTTATATTTTTCGCTTGCACACAAAGGAATAGGCGGTATAGCGTTAGAGGTATCGACTGATTATTTTGATAGATACCCGACCATGATGAAATCTTCACTCCAACTTCGATTCGGTGCTCATTTAACCATGACGCCGCAGCTTCAGCAGGCTATCCAGCTGCTGCAGTTGTCCACGCTTGAGTTGAATCAGGAGATTCAGACTGCACTCGAAAGCAATCCCATGCTCGAACTGGAAGAAGACTTTTACGATGCCGAAAGCAGCGAAGAGCCTTTGACCAATGAAGAAGGGGAATGGTCGAGCGATATCCCTGAGGAGCTGGCACTGGATAACGACTGGAGCGATACCTTCCAGGATGCAACGCTTGCCAGCATCAGCAGTGGCAGTGGCGTGTCAGACAATACGATGGATCACGAACGAAATGCGAGCAAGGAGACACTTTACAGTGTCGTACAACGCCAGATCGAGCTATGCGATTTCGATGATACAGAGCGTGCCATTGTCGAAACATTATTGGATAGTTTGGATGAAAACGGTTACTTGCGTGCCAGCACGACGGATATTGAACAGAGCCTCAAACAACAGGATGTCGTGAATGCTAACCTTGCACGCATTGAAAACGTTCTGACTGAGCTGCAGTCGCTTGAGCCAACCGGTATTTTTGCACGTAACCTGCAAGAGTGTCTGTTGCTACAACTTGAGACACTGCCTGCCGATACAGCCAATCTGGCACAGGCAAAGCGGCTCGTTCGCCAGTTCCTTGAGCCGCTGGCAGCGTGCGATATGAAACTGTTGAAACGCCGTCTGGGGCTGAATGAGCAGGCGCTGGAACATGTTATTGCGTTGATCCGTGGGCTGGACCCTTACCCAGGACAGCGCTTCACCCATCATACTGATAGCTATGTGATCCCTGATCTGACGCTGGCTTATCATCGTCGCTCGGGGTGGCACGTCGAGCTTAATCCTGACGCCCTTCCCCGAGTGCGTATTCAACCCGATTACGCGGCACTGGTACGGCGGGCGGATAAAAGCGATGACAACACTTTTCTCAAACAACATCTTCAGGAAGCACGCTGGCTACTTAAAAGCCTTTCCAGCCGCAATGAAACGTTACTGAAAGTAGGACGCGAAATCTTTATTCGTCAACGTGATTTCATTGAAAAAGGGGAAGAAGGTATTCGGCCGTTGATTCTTGCCGATATCGCGGAGGCAGTAGGGATGCATGAATCGACTATCTCCCGCGTGACGACCAATAAATATATTCACACACCACGCGGTGTGTTTGAGCTGAAATACTTTTTCTCCAGCCATGTGGGGCAGGATAATGAAGCACACGCCAGTACCGCTATTCGGGCACGCATCAAAAAGCTGATCAATGAAGAGCCTGCACGGCGACCATTATCGGATGCCAGCCTGGTCAATGCATTGGCAGAAAGCGGCATCATGGTGGCACGGCGCACTGTTGCCAAATACCGTGAATCCATGGGTATACCTGCTTCCTCCGAGCGTAAACGACTCGCCTAGAAGCGGTATAATCATGTCAGGTTGCATACAGACCAGGCCGTTATAACCGTATGACATCAATAAGGCCTGTATTTAATCTAAAATGGTTCTTGTCGTCTTCATGACGAACAGATTACAGTGAGAGAGCGACATTCAATAAGACAGGTTCTTTTATTTCGAGTCGTTTATTGAAAAGCACATACATACGTTTAGAAGCTGTTACGTCAACAAGGTGCCACGCCACCAGGAGGCAAGTCATGCAACTGAACATCACTGGCCATCACATCGAATTGACCGAAGCCCTTCGCGGTTTCATCCAACAAAAACTGGCCCGCCTAACGCGTCACTACGACAATATCGCCAATGTGCAAGTTACACTCTCGGTTGAAAAGGGAAGAAAGCAGGCCGCCTGCCTCTTGAATGTTGCCGGCAAGGATCTGCATGGTGCTGATGAGCGCGGTGACATGTATGCTGCTATCGACTCGTTGATTGATAAAATGGACAGGCAACTCGTTAAATACAAGGAAAAAGTGCAGGCGCATTCAAAAGGCGTGGGCTCCCTGGGGCTTTGATCATTAGGGCCATACGTACTGGAAGCGTATTTATTTAGCCATGATTTTGACTTGTCGAACAATTCGCACTTTTGAATGTTTGCTGGCATCCATGGCATGCAATAGCATATTTCCAACGCAACACGCCTGCGGGCGTGTTGTTTTAGGTCACCTTCGTTACTCTTTTTCATGCTACGTCCATAACTTCTACCGATGGTGTCTGAACGGTCACTCTTACTTTAACCATTAGCCCTTTTTAACCTTTAGCCCGGCCTGCTATATTCACTACTCCCATTACAATCCTATCGTTCTGTACATTTATATTCCCAACAGGAAGACCAAGAAGGTACTTTTAACCATCCTGTCACAAAAGGTCAGGTATGCTAGTACTCATCGGGCCCGTCAATGATCATCGATATAGAAACACCATCAGTAAAATAGGTATTTTATTTCCAAAAGCGTGTCCATGCAGATTACACTTGGGCCTCAGAAGTTAATAATTCGTAACATTCTTAGGTATTTTATAAGGACTTATCACTCATGCAGGTGGTTATCATCAGCGGACGTTCCGGATCGGGCAAATCCATTGCGCTACAAGCGCTGGAGGATCTCGGCTATTACGCCATTGATAATCTACCCTCCATGCTACTGATCGCATTACTCGATGAGCTGCAAACCAATTCGCCAGAGCGCACTAAAGTGGCCGTGAGTATCGATGCACGCAATGTACCCGAAGCTCTGGTACGCCTGCCCGAACTACTCGAATTTCTGGAGCCTCGAGACATCGATATACAGGTCATTTATCTGACGGCTGACCCTCGCCAACTGCTCGAGCGCTTTTCCGCAACACGCAGACGCCATCCGCTGACGCTCGGCACAGAAATGACATTGACAGAGGCAATCGAAACCGAGGAGAAATATCTCTCCCCCATTCGGGATCTGGCAGCGCTCATCATCGATACCAGTAATCTCTCTGTACATGAATTGCGTTCACGCATGGCCGAGCAAGTGGCCGCCCACGCGCAGAATCAGATGACACTCAGCTTCGAATCATTCGGTTTCAAACATGGTGTTCCCCATGATGCGGACATGGTCTTTGATGCACGTTGCCTACCCAATCCGTATTGGGATATAACCCTAAGGGAATTTACCGGCCGTGACACACCCGTCATCGAATTTCTGCAAAAAACACCGGAAGCGGATCGCATGGCACGGGATATCATTGACTGGTTGGAGCGCTGGTTGCCCAACTATATGTCGACACATCGTAGCTATTTTACGGTGGCAGTGGGCTGTACCGGTGGGCAGCACCGTTCTGTCTATCTGGTGGAACAGCTTGCTCGCCACTTCGCTGAAGAGTATCCGTCGGTCCGCTTGCGCCATCGGCAGCTCAAACTGCAACAGAAGATAGATACACATCACGCTTAAGATAGAAGGTAGAAGGTAGAAGGTAGAAGGTAGAAGGATAAGCAATCACCGCCCGTCAGTTGCATGCCCTACCCATCATTACCCGCTATTATTGTTGTAGCGCTTACTACTCACGGCTCTACGACTAAGCTTACTACCATTCTGCCCTTCTGAATGTTTCTGATCTTTTACTGCTTTGCAGTCCTCCACTACAATATTACTGCCCCGATACGAGCACTCCTTATCCAGCCACCGTCATCTCTCGGATGAGCCAGCTACCAGTGTGGGTGCCCCCGCGAGTATCAACATCACTACCGACTGCTTGCAGGCCGCCCAACATCTCTTTCAGATTGCCTGCGACCGTAAATCCTTCGATGGGGTACTGGATTTTGCCATGCTCCACCCAGAAGCCTTGTGCACCACGTGAGTAATCGCCGGTCACCAGATTTACCCCCTGCCCCATCATCTTTGTAACCAACACGCCTTTCCCCATGCGCTGCAACATCTCTTCTGCGGATATGGCAGGTGCCAAAACGCGTAGATTATGGGCGCCATCTGCATTGCCTGTCGTCGGCAGTCCCAACCGGCGACCACTGTAAGTGGAAAGCAGATAACTGGCGATGCACCCCTGATCAATGAAAGTATTATTTTGGGTACACACACAATCGCTATCGTAATATGTGCTGGCCCAGCCCCCTTTTTCGTGGGGACGTTCTACAAGCCCGAACCAATCGGGCATCAGGGGCTCACCCAGTGCATTCAATAGAAAGCTGGCGCCCTTGTACTGCGCTCCACCGCTGAGGGCACGGATCACCATATTGATCAGAGCTTTGGCTATCGGAGGAGAAAACATGACGCAATAGCGCCCTGTCCTGACCGTTTGTGGTGATCTTGATGCCAGCGTTTTTTCTGCTGCTTGCTGCCCAACAAACCGAGGCGAGGCCAACGCTTCGGGAGCGCGACCCAGAGTATACTCAACCTCCTGACGCATCCCTGCATCATCAGCCGCTATCAGACCACAACTCAACAGGTGCTCTGACGATACACGCCCTTGCAAAAAACCGGCACTGTTAGCTTGCACTTCAACCCTACTGTCTGTTGTCAGCCGCGCGCCCTGTGAGCGTAAAATACCCGGCACAGACAGGCCTTCATTTTCACACGCCAACGCAATTTCAAGGGCTTCATCCGGAGTGAGTTTCCACGGATGGTATAACGCCAAATCATCTTCAGCCGTAGCAAAAAGCGCAGGATCTGCCAGCCCTAGGGCGGGATCTTCCTCCGTTAGCCGTGCAATGGTCGTTGCACGTTCCACGGCATCTTTTATGGCAGCATCACTGGTATCGCTAATGGAGGCGTTGCCCCGCCGATGGCCGTCAAACACGGTGATTTCTATCAGCTGATCCCGTGATAGTGTCAGAGTATCAACCTTCTGCTGCAACACACCAGCCGCTAACTGTTGGGACACACTTCCCCTCACAGCACAACCAGATACGCCCAGTGTTTCTGCATGATTCAGTGCAAGCCGAGCGCTCTTCTCCAATAAAAAACGCTGCTGATCCACATCGAAAGTGTCGCTCATCATGTCTCCTTGCGGGTCAGTCAGGGAACCTTATCCCCCGTATTCAAAATTTTACGCTACATGGCTGACGTGAAGATGCATCCGCTTGGTATACTGATACGATTATCAGTTCAAATACAGGTTCAACCCAAGGATTTCACCATGGCAAAATCCAAACGCAAAGCGCGCGAACAGGAAGAGTGGGATGCTCAACCCGAGCCGCCCAGTAAATCCCAGCTCAAACGTGAAATGGAAGCGCTCCAGCAACTGGGCAAACAAATCATTGAAATGAAGCCTTCGCAACGTGCGCAACTGCCGCTCTCGGATGATATGTTGGCCGCCGTGGAGGAGATGGGGCGAATTACCTCTCATGAAGCGCGCCGCCGTCACATGCAATATGTGGGTAAAGTCATGCGAAGCGAAGACGTCGATGCTATTCATGCTGCCTTTCAGCGCATTGAAGATCAGCAGAATTCACGTGACGTAGCCTTTCATCAGCTTGAGCAATGGCGTGATCGCCTGATCGAAAATGGTGATGCCGCTCTTGACGAGTTACTGGCGAAATTTCCCGGCATTGATATCGGGCAGGTGCGTCAGCTTATCCGCAATGCACGTCGTGAACGGGATGCCGGAAAACCACCGACAAATTCACGTAAACTGTTTAAATTACTCAGGGAACAGGAAGATATTTGATTGGATCGTCCTGTTTCGCTGCATCTATAAACCCGCTGCATCCTGATCAAAGAGTCATCAAGCCTGCGTACCGCCCACCGTCATCCGGTCAAGCTTCAACGTAGGCTGCCCCACCCCTACTGGCACCATTTGCGCTTCCTTGCCACAGTTACCGGTGCCGCCATCCAACTGCAAATCATGCCCAATCATTGAAATACGTGACATCACCGCCGGCCCATTGCCTACCAGCATAGCCCCCTTGAGCGGCGCGGTGAGCTTTCCACGTTCGATCAAATAGGCTTCATTGGCTGAGAAGACAAATTCTCCCGTTGTAATATCCACCTGCCCACCGCTGAAACCAACGGCGTAAATTCCACGATCAACACTCGCGATCATTTCTTCAGGATCATGAGCACCAGGCTGCATATAGGTGTTTGTCATACGTGGCATGGGCAAGTGTGCATAGGATTGACGGCGACCATTTCCCGTCGGTTGCATCCCCATCAGGCGAGCATTCAGCTTATCCTGCATATAGCCCGTCAAACGCCCATCTTCAATCAACGTCGTGCTTTCCGTTGGCGTTCCTTCGTCATCCACCGAGAGGGACCCCCTGCGATGTTTCAATGTGCCATCATCCACGACCGTGACTCCGGGAGACGCCACCTGTTCCCCCAAACGGCCCGCAAAAGCAGAGCTTCCCTTACGGTTAAAATCCCCTTCCAGCCCATGCCCTACCGCTTCGTGCAACAGGACTCCGGGCCATCCTGCGGCAAGTATTACCGGAAACTCCCCTGCAGGGGAAGCCACACTGTCAAGGTTTACCAATGCCTTTCTGACTGCTTCTTGCACCAGAAAACCCGGGGTACTTGAATGCACAAAAACATCGAAATCGAATCGCCCTCCACCCCCTGCCCTGGCAGTTTCACGCCGCCCATTTCGCTCAGCAATCACCGATACATTCAACCGTATCAATGGGCGAAGGTCCGCTGCCAGTGTGCCGTCACTGGCCTGTACCAAGACCACCTCGTATTGCGTGAACAGTTCAGCATTCACATGCGTCACAGACGTATCTGCAGCACGTGCAAGCTTATCAATCCTGTGAAGAAGCGCGATTTTGGCAGCCGCTTGCGCTGCCGATTCACCCTGCCGTGCGCTAAAAGGATTAGCCGACACATACAAACAGGAGTGATCGGACACCCGCACAGGCTGCCGCTCGATCTGTTGACCGCACTTTACAATCGACGTGGCGGTAGCGGCTGTCGTCGCCAATGCTTCATCCGTGATTTGATTGGAGTAAGCAAAGCCTGTTTTCTGTTCGGCAATAGAACGAATACCCAACCCGCCATCACTGTTGAATTGGCCTGATGTGACGCGCCCTTCTGCCAATACCCAGCTTTCTTCCCAACGACGCTGCAGAAATACTTCAGCAAAATCGATCCCCGGGCCTATCGCTGCGGTGACACTTGAATCCAACGAGGAAAGGTCCAGCCCGGTGGGAGTCAGCAACATGGATTCAGCGGTTTTCAATACATCGGATGCGTTGGAAAAAAGAGCCATCGCTTCTGCAGCTGAGAACATGTCTGCAAAAGGGTCATCTACGAAAGAGCGCGCTGTCATTGCTGACTCCGAACGAGTTGTGGACTGAACAAAGGTTTTTTCATCACGAGGGCTAAATGCATGCTCTATTGTAAAGCGTATATCGGCCCTTTATGCTAAAACTTTAACTGAAATGAAACTTAACCATAGCGATTCTATTCAATAAATCGTCTGGATGAACATGTGCCTGTCCGCTATCAGCGATAGTCGTGCTCGATGCATCTGCCCATTAATCCAGCCACCTGATCATGGCATCAGGCAGCCAACGTTCATTGAACCACCGACGTTCATTGAACCGACGTTCGTTGGACCGATGTTCATTAAACCGATGTTCATTAAATCATAGGCGTACATCTTCAATAGGCATCACACATATACCGAAAGCCAGCATGTCTGGGTGTGATGGCTATTTTGATCCAGGAAAAACGTGATTCGAGACAAGCGTTACCTATCGTTTAATCACGCCAAATCGATTTTGATTCAGCAATAGGCGTTTATAACTCAGCAATAACAGCCCATCACGAGAGACAACGAGGTTACTCAATGCCGTCAAGACAAAAAAAACAGCCCCTACCCTGCCGGGCACAGCAAGGGAAAGTCATGTTTGGCGCCGCCCTGGCACTGGGCGTTGCATTATCAGTCAGTACGTGTGCCAGTGCGGCATCACTGACATCCCAAAAGAATGATCCACTCGCTACCACGGCAACTCCCCAGTCAAGTACGTCTTCCCAGCCTGTCGCTCAAGCCAATGATGTAGTGAAGACAACACTCGCCAATGGGCTACGGGTGGTCATTGTCCGCGATACATTAGCGCCCATCGTAACGACTGAAATCAACTATCTGGTTGGATCGGATGAAGCCCCCGAAGGCTTTCCCGGCACGGCACATGCGACGGAACACATGATGTTCCGCGGTAGCCCGGGTATCACACAGGATCAGATTGCCGAAATTGCAGCCAATATGGGCGGCGCATTCAATGCCGATACCACCCAGTTCATGACGCAATTCTTCTTTACCACTCCTGTACAAAACCTCGACGTTGCATTACATCTGGAATCGCTTCGCATGAAGGGGTTGGATGCCACGGAAGCACAATGGAAAGACGAACGAGGGGCCATCGAACAAGAGGTCTCGCGCGACCTTTCCAATCCGGATTTCAAACTCTATACGCAGTTGTCGGCACGGATGTTCAAGGGAACGCCCTATGCGCACACGCCACTAGGCACGCGCGACTCCTTCAATAAAACACCTGCGTCAATGATTCGTCAGTTCCATGAGAAATGGTACGCGCCCAACAATGCCGTGTTGGTCATTAGCGGTGATGTTGATCCGCAACAAACGTTAACCATGGTACGCAAACACTTTGGCAATATCCCGCGAAAAACGCTGCCTGAACGCCCCAGCTTCCATTTCCAGCCCTTTACCGCCTATTCGCAGACACTCCCCACGGATACCCCCTATGGCACCGTAGCCCTCGCCTATCGTTGGCCCGGCATCCATGACAAGGACTATTACGCGGCCCTGATTCTGGCCGATGTCCTGGGCTCGCAACGGGGAGACTTGGCGGCATTGGGCTATAATGGAACGGCGCTGGCTGCCGGATTTACAGCGAATTCATTGCCTGAGGCAGGTATGGCCGAAGCCGTGGGCGCATTCAACCGTGGGGATGATCCCAAGCCAGTATTGGCAGCCATGCAAAAAATACTGGCGCATGCTGCGGCCCATGGGGTTGACCCGGCACTGGTCAAATCAGCCAAACAAAACACCATTGCAAGCTTCGAGTATCAGCGTAACTCCATCAGTGGGCTAGCCAATTTATGGTCCAGCCTGATTGTGATGAATGGGCTTGATTCGCCAGAAGCGTTGATTCGCAATATTGAGAAAGTGACGCCCGCTCAGGTGAATGCATTGGCACGCAAGCTGCTGGACCCTGCACATACCGCGACACTGACATTAAAGCCCAGCAGCTCAGGTGCGGCGACTTCCAGTAAAGGATATGGCGGTGCCGAAAGTTTCAGCTCAGCACCCAGCAAACCCGTTCAGTTACCTGAATGGGCACGCCACTCTTTCGGGAAGTTGACTGTTCCCCACTCGACACTAAACCCGGTCTCCTACTGGCTACCCAATGGTATTCATCTGATTGTTCAACCCGAGAAGCTCAGCCACACGGTGCTTGTCTCCGGCTCGATCAATACCAACGAAGATATGCAGGCACCGGCTCATCAGGAAGGCATCGATGACATTCTCAATGCCCTCTTCTCTTTTGGGACAAAGCACTATTCACGCCTTCAGTACCAACAGGCAGAAGATGACCTCAGTGCCAACATTAGCCTTGGAGATAATTTTGGACTGTCATCACTGACAAATAATTTTGCTGCCAGTATGAAATTGTTGGCTGAAGGTGAGTTGCATCCTGCGCTTCCGCAACAGGCTTTCTCCCTGATTCAGAGACAATATGCCGGATACTACGCCGGTGCCCTTCAATCCCCTGATTTTTATTTCACGCAAGGGCTCTACGGTGCATTGCTACCTAAAAATGATCCCTTCCTGCGCTATCCTCATCCGCAACATGTCATGCAAATGACGCTACAGGATGTCAGAAACTACTATAACAGGGTCTATCGTCCTGACATGACGACAATTACCGTCATCGGAGATATTACCCCTGAAAAGGCCCGTCAAATTGTTGAAGAGAACTTCGGACAGTGGAAAGCCAATGGGTCCAAGCCGGATGTTGATTACCCTGCTGTGCCACTAAATAAAGGAAGCTCGATTCATGTTCCCGATAACAGCGCAACACAAGATACTGTGACGCTGTCCGAAATGGTGGACATGAATAACAGAAATCCTGACCGTTATCCATTGATGGTGGGCAACCAGGTCCTCAGCGGCGGCTTTTATGCCTCTCGCCTATACCATGACCTGCGTTCAACGAATGGGCTCGTCTACACGGTAGACAGCGGGTTGAGTCTCAATCGTCACCGTGGCAATTTCAGCATTAACTATGGCAGTGATCCGCAGAATGTTTCCAGGGCACAAACACTGGCTTTGCGTGATTTGGGACAAATGCAGAACACACCTATCAGCGAGTTGGAACTAGAACGTGCCAAAGGGATGTTGATTCGCCAGATCCCGCTTGCCGAAGGCAGCTACAGTGATATTCTCAGCCAATTGACTAGCTACGCACAAGATGGAAAACCGCTGAATGAAAGCGCAATTGCCGCTGCGCATATCATGAAAGTAACACCCGAGCAGATCCGAGATGCTTTCAAACGGTACCTACGGATCAACGACTTCGTTAGAGCAGTGAAAGGGCCAACACCTCAGTAGCTGCACCAGCCTTGGGACGTGTGGCATTAATCTGCCATTTAGCCTCCATCAGCCCGGTGCCATGACGAAACAGGGTTGTAATGAAATAGAATTGCAACGAAAAAGGGGCCTCTTTGCGAGGCCCCTTTCTTATGGAAGACAGCCCCTTTTCAGGCAATCCTCCGATGGATGACGGTTCACCGGTTATGTTCAAACACTGCACACCATCAGTTGGGACGTTCCATTTTAAACGTCGGTTGCGTCCAGGGCCCTGACACCGCATAGTGCAGCTCGGTGACCTGATCAACCCAATGTCCGAATGCCCAGTGCAGCAGCAAAAGAATACCGCCTATTTCAGGTGCGCCTATCGCCAACGCAGCAATCGGCAAGGTCTCTGATACAGGTAGCGTAATATTCAGTTGTTCATCCAATGTGCGCTTGATGAGATCCACCTGCCCATCGAAGGAAAACGTCGTAATGGGGGAGCGAATGACAATCGGTCCAGAGGTGGTCAACAGGCCATCGCTCAAGGCAAAGCCACCATCAATATGGTTGAAAGCGATACCTTTGCCGGTCAAATCCGTGAAGTCCAAACGCAAACGACGGAAAAGATTATCCAGATTCAGTAGACCAATCAAACGAGCCGAATTGGATTGAATGGACTCAAAGTTACCACCATTGATATGCCCTTCAATCGTTCCTGTTACACTACGCCAGTCGGGCTGCCACGGAGCCCCGGGCCAGGAGAAGCTCGTATCAATGCGACCACCATGCGGTGTTGTTACCACTTTCGGCTGATTCATCAGCGCGAACAGGCGAGCGATATCTCCCTTTTCAAGGGTAGCACGCCCTGTCGTGACGCTGGCATCTCCGACTTTGCTCCAACGCAGTGAACTCTGCAGTTGAGACCCTGCCAGTTCTGCCTTGAGATTTGGAATAGTGATGCCCGAAGCATCTGCATGCCAGTCGAGGGAAACATGCCCACGTTCATTCCTGGCCTGAATATCCTGTATCTCCAGATGTCCCGCCGGGACAGACGCCATACCTGCAGGATACGCCATCAGGGGTGACCGATTCGGCACCAACGTGAATACGTTCTGATACAGATTATTCGAAAATGCTTTAGGTTTATTTGCCGCTTTCTTACTGTCCTCAAGGAGCTGATTCAGCACAGGGTCGAGGGCAACATGATCCAGCGTAATGTTGATCGGTGTCTGTTTACTTGGTACATAGGAGCCACTACCGGAAACCAACGGTCCTTTCAGCTGCCCATACCAATTGTTATGGGTTTGATAGCCGATGGCAAAGAGGGAGCCCAGACAATGCTCTTGATATACCAGACACTCAGTTTTCAGTGAACCTCCATTGAACACGATGGAAGAATCGCTGCTTCCTCCTCCTTTACGAGAAGAACCGGATGAGCTACCCAAACGTTTAAAATCGATACGCGAAATCACCGATTGCCATGCCATCGGATCCAAACGTGGCGCATGCCAGTTGATCACCCAGCCATCATCAGATTGCCAGGTCGGGCGTGAAGGCCATTGCTGCACCCAGATTTGCCCCTGTTTCATTTCATGACGCCAACGGACAAACAATCGATCAGCCAGATTGACCGAACCGATTCCCTGACTCAAATCGATGTCCATGTTGAGCGGTGCCACCTCGGCTGCCGATTTGCCCAAAGGTGCAGGAAATGGAAGGGCCAGTCCTCTCAAATTAGAGCGGACGGAAAGTACGAAAGGGCCACCGCTGCGGCGGATCAACGCACTACCGGTATAATTGACTGGCCCTGTGATATTCGGCGCCAATCCGTCAATCCCCAACCACTTCAAGGGAGCCTGAGCATTGGCACGCCCTGAAAAACGAACGCCCCCCACACCATCATTCAGATCAACGACTGCATGGGCCGGTCCGTCAAAGGCATGGGCCTGACCAGTTCCCGTCAGACGAAGTTTCCCCTGATCAATTTCGAGCTTTCCTTGTCCCGACAGCTGGCTAAACGTTAAATGCTTGGCATTCAGTACAGCCGTTGCATCATGGATACTACCCTGCCCGATTAGATGAACCTTGTGCGCATCCTTTCCATCAAAGGGAATTTCAACAGAGAGGTTACCTTGCAGTGGGCCGTGTGCCGACCATTGGTTAAACTGCGTATGAATACTGGAACTATCAAAGTGTGCTTCCTGCAATACTCCCAGCAGACCTGATGCATCCCCGACAATGCTGGGCGCGCTCGCTTTCAGCACATGATCGTGGAATGAAAATATGCCATTGGAGCCAGTCAACCCCTTGAGATCGGCATGCTGGATAGTCCCCTTCATGTCTTCGCCATTCAGGGAGAATTGCCCATCGACCTGATCAAGCGGGGGCCAACCATCCATATAACCCAACTTGCCATTCTTGATGGTCAGGTCAAGATGCAAGTGACTGGGCCCTTTCGGATCAGCAAAATCGACTTTGCGCTCTTCTTCCGGATGCCCTTCGGGCGCACCAAAAACCATCACCATATCCAGGGAGCCATTGGGGACTTCAGCCTGATGAATATTCGTCGTTAACCAATCGCCCAACGATTTACTGATCGTGTGTACCGGTACCCACTGAAGAGGATCAGTCAGCTTGCCATTCTCCAATTTGACATTCAACGCTAGCCGCTTGCGTTCATCGTCAGGCAATGAAAGCAAAAGGTTCCCCTTGACTGTCCCTGCCCCCGTACGCTGCAACATCAGATCCCTGGCATTGAGTTCGGTATAGCGTGGCTTGGTAATCCAGTTCAAGGTACCGCTGACCTGATCCAGGGGCCACGCCCTGGCAAAAAGATGAGGCATTTCCAAAGTGGAATCCGACCCCTGAAGGTCAGCTGACCCTTTCAACAACGTGGTATCTACCCAGCCATTGATGGGGCCTACTCCCGGAGATTCATCATAGGGGGAGAACTCAGCCCCGAAGACGCCTGCCTGAAAGCGGACACGTTCACGGCCCGGTATATGGGGCGACATATCGAAACTGATAGTTGCTCCCCACACATGGCCGCGCGGATGCATGTGTGTCAGGAAGGTTTCCAGATGGGGTGAAATGGGCAATATCCCCCAAAAGAGATTGGCCGGTTCCAGCTGGAAATCAGGCAGTAGAATATTCATCTTCTGCCCCTGACCACGAATACTGCCATGGCTGGGAATAGCCAACCGATTGCCCTGATCATCCTTCGCGCCCAGATCAGCCATTGCCCCGGTCCATTTGCCGTGGTCAAAATTCATGGCTGCCTTGAGGCTAACATCCTGCAAATTCAGGGGTGCCTGATTGTCTTCTGTACGATCTATATGAAGGGAAGGCAACTGAGTCGCGATACGCAGGTCTGCCTGTTCCATACCCCGCCAATGTAACTGCGCATGGAGCTTGCCCTGACTGCTGAAATCGTAGTGCATCGGCAAGGTGAACATACTGGCGATTGTGGATACCTGATAGGCATCACCGAAGAGCTCTGCCTGCCCTTGCGTCCCGTTTTCCGGCGACAATAGGGCTTGCAAAGTTACCCCGGCACGTTGGGCATTATCCATGGTGCCTTTCAGTTGAAGGGCTGTTTTGCCCTGCTTACCGACCACCAGTTCTGCCTGATTCACCTGCACTTGATGATGCGCAGCAAGCCCCTCCAGATCAACAGTTCCCTGAGTAATACTGGCACGGCTTCCCGCCACGTTGGTCACCCAACGTTCAAGATCGGAAAGAGTAAAGTCAAAACCGCCGTTGCCGTTTCCGGGAGGGAACCATTCACCATTGGAGGATTGTACAAGACGGATATTGGGCTGCTGAATATCAAGCCTGTCGAAGGCAGGTTGACGCAGGCGCAGGGAACGCCACAAATTCAGGTCAATGTGGGCTTTTTCAACATTATAATGCTGTTGAGATCCTCCCTGGGGCAAGTAATCCACATGCAGTTTTGCAATGGAAACAACCAGCTCCGGCCCTTCCAGGTGAAAGGAAATTTCCTGCCAGCCTGCTTTCACCGAAGAGGGAACAGGTATCCAGCGAAGAAAAGCAGAGTCATCGGTAATATGCCAGGTAAAAAGCCGCAGGGATAGAATGATAATGGCTACTATCGCCAGTATCACCGCAATAATCATCCCCCCGATACAGAGTAGCCGCTTTCCAATCGTCATGAAGGCGTATCCACCCTTGTCAGCGATATACCACACTCAGCCTCTGGTACACGATCAGACATGATTGAAAGGAAAACACTGCTGAGCAGGATTCCGTTGGTGCTTGTCATGTGCATGTCGTTGCATCGTGTGTGAGCGTAAAACATAGAGAGAAAGCTCTGAACCCTTAAATTAACACTAGATCATACTGATTTTGAGGATAGTGGGATTCACTACGCAATTTGATTGACTTGCCCAGCATGCCTTCGATTTCTGCCAGAGAGGAAGACTCCTCTTCCAACAACCGATCAACAATGGGCTGCGCAGCGACCACCAGATATCCTTCGTTATCATACGCCTTGTTGGCGCGCAGTATCTCGCGAAAGATGTCATAGCACAGTGTTTCCGGTGTCTTGATAGACCCGCGCCCGGCACACACCGGACAAGACTGGCATAACACGCGCTCCAGGCTCTCGCGCGTACGTTTGCGTGTCAGCTGAACCAGCCCCAACTCGGTAACCCCCGAAAGGGTTATTCTGGCGTGGTCTTTTTCAAGCGACTTTTCCAGTAATCGCAATACTTGGCGGCGGTGTTCAGCATCTTCCATATCAATAAAATCGATAATGATGATACCCCCCAGATTTCGCAGTCGTAATTGACGAGCGATTACTGTGGCCGCTTCAAGGTTCGTCTTGTAGATCGTCTCTTCAAGGTTGCGGTGCCCGACGAAACCACCGGTATTGACATCCACTGTCGTCATGGCTTCTGTCTGGTCAATGATAATATAACCGCCAGACTTCAACTGAACCTTGTGATCCAACGCCTTTTCCAATTCATCCTCTACAGAGAATAGATCAAAAATCGGACGTTCTCCGCGATAATCTTCAATACGGGATTCCCATGCCGGCATGAACTCATGGGCAAAGGCTTTTAACTTCTTCCCTTTTTCAGGGGAGTCGATTCTTACTCGCTCAATATCATCCCGCATGAGGTCACGCAACACACGCAAATACAGGGGAAGATCATAGTAAAGTAATGCCGGTGCACGGGCCTCCACTCGGCGTTTCTGAATCTTTCGCCACAAACGCCCAAGAAATAAAACGTCCGCCACAATGGCATCTTCGCCCACCCCTTCTGCTGCCGTGCGAAGAATCAGCCCCCCGGGTGGGGCTTCCGGGCCTGCAGATACCAATGCCGCTTCGCCTGCCAAACGAAGTCGCTCCCGCTCATCTTCATCTTCAATGCGTTGGGAAACCCCAATATGTTCGGTGTCCGGCATCAGCACGACATAACGAGACGGTATGGAAAGATGAGTCGTCAGCCGAGCCCCTTTGGTACCGATGGGGTCCTTGATAACCTGAACCACAAGGGTTTGCCCTTCACGCACAAGATCAAGGATCGAGGGTTCCTCTCCGTCATTGCGTTGCGGGCACAATTCATGTGCGTGTATGAATGCGGACTTTTCCTGGCCAATATCGACAAAAGCGGCCTGCATACCGGGGAGAACACGAACGACCTTGCCTTTGTAAATATTGCCAACGATACCCAAACGACGGTGTCGCTCAATGGAAATTTCCTGCAGAAGACCATTTTCTATAACGGCCACCCGAGTTTCCATTGGGGTCACATTGATCAATACTTCGCCGCTCATCAAACGTCCTTATTTGAGGATTTTCCGCTTTAGCGAATAGTCATTCGGCTTTGCGATTTCTGGCGATCATTGCTGCTTAGACCGCTTTGTCCTTTATCTCTCCGAACAATGCTTTTTAAACGAAGCTCTTTGAACGAAGCACTTCGAACAGGCATTTCACTGGCAGTGATAGACTCAGGAAAAACCTTTATCTCCAGATGTTTTTTTAGAGTGAAGCTTCAATAAACTGCATTCAAAAGTGTACATCCCTGCTTTACTGTAACATGGATACGAGAGGAATGACGGCCTGAATCCGATCAAAATTCATTACAAAACAAGCTCTTCCCTTTCATACCGTCACTTCATCATCCACTTACTGCCATCATTTACTACGATCAAAGTAAACGCCAGCCCGCCTGCTTGAGCAGTTGTGAGGTTTCATAAAGGGGCAATCCCACAACAGCCGAGTAACTGCCTGACAGATCTGTCACAAACTGCGCCCCAACCCCCTGAATCGCGTAACCACCAGCTTTATCGGCAGGTTCGCCAGTCGCCCAGTAGGCATCTCGCTCAGCATCCGGGATGGCTGCGAATGTCACAGTCGTAGTGACAAGACATGAAAAGGATTGCCCTTCAGGTCCCAGCAAGGCAACAGCAGAATGAACCTGATGAGATTGACCATTCAACAGCTGAAACATACGACAAAAATCGCCCTCGTCCGCAGGCTTGCCCAATATTATGCCACCCGCCACCACCGTTGTATCTGCACCCATTATCCAACTTTCAGGGTGGGTGCATCGAAGTGTACTGGCTTTCTCGGCGGCCATGCGAGCGACGTACGCGTGAGGCGCTTCATCCGGCCTGACGCTTTCATCAATATTGGCTGGAATCACCCGGGATGGAATTACTCCGATTGTCTTCAACAGGGCCAAACGACGCGGAGAAGCTGAAGCCAAACACAACGGAGGAGGTAACGTTGCATCCTCAGCATCAAACTCAGAGGGTTTCACATCCTGCGTGGGTGCATCAGAGGCCATAAATCCTGTTCTTTATATGCTTTTTAAAGGAAAGATGCATGCGATTCATTTCCTGAAGAGACTCGTCGCAGTGTCATTTCAGTTTACACGGTTTGGAACAAAGAAACGTGACAAAATGTCAACAGAAAGGGGATAAAGCGTAAAGGGACGCGTGTTGAAGAAACGGCAATAACCGCCGGCCGTCGGATAAGATCAAGTGGGGAAGAAACAAATTGTTGTGAGGCTGACCAGCATGAAAAAGTGCTAATGGTGTAAAAGTGCTAATGATATAAAAGAAAGATACCGGCACCAACAGGAAAAAACGCGTGAAAACGATTTCGCAACGCCATACCTTTTGTATTACGTTACCCTCACCCGCATAACGTTGACCAACATTGCTATAGGATGGGGCATAACTCAAACATCAATTAAAACGGCGCTTTATGTGTAGCATCAGCGTGAAGAACCACGGCCAAAGCAGCCCGCTCACCAATGCCGGAAAAACAAACTGGATATGAAGGCGTGAGGTGCCAAAAAGCACACGTAGCCACTGTTCTCCCAGCAAGGCCAATCCGGTAATAACAAAGATGATCGGTGCCTGTTGCCACAGCGAATAAACCCTCATCCGCTGATAGAGCGATAGCGCCATGAAGCAGACTGCCGAGAGCAATAACGCATTTTGCCCAAGCGGCGTTCCTTCCAGAAGATCAAGAAACAGGCCAGCAATAAAGCCGTGAAAAACGCCGACCCGCATGGGCGCTGCCAGACACCAGTATATCAATGCCATCGCCAACCAATGCGGACGGAAAAGAAGCAGGCTGTCAGGCATGGGCATGACCTCCAGCACCAATGCAATAATCAGCGTAATCCAAATCGTAAGATAGTTGACGCGATCCCGTTCTCCTACCATGTCACTCACTCCCATCCTGCTGAGGGTGCACCAACTTGTTGGCGACATCGATACTCTGCTGGCTGACTTCATCACCCGCATCATCGGAGGTCACGTCTTGCGCATATAACAACAGGAAATCACGACTACGGTTAACCTGCGCTGAAGGTTGCGCAATCACGCGGGCAAAAGGTCCATTGGTATTGGTCTGGACACTGGTCACAGTCGCGACAGGATAACCTGCGGGATATTCGCCACCAAGGCCAGACGTCACCATGACATCCCCTACCCTGATATCGGAATTGTTGGGTACATCCATGATCTCGATATCATTGGACGAACCGGTACCCTGCGCAATGAAGCGTAAACCATTGCGAATGATCTGCACCGGTACGGCATAGCTTGGGTCTGTCACCATCAATACCTGACTGGTGAAGCGCTCTACCGAGACTACCTGCCCGATAACACCGAAGGCATCCAACACCGGCTGCCCCACATAGACATGCTGCTGTGCACCACGGTCAATAATCAATTGCTGCAGGAAAGGATCGTTATCTACCATCATCAGCTGTGCTGTGGCAAACGGAATACGCCCACGCGGTGCGGCATGCAAGAGCTGACGGAGGTTATTGTTTTCTGCTTCGATGGCTTCCATTTGCATGGTGCGATGCAGCATCTGATTCAGCTGAGTACGCAGCACCTGATTTTCATGTATCAACGTGCGTTGACTGGACAAATTGACCGATGCCCAGCCCAGCCCTTCAGCAGGTAGGCTGACTAGCCATTGAACCGGTGCAACGACCGTTGAAGCTTCGGCCCGGATATTATCCATCCACGAATAACGATGATCCGCGTACAGCAGAACCACCGCCAGCACAGTGCAAAACACCATGCGCAGATTAGGATTGGGGCCTCGAATGAACAGGGACTTGATAGAGCTTCCTCCACACACCGACCAGCAATCCCCTGCCCGATACGCATGTGTATCAGGCAGCGAGATTACAGAATTACGCCATTAATCGATCGAGAAGAGCTCAAAGGCACGCTGATCTATCATTTCCAGCGCTTTACCGCCACCACGCGCTACACAGGTCAAGGGATCGTCAGCGACGATAACCGGCAGGCCAGACTCTTCAGCAAGCAGTTTATCGATGTCGCGCAACAAGGCTCCACCACCCGTTACCACAAGACCGCGCTCGGCGATATCAGAAGCCAGCTCGGGGGGAGACTGCTCCAGCGCGCTTTTGACTGCACTCACAATAGCAGAGAGCGGTTCTTGCAGCGCATCAAGGATTTCATTGGAATTCAGTGTAAAACTGCGCGGCACACCTTCGGCCAGATTACGACCACGTACGTCGATTTCACGCAACTCACCGCCGGGATAGGCACACCCGATCTCTTCCTTGATACGCTCGGCAGTTGCCTCACCAATCAAAGTACCATAATGACGGCGTACATAACTGGTAATCGCTTCATCAAAACGGTCACCGCCAACACGCACGGATTCGGAATAGACCACACCGGAAAGCGAGATAATAGCGATTTCAGTAGTACCACCACCGATATCGACCACCATGGAACCCTGCGCTTCCTCAACCGGAAGACCGGCACCGATGGCCGCCGCCATGGGCTCTTCGATCAGGAAAACCTCACGAGCGCCAGCGCCTTCAGCAGACTCCTTGATTGCGCGACGTTCGACCTGGGTAGACATGCAAGGCACACACACCAGTACACGCGGACTGGGGCGCATGAACGTACTTTGATGAACCTTGCGAATAAAGTACTGCAACATCTGCTCTGTCACAGTGAAATCGGCAATCACGCCATCCTTCATCGGGCGGGTAGCGGTAATATTCCCCGGCGTACGCCCCAACATGCGTTTGGCATCAAGACCCACCGCAGCCACACTGCGCATGTTACCGGACTGACGGATTGCGACGACCGAAGGCTCGTCAAGGACGATGCCACGGCCACGAACATAAATAAGCGTATTGGCTGTACCAAGGTCAATGGAAAGATCACTTGAAAACAGACCACGTAGACGTTTGAACATTGTGTAGAGGTACCTAGGGCAGACACGGAGTACGGTGCGGATACAAACGTTATCATTGCGTTCCCTTTGCGGCAAGCCAACAGCTGCCGGAGAAGGCAAGATATGCTAATCTAGCACTCGAATGTAAAGCCAATAACCACGAATGAATATGAGCCATTAAAATAGCACATTTAGCGCTTCAACGTGGCACTCGTTTCAACGAAACCGAATACTCCCCCTGCCAATGGCGAGGGAAGCCTTTTCATCCGGTAACGTCTTTGATTCGATAACGCCGCCAATTCGATAGAATGCAGTCCATACTATCGTGCAATTTGTGCAGGCGCACGGATATAATGTCTATAGGATAACGTGAGCAGGCCCCTGACTCCAAGCGGTCTTCTACCTGCTCATTACATTCGAAGAGAAATCGTTCTTATTCGAACAGCAAAAACCGTAAAACAGTTACGTACTATCTCGATAACAGGAAACCAGCATGGCGATCGAACACGCTGATGTACAACGCGCAGCACATCTGGCCCGTATAGGTCTTGATGACGCTGATGCAGAGCAATACGTCGATGACCTTTCGCGGATTCTCAATATGGTAGACCGCTTGCAAGAGGTGGATACAAGCCAGACAGCGCCATTGTCGCACCCGCTGGATGCCACGCAACCCCTGCGCCCTGACGAAGTGACCGAATCGGACGAGCGTGAACGTTATCAACGGGTAGCACCGCAAGTGAGTGAAGGACTGTATCTCGTACCGCGCGTCGTTGAGTAGAAATCTGTTCATGTGAGCCGCCCGGCCGCCTATATGAATCATGGCTGTTGCGGCATGAGCCCCTGAAAACACCGGGTGGCTGCAATGGTTTTGATGGTGTACCCGGCAAAGAGTCCAAGATGCCAGCATCGTAAAAAACCTTTTTATTGCACGTTTCATTTTATCGCCACCGCCTTTTTCATGCTGGCCTCATTCGCCTTTGAGTGATTTCGCCTCCCAGTGAAGTCCTCGCGTGCAACAGGTAGGCAGATAACGCACGACAATAGGCTCACGGACACTTAATACAACCAGCGACTTGATCTATTTCACAGAATCCAGAGCAACCAGCATGTTAGATCTAACCCTAGCCGATATGGCCCGTGGCCTGAATGCAGGTGAATTCACCAGTACTGAGCTGATACGCGGCCTGCTGGCACGTATCGATCAATACGGTGCCGATACCAACTCATTCATCACGGTAACGGCAGACCGTGCACTGGCACAGGCAGAAGCTGCTGACACATTGCGTGCACAGGGAAATGCCTCCTTCCTCACCGGCGCCCCCATTGCGCTCAAGGACAACTATTGCACTCAGGATGTGTTGACCACCGCGGCATCACGCATTCTTTCCAATTTTGTGTCTCCCTATAGCGCGACCATTGTCAGCAAACTGGAAGACGCTGGCACCATTAGCCTTGGCAAGACCAACATGGACGAATTCGCCATGGGGTCCTCCAATGAAAACAGCTTCTATGGCGCAGTAAAAAACCCATGGGACAACACACTGGTACCCGGTGGTTCATCCGGGGGTTCGGCGGCTGCCGTGGCGGCCGGACTGGTGCCCGCGGCCATGGGCAGTGACACCGGCGGCTCGATCAGGCAGCCAGCAGCCTTCTGTGGCATCACCGGGTTGAAACCGACCTACGGGCGGGTCTCCCGCTACGGCATCATCGCCTATGCATCCAGTCTTGATCAGGCAGGGCCGATTGCTCGTTCGGCAGAAGATTGCGCGTTGTTACTAAATGCCATTGCCGGACATGATTCACGGGATTCGACCAGTGTGTCACGCGTGGTACCCGACTATACCGCTGAACTTGATACGCCTCTCAAGGGGCTGAAAATCGGTTTGCCAGTCGAATATTTCGGCGAAGGTCTGGACCCTCAGGTTGAAAAAGCCATCCGTGAAGCTGTCAGGGTCTACGAATCCCTGGGCGCAACAGTCATTGATGTCAGCCTGCCACATACCCATCTGGCCATCCCGACCTATTATGTGATTGCGTCGGCAGAAGCCTCATCAAATCTGTCCCGTTACGATGGCGTTCGCTTCGGCTATCGCTGTAAGAATCCGGCAGATCTTGAAGATCTCTACAAGCGCACCCGCGCCGAAGGTTTTGGGGAAGAGGTCAAGCGTCGTATTCTGATTGGTACCCATACCCTCTCCGAGGGATTCTTCGATGCGTACTATCGTAAAGCACAAAAGGTTCGCCGACTGATTCGTCAGGACTTCCTTGATGCCTTCGAGAAAGTGGATGTCCTGATGGGGCCTGCAACGCCCACAACGGCATTCGAATTGGGGGCGAAGATGGACCCGGTGTCCATGTATCTGCAGGATATCTACACTATCGCGATCAACCTCGCCGGTATTCCGGGGATCAGTGTTCCTGCCGGATTTGTGGAACATCGCCCGGTAGGCCTGCAAATTCTGGCACCCCATTTTGCAGAATCACATCTGCTGAATGTGGCCCATATTTTCCAGCAACATACGGATTGGCATACCCGCCGTCCGCAACAGAACTGAGTCGGCGAAGGATAAATCACTATGCAATGGGAAACCGTGATCGGACTCGAAGTCCACGTTCAGCTCGCGACCCGCTCGAAAGTTTTTTCCGGCTCGTCTACTGCATTTGGAGCAGAACCCAATACGCAGGCCAATGCCGTTGACCTCGGAATGCCGGGGGTACTGCCTGTGTTGAATGAAAATGCCGTCGCCATGGCATTGCGCTTCGGTCTGGCCATTGACGCAGAACTGCCTGAAATTTCAGTGTTCGAGCGCAAAAACTACTTTTACCCTGACCTGCCCAAGGGCTATCAAACGACCCAGATGGAACAGCCCATCGTAGGCGCAGGCCAAATCGAGATCAGCCTTGAAAATGGTGAACGGAAATCTATCCGTGTCCACCATGCGCACTTGGAAGAGGATGCCGGCAAGTCTCTACATGAAGATTTTATCGGTATGAGCGGTATTGACCTTAACCGTGCAGGGACGCCATTGTTGGAGATCGTCTCCGAACCGGATATGCGCTCTGCCAAGGAGGCCTCTGCCTATCTGCGTGCCATTCATACGCTGGTGACCTATCTGGGCATATCCGATGGTAATATGGCGGAAGGCTCCATGCGCTGCGATGTGAACGTGTCGGTACGTCCTGCCGGGCAGTCGGAATTCGGTACGCGTGCGGAAATCAAGAACGTCAACTCGTTCCGTTTCGTTGAACGCGCTATCGCCTACGAAGTGGAACGCCAGATTGATCTTCTGGAAGAAGGTGGCAAGGTGGTACAGGAAACGCGCCTGTATGATCCGGACGCTGATGAAACCCGCAGCATGCGTACCAAAGAGGAAGCCAACGATTACCGCTACTTCCCCTGCCCTGACCTACTGCCACTGGTAGTGGACTCAGCCTATGTGGACCATCAGCGCACCCTTCTACCCGAACTGCCTACGGCCAAACGCGAGCGTTACCTCAATGAGCTGGGCCTGTCCGATTACGATGCTGACATCCTTTCCTCATCACGCGACACGGCAGAGTACTATGAACATGTACTGACTGTATGTAACGATGCAAAACTGGCCGCCAACTGGGTTCAGGGAGATCTTTCTGCCCACCTGAATCGTGAAGGGCTCTCGATCACCGAAAGTCCGGTCAGTGCCGAACAACTGGGGCAACTGGTCTCACGTATCAAGGATGAAACCATCAATGGTAAGGCAGCCAAGCAGGTCTTCCAGGAGCTATGGGAACGTCGCTTCGAAAGCGCCGATGATGTGATCGAGGCCAAAGGGCTCAAGCAGGTCACCGATACCGGTGCATTGGAAGCCGCCATCGATGAAGTCATTAACAACAGTCCTGTTCAGGTCACTCAGTATCGTGAGGCCGAAGAGGACAAACGCGGTAAGATGATTGGCTATTTTGTGGGGCAGGTAATGAAGGCTACCCGCGGTACGGCCAATCCGCAGCAGGTCAACAAATTACTGAAACAAAAACTGGATGCCCTTTCATAATTGAACATATCAATATATGTCTGCTGAAGCAGTACTCTATCAGGGTGACTATAGGTCACCCTGTTTTTTTTCAAGCGGCCGCCCTTCCTTTTTGACGTACCTTTTCACTCGACCTCTTCTCTGCCGCAACTTTATATCCCAAGCGAAAAGTGATGTCTGGTTTTCTGATGTTAACTTTCTTATATAAAAAAAACAATCGTGCTTTAAAAACATCTTTACAGCGATAAAAAACCTATACCATTGGCTTTATTTATATTTATATCAAACTTAAGAGCTGTTTGTAGTCATACCTGCCATTATCAAGTATTCTCTCCTTCTTTGGTTAACATGTGAATAAACAGCACTATTTCGCATCCGTAAACAACGTTGGAAACAGCGGATGAATGTGAATATGAACATGAATATGAATAGAAGCAGAGGCAGAGGCAGAAGCTGCGCGGTCAGCCGAACATGCTGTATGAGTCCTATGTCGATATAACGCTTTTTGATAGCTAACGCCCATCTGTTATTAGGATTTCAAGACAGTTTTCATTACGCTCAGGGGCTGGATCATTTCCGATAAAAACATCTGCTTATCGCGAAGGGATACGCTGAAACAGACAACAAAAACTGTTGGTCAATGCCATCAGGGGTGCCCGCCAGGTACCGCTATGCATGCTTAAAACGATACTTGATCATAATAAAGTAGGTAGCAACATTTTATGCACATCCGCACTTTTACCCATCCACAACGTGCCTCTCGGCCAGGTTTTGAAAAGCCAGGTTTTGAAAAGCCAGATTTTGAAAAACTATGTCCTACGCACAAGAACATCATTACTCGGTTTTTGGCAACGACATGGGGTACCCAACACTCCCCCACAAAACAGCGTGGGCGCGCTCGTCAATTCGTCATTGGAGGACTTGCACTAGCGTCATTGCAAAGCGCTTTTGCGCTGATTCCAAAAGCCGAGGCTTTTACTGTATTTGAAACGCCTACGGATGCTCTGTTGATTTCAGGTCGTATTGCCTATGACTATCAATGGAATCGAAGTGGCACGTCGGAAAATCGTTTTGGTAACGGCGGTACACGCCTGAATGTCGCTTATCAACATAAGCTATCAAATGGCTGGATACTGACAGGACGTTGGGAAGAGGCGCTGGACCCTCTTTATACCACCCATAATGGAGATGCCCACTTCAATCGTCAGCGCTTCTTCGGTGTGACCTTCCCCGAATACGGTACATTAACCTTCGGACGACAGAACTCACTGCTGTATGACTTTGTAGATGTCTATACAGACCAGCCCTATTTCTATGGGGACTACAGTGAGATGTCATGGAGCGGCAATGATTTGAATGGTTCGGTCATGCGTCCCTCCAGCACACTGAAATATGTCGTGACCAAAGGAAAATGGACGCTCGGCGCCATGTACGGATGGTCTCGTGGCACATTGCATGACCACAAGATTGAAGGAAACGACGGGGAACCTCAGTACATTCAGTACGGGTCGAAAAGGAAGGAGTTTGTTGAAGTCGGCGCCAAATTCAAGCCGGGGTATGACATCACACTCTCTGCGGTATATCACTATGCTCACATGAAGTCACTGGAGAACAATGCCAGCTATCCTTCACCCAATGCCAACGCATGGGATCTTGGCGCCAGTTGGTCACCGGGGAACTGGTATTTGGCAGCAGTCGGCGGAAGAAGCCGTAATGTGGTTGCCCATAATGCTGTCAATAATCATTATGGCACCTATGCCCAGTATACCTTCCCCGCTGTCTGGGGCGATGGCAATGACTTGTTGGTCTATGGCCTGTATGACCTGAGAACTGACCAGCGGAGTGCCGCCAATAAGGACCGTCGTGTCCTCGGTACCGCAGCGCGACTATTCCACCGTCAATTCATCGTTGCCCTTGAGCATGTCTGGAACAAGGACAAAAACAGTGACGGTAATCATATCTACCATCATGACTCAACCGTGTTGCTGGCACGCTATAACTTCTAGTCAACACTTTGTAGGCAACGCGCTTTAGCATGATGCATTCGTGCCATTAAACGCGAAAACCGGGCCCCCATTCAAAGAGGCCCGGTTCTCACAAAAAACATATACCCGATTGCATTATCCATTCGAAGGTAACATTCGGGTAATCCCGCACCGATCAGTCATTCAAAACACTATCCACCAGCGCTTTGGCTTCTTCCTGAATACGCTTCAGATGGGCTTCACCCTCGAAACTTTCTGCATAGATCTTATAAACATCTTCAGTACCGGACGGACGCGCTGCAAACCAGCCGTTGTCTGTCACCACTTTAAGGCCACCAATGGGTGCATCATTACCCGGCGCCTTTGTCAGAATACGGGTGATTTTGTCACCGGCCAACGTATCGGCCTTCACCTGATCCGCGGACAGCTTTTTCAGTTTGGCTTTCTGTTCACGATTGGCCGCTGCATCAATACGCTGATACACCGGTGAGCCATAGCGTTCTGTCAACGCCTGATAGCGCTCGCCCGGGTCCTTGCCTGTCACAGCGGTAATCTCGGCAGCAAGCAACCCCATGATGATACCGTCTTTGTCCGTGGACCATGCACCACCCTGTTTGCGCAGGAAGGAACCACCGGCAGACTCTTCACCACCAAAGCCCAGTTTGCCCGAGATAAGGCCATCAACAAACCATTTGAACCCCACCGGCACTTCGACCACTTTGCGATTCAGTCCTTCGCCGACACGATCAATCATTGAAGAAGAGACCAGCGTCTTGCCAATACCTGCTTCTTGCGGCCATTCATTGCGGTGGGTAAAGAGATATTCGATCGCCACAGCCAGATAATGGTTGGGATTAAGCAGGCCGACAGAGCGCGCCACAATACCATGACGGTCATGATCCGTATCGCAGGCAAACGCTACATCGAAGCGATCCTTGTTTGCAATCATCCCGGCCATGGCGTGGGGTGAGCTGCAATCCATGCGGATTTTTCCATCCCAATCCTGATGCATGAAACGGAAGGTTGCATCCTGATGCTGTGACAAGACTTCCAGTGGCAATTGATAACGCTGGGCAATACGTGGCCAATAGTGAATGCCGGCCCCTCCCAGCGGATCAACAGCAAATTTCAATCCGGAATGGCGAATCGCATCAAAATCAATGACCTGATCGAGGCCATTCACATAGTTATCGAGAAAATCGAAACGCTGAGTCGTCGGTGCATTCAACGCGGAAGTATAGTCAATACGCTTCACGCCCTTTAAGCCGGCTTTCAACAGCTCATTGGCACAGGTTTCGATCCACCCGGTCACGTCTGTATCCGCCGGGCCACCATTGGGGGGATTATATTTAAAGCCACCGTCCACGGGAGGATTATGAGAAGGAGTAATAACGATTCCATCAGCCAAACCACTGGTTCGACCGATATTGTATTCAATGATGGCGTTGGAAAGCGCAGGAGTCGGGGTAAAGCCCGGTTCCCCCTGTGTCTCATCAACACCTGCATCGATACGCGTCTCGACACCATTGGCAGCCAACACTTCAACAGCTGATACAAAGGCAGGCTCGGACAGGGCATGGGTATCCATCCCTAGAAACAGCGGGCCAGTGATTTTTTGCGCTGAGCGATAATCACAGATGGCCTGGGTCACCGCAAGAATATGTGCCTCGTTAAAGCTTCCCTTCAGAGAGGAACCACGATGTCCGGATGTCCCGAAGGCCACGCGCTGGGCAGGGTCTTCAATATCAGGTGTAACGCTGTAATAGCGTGTAACCAGACGTGGTAAATTGACTAATGAAGACTCGTCAGGCAGCTTACCTGCCTTTGGGTCGATGCTCATGAGGCTATCCTTTATGACTTTAAGAGCGATCCCGACATTCTAACAGTGCTTGAGCAAACGGGATGTGAAATTACGTTTAATATGCGTAGATAATCTTGTACTTATGAGACGCCACAGCATGTCCTATTCACGTAAAATAACATGACGGCATTTGCTGTTGCGTATTAAGCGTGAAGGAATTATACCTTGTCGGACACGGTAATGTATTTCATCATATCGTGGTTATGATTGGGAACGTACCCTTTTGGCAAACCCGGTTGAGGTGAATATCCTACCGAGACACATCCCGGTAGCGCCAATACCCCCAATAACACCAGCACTGATGCCATCCCTGACAAAATCACCCATACTACCTTCCTCCAGCATATCCGTATCCTTGGTGATATGAATGATTTAGCAGGCCACCTCTCGAGAAAAAATGCCCTAACACGTCTTTGAGTATTGATAGCCATCAGGGTTCCCTTCGGATAGAGACTTTACCTTACAACTGTACCTTTTTTTACAATAGTACAGAGCGGGAGTAAGTAGGGAAGGTTTCTTCACTTAGCTGAATGGCACCACCACATAAACACTGTTTTTCTCGCGACATGAAATAATCGGCGCCCCAGAGAGGTTGCACTTTTCAACATGTCGAACACAGCCAACATCATGCCGAACGCAAGAGCCCGATAAGTATTCTTCATGTCAGGTGGATAATGCTATGGATAACGTGAGCCATACTCTACAGACAACGGCGATAGCGACCTATGGCTCTTCTGACTGAAAAACTGGTACGGCTGAAATCGACGCCTTCAAGTCAGCCGTCGCATGTAAAAATACCCCGAGGCGGCACTAGCCAACGGGGTATGGATGTAAATCAATGCACCTGTTCAGGTAATCGAGATAGCAACTTTAGTGGTTGTTATGAGGATGGGCGTCCTCCGTGTCTTTCGCCACTTTCGATTGATAATCCGCGTGAAGCACTTCCGACAAACGCTGACGATCCAGCTGCTTTTCAGAAACAGAAACAACGATGGTCGCAACCCCATTGCCAATGAAATTGGTTAACGAGCGACATTCACTCATAAAGCGGTCTACACCCAGTATCAATACCATTGCGGCAACAGGAAGGTCTGGCACCACGGAAAGAGTGGCCGCCAATGTGATGAAGCCCGCACCCGAGACGCCACTGGCCCCTTTGGAAGTCAGCATTGCCACTAAGAGGACGGTTACCAATTGCATGGCTGTAAGATCAGTATTGGTGGCCTGCGCAATAAACAAGACCGCCAACGTCATATAAATGTTGGTACCATCAAGATTGAATGAATAACCGGTAGGTACCACCAAACCGACAATGGATTTTGGGCAACCTGCATTTTCCATTTTGGACATCAACTGCGGCAAGGCTGACTCGGAGGAACTGGTGCCCAGTACAATCAACAGTTCTTCCTTCAAATATGAAATCAAACGGAAAATACTGAAACCTGCACTTTTGGCAACAGCTCCCAATACGACAACCACAAAAAATATGGCGGTGGCATAAAAAGAGATGACCAGCTCAAAAAGCTGTGCCAACGAGCCAATGCCATATTTGCCCACTGTAAAGGCCATCGCACCCAAAGCACCGATAGGGGCCATTTTGGTGATATAACCCACAATCGTGAAAAGGATAGAAGAGATTCGATTCAGTGCGGAAATAACCGGAGCGCCCTTCTCGCCCATGGAGGCCAATGCAGCGCCTGTCAAAATAGCCACCAGAAGAATCTGCAGGATATTCCCTTCTGTAAAGGCACTCACCACTGTGGAAGGGATAATGCCAAGAAAGAAATCAGCGATTCCATGACCATGCTGCGCAGACGACGTGTATTGAGCAATCGCGGAAGCATCCAGGGTGGCTGGATTCACATTGAACCCTACCCCCGGGCGTAATATCAGGCCGGCAGCAATACCAATCACCAATGCAACGGTAGAAACCACTTCGAAATACAGGAGTGCCTTGCCGCCTACCCGACCGACCTTTTTCATGTCACCCATGCCTGCAATACCGGTTACGACGGTGCAGAAAATAACAGGACCGATGACCATTTTAATCAGTTTAATGAAGGCATCCCCCAGCGGTTTCAGATGCATGGCCAATGCAGGTGAAAAATGCCCCAGTAGGATACCAATGACGATAGCCAGCACCACCTGGACATAAAGCGATCGATACCAACGCTTACGTGTAGGAGGACTCTTGACGGAGTTTGCTGACGAAGGAGGGATATGCATTATTTCAAAACTCCAAAACAAACCTTGCTGCCCCTATCAAGGGTCGATAATTGAGTGCAAGGATTGTCAAATGTGTGTGCGTAGTGATTATTTTGGCTCGTTTCCCTGTGATCTGACGCCACATGTGAGAAGCCCCGTACCAACTTGATCAAATCTTACGCAGGTACGGCAGTACGAACGTTTGAAAGCCCGCCACGAGACCAGAAAAAGAGTTATACAGGCCTCATGAAAGGCTGTCTACCTGTTACTCGCATTACTAAGGGATTCACTGATTCAGAGGGTGTGGAATACAGCTGATAACGCCAAGAGGAGCCGGGGGCACACCTTCTGCCCCGCAGCCAAGACGTCAAGTTCGTTATGTACTCTGTTAATCGTTGTCCATACAAGGCAAGAATTTAACCAACCCCCGATGGCGCCCTGTTTTACCGACATATTCAAGCCATGTTCGTCTGGTCATGAACGCACTTTTTCACACTATCGAAGAACCATCACGTCCAACCGGGGAAGGGAGTGTGCCAGGTTTCCCATACGTCGGGGCCAGCGGCCATCTCGTCGTCAGTCAACAGACACGCATCGAGACAAGCACGCAACGCTGCTTCGTCCATGTCCATACCAATCAGAACCAGTTCCTGCCGCGCATCCCCCACCTTGTCATCCCATTTCTCGCGAATCTTTGCCACATACTCGGGATCTTGCGGCCAACGCTCGCGGGGAATCGCAGCCCACCAGTACCCGACAGCAGCATGTCTGGCCACTGCGCCCGCCTGTGACCATGAACCGGCCTTTCCCGGATGGCTGGCAAGCCAGAAATAACCTTTCGAACGCACCACACCGGGCCATTCACTTTCGACAAGATCATGGAAACGATGTGGATGAAATGGTCGACGGGCCCGATAGACAAAGCTACCAATGCCATATTCCTCGGTCTCCGGCGTATGTGTACCACGCATCTCCTGCAACCAGCCCGGGGCAAGGGCTGCTTCATCGAAATCAAACAGTCCCGTATCCAGTACTCGCTCGAGGGGCACCTTGCCAAAGGCTGCCGTTTCGATATGGGCGCGCGGGTTCAGGCCAAGGAGAATCGCAATCAGCCGTTCGCGTTCTTCTTCACTGACAAGATCAGCCTTGTTAAGCACGATCACGTCGCAAAACTCGATCTGTTCGATCAGCAAGTCAACCACAGTACGCTCATCCTGCTCACCCAATGACTCCCCACGTGAATGCAAACTGTCACGTGAACTGTAGTCACGCAGGAAATTGAATGCATCCACTACGGTAACCATTGTATCGAGCCGTGCCATTTCGTTCAGGCAGCGGCCGTCCTCCCCCTCGAAGGTAAACGTCTCAGCGACTGGCAAAGGCTCAGAGATACCGGTAGATTCAATAATCAATTGATCGAATCGTCCTTCATCCGCCAAGCGTGCGACCTCGTTCAACAGGTCCTCACGCAACGTGCAGCAAATGCAGCCATTACTCATCTCGACCAGTTTTTCTTCAGTACGCGACAGCTCGGCTCCACCCTCTCGCACTAATGCCGCATCAATATTGACTTCGGACATGTCGTTAACAATAACAGCCACCCGCCGTCCTTCACGATTATTGAGAATATGATTGAGCAGGGTCGTCTTGCCCGCTCCCAAAAATCCGGACAAAACAGTGACCGGGAGCTTCTTTGGCATTGCAAATGTCTGCGCTGTACTCTTCATCGTAATGCTCCAGAATTCATGATCAGGCTGAATACCGCATTGGATATGCCATCGATTTCATTTGAGTTTTCAGCAGTATGTTTGAACAACTCACCGCTTTAGGATTGAACGTCATAGCCTCTTTTTATTGATATGTTATAACATATCAATATGCAGTGTCCACGTGCCAATTCGTGCTGTTACTATCGGAAACAAAAGACGGGCAGATGAATGCCAAATCTCTACTTTGGCGCATGATCTGAAATGATGTTGACGCCCTTCCCTGAAACCTACGAACAATGGCGCCAGTGCATTACCGTAGAGTGCCGCGTTCCCTTAACGTTGGATTTTTCACTCAACGCCTCGCTGTGTGGCGCGATAGCCAACTGGACGAAACCGTACGTTTTCGAAAACTTTATGGTGATGAATATCTGGCATGCGCTATCGGCTGGTTAGGGCAGGCAAAATACGAACTCACTTGAAGATAGCATCAGGAAATAAAAAGGGCGCTCTCAACAAGAGCGCCCTTCTTCACATCGTTTTCGTAAACATTGTGTCTACTTGTATATCAGTGTGAACGTACTTCACTCCACAATTGCTGGAAGTCCATAAGATCCTGACCATCCAACGCGGGGAGATAGTGCACGCGCTTCATGACATCGGCTGAAGGCACCGAAGGGGATTCCTGCAGGGCTTTGTCCAGATAAGGCAAGGCAGCCTTGTTGGGACTGGAATAATACGTCCAGTTCGACAGTTCGGCGCCTACCTTGGCATCCAGTATAAAGTTGATGAATTTATAGGCGAGGTCCGGATGAGGTGCGTGCGCAGGGATCATCATGGTATCTACCCACAATTCCCCCCCCTCTTTCGGGACAAAGAAAGCGAGATTCTTGAAGTCCTTCGGATCAGCGTTACGCGAGTTAAGGAAATCGCCATTGAAGCTGATGCCCACTTTAACGGTACCACGCGCCAGCTGGTCCAGAACGGGAGTGCCATCCACGTACCCTGAAAAGTTGGAACGGCCTGTGGTTTGCATCAGTAATTTACCTGCCTGAATCCAATCCTGGCGATCGTTACAATTATAGGCGTGGCCCAGATAGGCACAGGCGGCACCGATCATTACATTCCCATCTGACTGCATCGCAAATGGCTGGTCAGGGTTCGCCTTGGGATCAAACAATAAACTCCAGCTATCCGGGTGATTCGGAAATGCCTTGGTATTATAGACAATACCGGTTGTACCCCACTGATAGGGCACGCTGTACTGGCTCTGCGGATCATACTCAGGATTCATGAACTTCGGCATGATATTCTTGAGATTCGACAACTTTGATTTATCAAGAGGTTGCACAAGCCCAGCGTGAATAAGCCGCGGTACGTAATAATTGGAAGGTACAATTACATCGAACTGAGAGTCTCCACCCGCTTGCAGTCGAGCATAGAGATCCCCGAGTGTTCCAAAGTAGTTCTGCACGACATTCACGTCGTACTTCTTCTCAAACTGGGTGATAATGGCGGGATTCATATACTCCGACCAGTTCAGCAGATACAGCGTCTCTTTTGCGGAGGCCTGCGACGGCAATACCGCAGCACCCATCGCACATAGTGCGCCCACACCCATGAGTTTGGAAAATTTGATCAACGTTGGATTACCTCTCTTAATGGTAGCCAGATAGTTGGAAACGATGGTTTTCGGGAAGGTTCCAGTACTACTTGAACCGCGCTCTTGTACTGAAACGTCCCCTCCAATACCGCACAAGTCATTTTTTTAATTAATTGGATGACTTGACGGAATAGAAACACACTCTACCCCATAATGACTCAAATTGCGCCTTCTCTGCGACGGCTTCTCATTGTGAAAAGCAAACTGATCAATGCTGCGATAAAGACGGCTAGAATCATCAGGGAGCCGATGGCGTTAATCTCCGGTGATACCCCTTTGCGTATGGCTCCCCAAATATAAATGGAAAGCGTTGCGCTATTGGGCCCTGAAGTAAAGAAACTCACCACAAAGTCATCGAAGGAGAGTGTAAAGGCAAGGAAGAAACCAGCTACCAGCGCCGGTTTGATCGCCGGGATAATAAAATGAAGCGTCCGCTTGAATGGCGATGCATAGAGGTCCTTACTGGCATCGAACAAGGTCGCATCCATCCCCACAAAACGCGAATAGACCACCAACGCGACGAAAGGAATCTCGAACGTGACGTGCGAGATAATCATCGTACCAAGCCCGGGTGACAACCAGCCTGTCCATGAATGAATACGCACGAAAAACGCCATGTCAGCAATACCAAACACAATATCCGGCATGACCATGGGCAAATAAAGCAGAATGATCAACCATCCCATTCGGCTCCCCCGGTGACGATACAATCCATAGCCCATGAAAGAGCCCAATATCACCGCAATAATCGAAGACGTTACCGCCAGTATCATCGAATTGTAGAAAGCACTCACCACGCTGGGGTCACTGAACAACTGTTGATACCACCGCAGTGAAAACCCGGCGAATGAGGCCGCACTATTAATCGCATTGAACGAATACAGAACGATGACGACCAGCGGGCCATAAAGGAAAATCATGACCAGCCACCAGAAGATGGCAAACAAGGGAGACCGACGACGCTTTCTTGCCATATGCTTTTTTGGCTGACTAACAGTGGAGTGATTCATAGCACGACCTCCTCACCGCCGCCGAGGCGGCGCCCCAGGCGTCGAAGCAACCAAATACCCAGGAGGGTCGCTGCCAACATCAGTAGGGAGCCGGCTGCACCCAGCGGCCAATTGGACGCATCGGTAAACTGGGTAGCAACAACATCGCCGATCATCATCGCTTTACCACCACCCAATAGCGCCGGTACCACATACATTCCAAAAGCAGGAATCATGACCAGCACTAGTCCGGCCATCAAGCCGGGCAACGTTTGTGGAAATATCGCAGCAAAAAAAGCACGCAACGGATTCGCATAAAGGTCACGTGCGGCTTCAAGCTGCGAGTTATCCAGTTTTTCAAAAGCGCTGTAGAGAGGCAACACCATGTAAGGCAAGAAGTTGTATAACAACCCTAACATGACTGCAAAAGCGGATGGATAAAGCCCTAAATCAGGCGTAGTGAATCCTAGCCAGCTCGCCAAGTGTGATAGTGGTGTGCCTGGAGAGAGCAGGTTCATCCATCCGAAGGCACGGATAACCTGGTTGGTCCATGAAGGAACCACGACGGCCAACAGCATGATGACTCGAAGGCTGGGCCGACATGTCGAAATATAGTAGGCAACAGGATAGGCGACCAGAACTGTCAATACTGTTGAAAACAGGGTGTAGTTAATTGTATGCAACAGGGTATATAAATTACCCGGGCTCCAGCCCAGAAAGCCATACCCTGCCAATTGCTTGAAGGCACTTAAAGTAAGTGGCAGCTGCGGTTGACCATAAACACCATTGGTCAAGAATGCCATCGACACCATATAGAGGCTCGGTAACACAAGGAATATGGTGATCCATGCCACCGAAGGTCCTGTAGTCAGCAATAGATGCCACATGGCTTTCCGGTGAGAAGGTGCCTGGACAGGCCGGGCCGTGTTTTTCGCCATTGAAATAACTCCACCAACAATGGGTTGGTCACTCTCCGCATGGGCGGAGACAATACTGATTTGAATCTCTTGCCGCGTTGAGGATGGCTCTAACGCCGCTTACAACACGTCATCAATCAGGACAACATCTTCAGGGTAGATTTCGACCTGCACATCATCTCCGACACGGAAAAGGCGATCACCCGAGTTGGTCGCTTCAGCCAGCAGGGGGACACCGTCACAGGACAAGCGGTACTCAACCGTTGCTCCGCGATAAAAGCGCTCTTCCACCCTTCCTACCAGACGATTCAACGCCAGTTTTGGGTCAACGCCAGCACTGCCTACCGGTGTCAGCTCAATAATTTCAGGTCGTAAAAGGGCCAACTTTCCTTCGTTCCTGAATTCTGTCGTCAGCTTGCCAAGTGGCGTTGTCACTGTCATACCGTCACGCCCTGACACCGGATACAGGTTATCGTGACCAATGAACTTCGCTACAAAACGGTTCACAGGACGCTCATAGACTTCGGGAGGCGTACCCACCTGTTGAATTTTACCGCTATTCAACAATGCAATTCGGTCAGACATGACCATTGCTTCTTCCTGATCATGCGTCACAAAAACAAACGTCATGCCCAACGTTTGTTGCAAACGTTTAAGCTCAACCTGAAGATCAGAACGTAGTCCAGCATCCAATGCAGAAAGGGGCTCATCCAACAACAATACATCAGGCTCATTTACCAATGCCCGCGCCAGGGCAATACGTTGACGTTGCCCTCCTGAAAGCTGATGAATATGGCGTTCAAGCAGGGAATCAATTTTCAGAATGGCCGCCATACGCTTCACACGCTCATCACGCTCGGCGGCTTTCATCCCCCGCATTTTCAGGCCAAAAGCGATGTTATCGTGCACCGACAAGTGGGGAAACAGCGCATAGGATTGAAAAACCGTGTTTACACTACGCTTGTGAGGAGGAATCTCAGTGACATCACGCCCACCAATCATCACAACGCCTTCGTCGGCAGAGTCAAAGCCCGCCAACATACGCAACAGTGTCGTCTTGCCACAGCCTGAAGGGCCAAGCAGAGTAAAAAACTCCCCTGCACGGATATCCAGATCAACGTGGTCAAGCGCCACGACATCCTCGGAAAATCGCTTGGATAATCCTTTCAAACTAATGGAAGAGGCCTCACGTGAACTGGTACGAATGCTTCCCTGAAGTCTGGATTCTTCGGGGGTGTGCTGGTTCGCCGTCTCTTGTGTCATCTTTTTTGAGTCTCCGAAAAGGCCGATGGCGGTGAACTATGGATAATAAAATAACCATGTGTAATGAAATGAAAATAGTGCAATCCGGGAATTAGTGCGAACGAAATTGCCGACAAACTTCACAACTGGTGTCCCTTTCGGCTCCTAACTGACGCCATTCCCCACGAAGGCCATCGAACAAAGTCAGACCAGCCACAGGTGTACCAGCGCCAGTAATCAACTTCAGTGCTTCCAGCGCCTGCCAGCTACCCATCACACCTACCAGAGGTGCAGCCACGCCACTTTCGGCACAGGTAGCTGAGTCTTCCCCTGTGTCGCAGCCATAAAGGCAGGCATAACAAGGAGATGCCTCCTTTCGCAAGTCGAATACAGCCAGCTGCCCCGAGAAGCCAATAGCCGCTGCCGATACCAGGGGGCGTTCAGCCAGACAACATGCCTGATTAATGGCATAGCGGCTCGAAAACCTGTCAGTACAATCAAGCACCAAATCCGCCTCTGCCACATGTTGATCAAGTGCATCCTGTGTCAGACGTTCTGAAATCGTCTTAACAACCACAGTGCCATTAACTTCTGCAATAGCCTCGCTGGCAGATTCCGCCTTCGACTGCCCTAGACGTGCTTCAGTATGGATAATCTGCCGTTGGAGATTGGACAGATCAACCTCATCAAAATCTACCAGAGTCAGATGCCCGACCCCCGCCGCAGCCAGATAAAGTGCAGCGGCTGAGCCCAGCCCTCCCAGGCCGACAATCAACACAGAGGCATCCAGAAGACGCTGCTGACCTTCAATATCGATTTCGGGAAGTAAAATGTGCCGGCTGTAGCGCAACAATTGTTGATCGTTCATCCGTCATGACTCCCTATTGATTACTGACATTGAAGCAACATGCGTTGCTGTAATACATGGAGAACGCAGGAGTGTTCACTGCTCTCCACTCCAATCGCCTACGGCGCTACAAATGAAGCTTCTGGCTTCTTAGACAGCTACTTCCCAACAAGATCGACGCAGGCCACCATGGGCAGAAACACACAGCCCTTCCGCCTCCCAATGCGATAGGCACTACTTACGCCTTATGACCGCGTTTGTCACGATCATGGGCATGCTGCTGCCGTTCAATGTCTCGGCGGTCACTCTCCTTTATTTCAAAGGAGGGTACCTGTGGTTTTCATTTCAGCCTCAACCCCCTCTACTGGATTGGACCGTCCAAACGTGACGCGCTCATTCCCTCCCAAATCACGGAGGGTATCTACGACTGCATACCCATATTGCCTGAGCAATTGCTGAACCCTGGCCCCCTGCGTGTAGCCATGTTCCAACAGGAGCCATCCGCCGGGGCGCACGAAGTGTATGGATTGCTGAATGATTGTCAATAGATCAGCATAACCTTCATCTTCAGCAACAAGTGCGGAGCGGGGTTCAAAGCGTACATCCCCCTCATCCAAATGGTGATCCTGACCATCAATATAAGGGGGATTTGACAAGATCAGATCGAACCGTTGCCCAGCCAATGCGTCTGCGGAAAACCAATCACTTTGTATACAGCGCACATTGGACAACCCCAAAGCGGCCGCATTTTCTGCTGCCAGTGCGACTGCACCTTCAATACGATCTGTCGCCGTGATTTGCCACGCTGGCCTGTGACTCGCAAAGGCCAGTGCGATAGCCCCTGTACCCGTTCCTAAATCCAGTGCTCGCCCTTGGGGTGAAGTTGCCAGTGCCAGGGCCTTTTCTACCAGACATTCGGAATCGGCACGGGGGATCAGCGTCGCGTTCGAAACCTTAAGCGTTAACCCAAAAAATTCACGATACCCTATCAAATAAGCCACCGGCACACCCTGGGCGCGGCGTTCGATCATTTCGTTAAACGGCACAACATCCGTAGCCTCCAACGGCTTGTCACCCCATGTATAGAGCCAGCTACGGCTTTTATTCAATTGCGCAGCGAGCAGCACCTCGGCATCCAGTGCCGCGTCAGCGACAGGAACACCTAAAGCCATCACCAGATGTTGCCGAGCATGAGCAAGTGCCGCTTCTATCGTTGGAGTTCCCGTTGGATCTATAGTTGTACCGGTTAATGACATGGCACCCTCACTCAATCATTCTGCAAGGCAGCCAGTTCGTCAGCCTGATGTTCCTGAATCAAGGGGTCCACCACTGAATCCAGGTCCCCTTCCAGAATATCGGTCAATTTGTAGAGGGTCAGATTAATGCGGTGATCTGTCATACGCCCTTGTGGGAAGTTATAGGTACGGATACGTTCTGAACGATCCCCGGACCCCACCAGCGAGCGGCGTGTTTCCGATTGTTGTTGATGGTGGGCTTCTTCCGCTGCCTGTTTCAGGCGTGCAGCCAACAGCGACATCGCCTTGGCCTTGTTCTTGTGTTGCGAACGTTCATCCTGACACTCGACGACCATACCACTCGGCAAGTGGGTAATTCGAATAGCCGAATCCGTCGTGTTAACGTGCTGACCACCGGCCCCACTCGAACGGAATGTATCAATACGCAGATCATTGGTATTGATCTCGATGTCAGAGACTTCATCAGCTTCAGGCATGATCGCAACCGTACAGGCGGAGGTGTGGACACGCCCTTGGGACTCGGTAGCCGGTACGCGCTGAACACGGTGCGCACCGGATTCGAATTTAAGCTTGCCATACACACCCTTCCCCTCGACCCGCGCGATCACTTCCTTGAAACCGCCCTGCTCACCATGACTGGCACTCAACAGTTCCACACGCCATCCCCGGTTTTCAGCATAGCGCGAATACATACGGAAGAGGTCTCCGGCGAAAAGAGCCGCTTCGTCCCCACCTGTGCCCGCACGCACTTCCAGAAAGACACTCCGTTCGTCATCCGGGTTCCTGGGTATCAATAAACGCTTGATCTCTTCTTCGAGCGCATCAATTTTTGGCCTGAGTGCTGCCAACTCTTCTGTCGCCATTTCCCGCATATCAACATCAGCGTCGTTCGACATGACTTCAGCAGCATCACGTTCCTCTTCCAATGAAAGATAGCGGTGCCAGGCAGAGACCAGTTCTTCCAGTTCCGAGTATTCACGCGAGTAGTCTCGAAAACGCGTCTGATCACTAATCACATCAGGTTCGGAAAGGAGCGCTGAAAGCTCTTCGAAGCGGTCTGCCGTATGATCAAGACGTTCTCGCAAGGATGACTTCATAATAGGGCCTGTAATGACAAAGACTCGGCACTTGCCCCGTGGCAACACACGGCGGCAGGCAATAAAAGGAAAGGGGATATAATACAGAAGAGAAAGAGGTGGCGCGCGGAAAATTGGAAAAAACTGCTTAAGGTTATTTTTGGCGACTGCCGCCAGAAGACTCCACACCTTCTTTGACCAGAGGCATGGGGGCAGGATCACTCGCCCCAATGCCGGTAATGGGGAAGCCTATCTAGTGATAATTAACCGTAGAAGACGCCGCCGCAGGAGAGAAAGGACATTCCGCGTTATTGGCTACCCCGGAGGTTTGACTTTGCCGGGCTTTTTGATTTTGGGCCGTGGCTTCCGCCTCACGCGCAGCTTCCTCGATATGATCCATACCACCATCGATCAACAAGGCTTCAGCGACAGACATAATGTCCTGACGATTTGCGCCAGAAGCGATACGTAAACGCGCGGTCGTTCCATGCAACAATTTATTGGTAAGCTGGTTGGAAAGACGTTTAATCACTTCATGTGGGTCATCGCCGCGATCAAGCTGTGCAAGGGCATGGGCTTCCGCTGCCTGACGCAACGCTTCTGCCTGACGCCGATGACGACGGATCAGCTCCCCGGCGCTCCGCTCACGACGTTCATGCTGCCATTCAGCCACACGGGCATTGATCATGGTTTCAGCTTTGGCCGCCGCGGTTTCACGGCTTCGCAGGTTTTCGTCGATAATTTCGTTCAAATCATCAACGGTATAGAGGAAGACGTCTTCCAAATCACCGACTTCAGGCTCAATGTCACGGGGAACAGCAATATCCACCATAAAGACCGGGCGATGCTTGCGTGCCTTAAGCGCGCTTTCTACCGCCCCCTTTCCCATGACGGGCAACGGGCTGGCCGTCGAACTAATCACGATATCGGCACATGACAATGCCTGAGGGACTTCATCCAGACCGACAGCTACGCCTCCCACTTCAGCCGCCAGGCGCTCAGCACGGGAAACCGTACGGTTGGCAATAATAAGCCCCTGAATACCGGCCTCTTTCAAATGGCGTGCCACGAGGTCGATCGTTTCACCTGCGCCAATCAGAAGCGCACGCGAACGGGAAAGATCATCGAATATGCGACCGGCAAGGTGCACTGCAGCATAGGCAACCGAGACAGGATTTTCACCAATGCCGGTCTGCGAACGAACCTGCTTGGCCGTCGCAAAAGCGTACTGGAAAAGCTTGTCCAGCGTGCTACCCAATGCAGCGAAACGCTGAGCAAACTGATAACCGGATTTAACCTGACCAAGAATCTGCGGCTCACCCAATACCATGGAATCTATGCCACAGGCGACACGCATCAAATGGCGCGCCGCCTCTTCACCACGAAATTGATAAACACAGGATTCAAGAGACGTCAGCGGATAACCATGGAAATCCGCCCACCACGCAAGGATATGCGCTACAGAGGCGTCGGTAAGATGATCGACACCCAGATAAAATTCCGTTCGATTGCAGGTAGACACAATTACGCCCTCATCCACTTCATCCAGCGTGATGAGTTCAGCGTAAGCGCTTTCCAGCTGTTCAGGAGAAAATGCCAAGGCCTCGCGAATATCCAGCGAAGCACTACGGTGATTGATGCCAAGGGTAAGAAGCGTCATAAGCCATCTTTTTCATGCATCTGCACACTACCCCTGATGACGAAAACAACAGCCACGTATCATGCCAAAGCCGCGGAACAGAGCAGCATCTAAACGGGTCTGAATGAGCGTCCCCCGAATCTCGTTGCATCAACCCTGTCTTTGATGCGCATGCCCATCATAAAAATGACGATAGGAGGATTCACGAATGGCGACGTCATTAAAGGTAGTGATATTAATGGAAACGTGCAGCTCACCTGCACTTATGGATTAACTCAATGGTAGCACAATTCAGGACTGACCGACCAATCAAAAACCCGCAAAGGCGGGCCAAAAGACACGTCATGCGACAATCGACCACGCCGTTACAAGCGTTCAACCAGTAATAAAAACAGCATGGAAAGGAATAAATTCAGTGCCTTTTCAGCGAGTTGCAGAACGCCATTCATTATACAAAGATAATCAAACAGCTAATCGTCGATAAAAAAAAACTATCAATCACTTTGAAAAGATATAACAAATACGCAATTTCAACGATAGCACCCCACAACCCAGAGACATCAGGTATATTGGAAGCTATCACAACCGTACGGTAAAAAAGCCAGGATTTGATATTGAGCAAGAAAAGCGGAATCGCCACATTCTGCTATTGAAGCCTGTTTTTCTACGTCAGGGGGCAGTAGTTGTTTCCAATGAGTGTCTTTCATAACAACTTACCTGTTGAAAAAACCGCGGTTTTTTACATTTCGCACGCATGCTTAAGACGTCTACACATTGCCAAACCACATAACAGTATGTGACATGAGAGCATCGACTGCTCTCAGACTGTCGTGAGATCGGAGTCATTATAGAGACACCCAGCCCGCCAGAATGGGAACTCTGGGGCGTTTCTGGACTCTGATATAAACAATCAATGGCTCGCCGCGGCTAGCCCTACAATCAATCCAGTGATCTATCTGACCAGCTAGCAGCCTGGCAGAGCTGATTTCTTTCAGGAACAACCGTTTTTATAAGGCGTGTCCATGAAATTTCGCAGGCTCTCTTCATTACTTGTTGCTCTCCCCCTTTCAGCAGGGGTGCTGTCCAGCGGCATAACGTCACTCGCTTATGCAGATACCAACGCCAAAACAGCGACCAGCCCTTACTCCAACGACCTGAGCCGTGTTGAAAATCTTGGGCCACAAACTGTCACAAGTCTGCTTCAAGCACAGGCATTGCTGGCATCCGGCCAAAATGCCGCCGCCGCCATTCGTTACCTGAGCGCTGCAAAACAGTCTGGTAGTCTGCTATTACTGAATCAGGCAGCCGAGGCACTGGGCTCCGCCAACGCGCCGCGGGTTAGCCAGGCCATTGCCCTCGAATGGCTGAAAAGTCATCCTGCGATTAATCTTGAAAAGCATCCTCCTTCTCCTGCAATGGCCACGGTCCTGATGAACCATTTCGCCTATCAGCAGCAGTGGAATCAGGCACTCGATATTGGCTTATGGCTGGATGAACAAGGCCAGACACCTGAATTGGCTCGTCTGATAAGCCAGGCACTGGATGCCAATGCCAATCTTACGCCACTGGCTCAACAGCTAAGCCACTACACAAAACAGCATCCGAATCGTTTCCAACCCACGTTGGCAAGCGCCATTGTGACCATGGGTGAAAATCACCCCCAAACAGCCTTGACCAATATCCACAAAATTGAAGAAAAATGGCCTAAAGAGGCCGCCACCTGGTTGGTCGAGAGCCAAATACAGTTGGCTCTTCAACAGCCCGAAAAGGCGTTGATTGCCATCCAGCACGCGCACGAATTGGCACCGGACCAACCCAGATATATCTTTGCCATCGTCCAGCTTCAGCTTGACTTGAAGCAGAATGACAATGCTTTCAAAAGTGCGCAGGAACTGCTTGCTTCAACGAATAATCCACCCTCACTCAGAATCCAACTGGGGCAACTCTTTCTGGAAGCGCAACAGCCCGCTCTCGCTGAACAGTTATTGACGCCCAACCTGAAATCCAGCAACGTACCCGCTGGTGTTATTGCCAGAACACACCTGTTGATGGGGGCTGCTGCCGAACAGCGGCAACAATGGAAGACCGCTGTTTCCAGCTATACGTCTATCCCTCAGAATAGCTCTGATTTCATGCCTTCGCGCATACGAGCAACGGAATTATTGGTAGCGCATCAAAGCGAACAAGCGGCCGTTAGCTATCTGGCGGACCAACGAGCTCACTACCCAAACCAACGTGGCCCGCTCACCGTACTCAGCATTAGCCTTCTCGATGACCTGCAGGAAAGTGCACAGGCTACCCAGTTGCTGGACCAGCAAATTCAAGCCATGGCACCCCACAATGACAATCTGCTCATGCTACGCGCACAACGCAACATTCAGCAGAAACGCCCTGCGGCAGTAGAACGCGATTTAAAAATATTGTTGTCACGCCACCCCAATAGTGCAGAGGTACTGAATACCTATGGCTATACACTCACTCTTTTTACACACCGCTATCCCGAAGCGCTGTCAATGTTAACCAAAGCCAATCAGGTCGCACCCAACAATGCGGCCATTATGGATAGCCTGGCTTGGACTTATGCCAAAATGAACCAGCCTCACCAGGCCTTGCATTGGGAATTGCTGGCCTATAAACAGGATCAGGAAGACGAAATTGCTTCGCATCTCATCTCGATCCTGCTGATGCTGGGGCAAAAACAGGAAGCCCAGAAAGTGGCCACGAGGGGCATGACGCAACTCGCCAGCCATCCGGAACTTAGCCAGTTGATACAGCAAAATCCGTGGCTTGTTTCCGCTCAATCCTCTTCATCGCTCGCAAAAGGAGCTGTCACGCGATGACACACACCATGACAACTTGCAGCCATCCGCTTCGCCGGTACAGTCTGCGCATTTATACACTTCTCGCGATCGTAACGTTTTCACTGTTGGCGGGATGCGCCGTTTCCCCTCCTACACCTTCCATTGCACGACAGCACGGTATGTGGAAACAGCAACAGGCTCGCCTTGAGCGCCTACAGCAGTGGGAAATCAACGGCAAAATCGGTTTTCGTTCACCCCAACAAAGCCGTAGCGCCAATCTTGACTGGACCCAAAATCGCCAACACTATCTGATCATGGTTTCAGGCCCCTTTGGCGTGGGCCGTAATACATTGGTCGGCCAGCCGGGAAATGTCTCTCTACAGAATAGCAACGGCACATTCAATGCACCGACAGCTGAAGACCTGATGGAACAGCAATTGGGTTGGTCACTTCCCGTGTCCGCGTTGAATAGCTGGATCAAGGGTGAAGCAACCCCGGATTCCCCCAGTCACTTTACCCATGACCGGCTCGGTTTCCCCCAAACGTTGCAACAGAATGGCTGGACCATCCATTATGAGCAATGGAGCTACGCCGGCACCTATTGGTTACCCGGACGCTTGAAGCTGACATATGGTGATATCACCGTCATTTTTGTCATCACCCAATGGCAGCCCAATCACACGAGTAGCTGACCACTCAACACGAGGACTTGACCCGCTTTCCAATACTCCGTATAGTACGCGCCGAGTCAAGGGCAACCAACCTTGCTCTCCGGCGCTTCCACCTTTTGCTGACTACCGCAGGAGTTGGGCTTTTGTACATGCTCGGTCATTCCGGTATATCCTGTTAACAGGTATATCTCCTACTGACAGAGCCTGAACATGGCAAAGGTTAGGCAGGTGGGTCGGTTGTTGTAGCCAAGTCGATATTATTGTTTTTATATCGATGATCATGTTGGGGTATCGCCAAGTGGTAAGGCACCGGTTTCTGGTACCGGCATTCCCAGGTTCGAATCCTGGTACCCCAGCCATTTAATCAAGATCATCGCCGAATAATGTATCTATCCACTGGCCTCAACAGTATACATATCCACTCTTCTTCCCTACCCTTCGTTCCGTTCTTCTGAAACATCGATTGCTGAACAGCCAATACAAACATGCCGGCAGAAGCAAAACCGTTGCTTTACTCCCATCGAACGGCGATTTACTCATCCATATTGCCATCGATGTTGATATAATTTTTGGCATCGTGATCATTGGTCTTTTCCAAAAGTGGTAACGCACTGTCATAGTGGCGCCCCGGGAAATCCAACGGGTATGTTCCTTGCAGGCAAGGCCCCTGATAGAAGCAAACCCCAAAGCACGATGCCTGATCGTTTCAGCATGCAACAAGACTCTTTCCAGCATTAAAAGGTAGCTGTGTCGTGTCCAAATTAATGGTTTTCGCTGGTAATGCTCACCCCGAATTGGCTCGCAAGGTCGCAGAGGCCCTGGATAATCGCCTTGGCCATGCCACTGTAGGTCAATTCAGCGATGGTGAGATCACTGTAGAGATCAATGAAAACGTCCGCGGCAAGGATGTCTTCATTCTCCAGTCCACCTGCGAACCCACCAATGACAATCTGATGGAGCTCATCCTGATGGTAGATGCACTGCGTCGTGCGTCTGCCACGCGTATTACTGCCGTAGTACCCTATTTCGGCTATGCACGTCAGGATCGCCGTATCCGTTCCGCTCGTGTACCGATTTCAGCGAGGGTTGTCTCGGACATGATGGTAAAAGCCGGTGTGGACCGTGTAATGACAATGGACCTTCATGCCGACCAGATTCAGGGCTTCTTTGATGTCCCGGTGGACAACGTTTACGGCTCCCCCATTCTGTTGGATGATATTGAGCGTCAGAATTACGACGATGTTATTGTTGTCTCCCCTGACATCGGCGGTGTGGTTCGTGCCCGTGCAGTCGCCAAGCAGCTGGATGTCGAACTGGCGATCATCGACAAGCGTCGCCCGCGCGCCAATACCGCACAGGTAATGCACATCATCGGTGAGGTGAAGGATCGCACCTGTATTCTGGTCGATGACATGGTGGATACGGCGGGTACCTTGTGCAAGGCCGCTGAAGCACTGAAAAAACATGGGGCGGCACGGGTAGTTGCCTACGCCACACACCCCATTCTGTCAGGCCCTGCGGTCGACAATATCAATGATTCCGTACTGGATGAACTGGTCATTACAGATACCATTCCCCTGTCGGAAGCAGCCAGCCAATCTGGCAAGATTCGCCAGTTGACAGTCGCTGGCCTGATTGCTGAAGCAATTCGCCGCGTCAGCAATGAAGAATCTGTTAGCGCGATGTTCCACTGAGGTTTCCCAGTGGCGCATCCTGCGACAGTCATACGAAGTTCACGAACTTCGTTTTCTGGCGGAAAGGATACGATCTGGTCGCGGTTTGTATCCTGAAGTACTCCGCTTTACTTAACGAATGCACGCTAAAGTGCACATAAAGGAATTAACATGAAGCACGATTATACTCTTTCTGCAATTGTGCGTACGGAGCTGGGGAAAGGTGCGAGCCGCCGCCTGCGCCGTGCGAACGAACGTGTTGCTGGTATCATTTATGGTGGTGATGCCGAGCCTCTCCCCATCGCTATCGACAAGCCTGCATTCTACAAGGCGATCAGCGATGATGCTTTCTTCTCTTCCGTCGTGAAACTCGACATCGAAGGTGGAAAGGTTGAGCAGGTTATCATCCGTGATCTTCAGCGCCATCCTTTCAAGGAGCTGATCACTCACGCTGACTTCCAACGCATCAATGCGAACGAAGAAATCACCCTGAACATTCAGCTGCACTTCAACAATGCAGAAGAAGCCAAAGGTGTTAAAGACGAAGGCGGTATCCTCAACGTTCTGTTGAACGAAGTGGAAATCAGCGCGCTGCCGAAAGATCTGCCTGAATACCTCGAGCTCGACGTTGCTGAGCTGGGTCTGGGTGAGTCTCTGCACTTGTCTGACATCAAAGTACCCGCTGGCGTTACACTGACTGCTCTGGCACACGTCGAAGATGACGAAGATGCTGACGCAGCGGTTGTCACCGTTTCTCATCCGACAGTTGAATCCGAGTCTGACGAAGACGAAGAAGCAGCGGACGATGAAGCGGCCTCTGACGAAGGCGAAAGCAAAGACGAAGAAGAGTAATTCGTCTTTATGGCCCCCCGAGCGTCCAGGATGCTCGGGGGGTTATTTTATGGTAGAAACACAAGCGGAGACCGGGTATTTCAAGACAGGTCTTCAGGCGGGTGCGTCATTCCATCCAAGTGTATGCAACCAAACGGATATCCTTTTGATTAGGTGTCCCCGAAATCATCCGATAACATGGGACTTGGCATCGCCTGAAACAAAATCTCGTGTATTCATGCTTTGTCACACTTGCTCCCCTTTTCAGCCCCATCCTTCCGAATTTTCATTATGGTGTTAACCCATGTCCTCTTCCATTAAAGCCATTGTTGGACTGGCCAACCCCGGTAGCGAGTACGCAGAGACTCGACACAATGCGGGCGCATGGTTCGTAGAAGAACTCTCTCGGCGCAATAATCAGCCCTTGCGTGCAGAGAAAAAATTCCTCGGTGAATACGCCAAAGTACATCTCGGCGGCCGGGACATTCATCTACTGATACCCACTACGTTCATGAATAGAAGTGGTCAGGCCGTTGCTGCGCTGGCACGTTTTTATAAACTGGCCCCAGAAGAAATTCTGGTTGCGCATGATGAACTGGATATCGCACCCGGGGAAATTCGCTTCAAAAAGAGCGGCGGTCACGGTGGACATAATGGATTACGTGACATCATCAGTGCACTGGGTAATAACCGTGATTTTTATCGTTTGCGGGTAGGCATTGGGCACCCGGGTGACGCTGCCAAGGTTGTCAACTATGTGCTGGGGACTCCCGGCAAGTCAGATCGAATTGCAATTGATAACGCGATAGCTGCCGCTCTAGATGACCTACCCCTGGCTCTTGATGGAGAATGGAACAAGGCAATGAGCCATCTACATAGCCTCCATTTCTGATATATAAACGTCCGCAATCTGCACAGCGCCCTCATGATCGGTTAGACTATGCCGAATCAGAGTCATGTGTACAAAAGCTGGCGATACTCAGTGGCTATCGTTATGGCAACAGTTCTCGCCAAGGCGATGAGGTATAAACCAAGCAGCACACTCCATGTGCTTACCGCCAAGAGCCACGCTCAGTCTACATGGCAATCATTCATGACAAGATGAGTCTCCACTTGGGGTGTTTTTCAGTATGCGGGCCCTTACAATGCCAGTGCTTGCTCAAACACACTCTTACAGGAGCCTCCTCCCTCATCCTTAAGGTTTCAGGACAACACTATGGGCTTTAATTGCGGCATTGTCGGTTTGCCGAACGTGGGTAAATCAACGCTATTCAATGCACTGACAAAATCAGGCATCGATGCAGAAAACTTTCCCTTCTGCACCATCGAACCCAATACAGGTATTGTACCAATGCCTGATCCCCGTCTGGATGCGTTGTCCGAGATTGTCAAACCGCAAAGAGTCGTCCCCACCACGATGGAGTTCGTGGATATTGCAGGCCTTGTGGCGGGTGCCTCCAAGGGGGAAGGGTTGGGTAACCAGTTTCTCGCGAATATCCGTGAGACAGACGCAATCGCCCATGTGGTACGTTGTTTCGATGATGAGAATGTGATCCATGTCGCCAATCAGGTTGACCCTCAGGCCGATATCGAAACCATCAATATCGAATTGGCGCTTGCTGATCTGGACAGTGTTGATCGTGGCATCCAACGTTTGACGCGCGTTGCCAAGGGCGGCGATAAAGAAGCTATCGCAACCAAAGCGGTATTGGAAAAAATTCAGCCTCACTTGGCAGAAGGGAATCCACTTCGTTCCTTCGGGCTGGATGATGATGAAAAAGTATTGTTGCGTGGCTATGGTTTCCTAACGCTGAAACCCACCATGTATATTGCCAATGTCGATGAAGATGGCTTCGAAAACAATCCTTATCTGGATATCGTTCGCAAGATTGCCGAACAGGAAAACGCCGTTGTCGTCGTTGTCTGCAACAAACTGGAAGCTGAAATTGCCGAACTGGATGATGGCGAAGAAAAAGCCATGTTTCTGGAAGAGCTGGGGATGAAAGAACCGGGGCTTGATCGTGTCATCCGCGCCGGTTATTCACTGCTTGGCCTGCAAACCTATTTTACAGCCGGTGTACAGGAAGTCAGAGCCTGGACAACCCCTGTCGGGGCCACGGCACCGCAGGCAGCAGGCGTTATTCATACCGATTTCGAAAAGGGCTTTATTCGTGCCGAGGTGATCAGCTACGAAGACTTTATCACCTACAAGGGCGAAGCAGGTGCCAAGGACGCAGGCAAATGGAGACTCGAAGGCAAGAGCTACATTGTTCAGGATGGTGATGTTGTTCACTTCCGCTTCAATGTATAGCGCCCTTTCAAAAGGCGCCTGTGAGACTGCTTCTTGAGTAATGACTCAGCGCTTGGGTAGAAACAAGCGCTGGTTAGCTTCGCAAAGCACGAGCAAACCATAAAGAGAGGGGCTGACGGTCATGACACCATCAGCCCCTCTCTTTATCATGTATCATTCAGACCCTTCCATGGCCATGACATGGGCACCAGGCGGGCTTCATCACATTGAAGTCACAAGAACAATCCGGCATCCAGCCGCCCCACATGCTTCGGCTTCCCAGAATGATCAAGAGCCGTGCCATCAGGCCCCATTATGCCGGATTCGCTTACTCATCAAGGAACGCCCTGCAACGGCGCCATAAAGCAAAGTACCGACCAGAGCCAAACCACCGCCGTAAATACCCACAAGGCTCAACTGTTGATGGCTGATGACGATACTGCCCAACAGGGCCCCTCCTCCAATACCCACGTTGTAAAGGCTGGAATAAACGGCCATCCCCACATCCGTTGCATCGCTTGCCTGTTCCAGGATACGTGCCTGCAGACTTAACCCAAGGCACATGATGGAAGCCCCCCAGATCGCCACCAATACCATGAGCATTTCATGACTGTGTGCAACTGGCAGTAGCAGAAAAAGACAAAGGGTCATGACAGCTACAGTCGCGAACATAAAGGTCCTGGGGAATTTCCCCCCCAAGCGACTGAACAGCAACGAGCCCACGATTCCAGTAATACCAAATGCCAACAATAGTCCTGTGACCATCATGCTGGAAAGGTGCGCCACTTCTATAGAGAATGGATCAATATAGCTATACGCCATGAAATGACCGGTGACCATCAGTAGCGTCAGGGCATAGAAAGTGAGCAGCAAAGGTCGCTTCAACAACGTGGGAAGGCTGGAAAATGACCCTGCGTTCTCGCTGGGCAACAAGGGCAGTGAACGCCCAAGCACCAGCAGTATCATGGTAGCCGCCATGGCGACCAATGAGAAAGTAAGCCGCCACCCAAACGCGTTACCGATAATGCGACCCAGTGGGACACCCAGTACCATTGCCAGCACCGTTCCTGTCGCCAGAAGCGCAAGCGATTTGTGCTCTTTCCCCGGCGGGCCAATACGCACCGCTAACGATGCCGTGATGGACCAGAAAATCGAGTGCGCCAATGCAATACCGATACGACTGACGACCAGTACGGGGTAACTCCAGCTCACTGAAGAGAGAATATGGCTGATAATAAAGATGACAAATACCACACTGAGCAGGCGTCGACGCTCCATCTTGCGAGTAAGCAACATGGCAGGTAGAGAAAACACCGCGACTACCCAGGCATATATAGTCAGCATCAACCCGATTTCATGCACAGGAAGATTAAAGCTGATACTGATGTCATTCAGCAATCCTACCGGCATGAATTCGGTAGTATTGAAAATAAAGGCAGCCAGCGCCAACAAACCAACACGCAGCCAGGCCTGCCGATTCGAATAGGAGGTCGATGAGGTCATTCCATATTCCACTATCGTTATGGTGAGATTGGAAACCATGCCCAATCAGGCGGGATAACAGGCGATATACTGTTTTAACCAAGGCACTGTGTTAATCAATGCACTGTTTTGGCCAATACACTATTTTAACCGATACACTACTTTAACCATTACACTACTCAAACAGTACGATGTTCAAACAGTACATTGTTCCAGGTTCCAGACGTACAAGGCTTCAGCCAGTAATATTGCTGACCGAACAGTTATCCACATTATGAAGAAGGAACGGCCATACCGACACAAGCCTTTGCATCGATATATGACCGAACGAGTATGGGCGTAACCACAAGGCATATTGCCCATGAAACGCCGCGGCGGATTATTACACCAAGTTGCGTTTTCATCTATAGCCTTATGTATAATAATTGTGTCCAAACCACGCAAAGAAAGAGACGAGGCAATTTTCCAGGCCAAAAAGGCAGGTCAACGGTATATGTGTCAGCTATACGCCATAAAGTAGGCATTTCTTTTTGCGATCCTTTGTACATTTTTCGTGCTATCCGATTTCACATACCTCCCTTCAAAAAGACGGCTGGCCTCTGTATTCCGGGGCTTTTCTCACGTGGTTTTTCCAGTTATAAAGTGCTCTTGAAATTGATGTACCTATTCTTCGCTGATTGATAGCCGTTTCAGGAAGAGCAGATTTATGGCAATATGACACAAATTGTCACATTACTGTCATCTTGAAGTAATACGCTTGCCGCGCACCTTGAATCACATGTTGTCCGCTCGGAATCCTTGCTTATGTCCATGCCTCCCCCTCCGGAACCCTCTGTCAACGTCACAGAAGTAGCACAGCGTTCCAAGAGAGGCTTCTCGAAACTGCCCACGGCCCTGCTTATGGGGGGCATGATACTGGCAGGCCTTTGTTATATATTTTATTGCCTGGGTATTGATCTCGATGGTATTCCTGCCATTCCCTGGATCACCCTGTGCGCTGCACTTCTGATCGCCTTTGGCTTCGAATTTGCCAACGGATTTCATGATACTGCCAATGCAGTCGCCACCGTCATTTACACCCGTTCCATGCCACCGCAGGCAGCAGTGCTCTGGTCTGGACTCTTTAACTTTTTCGGTGCTCTGGTGGCAACTGGAACTGTCGCCTACGGTATTATTGCGCTATTGCCTGTCGAACTGATTACCCAGGTCGGTACCGGTGCCGGCCTTGCCATGGTTTTTGCGCTATTACTGGCTGCCATCAGTTGGAATATCGGTACCTGGTATTTTGGCTTGCCCAATTCCAGTTCTCACACCCTGGTTGGCTCCATACTCGGAGTGGGACTTGCCAATAATTTTCTGGAAACCGGGCGTGCTTCCATCCATGGTATCGATTGGGGCCAGGCTGAAAAGATCGGTTTGTCGCTGCTCTTCTCCCCTATCATCGGATTTATTGCCGCTGCCCTGTTGTTGATTGTCATGAAAGTCTTCATCCGGGCGCCTTCACTGAACAAGGTGGCGCAGCCTGATGAGAAACCACCCGGCTATATTCGGGGTCTCCTGATACTGACATGTACAGGGGTCAGTTTTGCCCACGGGTCGAATGACGGGCAAAAAGGGATGGGGCTCATCATGTTGATTCTAATTGGACTGGTACCGGCTGCCTTTTCCCTGAACCCGGATTCCCACACTCAGGATCTTGTCGAACTCCAACAGGCATCCAACCACGTTGCACAGATGCTGGAACAGTATCCATACCCACCCACCACTATCGATTCACCTCAGAAAGTGGTTACAGAGACGATTAAAAACCATAGCTGGGATATACAGGCCACACCTGCACTGGCCGAGTACCTGCGTAGTACAAGTGATGAGCTGGCCCGTTATCATAGCTTTAGTGAAATTCCCCACGAGGAAGTCGCTCAGATCCGTACACGCTTGTATCTTACGGGAGAGGCCCTTCATCTGATCGAAGAAGGCCGTGTGCTTGCCATTTCGCCACAGGACCGGCAAGCCGTGGATGCCTACCAGGCAGCCGTCAATCGGAGCACCCAATACATTCCTTCATGGGTAAAAGTGGCGGTTGCACTGGCTCTGGGGCTCGGTACCATGGTTGGCTGGAAACGGGTCGTGACAACCATTGGTGAGAAAATCGGCAAAGACAATCTGAATTATGGACAAGGGGTCGCTGCGCAAACGGTGACCATGGCCACCATCGGAGCGGCTGATCACCTTGGGCTCCCTGCCTCTACGACCCATGTACTTTCATCCGCTATTGCGGGGTCCATGTCCGCCAATGGTTCCGGCCTGCAATGGGCAACCATTCGCAATATGATACTGGCATGGATCATGACGCTACCCGCTACAATACTCCTCTCCTTTATCCTCTTTATTATTTTGCGTATGGTGTTCTAGATATCTTTGCAGGCCTACAGCATCTAACTATCCTGTTTGATCCTATCCGATCAGAGAAAAAGCTCGGTATATTTGCCGAGCTTTTTAACGATCAATGAGAGTATTTTATCGACCGGAAAGAAACATCATTCTTCTTATCGATCAATTTTGCCAGCTTCCTTTCGCAAGCAACCCTATATAGCGGGCGCGTAGAAATAGCAGCAACTCGATGATTTTTCGTCTTTTATATTTTTATGGTTGACATTTTCAGCATGATCAGTAAGATACGCACCCATCGAAGGGCTACGTAGCTCAGCTGGTTAGAGCACATCACTCATAATGATGGGGTCCCCTGTTCAAATCAGGGCGTAGCCACCACTTCGATCCCACCTGTTGTTCTACAATGCCTCTCTGCAACTATTCCTATTCCTATTCCTCTGTTTTCAACTACTCTTATTCTACTTATCGATATCCATACCCTGGATACAGTATACCTTTACGTGGATGTCCAGATTGAATACGAACTACCGGTGAGGCCGCCGATATTTTGCCTTCGACCGTCTGATGATTTTTGAATAATCCACGAACAGAAGGCGTACCAGAACCTTGACCGATACGCCCAATGCCTTTCAGCCGTTATCTTTCATGAGATATTGCTCAACCGCTCTCTTTCTGCCAGTCGATATCTTTCACAATACCGGGTTGGAAACTGACATTTTAGTAGCCGTATCATCAGACTTCCCTTATACGTTACCTACTGAATATCCTCACGATTACAGAAGCCTACCAAGGCCTTGATCATGAACTCAGGGTCCTTGCTCCCCGCTGTTTCACGAATAGAGTGCATGGCCCACTGAGCCAAACCGATATCCAGTGTGGGAATACCCAACTGTGTTGCCGTAATAGGCCCAATGGTACTGCCACAACCCATATCCGAACGCGTGACGAAGTCCTGTACGGGGACATCATTCTGCTGACAGATATCACGGAATAGTGCGGCGGTTTGGCTGCTGGTGGCATAACGTTGGTTAGCATTGGTCTTGATAACCGGCCCACCATTCAAGCGAGGCCCGTGGGACGCATCATGCTTGTCGGCAAAATTGGGATGTAACGCATGCGCATTGTCACAAGAAATGAGGCGCGAATGTTGTATCAGGCGTACTCGCGTCTCTTCAGCACCATTGGCCTGAGCAGCTCGCTGTGCGCCCACGCCTTTCTGTTCACTCAAACGGGCAAGCACGTCCGCAAGGAAAGTACCCTGTGCACCACTGACACTCGCGCTACCGACTTCCTCATGGTCATTGGCTACAAGCATGGTTCCCTGCGTGCCATCAGCCTCCAGGAGCGCTTCAAGCGCACAAAAGCAGGACAACAGGTTATCCAGACGCGCGCTGCTGTAGAGTTCTTCCCTGAAACCGATCAATGCTGCTTGCTGGGTATCATAAAAGCCCAACTCGAAATCCAGTACATCCCCTTCCGTTGCACCATACTGTTGTTCAATCAAGGTTTTGATGAAGGTATGGACATCCTCCCCCACCTCTTCTTCAATAGAGGCCAGAATAGGCGCCATTTGGGTCTGAGGGTTGATCTTGCGCCCACTATTCGCTTCCCTGTCCATGTGAATGGCCAGGTTGGGAATCACCGCTATGGGACGTTTGGTATCGATCAACAGAGATTCGATACGCCCGTTTCGGCGCAAATGCACACGGCCAGCCAACCCGAGATCACGATCAAACCAGGGGTTTAACAGCGCGCCACCATATACCTGGATACCCAATTGCCACCAATCACGCGAATTGATCAATGCATTGGGCTTCAGGCGCAACTGTGGGGAGTCCGTATGGGCACCCATCATGCGGAAATCCGTCAGATCCTTCATCGGCAGGCGGAAAGCAATCAAGGCGCCATCGCCACGTGTGACATAATAGCTCTCGCCCGCTGAAAGTGACCACGACTCCCCTTCATTCAAGCGAGTAAAACCGTTCTCACTCAGCCGTTGGGCCATTACCTCCACGGCATGCCAGGGGGTGGGAGAAGCATTCAGGAAAGAAAAGAGGCGATGTAATACTGCTGAGGAAGACATAAAGTTCTCTCGTTTTTGCCTATGAAGTGGTTTATAGATTGGCAGCAATAAAGATGAATAACGAAAAGGGAACCATGAAGAAGGAGTGAATCTCCACTGGCGATATACTTTTTATTGGAAAAGATGTTTGAAAACATTGTTTCCCAACGTATCTTTTGACTATCATGGTTATCAAATGACTTGGCATGTTAAACAAGAATTCATGAGAACAGTCCCTGCCCAGACAAATTTCAGCCTTGGCAACGCTCATGTAAACGTCGCCATCTTCAATATCGCGCACCATGAAAAAAAGACGCCTTTAAGGTAGTGTCAATCTTCTTCCAGCAACCTTCAATGCTATTGCCTGCATGTATTATGCCGACAAAAAAGGCATATGACGATTGACTATACACCTTAAAGGCCTGTTAAACTGCTGGAAACCCGTTGATGGATAGTCTATGGCATGACGACATGCACAGGGCTGTTTTTCTGAACTTTCAAGATTAATAAAATCGGGAGTCATCCTTGATGAGGCCGTTTATTACTGCTTCAAGTGCTATTGCTCTGGCCTTGTGCACTACTTTAGCTACCCCTGCGCTGGCCACAGTCACCCCCAATGCAGACGATTCGCTAGCCTCTCAGGAAGTGACTCAATCCATTCGCCTGGGCAGTTATGTTCATATCAATTTTGACAAGGCATGGTCCAACAAGGCCTTCGATCTATTGGTCAAATCGCTTGATCCGCAGCATCTTTATCTGACGGCAGCAGACGTAGGCAAATATCAGTGGCTCAGAAACAACTTTGCACAAGTTGTTTCCTCTGGGCAGCTTACCAGTCCCTATAACTTCTATAACCTGTTCCAGTCGAGGGTACAGGAACGTTTGGAGTGGTTGATCACTCAACTGCAAAAACCGGAACCCTTCAACTTCAATACAGATGAACGGCTGCCAATCAAAAATGCAGTTCCCAGCTGGGCATCCAGCTTCGATAGCCTGAACGACATCTGGCAAAAACGTTTGTTGAATGCCGCGCTGATTCAGAAAATAACTGAACCCAAGCTGACGGACAAAGAGATCAAGACCCGACTGATCCAGCGTTTCAAGGAACAGCTCAATCTCCTGAAGCAAACCAACACGGATGATGTGTTGAGCCTGATCATGGGCGCTGAAACCAATGCGGTTGATCCCCATACAGCTTATATGTCACCCGAAGACAGTGAATCCTTCGATATCCAGATGCGTTTGTCGCTGGATGGCATCGGTGCAGTGCTACAGGCACAGGATGAATACGTCAAGGTAGCCTCCCTCGTACCTGGCGGCCCTGCGGCCCGCAGTGGCAAGATCCACGTGGGCGACAAAATCATCGCTGTCGGCCAGGGGGATAGCGGACCCCTCAAAAGCATTGCCGGAATGCGAATTGATGACGTAGTCAAATTCGTACGCGGCAAGAAAGGCACCGACGTTCGCTTGCAAATCATCCCGGCTCATTCCGTCGATCCGAGCCAGACTCGCACGATCACGATTACGCGTGAACAGGTAAAACTGGAAGATCAGGCTGCCAAGGGCCGTGTTGTTGACATTGATCACAATGGTCAGAAAGAACGCGTCGGTGTGATCACCATTCCTGCCTTCTACCTCGACTTCGCTGGCTATGAATCAGGAGCAGCCAACTATCGTAGTTCTACCCGTGACGTTGCAGAGCAGATTGAAAAGCTGAAAAAACAGAATATTCAGGGTCTAATTCTGGATATTCGTAACAATGGCGGGGGTGCTCTTCAGGAAGCAATTTCCATGATTGGCCTGTTCGTCGATCAAGGCCCTGCGGTACAGGTAAGAGATGCACGCGGCCATGTATCGATCTACGGTAATGATCACCCCAGCATGGTATGGAGCGGTCCGTTGGCAGTAATGGTCAACCGCCTTTCCGCTTCCGCTTCTGAAATCTTTGCTGGCGCAATTCAGGATTATGGACGCGGCCTGATTCTTGGCTCACGCTCCTTCGGTAAAGGCTCGGTTCAAACCGTGAGTGATCTGACACATGGTGAACTACGCCTGACACGCGCCAAGTTCTACCGTATCTCTGGCGGCAGTACACAGGATCATGGTGTAACACCGGATATCAGCTACCCCTCTTTCTATAATGACAAGGAAATAGGTGAAAGTTCTCTTCCGAATGCAATGCCCTGGGATACCATCCCTGCTGCCCAGCATCGCATGTACGGTGATCCAAAGGCTTATTTGCCTGAATTGCAGAAACTCCATAATCAACGTATCAATCGCGAGCCCAATTTCCTCTATCTGACACAGGAAGTCGAGCTGATCAATCGTCTGGATAAACAGGATACGTCTGTCAGTCTGAATATTGATCAACGTCGCAAAGAGATGCGTCAGCAAAATGATGCTCAACTTCAACTTGAGAATGCACGTCGCAAGGCACTGCATCTGAAACCGCTGAAAGAAGGCACCAATGACTTCGATGCCCTCGACAGCATAGGGTCTGACGATGCCAATTCACCTATTAATCAGGCTGAAGTGGATGAGAGTGCTCAAATCCTTGCCGATTATGCACAACTCACTGCCGCCCAGAATCAGGTCTCACAAAACGAAGCGAATAGTTCAGGCTCAGATACCCACTAAGCCAATTGAACGCTTGCTGGCCTCCCCCCCCTGTACAACCGGGGGGACAGAAAAAGCCTCTGGCCCCTTCCCTGTATGGATCGCCAGCAGGCTTTTTTACGTTTGAAACCTTACTATGGGGAACAGCGCGAAGTCTCGATATGTCACCTGTTCAGGCAGGTGACACAGGGGACAGGCAGGAGAAGAACAATGCCAACTCAACGAAGCGCCAGCCGAGGAAAACGACAAGCCCTAAAGGAAATTCACATGACAAGCGCTGAGGTGTAATGGGGGCGAAAAAAAATAGTACTCAGTAATGAAAGTCCTGCATTAATAACGCAGGGCTAGAAAGTACCCACATCAAAAAATAAATCGTTAAACCCACTTCGAACAGGCAGATTCAATACTTGTTACGCGACTTGCTACACAGATAGCATAGTATCACTGGCAAATTTTTGTATGCAGAGCAGAATGTCCACGACATCCTGTCGCTCCAGACCATACTCATTAATGAGTATATCCAGCCGCTTTTTGAAGCCTTCATCCTTTTTTAATGACGCAGTAGTATCCAAACCACGAAGCATCTCGCCCAACTGGGCCTCAAGCGCCCATTTGTCCTTGATCGAAAGAGAACTTTCACGAGGCATACATTATTATTCCATCAAATAAATTTATTTACTTTTTTGTAACGAATAACTATGAAATCAGACATGCTATTCAATAGCCAAATTTCATATTACTTATATTTAATTACGACTATTTACTTACTAACGCTATTTATACGCTATTACTTTAGGATCATTCAGACAAGCTACCAAACTTCCAGACAATATTCATATAATTGACTCTGAAATGAATACCAGACCATAAGAATACGAGCAGGTACTGGTTGCCAACTTCTGGTTATAACTTTGATCATTCACACATTCATTGAGGACACATGTATTAACGATGCCAAAGGCTACGTTGTATATCCTCAGGCATTGACGCTGATACATTACCATGAAGCTGGACATTAACTGGCCTAAAGTACACAGGAAGAGGAACGAAAAACATGTTCCGATTCACCTGATCAGCGCGACTCATACGACAGTCCATAACAAAGGCAACGAAGAATACTATTTATCATAATACTATTCATCACAATATTATTCATCACATATATGTGAAAAACTAAAAAACTGATTGGCTATCAAACTCATCATATCCGATGTACAGATACTTTTTACCAATACCAATTAAACTTCAGGGCAAATATATACAACATTCAGATTAGCACGCTATACATATACGACTGATTATACATGGTAGGCCATTTCTATTGCATGAGAGTAGAAAACCGACACTCCGCCACAACTGGGCTCTACAGGTAGCCAATAAAATGGGGCCCATACAATAGATGTGGGCGCTTCCGAATAACGATCATCGAAGAAACAGCCCATGACCCCCTGTAATCCTTTGTGGAGGATACGCTTCATCGCGTCAAGGTGCCAGCTCTTTTGGTTGATACATGCAATTATTCATTTTTAAAACAGATCATCACCCTACACAGGAATGAGAGCCACCTCTTTTCGACTCATTATAAACCTGTAAATGTGAAGGTACATGGCCTAAACCAGCGAGTGCGAGCGTTCACGCACATTTGTTCCATAAATCATGCTGTCTTTCAACAAGTTAAAGTTATCTTAACGCGCTTAAGGCACATACAAACCGTGATTCTGTTACGGTTGGTTACCCAATAGCATAAAATAACCCATAAAGACTATTCTTTCATTGGGCAAAAATATACTACAATCAAGGGGTAATAACGAATCACTCAATTAAAGAGTCAAGGAGCACATCATGGGAATCCTTTCATGGATTATTTTCGGCCTCATCGCAGGTGTAATTGCCAAGTGGATCATGCCTGGCAATGACGGCGGTGGTTTTATCGTGACTATCATCCTCGGTATCGTAGGGGCTGTTGTCGGTGGTTTCATCGGTCGTTTGATCGGTTTTGGTTCTGTAACCGGTTTCAACTTCGGTAGCTTCGTCATCGCAATCATCGGTGCTTTGGTAGTTCTGTTCATCTACCGCAAAATCACCAGCTGATTCTCGTTGAAATGAACGAGTAGTTGACTTGAAAACCCTGTCTTCGGATAGGGTTTTCTTTTATCCCCCTCATGAAATTATATTCAACGTACTATATTCAACGTGCAACGAATCAACCGCCAACGTTTCCCTCTGTCATCTTTTACTGCGCTCACCCTTGAACTTTTCTCGATATCTCCGTGATACCCCCTATCACTTTTCATCAGGCTTTTGGAAACCATAAAGCATTGTATGCCTCGAGTGTATTACAAGAGGTTCACCCTGTTTTCGCATACAACTTTTGGAGAATGCGGCAACCTGCCACATCGTCAAATAACCACACATACTTTAAGGTTAATACCATGAAGTTTTTCAAGGGAAGGCTTCTCGACGCCTGACGTCTATCACACTGGATCGAAAATAGCGGACAATTTCGTCATGAAACTAAAAACATTAGGTCTTTCTCTCGCTACCGTTGCCTGCTCGCTGGCCTCCGTTAATGCTTTTGCCTATGGCGCCGGTGATTTTTGGGTGCGTGGCGGTCTTACCTATGTTCACCCCATGGGTGGTCATACCAATCTGAATGGTAAATTGACCGGCGCACGCATTCAGCGCCCTCAAAACGACCATGGCTTCGGTTTTACCCTGGGCTATCGAGTGACCAACCAAATCGGCGTCGAGTTGTTGGCCGCTCCCAGCAGTTTCAAAAGCGATTACAACGTAAAAATTGGCGCTACTAAAGTAACGCACGGCAGCACTCGCGTTCTTCCACCGACCCTCACCGCACAGTATTACCCGTTAGGCGGTACTGATTCACAGGTACAGCCATACGTGGGTGCAGGTGCCACTTATAGCATCTATTCCAGCACTCACCTCGCCGGGGGCTATAGCGCACATCTGAAAAACACATGGGGATGGGCAGCACAAGCCGGGGTGGATTACATGTTGACCAAACACTTGGGGGTTAACGCAGCCATCTGGTATCTGGACAGCAAACCGGACCTGCGCGTCAATCAGGATGGCGCCTCCTTGACCAGTAAACGACTGAAGGTTAACCCCATTGTCTTCATGACAGGTCTGACCTGGCGCTTCTAAACTGACCGTATAATAGTTATTCATCATTCCAGAACCGTATGACTCATCGGATATGGGCAGAGAGGTTGAAACCGCTCTGCCCTTTTTGAATTGAAGTCTTGCGACAGCCCTCAAACATGAAGAGCATGCAAAAACTCTTCCTGACTCTGCAACAAAATCACTAACACGAGGCCTTTTTTGTTGCTAGGCTAGAGAGGCACAATCCCTATGCATCAATGTATCCCACTCCTCCAATGAAAGGACTGTGTTGTGTCGGTACACGAACCCACTCTTAATATACCCGCCTTGAACCAAACCGTTTTCGCACATCGCGGTTTGCCTACTCGCGCTCCTGAAAATACATTAGCTGCCTTCCAGTCAACAGTTCAAGCCGGCGGTAAATGGATAGAAACAGATGTTGATATCATCGCCGACGGTACACCAATCATCATTCATGACTCAACGCTTGACCGTACAACGAATCGCAAAGGTTCTTTCTACCCCCTTCAGCAAGCCGATCTAGACTCTATCGATGCAGGCCGCTGGTTTGACGAAACATTTGCGGATGAACGTATCCCTACCCTGCATCAGCTGATTGACTTCATTAACGAACATGAGCTGAATCTTAATCTGGAGATCAAGCAAAACGAGCAGGGTGCCAGGCAAACCATCCGGTTGATCAACACAATCATTAAAGAACTTGGTCGCCTTTCACCGCAGTGCCAGGTGATCGTCTCCTCATTCTCGCAACCCATTCTGATGGCATTTCATGAAAGAGCCCCTGCGTATGCCATAGGCGTCCTCTTTGAAACGGCAACACTACAAAGTGACTGGTTGACCGTATTGGAGCTTTGCGGGGCGACCTTTGCACATGTCGAGAATGATGGGCTGACACACCAAACTGTCGCGAAATTATCCGCTGCCGGTTATGGTGTCAATGTGTGGACGGTCAATGATATTGATCGGGCAAAAGAGTTGTTTTCGTGGGGGTGCACTGGCGTGTTCACGGATATTGTCGATAAAATGACAACCGTACTGAACAACTGATTTTAACACGATGAAGGGGAGCGTTGCCGCATAAAACACAATGTTCCGAAAGGTGAATGAGCAGGGTTGTACCAAAGCAAGAACCAAACAGCAGTCTCTCAGGAAGCCACTGACACCGTGGCCAGCTATTTCTTCATATTGCTATACTGCCTGATTTAATGAAGAGGGCTAGTGTTGCCCTCCTCTTGGTGGATAGCAATCCAGACGTTGCTTGCTGGAAGCCGACAAGGATCAGTGTAACGCTTTCGGATCCTGCTGTTGACCACCCTCAGTACTGAGCAATTCATCTATTTCCTGAAGTACCATCAATACAGGCAATTTCGCCCCTTCTGACATATCAGGCAAATAGACCTGGGCAGCAGGCGTCACACTGCAGTTTGATGGTAACGGCCTGTTTTCACCCAATAGGGTGCGAAGCTGTGGCACAAAAATGTAACGCAACCATTCAGCCATATTCATCGAGTCCAGTGCAAAAGGCTCAAGACTTTCGAAGGCCTTGTCATCAGGGCGTGGAAGGCTCCATATCCCTGCTGCTCGCATCGCCGCCTCAAGACGACTGAGGGCATCGCTGAGTTCTGTCTGTTGTGACATAAAACGCTCCTTACGGATTTCAGCCCTTTGGCTAAAAACAATTAAAAAAACGGACTCACCTGCCGATAAACATTCATGGCTGAAACAGCCTGAGGGCGTAACACGCTGGCTACAATGAGAATTGGACAATCGTGGAATCTGCTCAATACAGAACTATACGGTTACTTCTGGCTGTTATTCACTCAACATGACAAAGCAACTCGAATGATAGGCAAGCGATAAATAGACCCGTTATGGTAACAAAGCCGAGCGTGGTTACAAAGGTGTCCTCGTAACGGTAAATGCCGCCGCTATGCTTTCATACGCACACTGGCATAGGGAGAGACATAAGTATAGGTCTAGACATAATGACAGGTGCATAGGCCACCGATGACTGGTGTATCAGCGCTTCCAAGCACCCGGCACTGTGATGCACCTATATAAAGGCATCCACCTGAAAAAGAGTGACTGTGATGTGGACATCTTTGCAAGCATTCACAAAAACACGGGAAAGTATTGTGGACAAGATTGGGATAACCGGCGAAAACCCGCATAAATAGAGGCGTCACGTAGACTGGTCAAAAATCAGCCAACATCGTTGATTGCCTCTCTCCGGTTTTATCGTCACACTTGTCTCTTTCCACACGACAGGCTCCGGCCCCACGGGCTCTGATAACTTACACGTCATGAACAGGCAAGCGGTATGAATGACTCCCCTTCAACGTCTACCTCGATCCAAACGTCGATCCCCGGCACGTTAAGCGATTTCTTCGAACAGGCTCAGCTTGATTACAGTATTTATAATATCGGGCGCCGTGTTGCCGCCGTAAGCAAGCATGACTTCCGTACTTTCGAAGAGATCAAAAGCCCGTGGGCAACACCAGTAAAAGCGACAGCTCGGTTGGCACTCATGTTGCGTGCAAAAGCTCAGCCGGCCGAAGAAGCGGTAATTTGGTGTATTGCACTGCCTCTTGATGAACAGGGGTTACTGATTCCCAATGCCCGGGACACCTTCCTCCACCGCCTGCTGGAACAGCTTGGTACACGTCCGCAGGGGGAGGCCTTGCAAGATCCCTTGAAGGATAATCCGCTTGCCTTCAGGCCTGACAACTATGCCCTTGCGGCCCTTCATGCGCTTGCCTCACGTGACAACGGCCTGCCTGAGAGCAAAGGGATGGCAATGGCGCGTGCCTATTATTCAGGTGACGGAAATACCAATGGACAGCCCATTGACTGGGCTTCGCTGGATTATCAAAGCGTGGCCGACCTGTGTCTGGCGCTCACGCCTGCGCTTGAAGAGCGAATCGCCAAACAACTGCCAATGCTACCTGATGCTCCCCTGGAAGCCCTGTGCCGCATGTTGGAACACTTCCCCACTAACAATGAACCTTTGCAAAAAGCACTGTTGGCCCGCGGTAAACATGAAGAACACCAACGCATCAATGTGCTACGTGCCATACTGTCTGGACAAAGTGAGATAGCCGCTAACACTTTGGATCACCTGTTGAATGAGACGCTTTCGGTAGAAGAGCTCGCTGTCATCAGTGCAAAGGGCTGGCAATTACTGGAACATGAAGAGCGCCTCTCGGCATACCTGAATGCGCTGGCAGTAACCCCTTCTATCGATTTCATTGCCTGCATCAAGGATCTTGCACAACTGGCACGCCTACGCTTGCCCGTCATCATGATGTTGCAACAGGCTTCGGATGGGAGTGTACTAAAAAATCGATTACAGGCATCTCTTGGTCAGTAATGCTGATGGCGCATGAATGTGGTTCGCTCGTTTATATTCCAATGGGGCTAAAGGCAACACACAGGAAGACATGTGCAAACAAGAGAGCATGCGCGTGGTTTTCGTAGCAAACGTGTTGGTAGCAAACAAGGCGGATAGTTAATAAATAGTCCGGGCAGCAAATGAAGTAATTCGCACGAAAATACATGAACGTTTGGGAGGGAGGTGCCATGTTTCTGGATAATAGGCAAGTGGCAATAGACAGCGCCCTCAAAGCGCTGGCAGAGAGCCTCGACTTTTTCTACGACAATACAAGCCGCTTACAAGCCTCCATCAGAGAAGAACTAACACCCCTTTATGAAGAGCGACGGGAGAAGGTCTTCGAACTTGAGCGGCTGTGTCGCGAACAGCTCAAGATGCTGCCCCATGACATGGACATTGAACGCGACGACTACCGGTGGTTGTGGAGTCGCCTGAAAGTGGTGGTATCAGGGAGCTATCGTTGGGTATTGAACGGACTTTATGACAGGGAACGCGCGGTACTGATCGCTTTGGCAAAAGGAATGAGCCACCCGCTGCCTGAAGCGATTGATAGCTTGCTGATTACCCTTTTTAAGCAATCTCATGGCTTGCTACGTTCACTTTATGAAGCGCAACGTGAATTCACCGCGTCTCAGCGCCAGGTAAAGGCTAGTAAATAGCTCATTCCACACACATCCCTACACGCTGGGACATGGCATGGCGTATAAAAAATATTATCCTGCTTTTGACTGGCTCACGGGTATTGCGTGATATTGGAGTGCGCCGGTAGGGGTTCCGGTTCACCCATGATACGCGCTTTCTTGTGGCGAATATAAAGATCGAATACTGCTAACGCGCGGGCAAACCATTCCCTCATATCCATGGCGTGATCACGTCCGGTAATGGGCGGATTGGCAGCACAGCCATAGGCATCGATACCTTCAGCACGCGCAATAAACAAGGCACGCGGCAGGTGCCAACGCTGTGTTACCAGTGCCGCATGCGTGATGCCAAAGATATGACGAGCGCGATAAAGTGTATCCAGTGTGCTCAGGCCGGCATAATCCAGTGTCAGCCTGTCCTTCGGTACATGGCGTGCCTGGAGATCCCGCCACATGGTAATGGGCTCATTGTAGTACATGGTGCGGTTATCCCCTGAAAGCAGGAGATTGGAGACACGCCCTAGCCGATAAAGCTCTGCCGCAGTATCCATACGTGCATTGTAATAAGGGTTGGCTGCCCCACTTCTGAGGCGGAATGAGGTACCGAAGACAATACCAATATTGGTACTCGGACACATGGCCGCATTGTCATGAATACGCCCTTTGGTACTTTGCAGTACCCACACATTGGCACCTATGAAGGTTAACATGAATGCCAATGTCAACGTCAGAATACCGGCAAGACACCATAGAGTCGCCCTTTTCAGACCCGACAGGGTTACTTTATGCATCGCTGGGAACAACTCCTGCGCAGAGCGGCTTCATGGGAAAAGACGTGCAAGAATGCTAGAACATGCCCAACTCAAGGCGTGCTTCATCACTCATCATATCGCGTGACCAGGGGGGATCAAAGACGATTTCAACATGAACACGCGAGACCTGCTCTGCCCCTTGAATCTTGTGTTTTGCATCAGCGGCGATGACATCCCCCATTCCACACCCCGGCGCGGTAAGCGTCATGCGGACGTTGACCATCGTTTCACCCGTGATCAGTGTATCCAGTCGGACACCATAGACGAGCCCAAGTTCAACAATATTGACCGCAATTTCAGGATCAAAACAGGTACGTAGACAGTCCCAGACGAAGGCCTCCAACGCATCATGGCTGGAACCGGCGGGTAGTATTTGGCGCGGTACTGTATCAAGCCCAAGGGCATCCAGTTGATCACCTTCAACCAGATAAAGTCGCCCTTCCGCCGCAATACTGACCGAACTGCCACGTGCCTGCATGATCTCCACAGGCGCACCCGCCGAAAGCTCGATTGTTTTACCGAAAGGCACCGAAATGACGGGCACATCACGTGATAACGCCAATTTTTGCCCCTTGCGCAGGGAATCGACACTGCCACTCATGTCAGGATCTCACCATCGCCACAACGCGTTTCAGAGCCTCTGCGAACACCTCGACTTCTTCCAGCGTATTATAAAGCGCAAAAGAGGCACGACAGCTCGCCTCAAGCCCAAAATGTTTCAGTACCGGTTGAGCACAGTGGTGCCCCGTACGAATTGCCACACCAAACTGGTCGATTAACAGACCGATATCCTGCGAATGCACACCGTCGATCACAAAGGAAGCCACCCCTGTCTTGCCCGGTGCTGTCCCGATAATACGTGCACCGTCAATCGATTCGATCGCGTCTGTCGCTTGAGTGAGTAGAGTATGTTCCCACGCGGCGACCTGCTGAATGGGGAGCTGCTCAAACCAGCGTAGGGCCGCCCCGAAAGCAATCGCTTCAGCAATTGCAGGGGTCCCCGCCTCGAACTTGTGTGGTGGTTCGGCGTAAGTCGTCCCATGGTCAAAGCTGACCTGCTGAATCATCTCGCCGCCGCCCTGCCATGGCGGCATGGCCTCCAATAATTCCAGACGACCATACAAGGCACCAATCCCCGTTGGGCCATACACTTTGTGCGCTGACATGGCGAGAAAATCGATATCCAGCGCCTGTACATCCACCTTTTGGTGAGGTGTGCTTTGTGCGGCATCAACCAGTATTTTTGCCCCCTGCGCATGGGCCAGACGAGCAATTTCAGCAACCGGATTGACAGTCCCCAACGTATTGGACACATGCGCCACGGCCACGAGCGCCGTCCGTTCTGATAACAATGACTGATACGCAGCCATATCCAGTTCACCGTTATCCTTTACCGGAATGACCTTGAGAACCAGATCACGCTCGGCGGCCAGCATCTGCCACGGCACGATATTGGAGTGATGTTCCATCAACGAAACAATGATCTCGTCACCGGGTTGGAGAAACTGGCGCCCATAGGTTTGGGCCACCAGATTAATGGCCTCGGTCGTCCCACGGGTGAAAACAATTTCACGCTTGTCAGCCGCATTCAGGAAATGCTGCACAGCCTCACGACTGCTCTCGAAAGCAGCTGTCGCCTCATCGGCCAGGCAGTGAAGTCCGCGGTGAATATTGGCGTTCAGACGATGGTAATAGTCATTGAATACATTGACCACGGTATCAGGCGTCTGACTGGTCGCTGCATTATCGAAATACACCAATGGGCGCCCTTCATGCACACGACGTTCCAGAATGGGAAATTCTTCCCGGATCCTGGTCGGATCGAATGTGGTAGAAGTATCGGTCGCAGTCTGTGTCATCACTTAATCCTTACCCGGGTCAACATCAGCAATTATCAAAAGCAGGTTATCATTATCTGGGTATTATCGCCGCCAACCCATCAGGAAAAAAGCCCCACCAAAGCCTCTTTGGTGAGGTACAAATAAAAAAGCGGCACTGTCAGACAGCGCCGCCCGTTTGCTTATTGCGCAAACTCTACCAGATCTTCAAGATCAAAACGATCGGGCAACATGCCTGCGACTCGCCGTTCCACCCGCTGAGAAATCGCCGGTATCTCGGTGGCCTCAAGCACTTCCCCTGCGAAGGCCAATGTTAACAGTGCCCGCGCTTTCTCTTCGTCAATGCCACGTGCTCGAAGGGCAAAGACAGCCTCTTCATCCAACTGCCCGGTCGTCGCGCCATGTGAACAAAGAACATCATCGGCATAAATTTCAAGCTCGGGCTTGGTATCAATTTCAGCCTTGTCCGAAAGCAACAGGTTGGCGTTGTTTTGATACCCGCGCACTTCCTGAGCATCCTGCTTGATATACACGCGACCATTGAATACGCCGTGACCACGATCATTCATGATGCCTTTGTAGTTCTCATTGGAGAACGTTTTAGCCACGTTATGATTCACCACGGTGTGGTTATCCACGTGCTGGCGACCATTCACGAAGAACAGCCCCCAGTACTCAGTCTGCGCGTTGGTGCCATTAAGCTCAGTATCCAGATCATTTCGCGTCAACCCACCACCCAATGTCAGATTATGGGAAACGAAATGGCTGTCGCGATCCTGTTCCAACTTGAAGTTGGCAACGTGGAATTCCTGCTCGGCGGCTTCGTTCAGCTTATACACATCCAAGCGAGCTCCCGCGGCCAGATACCCTTCACCCACCACATTGGTAAAGTTTTTGGCATCTGAATCACCATTAAAGTGTTCGATCACTTTGGCACGCGCATTATCTTCAAGCTTGATGAGCAGGCGCGGATGACTCATGACAGGTTGGGCCTGCGCAGTGGAGTAGAAATGCACGTAAACCGGCTTGTCCAGCTCCACATTACGTCCAACCGTCAACACCACACCTTCACCGGCAAAAGCCAGATTCAGTGCACTGAAAGGACCGGCATCAGCACCCAACAGGCCAGCGAAACCTTCCGGCAACGCGGCATTGTCTTCAATCCGATGGGACAACGGCGCCAGCTGTACACCTTCTGGCAGATCACCCAATGCAGAAGCCGCAGGGTCAAAGACACCATCCACAAAGACCAGACGATACGCATCAATATCCAGAGAGCTCTCAGCGCCAATTTCCACAGATGACAGCTGAGTGACCGGTTCGAAAGTACCCCGTGAAATTCCGCGGGTATCAGTGTACTTCCATGCTTCTACCTTGCGGGAAGGAAATCCCAGCTGCTGAAAGGCAGCCCAGCCTTGCTCACGCAAGGGTTGTAGATTGACGTTCGAGGAACGGGGAGAATCCGCGTACTGTTGCGGGAAGGCGCCGAGAGTGGGTTCACTGCCCGACGCATCGCGACGAGTGGCAGTATCACTCATGCCTGTGCTCCTTCTTCCAACCAGTCATAACCACGTGCTTCCAGCTCATGCGCCAGCTGTTTGTCACCAGAGTGCACGATTTTGCCATCGATAAGGACGTGAACAACATCGGGCTCGATATAATCCAACAGGCGCTGATAGTGCGTCACAATCAGGATTGAACGAGAAGGATCACGCAGAGAGTTTACTCCCTGAGAGACAATTTTCATTGCATCGATATCCAGCCCGGAATCGATTTCGTCCAGCAGCGCCAATTGCGGCTCAAGAACCAGCATCTGCAGGATTTCATTGCGTTTTTTCTCACCACCAGAGAAACCTTCATTCACTGCACGTTGCAGGAAAGCGGGGTCCATTTTCATGAAGGCCGCTTTTTCCTTGATCAGGCGCATGAAATCACCGGCAGGAATTTCGCCCAGCCCTTGAGCTTCACGCTTGGCATTCAGCGCCGCACGCAACAGGTAAATATTTTTTACACCGGGAATTTCAACCGGATACTGGAAGCCCATGAGCACTCCGGCCTGAGCACGCTCTTCCACTTCCATTTCCAAAAGGTCTTCACCTTTGTAAAGGATAGAGCCCGAGGTAACTTCATAGCCGTCCTTGCCGGCGATAACAGACGACAGGGTCGATTTACCTGCACCATTGGGGCCCATGATGGCATGCACCTCACCATCAGGAATCGACAGGTTCAGCCCTTTAAGGATGGGCTTATCTTCAACCGAAACGTGCAGATCCTTGATCTCAAGCATGATATGACAACCTTTAACTTGCTTTCGTCCGCTGGCTTCAATAATGACCAGCGGAGGGTAAAAATGGGAGCCGAGGAGCCCGACTCTGTGAATCAGGACTCCTTTGGAACCGGTAAATTCAAACCGGCTACTCGCTAGAACAATTAGCGACAAACGGCTAACAGCAGAAAGAGTAAGTCGAAACTATGGACACTTGGTTATTCGGCACTTAGCCAACCGATCCTTCCAGCGTTACGTTCAGCAGGGCTTCCGCTTCAACAGCAAACTCCATCGGGAGTTCCTGGAAAACGTCCTTGCAGAAACCGTTAACGATCATGCTGACCGCATCTTCCTCACTCATACCGCGCGAGCGGCAATAGAACAGCTGATCATCCGCAATTTTGGAGGTCGTCGCCTCGTGTTCTACCGTAGACCGGGAGTTACCGATCTCCTGATACGGGAAGGTATGCGCACCACAGCGATCACCAATCAGCAGGGAGTCACACTGTGTGTAGTTACGCGATCCCAAAGCTCGTGGTGCTACCTTGACCAAACCACGGTAGGACTGATCGGAACGGCCTGCCGAAATGGTTTTGGCGATGATGGTGGAGCGCGTGTTCTTGCCCACGTGGATCATCTTGGTCCCGGTATCTGTCTGCTGACGACCTGTGGTGACTGCAACCGAGTAGAACTCACCCTGGGAACCATCCCCCGTAAGGACACAGGAAGGATATTTCCAGGTAATGGCTGAACCGGTTTCGACCTGCGTCCAGCTGATGCGCGAACGAGCACCACGGCAATCACCACGTTTGGTGACGAAGTTATAGATGCCGCCCTTACCGTCTTCATCGCCCGGATACCAGTTCTGTACCGTGGAGTACTTGATGTAGGCATCATCCAGTGCCACCAGTTCGACGACCGCCGCATGCAGCTGGTTTTCATCGCGCATGGGGGCAGTACAGCCTTCCAGATAGGAAACCTGAGCACCACTTTCACAAACAATCAGCGTACGTTCGAACTGCCCAGTATTCGCTGCGTTGATGCGGAAATAGGTGGAAAGCTCCATGGGGCATTTCACGTTTTCAGGCACATATACAAACGAGCCATCGGTAAATACCGCGGAGTTGAGTGCCGCGTAGAAGTTATCACCCACAGGGACGACGCTACCCAGATAACGTTTTACCAGATCCGGATATTCGCGAATCGCTTCCGAGATGGAACAGAAGATAACACCGGCCTCAGCCAGCTTTTCCTTGAAGGTCGTGGTAACGGAGACGGAATCAAAGACTGCATCCACTGCCACGCCTGCCAGGGCAGCACGTTCATGCAGAGGAATACCGAGCTTTTCGTAGGTTTCCAAGAGCTTTGGATCGACTTCATCGAGACTTTTAGGCGCATCTTTTTTACTTTTTGGCTCGCTGTAATAAGAGATCGCCTGAAAGTCGATGGCCGGATAGTGCACATGCGCCCAGGTAGGCGAGGTCATCTGCTGCCATTGACGGAATGCATTAAGACGCCACTCAAGCATCCACTCGGGCTCGCCCTTCTTTTGTGAGATGAACGCTATTTTCTGTTCATCCAAACCGGGAGCCAGAGTATCACTCTCAATATCAGTGAAGAACCCTTGCTTGTACTCGCGCTGTACAAGCTTCTCCATCTCTTCGGTTGCCATTATTTTCTCCTTGCGAATGAACCGGGTTCACTCTTCAAGCCAGTGGTCTATCAACATCGGATACCCGACAGCCCTATGTCTCGTCGACTACCCTTTCAAATTACAGATTTTTTAACTTGCAGATATTTCCAAAATGCTGTGATCAGCGTCCAGCGCCTCACCCCGCCTGTAAAAAAGCCATCCGTAAGCGCTCTTTGCCAAGCACATTTAGCCACCCTGGATACACCGCATGGGCCCTGCGGAAAATACAGCGCCGGGACACGGGTAGTGAACACACGATGCAGCGATCACCTAGGCGTCTGTAGCCAATATCCCAGCCAACGGCTTTGTGGCTGTAGGCGAGACTGCTCGCGGTGGGCGTATGTACAGAGGCTCTCGTTGAGCGAGTTGTTCCAGCGTGACACTATCGAGCAAAAAACGAATGGCTTCTGAAACACGCTGCCAGTTATCCGCGACCCCGCACACTTCAGCGAGATCGCAGTCGTTGTGCTCCTGACTGCAGGCTGTCATCGCGACAGGGCCTTCAATGGCCGCAATGATATCGCTAACACGAATATCGGCCGGCGCCCTGGACAGTAAATAACCGCCCTGCACTCCACGGCGGGAAATCACCAGATTGGCTTTGTGCAGCAACTTCAAGGTTTTGCTCACCGTAGGGCGTGGCAGATTCACCTTCTCGGCCAACTCGGGCGCAGACAGGGGTTGATCTGGCTGACGTGCTATCTGCGCCATGACCACCGCTGAATAATCGCTGAGTTTAGAGAGTTTAAGCACCGAATCACCTTCACACTGAATATGAGACTATTTTAGTCCTCTTTCACCTCAGTGTGAAGCTATTGGGGGGATGAAGTATTTATATGAAGAGGGATTCAGCTCTTTTTATCAGCACCTGATAGCGCATATGCTTTAATAGCCAAATCTGTTAATTGTTTGCGTATCAGGAAAGTTAGCTCACTCAGCGGTTATGTAGCAGCTAAAACTGTGTGATTAATGGAATAACCTGCTTTTCAATCCGTTAAAGGAAATTTACGTGGAAATTATCAATCAACTTATCGAAACTCACGATACTGATACGACAGGTACGGCCACTTTACTAAAAGAGCTCGACCCTGCAAGTATTGACCCTCATCATCTTTCGTCCTACAGCTGGTTACTCAATCACGTTCTTGGAGAGTTGATGGGAGATTGGCAAGCTGCATTTGAGCGTCATCGTAAAATCGTTTTCGGCAATGACATACCCAAGGGTATTTATCTGAATCATGCCATATCAGCGTTGTACTCAGGACATCCACTGCAAGCAATGGAATCCCAGTCACGATATAGAGAAATCACCCAGTCTACAGTGGAGGATGTTGCGCTTCTGGTTGAATTGATGACTCTACAGTACAGCTCCACCAAAGAATCGAAAAGTGACAGTTTTTTGGCTGTTTTTAAGGACGTATTGGAAAAAACAAGAGACTGGAACGGGCCACCCCAGATGGCAACCACAATGGCATCTGCATTCAACAATATTGTATCTCATTGGGTCGAACAGCCTATTCAACCTTCCTCACCCATTGATAATGTCATGGAGGCTGCTGCTGCTCAAGCTCAATCATTGTGGGTGGTAGGTGGTGGTAATTGGATGAATGCTGAACGTGCCTATTATTTGCGTGCACTGGTCGCCAATCATTTATTCCGGTGGGAAATGGCTAAGGATATGGCGCAAAAAGGTATTGAAATTATCGATAAAAATGGCGATGAAGTGGTTGATCGTGCATGTTTACTTTTAGAGCTTTCACGTGCGTATGGTGGGTTATCTCAACATAAACGTCAGCAGGAAACATGGGATGAAGCACTTAACCTGTCTCAAACATTTGCCCAAAAATTTCCCGATGAGCCAGGGCTAAAGGCATGGTTTGAGGGATTGATGAATAGGTAACCAGCTATTCGGCAAAAATAGTTGATTCAGGAGTGATTGATATCTTAAAAATTATATACCAAGTGCATCCTGCTCTAGTGTTTCAACTATAGGTGAACTACAGGTGAACAGTTTTCACAATGAATGGGAATACCACAACTGGACCTGGATAACTTTATTGGATGCCTATCGATCCGCCTTACTCGGTTAAGCGCCACCACGAGGTTACACTCTTTCTGCTAATTACGTCATATGAGCTGAGCTATGCTCTCAATGTGTAATGCATCGCCCCCTATAATAACGACTATCAAGAAGAAGAGGATAATATGGGTGACGTAATCGTGCACTTCATGGATGTACATGGGCATCTGCACGGACTGAAGGACAGACTCGCTTCCAGTATCGAATCCACTTACAAGAAAGCAAGCGATGTTATTCCGCTTGATTCCATCGATATCGCTGTCCGAGCGACCGACTATGTAATTCCCGAATCAGGCGACTTTGGCGTCTGTTATCCCGGTTTTATCACGTTAGCCATTGATCTTCAGCATACCGCCTATAAACATCATCTCGAACACGCTATTGCCAAACTTGTTGCACATGAGCTGAATCATGCTGCACGGTTTAATCATCCAGGGCTGGGTTTTCACTTGGGAGAACAGCTGGTTTCGGAAGGGCTTGCCTGCATGTTCGCGCGAGAACTGTGCCATAGTGAACCGGCGCCCTGGGAACAATTGACCGCAGAGACCATAGCACCCTTTATTGCCCCGGCACTCAAGGCATGGAATGCGCCCCACTACAACCATGCCGAATGGTTTTTGGGGGCCGGAAATATCCCCCGATGGACAGGATATACGCTCGGCAGCACCCTTGTTTTCAACTATTTGAAAGAACACAAAGGAACTTCCGCTGCATCTCTGACACAAGCCGATGCACAGCTATTTCTTCCTACACTCGAAGCCATGACATAGTCAGGTTCTTTCAGCTAGAAGAGTTCGGCCGTCAGCACGGCACTCCATATTGGATTCGCCCTTCTGTACCCATTGCCATTCTCTGGAAAAAGGGGTTTACTTAATCTGCAGCTACGTTTTTCTCGATGACAATGAAACTGGTCACCCAATGAGTGGCTTGATAACAGGAGAAAGTACGAATGCCCTCCCCCTCTATTTCCAAAAGCAACACGAATTCCAAAAGCAACAGCGCTCTTTCTACACGCAAGCCCCATGGTTTTGTAACGCTGGGCGCCCGTGACACGTCTCTTCCAAAAGCGCGTATTTCTGCTGCAGGAGATTTCTGGATAGGTGAAACGTCCGTCTCAGTGACACCCGAACAAAGAAACCTGCTTCAGCAGTATTATCGCCAATCCATGAAAATTGCTGGGCACGGCGTATTGATCGCATTCAAGGCCGTTGGGCTCGTGTTCAAAGTGCTTTTCAATGTATTTCAGGCATTCAGACAGAAAAAGGGCTATCAGGCATTTGATGATGATATTGGAGCCCATGTAGAGGCTCAGATCATGCCGAATGTGGACCAGCTCGTCGGCACCCATATACGAAAACTCAAGGACATTCAGGATAACCTGGCAATGATCATGCCCGCATTTCACCCCTACGCCTGTATTACGGAAGAGGATTTGAAGAGCTATCACCAGAAAGGAAGGCAGAGCACGTTACCGGTGACGATTGAGCAGTAATGTCAGTCACCATACCACCTTTTCAAAAGGCCATGGCCAGAGAAAACTGCCATGGCACTATTTCGCATAGCCGAGCTGGATAAATCAGATTCAACAGCCAGGCAGATCCAACCTTTACGCAGACCACGCCATTTCCGAATCATTATTCTTAAAAATCAATCGAAACATCACTGAGCGGTCGTGAACAGCAGGAAAGAATATACCCCTCGGCTTCTTCCTCTTCAGTAATCCCCCCGTTGTGATTCATTTCAACGCTCCCTGCGACTTTCTTCACTTTGCAGGTACCACAGATCCCCATACCACACGCCTTGGGAATATGCATGCCCATCCGTGCAGCCGCCGTATGGACTGTTTCATCACGTGAAGTGGACGTCTCCTTGCCACTGCCGATGAAATCGATCACAAACGTATCAGCGTCATCGCACTCCGAAGTCTCTGCGGCCTCCAGTGTTTGTTCTATGACATCTTCCTGCACGTTTACCGGTGTTTCACCAAAAGACTCCTCGTGATAATGCGACATGTCGAAGCCTTGCTGATGCAAAAGCTCCCGCACCGCCGCCATATAGGGTGCAGGGCCACAGCAGAAAATCTCTCGCTCAATGAAATCAGGTGACATCAACTGCAACATTGCAGCATTGAACAATCCACGATAACCGGACCAGGCATCGCCCAATCCATGATGTTCACTAATCAGATGGAGTGAAAAATTGTCCAGCCGCGCAGCCATCGCCTCCAGCTCGCGCTGATAAATGACATCGTGAGGTGTCTTCGCGCTATGGACGAAATCAATATCTACGTCTGTATTGGTATCCAGCAGCCAACGAGACATCGACATTACCGGTGTAATGCCCACCCCACCGGAAAGAAAAAGCACTTTATCAGCCGGGTAATCAATGATGTTGAACAGCCCGACCGGGCCATGCACTGCAATCTGATCGCCTTTGGCAAGATGATCGTGAAGCCAGTTCGAGACCAGTCCACCAGCAACACGCTTTACGGTAATGGAAAAGCTGTAAGGCACGGCCGCAGAGCTGGAAATGGTATAGGAACGCATCACCAGCTCTTCTTCGATCAATAGCTCCAGCGTCACAAACTGGCCCGGTTTGAAAAAGAACATGATCGGTTGGTCGGCCATGAAACAGAAGGTTTTAACATCCCATGTTTCCTGAATCACTTTGACGCAGCGTACCCAATGCCGCCCATTCACCCATGTTTGGGTATTAATGGGGTTCATCCCTTCGGGAACATAAGGAGTGGACTCGTTGCTATTTGTCATTCAGGCCTCCGAATATCGAACGGTGATAGGTATCAAGGGCACCGTTTTGGCAGCGTATAATTGATCCACTTTGTATCCCGCATAAAAAAAGAGAGACTTTTTTATCACCTGATTAGGCAGATATAGCCTTTTTTCCTTTTATTATTCCCATCTGCCATTTCATTGTGCACTGCCTTCGATTGAAATGACTTGTCTCTTCGCGACATTTCCGTGCTTATAGCGACCAACGGGGCAGTTTTAACGTCTGGAGGTCGGATTTGTGATGGATCGGGTCGCAAGGATATAACTCCGGGGGGAAAGCAAGGCACACACTCGAATCAACGATTGTCGTTGTGAGATATCCTTCTACCGAATCAGCCCTCGGCACAGTCACTCACAGCGGTAGACGCACATAACCTGTTAAAGCCCAATTTCACATCGAGTTCCGTCTCAGGAGCCTGTTATGCCACAGCCGTTGACTTTATTTGATGATCCTCTGGAACCCGCACGTCGTGCAGTCAGTGCCCTTTTGGCCGAGCGACGCTCCGGATATTCGCTGGAACAGCCCTTCTATTGTGATGAGCGCGTTTATCAACTCGATATGGAGAACCTGTTTTATCGTGAATGGTTAATTGCCGGGATGTCGAGCGAGGTACCCGCCAAGGGCAATTATCTCACCGTCGACATTGGCAAGAATTCCATTATCGTGGTGCGCGGTGACAACGGTTCCATACATGCGTTCTACAATGTTTGCCGACATCGTGGCTCACGCCTCTGTGTAAAGGATCACGGCAAGGTAGCAAAGTTGGTATGCCCCTATCATCAATGGACCTATGAGCTGGATGGCCGGTTATTATTCGCTGGCACAGAGATGGGCAGTGACTTCAATATGGCCGAGTATGGTCTGAAACCGGTACATATTCGTGAAGCAGGCGGATTCATTTTTATTTCACTGGCCGAACATCCGGAAAATATAGAGCCTTTCTTCAAAACCGTAGCCTTTTATATGGCCCCCTACGACATGGAAAACACCAAGGTCGCGGTCACCAGTGAAATCATCGAGCAGGCCAACTGGAAACTGGTGATTGAAAATAACCGCGAGTGTTACCACTGCGACGGCGCTCATCCCGAATTACTCAATACGCTACTCGAATGGGATGACGTCACCGATCCACGTGCCAGTGATGACTTCAAACAGTATGTGGGTGAGTGTGCTGTACGCTGGGAGGCAGACAAAATCCCCTATCATCATGTTAATTTTGGACGCCGGAATCGACTGGTTCGCATGCCACTGATTCAGGGTGCGCTCTCGATGACCGCTGATGGCTCCCTGGGCTGCAAGAAACTATTGGGGCGTGTCAAAGACCCGGATCTTGGCAGCCTTCGGATTCTCCACCTTCCCCACTCGTGGAATCATTGTATGGGAGATCACATCCTCAACTTTACGGTTTGGCCCATTTCCGCGCAGGAAACCAAGGTAGTGACCAAATGGATTGTGCATAAGGATGCGGTGGAAGGCGTCGATTATGATGTCGAAAAACTTCGTTATGTCTGGGATGCCACGAATGATCAGGACAGGCGTCTGGCAGAAGAGAATCAGCGGGGGATCAATTCCATGGCGTATCAACCCGGGCCCTACTCGAAAACCTATGAGTTTGGTGTCATCGATTTTGTAGACTGGTATTGTGAAGAAACACAGAAAGCATTGGGAGACAAACCACCGGTCTCGTTAAGGCAGGTTTCGGGATAAGCCCGCATTACTCTCTGAGGAGGAATGCCTGAACTGGCCTGGCATTCCTCTGTATATCAAAGCTATCACTCACGTAGCTAGTACATTCCTCCCCTCATTCTCCTTCTACCTCTATCATAGCCTTTCCGTATTAAAGTACATTGCACGCCGTCATGGCTTTCTATCCCCTAACATTGATTCAGGCATGGCATAAATCGGCCTGATGCCAGGCACCTCTATGCCTCATTATGCGGGCGACTGGAATATTGTGAGTAGGCAGTGTGAACAGGCAGGGCTATCCAAGAACAGGTCAAAAGGCAGAACGCCTGCCTTCAGGGAAAGCAGGCTTCCTCCGATATACGTGATAATTGCACCGTATCGAGTGGGTTTCTTTATCTGTTTCTCTGAATTAACTGTTTCTCTAATCCCCCTCTTCCCGCCGATGCTTATAGCGTTAAATCACGCCGAGCACAGCCCCCTGTGCATTACAATGAGACGCTGGCAAACGTTGATTCATTACGTGCCCGAAGTAATGCCCGTGTTGCCTCGGAAGGTAAGCTGGGAACGGTTTCCACTGTCTCCACAGAAAGAGGCATGTTGAGCACACGAGCTGAAAAACTACCGGCTCGTTCATCTCGCGGGGGAATACCAAAATATTCGCGGAAGCATTTTGAGAAATGCGGCGTAGAGACGAAGCCGCATACCGCCGCAATTTCGATAATCGACATCGAGGTTTGTTTCAATAATTGCCGTGACCGAATCAAGCGTAATTTGAGGTAGTAACGGGAGGGTGAGCATTGCAGGTATTTCTGGAAAAGTCGCTCCAGCTGCCGGCGGGAAACATTGACATAACCCGCCAGATCATTGAGCTCAATGGGCTCCTCCAGGTTGGCCTCCATCAGTGCCACGATCTCTTGCAATTTAGGCTGCTGAGTGCCCAACATATGCTTGAGGGGTACGCGCTGATGATCCTGTTCACTACGCACGCGGTCACAAATAAACATATCGGAAATGGCAACCGCCAACGCATTGCCATGATGTTGCTGAATCATTTTCAGCATCATGTCCATGGGTGCAGTACCACCGGAGGAAGTCCAACGATTATCATCGTAGGAGAAGAGGCGCGTTGTCATCGCTACGCGGGGGAAGGCTTCCTGCATGGAAGCCAGAAACTCCCAGTGCACACTGCATTCATGATTATCCAAGAGTCCGGCACTGGCCAATACCCAACTACCGGTACAGACAGCCGCCATGATACAGCCCTTTCTGGCCTGGGATTGCAACCAGGAGATGTGTTCTGGTTCGACGCGTGCGCGAATGTCTACCCCTCCACAGACAATCACCATATCCAGGTCCACAGCCTGTTCCATCGCACTATCCGGCGTAACACGAACACCGTCACTGGCAGAAACCGGGGCTCCCTGATAACTCAACGTGCTCCAGTTGTAGAGTTCGTTACCCGAAAGCTGATTGGCCATACGCAAGGGTTCAATGGCCGACGCCATTGAGATCAGGGTGAAATCATCCAACAAAAGGATACCAATACGTTTGATCTGCTTCTTTACATGAGCGGTAGATTCTTTATTGGATTCACGCATGCCATACCTCCATGGAATACCATGTTCAGTCCTGCATTCATACTCAATCAGTAAAATACATGACTATAGGAGATAGCGAACAAGCATTATCACGCCGTTCAGTGTCGCCTATAGATACGTATTTACCACGCCTTATCAGACAACTGAATATGTAAATGCAAAAAACATGCGCAAATGTGTCGGGAGGAGACATTTTTTTCTACATGATGTCTTCAATACAGAAAAAATCACACTTCCATGTACCCAACAAAGCAGACCATCTGCCTATGTGATTAGATGAACAGCTATCGAGGGTATGATTTCACACTAAAATGCCCCAAAAAAGTGCAGGGAGAATCAAGGACTATGCAGAATGCGCTTAAGGGGTAGCAACATAAAAAACGGCAGGCGGAGCATGCCGACTGCCGTAAAATAATGCTGCTGAATAGGAAGATGGTTTAGAAACGTGTTGTCATCGACAGTTTAAGGGTTCTGGGATCCCCCATATTCACGTATCCATAAGAGCTGGCGCTTGACCAGTAACCTTTGTTGGTCACGTTATCCACTTCGGCGCGCCAAGTCACCGGCACAGTCCCCAACTTGGTGGTATAAAGCGCTCCGACATTAAAGGTAGCCCAGGGTTTGAGACGGTACCGATTCGCCTGATCCGCATATTGCGCAGAGGTATAGATCACATTCCCCATTAGGGAGAGCCCTGTAACACCAGGCACCGCCCACGTGTTATTCAATGTCGCCTTGTACTTGGGTACCCCAATGGCACGGTTTCCGTTATTACTGGCCGTTGTCAGACCGGAAAGTTTGGAATCAATATAGGTCACCCCGCCCGACATATTCCAGCCATCCACCGGTGTACCGTAGGTCATCAATTCGATGCCCTTGTTCTCCTGCTGACCATCCAGTGCATAGACGGTACCATGCGCTGCCGCAGAAGGTTGACGAATACGGAAGACACTCAGGGAACCTCCCACAGTGCCAAAATCAAGCTTCAGCCCTGCTTCGGCCTGTTTGCTGCGGATAATGCCAAGCGTCTGCCCCTGATTGGTGTATCCCATCCCGGTAGGAACGCTCTCCCCGGGGGCCAGCGACTGGATATAGTTCGCATAGACAGACGCAAATGTCGTCGGTTGGTAAGTGATACCGAAAACGGGCGTCGCACCATTCTTACTAAAGGAAGATGGCGCTCGAGTGGCAGAATCCCAGTTACGTACTGTCAATTGTTGATAACGAACACCCGCCAACAAGCGTACCTTGTTATCGAACATGGATGCCATGTCGGACAGGGAAACACCATTCGCGCGCGTGCGCGATGTAATGGCCGGGGAGCCCATGTTCCCACCCGGGTAATTATATACATTGGAGGCGGTGATCGGGCCGGGTGTGTACAGGCTACTCGTACCCAAGTTACCAAATGCCATCTTGTAGGCTGAATAACTGCGCGTCAGCTCACCGGAGTACCCCAGATTGATATCATGGGAAATAAAACCGGTATGCACATTACCTCGAACCCCCGCCTGTGAGGCAAAGCTCTTGCGGTCATAGACGCTATTCATGCGGCTGGTAAAGCTGGTGGTTCCCTGTGAATCCAGCACATAGGGGGAACCATACACGCCATATTCATGTGTTTTGCTCGCACCAAGTGCCGCATAGGCAGTCCAGTGCGGGGCAAAATCATACTCGCCACGCCACATGCCATAGGTGGTTTCCAAACGTGAGAAATTCCACTTGGGCGTATAGTTGGTGCGTGCACTGGGGGCCTTTGGCATTGCATTATCGCCTAACAGGCTGGTGTACACGCCTCCTCGTACCCCATGATAAATATCTTTTTCGTAACCGATATCCAACGAGCTACGCAGTTTGTCACCGTGGTAATCCAACCCGAGCGCAAAGGCATTGTTACGCCCTTCGTTTCGCCCTTTTGTCGCCCCATTGCCCTGACCGCGCAACGCGTTGACTCTCACGCCCCATTGATCGTCACTGCCAAACCGGCGGCCAGCATCCAAGGAGGTATAGGCATGAGACTGTGAGTCATACCCCACGGTGGTTTCCAGCATGGGCTTATTGCCTGCGCGTTTCGGTTCCAGATTGATCGTGCCTCCGGCACCCGTCCCCGTCGGCGATACTCCATTCAGGAACGCACTCGCCCCTTTAAAGACTTCAACACGCTCAATACCGATAGGATTCACTGACTGCCTTGGCAAAATGCCGTAAAGGCCGCCCAGTGAAATGTCATCGCCGGTCAGGTTGAAGCCACGAATATTGTAGGTTTGTGCGTAGTTGCCGTAACCCTCTCCTACTACAACAGAAGGATCTTGCTGCACCACACTTCCCACAGACTGCATTTGTTGTTGCTGAATCCCTTTGGCGGTATAGCCAATCACATTGAAGGGCACATCAAAGGATTGTTGCTCACCCAATACGCCCATACGCCCGCCTGCAGCCACCGTGCCGCCCGCATAAGCGGGCACCAACTGATTGCCACCCGACTCGAAGCGATGCCCGATCACGGAGATCGACTGTAATTTTTGCGGTGACGTGCTGGCAGGCGCTGCGGGTGCAGCAGGTACTACGGGCGCGTCGGTTTTCGTTGCCTCTTCAGCAACAGGAACAGGGCGATAAGCCCCCTTTGCCGTATCGGCTAACACTTGGGGAGAAGCCAATAATAAGCTTCCCATCCCCACCAGAGCCATTGGCTCTTTCAGGCAACGCTGAATGAGATTGGCATTAATCACCAGACGAAAAGGAAGAGGTCGCAACGTGCTCAATCCAAACATGAAACACCGGGTAAACATGAAAAACCTGCCAAAAGTAAGCAAAGACTGAATTCAGCCTTAATAAATACAAATGATATTTCAAAATGTTGGCACGCTGCCGATATAGACAACGTGCCAATAAATCCTGTCGGCAATCTCCATGAAACGGAAGTGGAGCGACGGGGATCAGTACGATTGATGCGAGCGGAGTCACCTTCAGGCATTGATCAACTTTCATTAAACGTTTTGAAAGAAAAGGAATTTTTCCAATAAACGCTTACGAGACTTGGATGATGCAGCGGCGCTTTCCGGTATCAGACACCTTGATGAATCATGAGGAGGCAACTCTTCAGACATCAAAGTGCGGGGGATCATAACCTAAATCGCACCTTAATGCGAACTATTCTCATGTAAATATATGAATGAGAATAGAGTGCTAGTATCAATTATTCTTGTTAACACGCTTGTTCCTCTGTTTTCGACGATACTGCTGTGCGGCCCTGTAAAACGGCTGTCAGCCATGAAATCAGGTTTTTTGCCTTGCTTTCGTGGATGCTGGTTTCAATGAAACACATGGACACGCCCTGGGTCAGAGCTTTTCCAAATGTCAGACACTTCACCATGTGCAGTTGAAACGTCGTCACATAATTCCATCGCCCACAGGGCGATCCGTTTGCCCCTTACCGAAAGTCAGTCAGGTATTTGGTACGGCCTACAATTAAGTGATTATCCGCGGGCGTACCTGACCGCACAGGCTATCCATATCAAGGAAAAGCCCACCCATGGGGGAACATTGAATGAGGACTGTCTGAAACAGGCCATTCAAAAGACGCTGAACGACGCTCCCATTTTACATACCCGTTTCGAGAGTGACGCCAATGGCCCTTATCAAAACACCAATGCCCCTTCTCAGGGAGCAGAAGCCCTACCGACACCACATTTACAGGTACTGACGTTTACTCGTAAAACACCGTCAACCTCGTGGCTATGCAAGACAACCCAGGAAGCACTCGCCCCATGGCAATGGATGCAACAGAGGCTACTGCGCCCACTGGATATTGCGTCACCTGCATTGGCTGAGTCAGCACTACTCGCGCTGCAAACCGGAAGTGACAGCCCAACGAGTCATCTGACGAGTGGTGCAGACAATGTAACGCCTAACGCCCGTGAATGGCTGTGGTATCTCAGTGCCCATCATCTTCAGTTGGATGCCTATAGCTATACCCTGTTGGTGGAGTATATGTGGCGTCAATATCATGCGCTGATATCAGAAGACGCATTACCCAACCCGTGTTTTGGGAATATCAGTGAAGTAGTGATCCATGAGCAGGCCTATCTTGATTCTGTCGGCCAAGAAGAAGATCGTTTTTTCTGGCACAGCTACCTGCTGGACGCGCCGAATGCGACGACATTGGCATCACGTTTTGCCAAGGCAAAATGCGCGCCGATACGTCATCACGCTCAATTAAATGTCGCATTCCCCTCCAATCCTCAAACCCCTTGGGCGATATGGGCCCATTTACCTGAACAGCTATTGGCTACGATTGGAAGTTATCTTTCACGCTGTGTGCAGCAACATGACATCCTGCTGAATGTGCCCATGATGGGCCGCAGCGGCGCAGGCTTACGCACGCCCGTATCGATGGTCAATACCCTCCCCTTGCGTTTGAAAGGATCTGAAGACGCATCCTTCAATGATTGGCTCCGCCTTACCCAGGAAGGAATAAAGGACATAAAACAGCACCAGCGTTACCGTCATGAGTGGCTATCCCGTGAACTTCAGCGGCTGCCGGGTGAATCCCCATTGGCCTCGGTTCAGGTCAATATTGTCCTACAACCTCCCGGTATGCTGCCTGACGGTATCGAGACAGAGATACACCATTTGTCTCCCGGGCCCGTTAATGATTTGACGTTTAATATCTACTGGATGGGAGAAAGGCAGCCCTTGCGTGTCATGGTCGAAGCCAACCCTGATCTCTATTCTCCTCTGGAGGTAGAGCTCCATACACAACGCCTGCAGGCTTGGATTGCGACACTCTCTGCTCAGCCGGACACCCCCATTTCACTCCTGCCTTTGGCAACGCGAGAGGAGGCAGAGAGAATTGCACAGTGGAATGATACTTCGCACTTTATCGCATCAACGGACCTAGTCACCCTCTTCCACCAACAAGTAAAAGCGACACCCAATGCAGAAGCACTAGTGTTTGGAGAGCATTCACTGACTTATTCGGCGCTATATCGTCATGTCAATGCGCTGTCACATTTACTTGAAGGCATGCTAGCTGACCATGACGAAACGCAACCCTGTGTGGTTGCCGTGGCAATGCCCCGCTCCCTCGCGTTGCCAATCGCCATGCTGGCCATTCAACACTGTGGTGCCGCCTATTTACCTCTGCCCATGGATCAGCCAGCGGGACGCTGGAAACGTATGCTGGAAGTCGCGGATGCACGTTATGCGATTGTTTGCCCGGCATATCATGATGCACTACCCGCGAATATCATTTCACTACCTCTGGATGATGACGCCCTGCTGGCAACATGCGTGGATGATCGTGCTACTGAAGCGCCCTCCTACAGCCACGGCCGTTTACTTGAAAAAGCACTGGCCTACGTTCTATTTACGTCTGGTTCCACGGGGGAACCCAAGGGTGTCATGATTGAGCATGGTGCTATCGTCAATAGACTCTTGTGGATGCAGGATACGTTCCCAATCGGTGCAGGGGATCGCGTATTGCAAAAAACCCCTTATGGTTTCGATGTCTCCGTGTGGGAATTCTTCTGGCCGTTGATTAGTGGCGCAACCCTCGTTATGGCCGCCCCTGATATTCATCGGGATCCGAATCAACTCGCCAACCTGATCCTGTCGGAGCGAATCACAACCCTTCATTTTGTACCCTCCATGCTCAGCCTGTTTTTGGACGAGTTGGTTCTTACGCGCAAAAAACTACCGCAATTGAAACATGTCTTCGCCAGCGGTGAAGCACTGAATCACGAAACCGTCAAACGTTTCGTTACCCAATTAGGGCATCACAGCACGCTGATCAACCTCTATGGTCCTACTGAAGCGGCAGTCGATGTCACCTCTTGGCCCTGCAAAATAGAAGAGGAGAGCCGCTCCATTCCGATCGGTTCTCCTATCTGGAATACCCGCATCGACATTCGCAGTCCTCAAGGGCTTTCCCAACCGATCGGTATTACGGGGGAACTCTATATTCATGGCAAGAACCTTGCCCGGGGTTATATCAACCGCCCGGAACTGACCGAAAAATCCTTTTTAATCGATAGCGATGGTTCGCGCTGGTATCGCACCGGCGACATGGCCCGCTGGAACACCGAAGGGGAGATCGAATATCTGGGGCGCGTGGACCATCAGATAAAACTGAATGGCCAGCGTCTGGAACCGGGTGAAATTGAAGCGGTGTTGGTGGCACATCCCAAGGTCATGCATGCCACTGTCATCGTTCATGACAACCGGTTGGTAGGCTACGTACAGATCGATTCTTCCATGGGGACTGAATGGCAACACTTGCTGGCTGATTATCTGAAGCAATGGTTGCCTCCCTTCATGGTACCTTCACTCTGGGTTGCCCTTGAAACACTTCCCCTCAGCCCAAACGGGAAGCTGGATCGTAAAGCGCTTCCGTTACCCGTGGTACCTGTTCGTCAGGAAACCAGCGAAAACAACAGCACAGATCCAATTGTGTTAACAACGCTGTGCACACTCTTTGGGGAATCACTGAATCAATCACCCTTTTCACCCGATGAAGACTTCTTTATGCGAGGCGGTGACTCATTAAGCGCCGTCAAGTTGGCCATGAGCATTCGCCAGAACATGGAAAAAGAGGTGTCCATTGCTACCGTCTTTGCTGCATCAACACCTGCAAGCATGATGAAAGAGCTTTCCCGTGACACCTTTGAAGGCGCACTGGATCATACGCTGACGCTTGGTAGAAGCGGAGGTGAATCATCAAACGATGAAGAAGATACCAGCCCTTCACTTTATTGTTTCCATCCCGCCGGTGGCCTTTCCTGGTGTTATGCGCATATTGCCCAATGGCTGAATGAAGCACATAACATCATCGGTATTCAGGCCAGAGGGCTACATGACGGCGAACATCTTCCCACAAGCTTTGAAGCCATGGCTGAGGATTATGTCAACACCCTTTGTGCCCGCCAACCCAAGGGGCCATACAGGCTTATGGGTTGGTCTTTGGGAGGCATGCTGACGCATCAGATTGCTGCGCTACTCCAACGACAAGGCGCAACTATAGAGCTTATTGCCATGCTGGACACCTACCCCGGCGATGTCTGGAAAGATACCCCGATCCCGGATGAAGCCACATCTCTTATTGCGTTGCTTCGTATCGCGGGAATGACGCTTCCGGAGGGAGAAGCACTCGAACGACATAACATCATTCGCTTGTTGGCAAAAAGGCAGCATGCGCTTGCGACGCTATCGCCGCAGACCATCGACAGGGTCATCGATATTGTGGTCAATTCGAGCCGAATCGTCAGGGAAGCACATCATTTGACATACAAGGGCGATGTTCTTTTTTTCCGAGCAACGCAAGAGCAACAATCGAGTGCCTTTACACCCGAGGCCTGGCAACCCTATGTAGATGGCAAGATTCACTGCATCGATTTACCTACTGACCATGCAGGTATCGTAAGGCCCGACATGCTGATGGAAATCGCCCGCCATATTAATCAGTGGTATGAAAGATGAGCTGTCCCGATACCATCTTCTCTGCCCTGCGCCGATGGCAAGAGGAAGTCGATATTATCGGCCTGGGTGAGGCACATCATGTGCCCACCGTTGTGGACTGTTATTCGCAACTGATGTTGAGTAACGGCTTTTCCCAATGCCGACATATCGTGGTCGAATTCGGCGTTCAGAAGCACCAGGCGCTTTTGGATCGTTACCTTGCAGGCTCACCCATCACCATGGATGAGCTGGCCCCCATTTGGCGTGATTCCCCATTACAAGCGCTATGGGCTTATGACTGCTACAGGATGTTCTTCCATACCATTAGGGAGATCAATCTGACACGCCCTCCACACCAGCATCTTCATGTCTGGTTGGCAGAACCGTGCCCATCTGACTCGAGCTCTGACAAAAGTGAGCTGTCTTCCTTTGCCCATGGCACTTCAGCATCAGGTACCGAGCAAAGTCCATCCATACGGCAGGCAATGCGGACTCACGCCTTTGTCTCCTTGATTGAACGATTGATAGCACAGGAGAAAGGAAAAATCGTATTAATTTTTGGCATGCGCCATCTAGCACGAATACCTGTCAATGGGCGAACCACATTGGCATACGAGTTGATCCGCCGGGGGCGATCAATCCGAATTTTATGGCCTGAAATGCCACCGCGTTTTTACCTGAGGCCTCCCCCCATTCATCAATTGGAGTGGATCAACTTCCGTGAAGGCATTGACTGCAAAAGGGTCGCCCCGTGGGGAGGTTCGCCTACCCGCATCGAAGAATTATGTGATGCCGTAATCCGTATTCCGGGTAGCTATCGGGCATCAGCGTGCGATCACTCACTGCCTGATCCATCGGGATAATTTTCGCCCAATACTTTTTAAACCTGACTTCCCCCCATGTTGTGTATGCCCCATATACGCCTCACAACAGTGGCACCCTATTGTCGATTATCAGGAATGTACCATGTCGAATATTTTGCTGGACCACTACACCACCGACTCATTTTATTTCAGTTCCCCTTCGCAGACGATTCTGACTCAACAGCATCTCGGCAAGGTGAATAGTCCCTTGTCTCAGGTTGATCAAACTATTGAAGAGCTCATCACCACCCACCATAAACAGGGCCATAAAGAGTTGATGATTGCCGGTGCATTTCCTTTTGATCAGGACGTTGCCGGCACGTTATTGGTGTCTGAATACAAGAAGGCTGAAGATATTGCCAAAAGACCCACTCAAAACAGGGCAGACAAAAAACCATTGATGGCGACATGCCCCAACGCGCTCATCAGCGTCCAGCCCCTGCCCGAAAAAGCCGATTATCTTCATCAGGTAGAAAAACTTCTAGCGATGTTCGCTCGGGGAGAAGTCGAGAAAGTGGTATTGGCACGCGCTATGGCGCTCACTTTTACCCATATGCCTGATCCAGGCGCATTACTTCGCTATTGGCAGCAACAGGAACCTAACGCCTTTATCTTTGCGATGCCCCTTCACGATAACGACGAACCTCACGTATTTTGTGGTGCCAGCCCAGAACTTCTGATACGGAAGGAAGGGCGCCATGTCACACTGAATCCACTGGCAGGTTCAACAGCAAGACACTCTACTCAGCAAGCGGATCAGGCCGCAGCAGCAGCACTCCTCACATCCAGAAAGGATCATCAGGAGCACGCCATCGTCGTTGAGGCCATTCGCCGCGCATTGGCGCCTTTCTGCACTGAACTGAATATTCCTGCAGCACCTGAGCTGCTGGCTACCAGCAAACTCTGGCATTTATCTACCGAAATCAAGGGGACGCTGCGTGATGAAAAAACAAGCTCCCTGCAAATCGCACGCAGCCTCCACCCTACCCCAGCGATTTGTGGTGAGCCACGTGAAGCGGCCCGGAAGGCTATTCATCAACTGGAACCTTTCGAACGTGGTCTATTCTGCGGGCTGATCGGCTGGATGAAAGAAAACGGAGATGGTGAATGGGCAATTTCCCTACGTTGTGCGGATATAGCCGGCCAACGTGTCACCCTCTTTGCCGGTGCTGGCGTGATTGCCGGTTCGGACCCCTTGTCGGAATTCAATGAGACGGGTACCAAGCTCACGACACTATTGCCGGCGCTGGGTGTGGAGAGTGCAATGGCCTACCTCGATACGTCGTGGAGCCAGCTCCCGCAAATGGAGGCCTAAAATGACCTTCAAACACTCACCATCATCGATCAATAACTGGACTGAAGCGGAACTAAGCGCCCTGTGCCCGGACTGGCCCACATCCTATATAGATCACTATCAGGCATCTGGGCTTTGGCAAACCGATACCCTGTCAGACATGTTGGAAAGAAATGCACGTCTTACACCTGATGCCATTGCCTTGATCGCCAACAACCACCAGTGGAGTTATACCCAGCTGCAGGCACAAGTGGAAAGATATGCACAGGGCTTCAAGCAATTAGGCCTAAAACGTTACGACAGAGTCGTTTTGCAACTGCCCAATTGCGGTGAATTCATTGTTGCCCTTTTCGCCCTGTTGCGCATCAATGTCTTGCCCATCATGGCACTACCCGCTCACCGTTATCATGAAATACACCACTTCTGCGAATTCACGCGTGCCAAGGCCATCATCACCCTAAAAAATGCGGATGGATTTGATTTTGAAGCCATGGCCCACTCAATAGCGGAATCCGTTCCCACGATTGAGCATGTTGTTATCTGTGACACTGCAGCACCGGAGTCACGACACTCACTCACGTCTCAACACTCCATCCCCTTTGACGCGCTTGATATGCCATACAGTGATGCAATGTGCCTTCCGCCCATGCCCTGTGCAAGGGATCTCGCACTTTTCCAGCTCTCCGGCGGTACCACTGGCGTCTCCAAACTTATTCCACGACGACACGACAGCTATCTTTGCAGTGTCAGGGGTAGCAATCGGGTGTGTGACATCGCCCGCGATACCCGTTACCTCGTGGTGCTTCCAGCATCACACAACTTCGTCCTTAGCTCGCCGGGTATCCTGGGTGTTTTACATGCCGGGGGAACTGTCGTCATGAGCACGTCTTCCTTACCCGAGGACTGTTTCAGGATGATCCAACAACATCAGATTACGCTAACGTCGTTAGTCCCTCCTCTGGCCCTGGCCTGGTTGAAATTTGCCGAACGATCAAATCCGGTTTCTGCACATGAAAGTACTTCATCACTACGTAGTACAGAGAGCCTTTCGCCAAAAGAGAGTCTGGCCTCACTCGGCTTGTTGCAAATCGGAGGCGCCCGCCTGGCCGAAGAGACAGCTCAACGCATTACAACGCAGCTGGACTGCCCATTACAGCAAGTCTTTGGAATGGCTGAAGGGCTGGTCAATTTCACACGGCAGGATGAGTCACTCCATCAAATCCACACCACCCAGGGGCAACCCATGTATCCCGCTCATGATGAAATCAAAATTGTCGATGAGCGTGATATCCCCGTACCGGAAGGTGAAGTCGGTGAATTATTGACGCGTGGTCCCTACACCATACGCGGCTATTTTAATCATCCCAAAGCCAATGAGGGCTCATTTACAGCCGATGGCTTTTATCGAACCGGCGATCTGGTACTCATCAACGAAGAAGGCAATCTGGTCGTTAAAGGGCGCAAGAAAGAACAAATCAACCGTGGCGGTGAAAAGATCTCCATGGATGAAATCGAGAATATTCTATCCGCACATCCGGATGTCCATGATGCGGTCGTGGTAGGTATCGCCGATGCGTTACTGGGAGAACGCGCAGTCGCCTTTGTCATTCTGGCTAATACAGCAGGTACAGTTGAACCGCTGTTACTTTCACCAGCAGCACATGCCCAACACGTACAGAAGCTCATGCTATATCTGCGTCAACACGTAGCGGCCTTCAAGATTCCCGACAAGTTTCACTTCGTCAAAGAATTCCCACTCAGTGGAATAGGTAAAAACAGCCGCAAGGTATTACGTGAACGACTAATAGAAGCAGCCTCAAAATCACCGGTTGCTCGTTAATCTGGCTGTTCATGAATGAATGTCGATCGAATATTACTGCCTAGCGTTTTTCCTGTTGATATTACTCATCAAGTAAGGACTTGAAAGAACCATGTGACGATATTTCAGAAGGTAATGGCCCCATTATTCGACATTCTGTTACTCACTTTTCAACATTTTCTTCCAGGAACCACCATGCCAACATCTTCCCATTGCGCCAAGACACCCTATGAATCAACAGGTATTACTGCCATTGCAGCTTACCCGATGCCATCACAGGAACACATTCCAACCAGTCGTGTTAAGTGGATACCATCGCCTTCCCGCTGTGCGTTACTCATTCACGACATGCAGCTCTTCTTCCTCAACAAATATGATCAACAACAAGCCCCTATTCCCCAACTGATTGATCATACGCGGATGATTCTGACACTGGCGCATTCGCTCCAGATACCCGTGTTCTACACTGCTCAGCCTCCTCAACAAACCGCGGCGGAACGCGGGTTATTGAATGATATGTGGGGAGCCGGTATTAACCACTACCCGGAACAGGCCACTATTTGCGAACCACTGACCCCACAAAGTGGTGATCATGTATTGAAGAAATGGCGCTATAGCGCATTCAAACGTTCAGATTTTGAGGAACAACTCAAGCGTATGGGCCGAGACCAGCTATTGATCACCGGCATCTTTGCGCATATCGGCTGCATGGCGACCGCACTCGATGCGTTTATGCAGGATATTCAGCCCTTTTTCATCGCCGATGCATTGGCTGACTTTTCCCGCAAGGATCATGACATGGCACTTGAGCATGTAGCGAATCGCTGTGGGGTATGCCTGTCAACCACACAGGTAATCGATGCCCTGACAAATTTCTCTGTCGACAAGAAAGAAAAAAGGGATACGAACACACGAGCGATCGCGGAAATGGAACAAAAGGTAGCGGAATTATTCGGGCACCCCGTCAGTGAAATTCCCGAAAACGAAAACCTGAGTTGGCTGGGAATGGATTCCATTCGTCTGATGATGCTGGCAGATCATCTTTCACAACAAGGTTATCACATTACCTTTGCTGACTTGGCTGAAACTCCCACGTTGATGCACTGGCGGCAGCTTGTTACACAGCATAATACGGCTGTAAATGCCTAAACAATCACAGGGAGTATGTCCATTTGAACGTACATGAGAAAACCGCCATGTCAGAGTTCGATAACAAAATTGTTCTCATCACAGGTGCTGCTTCAGGTATTGGAAAAGCCCTGGTAACACGCATGATAGAACGGGGGGCACAAGTACTGGCATTGGATGAATCTGCAGAAAAACTTGCGCTGTTGCAGCAGGAAATGATTCATACCGTCATGTTGGAAACACATTGTGTGGATATTAAACATACGGAACAGATTGAAAATGTGTTGGATATCATTATTGAGAACTATGACCATGTCGATCATTTCGTGAATGTGGCGGGCATCCTTGAAACAGATTATCTGGTAGATACCAGCGATGAACAATGGGAGCGCGTTTTCGCCGTCAACACATTCGGTGCGTTCAAAATGGCCCGATGTATCAGCCGTCTGATGATAGACCGAAAACAGGGCAACATGGTTTTTGTCAGCTCGAATGCCTCCAGTACACCGCGCATTAAAATGGGGGCCTATGCCGCATCCAAGGCGGCAACCACTCAAATGGCACGTTGCCTCGGGTTGGAGCTGGCACGATTCGGTATTCGCGTGAATGTGGTTTCCCCCGGCTCAACCGATACTCCCATGCAACACTCTTTCTGGCAAAATGCTCACGATGCCACTGCTGTTATTCAGGGTGATAACAGAGCCTTCCGAACAGGCATTCCCCTGGGGCGAATCGCTTCACCGGATGACGTGGCCGATGCCATTACCTTTTTGCTGTCTGAACAGGCAAAACATATCACGTTGCATGATATGCGGGTGGATGGCGGCGCCACCTTCGACATGCGATAAAAAGAACCCCCTCTAGGCATAACACAGAGGGGGTAACAGGTAAGCTGACCATGTGGGCGTATTTACACGCCCAATTCAGACATGTTGGCTTATAGGCGACCAGGGCTATTTCAAGCCTTGAAAGGATCCTGAAGAATAATGGTTTCCGTGCGGTCTGGCCCAGTAGACACAATCGCAATGGGAACACCCACTTCTTCTTCCAGATACTTGATATAAGCTCGCGCGTTTTTCGGTAACTCATCAAGGCTTCTTGCGCCTACAGTCGACTCACGCCAACCCGGCAGATCATGATAGATCGGTTCGATCGCTTCATAGCCCTCGGCATCAATAGGGCTATCAATCATTTCACCCTCTTTCGAGCGATAGCCCACACATACACGTATGTTTTCCAACCCATCAAGCACATCAAGCTTGGTCAAGCACAGGCCGGAAATAGAGTTGATCAGTACAGAATGACGCAAGGCAACAGCATCAAACCAACCACAACGACGCGCACGCCCGGTATTGGAGCCGAATTCGTGACCACGTTCAGCCAGATGGCGGCCGAAATCATCGAACAGCTCAGTAGGGAATGGACCTGACCCAACACGAGTCGTGTAGGCCTTGGTTATCCCCAGAACATAATCCAGATACAGCGGTCCCACACCCGAACCTGTTGCTACACCACCCGCCGTTGTATTTGAGCTGGTCACGTAGGGATAGGTACCGTGGTCGATATCCAATAGGGAACCCTGAGCGCCCTCGAAAAGAATATTTTTCCCTTCCTGATGAATTTTGTGCACCAGGCTCACTGTGTCACACACCATCGGCTTGAGTTCTTCAGCCATGCGCATGGTATCGTCGAGCACCTTCTGGAAATCGATCGGTGGCTCATTATGGTAGTGCGTCAGGACAAAGTTATGGTAATCCAGCAATTCACCCAGTTTGCTGGCAAAACGCTCACGGTGGAAAATATCACCCAAACGAAGACTACGGCGTGCCACTTTATCTTCATAAGCAGGGCCGATACCCCTTCCCGTCGTACCGATTTTCGTCACACCGCGTGCCTTTTCGCGCGCCTGATCAAGGGCAACGTGGTAAGGCAGGATCAGTGGGCATGCCAAAGACAGTTTGAGACGTTCGCGAACGGGTACACCGCTCTCTTCCAGCTCCGCCATTTCGCTCAATAGCGCTTCAGGAGAAAGTACAACACCATTGCCAATGATGCATGTCACATCAGGATGCAAAATACCGGAAGGGATCAGGCGGAGGATGGTTTTTTTACCATCTATCACCAATGTATGACCTGCATTGTGACCGCCCTGATAACGCACTACTGCCGCTACGGATTGGGTCAATAGGTCAACCACCTTTCCTTTCCCTTCGTCACCCCACTGGGTGCCGAGCACAACGACGTTCTTGCCCATGGATTTGCGCCTCTTTAAAACAACATAGCTGAAAACAATAGGTGGCAAACTCACACCTGCCTTCTGCATACGACAGAAGGCACCAAAATCGCTGAGTGGCCCTGGATTACCCGCAAGCCACTTTTCTAGAGGATTGATTCATACAGCCAATCGATCCGGACTGGACGCACACATCCTCACTGCGTTGCCCGCTTCATCCCTATCGCCACATGAGCGCTCCCGGCTCAGGGATTCTTTGGCTCAGGAACTGGGGAAACGCAAGCACCCTCTAGTCGAGTGACTCAACCTGCCACTCGCCCTCTTTCTGTATCAATTGTCGATCACATTGGTGATCGCGAGGCCCTGTCGTCTGACCGGGCAAGAGCTGGATGACACGCTCACCCTGATCACGAAGCGCTTTGATGGCACTATCCAAAGCAGCATTCCCGGCGGGCTCCGCTACCCAGATGGCTGGTTTGACGGACGCTTTTTCTTCCAGACCAGCGAGCAGTTTCAGCTCCAGTGTACAACCCGTAGCAGGGCGTGAACGACCAAAATCCTTGCCGGTGTAGTCATAACGCCCCCCCTTGGCTAGTGCTTGACCATAACCGGACACATACGCGGCAAAAACTATTCCCGTGTGATACTCATAGCCACGCAGCTCAGCCAAATCGAAGTACAGCGTTACCTGTGGATACTCGTCATTGATCCGTCGGGCCAGATAATCAAGCTGGTCCAACTGCTGGGAGATCTCATCAGGTAGATTCGGGAAAGCATCACGCGCTTCCTGAAGTACATTGATGTCACCATGAAGGTGTGGCAGGCGAGAAAGGATATTCGCTACGTCTGGATCAATACCCGACTGCGCAAGTAACTCATCTATCTCGCTGTAGGCTTTACGCTCTATGGCCTCAAACAACGCCCGCTCATCAGAGGTATTCAAATGAGCCTGTTCGATCAGTACACGATAGATACCGATATGACCAAAAGCGAAGTGGACATCTTTCGCCCCGGCAAGGTGAAGGCTTTCCAGTGCCAGACGCACAATCTCAAGGTCCGCATCAATACCGCTATGGCCATATACTTCCAACCCGACCTGCATCGGGTTACGCCCCCCCTGATATTGGTCAGCTGTAGAACGCAAGGCATTAACGCAATAGCAAAGACGTGAAGGACCTGCACCGTGAAGTGAATGCGCATCCATACGGGCAATCTGCGGTGTAGCATCCGCAGAAATCCCCAAAGTACGTCCACTCAATGGATCCGTCAGTTTAAATGTCTGAAGCTCCAGATCCCCTCCAACACCTGTCAGTAGGGAATCCAGAAATTCGACCGGGGGAGGAACAACCAGCTCATATCCCCAGCGGTAATAAAGATCCAGCAAGGCTCTGCGAAGAAACTCGACGCGCGCCGCTTGAGGCGGCAACACTTCATCAATGCCATCAGGCAGTAGCCAACGATCGGCCATGGTCATGTCTGAAAATCCTAATAGACACCCGTGAACGGATACGGTGTGTGTTTAATAGCCAACATGTGGCTATAACTTCCATAACAGTTATATCTATAACGACTGTATCTTTAACTACGATAGTGTTAACTACTATAGTGTTAACTACTATAGTGTTAACTACTATGTCTTCAAGTACGCCGATTGCGGCGATATTGACAACGCCTATACCGACTCTGAAGACGATACAAACGATAGCCCATATAACGTCAACCACCACGTGAGTATCGAATTACGATACTTATCCCGCCTTTAGCAGTTGAAGGCCAACGCTGAAATCCTGCAACACATACCGTTGGAGTACTCACAGTCAAGAGTACCTGCAACGAAAGGAAAAGGATCACACGCAGCCAGAATTCGTTGGCGCAATGAAGTACTATTTTGTACAAAGAGCCATTTGCAACGGCCAAAAGATATTTTCATTCGCCCACAAAAAAACCGGGTCGCCCCAGTTTGACGTATTCTACCATGCTCAAGTGGATGTAACATAGCCTACTCAATACACTGTGCCAAAGCGCAATTTTATGCGTTCTTCAGGGATTTATACCGCCCCTGAATCTTCGTTCGTGTCATATACACGGCCACTTGGCACTTTTGACTAGCCAACTAGCCAACTAGCCAACTAGCCAACGAGTTTGCTTGCTCACTTTTTGATGCAAACCCTGGTAGCTGAATATCAACACGTTAGCGCGATAAGTATGGTGATATCACAATGCTCAGGCTACGCATGTTAAATCTACGAAAGGTCGACAAACAAGTTGCCCTACCAAATCAATCCAAGTGCACCTTTACTGATATTCAGGGTGCACTTGGAAGGTTCCGTACTCAATGCGGTGTTGAATTCCCCAAACCGTTGGGATTCATCAAATATTGGAAGAAACTGCTTGAGGGTCCAAGCACCATCACAGAGTGATTGTCTGCAAAACTTTTCTTATAGGCCTGCAATGAACCGTAGAACCGGAAGAACTCTGGATTTTGTTGGTAGGCTGAAGCATAAATCGCCGCAGCCCTGGCATCACCACTGGCACGGAGTTCATCAGCCTGCTGTTGTGCATTCGCCAGGGTGACCTGCCGCTCAAGATCCGCAGAAGAGCGAATGCTACGCGCTTCTTCCTTGGCCTGTGAACGATACTGGCGAGCTTCGGCTATCCGCGCATCGTTCATTCGCTGATAAATGGCATCACTCACCTGACTGGACACACCCACATGTTCAACCTGAATGTCCAACAGTGAAATACCCACTTCTCTTACCAGACGATCATTCAACTGATGCATCGTATCTGATAGAGCGTTCTGGAAATGTCCACGAACAATCCCGGCGACTGTTTCATTATTGAATACATCACGGAGACGATCGTTCACCATCGAACTCATCAATGACTCGGCTCGTGTCTGATTGCCATTGGTGACATTGAAAAGCCGGTTCGGATCAGCTATACGCCACTTTATGTTGGAGTCAATCTCCAACACATTGCCATCAGAGGTCTCGTAGGTGTTGCCATTGTTCTCCATGGTTTGAACACGACCATCGAATAACCTGACGGTATTGATAACAGGCCACTTCACGTGCAAACCGGGTGCAATATTGTTTTCAACCACCTTGCCAAAACGTAATTCGACGGCTTTCTGTGTTTCGCTAACAACAAAGAAACAGGCACTGGCAATCCAGGCAACGATAGCAAGAATGGCAATGATGACCAGAGATCTATTGTTGATCATGAGTGCTCTCCTTGCGCAGAACCATTTGAGCTACTCGGATTTGATTGGGTACCCGAAGAGACGGCATTGGATGAGCTCTCACCGGTTGAAGAACCGTTATCCGAGGCGTCATTATCGGATGCCGCATCGCTCGAATTGCCACCACTTGAATCATCCGATGACTGCGAAGGCGTGTCATCGCTGCCGCTCGCTGGCCCATTGTCGCTTCCGCTATCACTGTCGCTACCCACATTGACATAGCCGGAATCGTCATTGCCTTCCGCGGCAGCATTACTTGTACCAGCAGCACCATTCGAACTATTGGAAGTATCAGACGGAGCCGTATCAGTATTGGAGGAAGCAGCATCAGAGTCACTGTTCCCGTTAACAGAGTTGGCTTGTTGCTCCGAGCTACCCTTATGGTCGCCAGTATTGCCCTGATTTACAGAACCGTTGCCTTGTAATGATGCCAGCCCAATCAACTGATCAAGAGGCAAATTAACGATAGAATGCCCGTGAGGATCAAGCGATACGAATGCTTTGGGATGGTCGTGATAAATTTCACTCATCGTATCCAGATACAAGCGTTCGCGGGTCACTTCGGGAGCAACCTTATAGGCCTGGAGCTGCGCGAGAAACTGGGCTGTCTCCCCATGCGCACGAGCCACCACTGTATTCTGATACACTTTGGCCATATCGATAATCTGCTGAGCCTGCCCGTTGGCCAAAGGCTGCATGGTATTACCATAGGCACGTGCATTTTCAATAGCTTGCTGACGTTCCTGCCGTGCTTCTGCAACATCTTGGGCACTTTCCTGAACATCAGAAGGCAAAGAAATGCGCTCAATATTTACTGATTGAATGGTCAATCCCGCATTATAGCGATCAAGCGAAGCCTGTAGCTCTTTTTTAACCAATGGTGCGAGAGCCTCACGCCCATTGAGAAGAGAGTCAGACACCAGAGGCGTTGCACTAATCAGTGGCAGTCCATCAGCTCCGACGCTCCCTTTCCTGACTGCACTATTGGCAGCAGACGCCTGTTTGAAGCGACTGACTTCAGAGGCAGGAGACAAGACATTCACCAAACCGCTGTCGCCAACGGCATGATTCAATGAGGCATTCAACGCATCACGTAACGTCTGTTCCGGATCATGGACATTAAAGACGTAATGACGTGCATCTCCAATCTGATATTGCACAACCACACGTACATCAATCAGGTTGTTATCCGCCGTCAGCAGGCGCGTGTTATCTGCATAATTTCTAATCGCAGCGACATTGACAAGATTGATGCGGTCAACCAATGTAGGATTCCAGTGCAAGCCCGGTTCATTGGTTTCAAGATACTTGCCCAACCGTTGAACAACAGCCTCCTGCGATTGACCTACAGAATAAAAACCGGACCCGGCCCAGACAACCACTGCGGCCACGACGGCACCCGCAGGTATCCACAATGAATTCCGCGGGGGTTGTGAGGAAGGAGACGAAGGCTTGCCCTTGAGGTTATCAAGCAGCTGCTGCCCCGCCTTCTTGAGCTTACGGATAGTCTCATCAAAATCCGCATTGCCACCCTTCTGCTGCCCGCCCGGTTTCCGTTCCTTGCCCCAGGGGTCGGAGGGTTTAGGGTCGGATGAGCCCTTGGCGCGTTCATCATCCTTTGGATCGCTATCCTTGCGATCACTGTCATTACCGCTTCCCCATGGGTCGCGGCCTTTATTGCCATTACCTGGCTCATTCCAGGCCATACTTCAGTCTCCGGCTTCAGGGGGTGCTGAAAAGCAAATCATGACACAGCCATCATGCAAAATCATGGCCGTGTATCACTAACATCATGAAACACCAACATCAGAACTCATCGGCAAATTCAGAAGCGGGAAGATAATCCCGAGGGTCTTCATCCGCTTTGGAAAGCAATCGTAGCAATTCATGTCGAGGTAGACGAATATCCAGACACGTATTACCTTCCTCGTCGTAGGATTCGTGTTCGACTGCCCCTGCTTCATGCAATTGCGCTCTTAACCACCCTTTCCTGGGTGGAAGCCGCAGCGACAGTTCAATCACGTTTTCAGCCAGCAATTCACCCAATGCCTCATTCAAAAGCTCAAGGCCTACTTTCTGCTGGGCGGAGAGCCAAACACACACTGGGCGACCTGTTGGATCACGCTCAAGACGCGGCTGGGCATCCAGAAGGTCAATCTTGTTCATTACCAACAAGCGGGGAACAGTCTCAGCGCCGATTTCAGCAAGTACAGAGTCCACCTGCGCAATATTGAGTTCCCGCTCAGGATCAGCACAATCAATCACATGCACCAGCAAATCCGCCTCGGCGGCCTCTTCAAGCGTGGCCTTGAAGGCCTGTACCAGCTTGTGTGGCAGGTGACGGATAAAGCCCACCGTATCCGCCAGCACCACTGTTCCCGCATCCTTGACATCAAGACGCCGCAGGGTTGGGTCCAGCGTGGCGAAAAGCTGGTTGGCTGCATACACCTCGGATTCGGTCAATGCATTGAAAAGAGTGGACTTGCCCGCATTGGTATACCCCACCAGTGACACGGATGAGATATCGGCACGCGCACGGGCACGTCTGTTTTGTTCTCGTTGCGTACGTACTTTCTCCAGCCGCTTGTTGATCTGGCGAATGCGCGCACGCAGCAGGCGGCGGTCGGTTTCGAGCTGGGTTTCCCCCGGGCCACGAAGACCGATCCCCCCTTTCTGACGTTCAAGGTGAGTCCAACCCCGCACCAGTCGGGTTGACATATACTCCAACTGCGCCAGTTCAACCTGAAGCTTACCTTCATGCGTACGGGCGCGTTGAGCGAAGATATCCAGTATGAGCCCTGTTCTATCCAATACACGGCACTGAAGCTCACGCTCAATGTTACGTTCCTGTGAAGGTTTCAGCGCATGGTTGAAAATCACCAGTTCTGCATCATGTACCTTCAATGCTTCGCGGATTTCATCCAGCTTGCCTTCCCCTACAAACAGACGCGCATCAGGATAGCGCCTACTTCCCTCAATAAGAGCAGCAGGAAGCGCGCCCGCCGAGCGAGCCAATTCGAGGAGCTCACCGGGATCCTCGGCTTCCCGTCCATCCTGAAAATCAATATGTACCAGAATGGCTGTTTCACCTGTATCGGGTCGTTCGAAGAACAATCAGTACCTCACCTTTTTAATTATCGGAAATCACCTGCTTCGACATAGTGTGTCGTAATAGTGTGTCGTACCAAGGGCAGATCATTGACCATGGTAACCAACAATAATGATGATCAATAACGTTGAAGATCAACCATAATGGTCAGCGACACACTACATCCGAGGATTATTCCTGCTCGTCAGTACCTGCTTCAGGAGAAGGCAAGCGCACGTTACGAGAAGGAACTACCGTAGAAATAGCATGTTTGTATACCATCTGACTAACGGTATTACGCAGCAGAATAACGAATTGGTCGAAAGATTCGATCTGGCCCTGCAGCTTGATACCATTGACCAGAAAGATGGAAACCGGAATCCGCTCTTTACGCAAAACATTCAGGTAGGGATCTTGTAATGACTGTCCTTTAGACATGGACGTTCTCCAAAATAAATAAGCTACTTGTTTTATTGGGACCCTTCGAATGGGCGTTTCGGTAAGCGCCAGAAACGTTGACCAGTCATTGCAGAGTCCTTCTTTTACACTTCTTTCATGTTGCATAGCCCAACTGTAACTCTCTGACTATGCAAGGCATTCAAGGGGCCTAATCATGAATTTCAGCGTTTTGCCAGTCGGCAATACGCCATTTGGCAACTCACAATCCAACATATTCCCCCTAAACAGATCACCCCTGATAGCACGACATCCAACCATGCACTATAGGGTCCCATGGTTAAGAGAGTCCTATGGCCTAGAGAGTCTCAAGGGCTACAGGCTCACAAACAGTGCTCTTCTACCATAGGTTATCTTGCCCAGGCATCTTGAGCCGCCACAAGGAAGGCTCTGATAAAGATATAAGCCTCGGCAGGGAGAACTAATGTAGCCGATTGTTTCTCCCTTTGAATACCGCCTTCTATAAATCTCACACCCATCATAAGTCAAGATTAAGCAAATAAACTGTAGATCATCCTGACACTCAGGATATTATTCATTACACGTACATGAATAATATCCATTTTCATGGATCAAATTCAGGCTAAAAGGCACGTGTGGATTCGACTTTGTGCCCGTGCATGAACTCACCGCTTCTACAGGCTGACTCATGTATCAATACATTAGTATTATTACATTCCGTATCAGCGCATTCCCATCCTGTTTTTTAGCCGTGCTGTTTAATGGCCACACGCGTGTCAAGCCATAAAGATAGGCCAGACAAGCCACAACACTGACATTTTGGACGAGTAGAGGGAACCAGGCTCGCAAACAAGGGTAATCAGGGATCGCTGTCATCGACTTAGAACGGTCATTTGCAAATTCGTTCGCAAAAAATATCAGTCTACGCTAACTGATGCCTTTACGCACAAATTTCAAGAGCTGGTCGTTAATTGTGTCATCAGGAATATTAAAAACATGTAGATCAGGCCAACGCCTGAGCCAGGTCAACTGGCGCTTTGCAAGCTGGCGTGTAGCAATAATCCCCTGATCTCTAAAGGTATCGTAGTTACATTTCCCTTCAAGATAACGCCAGGCCTGACGATACCCGACACTCTTGATGGACGGAAGCTCATCAGAAAGGTCGCCCCGCTCGAAAAGCGTGCGAACCTCCTCCACAAATCCCTGATCCAGCATGGCATCAAAGCGCTGGGCTATCCGCTGGTGTAACAGACTACGTTCCTCAGGAATCAATGCCATCTGCAAGACGCGCCAACCAAAGGGTTCGCGCTGTTGTTGCTGCCAATGGGATGTCAGGGAACGCCCTGTCTGCCGATAGACTTCAAGAGCCCGTAATAACCGCTGCGGATCATTTGGGTGAATACGCTCGGCAGAGGCAGGATCTACGCGTTTCAATTCATCATGCAGCGCCTGCAAACCATACATATCGGCCTCCGATTGCAAGGCAGCCCGCAGTTCAGGCTGACTTGAGGGCAGTCCATCATTTCCCTCCAACAGAGTCTTGAAATAGAGCATGGTACCCCCCACAAGCAGGGGTACATTACCGCGCGCCGTAATCTCCTGCATTTTTTTCAACGCGTCATCCCGGAAATCGGCGGCTGAATAAGGCGTTTCAGGCTCACGAATATCAATCAACGCATGAGGTGCCCGCGCCAATTCGTCAGCATCAGGCTTGGCAGTGCCAATATCCATGCCACGGTAAACCATGGCGGAATCCACACTGATGATTTCACACCCAAGCGCTTGATGAAGCGTAATGGCAGCCTCTGTCTTGCCCGAAGCAGTCGGGCCCATCAGGAAGAGTGCCGGGGGACGAGAATCATGACTCATTGATCGAAAAGCATGATCACCATATTGCTCATTCACAAATACACTCTTTCCTCTTTATAAATCCACATAAACCCGCAGATGCCCGCCATATAGACGCATTTGCTTGTCGCTACATTGTCGTTTGCCAAAACGCTTTCTTATCCGTGTATTCCTGCGAGCGTACCTGGGTATGACAGACGTTTTTCCTGAATGACAAATCTTACTGCCCGCGCAGGAATAAGCGATCAAGATCACGCATACTCAATTCAGTCCAGGTAGGCCGACCATGATTGCATTGCCCACTGCGTTCGGTCACTTCCATACTCCGCAGCAAGGCATTCATCTCTTCAATGGTTAATCGGCGATTTGCACGCACACTCCCGTGACACGCCATGGTGGAGAGGATCTCGTCGATTCGCCCGCTTAATGCATCGCTTTGCCCATAGTGGCCAATATCTTCGAGCATCTGTCGAATCAGCGGCTCAACGTTCTCCTGCCCCTTGGGACGCATCAATACCGTCGGGATTTGCCGCACCAGCAATGTTTCCGGGCCAGCAGCATCCACTTCTACCCCCAGTCGTGAGAAACATGCACTTTCCTCTTGTGCCAGCTCCACTTCAGCCTGAGATGCCGAAATGGACACAGGCACCAATAAGGGCTGAGCCTCAACGCCACCTTCCCCAAACTGATTTTTCAAGCGTTCATAAGTGATGCGCTCATGAGCCGCATGCATATCCACTATCACCATACCGTTGGCAGTTTGGGAAAGGATATACACGCCATGTAATTGCGCCACAGCATACCCCAAAGGAGGGACATCATTATGCGCATACTGTTCGGCATGTTTCTCTACAGGGACAGAATAAGATGGGTGCTGAGAGCCTAATGCTGCCCTCTCGTCATCTGACGAGGGCACCTTTTGTCCATCTGCGCCTTCCTGCGAAATTGGACGGTCCTCGTAATGCGTCTGCCTATTGCCCAACAAGGCGGCTTCCTGTGCCTGTGGATGAAGTGCACGATAACCGTCAAGGAACGCACGGACGCGGTCTTTACCCGGCGCCGATTGTCCACGATAGGGATCACCTCCAGCGTAGTTACCCTGATGGACCGACGTTGAGTGTGATGCCTTTTCATCGCCCTCTGGCGCATAATGCCGATGCGGTTGGGCAAGTTGCATACTCTGCTGCGACCACTGCGGCTGATTCGCGCCAGAGAGCACCTCACCGGTTTTGGGGTCTACCTGAAAATCATCACTCGAACCACCTGATTTTAAAGAGGAAGACTCTGAAGTTGTGCCTTCGTCGTCTCTCGATTCACCCGCAGCACCAGCGCGCGTTTCGGACAATGTCCGGTGCAGGCTGCTGAATAGAAAATCATGTACCAAGCGGGAATCACGGAAGCGGACTTCGTGTTTGGTGGGATGCACATTGACATCCACTACATGTGGATCAAGTTCCAGATACAGAACGAAAACCGGCTGCCGCCCGTGGAACAGCACATCGCGATAGGCCTGTTTGACTGCATGCGCTACCAGTCGATCACGAATCACCCGCCCATTCACGAAAAAATACTGTTGATCAGCCTGGGAACGGTTATAAGTGGGCAAACCAACCCAACCCCATAACCGCAGCCCTGTAGCCTGTACATCAACTTCAATGGATTTTTCAATCAGCCCATTGCCTAACAATGCGCCTACTCGGGCACGTTGTTCAGGCATGGTGTGTGCGGCTTTAAGTTGATGAATGACCTTATGGTTATGGCGTAACGTCCAGGCAATTTCGTAGCGAGAGAGCGCCAAACGGCGGAAAGTTTCCTCCAGATGACCAAATTCTGTCTTTTCGGTACGCAGGAACTTTCGCCGTGCCGGCGTATTGAAGAAGAGATCCCGTACTGTCACGGTTGTGCCACGTGGGTGAGGAGCAGGCGATACACGCGAATTCATGTCGCGCCCCTCAGCGACCACACGCCATCCATGAGTGGGATCATCCGTAATATTGGAAAAAAGCTCAAGCCGTGCGACTGAGCTGATAGATGCGAGTGCCTCGCCCCTAAACCCCAGACTCGCGACACCTTCAAGGTCGTCCAAAGAGCCAATCTTGCTGGTGGCGTGGCGCGATAGCGCCAGGGGTAAATCGTTTTCACCAATTCCCTTGCCGTTGTCGCGCACCTGAATCAAACGCGCTCCACCGGATTCAATTTCGACATCGATGCGCGTTGCATGCGCATCAATCGCATTTTCGACAATCTCTTTCAATACTGAGGAAGGTCGCTCAACCACTTCGCCGGCAGCAATCTGGTTGGCCAGGCGCGGAGGCAGAATATGAATCTGATGCTCGGTTGAAGAGTCGCTCAGGTGGGTATCATTCATTTTCGTCATAACGCCTGATCCTCCTCAATCCGGTTATCTTTGTGCATTGGACCGGTTCCATACAATACGGGATATATCACAATCGGCGGTTCGCTCACTACATGTTCACAGGCAAAGAGGCAAAGAGGCAAAGCAACGATAACAATGCCAGTGATGACTTTCGTGTGCTTTTACGTTGAGCAACAGCCTTTGAGCTACAAACCTTGCACTATAAATCACGAATCTATAAACCTTGAACCTATAAATCCTGAGCTGTAGCCGGTATACACGCCTTGCCACTCCACACCAGGCTCAGGGAATGGTCAGGATTTCATTTACATGGAGTGTGCTCTGCGCTGTCATATGGTTGACCTTACGCAAATTCGCTAATGCAACATGTTGCGTCTGAGCGATGCTCTCCATCGAATCCCCCGCTTTTACACGGTACTGGTTTGTCGCCAGATGTTCCCCTTCCTGCCGGGCCAGATAGGTTCCGGGCGGTGGATGCTGATGGAAATAATGAATAATTCCCCCTTCGATCGCTTGAGCCAAACGCTCCTGGTGTGCCGCCGTCTTCAGCATAGCCTCTTCTGTCGGATTGGTGATATAGCCTGTTTCCACCAATAGCGAGGGAATATCCGGTGATTTGAGCACCACAAACCCGGCCTGATCCACACGGCCTGTATGAAGTTGGCTGATTTTACTTACCTGACGAATGACCTGGTGCCCTGCGGCCAGGGAGGCATTAATAGTGGCAGTCATGCTCAAGTCCAACAGCATGCCGCGCAGCATTTTATCCTTGTCGGTCAGATTCAGCTCCGTATCATCCCCACCCATCAGGTCGGCACTATTTTCCGACTGAGCCAGCCAACGTGCTGTTTCCGATGTTGCGCCATGTTCCGACAACGCATAAACCGAAACACCCCGTGCTTCTCGAGAGCTTGCAGCATCCACGTGAATGGACACAAAGAAGTCAGCATGATCCTTGCGTGCGATCTCGGTACGGCCACGCAGAGGAATAAAATAGTCACCATCACGCGTCAATTTGGCTGTAAAGCCCGGCGTCTTGTTAAAGAGCGCCTGAACTCGACGGGCAATGGGTAACGTCAGATTTTTCTCATGCGTACCATCGGGCCCTGTTGTCCCCGGATCCTTGCCCCCATGCCCGGGGTCAATCACAACCACAATATTACGCCCACGCCCCTGATTGGCACTGGGGCTAACCGCTTGGGCTACCTGCGGCGATGCCGGGGGTGTCTGTGCCTGACGCTGCGCGTTATTTGCCTGCTGGCGCGCGATGAGGGATGCAATTGGGTCAGTATGTTTAGGAGCATTGCTTGACTGAGCCAACGCAGCAGCCGCCACGGCATCATCATTCACGCGTTGTCCATTCCCCTGCTGCATATCTACCACTAACCGACTTCCGGTATGCCCCGGCGCGGGCCCCAAGGGGAACTGGCTATAAACCACAGGGCTATTCAGATCGAGCACGACACGCAAGTCGTGGCCTTTCTGTATACCGTAACGTACATCCTTGATCAGCGGCTCATTGTTCATGGACTTTCTGAAATTGGCTTCCGCGCTGGTAGAAGAGAAATCCACTACTAATCGCATCGGATTCGAAAGCGTAAAGACCTGATAATCCACATCATGATCAAGATCAAATACAACCCTCGTGGTACCACTTTGACTCCAGGTACGTATATGCTGAAGTTCAACTGCGAAAGCGGCATGCCACCCCTGCAAAAGAAAAAGAGCAAAACAGAGCAGAATACGCACATGGCTCGCACGCATATAACTCATACCCACATCGCAAAAGGCAAGAGCCGAGGATAAAACTGATTTTTTCACTAAAGCTCCATTGCCTCACGTTCAAGGAAATTCAATGCCTGTATACCGCGGTCCGTACAGGCGTTTACGCGAGCTGTTCGCCCTGTGTCGGCGTGAGCAAGCTGCACGATCAGATCCGGTAAGGGTAACCATCCCTCCCCCATCGACGGCCATTCCACCAGGTGCAATGCCTGATCGGAAAAGAGATCACGTCCCCCGATAAATTCAAGCTCTTCCGGGTCTCCCAAACGGTACAGATCGTAATGAAACACCTTGTGCCGCTCCAGGTCATAGGGCTCAAGCAAGGTATAGGTGGGGCTTTTTACCGCCCCTTCATATCCCATTGAGTGAAGAACACCGCGGGAAAGCGTTGTTTTTCCAGCCCCCAGATCACCGACAAGAAACATCAACCCTCTATAGTCCAGCGCTTTTGCCAATTGCCCACCCATAGCGACTTGAGCAGCCTCATCAGCAAGTTCGAAATTCAGCGTATGACGTTGGGCTTGAGCGGTTAATATTCGCTCGACAAAGGCATCGCTCACTGTATCAGAGGCAGTATCACGCATAGGATTCGTCTAGAGATTTCCTTTCCTGAAGAATGTAGGGTGCAGACCAGGACTCATCGGCCTGACAAATTAACCAGATAATGTGCAAATGATGCCAGATCCGAGGCGGCAAGGCCACGTTCTCCTGCATGATGGGCAGCCAAATCCGCTGAAAGGGCGTGAACCAGTACACCCAGACGGGCCGCCTCCACAGGGGGCAACCCTTGGGTCAATAAACCTGCAATCATACCACCCAAAACGTCACCCATCCCACCCGACGCCATACCGGGATTACCATAAGGACAGAGACAGGTGGCGGATTCATCCAATCCGTTGACAATCAACGTGCCATTGCCTTTAAGCACAATCACCCCGCCGAAGCGCTGCCACAAGGCGCGGCCTGCAGCCAAACGATCGGCTTGAACTTCAGCCGCCGTAATTCCCAACAACATGGCAGCTTCACCCGGATGGGGAGTAAGCACCCAGTTGTCACGTTTCATTTCAGGATATTGAGCGTGTAACAAATGCAGCGCATCGGCATCCATAACGGTTGGTTTTTCAGCCTCCAGCACAGCTTTCAACAAACCTTGCCCCCACGCCTCCTGCCCCAACCCCGGGCCGATAGCGATTGCACGAGCCTGCGCCACTAAATCAGCCAGTTCCAAACCACTCTGAACACCACGCACCATCAATTCAGGGCAACGTGTTAGCGCAGGAGCTATGTGTACCGGATCGGTCGCCAGACTTACAAGTCCAGCCCCGACACGTACAGCGCTTTCACTCAGCATGATACAGGAACCACCATAGCCCTGACGGCCGCCAACCACTAACAGGTGACCAGTATGTCCTTTATGCGACGTGGGCAATCTCGGCGGCAGGCCAGTCTCCAACATACAGGGTGACAGAAGCTTGGCCACTGCCGATTTGGCGCACATTATCTCCTCGGGTACGCCGAGATTATCCAGATAGCGCTGCCCACAATAATCTGCCGAAAGCCCCGTATAAAGCCCCACCTTCCGACCGATAAAAGAGAGTGTGGCAGATGCTTCAACCGCCAACGCTACCGCACCGGTATCGGTATTTATGCCAGAGGGAATATCGAGCGCCAATACAGGAAGATCCTGCGTATTTATCCATTCAACAGCAGCCCCATATTCGCCACTGGGTGCCCCTGTAATGCCGGTTCCCAATAAAGCATCGACGATCAGATCAACCGTCTCGATAACTGGCGGCGTTTCAAACCCGATCGATACCTCAACCCCTGCCTTACGAGCCATCTGATAGGCTTCAGCGGCCTCATTCTTCAAATGTTCAGGGGCTTTCATAGCCACGGCCGTGACATCGAGTCCAGCCATGCGAGCCAGCGCTGCGACGACATAACCATCCCCACCGTTGTTACCACCGCCACAGAAAATCAAAAGATGCCGACTATGCGGCCAAAGCGATTGAATGAGCGAAAAGGCCGATGCGCCTGCCCGCTGCATCAAGGAAAAACCTGACATGCCGGATGCAATCGCTGCCTGATCCAACTCCCGTGATTGTTCAGCCGTATACAGCCATAATGGCATCGCTAAAGGAGTCTGAGAAATATCCACCTCAGCGGACAATCCAGAAATTTCCTCACGCACTCGCTGTTTGGACGATACGTAAGTTGCTGCCACTGAGGGAGCCACAGGCTCTGTTTGCAATATGCCGTTTTTAGACATCCCATTGTTCAATGCTCCGTTTTTCAACGCTCCCTTGGAAAAACGGCTATGACGCGGATAACTCATATTCAGGCCTTATCGGTAAAAACTGCTGACAAATAAAAACAACCGATTCTCATGCGAAGGGCAAACCTATCGCGTTCTCGGTTTGGTCGCACTCAATCCTGTTGAACATTGTGCTTTGGCGGGAGTACAGAGCATTTCTTACACAAGCTGAATTTCTTCATTACACATGATAGAAACATTCATCCTACAGCTACACAAGCCACCGAGTCATTTCGAACAACTTGTTTTATATAGGAGTGAACAGAATCAGAATCCCTGAATACATAAAGATTTAGAAGCAAAAAGTTTATAAGCACTTGTCACCATGACATCACACATTGCAAGAGCTGCAATATCGATCAAAAGCTCACCTTGCACTCAAACTGACTGAAGAAGGTATACTAAACGCTGGAGCAGGAGCTGATTTCATTCACCAAGGCTCGTATCACTTACTCGACCTGAATTAATGATTACCGATACGGAACTTCCATCTCAGATGCATCGATTGGACTGCCATTTCACTCATTCAGTTCAATAGGTATCATTCCCTCTTCAGCGACGAAGGTAATGGCTTACAAGTCAGTATTTGGCCCAAGGCAACAGGCTGCATCTACATCCATACAGTTTACATCCATATAATTTACATACATACAACTGACCTCAATACGTTGTCTGACCATGACACCAACAGAAACACCCTTACATGCTGATCAACCGGATCTCTCTGCCTTGAAGGAGAAGATCATGATATGGGGCCGTGAATTGGGCTTTCAGCAATTGGCCGTAGCCGATATTGATCTTGGAGAGCATCGTGAGCATCTACAGTCATGGCTCGATAAAGGCATGCAGGGTGAGATGCAGTATATGGCGGAACATGGCAGCAAACGGTGGAAACCGGAAGAACTGGTGCCCGGAACGCGAAGAGTTATTACCGCGCGCATGGATTATCTTCCTCCAGAGGTCGAAACAACCAAAGTGCTCGGCCAGCCTGAACGCGCCTATATCTCGCGTTATGCTCTAGGGCGTGATTACCACAAGCTAATTCGAAAGCGGCTGACAACCCTCGCCAAGCGGATCGAACAGGAAGTCGGCGAAACAGGTTATCGCGCCTTCGTCGACTCCGCCCCGGTACTGGAACGCGCGCTGGCCCAACGCAGTGGCCTGGGCTGGTTCGGCAAGAATTCCATGTTGCTCAATCCTAAGGCCGGTTCACTCTTCTTTCTGGGTGAAATTTTCACTGATATCCCGCTACCGATAGATGAACCATTTGAAAGCGAACACTGCGGAAAATGTAACCGTTGCCAAACGGCCTGTCCGACCGGCGCCATCGTGGACGATAAAGTCGTCGATGCACGGCGCTGTATTTCCTATCTGACTATTGAGCTGAAAGGGAGTATTCCAGTCGAATTTCGCCGAGCAATGGGCAATAGAGTGTACGGGTGTGATGACTGCCAGTTGGTCTGCCCCTTCACGCGTTTCACTCGCGTCAGCAAAGAGGCAGATTTCGCGCCTCGGCATGCGTTGGATCGAGCCCGCATCGTTGATCTTTTCCTATGGGACGAAGCGACCTTCCTGCGCAATACCGAAGGCAGTGCCATCCGTCGTATCGGCCATGAACGCTGGCTGCGCAATCTGGCGGTAGGTCTGGGCAATCAGCCGTATTCGGCTGAGGTGATTACGGCGTTGGAAGAACGGCTGTCCTACCCCAGTGAGATGGTGAAAGAACATGTCCAATGGGCGCTGGCTGAACAGGAAAAACGCAAGGCAGAACTGATTGCCCAAGAGTAAGCGCTAGTACGTACTTTCCCTCTCTGTACTTATGAAATCCATACCCATAAAACTCATATCCATAACACCTTATCCTTAACAACTTATCCATAACATCTATATCTATACGGACGGCACGACGGCACGACATCATTTAACCGATTGTACCGCCAGTATCCAAGGCATGGCATGGTTGTAAGTTTCAGGCGCGCTTACTCACATCAGGAGCGTTTACGTTGCAATGCATAGGTATCCATTATCCACCCTCGTTCATCACGCAATGCCTGACGTTTCTGACGAATAGTAGGCGCTACTTCTGTCAAAGGTCCTTCTATCAATACCTCTTCGGGCAAACCAAGGTATGCGCCCCATTGAATCCATACTCCCTTTTCCTCTATCTGTCCGAAACTACACTCACCATCCAACATAACGAAAATCTCGTTCAGGTCAGCTGGAAAGCCTTCATCACGCAGCCTTCGCCCAGTAGTAATAAAGACGGGTGCATTCAGCCGGTTCATGGGACGTTGAAAACGTGCACACAACAACTGAATACAGGACACGCCGGGGATCACAGATACCGCTAACGGCAAGGTATTACGCGCCTGAAGCTCGTGGGCCATCCGCAGCGCGCTGTCATAGAGGGAAGGATCCCCCCATACCAACAGCCCAGCGACACCATCGTCAGGCAGATGTTCCAGGAGTGCGTGTTCAAGACGATCAACACGCTCCCGGTGCCATCGTTTCACGTTTTCCAGATAATCACCCTTACTGGCACGCTCAGGGTCCTGCACGTAATGCCGTATCAGCGCCTGCTTGCCGTATTGCGTCAATAAATGCTGTCGAATCACACTTAAATCGTGTGTTTCGGGGCGCTTTTCCAATATCAGCACCACATCCAATTGTTTTAATGCATCCACAGCTTCCAACGTGAGCTGCCTTGGATCACCTGCCCCAATACCAATCAATTTCAACTGACGCATACGAAGTTCTCCACAGCCATCTCAAGCACACAAGTGTGCGGACTGTCCGTATGCGTTTTTACTGTTTTATCCACGTTTTGCTCTCTGTGTTTACACTGGTTAGGAACAGGCGTTGAGTCAGAACAGGACCTGATTCAGATAGCAAGTATTGATTCGGGAAGAAGACAACATATGTCCAGAAGATATCGATACGGGAAGGCGTCAGACACTGTAAGCATGGCCTTATCCCCTATAGCCGTGACAACCACCCCTCCCACCGGTCATCTTCAAAAAGAGCGCGGGCACGGGCAAATTTCCAAATACCATACTTCTGATAGTCAAAATCCCAGGAGGTACGCTGGCGTTGCTGGACCGCCCAGCATCCCCATTTGAAATCAGCCACTGCCCGCGCTACCTGAACACGTGCAAACAACGCGTCCCGGTACACGCCATAGTACGCTTCGATCAATGCCTGACTATGCATTTCATCCACAAAAACTTCGCCCAAAAACACACCCAGTTCATAGGCCCTTTCGTTGTTGGAGGCAAACTCGTAATCCACCATTTTCATATCAAGCAAGCGATGATCCTGATCGCTCAGATATACCATGAAGTTGCCCGGCATGGGATCATTATGACAGGGAGCAAGATCAAGGCCAGAGGCCATGAAAGCGGCTTTGGCCTGTTCATATTTAGAAAGGAGGAAATCAAAGGCGGCCGGTAATATGGGCCTCAAGCCGTTACTTTGCACCAAATGTTCATCTGTCATCGCAAAGATATGCTTGGTATTGCGTAACGGGGGGGACGTATTAAAACGTCGGTACCACTCTACGGCGGCAGAGAGAAAATCATCCCGCAGAAAATCGACAGAACGTGAAGGACGATACCCCTCCAGATACACGCTGATTTCGATACCTGTCTCGCGATCCTGCTGCACAAGGTGTGGTGCCAAGTCCAACATTTCAGCCCGACGTTGTGCCTCAGCCGATGCTTCGCGGTCAATAAAGGCTTCAGAGCCTACGGCGAATTGCTTCACGAAATAAGCCTTCTGACCATTGAAAAGTTTCCAGTTCTGATTGCTCAAACCACCCACTACCGGAGTGATTAACCACTCCTGAGAGCACGCCCAGCGAGGAAGTTTTTCTTTCAATGCTTGAAGCGCATTAACACCGTTTTTCATCGCAAGCCCCAGTCTTGATATATCCCTGATCCTTTAACGTACGCAAGACAAACGCTGCTTCCATGGCGCCTGCAAAGTCTGCTGAGCACGAAAAAAACGCCAACCGGCATACTTTGCAAATTCGAGAGATGAATGCGGCGAATAAGCCGACCTGAGTGAGGCAATCAGCCCCCAACGCAGGTTATCCAGTACACCATAAAGCCATGACCGCTGATATTCCCCTTCATCAAAATAACCGAGCCATTGCTCAAACCCTTCACGCGCCCCGTCTTCATGTTCAAAGGCTTCAAACAGAAACAGCCCTACATCCTCGAATCGGTCTGAACGTGCCGCACTGTCGTAATCCAGTAAACGAATGATACCTGTAGCATGCACCATGAGATTCGAGACATCCGATTCACGATGCACCGGACATTCATCGCGCCCCAGAGTATGAATAACACGCTGCGCCGATTGTACAAACGTCATCCACTCGGGTAACTGCACGGGATAATAAATTCCCGCTTTATCCGGTGATTCACTGGACATATAGGCGTGTGACAACCGCGCGGCCAACCCGATTACTTCTTCAAAGGGGTCCACACGGGGCAATGCTCTGTGCTGTTCCCAACGAGCATGTTGAAAAAGTTGTTTGGCAGCAATCACAGCGGCACGGAATGTCTCGCTCGCCATATCCTGCAAACCGGCCACCCGCCAGTCCTTCCCAAGATATTCCATGACAAAATGATCGGCAGAAGATGAATCACAAAGACGCTCATACACCGAAGGCAGTTTGGGACCAATACCCCATTGGCTGGCATGGGCGGCAGCAACCACGCTATTGGAAGGCTCAATATAGAAAGAAGTTTCTGGATGCCACGACTTGAGCAACAATGAATGTCCGGCGCGTTCTCCCACCCATATATCTGCATCCACGCCCCGCCAACCGGGTGACGCACAAGGTTGGAAGGGCCTTGTAACCTGTTCCGCAGGGCCACCCAATGCATCGGACAGCCACTGCATCACCTTTTTCTCATGGTTATCGGTACACAATGTCCTTTTCTCTAACGTCATGATTATCGTTTTGTTTTCGATGACTGATGAGCGACCGGGAGAGGCTTCATTCAACCATTATGTGTTCCGAGCAGTTGGAGTGAGCGGCCATTGCCGATGAATACGCCCCTCTTGCCGCAACCGCTGTTCTATTCGTACAGCCAACCGTATCAGGCCAATATCATGAAAGCGCCGCCCTACCAATTGCATACCTATCGGTAGCCCTTGATGATCGAATCCCGCATGAATCGCCACTGCCGGGTGCCCGGACTGATTAAAGGGGGCAGTGAAGCCACAGTGCCCCAGCGGAAGACTCGTATTTGGGCCCAACTGGTCAGCCGGAAAATTAACCCATGGCATCACCGGTGTCAGTAGCACATCGACATTTTCGAAAAGTGCGGAGGTAAAGGCCACTCCCTCCTCAATCCCCTGCTGATGCTGCTGAACAGTCTTGACATCCCAGTTCCTGGCAGGCATGAACCACTCAGCCAATGCAAAGGGAATACCTTCACGCGTTTGAGAATCAGCATGCAAATATTCCTGCCAGGCCCTCAGTTTGAACGTATTATCAATGGCTTCCCAAAGGGTATCCGGATATTCCGCCTGACCCTGGATGACCTTGTGCCCTTCATCACGCAACAGTTGGGCAATATATTCAAGCAGGTGATGTATCTCAGGTTGAAGTGGAGCCTCTTCATCAAGGCCGGCCCGACGCTTCATTGCAGAGCCAAAAGTGTCGAACACAGCGATGCGCTGAGGTGCCGTTGAAATCGCCGCCTCTTCGATGAACGGTACCGAAAAACGGTCCCGAGGATGCGTGCCGGACAGCAGCCTGAGCGCAGGTTCCAAATCCGCGGCATAGCGCGTGATAGGGCCCGCAGAGCGCACTGTAGAAGAAGGGCTATGAGCGATCATTCCCTGCGTGGGCTTAAGGGCTGCCAATCCACAATGCGATGCAGGCAACCTGACAGAGCCTGCAATATCAGAACCGACTGCCATCCACCCCACGCCTGCGGCCAATGAGGCACCACCGCCCGCACTGGATCCTCCGGGGCTGAACGCCGTATTCCATGGGTTACGCGTAATACCGAAAAAAGAGCTGACGCCCGACGCACTCATGCCAAAATCAGGCATGGTTCCTTTGGCTACAACAACAGCGCCAGCAGCCTTCAATCGTTCCACAGGCGGTGCATCGTGTTGTGAAAGGACACCTTCACCGTGGGCTACGGAGCCATGATGCCAATGACTGCCGATTGCGTGAATCGAATCCTTGATTGTCACAGGCACACCATCCCAGGGTCCAAGCGCTTGCCCTGAATGCCAACGCTGGGTCGCCCGTTCGGCCTCGTAAAGTGCGTCCTCATAGCGAATATCATAAAGCGCATTGATCACCGGATTGACTTCATCAATATGCTGCAGCGTCTTGCCAACCACTTCACTGGGTGTCAATTGCCGAGTCCGGTATGCCTCTATTAATGCACTCAACGGCATCATTGCCAGACTTTCCATATCAGCAGACATATCCACCTTTCCATATCAGAACCGAAGGCACCCTCTCCATATCAGAACCGAACGCACCATCAATGTAATAGTGTTGAAAAACCTATTATCCAATGAGTCGGTAGAGCTGATCCAGCTTTGATTTTATTTCTTGCTCATATTTCACCGGCGTCTGGTGATCCTGAAGGAGACAACCTTGAAATAGCCATTGGAACGTCATAGCCTGATTCCATACTGAATTTACAAGGCCACCCCGATGTCACCAATGTCCACCATTTCTCAAAAAACACATATACCTGCCACCATGCAAGCCGTGGTATATCAAGCCGCTGGCGGGCCAGAGGTTATCGCACTGGAAGATCGCCCTACGCCTGTACCTTTGGAAAACGAAGTATTGGTCAAGGTAGCGGCAGCCGGTATCAATCGTCCGGATGTCATGCAGCGCGAAGGCAAATATCCGCCACCCAGCGGTGCCTCGGATATCCCCGGCCTGGAAATAGCCGGTGAAGTTGTTGCAATAGGTGATCAGGTGCGCCGTTTCAGCCTGGGGGACAAGATCTGTGGTCTGGTCGCTGGTGGTGGGTACGCACAATATTGTGTCGTGCATGAAGATAATGCGCTCTTTGTACCGGAAGGCCTTAGCCTGCAGGAAGCCGCGGCCCTTCCGGAGACCTTCATGACGGTCTGGACCAATCTATTTGAAGACGGCAAGTTGAGCGATCAGGATCGCGTCCTGATACATGGCGGAAGCTCGGGAATTGGCACTACTGCCATTCAGTTAGCAAAGGCTTTTCAGGCAAAGCAGATCCTGGTCACGGTAGGGAATGAAGCAAAAGCAGAGGCGTGTCGTTCACTGGGCGCGGATATTGCCATTAATTATCGTGAAGAGGACTTCGTCTCTGCCGTGAAAGAGAACACGCAAGGGCATGGGGCCGATCTGATACTGGATATGATCGGAGGCGATTACGTCACTAAAAACTATCAGGCAGCGGCCAAATTCGGGCGCATTATTCAAATCGCGACACAACAAGGCAATCCGCACGAGGTAGAAGTCTTCCGACTGATGCTAAAACGTCTGACACACACGGGTTCTACATTGAGATCGCGTAGTGTAGAAGAGAAAGCCCTTATTGTGAGAGCACTGGAAAAGGACGTGTGGCCGAAAATCAGTCACGGCGAAATAAAGCCGTATATTCATGCGACCTTTTCCTACAAGGACGCCCCAAAAGCACACCAATTGATGGATTCAAGCCAACATATCGGCAAAATCGTACTCACGTTTGATTAATATCGTACAACAGGGATTTTCTGATTAATTCATGTATGCAAGTAGGCCCCTTGGGCAGCCCGTAAAGCCTGTTCAGGGGGCGTAGTGTAAACCGCGCTTGTAGAGGCCGCGGGTTCAGTTCTCCTTGATATCAAGGCAAAGACCCAATTTGGCAAACTGTTTGACTTCACTACGCAAATCATCCAGCAAGACAGGGTCCATACGTCCTTCTACCGTCACGTCTACCTCAAGCGTGTCGTCATCCTTGGCATGGATGAAAAAGCGGGGGTCGGAGTCCTGTCGATCACTATTATTGAGTACCGCCAACCGCAATAAAGCGATAATGCGATAAATATCGTGTTTTTTATACAGCGAGAAAGACGGTATCAAATCAAGCTTTATTTTTTTACGGTAGGCACGTACCAGTGTCGCCAGTAGGGCTTGTTCCTCCCGGCCGAAACCGGGCATATCCGCGTTGGCCAAAATATAGGAGGAGTGTTGCTGCAAGCTACTGGAATTGATCTGCAAACCGATTTCATGCAACCGTGCTGCCCAGAGCAGGCGATTCAACCACCCTTCATCCAGCGCAAAGACCTCAGCAGCATCCTTGAAAAAGCGTAACGCGGTTTTCTCTACACGGCGGCTTTGGTTGACATCGACCTGATAACGGGCGGCCATGCCATCCACAGTGCGTTGGCGTACATCCTGATGGTCCATGACCCGGCTCGCCAGCTCATACAACACCCCTTCACGCAAAGCGGCATCATGAATGAAGAGCTGCTTGATCTTCAGCCGGTCCATGATGGCCCACAAAATGGCAACACCCGCAGTAAGAATGGCTTCACGTTCCGGATCCATTCCGCTAATGGAAATCTTGTCCACTCGGCCAATATCAATCAGTGCTTCACGGCACTTCTGGAGCTGCGCCTTTGTAATAACGCCCTCTACCGCATCCTCTTGTTGATTGACCCAATGCGCAATGGCCTTGGCCGTACCCGAAGTCGCATAAACAACATCGTAGGTGTAGTGAGTCAGCTGTTGTACAACCGGTTCAAGTTCTTTGCGTGCCGCCAAACAGGCACGATCAAAGCGCTTCGCCGTAATTTCTCCATCACCGAAGAAGCGCTCGGTAAAACTGACACATCCCATTAGACGCGAAGTCAGAAAATCTACCGTGAAGGCATGTCCTGAGATCAGCTCGGTACTGCCACCCCCAATGTCGATCACCAGACGCTGCGCATCGGTAGGCGTGGTTTGTGCCACGCCTTTATAGATTAAGCGAGCTTCTTCACGACCAGAAATTGTCTCGATGGGATAAGGCAGGAATTCAGCCGCACGAGTAATGAATTCATCACGATTTCTTGCTTCACGGAGTGTGTGTGTCGCAACAATGTGCACCTTGTCAGGTGAAAAGCCCTCCAAACGCTGGGCACACAGGCGCAACGCATCCAGACCTCTCTGCATGGACTCATCATCAAGATAATTGTCTTCATCCAGGCCAGTCGCAAGATGCACTCGCTGTTTGAAACGCAGTAGCGGTTGCAGTTGCTGATCAATGACCCTGGCCGTAATCAGATGAAAACTATTGGAACCAAGATCCAGCGCCGCAAATTGTGCGGGGGCAGCGGCCGCCCCTTCATCCAAAGGCGCTAAAGGAGTCAGAGGTTCGGTTTCACTCATTGCACACCACCCAGTTGTTTCAGGTAGTCATAAATCGCCATTTGCGATCTGACCTTTTTGCGATTTCCACGGCGTCGGTAGTGGTTTACCTGATCCTTGTCGATAACTCGGGCCTTGGTGGTATCACACCACTGAAGCTCCATGATCGACTTTACCTGTTCGGCAATACGCTTGTCGTAGAGCGGACATGCAACTTCAACACGTTGATCAAGATTACGCCCGTACCAGTCAGCCGATGAAATGTAAATCCGCTCGGCACCGCCATTATAAAAGCAATATACACGGGAATGTTCCAGGAAGCGATCCACGATACTGATCACTTCAATCCCTTCGCTTATTCCCTTGATACCCGGTATCAAACAGCACATGCCACGTACAATAGCGCGTACTTTTACCCCTGCCTGGGATGCCTGTTCCAATGCGGCAATCATGGTGTGATCCACAAGGCTATTCACCTTGATGAATATCTCTGCCTTTTTTCCCTGACGCGCCGATTCCATTTCATTTTCGATCATTTCCAGTAGCCGCTGACGCGTGGTCAACGGGGAGACCAGCAAATGCTTGAATTCAGGAGGCCGATAGGGTTTTTCCAGATAACGGAACACCTGCTCCACTTCTCTGGTAATGTCAGAATGTGCAGTGAACAGACTAAAATCCGTGTAGATACGAGCTGTCTTTTCATTGAAATTACCCGTTCCCACATGCGCATAACGATGCAACTTACCTTTTTCCTTGCGCGTCACCAGAATCAGTTTCGAATGGACTTTAAGCCCCTGAATCCCAAAAATGACACGCACGCCTTCCTGTGTCAGATATTTGGCCCACTCGATATTGGCTTCTTCATCAAAACGGGCCTGTAGCTCTACCATGACCGTTACCTGCTTGCCATTGCGGGCAGCTTCGACCAATGACTTGATAATGACAGAGTGCCGAGCGACCCGATACAAGCAGATTCGAATCGCATGGACATGCGGGTCATACGATGCCTGACGCACAAAATCCGTTAATTGTTCAAAACGGTGATAGGGATAATTCAGCAGAATATCGCGCTCGGCAATCGCCTCAAACACATTATGATGAGAAGTAAAATCAGGGTGTGTAAGCGCTTTCAAGGGCAGATATTCATAGGACTTGCGCCCCCAATTGGCGAAGCTGGTCAAGTCACGGGTGTTACGATAACGCCCGCCGGCCACCAGTGAATCATTGGAAGACATATCGCAGCGCGCGATCAGGAAATCGAGCATGCTTTCAGGCATATCGGCGTCGTATACCAATCGCACCGCTTCCGCTTGTTCACGCTGGCGAATTCCCTCCTCCATCAGCTCAAGAATACTGTGCTCGATATCGTGAGAGAGGCGGTATTCTGCATCGCGTGTCAGCTTGAATTCATAGGCTTTCAACGCATCATACGGCACTAGCCCTTTAAACAATTCCTCCAGACATAGTGAAATTACGTTATCCAACATAATGATGCGCTTGTTACGTTTTTCGTAACGAAAGGGCATTTTGATGAAACGGGGAAGCGCGTCACGAGGCAGCTCAACGGCGGCGTAATGAATATGCCCTTTATGCGCAATCTCGATACAAAAATAGGTGGAATCCTCCACCAGTGTTTTGGCCAGGTTGATTCCCTCACCAATCATCAACGGCACCAGATACTTCTTGATCTCGGTATGAAAAAACCAGCGGAGCCACTCACGCTCGCGGGGCGTTGTCTCCTTTTCATCAATCAGCATCAGGTTTTTACGCGCCAACTCAGCCAATACCTCGACGTGAATACGCTCAAATTTCTCCTGCAGCGCCATTACCTGCTGGTGGATCTCCGCCAGTAACGCCTCCGCCTTTTTACGATGATGTTTCGATGACGTATTCTCTATTTCCCGACGTACCTCTGCCACACGAACGCTAAAGAATTCATCGGCATTATTGGAAAAAATCCCCAAAAAATGAACGCGTTCAATAATGGGCACAGTCTTGTCTGCCGCTTCCTGTAATACCCGTTCATTGAATGAAAGCCAGCTAAGTTCTTTGGGATAAAATTTCATTACATGTGACCAATTGATGGAGATCAAGGATACATAACCATTCCTAAAGTTTAATTTAAGACAACTATGTGACAGTTATATAAAAGAGGGGCACAGCTTCTCTTTCAGAGAAAATCGTATCCTGATGCCCTGCGTCTACAGTGGTAAATAATCCATCACAAGAGAAACCATGAAATCGCATATAAATGACATTTATGGAAACAGCGTTGACCCGTAATGCAATCCAGTCGTCCCTTCAAGATTTTGGTGTTACTCTTTGGTGAGATGAACTACAGCATGCAGGATGTGACAGAACGTATTGGCAAGACAGCAGAGGGGTTTGCTGACATACGCCCCCTTCATTTCCTCCTGCACCCCATGTGAATTCACTTGTGACACTGCCTTGAGGAGAAAAACCAGCCATGGCCTTTAGTGATGCCCAGCTTGATCACTTTGCTTTAATACTTGAAGAAGCTGCAAAAAAAGAAGTCATGCCTGCCTTCGGTCACTTGGGCAAGGGCGCTATCCGTACCAAGGAGGGTCCTACCGATTTGGTCACTGATGCAGACGAGGCCTCTGAACGTTTGATTACTGAGCGCTTGCTGGCATCTTTTCCGGATAGCATTGTGATTGGTGAAGAAGCCGTTGCAAAAGGCGAAACGAATCTGGATTCACTCAAGGAGGCAACGCTGGCATTTATTATCGACCCTATCGATGGCACTCGTAATTACGCGACAGCAACGCCCCTGTTTGGCTTGATCGGTGCTGTGGTCGAAAAAGGGGAAATTACGGCCGGCGTCATTATTGAACCGATAACACAACGCCGTTTTTGTGCATTGAAGGGGAAAGGCGCGTGGAGCCAACTCTCAAATGGGGAGAGAACTCCTCTCAAAGTGGCCAAGCCTGTCCCGGTAAATCAAATGGAAGTCCATATATCGACGGGGTTCATGCCCCAGGAATTACGTGACCGAGTGAATTCGAGACTCTCCCATGTGGGGGCAGTCAGCATGTTCCTTTGTTCGGCACACGATTACAGGTTATTGGGCGAAGGCTATCGCCATGGTTTGATGTACTACAAGCTGATGCCATGGGACCATGCGGCCGGATGGCTGATCCATCAGGAGGCAGGCGGATATTCTGCTCATTTTGATGGTACGCCCTATCGCCCATATCACACCACCGGCGGGATACTCTATGCGCCGGATGAAGCCAGTTGGAAAGCATTGCACAAGGAGCTTCTGGCACCATGAACATGCGCCAATACACACACATTTTTTCCCCAAGGCACCTAATGTCCCTCACTCGGAAAGGGCTGGTGTTGGGGGTATGTACGTGTGGCGTATTGAGCTCAACCGTATATGCAGCACAAGGAGTAAACCTAAGCGTACCGGGCCCGAATTATGCCGAGGCGGCCAAAGCATATGCTCAAACTCAGGCGCAACCCAAACACCGCCCCCTGGTTTTCATGCCTGCTCGAACCGAGGGTTATAATGTGCATGGCGGTGTATCTACGGGGGTGATGGCAGGCTCACATCACACCAGTGGTGAATATACGGCAGGGTGGGTAACGGTCTCCCGTGGCAAGACGTACTTCAGCTTCGGTGCAACACAGATGCACATGACAGGTCATCGCTACGGCCGATATGATGCGGACAGCGGCCCTTACAGCATTGGGCCTTATGGCTATGGACCCGGGAACACAACCGGATATAGCCTGGCTATTGGTACAGGACCGTAAGCAGTTACGAAGACTGAATCAACCTAGTAAGCCAACCGTAACAGCGTTCGTGCCCCCTAATGATGTTGTACCCCTCACCCTCTCCGCATATTGCTTCGCGGCGCCTATCGGATTTTCCTCTATATCACTCTATAAAAACCTCTATACAGATATAGCCTCTATGCGAATATAGAGAGAAAGAAACAGCGCCGTAGGCATGTTTTCCATATCAAAGTGCAAGAAGATGTTCGCGATAATACTGGAGTTCCTCGATGGACTCGCGAATATCATCAAGTGCCTGATGCGTTGCACGCTTTTTCATTCCACCCAGAATGGAGGGCTTCCAACGGCGCGCCAGCTCTTTCAGGGTGGAGACATCGAGATTGCGATAGTGGAAAAAGGCTGCCAACTGCTGCATTTCACTCAGCATGAAACGGCGATCCTGATGCACGCTGTTTCCACACATGGGCGAACTTCCCGGCGCCATATAGCGTGACAGAAACTCAATCGTCATGCGCTCAGCCTGTTCGGTATCCACCGCACTTTCACGAACACGGTCAATCAGACCGGACTCCCCATGGGTCCGCGTATTCCATTCGTCCATCGCATTCAGGAATTCATCAGGCTGATGCACGGCAATCACTGGGCCTTCAGCAATGATATTCAGGTTGCCATCTGTCACGATGGTGGCCACTTCGATAATACGATTAACGTCAGGATCCAATCCGGTCATTTCCAGATCAATCCATGCCAAACGATCCTGTTTCGGATCAATTTCTCCAGCCACTTGGCTCATGCAACAAGACTCCCTCGGAGTAACGGGATACAGAATTCTCCGCCCCCCACACTAATAAACAACCACGCGCCGGCCAAACAGGGTTGCACGGGCAGATAAACACTCACCATACCGAAAATAGGCAAAGGAATCCAAACAAGGAATTCAATCGCCCTCATCCTGAAGAAACCTGTACAATAATACTCATCGTCATCATTCAATATTCAATGCGGGGCACACTTCTGTATCCTATATCCTACAGGGATCTTCCGGTATTGAATATCAATGTTAAAAACGATCCCTTTATTGTTTCAGCCTCGGGAGCGACATGAGCGGACGCAAACTCACTCGGCAACAACGTCGTCGTATCGAAAACATCCATGCAAAACGTAACCAGCGTGCCACAAAAGGCGACACGCAGAGCACGGAAGAGCTGGATGCCAGTAGTTACGGCCCGGAGCAACCGGGTAGGGTCGTTGCTCATTTTGGAAGAACCCTCGAAGTAGAAGACTCTTCAGGTGAGCTGCATCGGTGCCATCTGCGCGCCAATCTCGATTCACTCGTCAGTGGTGATTATGTCAGTTGGCGTGAAGGTCAGGATGGCTCGGGGATCGTGGTTGCCCGCCATGAGCGTGAATCATTGCTGGAGCGCCCTACTTTTCAAGGGCAACTGAAGCCTGTTGCCGCCAACCTCGACCGTATCATGATCGTCTTTGCGGTAGAGCCGGCTCCGTTTGCCAACCTGATCGACCGGTATCTGGTCGCCGCCGAAGCAACGGGCATTCAACCCGCACTGGTGTTGAATAAAATCGACCTGCTTCAGCCGGATGCGGAAGTGATTACGCTACTGGAACGTTATCAACAGCTGGGGTATGACGTTGTACAGGCGTCGACAGAAACGCAACATGGGCTGGAGACGTTGAAAGCCTCATTAACACAGCACACATCTGTGTTTGTCGGGCAATCCGGAGTGGGCAAATCCTCCCTGATTCAGGCGCTCCTCCCCGACCATTCACTCAAGATCGGCGCACTTTCCCCCGATAGCCGCAAAGGTACGCATACGACAACAACGACGCGGCTTTACCATCTCCCAGAAGGCGGTCACCTTATTGACTCCCCCGGCATTCGTGAATTTGGCCTGGAACATCTGGAAGAAGACCAGGTGATCGAAGGGTTTGTAGAACTACGTCCTTTTATAGGACATTGCCGATTCAGCAATTGCCGCCATTCTCAGGAACCTGGCTGTGCAATTCTCGAAGCCTACGAGAGCGGCTACATCTCGACAGCACGCTTCACCAGTTTTAGACAAATTCTCTCTCGCTAGCTCGATATCATCATTTGATTCGACTTTTATATTGATGGCACGTTCATATTTATGGCGTACAGTGGTCATATGTAGACCAAGTGTGGTAAAAATACTTAAAAATGTCTTAAGATAGGGATAGCCACTTTCCTGATTATCACTTTTTGCGTCATCCAAGCCCTACTCGGATGAACGGTTTCACTTCATACGCCTTACCCTGAAGCATCGGTACATCACTCAGCCAGCTCATATAGCTCAACCCCAAAATAACCGAGCTGAGTCTAATGGACCGTTTTCAATAATGACTTGATCACCCAGGAGCCGAGAGAAAATGAGCAAAACCGTTTCCGATATCATTATCGATACTTTGTATCAGGCTGGTGCACGCCGTTGTTATGGTGTTGTCGGCGATACCATCAATCACTTTACTGATGCCATGTCTCGAAGCCCTCTGCAATGGGTACACGTTCGTCATGAAGAAGTGGGCGGCTTCGCAGCAGGGGGAGAAGCCTATGTGAGCGGAAGATTGGCCGTCTGTGCGGGGACCTGTGGCCCGGGTAGTCTCCACTTCGTGAATGGCCTGTTTGAAACACATCGCAACCGCTCGCCAGTTGTATTGATCGCCTCGCAGGTCGATAGCCGCCAAACCGGTGTGGGTTTTCCGCAGGATGTCGATCAGAAGAAAATCTATGAGCAGTGCAGTGTCTTTTGCGAGTATCTCAATCATCCGGAGGAAGCACGCCGTCTTACTGCGATGGCGGCGCAGGCTGCCCTTAACAAGGGCGGGGTTGCCGTATTAATCGTCCATGGTGACACCTTCCCCACTAAAGTAGAGCAGGATCAGGCGTTCAAGACACGCCAATTTCATCCACGTGTACTGCCGAGTCATGAAGAGCTGGAAGCTATTATCGAGATACTCAATAGCGGTAAAAAAGTGTCTATTTATGCGGGGATAGGCGCGGGTGCGGGTCGCGAAGAGGTGATTGCTCTCGCTGATCGGCTGAAAGCGCCCATCGTTCATACTTCCCGTGCCAAGGATACGATCGAATACGACAATCCGTTCAATGTCGGGATGACGGGGGTATTCGGGCTGGTGTCCGGTTTCCATGCCGTCATGGAATGCGATGTCCTGCTCTTGTTGGGATGTGACTTTGCCTGGGGGCAATTCTATCCGGATAAAGCGACCATCATACAGATTGATGTTGATGCAACACATATTGGCAGGCGGCATCCTATCGACCTTGGTGCGGTGGGTGACGTTGCCAGTACGGCGGGGTTACTGGCCTCACGGGTAGAGGCACGCAGTGACGATAAATGGCTGAAGACCTGCCTCAAGTTGCATGAAAAAGCCGTAGCGTCCGAATATAAGGATGCGCGCCACGAATCCCCCATTCACCCTCAGTATCTCGCCGAACTGATCGATAAACATGCCGATGAAGATACTGTATTCACCGGTGATGGCGGCAGTTGCATGGTCTGGTTACTACGTCACATTGCCGCCAATGGTAAACGCCGCATGCTCACTAGCCTGCGACACGGCACCATGGCGAATGCCTACCCACAAGGGTTGGGTGTTGCCAAGGCCTACCCTGACCGGCAGGTGATTGCCCTGTGCGGTGATGGGGGAATGACGATGCTGCTGGGTGACCTGCTGACACTGGTACAGGAAAAAATCCCTCTGAAGATTATTGTGGTCAACAATAGCTCTCTGGGGTTTGTCGAACTGGAGCAGAAAGTCGAAGGACTTCTGGATAACTATACAACGTTGGAAAATCCTGATTTCGGCGCGATGGCAACGGCCATGGGAATCTTCGGCAAACGCGTCGAACAGGGCGCAGATCTGGAAGCCGCTGTGGAGGAAATTTTGGCTCACCCTGGGCCGGCCCTGCTGGACGTCATTACCAACCGGGAAGAACTGGTCATGCCGCCTCATATCGAGCCTTCAATGATTACCGGCACGTTACTTTATGCATCCAAAGCCATGCTGAATGGACGAATGAATGATGTCGTTAATCTGGTGAAACATAATTATTTGAATTGATTATTTTCATGCTGATCAAATGTCACTCATGGTGAAATTCATGTAATGACACGCTATGTTCGCAAAACGATGCCCGTCATTTTGGACGGGCATTTTTGGTATCGGTTGCTGAAAAATCGATTCCATAATTAATTCATGACATGCGGCGCAGAAATCGCTAGGGTAGCGGGGTTATTTATTTGAGTGATTGGTATGCCCACAACAGCCCCCTCTGCTACACCTGCCCATGTCAGCTTCAGAGAAGTGTTTGCCGTCGCCTCTGGTGCGGCCATCGAGTTTTTTGACTTCAGTGCCTATGCTACCTTTTCGGTCATGATCGGACAGGTATTTTTCCCTTCCAGTAGCAATGCCGTCAGCCTGCTTTCGTCTCTTGCTGTCTTCGGGCTGGGCTTTTTGGCACGTCCGCTGGGTGCTGTAATTATTGGTACTTATGCGGATACCTCAGGTCGCAAACCGGCCATGCTACTCACCATGCTATTGATGATTATCGGGACAGCAGGCATGGCATTGCTGCCGGGGTATACCACTTGGGGCATTTGGGCGCCTCTCCTCCTGCTGATATGCCGTTTATTGCAAGGTATCGCCTGGGGAGGAGAAGCCGGGCCAGCCACCACGTTCATCATGGAAGCCGCACCGCCTCATCGCCGAGGGTTGTACACCAGTTGGCAAATCGTTGCACAAGGGGCTGCTGGGCTGGCAGCTGGTTTGATAGGCTTTGCCCTGAGCCGTGAACTCAGCCACACCCAACTCCTCGCATGGGGTTGGCGAGTCCCCTTCCTTATCGGTTTATTGGTATTGCCCGTGGCTATTTACCTGCGTCGGCATCTCAACGAAACGCTACCTGCTACCGCTGACTCGACGCTAACTAACCATACATCATCGGCTACTCTCGAATACCCGCTGCCTAGCGCTGCCCAAACACCATTGAGCATGGTATTGAAAGATTATCGGGCGCTGGTGATTGTCGGTATTTTGATCATCTCGGGGAGCACCATCACCCAGTATTTCCTCAACTATATGACCACCTACGCGCTAAGTGAGCTGCATTATCCCACCCAGATCGCCATGCTCGCTCCTATCGTGATCGGTGTGGGCGTGATGCTGTTTTCACTACTAGGTGGATATCTGGCCGATCATTGGGGACGTAGCCAAACGATCATCATTCCGCGGGTAGTGCTGACCTTACTCCTCTTCCCTGCTCTTATCCTGATTGGTGAATACCATGCCCCCTGGCTCTTTTTTGTCCTGATCAGCGTATTGACGGCACTCCAGTGCATCAGTGGCTCCGGTTTATTGGTTGCATTGTGCGAAAGCTTCCCTCGCCCCCTCCGCTCAACGGGATTTTCCATTGTCTATGCCTTGGGTATCACCCTCTTTGGCGGCACCGCACAGTTTGTTTTTTCATGGCTAAGTGATGTGATGGGAACGGCCATAGCACCTGCATATTATTTGGTGGTGACTAACCTGGTGTGCATGGGCGCAACCGTTTGGCTGTATTCGGGGAGAGGGAGTAAAAAGTAGAAAAGACTAAAAAACACCCAGCGGTTCACTTGGGCAATAGAGGTGATATTTTTCGCAAAGCAGATACAATTAAAACGCAACCTGTGAGACCCGGCATAGCTCATATATAAACAATCAATACTCGCCATGCATTGGTTAAATAATAAATACATAATCAGGATCGAGCCCTTTCCATGCCTTCTATCGATGATATTCCTCTTATCTCCCGCGATGTGCTTTTTGGCCCCGCTGAACGTACCAATATCAAAATCAGCCCGGATGGACGTTATTTCAGTTGGATTGCCGATAATAAAGGAACTGCCAATATTTGGCTGGCTCCAACAGATTCCCCCCATGATATCCGCCCCGTTACTCATGATATCCAACGAGGTATCAAACGCTATGTCTGGACATATCAACCCGATGTGCTTCTCTATTATCAGGATCAGGGAGGTGATGAGAACTATCAGCTTTATGCACTGGACCTGGCTACGAAGAAAGTTATAGACCTTACGCCATTCAAGAAAACACAGGCCCAACTTGTTGGCAGGAGTCATAGACATCCCGAATACGTCATCATCGCAATGAATGATCGAGACCCTAAATTCCATGACCTCTATTCCGTCAATATCACCACAGGTGAGCGTTTCCTGCTGGAAGAGAATACTCAAGGATTCATGAGCTACCTCGTAGATGAAGAACTTGCACCCGCCATAGCTTTCTCCATGACTGATGACGGCGGTATGAGGTGGCTGAAGAAAAATTCTGAGGAATGGTCTCGTTTATTGGATATCAGCGCAGAGGATTCTCTTACTACCTTTCCGCTTATTAAGCAGGTCAAAAAGAATTACCTGTATATCGCGGACACACGCAAGCATGATACTGCCGAACTCACGTGTTTGAATATCGCCACGGGGGAAAGCACGACCCTTTACTCGGATCAACATTCCGACATTCAGAAGGCTATAGGCGCAACGGACAAAGGGGAAATCAAGGCTGTTTATACCAATTACCTTAAAGGTGAATGGCATGCGTTGGAGCCGGATTACAAGACATCTTTCGAACAACTTGACAAGGCTTTCCCCTCTGGCTTTGGGATCGATTCCCGTACCCTGGACGACCAACGCTGGATAGTACATGACAATGCCATCGATTCTCCCGGCAACTATTATCTGTTTGACCGAGAAACCAGAGCGCTATCCCTGATCTGCGTATCACGTCCCAAACTGGTAGATGCACCATTGGTTCCCATGTGGCCACTCGAAATTCCTTCACGGGACGGTCTTACACTGGTCAGTTATCTGACCCTGCCAGCGCACTCTGATCCAGATAAAACCGGCCATCCGATAACGCCACAGCCATTAATCCTCTTCGTTCATGGGGGCCCCTGGTCTCGCGATATCATGGATTATCACCCCATGATCCAGTCCTGGGTACAATGGATAGCCAATCGCGGTTATGCCGTACTGCAAGTCAATTTTCGAGGCTCAACAGGATTTGGCAAGAAATTCATCAATGCGGCCAATAGAGAATGGGGAGGTCGCATGCATGACGATTTGATTGATGCCATTGATTGGGCCATTGAGCAAGGTATTACTACACACAACAAGGTAGGTATCTTTGGAGGCAGTTATGGGGGGTATGCCACACTGGTTGGCATGACATTTACGCCAGACCGCTTTGCTTGCGGCATCGATCTAGTGGGCCCTTCCAGTTTATTGACCTTCATCGATACCATTCCCGAATACTGGAAGACTGAAATGGACTTCTTCCGTTATCGTGTCGGCGATATGCGAACCGAGGATGGCCGAGAGTTCCTTTGGTCACGGTCCCCGTTGTCCAAAGTTAAAAATATAAAAAATCCACTTTTGATTGCACAAGGAGCCAATGATCCGCGCATCAAACAGTCAGAGAGCGATCAACTCGTCGCGGCGATGAAAGAGAATCATATCCCCGTTATTTATGAACTCTTCCCGGATGAAGGACATGGCTTCCAACGACCAGAAAACAACAAGGCGTTTTTTGCGACTGTGGAACCCTTTCTGGCGAAGTATCTCGGCGGTCGTGTAGAACCGATAGGAAATGACCTTGAAGGTTCGAGTCTGGAAGTTGTCGTAGGAGCTGAATATATTTCCGGATTGAATATTGCACTGGAAAATTTCACACCGGTAATTAAACATTAGATCTCTAACGTTTTAATCTATCAGCTCACTTTATCTCACTCACACCAACAAAAAGGCGAGCCATAAGCTCGCCTTTTTCATACCATCCTACTGCTATTTTCTGTATTAAAGTTCAAACAGAAGTAACAGTGACAGAATGGCTAAAATCCACATGGTGAGATGGACTTCACGCGCCTTGCCTGCTGCTGTTTTGCAAACCACCAATGCCAGAAAACCGAAGACCACACCTACGGTAATGGAGTAGGTAATCGGTATTAGCACCATGGCGATAAAGGCAGGAATGGCCTCTTCCATTTCCTTCCATTCGATCAGGCGAATCGGCCCCAACATGAATACCCCGACCATGATGAGCGCAGGTGCAGTAGCAATGGAGGGAATCAGTGACAACAAGGGTGAAAGAAAGAGGAACGGAATGAACAAAAGCCCACACACAACCGCGACGAGCCCCGTACGCCCCCCCTGGCTGATACCCGCTGCCGATTCGACGTATGCATTCGCCGGGCTGGTCCCCAAAGGCGCAGAAATCAAGGCCGAGGTGGCATCAACCACCATGGAGCGACGCATATTGCGCGGCTGTCCATTTTCATCAAGCAGATTGGCTGCCTGAGAAAGCCCCATAAAGGTAGACAATGCATCAAAAAAGGTGGTGAACAAAATTACAAAGATAAAGGGCCAGTAAGCGATCTTGAGCGCACCCAATACGTTCACGTGGAACAGGCCACTGAAATCGGGCAGTGCGAAAATGCCACTGTAGTTGACCAATGTATGCAATCCGGGAGCATAAGCCGCGCCATCCCCCCACCAACGCCCAATGGGTATCGCCATGATAGTGGTCAGAATGATTCCGATAATCAGTGCGCCGGGAATCTTGCGGGTAACCAGTGCCGCGGTGATGACCAACCCGAGCAGGAAGGTAACGACAGCAGGCGTCAAATGCCCCATACCCAGCACGGTATCGGGGTTACCTACCAAAAACTTCGCATTTACCAACCCGATTACAGTAATGAAAAGACCAATACCACAAGCTACTGCATGGCGCAGGGAACGGGGTATCGCATCAATCACATACTGGCGCACATTAAATGCGGACATGATGAAAAACAATACCCCCGACCAGAACACGCATCCTAACGCAATTGTTAGTGGGATTTTCGCGCCTACCACCATGGTATAGGTAAACAGCGCGTTAGCGCCCATCCCCGGCGCCACCAATACAGGGCTACGTGCATAGGCCCCCATGGCGAAACTACCGAATGCACTGATCAGGACGGTGGCTGTAAGCGCCTGTGAGAAAGGGATACCTGCCCCACCAAGGATGGTAGGGTTGACCACGATAATATACATGGCCGCAAGAAAGGTACTAATACCGGCCAGTATCTCCCGTTTTGGAGTACTGCCCTCTTTTTTGATTTTAAACAATTGTTCCAACACGCGCGCTTCTCCTTGGGTACAGAGTTGCCATTTTTCATTATTGTTGAATAGCAGCCTGCATATAGTAACTTTTTGAAACAATATCTTCGACTGCTAAATATACGGGAACGTGATATTTTTTAAGCATTGGGAAGCGCCCGTTACCCATTTGAAATGTTCAATCCGATTGAACAATCCCGAACTGCAAATGGTCTCATGTTGATGCACCATGTTTCCCCTTTGGACGCTGCCATCAAACCGTTATTACATACACCCCATGGAGGTAAGTCATGTCATCCACACCACTACTTCCGCTAATTGCTGAACCTGATCAACTGAATGCAGTACTCGGCAATCCTGATCTACTGATTATCGATGTGCCCCTCAAGGCGGAAAGTTATCAGGAAGGCCACGTGCCCGGAGCAGTTTTTTTGGAGAGCAAACGTCTTCTGAAAGGCAGTGGTGACATTCCCAACGATGCGCCTACCGTTGAACAGCTGAGCCAACTTTTTTCATCGCTGGGTCTCACTCCCCATACTCATGTCGTCGCCTATGATGATGAAGGTGGCGGATGGGCAGGTCGTCTATTGTGGACGCTGGAGCTCATTGGACACCGCCATTATTCCTATTTGAATGGCGGGATTCATGCATGGCGAGCCGAGGGATACACGACAGAGACAGACGATACGCTCCCTACTCCAAGTGATTATCGAGCCGAGATCATTCATCCTGAATTGGCTGTCTCGCGAGAAACGCTAGCGGGACAACTGGATCAGGTACAAGTATGGGATGCCCGTAGTGCTGCTGAGTTTAGTGGCGAAAAAGGTGACAACAAACATCTGGGGCATATCCCAGGTGCCATCAATATCGATTGGCAAGAGCTCAAGGACCCAGAACATCACCTGCGTTTGAAACAGAACGATGAGCTGATTGCGCTGACAGAAGCGCGTGGAATTAATCCTGAAGCCGAGATTATTACACACTGCCAAACTCATCACCGCAGTGGCCTCAGCTGGCTGGCAGGTCGTGCACTCGGCTTTAATATTCGTGCCTACCCCGGTTCCTGGAAGGAATGGGGAAACCGCGACGATACGCCTATCGAAAAATAGTATCCAAAACGATGTTTGCCCCGTAAAAAAGGGGCCTATTGACGCATTGTGTCTGCGCTTTATCAAAACAGCTGCCGACTGCCGCGTGGCACGGTAAAATGCAGCTGATTTACATGTTCACACGCACCATGACTCGCACCATAACATAGCGACCAAGGCGCACACTCGGATTCCAGCAAGGTTGGTTCATGCATTCAAATCCCGATGATGTCATTTTTACAGCACTGCAATACGTAGTCCCTCAGGCGCTACTTTCACGCCTCGCAGGAAAGCTTGCAGATACCAAAACACCCTGGCTGAAAAATCTGCTGATTCGGCGTTTCTGTGCGACCTATAACGTTGATCTGAGTGATGCTGTCATAGAAGATGCGACCGGTTACGAGAGCTTCAATGCCTTTTTCACGCGTGCATTGAAACCGGGTGCCCGTCCTGTGGGTGAAGGTATTGTCTCCCCTGCTGATGGCACGCTTTCCCAATCCGGCGCTATCCTTCATTCAACCATGGTACAGGCCAAGGGCCATAGTTATACGGTTGAGGATCTATTGGGAGGGCAGGATCAATACAGCACGCCGTTCAAACAGGGTCAATTCGCGACCGTATATCTTTCCCCCAGGGATTACCACCGCGTCCATATGCCCTGCGATGGGACGCTTAAACGAACCGTCTACATTCCCGGCCAGCTTTTCTCGGTCAATACCACAACAGCTGCGCGCGTTCCCAATCTCTTTGCTCGAAACGAACGGTTAGTCTGCCATTTCGAGACCGAATATGGCCCGATGGCCATGGTACTGGTGGGCGCAATGATTGTTGCTGGAATTGAAACGGTATGGAGTGGTCAGGTTCCTCCCCATGCCAATAATGTTCAACGAAGTGATTTCGACGCATCCATTTCATTAAAGAAAGGCGAAGAAATGGGACGTTTCAAACTGGGATCGACGGTTATCCTCTGTTTTCCTGAAGGCGTTAATACATTGCCAGCGCATATAGCAGGCAGCACACTTCGGCAAGGGCAAGCACTGATGCAAAAAGGGCTTCCAGACGAATAATCATCAATTGTCGCGAACAATCCAACCTCAATGAGCGAACGTATTACTGCGCCCTGATGAGTGATATACCAAAGACGTCATCGTATCCTCAACCTTTCCTTGCGCGCAGGGTGCGACATGCTTATAAGAGTTCACGGATATTTCTACATATATTCATGGATGAGATGAAGACCCATCCGAAGAGAGTGACATGCCGAACGATTGAGAACTGAACCCCTCCCCCGACTGCAATTGGGTACGCTCGGTCGGTAAGTACCCGGGATAATTCGATGCAATAAATCGAATGAGCCCTTCACGAACAAAACAGGAAACCGCCCACCAGGCTGGCATACCATCCGCAGAAACCAGAATACGAAGCTGCATGGCTCTCTCGTTGGTATCACTCACGTCCAGCTGTAAATCACGTCCATTATAATGGGGAGCGACCTTGACCAGCTTTTTCAGCTCCTCCCGCAACGGTTCAAGTGGTAAATGATAATCCACCCACAGGTAGATCGTCCCCGTCAGGTGCTCATCCGTACGCGTCCAGCTAGAGATGGGATTTTCAACAAAATAGGTCAAGGGCACAATCAAGCGGCGTTCATCCCATGTACGAATCACCACATACGTTGTATTAATTTCTTCTACGTACCCCATAACGCCTTCGATCACCACGAGATCATCCAGGCTGATAGGTTGGGTAAGTGCAATCTGGATACCCGCAATTATATTGCTGAGGACAGGGCGGGCAGCAAAACCTACCACGATACCAGCAACCCCTGCAGAAGCCAGCAGACTGGTTCCCACCTGCCGCACAGCAGGAATCATCATCAGCATGCCGGATAAGCCAATAATCGTTACCACAACCATACTCATACGGCTGATCAGACTCACTTGCGTAAGAACACGCCGTGAATACTGAGAGGTATCTTTATGGCGGGAGAAAGACGAAGAATAGGACTGCTCGAACCCTTTGATGACAGCAGCGATCAACCAGGCGGCCGACCCTATCATGGCGCAGAGTAACAAGCGCCTTAACAACGATAACCATCCCAAATCATCCAGTGAAGGAGCTGAGTTGATAATGACAGCAAAGACGATCAGGGGCACCAGCCACTTCAAGGGTCGGGCAATATTATCAAAGACAGGCTTCAGGGAAGCATGCCGCTTCTGTAATCGCCGAGCGACAGCAAACACCATCATTCTCAAAATGATGGAAAGCAAAATGGCAATGATGGCGTAGGTAGCCAATCGCAAGGAAGGAATATTTCCCCACAGGGATACAAATGTTGAGAGAATAGGCATTGATGATCCAGTGGCTGTCTTCTATAAATTGTTATCGAAAGAGTATAAGAGAGTAATGATCAACAATTTTTACTATAACCATTTTGCAACGCCTGACTCATCCACTAAATGGCAGCCTTTTGTAACCGAGGCCGGACATCAGCATCATGTAGATTAAACTTATCATGAACAGGCGTAATATGACTCTTTAAAGCGATCTTGCCGATAAATTGACATGACCCACATGTGAATAACTGATTTAATATACAGCACTCAGATAAAAAAAGTGTCAGCCAGTACTGATACCAACATGCATTCTCAACCTCACTATTGTTCAAGGCCCTCATGCTGAAATCCAGATACTTCCCCATTTTTTTTGCTTTCATCATCGTATTGTGTGGAACAGGCTACATCCTCGGGCCAAACGGACGTAATGCAGTCTCAGGGGGGATTCAGCAGGCAATTCACTATTTGCCGCTTTATTTGGTGGCTCTAGTTATTGGTTTGGCTGCCGCTCTTATCGTCAGCCTATTTACCCAGGACAAATCGAAAGATAGAGCCTTTGCCAATACGGCGCTCATCGTCTTCTTGCTGATGGCCGGATTTGGCGTCTTCAAAGGGGGCTGGATCCATGACAATGGCCCGCAGTGGTTAAGGGAGGCGCAAAGCAGAATCACGACTGGCTGGAGTTCTATTGCCGACAGAATTATGGGGAGCTCTTCTACCGAACATGAAAGGGAACACGTGCCCGCTCGTTCTGAACACCAGCCACCGCGGAGAGCATCCGAGCAATCCTCCACACACACGCGTGAAAACAACGAGGGGCAACATCAGGTACAGGCATGGACCAATGCGATTTCACGTCAATTACCAAAACGATTGGATCAGTACACACAGCTTTCGAGCATCCAATACAATGCTCCCAGAAACACGATTGTGATGCGTTATGATGTCGATGGATTCGATTCACTGGGCGTGGATGAAAACCAGTTTACGGATTCAATGCAATCAAACATGTTGAAGCTTTATTGCAGCGGTACTTTTTTCAATACTGTGCTGAACCATAACACGAGTATCTACGCGGCTTACCATTATCATTATGGCGGCGTGATCGGGCACGCAATCGAGCTTCATCCAGCCCAGTGTCGATAACATCCAGGCACATGGCGATGACGGTGATTGCCATTCACCTTCATAAAAAAGCCGCGTTCTCCGCCAAGGGCATAAACGCGGCCACTTTATTCTCTATAATAAGTTGGCTGTTCGGCCGCAAATGCAATAGCCATTACCCTCTTTATACCAATCCACAGATACAAAAAACCAGGTAATGACAGAATCGCTATCAAGGCATCATCGTAGTAGAAGTGACTTGCGGGTCTGGTGTTTTAGAGGGATGTGGCCTTCACTGGCTACTTGGCAACACTTCCCCTTCCTCGATCCGCCATGCGCCGTTTCAGGTATATAATTCAGTCCTATAATTAGAGCCTGTCAGCTTTAGTGTAGGTATCTGAAAGCATCAAGCTCTCGGTGTCGGGAAGGCGATCACCTCTTCCAACCGCGTTTTCCCTGCAGCCAGCATGATCAGTCGATCTACTCCCAAAGCGACACCACTGCAAGGCGGTAATCCCTCGTGCAACGCTTCAATCAGGTAACTATCATGGGGAATTTCATCCTTACCCAAGGCCTGACGCGCTTGTTTATCTGCGTCGAACCGCACCAATTGTTCATCCGCATCAGAAAGTTCGTGATAGCCATTGGCCAGCTCAACACCTTGCCAGTAGAGTTCGAACCGTGAAGCCAGCTCAACACCATCCTCTGGATCGCGATGTTTTTTTGCCAACGCCGCTTGTGAGGCAGGATAATCTACCACCGCATCCATCAATACAACTGGGCCGTCGATCAATTCACCCAAACGCGGTTCAATGACATGGCTGAACAGCAAATCCAGGCAATCATCGCGGGTAAAGCCGGTCGTATCAATTTTACCATGCTGCGCCGTGAGTGCACTGAGGGTTGCTCCCTCTACCGTGAAAGGATCAATATCGAGCCATTGTTGGAATAGCTCCCGATACCGGCGGACACGTAACTGAATGGGCCGCTTGAGCACACGCTCCATCAACTCAATGCACTCTTCCCGCAACATACTCAGGTCATAGCCAGGTTGGTACCACTCCAACATCGTGAATTCGATATTATGACGGCCACCCGATTCACCATCACGAAAGGCTCGAAACAACTGGTAGATAGGCCCACTACCGGCGGCAAGTAAACGTTTCATGTGGAATTCAGGTGATGTCTGGAGCCACAGTGTCTCACGCCCGGCAGGCGTCAGTGCCTTCACACTCAATGAATCCAGCTGCGGATCGACACTGCCTCCATGGGCCGCAATCGGTGTCTCGACTTCCAACACAGCATGTTCGGCAAAAAAACGACGAATGATCGCCAGCTTTTCAGCTCTGAATCGTAATACGTCCAAAGAGGCTGTAGGCCTCCATGTTGCTGCCAGTGTAGATTGAGTCTGCGGTGCCTTTGTCATATATCGTCGTACCTGCTCTTGCTTCTTGTATGGCCATTTATGGGTGGCGCTAACAGCAAAACGCCGACGGAAACGTCGGCGTTCGGCATCATGCTCCTCAGGAACTCATCGCTTCGAAGAGTGGTCCTGACAGTTAGGCACGGCTTACGTATTCACCCGTACGTGTATCAATCTTGAGGACTTCTCCCTGATTGATAAAGAGGGGCACACGCACAACGGCACCGGTGGAGAGCGTAGCGGGCTTGGAACCACCCTGCGCGGTATCGCCTTTCAACCCCGGGTCCGTTTCAGTCACTTCCAATTCAATGAAATTGGGCGGTGTGACAGAGATAGGGTTGTCATTCCACAAGGTAACGATATAAGAGACCTGCTCTTTCAGCCACTTCTCGGTATCGCCTACTGCTTTCTTGTCTGCAGCGAACTGCTCAAAGGAACCGTCGGTTTTCATGAAGTGCCACATTTCACCGTCAGTATAAAGATATTCCATATCCAGCTCGACAACATCCGCTGCTTCCAGTGATTCACCGGATTTGAACGTACGTTCCCAAACACGGCCTGTCATCAGGTTACGCAGTTTTACTCGGTTGAAAGCCTGACCTTTACCGGGCTTTACAAACTCGTTGTCAACGATGGAGCATGGGTCTCCATCCAGCATTACCTTGAGTCCGCCCTTGAATTCATTGGTAGAAAAAGTTGCCATGCATGCCTCTCAAAAAATGACCCTTGTGGCCATGATACTCAATGATGTGATAACTGCGATATACGCAGAGCCTCCACACAGCGGCAACATTGACGTTGATCCGGAAAAGTCACTCGCGCACTTGCAGAAAGAGAGCCCGGAATGAAGAGGAGTACGTCGATGTTACTCACTGTCGATATTACTCACTTGGGGGAGGTTATCGATTACACTAAGCGTATAATCTCATATTTTGCCCGTTGATGCTTGTATATCCCGCCCTTGGACACTGGGACATACACGACAGGAGGAACCCAATGATACCCCGAAGTTCACAACAATTGCAGGCCATTGCGGCAGATAAATCCGCAAAGGGTGAAAAAAGTGGACTGACGGAAGAAACCACGACGCGCCACTTTCAGCAACCGGCACATGAAACAGGTACAGATGACATCGGCTTAGCCTCTGCCGAATTGATCAAGACGCCATCATCGAATTGGCAGACCCAATTGGCAAAAGCCATTAAAACACCCGAGGCACTGTGTGAATTTCTGCAATTGGATCCCGCCTGGCTACCCGGTGCCGACAGTGGTCACGCGCTTTTCAATATTCGTGTTCCCCACGCATACCTTGAACGTATAAAACCTGGAAATCCAAACGATCCATTATTGCGGCAAGTACTTCCCTTGAATGAAGAAAGCCAGGTGTTGGAAGGATTTGTATCTGATCCTCTGGATGAAGCCGAACACCGGCCCTGCCCCGGGTTGATTCACAAGTATAAAAGCCGTGTCCTGTTGATAGGTAGCGGCGCGTGTGCCATCAATTGCCGTTACTGTTTCCGCCGTCACTTCCCCTACTCGGATAACACGCTGTCACAGCAATCACTGGATACGATCGTGAGCTATCTGAAGGCACATCCTGAAATCAATGAAGTCATTCTCTCTGGTGGAGACCCTCTGGCCTCCAGTGACAAGCGCTTGGCCAAAATGGTGGCGGCACTTGAGTCCGTCCCCCATTTAATCAGGCTGCGTATTCATACCCGCCTTCCGGTGGTAATACCCGATCGCGTGGATGAAGCATTGCTCGACTGGTTGCGGAACACACGTCTTCAAACCGTCCTCGTATTGCACATCAATCATCCACAGGAAATTGATCGCGCGGTCGAAAATGCATGTAAAAGGCTAACCACAGCAGGAGTCACACTACTTAATCAAAGTGTTTTGCTACGGGGAGTGAATGATCAGGTCGAGACACTTAAGATGTTATCGGAGACACTATTTGCCATTCGTGTACTGCCCTATTATTTACATGTACTGGACCCAGTGGCAGGCGCTGCCCATTTCGATGTGCCGGATGAAGAGGCAAAATCGCTGGTAGCTGCTTTACGAAAGGAAATATCCGGATTCCTGGTGCCTCGATTGGTCAGGGAAATCCCCGGAGAAGCATCGAAAACGCCCTTACTATAGAAAACAGCAGCTATCATCGGTCAATTTGCGACTTCCACTCTACTCGAAACGTATTCATGATACCTCCGGCTCGGCCGTGGTGAAGGTTCGTCGCATACCGTAAAGCCCTAACAAGGCTTCATCACGTACGCTTTGTTTTTTGACCTCGTTCAATTGCGATAAAAGCATATCCAGTTTGCTGATCAGTAAATCAGGTACAGGCAGTTCTTTACCAGCACGCGATTGCTGTCGATAGTGGCTTGAAATTCCGTGGAGGATCTCATCCACTTGATGGCGAGTTTCCGGAAGGAGATCCCCCCTGATTTGGCGAACTTGAAGAATATTCAAACCTAACCGAATCTCCTTCAGCATATCGACGGAAGCTAGCTCATGAGACGTTTTACCGGCCTGAGCCAGGCGAGGCGCCAGCAAATTCAATAAATCGAACATACGAGCAGTAAACTGCAGGCGATCCTGAAGACCATGCCCAGCTGCTGCTTCGGCCAATAGCCCCCATGTTTGCTTAACCAGTCGACGTGCAGTGACATCAGCGCCCAAGGTACGCACTATACGCGTAATCACCATGACGAAAATGATACCGATCAACATCGCCAGGGAACTGTTTACAAAGGTTTCGAAATCAGCACTGTAGGAATCACGCAACGTCAACTGTACCAACAGGTTAACAATCAACGTTAGGGAATAGAGAAACGTGGCAGGTTTGGCCATCAGCAGGCCGAGTGGAAGCAATACGACACCAAGCACAAACGCGAGCGCGGCAAAGCTGCTGACCATTGGCAAGACACCAAACACGATAATGCCTGCCATCAGGCAAGCAAGAGCACTTCCGGAAAGGAACATCCGCATACCTACCGTAGGATCGTCCATGCCGACGAAGAAGGCGGCTACTACTGCTGCAATCATGGCGCCATTGGCACCGGTCGTCCAACCGAACTCGATCCATACGATGCAGTATGCCATCAGCGAAAGGCCTGCGGCCAAGGACGAGAACACGATCATACTGAAATCAAAATGATAATTGTGAGGTATCCGCGGAACCAACAGGCGCAACTTGATACGGCGCCGCGGGGCTTTCGAGCTACGCCCCAACGTATCGCGTACTTCGCAGCAATCCCACCATAGTTTCAGCAATTGAACCAAACGGAGACTCAGTGCATTGTTGATCAAGTCAGAAAGCGCTACGGCCCCTTCAATGGTACGCGCTTCAACTTTATGGACCAGAAGATTCAATGAATCTTCATCCAGAGGTTCATCCGTCATGATCCAGTCATCAATTTCATCCAATAGCGTTTTCCACTCATCAGGAACACCTTTAGCCCCTTCGGACAAGGCCATAAGTGCATCATGAATGGATGACAGGATATTCAGAAGGACCTTGAGTCGATCCCCCATACGCTCCAACAAGCTGATTTCGGTTGCAAGTCGCCGATCATCATGCTGAAGGCCATGAATCATCGAATCCAGCTGGGAAAGATCAGCAGCCATACGGTTACGCGAAGCCGAAATTTCGTTATCTCCCATCAGCACATGATGAATCCACTGCTGCCCCCCGGAAAGCCACGTGTCAGCCCGTTCAGTCAGCGTAGTACGTACACGTTTGGGGAAAACAACGGCTGCAACAACGGCAGAGAGTATAGCTCCCAACATGATCTCCTCTGCACGGGAGACCACTGTCTGGAAGATATTGCTGGCATCATCCACGGATGGAAAGCTGATAAAGGAGGCCGTATAGCCGGCCAACATGAACACATACCCCATGGGGGAACGGTTGAGTTGGGAGACAAACAGGCAGGCTGTCAACCAAAGGGAGAGAAAAAAACAGAGCACCAACGGTGTCTGGACAAAGTTGGGAACCAATATCAGAACTGCTACACAGCCTAAAAGTGTACCAAGAGAACGATGCAACCCTTTGGCATTAATCGCGCCAACAAGCCCTGGGTTGAAAACAATGTACACCGTCATGATCGCCCAATAAGGGCGATCCAGTGCATTGACCTGGGAGATATAGAGCGCCGCCATCGCCGCAATATACAGTTTTATGGAAACCAGCCACGCCTGTCGATCGAAAATCAGCAAGAATCAGCCCTCATCGATAATCGAATCATTCCCATGAGCATCTCCATGGGAGGTAGCGATACCACGGGAAGCATGAGCCGTATTCGGCTGATCTTTGTTTCCGTTATGGTTTTGTGGTGAATTCCCACGAATGGCAGAGTGTTGCCATCCCCCACCCAACGCCATGAAGAGCTGGATCTGATCATTCGTGACCTGCGCTTCCTGTGCCGCAACCGCATTACGTGCATGCACGAGGACACGCTGGGCATCCAGACTGGAGATGTAAGGCACACGCCCCAACTGGTAGCGACGTTGGTTCTGCGTGGAAGCCAACTGCGCCTGATCACGCGCACCTTCCAATGACTGTAAGCGGTCAAGGTCTTCCGCATACTGATCCAGCGAGGTTTGGACTTCCTGAAGAGCGCTCAACACCGTTTTATCAAAGCGTGCGAAAGCTCCTTGTGCATTGGCACGCATTTCACGTACGCGCGCATAGGCGCCCGAGGTGGGCACCTGCCAGGAGATCAGAGGACCAAACGACCATTGCCGCGTAGGCGAATGTGTAAAAGAGGAGATGCGTCCTACATATCCCCCGGATGTTCCGAAACTTATTTGCGGATAAAGATCAGCAGTCGCGACACCCACCAGTGCGGTATCAGAGGCCAGCTGGCGTTCCGCCTGACGAATATCAGGACGACGTGCCAACAGCATCCGTCCATTACCAATGGGTAGTGGCTGGGTGAGCTGGGGTGGGCGCTGACACGCGACAACTTTGGCCGAAATATCGCCGGGGGTTCTTCCCAATAACGTACTAAGTTGATTGATTGCCGTCTGCTTACTGATTTCCAATGGCGGTATGCTGGCTTGAACCTGATCCACCAATGCCTGCTGACCGGCCACATCGGTCACCGTACCACGTCCGGCCGCGACCAAACGCTGAGCTACATTCAGTGAACGCTGTTGAATAGCCAGTGTCTCGCGCATGACGGCCAATTGGTTATTGGCGTTACAGATATTCATGTAACTACCCGTGACTTCCCCCACAACATTCACGCGAGCCATGTCTAGAGCTGCCTGCACCGCCTGCGTATTGTCACGGGCCGCTTCTACGCCTCGACTGATTTTGCCGAAAAAATCGAAATCATAGGACACATTTCCTACCAACGAAGCAACATTGGCTGGAGGAATACGTGCATCCTGCAAAAAGGCCTGTCCGGACCGAGCCGCTCGATCTGCTCCGGCCGTTGCTCCCATGCTGAACCCTCCAGCTGAAAGTGCCTGATCATACACAGCCTGCGAGCTTTTAAGATTGGCCAGGGCTATACGTAGATCCGTATTCGCTTCCAATGCAGATTCAATCAGATCATTCAGCGTCGCATCGTGATAGAGCATCCACCATTGTGACGGTAACGGTTTATCTGCTGCGATTGCCGGGTTATGGACATGATGAAAATCACCATTGGCACTCGACTTGTTGTAATCCGCATTATGCGGAAGCACATAATCTGGCCCTACAGGATGACAGGCCGACAATAGTAGCGATAGAGCACCCATTGTGCCCACACGGCGCATCCCTGCTTTAATCATGAGAGGCTCCATCACGTGAAGCATGGGCTTGAGCATCGGATTGGACATAAATCGTTGCCGTGCGCCCGGCGACCAATTCAACACCTTTCGGCACACTATCAATAGCAATGCGAACAGGAATACGCTGCGCCAAACGTACCCATTCGAACTGGGGTGTCACGTTGGGAATCAGATCGGAACCTTGCGAGCTATATCGATTAACGATGCCCGCTGCGATGCTCTCTATGTGACCGTGGAGCGTTTGGGACTGCCCCATCAATTGAATTTTAACCGGCGAATCAACATGCAGATGGCTGAAACGCGTCTCCTCCAGATAGGCCTCGATGTGCAACGTAGAGGTTTCAAGAATGGCCAGAGCATTTTGCCCTGCGTGCGCATAACTACCTGCGCGAATAATGCCATCGTTAAGGCGGCCATTGCTCGGCGCACGTACCACGGTACGGCGCAAATCCAGATTGGCTTTTGCCAGATTGGCTTCAGCAGTCTGCACCGTTGCTTGCGCTGCCTGTAAATCAGCCTTGGCAGAAGCAAGCTTTGCCCGGCGCGATTGTGCATCTTCAGTAGAGACCAAATTACCCAGGGCACGGTCACGAGCCACTTCGCGTGCCAGTTCTTCTACCTGAGCCTGTTGCTGCACCACCCCTGCGTTTGCTTCATCCAATTGACCTTTGGCCTGTGCAACCGCTATCCGGTAATGCGACTGGTCAATCGTAAAGAGAACCTGCCCTTTTTGGACACTGGCGTTATCCTTGACATCCACTCGTTCAACAATCCCCGAAACGTCCGGCGCCAACGTGACGATATCTTCAGCAACATGCGCATCCCGCGTCCACGGAAGATCCATGTAATACCGCCATAAAGCGTGGAGTACGAATAACGCGCAGATCACCACAAACAGGGTAATCACGACGCGAAAGGTCAGGAAGGTTGATAGCTTTTTCACAGTCAGAATTCACATGCTTATAACGAGGACATTACATGGATTGGAACCGATACACTGACGCATGGCAGAACGGCATGTTTATATCACTCGATGTAGGTAAAACAGAGCACCCAGGATCATAAAATAGAGTGCCAGATTAAAAAGCGGTGGGTGCCAGACAAACCGGTATGCATCCAGATGAGTCAGTCCCCAGTCCACCAGTTGTAACAGTAGATAGGCGAACATCGCCATGATTAAAAGCGTCGGCACAAAAACACCGTACACTGAATATTCTTCAAACATGATCTGAAGTATCCAACCTGAACTCACGTTAGCCAATAGACATGCTTGCAAGCGTTTGGCCATCCCCGACAAAGGAAGTACCAATGTCGTACAAGCGCCATATACGTCTCGCGAGATCAAGCCATGAAGAGTGGTGAAACGGTCAAGGAGCAAAAATGACCGGTCGATCACTTTAACCACGAAATGAAAACGATGCAATAGCTAAAGTAACTTTGCACACTCATTTCGTTACGTTCACAAACAATTTCGGCGCAGGATTGTCGAACTTATATGAAATAAAGTTCTATATGAAACAAAGCTCTATTTGCGCTTCCATGACGGAAGCCAGGTCAATCGGTTTCTTGGGCGAAATGATGCCGTTATTCATCAAGCTGCTCCACATGGGAGCCGTAGCTATTTCCGGGTGTTTCATGAGCACAGGGGTTCTGAGCTCCCCTCTTTCGTCCGCCAGTTTTATATATCGTTCAAAAAACTGATTGAATGGTTCATAAACCTGTTCCCGATAAACGTCAGCAAGGAAAGTGAATTTCCCACCATCAGATAATACGAAACTCGTTACCGTAGGCGTTTCAAACGATTCGATATTACGAATAATAGGCAGGATAATGCGCTTGAGAAAATCGGAAACGCTTTCCGACTCTTCCATAACCGCCTGATTGGCCAGGTTGAAAGGATCGAAGATAACTTCGCGTACCATGGCGATAAACATATCTTCCTTCGTTTTGAAGTAAAGATAGAGAGTCCCCTTGGCCACTTTGGCCCTTTTGGCGACGCCCGCCATCGTGGTATGCGCGAACCCATTATTCAAAAATTCACGATGGGCAGCCTTGACGATAGCGGCGCGTGTACGAGCCGTTTTATCCGGACTTGGGCCTCGTGTACGGCAGGCGGTCTTGGAAGTCATATGGGCAGTGATTCCTGATACACGTTGAAACTGGTTCTTTATAGCAAATGATAGCAACGCTTCGTTTGTTCTCCCCTGCCCTGATTTCGTCTTGGCATAATTCCATTGGGACGTTCAACGGGCTCTCACATGCATGAATACAAGGGGGACTTTCCAGGTAATAATTCGAAAAAAAAGCCCCCATAATCGAATATTACGGAAGCTTCCGGTGTTCAACAGTACAGGAAAGTACTCGTTAAACTGTCCCGTTGAAAAATAGCGTCAGAAATACACGTTCTCAAAAGAACGATATAGCCATGTCCAGACGGATGTTAACTTATTCAAATATATAACCACTTGAATACAGCCTCGTCGGATATTCAGAAGTGCTGTCGATGGTACTTGCTACATGAACAGAAAATTTACCAACATGAACAGAAAATTTACGAACATGGACAAGGATGATTGTAACAACCTCTAGACTGCATGCGGCTACATTAGTTTACAGTTTAGAGGCTGATACAGGATATGGCTACTGTAAATTCACCATGTGAATAAATCTTCTTCAGGTAGCTAAAGTTTCGCTCATCCCGAACAATCATTTCACTTCTGAATCGCTCGGAACGCCCGTTGCTTTCACTGCAAGAGAAGGAGCTCTATCCAATGCAGAGAGCGCTGCCAACAAGGTAGCCGTCGTTGTATTGGCATGAATACCCACACCAAAGAATGCGCGACCCTTCACACGAAGCTCCACAAAGGCAACAGCCTCTGCTCGCGCCCCACCCCGGCCCCGCGAGCTCTCCTGGTAATCAACAACATCCAGGTCAAAGCCATGATTATTCAACCCATCAATAAGTGCCGAAAGCGGGCCATTACCTTCCCCTTGAATATCGAGGGGTTCGGGTTCATGCGGCGTTTGTATATTGGCCTGGATGGAAACAGAATCGCCCTGTTCCGTAATACGCTGGTCGGTCAGGTGATAGGGGGCACTACGGCAATATTCCTCCACGAATGTTTGGTGGATCATTTCAGAGGTGATTTCCTTGCCCGTCCTGTCAGCCACTGCCTGCACCACATGGCTGAACTCAATCGACAGCCGACGGGGCAACGCAATGCCATGATCCTGTTCCAGCAAATAGGAAATCCCACCTTTACCCGACTGGCTGTTTACGCGGATCACCGCTTCATAGGTACGTCCTACATCCAGTGGATCAACAGGCAGATAAGGGACATTCCACAACGGAGTTTCCCCTGCTTCAAGCGCCGCATCCCGTTTGTTCATGCCTTTTTTGATCGCATCCTGATGCGATCCTGAAAAAGCAGTAAAGACCAGATCCCCGACATACGGATGACGTGGATGGACAGGAAGCTGATTACAATGCTCGACTTCGCGCATCACCGTGGTCAGATCAGAAACATCCAACTCAGGATCAATCCCCTGTACGTAAAGATTCATTGCCAGCGTGATGAGGTCAACATTACCGGTACGCTCGCCATTACCGAATAATGTACCTTCAATACGGTCTGCACCAGCCATGATGCCCAGTTCTGCAGCGGCGACGCCAGTCCCCCTGTCATTGTGGGTATGCAAACTGACAATTGCGCGACGGCGCTCACGTAAATGCGTGCAGAACCATTCGATTTGGTCAGCATATACATTGGGTGTCGCCACTTCGACCGTTGCAGGCAAATTGAGGATCACTGGCTGCTCGGGTGTGGCACCCCATGCATCCATAACGGCTTCACATACTGCCAAAGAGTAATCAAGTTCTGTTGTAGTAAAGTGCTCTGGCGAGTACTGGAAGGTCCAGGTGGTCTCCGGGTGCTCATCCATCAGTTCGCGTACCAGTTTGGCATGTGTTACCGCCAATGATTCACACTGAGCTTTATCCAGATGGAGAACCGTGTCGCGGAACAACGGTGAAGTAGCGTTATACAGATGCACAATCGCTTTATTGGCACCTTGTAACGCTTCAAAGGTTTTGCGGATCAGAGGTTCACGCGCGGGCGTCAATACCTGAAGAGTGACATCATCAGGGACCTTTCCTTCCTCGATCAGTTCACGAAGAAAGTCAAAATCAGTCTGCGATGCAGATGGAAAGCCCACTTCAATTTGCTTGAAGCCCATTTCCACCAAAAGATCGAAAAAACGCCGTTTACGCTCGGAATTCATTGGATCAACCAGAGACTGATTGCCATCACGTAGATCAACGCTCGCCCAAATGGGGGCTTTTTCAATGCGCTTATCAGGCCATTGGCGGTTTTTAAGCGTCACCACGTCAAACGGACGATATTTACCTACCGTTGGGGCGTTGTCGCTTGTAGTCATGGTTATTCTCCGGATTACCAGTGCAATTGGGGTGGGCTTTACTTCTATCAGTGCTATGTTCTGCATCTCTTCATAACCCCGAAATTTCCGATGGCTATGAATACTTTATGATTTTGAAATCCTTGATAATCCTGAATTTCCTGATACAGAAATTCCTCTCATTACGAAAAAATCCATAACATGAGAACCGGCGGAATTCTTGCACGTAAAGCTCTACAAAAATGAGTTGCCAAGCTTTGCTGAAGAAGATGACACGATTTCAAAAATATATACGCAAAAATGCTGCATGTCAAAATCTTTAAAGTATTTTATACTCTAAAAACAAGATAAGTTGTCATAATATTTCGAATAAACAACTTTTAAAGATATATAACAAACGCACAATATACCGCTTGCCGAATTAAAAGCACGGGTAAAAGCAACTTCCTGCTGAATCGAAAATTATTTGTTCTCTCTTTATGTGCTCCTGCACTGTTCATCAGTGACCAGTAAAATTTACGATTAGTGATAACGCTACTGCCGCAAAATAAGTAAAATCATGAAAATATCTGCATAATTCATATTTGAATTCAGTGGCGGACGCGCAGGAAAAACCCATATACCGAAAGAATAATTGGACACATGGGAAAGGGGCGATGTGGATTGGGGCTCCGTGCCTCGATGCAGATGAATGACGAATGTCAAATAGCCCGATAGCATTGATGATCAAATTTCAACGAAAGACTGTAACAGGTTGATTTAAAAACAATTAATGGATAGTGAGGGTTTCATGCCTTTAGGTTTATGGGCGCTGGCCATTGGCGCATTTGGAATTGGTACAACCGAATTCCTTATCAGTGGCATATTGAACCAGATTGCGCATACCTTTCAGGTCACTATTCCTCAAGCCGGATACGTAGCTACTGCATATGCACTCGGGGTATTTATATCCGCACCTATCGTGGCCATTATTGGATCACGGTTTCCCCGAAAATACGTCTTGATGGGATGTGCTGCCCTATTCACCCTGGGCAACCTTATAACGGCCTTTGCTCCCTCGCTGGAAGTCGCCATCATTGGGCGTGTCATTACGGCGCTGAATCACGGAGGATTTTTTGGGATCGGTTCCCTCGTTGCCTCTTCTCTCGTCGACAAATCGAAAAAGGCACAGGCCATAGCGTTCATGTTTGCCGGTATGGCGGTTGCCAACCTGCTAGGTATTCCTTTCGGCACCTGGTTGTCTCAGGTCATAGGCTGGCAACATGTGTTTATTGCTATCGGTGCTATTGGCATCCTGACATTGCTGGGAATCCTTTTTCTACTACCTGTTGATACACGGCACGGCCAGACGGATGTCACCTCTGAACTTCGAGCTTTCATGGACCCACAGGTCCTACTTGCCATGGGCATTACAGTACTTGGCCCCTCTGCCTTTTTTATTGGCATCACTTACATCGAACCCATGGCGCTTCACATTACGGGCCTTCAAACGTCCGACATTACAGTATTAATGGTTCTTTTTGGACTTGGCCTTGTTGTGGGCAACTATCTGGGAGGAAAATGTGCTGATCGCAGCCTTTTCGGAACACTGCTTGTTTCACTCTTGCTACAAGGTATCGCGCTTTTCTTTATGTGGCTGGATGCCAGAAGTGCCATCGTCGTCGGTATCATGGTGTTTTTCATGGCTGCCTTTGGTTTTGCGACAGTCTCACCGATTCAGAAACTGGTAATGGAACGCGCCAGTGCCGCGGGTGCAGCTACGTTGGCGGCCTCTGTCAATATCGGTATGTTTAATCTCGGCAATGCATTGGGGGCAGCGCTGGGAGGTTTCACCATCCATTCAGGCTTTGGACTTGCCTCCCCTGCCTGGGCAGGTGCTGGTCTATCATTCGCAGCGTTGATTCTGGCTCTGATAGCCTATAAAACGAACCGTCCTGTTGAAGAAATACAGGCTACCTGAAAATGCAGGAACATCGGCGATAAAGGCATGCCATCGGATATAAGAACAGAGAATTGATAACACAAGTAGGCGCAATGGGAACAGTGGCACTCATGAGGTGGTTCGGGACGTGGCTGGATAATGACAAACGAACTCAAGCTGGCAAATGAATGCCGACTCACAAATGGCAACTGACAAATCACCACTGACAAATCACCACTATCCACCTGTAACCCGGCCCACAAAATGTGTCAGGTTTTTCGAAGAAAATTGAGCAGAGACCTCTAACAATGTGAATACTTATTCACTGCTGGGCAACAAAAAGAGCAACGCATCCAATCCCAGCGTTGAAATGGCCGCACGGGCCTCTTCACGCACCAATGGTTTTGCATGGAAGGCAATACCTAGCCCCGCTTGTCCCAACATTTTCAAATCATTGGCACCATCGCCTACTGCAACACACTCACCCGGGGAAAAGCCTTCACGTTCAGCAATTTCCTTGAGAATAAGCGCTTTTCGGTCTGCATCCAGAATCGGGAGATTTACTTCGCCTGTCACCTTCCCGTCTTCGATGGATAATGTATTGGCGTGGACTTCAGAAAAATGCAAACGTTGCTGGAGATATTCTGCAAAATAAGTGAAACCACCGGAAATGATGGCAGTACGATACCCACGTTCATTCAATACTTGAAGGAGGTGCTCAACGCCGGGCATGAGAGGAAGACGCTCAGCAATGGAAGCCAATGTAGACTCAGGAAGCCCCTTCAACTTCCCCATTCGTAATCGAAAGCTTTGCTGGAAATCGAATTCACCTTGCATGGCACGCGCTGTGATGCCGGCGACTTCATCGTAGACTCCCCAGTCACGGGCCAATTCATCAATGACTTCGGCCTGAATCAGGGTAGAGTCCATATCAAAACAGACCAATTTGCGTGCTTGCCGGGCCTCATTTTCCGACATCACCACGATATCAATGCCCAGTTCCGTGGCGAGAGTCAGTACCTTTTTGCGTGGCACCTCCCATTCGGATTTTGCCGAGATATCAAAGCGGATACACTCTCCTTCGACACCGGCGCGCTCAATACTTTCCTTTCGTTGAAGAACAAGCCCTTGCTGTTCAAACCAGACCTGAGCCGTATGAATGGCCGAGGCGGGAAGCAATGGGGCCATCAAGAACGCGCAATAAGCGTGACTCATGCCTCGCCTCCCTCAACCATCAGCCGATCAACCCGTTGCAAGCCCTTGGGTAACTTGGTCCCACGCTTGCCACGCTCGGCAACATATTCTTCCAGATCAGCGGGTTTGAGAGTCAATTTACGCTTACCTACATGTACCACCAACGAGGCACCCTCAGGCAAAACAGCAAGGTCACGCACAAACTCTTCACGTGAGGCAGCCGCGGCGCCCGAAATGCCAATCATCTTGTTTCCTTTGCCTTTCGCCATTTCAGGTAGTTCTTCGGCATTAAACACCAACAACCGCCCCTGATTGGAAACGACCGCGATACGACTCCCTTCTGGTACGGGATGCGGATTCAGCACCGCACAACCTTTCGGTAAGGTCAGAACCGTTTTCCCTGACTTGGAACGGCTGACAAGCGATTCCAATCGGGTCAAAAAGCCATAACCACCATCACTGGCAAGCAGGTAACGGGTCTGCGGCTTATCAAGCAACATGGCCACCATTTGAGCCCCAGCGGGAGGATTGATCTTGCCCGTAACAGGTTCACCCTGTGAACGTGCAGAAGGCAGTTGGTGAGCCGCTAACGTATAGGAGCGCCCCGTATCGTCCAGTAAGACGAGTTGCTCATTGGTTTTACCGCGTACGCTGGTTTGATAGGAGTCACCTGCTTTATAGGACAGCGCAGCCGGATCAATGTCGTGGCCTTTCGCACTACGGATCCAGCCTCCCTGCGAAAGCACCACGGTGATCGGATCAGACCCCATCAGCTCAACTTCGGACAGGGCTTTTGACTCTTCCCGCTCGACAATCGGACTACGGCGATCATCACCAAACTTTTCAGCGTCGGCCAGTAGTTCCTGTTCGATCAGACGCGTCATTTCCTTTTCACTACCGAGGATCTTCTCAAGGTACTGACGCTCTTCCATCAGTTTATCCTGCTCACCCTTGAGTTTGAATTCTTCCAGTTTGGCCAGATGGCGCAAACGTAATTCCAGGATGGCTTCAGCCTGGCGCTCACTGAGTGAAAAAGCATCTATCAGGGACTGCTTGGGCTCATCCTCTTCGCGAATGATACGAATCACTTCATCAATATTCAGATAAGCGATCAACAAACCTTCAAGAATATGCAGGCGGTCATTCACTTTACCCAGGCGATACTCAAGTCGCCTACGCACGGTGGTTCTACGGAACTGAAGCCACTCACCAAGAAGTTCATTGATAGGCATGACGCGCGGACGCCCATCCAGACCAATCAGGTTCAGATTGACCCGCTGCCCTTTCTCAAGATCAGTCGTCGCAAACAGGTGCGCCATCAATTGTTCGGTATCAACCCGATTGGAACGCGGGACAACGACTAAACGTGTGGGTTCTTCATGGGTGGATTCATCACGCAAATCCACCACCATCGGCAGCTTTTTGGCCTGCATTTGCTGGGCAATTTGCTCCAGCACCTTGGCACCGGATACCTGATAAGGCAGCGCGGTGATAACAATATCACCCTCTTCGACCTTGTAGCGGGCCCGCATTTTTACTGACCCTTTACCACTTTTATAGATGGATATCAGCTCGGAACGTGGTGTCACGATTTCAGCCGCAGTGGGGAAATCCGGCGCAGGAAGATACTTGCATACATCAGACACCGTGGCTTCGGGATGATGCAGCATATGAACGGTCGCCTTCATGACCTCATGTACATTATGAGGCGGTATATCCGTCGCCATCCCGACGGCAATACCGGAACCACCATTCAACAGGACATGGGGAAGCCGAGCTGGAAGAACAGAAGGTTCATTCAGGGTGCCATCGAAGTTGGGCACCCAATCCACCGTCCCCTGCCCCAGTTCCGACAATAACAACTCGGAAAAGCGCGACAAGCGGGATTCGGTATAACGCATGGCCGCAAAGGATTTAGGATCATCCGGACTCCCCCAGTTACCCTGCCCATCCACCAGGGGGTAACGGTAGCTGAACGGTTGAGCCATCAATACCATGGCTTCATAGCAAGCCGTATCACCATGAGGGTGAAACTTACCCAGAACATCCCCCACCGTACGTGCTGACTTCTTGTACTTGGCATTGGCACTCAGCGCCAATTCACTCATCGCGTAGACAATGCGGCGTTGTACCGGCTTCAATCCATCACCGATACTCGGCAAGGCACGATCCAGAATGACGTACATGGAGTAGTTAAGATACGCCGTACGGGTGTAATTCTTTAGCGGGATACGCTCAACATCCCCTTCCTGTACTGCAACCGGAGGAGTGAAATCATTATGATCAGCCATCAATCAACCCTTTGCTGGTGGCGTCTCTCTGTAACGAAGAGAAGAAAACATATTGTAAGACCAAGCCTCTCATACTTCGATTTCCGCCATATCACCATCACGTTCAAGCCAGTGACGCCTATCCGCCGAACGTTTTTTTGCCAGCAACATATCGAGTGCTTCAATGGTGCCATCGTCGGCTTCACGCGTTAGCTGAACCAATCGGCGGGTATCGGCAGCCATCGTGGTTTCACGAAGCTGCATGGGATTCATTTCACCCAACCCTTTGAATCGTTGTACGTTCGGGGTGCCCCGCTTGTTGGAAAGCTGTTTGAGAATCTGGTTTTTCTCGTTTTCATCGAGGGCGTAGTGAACTTCCTTACCCAGATCGATGCGGTATAACGGCGGCATGGCAATGAAAACATGCCCGGCATCCACCAGACTTGGAAAGTGGCGCGTAAATAGCGCACATAACAGCGTCGAGATATGTAACCCATCGGAGTCGGCATCAGCCAATACGCACACTTTGCCATAACGCAGGCGTGAAAGATCACTGCTTCCCGGATCCAATCCCAACGCGACAGCGATATCGTGGATTTCCTGAGACCCCAACACCTCAGAGGAGTCGACTTCCCACGTGTTGAGGATTTTTCCACGCAGCGGAAGAATAGCCTGAGTTTCACGATCGCGTGCCTGTTTGGCACTTCCCCCGGCTGAATCCCCCTCAACGAGGAAAAGCTCACAGGCAGAAGGATCCTGACTTGAACAATCCGCCAGCTTCCCGGGCAACGCAGGCCCTTGCGTGACTTTCTTGCGAACTACCTTTTTCGCTGCGCGCAATCGCCGCTGGGCAGCACTTATCGCAAGATCAGCCAACTGTTCGGCTTCAGCAGTATGGGTATTCAGCCAGAGAGAAAACGCGTCCTTGACCGCAGCGGAAACCACTGCTGCCACTGTTCTGGAAGAGAGACGCTCTTTGGTTTGCCCAGCAAACTGGGGATCATGCATTTTGACAGAAAGTACGTAAGCAATACGCTCCCACAAATCTTCCCCTGTCAGTTTGACATTCTTGGGAATGAGATTGCGGTACTCACAGAATTCCTTGAGAGCTTCGATTAACCCTGTACGCAAGCCATTAACATGCGTTCCCCCCAATGGTGTAGGGATCAGGTTGACGTAGGACTCCTGTAGCCCATCCCCCCCTTCGGGAAGCCACTGCACAGCCCAGTCCACATGGTGCTCATCATCTTCGGCATGCCCCAACACAGGCGTAGCCGGCAGCAGTTCATAGCCATCGAGGGACTGAACAAGATAATCCTTCAAGCCATCCGCGTATTGCCAGACATCTTCCGAACCATCGGTATCGATCAAAGTGACTTTCAAACCGGGACAAAGAACCGCCTTGGCACGTAGCAAGTGCCGCAAGCGCACAACAGATACCTTGGCACTATCGAAATAGTGGGCATCGGGCCAAAAGCGCAAGCGTGTACCGCTTGCCTTCTTCGGCGCCGTACCTATCTCATGAAGTTCTTCTACCTTTTCACCATGTTCAAAGGCAATCGCACTTACGATACCACTACGCCAGACTTCAACCTCCAAACGGGTCGACAAGGCATTAACGACAGAGACACCAACACCATGCAAACCACCGGAAAAACGGTAGTTATCATTGGAGAATTTGCCACCCGCATGCAGGCGCGTAAGGATTAGCTCGATGCCGGATACACCGTGCTCCGGATGAATATCCGTCGGCATACCACGGCCATCATCCTCCACTTCGATACCGCCATCTTCACGCAGCCTGACGACTATCGCATGGGCATATCCGGCCAGGGCTTCATCGACACTGTTATCGACAACCTCCTGAACCAAGTGGTTGGGACGAGCGGTGTCGGTGTACATCCCGGGACGTTTACGGACGGGATCCAAACCGGAGAGAACTTCTATGGAACTGGCGCTGTATTGGCTCATTTAGTCAGAACAATCAATAAACAAGGACATTGAATACTGGCGCAGGCCAGAGGCATTGGCAATGTGGGGCATCGCCCTCAGTGCCACTAAAATTACTAAAATGGATTCACTCACTCTTCTCAATGAATGAATCTTGAAAACTGTCATAGGTACATTGCGATACCTTGCAATGCTTGTGGTACGTAATGACCGTTCGGGCATTATCAGCATTTAGAGAGAAATATACAAACATCGTGGTTCCTCCCACCCATTAACGCACCCTGCTGTATATCGTTTCTCTTACAAGCCACATATACGCTGGCATATGCATATACTTCTTGAACCGTTTTCTTCTTCAACCGGTCTTCCGCCAGATTCGAATATCCGCTTTAAAAGCGTAGTATTGAGTATAGGCATGGCCCGAAATCACTGATATTCAAGCAATAGCTGCGGAGCGATCGAAGATACGCGGAATAAATAACGAATAACTGTCCAGCGCATGACCTTCATTAGGTAACATCAGGATACGACTGCCACGATAGAAACGAAGGGCATCCCGTGGATCAAGAAGCTCATCTTTCCCGCCCAACAATACTTTATAGCGCGAAGGCTGACGGGGTACGGGAGGCTCCAGCGCTTCCAGTTCATCAATAAAATGTGGCTGAATCCGCACAGTGCTACCTGTCGACGGGTTCACATGATCCTGATTCAACATGGTACGTGCCAAAGGGACAGGATTAATGGCCGGATTGATGAGAACAACCTGCGCAATATCACGCTTTTCAGCTATCACCGTTGCCAAAAAACCACCAAAGGAGCTACCTATCAACATCACGTCATCCCCCAGAGAATCCACAAGTTCCACCACCTGTTTATAGGCGTCCATGGGATCAGAAAACAGCTGAGGTGCAACGAATTCCAGTGACGGCGAATGTTCAAGACAGGCTTGGCGAGTTACCTGCGCTTTGTAAGACTCAGGATGACTGTTAAAACCATGCAAATAAAGTACGGTTTTCGGCAATATACCTAATGCAGGATAACTCGAAAAGGGCACTGTACCGACCTCTTGGAAATGACCGTAACCACACATCGCAATGACGTACTAAGTAAAAAGTAATCGCAACATTACTATGACAAGTAATGGGACTATGACAAGTAATGAAACCAGGGCGAGTAGTGGATCGGCTATATTCGTCCGCTTCAGCATCTGACACTTTGGCATCTGATACTTTGGCATCTGTACACATTGGTACTCGATAGACTTTTTAAACGCCAGCTGCTTATTACTCTGCATGCTTATAACAAAACAGGCCGCCCACCAACCGTGGAAAATATTCACCACGACAGGTAGCGACCTGCATAAGCAGCAATTACTAAATAATAGCAAAATACTGTTTTTATTTACAGTTATTTGTTACTAAAAAACCTAACTCAACCTTAACTGTTGGCCTTGCGCGCCAATTCGATCAAATGGCGCGAGGAATCGTCGAGTTCATCAATCCCTTTACCGGAGATCAGTGTTTCTTCGGTTTCAGTGGCAATTTTCTTGCCTAACTGGACACCCCACTGGTCAAAGGAGTCGATATCCCAAATGACACCCTGTACAAATACTTTCTGCTCATACAATGCAACGAGAGCACCCAGAGTTTCAGGTGTCAAAGAGTCGACCAGGATAGTGGATGAAGGCTGGTTACCTGCATAGCGCTGGTAGGGAGGCGGTGTTTGCTCACTTTTCACCGCATCATCACCCAACATCAGTACACGAGACTGTGCGAAGCAGTTAGCCAATGCCAAACGCTGCTGTGTCTTGAAGCTATCACGCAGGGCTTCGTTTTCAATCTCATCGTAACGTTTCAACGGTGCGATGAAATCACAGGCAACGGTTTTCGTTCCCTGGTGAAGGAGCTGATAGAACGCATGCTGACCATTCGGTCCCACTTCGCCCCAGATAATTGGGCAAGTAGAGTAATCCACTTTCTGACCGGCATTTGTCACGGATTTACCATTGGATTCCATTTCGAGCTGCTGGAAGTAGCTGGGAAGGAATTTCAGACGCCCATCATAAGGAAGAACAGCCAGCGTGGGAATGTCGAGGAAATCAACGTTCCAGATACCCACAAGGGCAAACAGCACGGGCAGGTTATCCTTGAGCGGTGTTTCACGGAAATGCACATCCAGGCGATGCGCACCGGAAAGCAGGCGACGGAAGTTATCAAGGCCAATTTCTATGGCAATGCCCAAACCTATGCCGCTCCACAGGGAATAACGCCCACCGACCCAATCCCAGAAAAGTACCTGATGCTCTTTCGCAAAGCCCCATTCATCCATCTTGTCAGACTGAGTCGAAACACCGATGAAATGTGTCGCCTTCAGCTCTTCTTCGGAAGCTTTGGTTGCCAACTTCAGCCACGTCATGGCCGTATCAGCATTGGCTTTGGTGTCGATCGTTGTGAAGGACTTGGAAGAGTAGATAAAAATGGTGGTTTCAGGATTGAGCTGCGGCAAAATATCAGCCAGCTGAGTACCATCAATAGTAGAGGCGAAGTGCACCTTCACGGCATGTTCGCCATCAACGCGGAAGCCTGCCAGTGCATTGGATACCATCAACGGACCCAAATCAGAACCGCCTACACCGAGGTTGACGACATCGGTGACAACCTTGCCAGTTGCACCCTTCCAGTTACCTGAATGCAGTTTGTCGACAAGTTCTCCCATGCGTGCCAGCGATGCCTGCACTTCAGGGACAAGATTTTCGCCGTCGACCACAAGCTCATCGCTCTCTGGCAAACGCAATGCGGTGTGCAATGCCGGGCGATTTTCCGTCACATTGATCTTGTCGCCACGAATTTGCTGCGCGATAGCCTGCTCCAGACCTACTTCCTCAGCGAGAGCCAAAAGCTTGTCGACGGTTTCCTGAGTAATGCGCTGCTTGGAAAAATCAAGGGTGAGTCCAGCCGCCTGACGGGAAAACTTTCCAAAACGCTCACCGTCTTCTGCAAACAGAGTCTTAAGATGAACATCACGCATACCGCTTTCAAGATGCTGCTGAAGCGCTTTCCATGCGTTTGATTGTGTGATCGACATGGTACTGCCTCTCCCGATTTATTTGATAGGCACCTACCACGTGGCAGATGCAGGTGGCGCCAACACAAACGTTGGCTTTTTATTCGATATCAATTGTATTGGAATCAATATCCCGATAATTCGTTGTATCGCCAGAGAACGGGAATCAGGAATTCCATTCATCGTGGCTGCAACCCGGCGCAAATTTACTAGAGCAATCGGCTCTAAAAACGTAAAATACACCATCGTCATGAGCATCAGGTTGCAAAATAACTACCCATTGCCTGGTAGCAATAGTAACCAAAAGCAATCGAATTGACAGCGGTTATCCGACGAAAGGCGCATACATTCCTGCCAAAGAAACATCGGACGGGATGTTTGTCAGCCCGCAGAGGCGTTGTCAACTTACGAATATTTGCTGACTACGATGCTTGCACATTGCCAGTGGCGTGAACATGTTACTACGGATTTTCGCCCGGCAAATGTTCGCCGTCATAAGCTTCAACCAAGTAGTGGCTCTAATGAAAGAAACCCGACAGGACCAGATTTACTCCACACCTCACGACAAGATAGCCCGTTTTTCATTTGATGAACGTGTGGCTAGCTGCTTTCCGGACATGATCAACCGCTCAGTACCGGGCTATTCCCAGATTGTGTCGATGTGCGGCCTGTTCGCTAAACGCTATTTGCCTGAAGGCGGGCATATCTATGATCTGGGGTGTTCTCATGGTGCTGTCACGCTATCTGTTCTGCAACAAAATCCTGAACGCCCTTTCACTGTCAGCGCGGTGGATCTGTCACCTGCCATGGTGAACCATGCCAGAGCCAATATAAGGCAATATGTACCTGGGCAACGCACGCAGGATATTACTCTTGTTGAAGGCGATGTGCTGGCACTGGATTATCAACCGGCGAACATGATTTTCATGAATTTTACGTTACAGTTTCTTCCACCGGAATCACGTGAATCGCTAATAAAAAGGCTTTTCAATGCACTTGAGCCGGGTGGTGTATTGGTACTATCAGAAAAAATTACACGTGAAACGAGCGCCATCGAAGAGGAAGTCTTTTCTCTGCACCATGATTTCAAGCGTGCCAATGGCTATTCACAACTTGAAATCAGTCAAAAGCGTTCCGCGCTGGAAAATTACATGATTACCGATACGTTGGAACAACATCATCAACGTCTGGAAAAGGCTGGCTTTTCGACCCATTTTACATGGTTTGAATATCTGAATTTCGCTTCCATGATCGCCTTCAAGAGCGAGGATGCCTAGGTGTCACAATATGATCCAGAGCATAAAGCGCTGTACCATGCCCTTATCGATCAGGGGTTGGAACGTTGGGTAGCCGTACTTCCCGAACAGTTGAAAGCAGGGCTCGACCCGAAGCGCTTTGGCGACCTTCCCGGCTGGCGAAGTGCAGTGGAAAAGCTGCCTAAGCTGCCGGAAAATCGTCAGATCTTTCTGAATGAAGATACGCTTCGCGTGGATGCCTCCCTCTCAAGCGGTGAAACAGCCAGAGCAACCAATTTGCTACGCCACCTGATGCCGTGGCGAAAAGGTCCGTTTTCTCTGGCCGGTATTAATATTGATACCGAATGGCGCTCTGATCTGAAATGGCAACGTATTGAACCTCATATCGCGCCGCTCAGAGGGCGTCGCGTTCTGGACGTAGGAGGGGGTAGCGGATATCACGGATGGCGGATGACCGGTGCAGGCGCCTCATTTGTCATAATCATTGATCCCTCCCCACGGTTTTACTTCCAATTCCACGCGGTGCGCCATTTTATCGGTGATGAACATGCGAAAACGACTCATTATCTCCCCGTCGGAATTGAGGACGTTCCTGCAAAACTTGCAGCTTTTGATACTGTCTTCTCCATGGGCGTGTTGTATCACCGTAGGGACCCCCTAGAGCATCTTGATCAATTAAGAGAAACCCTGCGCATCGGCGGTGAGCTGGTACTCGAAACACTCGTTGTAGACGGTGATGAGCAAACTGTTTTTATGCCTGGAGAACGTTATGCCTGCATGCCCAATGTCTATTTCCTGCCCTCCTCCAGAGCATTGAAGCACTGGTTGGCACGATGCGGATTCACAAACATTCGTATCATTAATGAAGAGACCACATCCCTTGAGGAACAACGCCGCACGGAGTGGATGACGTTCCAATCCCTAGAAGATTTTCTGAATCCGGAGGACCACTCACTTACATTGGAAGGTTACCCGGCACCACGAAGAGCAGTGTTGATTGCGGAACGTGCACGTTAAAGCATGGGAATGGTGTAGATAACAGAAAGCGGGCTACCACATTGTGTGTAGTCCCATTCAACATTCATATTGTGTTCATTCACTGAAATGGAAGTCCTCTCCCCTTTTCATCAACGATGATTATAAATACTCGGTCTGCGTTGAGCGGTCACATTCACGTCTCACTATAGTTGTTGGTAATTGATACTTTTAGTCTAATAAAAAATTTTTCAATTAAATCTTGGCTCAAATGTTGCCCTTCCTTCAAATAGTAAATATTCTCATTAACATCCACAGTCAAATATCATCCAACATAAACAGTCCAAGCCGAGATGGCGGTGTTTTTAGGCAGATAAGGTGATACTCAAAGACTCTACTTACATCTCGTCGCGAAATTGTCACTGTTTCCGGATGTAATGACTTTCTAAACACGGTAACGATATTCGCCTTAACCTGAGCTTCTGTGGAGTTTGAAACTTCAGCACAAAACCAATGCGTACAAGAAGCAATATTCAGGGCCTGAAAGGAAAGCGAGGCCGGTAATGACAACATCACGCAATAAATCCACAACAACGTACCCTCAACAGGCCATTCTGGAAGCGTATCGGGAAGCCCGCACACGCATGCCCAACTTCAGCATTCATGCCCTTGCAAAAACCATGCAACTGAGCCATGGACATGTACAGGCTGCACGACTGGGTTCCGGCGTCACAGGTTTGGCATTAACACCATGTGACATGGTAATGCGTCTTCCTTCATTGGGAGCCCTCGAAATCTCGACCGTTTCCTCACATGCTCATATGCTAAGTAAAACCGAACAACTGCAAATTGCCGGGCAGGATTCGAATAATCTCTCTTTACGTATGCTACTTCCGCACTGGTATTGGGCATGCATGAGTCACGACGAGCAACACAAGATCGAAATTTTCGACCGTTATGGACGCCTGTTGCACTGTATTTCAAACAGCCCAGAATTACCCTTGGGGAAAGGGTGGCAACGCTTGGAAAAACTGGCGATTGATCGCCCACCCGCCTTCACGGAATTGGTCGATGTCGTACACGAAAGTACAGCCCCCAAACAACGAGGGTGGGATGCTCTTGTAGCGGGCTGGCGCTCTGTCACGAATGAATCAGAAGTCAGTCATCTATTGAAAAAACATCATTTGCGCCGTGTGGATGCCTATAAAGCACTTGAAAATCGTTTTACTCAGCGCATGTCATCACGCTGTTTTGTATCAACACTGGAACGGGCAGCCAAAGCCAACAGTCCGATCCGGCTGCGCATCGCCAACGCAGGCGCTGTTCATCAGCATTCCGGGCTATTTGGCCACGTGGGTGAACGTCATCAAAAGATTGAAATTGCCGGTGAAAAAGCAATGCTGGCGATTGATCGAGAGGCCATCGCGGAGACGTGGTTGGTAACGTTACCATGCAAGGAGGGGGTAACGACTCGGCTGGAAGCATTCAGCAAGGATGGCCGTTTTATCAGCGGGCTATCCGAAGCCATCCATCAACCCATGCCCGTTAGCACCATGAATGCCATGAGCGTGTATGGGTAGCATTTTTCTGTTTTTCAAGAGAAAAAGTAAAGTAAATATACAATGAAAAAGGGGCCTGAAAGCCCCTTTTTCACCTTTAAACCACTATTGTGGACAGTTGACACTTTTAGACTGCCACGAAATGGATTATTCCGCTTTGTCTGTGGATGGACCAGCCTCTGAAGCATCTTTCAACACACGGGTAATATCCTTGGCTTCCCAATGCGGGAAGTAGCGACGCACCAGCGCATTCAGTTCCATCTCAAACCCGGCCCAATCAACACTTGTGGCTGCCCCTTCCGCAACAACATCGACATCACGAATCATGCCGGCGCCAACGGTAATATTACTCAAGCGATCAATAACGATAAAACTGCCAGTGCCGGGAACTGCCCGGTAGTGATCCAACGGTAATGTTTGCGTCAGCCCGACACGTACGCGCGCAATATCATTCAACGTCAGTTTGTCAGCCTCATAATGCCCTAGCGTATTTACATCAATACCGTAGAGGATGTCACTGACTTCACCTGTGGCATCCCGCGTCGCCAGTTTAAGATCATACTGCCTGCCGGGTGTTAAAGGCTGATCGCTCATCCAGACCAGATCGGCATCGAAGGCATCATTCAGGGCGACTTCATCATCAGCACCTACCAGCCAATCCCCGCGGGAGACATCGATTTCATCATCCAGCGTTACTGTAATAGCCTGACCGGGATAGGCACGCTCAAGATCCCCGTCGTAAGTTACAATACTTTTGATCGTAGAATGCTGGCCGGAAGGCAGCGCTTTGACAGGCAGCCCCGGACGCAGTACGCCCGCTTCAATCGTGCCTGCATAGCCCCGAAAATCAAGATTGGGACGATTCACATACTGTACTGGCAAACGCGTCTGATCGAAGTTTTTATCGCTCTCGATATCAATGGTCTCGAGCAATTCCAGCAGTGGTTTTGCATCGGGATCTTTGTAATACCAGGGCGTTTTATCGCTTCTGTCAACAACGTTGTCGCCTTCCAATGCGGAAAGTGGGATAAAACTGATGTCAGGTACATTCAGTTTTTCGGCAAAGGCCAAGTACTCTTTTTGAATTTCTTCAAAACGGGCTTGATCAAAATCGACCAGATCCATCTTGTTCACAGCAATAACAAAACGACGAATGCCGAGAAGATCACAAATAAAACTATGGCGACGCGTTTGGGTTTGTACCCCATAACGTGCATCTATCAGAATAACTGCCAATGAAGCAGTAGAGGCCCCCGTTGCCATGTTGCGCGTATATTGCTCATGACCAGGCGTGTCTGCAATGATAAATTTGCGGCGATCGGTCGAGAAAAAACGGTAAGCCACATCAATGGTGATACCTTGCTCTCGCTCGGACTGCAAACCATCTACCAGCAATGCCAGATCGACACGATCCCCCGTTGTTCCCCGTGTACGGGAGTCACGTGTAATGGCGGCCAGCTGATCTTCAAAGATCATTTTGGAATCATGAAGCAGGCGCCCGATCAATGTCGATTTACCATCATCCACGCTACCACATGTGATAAACCGCAGAAGGCCCTTCTGCTCCTGTTCACGCAAATAGCGGTCGATATCCGCTGCGATTAGTTCTGATTCGTTCGACATAACTCAGATATTCCTCAACACTCGATGCAGAAAAAGGCCTGCCTTCACAGACATGAAAAAAGATAATGGCTAGAAATACCCTTCTCGTTTTTTCCTCTCCATCGAGCCGGATGAATCACGGTCTATTGCGCGCCCGGCACGCTCGGATGTTTTTGCCAACAACATTTCCTGAATAATTTCAGGCAACGTACTAGCGTGAGACTCCACTGCGCCTGTCAACGGATAACAGCCCAGTGTTCTGAATCTGACCCAACGCTCTTCGGGCGTTTCCCCTTCTTCCAGCGGCATACGGTCATCATCCACTTTGATCAGCATGCCGTCCCGCTCGACTACCGGACGTGGCGCCGCAAAATAAAGCGGCACAATCGGAATATCTTCCAGATAGATATATTGCCAGATATCTAGCTCCGTCCAGTTGGAAAGCGGGAATACACGAATGGACTCACCCTTGTTGACACGGGTGTTGTAAAGGTTCCACAGCTCCGGACGCTGATTTTTCGGGTCCCAGCGATGGTGTCGATCACGGAATGAAAATATACGTTCCTTGGCACGGCTAGCCTCTTCATCACGACGCGCGCCACCAAACATGGCATCAAACTTGTACTTGTCCAATGCCTGCTTCAATCCTTGAGTTTTCATGATATCCGTATGCTTGGCACTCCCGTGATCAAACGGATTAATGCCTGCCGCACGCCCTTCTTCATTGACGTGGATCAGCAGTTCCATACCGGATTCTTTCGCCATTCGATCACGAAATTCGTACATTTCACGGAATTTCCATGTCGTATCGACATGCATCAACGGGAAAGGCGGAACACCAGGATAGAAAGCCTTGCGCGCCAAATGGAGCATGACTGACGAGTCCTTTCCAATCGAGTACATCATGACTGGATTGGAAAATTCAGCCGCCACTTCACGAATGATATGAATGGATTCAGCCTCAAGTTGCTTGAGGTGCGTCAGTCTCTCAGGAGACGGCCTCATCGATTGAGCACTATTAGCATCAGCAGTCATGCATTAACCTCGTAAAATAATAATAGCCCCCGATATCACAGTAGCAGCAATAACAAAGCGCCTGTTTCACACAACGAATACCCAACAGGACAACGGGGAAATGCCTATACCCTATAAGCACCATTTCATAACGTCAAAGAATCAGCACGAATGTATTAAAAAGTTCTGGTTATAACGGACAGGAATGTCTTAGTCCCTAAAGTTTTAACCTATACCATCAGAAAGTCATTTAACGGCCCGTCATGGTACTTCCGTGGATGATCACAACACCCCGTTCATCGATCTGTGGGACCACTCTTTAGGCACTGCTATCTAAAACTGAACAATCGTTCATATGCTTTTTGATACGTCATGATGCAATGTCGAACCTTATATCCTCGGCATGAACATGATCCACTTCCAACGTTAGCCTTAAAAAACCGGGCAACGCGTTTTCGGTGTGAAAATCATCCTGAGTCAACGAAAACTGATCGATGCATCCTGGGGATGTCAGCACTCGAATACCATCATGAGTTCTATCAACAGCATGATGAATATGCCCGCTGAGCACTACGGGCTGAATGGCGGATTCACTCAAGACAGCCAGTAAATCGTGCTGATCACGTAGGGAAATTGTTCTCATCCACGCGGGTAATCCATCAAGAGGAGGATGATGAATGGCGAGCAACAACGGCTGCTCGGTAGTATGTAAATGACCTCTTAACTGCGCCAGTTGCCTGGCACCCACCTCACCACCATCCCAACCCTCCACCCAGCTATCAAGGCCCAATAAAACGCGCTCGTCAAAATGCTTATGTCGCAGCAAGGGCTTGAGCATATTCATCACACTAGGGTTATCGTGATTTCCCGGGATCCAGCCCCATTCGACACCCAACGCATCACAGGCGGCCATCACCCTTTGATAGCTGGCGATAGAACCGTCATCACTCACATCCCCTATCAACAACAGATAATCGAACGCTTCGTTGGCAATGACTCGCATGGCCGCATCAAAACGCTGTTGAGGCGAATGCCCACGAATCAATGCCTTGGGATTCGCACACAAATGAATATCACCGAGCTGGATCAGCCGAGTCATGGAAAGGGTACTCCAACCATTCGGAAGAAATCAGAAATTACAGGGAGGCTGTTAGTGAAACGTGGTGTGTTTTTACAGAGAAGACGACACATCAGAGGAGTGCCCATGCGCCAAGGCATGGTCCAGCCATTCCCCGAGGAATCGGTTAAGCTGAAGTTTTTCATCCGGCTGATGCATTTGGGCATTCGGATAACGATACCGCCCTTCAAAATGCCGGCGGCGTTGAAAATCAACCACTTCCGCCATACGCACATCATGATACAAATGAACCCGCATGCGTGGGGACTCGATCAACGATTCGAGAACACCACTTTGGGTAACATTCAATGTCGTCGTGTAAGGGGCCTGATCCGCAATTTCCACGTGCAGGCGACCAAAAACACGATCACTTTCGCCCAGCTCTATATCGATCTGTTCACCGGCTGAACGACCTTGTACCAAGCGTGAGAGCCGCACGAAATTACTCGTGCACTCAGCCTGTAAACTTTTGAGATCGGTAACATAGGCGTTTCTAGGCGTCCGCTTATGCATCATGATTCATCCGGGCACGAAGGGAGGCCCGCTCCTGTATCAGCCACAACATGGCAATCATAATCATTCCATTGTCCATCTTACCGTCCTGCAACAGCTTTTGCGCCTGCGGAAACGGAATGACATGTACACGAATATCTTCCTGTTCCTCTTCCAACCCATGTACTCCACCTACATTGGTACTATCCAGCAGCCCACAGAAGAGGTGTACGCGTTCGGTATAAGAACCAGGGCTTGGATAGTAAGAATACAGAGGGAAAAGCTCACGGATTTCACATCCGGCTTCTTCCATGGCTTCGCGCCTGGCCACTTCTTCTGGAGTTTCGTCGGTATCAATCAAACCAGCAACAACTTCAAGCAGCCATGGAGAACTTTGATCCTGACGCGCTACCACACCTGCTCGTATCTGCTCTACCAACACGACATTATCACGATCAGGATCATATAAAAGTACACCAACAGCATCCTGATGCAACTGTACTTCACGAACAACGTTTTGACTCCATTTTCCGTCAAAACGCTTGTGTTGGTAGGTAATTTTTTCGAACGTAAAAAAACCCTGATAGACAGGTTCTACCGCTTCTATTTTTACATCCGCAGGAGTAAAGCAAAGCGTTCCATGCCCCGTACTCTCTGGATTTTCAGTATCCGGGCACTGGTTGTCGTAATCGCTCATGTAAACTCCTTGTAAAACGAACCGTGTTTACTGCATCATCCCGCTTTCGATACAGTTCATTAAAGATAGCTTTTTAGGTGGCGCCTGAATAGTCATAATTCAAGCATTTAAGGACACTTTAACACCTATTCATGACATATATTGCCTATTCATGGCACATGCCCACCTATCCATATCAGGCACATCATCGCCAGTATGTGACAATCGAAAGGTCATGGGCCAGCGATGCGCCTCTCTGCCTGGAGGATTATTGAATGAGATGGAACAGGCACCACGTCATCAACTCAACGTGTGAGAACCCGTAATGAAAGGTCGCAACATGACGCGTTGGCGTGATCCAGCGAAGGATCCACGTCAGGAAGCCAAAAGTAATGTCATTACCCGTGCCGGTTATGAACACCTGCAAGGGCTTCATCAGCATCTCTCCCGCGTAAGACGCCCGGAGCTTTCACGCAAGGTAGGAGAAGCAGCTGCGCAAGGAGATCGGAGCGAAAATGCTGATTACACTTACAGCAAGCGGGAACTTAACAAAACCATTGGCCGCATTCGGTATCTGGAAAAACGTCTGGATGAACTCAAGGTGGTTGATCGCTTGCCAGATGATCCAAATAGGGTGTTCTTTGCAGCGTATGTCTGCCTTGAGGATGATAATGGTGATGAATTGCATATCCGCATTGTGGGCCCCGACGAAACAGCGCCAGACAAAAAGTGGATCAGCGTGGATTCCCCTCTTGCACGCGCTATTTTGGGAAAACGTTTGGACGACGACATTACTTTCGAAGCGCCGGGAGGCGACCAGCACTATATTGTGACCGCTATTCATTATTGAGACCGAGCATTCGATCAATAAAGAATACGCACCATAATGCATGGTACATGCCGTGTTTTCCTTATTTATTACCTAACCGAACACCGTATTCTGGTGATAGTATGGAATATAGGGTTTAATGATAACTCATATCATTTATATCGCTTTGGAGTAGCCTTGCATGAACAATCCTACAAAATTCAAAGCGCTCGGCTATTTGCGCTACTTGAGCGTACTGTTCCTGCTGTTCTCATTATCAGCATGCAGCAGTATGGTAACACAGCAAGATTATGACCCAAGCCGCAACTTTGCCGATTACCATACGTGGTCATGGGCAAAAACGCCGGTGCTGTTTACACCTGACAACTCACTTACCCGCAGTGGACTGACCGCCGAACGCATTAATACTGCGTTACAGGCACAGTTACCAGGCAAAGGCCTCTCATTTGCGCCAGCAGGTACGCATTCGGACCTGACATTGCAGGTAACGTTGGCTAACGTACAAACTACCGACAACGTACCCAATTATTATGATGGGGGGCCATGGGGCGGCCCTTGGGGTGGTGGCCCGTGGGGATATTATGGTCCCTGGGGATGGGGCAGCGGGCCATGGGGGCCGTGGGGAGGCGGTTATTATGGCACCTCGACCGTCCAATACATGAGCACCGTACTCCAGTTGGACATGTATGACACGCATGATGGAAGACTGGTATGGCGTGGTCGAGCAACGGAGCCGTCGGGAGATCCTTCAGACCCTGCACAAAGAAGTAAAGTCATTGCTGAACTGGTACAGGGCGTTCTCTCCAAGTATCCACCGCCCTAGAGACATTTCGCGACCTTGCTTCGTCAAGAATGACCGTCGGGAGAAAGCCAACTGCCTACTCCCGACACAATGGCCTGAGAATATCAGGCCATTTTCTTAGCATAGCCCTTATCGAACCCGCATCATGTGAGAACACGCCATAGAACGCTGTTCAACCATCAGGCACTACGACAGTAGTTGGCAGCCGCCTCATAACATCATCAAACAAGCCAATGCATTGCGCCTTGGAGACATTCGGCTTCACCCGCCATGATCAGGGGATATTTCGGATCCCTAGCTTACCGGCATGCAAAAAGAAGGCTTTCGTAAACACCCCCGGATCGATAGGGTTCGGCAAGCGTAGATTCTTCATATCAGGCACGGATTTGGTTTCGGGTCGGTAGGTTCTATCAATTTGAGAGATAATGGCAATGATCGAACCAGTTTCATCTGCGAAAGCTCTCAACTCGGCAAGTTGAATGGAGAGTATCGGCTTATGCCGTTGCTGATCCAATAACTGTAGGTAATCTATCACGATCACACTTTTACGAGGAAAATGCTCTAAATAGTCGATCATGAAAGAAGCGCTGATCTTATCGGAAGTAACGACCGTGGGTAGAAGAGCATCGCAATGAAGGTTACCTCCTAGTGCACGGATCCGTTTGTGAGTCTCTTTTTCTGTCCATTCAAGCGTGAAATACACCCCTTTCCACCCCGCTTGAATGGCATCCAGCAATAAGCGGATACCTAGCAGCGTTTTGCCATGGCCGGGACGCGCGCCAAGAATAACCATATCGTGATCATTCAAGCGGGAAAAAATTTCGGGAACAGAGTGCTGCGGATGTTTACTGGCCAACAGGCTCCAGCGTGAATAGCCTTCGTGGCGGGCGACCCTATCAAGGGCTTCATGCAAAGGGATATGTTGCTCACGCGCCAAACCTTTGGCACGCCGTTTCAACTGATATAGTGATATAGAGGTCTTCATTGTGAACGCTCCATAACGAGCTGATTACACAATCCCTCCTTATGTGCCGCTCGAAATAGATCATTCGTGGGGACTTGCCCTGCATGCGTAAAACTACTTTCCCAAGGGAGGGGGGAGGCACGGGTAACACCTGACTATGTTTATATCTCATTCCCTCGTCAGGAACAAGCGCTGCTTTTCACCATCAAAACATACGCAGCTAGCTTGCTGGAATCACGTATTATTCATACCTGAAAGACCAAGACCGCATGAGTATAAGCAGCACAACACCGATAATCCCTCCATTTCACCTAGCCACTATCAGCTGGATGAGGGCTATTGTGCGACATAATCAGTCAAAGAGCTCCCCTTCTCCTGTCTCTTGCCCAAATACCTCGACATAAAAGCACCTTAACGTATTGGTTTAGGCTGAGAAGCCTGATACACGCGATAACGCCCATTGTCCACTAGCACATCAACTTGCCTAAAGACCTCTTCCAGAGGAGCGCGATAAGGCAAAAAGGAGTTCGCCACAATAAACAGCTGCCCCTTGGGCATCAGGCAGCGTACTGCATCACGAATCAGCCTGCGAGCTGGCCCGTAATCAATATCCTGCGCCTGATGAAATGGGGGATTTGACACAATTACATCGAATTTTCGATCGATACCGGACAACATGTCATGTATTTCGACGTCCCCTGACACACCATTCAGTGCCAAACTACGGCGAGTGGCCTCCACAGCAAATGCATCAGCATCCAAAGCACTAACGTCAATTCCCCTGAGTGCCAACCACACGCTAATGATGCCGTCTCCACAGCCCGCATCCAAGGCTGTATTCGGCTCTTTTTTATCAAATACGGGCGCGAGCTGATCCAGCAGGATTTCAGTGCCTGCATCCAACCTGCCGTTGGCAAACACCCCCGGGTGCGATGCCAATCGGATATTTCCAACCTGATACTCACCCCATCCCAGGGTAAGTGGAACATGTGGAGAAGCTGTCGTCGCGAACAGGGAGCAGCGACGAGCATTATCAACCCGAGAACAGGGGAGCTCAGCAGCAGCTAAAACCTTGGGCACCCGTTTGATTCCCCCGTGGTGTTCACCCACGATTTCAATAGGTGTCCCTTCGGGAAGCCAGTGACAAAGTGTTTCCAACCACCAGATCCCCAAGGCATGACTTTTGGGCCAATACAATAGAGCCCCGTGAGGTAATGCTTCAGGCGGTTCGATTCCCAGATGAACATGTTGATGACGTGTGGAAAGAGTTTCCGCTATGGTGATATCCGTCACCCAACAGGAACATACACCCTCCAAAGCCTGAGCAGCATCCCTGGGAAGCGCAACGTGCAACCACTCGTCATACCGGTTGGTAGGCTGACGCTGAAGCAACTGACAAACAGGTGGGGCAACACTCATGAGAACTCCTGACTGACGATTTATCGGTTCTCACCGACATATCCTTTTTTATACGATGAATCACGTGACGACTCATTCGCCCACGTGAACAATACTATCGGCATATAAAGGCAATCTTTTAAATAGCCGAAAGATTCAAGCAAGTTTACTGACAGAACCTAACCCAGTGGACGATACAGTGTGTAATGGAGATAACGCCCCAGACGCCAATATGGCTCTTTACGACAATATGCAAACTCCAACTGCCTCAGCATTTCCAGATCATCTTCGGTGGGGTGTTTTTCTCTAAGATAATCATGAAAAACACGAATGCCGGTAACGCCTCTCATTTCGAGGCCCAGTTCAGCCGTCCATTGAACGATATCATCATGGGTCATCGGAGAGATAGGGGTAAGGCGTGTCCCCTCTCCCTTCCCTTCTAGGCCACCCTTGAGCACCCGTTTTAGATTGCCTTTCACAATATTGGAGAAGCACAGCGCATCTTTATTGAAGACCATTAGTGACAACCAGCCCCCCGGCTGTAATTGATCAAATAGCGCTTGCAAGCCCTCCTTCGGATCTGCCAGCCATTCCAATACCGCATGGCAAAAAATACGTGGCCACGGACCCAGTGCCAACGTACCCAACGCTTGCAAATCCCCCTGCCGACATATCACAGAGTAACCTTCAACGCGTTGCCGGGCGGCTTTTAACATATCAGCCGCTGGCTCCACCAGTGTGACATCATGCCCACGTTCAGCGGCCCATCGAGCCATAATACCAAGACCGCCCCCTGCATCCAGAATCGGCTCACTGGAGAAAGGGATCTCCCGCTCGATCGTTTGCTGCAAAAGGGCTAGCCGCAACTGGCCTCTAGAAGCCCCATAAAGCGTGCGTTCAAACTTATCGACCATCGGTCCGGTGAAATGGCGGTCGGTTTTTGTCATGGGAAATTGGCTCAGGATGGTGACTCAAGGGCGCACAAGTGTACTCGCAATAGCAACGTAGGGTCCATTCCATGTAAATTCCGACTTTCGTTTGTGCCTTCAACATCCTATAATCCCCACCCGAAAAAGTCTGCTTACTCTTTTTTGTATTGAGCAGATCCTCCAAGTGCCCTTATAGCTCAGCTGGATAGAGCGTCCCCCTCCTAAGGGGAAGGTCGCAGGTTCGAATCCTGCTGAGGGCGCCACTAACTCCTCTTCCTTAACTCTATAAAAACCAAAAACTCCATAAAAATCAGCATTTTAAAATATATTTTCATCTTACTCCATCCTGAAGCATCCAAAAGCTTCCCCATTCTAATGTGTATACTTTCGGGTATAACCGCTCAGTTAGATATTGAGGTTCTACCCATCCATGCCTCTTACCGCCCGTGTAGTACAACTTACCAAACCTCGTGAGAAAACCTTCTTACTCACTGATGGCCGGGGATTAACCGAGCAACGTAGTTGAAGGCATATCAGGCATAGATAGAAAGCCTAGAGCTTGCCTATTTTAAATAAATCAACGCGGAGACTATCTAATGAATATTTTCCCTATCCATACGGATGAGGATCTTGATAAGGCCTTTGAGCGTGTTGATCAGCTGTGGGGAGCCTCTCCAGGAAGATGTATTGGAGATTTATCGCCCCATATTATGAGACCATATATATCCCTTTAAAAACATATAGTTATAGATATAATTCCAACACAATCGTACTCCCCCTTGATGTTATCCCCTCTAATCCATAACTTCTCCCCATATTCATTGTTGCACTAATGCAACGGGAAGGAATTCAGGAGATAACATGAACTATCCACATCTGTTTGAGCCTCTGAAAATAGGCCCTATCACTGTCCCTCATCGTGTATTCATGGCGCCACTTACACGCTTGAGAAGCCGTGAGCCAGGCGATGTTCCTACTGAGCTGATGCAGGAATACTACAGCCAACGTGCTACAGCCGGCTTGATCATCACAGAGGCGACCCAGGTTTCATTTTCTGCCAAGGGCTATTCCGGTGCCCCGGGGCTGCATACCCAGCCGCAAATTGATGCATGGAAGAAAATCACTGATGATGTGCATGGCAAGGGTGGCCAAATTGCCGTTCAGCTATGGCATACGGGCCGTGTTTCACACAGCTCCCTGCATGCAAACAATGCTGCGCCCATAGCACCTTCAGCTATTACTGCTGATGCACGCACTACCCTGCGCGATATCGAAGGAAATGTACTGCGTGTTCCCACTTCACGCCCACGAGAAATGACCAAGGCTGATATCCAGCAGTTGGTTGCCGATTACCGCCAAGCAGCAATCAATGCAAAGGAAGCAGGTTTTGACCTTGCTGAAATACATGCTGCTCATGGCTATCTACTTCATCAATTCCTCTCACCCGAAGCCAACCAGCGCCAGGATGAATATGGTGGCTCCATTGAGAATCGTGCCCGCATAGTGCTGGAGGTAACCGATGCCATGATTGAGGCTTGGGGGCCTGAACACATTGGCATCCGCCTGTTTCCTTTTGGAGGCTTTAATGGGGTCGAACATGAATCAAGCGAGGAAAATGCCAAGGCATTTCTCTATCTGGTAGATAATCTGGAAAAACGTCAGATCGCCTATCTGCATTTGTCAGAACCCGATTGGGTAGGCGGCAAGCCAGTAACCGATGAGTTCAGGAAAGACCTTCGTGCTCGCTGGAGCCATTCTATCCTCGGTGCTGGTGGATATACGCCAGAGAAAGCCGAAGACCTGATTTCCAGGGGATTGATCGATGCAGCTGTGTTTGGTCGTCCCTTCATTGCCAACCCCGACCTGCCCGAGCGTTTCAAGGCCGATGCCGCCCTGAACGAACAAAGGAAAGAACTCTTCTATTCCAATGGTGCGGAAGGCTATACCGATTACCCAACTTTGGATCAATAAAAGCTTTGCTTATCTAAAAAAAGAGGAAGGTGGGACTGACCACCTTCCTCTTTTTTATCCTGGTTAGCGCCAAGGGTTATTATCACCGGGATATTATTTATCCCATGGCAGGATTGGTTGCCATTCCTCTACCAGGAAATCAATAAATAGCCTAATGCGTGGCGACAAGAATCGCCTACTGGGATAAATAACACGAATAGGCTCTGATTGTTCCGCATAGTCTTCCAACAAGGGAACCAAGTCGCCTGATTTAAGTGCGTCCTTGACCAGGAAAGACGGTAGATAGGTAATGCCAAGCCCTGATAAAGCAGCCTTTAACATGGCTTCTGCATCATTCATGTTTAATTTTACCGGGCCAGTATGTTGCCAGGAATGATCTGCCGATTTGAAACTCCAGGTTCGATAATAATTTGCGTTCAGGAACATGATGGTGTCATGCCCCTCAAGCTCATCAGGCGATACAGGTATTCCCTTTCGTTCCAGATACGCCGGTGACGCACAAGTAATCATCTCCTGAGTCCCCACAGTTCGCGAGAGGATACGGGAATCCTGTAGTGGCTCGCCTATGCGAATGGCAATATCAATGCCCTCTTCAATCAGCTCTACATAGCGATCAGTAAAAGACACTTCCACCCGCAAGCCAGGCCAACGGCGAAGAAAACTTTCCAGCAACGGATAGATATAGCGATTCCCCAATGCTTGGGGTGCCGAGATTTTCAGCACGCCTGTTGGCGCTTGTCTACGCTGGGACATGGTGTCTTCCAGATCCTCCAGCTCGGAAGTAATCTGGCGGCAACGCTGGTAGAAAACATCCCCTTCATCCGTCAAGCTAAGTTGCCTGGTGGTACGATTCAGAAGGCGTACCTCGAATCTTTCTTCCAGACGCAGAATGCGTTTACCCACCGTTGAGCGTGAAAGGCCCAGCTTGCGTGCAGCATTCGTATAACTTCCAGTATCTACAACGGTGATAAAGGTCTCGATATCAACCAGGCGTTCCTTGTCCATGCACGCTTTCCTTGAAAGGCATTGGGATTATCCTGCCATGTTAACTGAATGGCTGCATATGGGCTAATGAGCCCGTTAAATATACTCAAAAACACCAGTTCAATAATCCTGTGTTGCACTTAGAGCTGGAAACCACCGGGTATAATAAAAGGTATAATCAGACACGAAAAACAATTTAAAATCATTATTAACAACAACTGTATAACATGTTCGAATCCTGCTGAGGGCGCCACTAGCTCAATGAATTTTAACGTTTTTTACTGCACTCTCTTTTAGGGGATAATCCAGCATTTTCTCACTGTGCTTAAAATGTGTCGTTTCCATTATTCGACAATGTCCTTTTTATTACACTCACCTTTTCTTTCAATAATCCCAGCCGATTAAAAACTGATCCAATCCTTATATCCCAGAATAAAACGAATACTTAAAGGATCATTCTACGATGCTCATATTTTGCAATAGCCCTATTTTTATCTGATATTCATCCATTATCTGAATCTTTGCTTGAAGCGGCTATAGGCTTTGATATCGACAATGGCCGTCGACCTTAATGCATTAAGTGAAAAAACAGGTAACCTGTACATCAATGAGGTAAGAAGCAGTTACGTCTACGCTATATCGCACTCGTACCCTCCCACGATTCAGGCCCCGCCATTGAGCGCCGCAACTTTCCTCTATACCACAATGCAAAGGCTGAATATTGCGTTGTATCACTCATTTCCCCTATTGCCTTGAAATCACCCACCATCGATGACTAAATTGGCGATTCATGGCATTTTTTAACAAATGACTGGTAGCAGAATTCACAAGAGAATGCTCTTGCCTCTTCATTCACTCATATCCCAACAACAAAGAACAGGAACGTCCGATGGCCGCAGAGTATGAGCACGAGGCCGTGCCCGCACATGCAAAACGTAGTCTTTTTTCGGTAGCAGCTGTCTGGACCGGCTTCCCACTCGTGATGATCGGCGCCTTTGTAGGAGGCGAGATCGTTGACTCACTGGGTTTTTTACGCGGCATGGAAGCGATTGCAGTAGGCAATTTAATACTAGCTGTGTATGTTGCCTTTTTGAGCGCTCTTGCGGCGAGGGAGAGCAAAACATTCGGATTAAGTGCTAAACATCTTTTCGGCCCAATAACCGCGAAGATTGTCTCAATCACTCTCTCCACACTAGTGGTAGGATGGTTTGCAGTGCAAACAGGATTGGCAGGCACAGGTGTAGTGCAATTAACGGGCTTACCCGCCTGGATCTCCACGCTACTGATTGGCATCGTTTTCATTATTATGTCTCTATCAGGTATGCGTATCCTGAAACCGTTGAGTATTATCTCCATCCTGCTTTTTGCTGTTGTCGCTATAGTGAGCCTGATCATCAACTTCACCCATAGCAGCGCTCAGCAAATGGTGGCTTTTCAACCGGATAATCATCGTACTGTGTCTTTCGGTATCGGATTAACGATGGTGATATCCTGTTTTATCGATTCAGGTACACTCACTGCAGATTTCACGCGCTGGTCAAAAACGCCATCTCAGGCAGTGATTGCCTCTCTTTGTGCATTCCCGTTCGGCAATATGATTCCAATGCTTCTTGGAGGGATAGTTGTAGCCAGCCAAAACTCCTCCAGTGGTGATTTTTCACACCTCCTCAGCCAATGGGGGCCGGCCATGGCTGCTTTTGGAGCACTCTTTTTTGTCGTGAACTGCTCATCGGTTGCGGTGCATGGTCTCTATAACGCAACCGCCGGTTGGAGCGCTCTCTTTCCCCTATCCTTCAAGTCAATGACCATCACATTGGGGATAATAGGACTCGTGCTGGCTATTTCAGGCATTACAAACTGGCTTACCAACTGGTTGGAGCTATTGGGTATTCTGGTCCCGGGAATCGGCGGTGCCATTATGGGCTGGATGATCTCCCGTGTTCGTCATTACGTACCTAAAATCATGGCTCTGGCCTGGATACTTTCCATTCTGATCGGATTTATTGTGAATGTTTGGATGCCTGAACTGAGTACTGCCGTCGTGGTCATTCTGATATCCCTGAGTATCTCCTTCATCGGTAGTCGGATGAGTCGGCCAACGAATGTTTATTCAGAACAACACAGCATTTCAGAAAACAAGAGAAGCCAGTCATGACCGATACGGAATGGAAGCACCACCTTTCCCATCACCATCGTTATGAAACGCGTCCCGTGGATCTCTGGTCGCAGCATACGTGGCCCAATGGCAAGCGGTTGGCACTTTATGTGGCCATGAATCTCGAACACTTCTCGTTTGGTGATCCAGAAGGCGCCAAAATAGCGCCTCCCAATCAGTTGGATATACTCAACTACGCTTGGCGGGATTATGGTAACCGTGTAGGTGGCTGGTATTTGGCTGACTTGTTCAAAAAACTCAATATCCCGCCTGCCTTGTTGATGAATACGGCTATCCTTGATGACTATCCGGCATTGGCTGATGAATGGTTGTCTTGCCCGGGGGTTGAACTGATTGGTCACGGGCACACCAATAGTGAGCGCCAGGGGGAGCTGAGTACTGAGGCAGAAAGCGATATGATTCGTTATTGTCGTGAACGTCTGCAATCATACTCTGGAAAAGAGGTAAAAGGCTGGCTTTCCCCATGGATTTCAGAAAGCAGTATAACGCCAGAATTACTTGCCCAGCACGGATTCAGTTACACGTTGAATTGGGCTCATGATGATCTGCCGACAGAGCTTCATACCTCTACAGGAGAGCTTCTCTCGGTTCCGTATCCGCAAGAGGTAAATGATATACCAACGATTGTTCCCAATGGCGCCAGTATAGAAACGTTCTGCAGTATGATTGAGAGCCAGTTTGCTGAACTCATGGAAAGAAGCAAATCCTCCCCACAAGTCATGGGCATTGCACTCCACCCTTATATAGCAGGGCAACCTTTCCGCTTTCATCAATTGAAGAAGGTACTAAAACGTTTGATGGAGCACCGGGAGGAAATCTGGATCACGACACCAGGTCACATTGCAGCTGCATATACCTCGATGGTAGAAAAATAGGCCAAATAACTCGAACGAGACAAAATCTACCATGGAAAAGCAGTCGGCGTATTAGGATAGTGAACCCCGTCTTTAGCATGCAAGCCCAATTTATTGGGCTTGTAAGCGACGGGACCGAATCCGGTGATAAACCAATACGCTGGCTGGCCATGATCGCGAAGAAATCATTCTCCAGCACCTAGCAAAAGGGAACTTTATCTGGCAACAGAAGTCTCAATGAGTGTTCCCTTGAATGATCCTTGACGCCCAGCCCCTTGCTGGGCTTTTTTTTGGTTTTTCATCCGAAATGGTACACCGCTTGCGTCCCACTCACCTTCTCTGACAAAACCGGTGGGATGACAAGGGAGCAACTTGTCCCTTCATCATCCTCTTCCACTTTTCTTGAGTATCACTATTGAATGAAAAGTGTGAAACGCACTGAATTATGCGGTCTCATCCTGTTGTACCTGCTTACCTTCTTCCAGCGGGTCGGTAGAAAACTGATGTGCAGCAAACCTGACAGCGACTACCGAGATAGCTAACAATAGTATTCCCAGGCACGGATAAAGCATTGAATAGTTGGGCTCATCATGGTGGGAAATATCACCGATCAAATAACGCGTCAGGGAAGTAATCCCGATATAGATTAGAAACCGGACCGGCATTTTGTGTGTCTTGAAATAAATGCCGATCATGGCACCGATTTCAAGGAAAATGAACAACAGCAAAATTTCATCAATAGTGATGTGACCCCGTTCTAGGCAGTGAACGAAAAAGCTGATGGCGGCCCATAGATTGAAGAATCCCAGGCCAAAGAGTCCAAGAAAATGTAAAAAGTCAGACGTTCTGTCGCCCCACTTCGCCATCCATTGGTTACCCTTGCGATTAGATGCATTGTTTTTGGGCATTGTTACCCTATCCCTTCTTTAATCTCTAGATAATCAACACTGCCACACCGAGAACCTACAATGCTATCAACGTATGTGGCCTGGAAACCTGTTTTCTTCCTGATTAGACACAGTTGGCATCGTATTTTCAATGACAACAGCATAAATGCTTCTTCACCTTGCCAGTATCTGCCATGTCGTATCGGAGCTTCAGGGCACAGCATATTAGCTAGCGTCAATTCATTTGAGAAGAGGAAACGCCCTCTTATCCCTTCCATGTCCATTATTGAGAGCTTCATTCTTAAAATTAAATTAAAAGCATTTGTTGCCAGGCGGGTTCTGTGTAAAAGTAAGTTATCCACTATTGATTTTGTTATAATATAACATTTAGAATACCGTTTCTCGACGGCGGATTCAGTATGAATCGCAATGGCGCAATAGCAGTATCGCAGGAGGAAGGCCGTCCAGGACACCGATTACTGTTTACGGAGGTGCTCATTCTAAAAGGCATCTTTTCAGCAGTAGCGAATAACAATAGAAACTCATGACGTGGCCACCTTGAAAAAACTTTGACCAAAGGCCGCAGGGAACGACCTATGCCATTATCAAGACTTACACCTTCCGCTCTTGTATTAACACTAGCCAGCACCACCGTAGCTACATGCATGACGTTCAGCACCCATGCAATGGCCGATATTCCCCTCATCAGGGAGGGAGAAGCCAATTCGTTTCTAAAACCGTTAGAATTAAGTGTGGGAGGAAGCGCCGAGCTCGGTTTTGAAAATGCAATGGGCGGCAGCGATAGAGGCGCGGTTGAACACCGCGGATATGCTGATGATTCCAACTATTTTGCCAAAGCCTCGTATCAATTACCCAATGGGTGGAAGCTGCTGGGCTACTACGAACTGGGTGCCAGCTTATTTAAAGCTGTTGGGTGGAATCATCACACTTACAAAAACAAGGGGGGTGAAGGTACAGACACCTACCAACGCGAATTATATGCCGGTATTTCCAATGACAAATACGGTACATTGACCTATGGCAAGCAGCTCAGCGCCTATTATCGAGCCGTGGGCGCCAAGACCGATATTTGGGTGATGGACCAACAGGGCCAAGGCTCCAGTGATGGGGTAGATGATGGTTCTTATGATGGTTCTTTCCGTGCAAAAAGACTTCTTAACTATACGAATAACTGGGGGCCAGTCACGTTATATGCGAGTTACATCATGCCAGCGCCGAATTATTATCTGAAGGATTTTGGGCGCTACAAACGCAAGCATGGTGCGGCATTGGCACTCAATTATCAGATTAACGATCAGCTTTCATGGGGTGTCGCGTATAGCTATACGCGTGCGAGCATCTTCCAGACGGGGCAAAATGCCAGCCAAAAGAATTATAACCAGCAATTGTTGGGAACGGGCTTCAGCTGGACACCCGGTAATTGGACCCTAGCCGCCATGATAGGCTCCTATAAGCACTTCATCGTCGGCAAAGCGAACAATGCACGTGATTATTTCGATAAATCAGCCATTGGCTGGGAATACTTTGCGGGTTATACATTCCCAATCAACCTGCCTATGCTTAAAAGTATCCAACCCTATGTGGCGGGTGATTCCATTCATGGTAAAACAGCCGATGTCGGGCATGAATTTCTCGGTGTAAGCACTTCACTAACAGACAATCTCTCATTGGCTGTGGAACATCAATTTACACACAACACGGGGAAGAACGATCCAGCGGCCACACATATTCGTCTTGAATATGATTTCTAAGGCAAGCTGAAGTCATCACCCTTCAAGTACAGGACTGCACAGGAGAAGACATTCTGTGCAGTCTATCCGCCGAAGAACCTAACCGCCGTTCGAAAAGCTCGAATTCAGGATAGGCCTATGTGCACATGAAAGGGTTACATCTACTTGATTGTGGAGTAGTTACGATGTGTATTGACGATATGTAGCTTCATAACCGGATATTTACCTATCGTTGGCAAAGATCCGGGATTCGCAAGCACACATGCTTCCTACTCACCCATAAAATAATTTTGCCAAAAACAAGCAATTACTGTTGCTCGCCATAATTGATATACTATAACATTATATAATTCCAAGCTCTCAGGAAAGCTCACAAGGCACGAGTGGATAAGTGCATGAGCCATGGCCTTGCTTGAACTACTACGAGCTATCATGTGAATGCATCATAACCTCAAGGGAAGCCGATTATGCTATCGCCATTAAAACCACTCGCAGGTATCAGGATCAGACAGGCGGGCCTCACCGCCGTACTATTGGGAGCGGCTTTTGTAACGACGTTACACACAGCGAATGCTGCCTCACATTCCACCATTCATGCGATTGGTGTCGAAAACGAATACGCGGATGTCATCAAGCAGATTGGTGGGCCTTATGTTGATGTCACAGCCCTTCTCTCCAATCCAAACACCGATCCACATACCTTTGAAGCCAGCCCTCGAGTAGCAAGCCAGCTCTCCAAGGCTCAACTGATTGTGCAGAATGGCGTCGGTTACGATGATTGGGCTGACAAGCTGATCAAAGCACATGCCACCCCCTCACAAAAAGTGATCAATGTTCAACATTTGCTCAAATTACCTGATGATACGTGGAATCCTCACCTTTGGTATAATGTGAAAACGATGCCAGCAGTGGCCGATGCGATTGCTAAACAGCTATCCGCTCTGATGCCAAGTGAAGCTGCCGTTTTCAAGGCCAATGCGACAGCATTCAAGGCATCGCTTGCCCCCTGGTACAACGCTATAGATAGCTTTAAGAAAGCACACCCGCATACAGCCGTTGCAGTCACTGAACCTGTCAGCGACTACCTCCTGGAGGCGATGGGCATCTCCATTAAAACTCCGAAGGGCCTTCAAACTGCAGTGATGAATGGCGTAGATCCTTCTCCGCAGGATGTCAGTACACAAAACACGCTCTTGAGTCAGCATCAGGTGCATGCCTTTGTCTATAACCAGCAGGTCACCGATTCATTAACCAGCTCGTTCCTTTCGAATGCGCACGCTCACAATATTCCTGTGGTAAGCGTTTATGAAACGATGCCGGTAGGCTATCATTATCAATCCTGGATGCTGGCAGAAACCAACGCACTTGAACGCGCGGTGGTGAACCACACCTCAACCGAGCAATTGCACGCAGAATCTCATTAATATGCCAGAAGATGTTGTAAATACCCCGTCCCTTCTAAGGGTCGACAACCTGAATGTTTCCCTCTCAGGGCGAACTGTACTTGATAACGTTTCCTTTGAACTCGGGCCAGGGGATTTCTGTGGGCTGATTGGCTCCAACGGGGCGGGTAAAACGACATTACTACGAGCTATTCTTGGATTGCAGACATTCTCCAAGGGGCAAGTTCTTTTCAACGGAAAACCGCTGAGGTCCGGAAGCGCCGAAATAGGCTATGTACCACAAAAGAGTTCGATTGATCCGGATCTCCCACTACGCGCTCGTGATCTTGTCGCATTGGGATTGGATGGAAATCGCCTTGGACTTCCATTGGGATCAAGCCATCGTCAGCAACGTGTGGACGAGATATTGGATGCGGTAGGGGCTGAATCCTTTGCCGATCAACGCATAGGCAATCTCTCGGGCGGTCAACAACAACGCATATTGATCGCCCACGCATTGATCAAACAGCCAAAGTTACTTCTGTTGGATGAACCGTTGGCCAATCTGGATATCAGTAGTGTTGCCGATATCGTGCATACATTGGGTGAGCTTTGCCACCAACATGAAGTCAGCCTGTTGTTGTCGGCACACGATATGAATCCACTCATGAAAATGATGACGCGAACGGTTTATCTGGCGAATGGAAAAGCAGTCAGTGGAGAAACTTCTGACGTCGTTCAACCAGAGGTGTTAACCAAACTCTATGGGTATCCCATCAATGTTGTCAGAAGTCAGGGGCAGGTCTTCGTAGCCGCAGCACCCCCTGAGTGAGCCAGGCCCCCGTAGAAAAGCACATTTACATTGCTTTATTTACACTGCCAAGCCCCTTGTTTTCACCATATACTTTTACAGCCTCTTGTTTTATGCAGCACCGGCTACCGACACTGATTTATGATTATGTCAGTGGTCCATCATCAATATAAGAAAATTATCGCCATACGTTAGACCGCAAGATGCTTGAGCACAGGAAATCACATTAATGGTATTGCAGAGTCTCTTTGAACCCGGCCTTTGGAGCAGTCAGCCTGTCCATGTGGCGATGCTTCTGGGCGGTGGGGCTGCCATTGTCTCCGCTGTGGTGGGCATTTTTACCATTATACGCGGCAATACCTTTGCTGGGCATGCGCTCTCGGATATCAGTGGCGTGGGTGGATCTGCCTCGTTCCTGCTGGGGCTCAATCCCTTGGCGGGTTTTGCCATCATGGGCATTTTAGGGGCAATGGGAATTGAGTTGGCTTCCTCAAGAAAGAGCACAGACCGCTCCATGGCGACAGGTATCGCGTTAGGCGCAGGGCTCTCCCTTTCAGCACTCTTCCTCTATTTAAACAGTGAAATCCATAGCACGACGGGAGTCACATTTACAGTCATGTTTGGCTCCATGTGGAGTGTCAATCCTTCCATGATCCCGTGGATATGTGCCACGGGCCTGATCGCCCTGTGCTTAATGTTACTGCTGTATCGCCCTCTTATGCTGAGTTGTGTCGATGTGAATCTTGCACGCATCAGGGGAATAAATGTGCCCGTTATTAACCTTGTATATCTTGTTGTACTGGCTCTCTCCACTGCGCTTTCAGCACTGACCATCGGCGCCATACTCTCTACCGCCCTATTGATTGGCCCTGCCTCTGCAGCACTACATCTTTGCAAACGCCCCGGCTGGGCAATTGTGATTGCCTGTTTGATCGGCACATTCTGTACCTTTGCAGGTATCATTCTGGCCTACGACAGTTTTTACTGGACGCCCGAACATGGCTGGCCTGTCAGTTTTTTTGTTGTTGTGCTGATTTTTCTTTGCTACCTGATGGCAGCATTCCTGCCAACGCTTAACCGCGTTTTTCGTACCTGCGTCACTCGCCGTTTCACGCCCACTCGTTACGAGTCATAGCCCATGTTTTCAAGTTTCATGACCAATGCCTGGGTGATAGGCACCATTGTCGCCATCATAGCGGGAGTCATCGGCTTTTTTGTGACCTTGCAAAAGGCCCCCTTCGATGCACATGCCATACCCATGAGCTCATTTGCAGGTGCAGCCGCCGCTACCTGGCTTGGCATCAATCAGCTATACGGTCTAACCCTGTTTGCACTGCTGGGTATTACTATTATAACGCTTCTGCGCAAAACGACGCGTCATGAAGTGGCAACAGCCCTCACACTCGTCGCATTGCTTGGCACAGGTGCATTGTGTTTAAGCATGACCCGCGCATATGCACAGGCCGTTTTCGGGCTGATGTTCGGTGATATTCTCGGTGTTAGCAATGAACAAATTCTGCCCGTTCTGATATTGGGGGGAATAGCCGTTGTTATTGTTTGCCTGCTCTATCGTCCACTACTTCTGATGGCTGTCTCACCTGAGCTCTCTTTTGCCCGTGGCGTCCGAACGAGCGTCGTTTCACTGGGTTTTCTGATCGCCCTGGCACTGGCGACCATCGTCGCCCTCCCTGTGGTGGGTGCGTTACTGGTTTTTAGCCTGATGATTACCCCACCTGCCAGTGCTCGCTTGCTCACGCAACGCCCACTTATCGCATTGGTCCTTTCCATCGTTATTGCTTTGGTGATTATCTGGTGCTCTATTGCATTATCTTATATCACCAATTGGCCAATCGGTTTTTATGTAGGCGCTTTGGGAGCGGGCATTTATATATTGGCAAGGACGGCGCGGCGGTTCGCATCGATATTCTTGAAAGACGAGCAACCTGGTGGCAACAAGCCACACCCTTCAATACATAACGCTGATTGATGTTCGATAATAAAAAATCACGGGAAGGCATTATCCATCCCGTGACTTCCTATTCCGACACTGGCAACTTCGCCAATAGAATGTCTTCGATGTCAGGTATTATTTACGCTGCTGATGAGTGGCAATCCACTTTTTGAGAATCCCCACTTCATGCTCCTGCGCTTTGATAATGTTACGCGCCAGCTTCCTCATGTGAGGGTCTTTTCCGTATTTTAGCTCCACTTGTGCCATTTTGATGGCACCTACATGATGAGGCAACATGCCTTGGGCAAAGGCAAGGTCAGGGCTGTCACTTTCCATACCTTTCATCATGTTCATATGCATTGTTTTCATGGACGAATCCAACTGCTCATGCATCTGATTATCCTGTGAACTACTCAAAGGCTGAGCGCTGGCCGCCAGGGCTGATACGCTGAAAGTACCTGCAAAAAGAGCCGCCCCCATAGTGAGAAGCGTTTTCTTGATCAGTGACTTTTGGGTAAGTATGGTATTCATGAAGTAAATCTCTCAATAACAAAACAATTGAAAATAATCTGATCACGAAAAAGAATGAGGCTTGCCACCATGGCAAGGTCAACCCTCATCGTATTGTCAAAGAGAAAAGTGTGTTCCCGCTGAAATGCGTATGCAAGCAATTCGGGAGGCTCGCTCATATTCGCAAGGGTTAGCCGCATTTCGATATGAACTTTGGCAGGCACAATTCAGTCATTAATCTCCTTACCATGGGATGATGAAAAGACTGACTGCCAACATTTTCAACCGATAATTACAGCTACTACGATCTTCTTTTCCCTGATAGGCTTTACGTTGAACTCTCACTAACCTGAACAGGAACATCGACATGTCCTTAAGCAAGGAATCTACCGCGCTGATCCTCATCGACCTTCAAGCAGGCATCGTAAAAAGTGACAAAGGCCCATATTCTGCTGATGAGATAGTCACTAAAGGCAAAGCGCTTGCAGAAACATTTCGCAAGGCTGGCGCCCCCGTTGTACTCATCAAGGTAGGTTTCAAAGCAGGTGAAGGCCCCAGCCGTAACGTCAGCAACCCTTCCTTGCCGGAGCAAACCCCCGAAGGTTTCGATACACTCGTGCCTGATTTGGAGCATGATGGCGACATCGTGATACAAAAACACCATTGGGGCGCCTTCACCGGAACTGAACTGGACCTCCAACTACGCCGCCATGGTATTAAAACAGTCGTTATTGGGGGAATTGCGACCAACTTTGGTGTCGAATCCACGGCGCGAAGTGCCTGGGAACTGTCCTACGATGTTGTTATTCCTGAAGATGCCTGTACATCCCGTAACGCAGAGCTTCATGAATTTTCGATCAATAATGTTCTCAAACAGATTTCGGTTGTGACTACCACCGATGAAATTACGCTGGATTAACATCATCTGATAAAGAGTGTCTAAAGCGCGTGTGAATCGATGAACGTATCCAGGCACACTAAAAGGGCTGAACCCGGTACAATACCGAATTCAGCCCTTGATGAAATCAGCTTGGCTAACCGTCCCACTTTTGGGAGCCCGTTCATCGTTATGGACTTTTGATATCAGTTACATCATTCTGGCGTGATACACGTTAAATGGCTTCAGTAATCAATACCATGGATAACCCCAGCATCAGGAAACCGATCACGCTATCCAGCGTACGCCAGGCTCTGGGTTTTCGGAAAACAGGTATCAGCAATCGGGCCCCATAGCCGAGCATCAGGAACCACAAAATACTGGCGCAGCTTACACCAATATAAAAGGAAAGCGCCCCTCCCCCCTTGTAATTCAATGAAAGGCTCCCCATCAGCACCAATGTATCCAGATAAAAATGCGGGTTCAGGAAAGTAAATGCCAGACATGTCAGCGTGACATGGAACCATCCCTGTGATTCGGTTTGCGCTGCAGTGAGGCTCATCCCTCCCTGTAAGGCACGTCTTAGGGAAATAACGCCATAAGTGATCAGAAAAACAGCACCAATCAGCCTTACCCACTCAGCAAAACGTGGCATATTATGGAACAGGGCGCCCGCCCCACCAATGCCTACCCCCATCATAACGACATCACTCAAAATACAAATCGTCACCACAAGGCCCACATGCTGGCGCGTCAGCCCCATCCTAAGGACGTAGGCATTTTGAGCACCAATGGCTACGATAATGCCAAGTCCTGTGATCAATCCTGTAAAAAGTGCTGAAAAAATCATATCTGCATTCCAACGGTGAAACTGCCCCGTCCATAGAGGTGTGAATTATTGGAAGCAGAATGCCTATCAAAGCCACATGAAACAAACTAAATATTTTAAAACAGCATTAGATTTTCTAATGTAGAATAACCATCGTACCGTTTTGTAAAATGACAGTAGTTGTAAAGGAATAACAGCGGTTGTAAATAATCGTGTTTCTAAAATGGTAGAGGTCTCACGTTGATTACCTCGCGCATTTTTCATTGAATGAATCTGGTTGCAAGACTGAACGGACCCGGTATGGCTATTGATCTGCTTCATCCACAACTGAGCGCCTTTATTGCTGTGATAGAAGAAGGAAGCTTCGACGCAGCCGCTCTTCGATTATCCGTCACGCCTTCTGCCATTTCACAGCGTATCAAGGCATTGGAGGACCGTCTGGGGCAACCATTGATTGTCAGACAAACGCCCGCGCAACCCACCTCGGCTGGTAGCAGGCTACTGCGTCAGGTACGCCAAATGCAGGCGATTGAAGAAGAAGCCTCGCAGGAGTTCGTTACCACAAATAACGCCAGTCCATTCACGCGGCCTGTGTCAATTGCGCTAAACGATGATTCCCTACAAACCTGGATCTTGCCGGTACTCGGGGAACTCCACCGCCGGCGGGGCATGTTGTTTGATATCCGTATGGACGATCAGGCACATACACTTGAAATGATTCGAAATGGCACGGTACTTGGGGCCATCAGCTCAGAAGCAAAACCTCTTCAAGGGTGTCGTTCCATCTCTCTCGGTGCCATGCGCTATGTAGCCATTGCGTCACCAGCATTCCAGCGAAAATATTTCAGTGAAGGGCTGAATGCGGCAACACTGAGCCACGCCCCCATGCTGGAGTTTGGCCGGAAGGATGAGTTGCAAATCGATTTTATTGAGCGGATGACGCAGCACGCTCTTTCACCACCAACACAGTACCTCCCCACAGCGATCGGTTTTGTAGAAGCCGCCATACAAGGGCTCGGATGGGGGCTAGTGCCAGACATCATGGCGACAGAGGCATTAAAGACGGGGAGTATCATAGACATAGCCCCCCATACGCACCTGGAAGTTCCCCTGTATTGGCAGGTTGTGAGGGTGAGTTCGTCTACACTGGATGAATTAACACGGGCACTTGTCAACGCCGCCAGTAAAGTACTACATTAGGCTCCATATGAGAAACATTCTCATCTAATTTAGGTATTCCAATGCCTGACACAGCTTCACCATCTTTACTGACAAAATACCATACTGAGAAAAAACCATGTCGCCTGTTCATCCCGATTCAATAGATACAGCAAAGAACACCGACGCCACCCGCGATGCGGAATGTATTGTGGTCGGAGCGGGACCTGGTGGCCTCATGTTAGGGCTACTATTGGCGCGGGCTGGTGTACAGGTAACAGTAATTGAGCGGCACAAGGACTTTCTGCGGGATTTTCGTGGTGATACCGTACATCCCTCCACACTGGAAGTCATGCATGAACTGGGCTTGTTACCGGCCTTGCTTAAATTGCCTCATACACGCGCTGACAAATTATATGCCGAAGTGGATGGCAAGCAGATAACGATGGCTGATTTCACCCATCTTTCGATCACTTGCCGCTACATCGCTTTCATGCCGCAGTGGGATTTCCTCTCGTTTCTAGCACAAGAAGCAGAGAAATATCCGAATTTCCGCCTGATGATGAACACGGATTTTAAACATCTGCTACGTAATGACGGAAGCATATCAGGAGTAGTGGCCATGCAACCCGAGGGAGAAATAACCCTACGCGCACCATTAGTGGTAGGTGCTGATGGTCGGCATTCGAAAATCCGTCAACAGGCAGGTTTCGAGATACAGCAATTCGGTAGCCCCAGTGATGTTTTATGGATGCGCTTTAGCCATCAGCCGGAAGATCCGCCGTATGTCATGGGCCATGGCGGCCCACGAATGGGCATCGTCATGATCGACCGCGGGGAGTATTGGCAATGTGGCTATGTGGTCCGCAAAGGCTCATTCGATGCGGTCAGGGAACAGGGGCTTGAAGCATTCAAGGCCACACTGGCCCAGTCCTTACCTCTCCCTGAATCACGACTACAGGAGCTGACGGGCTGGCAGGATATTCACTTGTTGCAAATTCGCATCGATAGATTGAACACGTGGTGGCAACCAGGGCTACTGTGCATTGGTGATGCCGCGCATGCAATGTCACCGATTGGAGGTGTCGGGGTGAATCTGGCCATTCAGGATGCAGTGGCAACTGCAAATATTCTGGCCCGTCCGCTGCGTGAACATCAACCGCTCCCACCTTATCTCGCGAAGGTGGAAAAACGCCGTCGTTTCCCGACACATGCGACCCAACGCATGCAGCTGATGATGAAGCGAAAGCCCTCAGCAAAGCAAGACGCGGCAGCGGGTGGAACCACTCGACAGGGGCCGCCCGGGTTCATCAAGGCGATCGCTCGCCTGCCAGTATTGTCGCGTCTGGCTGGCCGATTGATGGGATTGGGATTCCGCCCTGAACATGTGGCTGATGTAATTCGACATGCTCCCTCCGGCACCACCAGCGACAGATCAGGTACCCCACCATAAACGCCGGCCCCATTGAAATCGTCAGTAATGCCCATAGTTTTATGACATAGTGTTATTAACACGCCATTTACTTCAATGAATACACGATAGAGGCTGCAAAGCTGGGCTCAGGTCGAGTAAACTGCTCGGGTCATTAATTTTGGGAATTACCGATGGGACGGACATTCGAAAACCGCAAAGCGTCAATGGCCAAAACGGCTGCTGCAAAAACCAAGGTCTACAGTAAATACGGTCGCGAACTTTACGTATGCGCCAAGCAAGGTGGTCCTGACCCCTCCCACAATCTTTCTCTGCGCAGCATGATCGAACGAGCCAAGAAGGATCAGGTACCGGCTCACGTCATCGATAAAGCGCTGGAAAAAGCCAAGGGCGTGGGCGGCGAAGACTATGCACCGGCTCGTTATGAAGGGTTCGGCCCCAACAGTAGCATGGTGATTATTGAGTGCCTGACAGACAACCCCAACCGCACATTTGGCGATATTCGGGGTTGTTTTTCACGTACCAAGTGCAAGCTGGGCACGCAGGGTACGGTGTCACACATGTTTGATCACAGCGCCGTTTTCTCTTTCAAATCCAGTGATGACCGTAATGAAGAATCGGTACTGGAAGCATTGATGATGGCCGATGTAGATGTGACCGATATTGAAGAAGATGACGGGCAGATCAACGTGTTCGTCCCTCCGACGGCATTTGGTGCTACCAAGCAGGCATTGACCGACAACTTCGGCGAAATCGATTTCGATACTGAAGAAATTCTCTTCCTGCCGCAAACAACCATGACTCTGGAAGGGGATGACGTAGCCACATTCGAGAAGTTGATCGACATGTTGAATGATCTGGATGATGTTCAGAACATTTATCACAATGTGGAACAGGAAAACGTTGCAGAATAATTCACCGATTCATTCACGCACGCGCCCTTTACCACAAGGAGCAAGATCATGAGTCAATCACCGATCCCCACGTTTACGCTGAACGATGGCAATACGATTCCTGTTGTCGGTTTCGGGACCTACAAACTCAATGGCACGCCGGGTGTTGAAGACATCAAGGGAGCCATATCCCGTGGATACCGCCTGTTTGATTCTGCCTTCAACTATGAAAATGAGGGTGCAGTAGGTAACGCTTTAAGAACAAGCGGGCTCCCACGTGATGAATTGCAGATGGCTTCCAAGCTCCCGGGGCGTCACCACCGCTACGATGAAGCCATCGTGACTATTGAAGAGTCGGTGTATCGTTCCGGGCTGGATTATATCGATTTCTATCTGATCCACTGGCCTAATCCCAGGCAGGGTCATTTCGTCGAAGCATGGCAAGCGTTGATCGAAGCCAGGAAGCGAGGGTTAGTCAAAACGATTGGGGTGAGTAATTTTCTGCCTGAACATATCGACACTCTAATCAGGGAAACCGGGGTAACACCGGCGATCAATCAGGTAGAGCTATCGCCTTATTTCCCACAGGATGCTCAACGCGAGTATGACAAGTCGCATGGAATCATTACGCAAGCATGGAGTCCATTGGGCCGTGCCAGTAAGCTCCTGCAAGACAAATCGATTGAACAGATCGCCAAGGCCAAGGGAAAAAGCATCGTACAGGTCATTCTACGTTGGCACTATCAATTAGGGGTAGTGGCCATTCCTAAAGCGTCGTCCCCTGAGCGTCAGAGAGAGAACATTGATCTGTTTGATTTCTCGTTGAGTGATGATGAAATGGCTCAAATCGCCAGGCTTGCCACCCCTGATGGCAGAACCAATGATCAGGATCCAGCGACCTACGAAGAGTTTTAAGCACAGAGTCAAGCCCCTCCTGATGAGGGGTTTTTTTATATGAATATAAAAAACGATTTTTTCCCTGCCAAAAAATAATGGCACAAGCGCTATCGGCTCGATAATGCTTTATAAAACATTCTTAATAAACCAAACTAGTATTGTCACTGGCAATGCCGTCTTTGCTCTTTCGGCATCAGGTACTCAATAACAGCACCATATATCCACAATCAAATAGAGTAATTGTCAGGGAGGAATAAATCGACTTCGACACATTCCAGTGTCCCCCTTGGATCGCACCATAATCAAAACGAAAAAAAGAATAGAGGGATCATGGCAAATAAATCACAAGGCTTGAGTCGTCAGGCCATTATCAAAGTGCTGGGGTTTATCATTCAGCGGTGGCGTGAATATCCCCTCAAAGCATGCGGTATTACGTTTCTGATGTTAATGGCAACCATAACCGATGTTTTCACCCCCGCCATTACCGGCAAGATGATCAATACTCTCTCCGAAAGCACCAATGAAGGGTGGCATCAGGCCCTCTGGTTATTGGGAACGCTGCTGGGGCTTGGCATCATCGGTATATTGCTACAGACAGCGGCAATACGACTGGTGATTACGATGACCTTGAGCATCATGCAACGACTCATACAGGATGCCTTTGCACGTATCCAGCGTTTTTCGGGCGATTGGCATGCCAATACCTTCGCTGGTTCAACTGTACGCAAAATCACGCGCGGAAGTTGGGCCGTGGATTCGCTTGATGACATCCTGTTGGTTGAGTTGCTCCCTTGCATCGTTATGCTTTTCGGCACTTCAATCATGCTGGCATTCCACTGGTTGATGATGGGGCTTATTGTCGGAGCGCTTTCAATCATTTATATCGTTGTGGTGTCTTCACTTTCGCTCTTCTACATGTCGCCCGCTGCGAGTCTTGCCAATGCACAGGATACGCGGATGAGCGGTACGCTAGCGGATGCCATCACATGTAATGCGGTAGTGAAGGCATTCGGGGCCGAACGCCGTGAAGATGAACGCTTGCATGGCGTTGTGTCCAAATGGCAGCGCCGTACATTGCGCTGGTGGTCACGCATGATGGTATATGGCGTTTCCCAACAGAGTATGATGTGGGTAATTCAGCTGATTATCTTTGGAGCAGGGCTTTGGTTATGGCATCGCCATGAAGCCAATGTAGGCGATATTGCGTACGTTATGTCCGCATTTTTCGTATTGCAGGGTTATCTACGTGATATCGGCATGCAAATACGAGGCATGCAGCGCGCGGTGAATGACATGGAAGAACTGGTAGACCTCATGCACCAACCCTTTGGTGTAGAAGACATTCCCAATGCCCGGCCCATCGCGATCACTGAGGGCAAGATCGTGTTTGATCATGTGGACTTTCGCTACCCTAACCGGGAACAGAACCTTTACAACAATTTCTCGATCACGATTCAGCCCGGGGAACGGGTCGGGTTAGTAGGCCATTCCGGCTCAGGTAAAAGCAGCTTTATCAAGCTGATCCAACGTATCCACGATATTGAGGGCGGCACCATTTTCATTGATGGTCAGGATATTTCCCGTGTTCAGCAAAGTTCACTGCGAAGCCAGATCGCCATTGTTCAACAGGAACCGATCCTCTTTCACCGTACGTTGACAGAAAATATCGCATACGCACGCCCCTCTGCTTCTCAGGAAGAAATAGAAGAAGCTGCCCGCCTTGCCAACGCAGATGAATTCATTCGTGCACAGCCCCAAGGCTATGCCACGTTAGTCGGTGAACGAGGCGTAAAATTATCGGGCGGTGAACGTCAGCGTATCGCGATCGCTCGTGCCTTTTTGGCCAACTCGCCCATACTGATTCTGGATGAAGCCACCTCCAGTCTGGACAGTGAAAGTGAGCGTCAGATTCAGGAAGCGATCGAACGTTTAATGGTCGGACGTACCACACTCGTAGTGGCCCATCGACTCTCAACCGTGCGCTCGCTGGATCGATTACTGGTGATGGACCACGGTGAAGTCAGGGAAGAAGGCCCACATGAGGCCCTGATTTCTATTGAAGGCGGCATCTATCGCCGGTTGTATGAACGGCAAGCGCTGGACCTGATTGATAATGCCGGGCAGGCATAATTCTGATCGACGGGATTCGAAAAAAAAATTGAACAGCCGGGATAAATGTTAAAACTATCAGCGCTATCATTGTTGATAGCGCTGAGGGAATTGTACGCAGTATCTTTTAATATCGTCATGTTGGAACGAGGGGGGACGAGGCGCACAAGTGCTCCCTTCGGTTTTAACATTACACTAATCACCCTGTTATTGCGCGAAAACCCAATATTCATCCTTTAAAAAACAGTGTTCGTTGACCATGGCATAGGTTATCACCTAACATACATTCATTGATGTATGTTTTCCCACTATTTACTGTCACTCCACTACCCAGCGCTATCATCACCATTACCGATGTCATGCATCTCTGGTAATCAGAGCGACAGAAAGGGCCGAGTCGTATACGCATATGAGAAAGAAGATTCGATATCTGGAAGGAATTGCGCTTGCAACCTCCCTCATCGCCATGGCGGGATGTGCGCCCGCCATCAAGCCCCCCATCTTTCATCCCATTGAGAAAGTCCCCCTGGCCGGCCTCCCCACCGGCCAATCCGGCTGGCCAAACCCAGACTGGTGGCGTGCTTTCCATGACCCTCAGCTCAATGAACTGATCTCTGAAGCCATGGAGTCCGCCCCTTCCGTTGAGGAAGCTGAAGCGCGCTATCGAAATGCGCTTGCTCAAGTGAATGTGGAAAAAGCCCAGCTAAACCCGAAAGTCACCGGCTATGGGTCTGCTAATGTGGGGCATAACCATATCAATATTGACCAAAACAGTCTGGATCAAAGTTCGCATTCAAGCGCTGGCTCATTGAGTGCCGGAGCGTTGGCCACCTGGGATCTGGATCTATGGGGCAAGCAGCGTGCACAAGTTGCAAGCCGAATTGGACAAGCACGAGCCGCGCAAGCAGAACATGCGGCAGCGGCCAATTCACTCCAGAACAATCTCGTCAATACCTATTATCATTGGCAAACGCTGCAGGCCCGTATTGCCCTGGCGGAGCGGATTGAGCAATATACAGCAAGGCTCAATACATTGATCAGCGCCCGTGTTACCCACGGACTGGATGACCCACAAACGTTGGACAGCAGCCACCGTGAGCTTGCCGCTGCGCGATTGAATCTGGCGACACTCCGAGGTGATGCGGCACTGGATTTGGCTCAGTTGGCGGCGATTATCGGCGTCTCTCCTGAAAACCTCAGCACACTGATCCCGCGACCATTACCTCAAATCACTTCACAGCTTCCCGCGGATGCCAGCCTGAATCTGGTGGGCCGTCGGCCTGACATTGTGGCACGACGTTGGCAAATCGAATCAGCACTACAGGATATCAATGCGGCACGTGCAGCCTATTATCCGGATGTCAGCTTAACGGGACTTGGCGGCTTTTTACGCCTTTACCCGGATCTTGGCTCCAGTGGCCATGGTAGCTCCCTGATAGGAAATATAGGGCCATCCATTTCCCTACCCTTCTTTAGTGGCGGCCGTTTGAAAGCGCAGGACCGCAGCGCACAGGCCGAGTTGGATGCCAATGTTGCCAGTTATAATCAGACGGTCGTCAATGCAGCACAGGATATTTCGCGTCAGGTGTTAACGCTGCAACAATTGGCGCAGGAAAAACAACAGCAACAACAGGAATATGCAGCCGTTCATCAACAAAACCAACGGATTGCCCATCAGCGGCTTCAAGGAGTCATCGATGATCGTGACTACTACCGTGGTCTGATCCAGTTGGTACAGCAGGAAGATGCATTAACACAGTTGAGTGGTGCTGAACTCAGTTCACATATCGCCCTGATTCATGCGTTGGGAGGTGGTTATCAAAATAACGGTCAGACACCCTCCTTGCCTACCGATGACAAGAGTATGCATTAATGGCAGATGAAGAAAAAAACACAGAAGAAACCCCTGGGTTGACCACGGAACAGAAAAGGAAAAACCGCCGTAAACGGCTGAAAGTACTACTGATTATTGGGTTGATCTTTGTCGTTATCGGTGTGGCCTGGCTGCTTTACTACTATCTGGTTCTGCAATTTGAAGAGTCAACAGATGACGCCTATGTACAGGGCAATATGGTCACTATCTCGCCTCAGACATCGGGAACGGTGATTGGTATTAATGCCGATGACACCGAGCGAGTCGTTGCCGGGCAAGTACTGGTACGACTCGACCCTGTAGACGCTGAAACCCAGCTACTCAGTGCCGAAGGCCAGTTGGCACAGGCGGTTCGGGATGCCCGTCAGGCCAGGTTTGCTGCGATGCAAGCAGATGCCGCCGTTATCCAGCGGGAAGCGCAATATGCAATGCAACGCTCCAACTTTGAGCGGCGTTCTCCCCTGTTGCAAATGCGGGCTGTATCGCCCGAGGATGTCGAGAACAATCAACAGAATCTGAAAGCTGCTGCTGCCAGCGTTGATGAAGCGCGGGCACAGGCTAAAGAACAGCACGCGCGCGTCGGAAATACGGATATTCGTTCCTTCCCAAGTGTCATTCAGGCACGAGCCCAGTTCCGTTCGGCGTGGATCAATCATGTCCGTGATGCGATTGTATCCCCCATTGATGGCTATGTTGCCAACCGTCAGGTTCAGGTGGGCGAACGTGTACAGCCCGGACAAAGCCTGATGAGTGTCATTCCATTGGATAATCTTTGGGTAGATGCCAACTTCAAGGAGACTCAGCTGGAGAACATTCGTATTGGTCAATCTGCGTCAGTGACTGCTGACATGTACCCGGATATTACTTATCACGGCCATGTGGTTGGATTAACGCCCGCGACAGGAAGCAGCCTTTCCCTGCTGCCAGCACAAAATGCCACAGGCAACTGGGTAAAAATTGTACAGCGTCTGGCTGTACGTATCGCGCTTGATCCTGATGAAATCAAAAAACACCCGTTGCGTGTAGGTTTGTCTACCAATGTCGATGTGAATACCACTGATAGAAATGGTGCAGTGCTACCTGATGCACCGCGGACTACTCCTGTACAAGAGACCGATGTTTACCAACAGGAACTGAAAGAAGCCAATGCCGCAGCTGAGCGCATTATAGAGCAGAATATGGGCCCCACTGCCCACCCGTCGGGAGCCTCTAGTGTCTCATCGACATCATCATTGATGAGAGGGGCACACTAACCCATGGCAGCGGCACAGCAGTCTCCCCAACCGCCCCTGAAGGGATTGGCGCTGATCGCACTGACAATCGGCGTGTCCTTCGCGACCTTCATGGAGGTGCTGGATATATCAATCGTCAATGTATCCGTTCGCACCATCTCGGGTGACCTTGGGGTCAGCTACGATCAGGGCACTATGGCAATCACCGCCTACTCATTGGGAAGTGCCATTGTTCAGCCGCTGACAGGGTGGATTTCACGTCGAGTAGGTGAAGTAAAAACCTTCACGATCTCGGTTATGCTCTTTGCATTCCTATCGATGATGTGTGGGCTCTCCACCAATCTGAACATGCTGATCATTTGCCGGTTATTGCAGGGAGTGGTATCAGGGCCGATGGTTCCCCTGTCGCAGACGCTGATGATGACCAACTACCCTCCGGAAAAACGCCCCATTGCCCTTGCCATCTGGGCCATGACGGTCGTGGTTGCCCCTATATTCGGGCCTGTATTGGGAGGATATATCAGTGACAACTTCCAGTGGTCGTGGATATTCTTTATCAATATTCCGGTCGGCATAATCACAGCAATCATTGCGATGGTGGTATTGCGTGGACGTGAAACCAAGACGGTCAAGTTGCCTATCGATGTCGTGGGTCTTGGTTTATTGGCGGTCGGTGTTGGTAGCCTGCAGTTTTTGCTTGATAAAGGAAATGACTACGACTGGTTTTCATCACACCTGATTCTTGTACTCGCGATCATCTCAACCGTGTGTCTCACCTTCCTGATTGCGTGGGAACTGATGCATGAAAACCCTATCGTGGATTTAAAACTGTTCAAAAACCGCAACTTTGCCGTAGGGGTAACATGTCTGTGTACCGGGATGTTCTGCTTTTTCGGTGGGACGGTTGTATTGCCCACTTGGCTACAACAAACAGAAGGGTATGATGCGACGTGGTCCGGGTTGGCGGTGGCCCCCATCGGGATTCTGGCAATGATCTTTTCCCCCATTGTAGGCGCCAATATCCGCCGCTTCGATATGCGAATTCTGATTTCGCTGGGACTCGCAACCTTCGCCGTTTGCAATTTCTGGATGGCTTCCTCACGAGACGGCATGGAGTATATTCGAATTGCCGAACCTCGCTTCTTCATGGGTATAGGTATTGCCCTTTTCTTCGTGCCTATCAACCAATTGCTATTGGCAGGCTTCAGGGATGATCAGGTCGCCGCTGCATCGGGTATCTCCAATTTTTGCCGTACTATTGCGGGCAGTATTTCAACGGCGATCAGCACAACGTTGTATTCTCACCGGACAATCTTCCACCATGCAACGCTGGTCGAAAATGTTCGTGCAGGGAGTCCTGCAACGGAGCAGTACTTGAATGCTCTACAGGCAGCAGGTGTACCACAATCATCGCGTTACGCAGAAATGAATAACGTGGTGAACGTCCAGGCCTCAACCCTGGCCTTGAATGATATCTTTTGGTTATTCGGCGTGTTGTTCTGTTTTTGTGTGATCGTCGTTTGGTTCTCTAAACCGAACGCAACAACATAGCCTGTTGTTCCGGGGCTACGGCCCCGCATGGCTGTTACTTGTCTTTATAAAGAACGAAGCATGGCTTGCCAGCGCCCAATTCGGTAATAGCCATTTCTCATATCACTATTTCTTTAACAACTTTTCTTTAATAACTGTTTTTCAATAATATTTTCAAGAATACTGCTTCTCGGGTATCTGTTGCACTGAAACAGCTTACTCACATACTCTATCGCCATAGAGCATGGTGCCAAAGGTCATGTTTTCAAGGGCTATTATTACCCACACGCTACACTCAAAAAAGCGCTCTCTTCCAACGATTGTGTTTCTCTTCTACAGTGCCCTATCGCCGATTTCTCCTTTCACCTCCTATTGTTTGTGGCTTCATTTCTCCAGATACGTGCTTTCCAAACCTTTATTTCCCCATAAAGCGCCAAAGTTCACAGGAGCGTTCCCCTTATCGCGCTCATTATGTTCGTAAGAGGATCAGGACGCTCAATACCAAACTTTTATAGAGATACAACAAAAGTATCTGGGGACATGGGTGGTAAAACAGCCAGTAAATAGACTATAGTGTTCCATATATAGAACAAAAACCTCTATTTGGCATGTAGCATGCCAAACCTATTGAGCCACAGGGTTACACAATAAGTAGATAGCATTCATCAAAACATAATTACAAAGGACAAGAGAGATGAAAAAGATCACTACTTGGCTAACAGAATTGCATAAAGGAAGTCGTGTCACCATTCAACAGGGGGAGACACGCCAATTGGCAACGGTCGAGAAAGCCACTCAGGAACGTATCTTTGTGGCAGAATATCCCGGTTTTTTCCACCGTGACAATGGGCAGCATGTCCTCTGTTTTTATCATCGGGCCCAACTTGTACCTGCTGGAAATTTCCCCCTTATAAGATAAAAAACGGGCCATGGAAAACACCATGGCCCGCGACTTCATTACAAACCTTATAAAGCTAACCTGTACGAGTTTCGCTTTTACATGCCATCAGGTACGCCCCATTTCCTTACGCTTGAGCATGATCACTCCGTAAGTTATTGCCACTGTGAAAAGTGCTAAAAAGGCGCCAAAGGAACCAACGCGGGTTATCCCATACTGTGAAATGACAAGTCCACCAATCATCGCACCAAAGGCAGTTCCCGCATTGGCAGCAGATACATTGAGGGTACCTGCAAAAGCCTGCGCTTTTGCCCCTGCTTTCATGACACGAACAACAGAAATCAGCAACAGCCCGGTATGCGTCGTGCCCCACAAACCCAACATGATGCCAAACAAAACAATGGAAATGGATGCAAGCGGCAAGATAGTCGCCAATGCCAGCGCCATTATGGACATTAACAGCATGGTGGTACGCAATAGGCTACGGTCGGCCAATTGCCCAGCCACCCAGTTCCCCACAAGCCCCACACCCCCGAAGCCCATCAGCCACCAGCCCACTTGCCCCGCGGGAATATGCCCACCGTGGACAATCATGTCTGTCAGGTAGGTATACACTGTGAATAGCGTGGTATAGACCATCCCGGACAACAGCAGGTTAGCCACAAACCATGGTTTTTTCAGAATTCCCAGCTGACGACGAATCGGCGCTGTCTGCATATCGTCCATTCTGGGGAGGAAAAATACAAATAAAGCGGTAGTCACCAGAGACAACAGTGACAGCGTCCAAAATACCGCACGCCAACCCAGAGCATGAGAGAGTAGCGTTCCCAAAGGCAAACCGAAGAGCAATGCACACGCAACCCCAAAATAGAACTGTGATACTGCACGCCCTGCACGTTCAGGCCCCGCCAGCTGGGCAGCAGTATCACTGGCAAGCCCCCAAAAGGCCGATAAGGCCAATGCCGAGAGGATACGCCCACCCGCCAACACCCAGTAATCATTGGCGATAGCCGTCAACGCATTGGAGATCACAAAGCTGAAGAGTAGTAGAACAAAAAGACGTTTACGTTCTACTTTAGATAGCATCACTGCCAAAACAGGGCCACAAAACATCATGGCCACTGCAAAAAGTGTGACCAACTGGCCCGCCTGCGCAATAGTGGTGTGAGTGCTCTGTGCCAGTTCCGGCAATAGCCCAACCACTATGTATTCATTCGTCACTGTCACAAAGGCAGCGATGGCCAGTAACAGGATGGAAAAACCCGCTTTGGGGGAAGAACGACCTGGCGGTAGCGAATCAGTCACCGATAAAACCTTATTAACAAACGTGAATGTGCAGTATGTATCCATGTGTTCGCTGTGAGTGAACGCCGATTACAGGCAAACACTGAAAAAGATGTTCGCCCAGGGCCACTAAACAAGAGCTCGGGGTATCAGTACATCGAGGTATCAGTACAACATCATGGATGTATTACGGCAGGGATGGATGAGCTATGAGCAATGGTTCCAGCTTATGAGCCCAATGCGAGTGTTATTTTTTCGCGCTGAGGGTCGATGCTTGGTGGAATGTTGAATCTACTCATGTACAAGTGATGGACTTGGTCGGATTACTCCCTGGAATTTTCCGCGATGGTAATTCATTAAGGTATACATTGTAAATTGTAGTAGGGATTTATTCTTTTCTGGTGGATAAAACAGTCCCATGATCTGATCATATGGCCCTGACTAACGACGAGACGAGCGCTATGATACGCAATGTAAAAAGCCCCTTGCCCCTCACTGTAACCGTGACTCTTCTTGCCACATCCACTCTTTTCCCGCTGATGGGTTGCCAACCACAAATAGACAAAACCGTGGTACCTGCTGCCCACTCATCGCAAAATTCATCGTCCTTGCCATCATTGTCCGCTGGCCCCTCCTCCTTTAACGCATCCAATAGCACGACTGATTTCAATACTCAAAAGACTACGCGAATTCAGACCGCTTCCTCCATGAATCATGATAGAGCCGATACTCATAAAGGGGCGTTGTATTCACCTCACCCGGGTATACTTTGCGATCATTTTTTCTGCGCTGATCCCAATGGCATATCCTATTCCCTCACCTTGCATTTTTTAGGAAAGAAGGCCGCCAGCCGGTTACATGACGAAGGCAACTTTGATATGACAGCGTTCACATTCGAAAACGGTATTTTCTGTGATACACATGAAAAACTCTGCCGAGAAGATCGTTACTACAACCAACAGGGTCATCACAGCGGCAAGGTGAATCAGACAGATACAGCTCGCCTCTTTCCACACGAGTGAAGGAATGACTCAACTCGAGGAAGACGGATGGAAAAAGCGGGAGAGATGCATAAAAAACCACCCAACGGGTAATACCATTGGGTGGCTTGATAACCTACTGAAATGTCATCGATTATTTGCTGAACTGAATATTCAGTGTCCGTAAATAGGTATGCAGACCAGCATCCTGAAAGGGAATAACGTAAGCCTCTTCACCCGATTCATTATAATGAGCGTGCCAATATCCAGGAGGTGTAACGAAAACCATGCCAGGGTGCCAGTCAACCCGTGTTGGATTAACAATATTGCCCTGCCCATCGATTTCAGTCCCTACCAGGGTATAGCAACCGGGCTTACATTCGCCAATGAAATCAAGCGCCAGTGATTGGTGGCGATGCGGTTTCTGTACCGCGCCTTTCGGCACAATGCCAAACATGGTCCATAGCGTTTGGGTAATGGTTCGGGTCTCAGGGAAATGTGCATTCCCCAAAAGAATACTGACACGATTACGGGTTTTGCTTTCCGGATCATTCAGCGCTTTGTAAAGTTCAGCCTTGGCCTCATGGGAGGGATAGAGGGTTGGCTCGAAACGTGGACGAGACACCGTTGCACCCAAATAATCAAACAGGGGGGCATCATGAACATAATAAATGCGTGCGGTTACAGAAGCACTGACACGCGCTTCGCTCCCTCCCGGCAAGGTAAAGAAATCACCCTGACCAAAATTGAACTGAACCCCTGACTGCTGAACGCTCCCCTCACCTTCCAATACATAAAAGACTTGAGAACTGGCGTTGGGATCAAGACTGACTTCTTCACCACTCACAATACGAAGGAAGTTGGCTAACATGCCCGGGCCAGTAGCCGCGTAAGGTGTACCGATTTCATTGGAGAGATCGAGTGGAACGACACGTGTTGGGCCACTATCGTACAAATCCGGCATGAAGTTGTGGTATGGCACCTGAGGGATCAAACCTGCCCCAATAGGGTCTGCCGCTTTTGTATACTCATAAAAGCGTGCATCACGGGATGCTGTTTCAGTAGTGTTTAACGCACTGTCATGACGTTCTGCGATTTCCATGGGAGTACCTCTCTCGACAACACTGTTTTTTTCAATGTAATTTCCTGCCCCGGATGATGATGTTATTGCCCCATACACATCATCATGGGCCTCAATCATTCATCACCATGGCATTCACGATACGGCGCAACGGGATCGACAGGAAGTGCCGGGAATCGAAAGGAGTATTGCATAAAAGGGGTAACTGGAGGGATCATGACACCTGAGGCATTCGATTCATGAGACAGATACCTGCCACCGTAAAAATACAATGATCAGGACACAGCGTTTATCATGATGGACTATTTTGCCGCTATCAGAGCCTTTCTACAGGTCTCTGAATTGGGCAGTTTCAGCAAGGCTGCACAACGCCTTGAGGTCAAAACATCGACTATTTCACGCCAGATCAATGCACTGGAACAGGATCTCGGTATCACGCTTTTCAATCGGTCCACGCGTGGTATCCGGCTTACCGAAGGTGGGCACCGCTTCCATGACCATGCACTTAAAGTGATGGATACGCTTGAGGAAGCGCGCTCGGCAACATCACGGCTGAATGAGGCCCCACAGGGAAAGTTGCGTATTGCCCTTCCACGAGCCTATGGCAAGTTGTGGATTGTGCCGCACTTGTCAGCGTTTATGGAACAATTCCCTTATATTGATCTTGATATCGTCTTCAGTGACCATGCCTTGAACCTGATCGATGCAGAGCTGGATCTCGCTGTCCGTGTCGGGCGATTGAATAACTCACGGCTGGTCGCCCGAAAACTGGCCCCTCATCATCGAGTGCTCTGTGCCACCCCTGCATTTGCACGGCAGTACGGTCTTCCACAGCATCCGGATCAGCTAGCTGACTTCCCTGCAGTGCGTTTGGGTTCCATGGATGAGGAACACTGGTGGTTAAGTCAACCAGATAACACGCGGATTCCTCTTCATTTACATGGGCGCCTGCGTGTCACGGATGATGAAGCTATTTTACAATTGGTGATGACGAATAAAGTAATGGCACTTCTCCCCCAATGGCTGGTCGCCCAACCACTCCACAAAGGCATGTTGATTCAAATACTATCGGATTGGCACGTAACGGAGGGAAGTAGCTCGTCCAGGCAGGGGGATGCCAGTGCTGTATGGGTCGTCTACACGCAGAAGAAAACGGTCTCATCCAAGGTGAGAGCATTTATTGACTATTTCTCTGCCGTATTGAAAACAGACTGACTATAACAAGACATATTTCTGATGCCCTATCACATTATCCTGATCACGCTATTGGCGGCACTCTTGCATGCCAGTTGGAATGCGTTACTTCGTGGTGGTTCAGACCGATTGACCAGTATGACAACCATGTGCATTTCCGTGTTTGTCAGCTGCGCGATTATGGCTCTTTTCTTCCCTACTCCTGCACAGGAAAGTTGGCTTTTCCTACTGGCCTCGGGCATCCTGCATACGGGTTATAACCTGTTTCTGGTACGCAGTTATCGTGCTGGAGAATTCGGGCAGGTCTACCCGATTGCTCGCGGTTCTTCTCCAATCCTGATCACACTAGGCGCCGCACTCATGGCAGGGGAACACATTACATCCGTAGCTCTGTTTGGCATTCTCCTGATTTCAGCAGGTATTATATCGCTCGCGTTTAAAGGGCGAAAAATAGCACTGCCCTCACTCCCCTATGCGTTAGGCACAGGATGTTTCATTGCCGCTTATAGTGTGACTGACGGAATGGGGGCACGATCAGCAGGGAATGTCTTGAGTTATATCCTCTGGATGTGCTGTATTGAAGGTCTCTTTATGGTGCTGACCTATTGCCTGTTACGCTCACCGCAGGAGCTATTGCGCCCCTTCCCCGGTAAAGGAATGGCAATGATAGGCGGCCAGCTCATGCTGCTTGCTTACGGTACTGTGATTTATGCTATGTCACAGGCGCCCATGGGCATGGTGTCAGCCTTGAGGGAAACCAGTGTCCTGTTTGCTCTATTGATCGGGCACTTTTTCTTCAAGGAACATCTCTCCTTAAAACGTGTTGCCTCCGGAAGCATCATCGTCGCGGGTATTTTATTGATCGGGTAAGCACGTCATTTATGACTAGCTGCCACTTACTAATAAGCAGCCAGATCAAGCGTTGTAATAACCTGTCGTGAAGGTCCACCGACTTCCCGCATAACACAAGAGGATATCCTCTCAGCCTCACACGTTAACGGCGCCGTGGCACGAAACAAGGGCGCCCTTCAGCTTCCAACTGAATCAACGGCTGTTCATAGAGGGCTTCCAGCAAGGGCTGGGTCAGCATTTCCGCACATGTCCCCCACTGTTTTTTACCACTGGGGTAAAGTAAAAGAATATGTGAGCACCATTGTGCTGCCAGATTGATGTCATGCAGGGCGAGGAATACCGTTTTGCCATTAACTGCCTGTTGACTGAGCAACTGCATGATGCGTTGTTGTTGTTGTAAATCCAGATGATTCGTGGGTTCATCTCCCAACCAAAGGGTTGGGTCCTGAACCAGCAGGGTGGCTACTTCAAGCCGCTGACGTTCTCCTCCAGAGAGAGTTTCCACCAGACGTTGCTTAAAATGCTGTAACCCCACCTGTGCCAATGCATTGTCCACAAGGGCTCGATCACGGTCACTCTCTTGCTGCCAGAGATTGAGATATGGATAACGCCCCATCATGGCACTTTCGGCAACACGCGTAGCCACGGCGGTTGCGGGATGTTGAAACAGTAGTCCCATTTGCTGTGCCAATGGTTTGCGACGCCAGCTCAATAGAGGCTTTCCTTCGAGCTCAATACTTCCCTGACGAGGTGAGCGTAGACCTGCCATTGTATGAAGCAATGTTGTTTTGCCTACCCCATTGGGACCTAGTACGCCCCATAGCTCGCCCTCGTTCAGAGAGAACGACAATGCATCACCAGAGGGCTTTCCGGGAATATTCAGAGAAAGAGCCCGGGTACGTAAACGGCTCATGAACGCCCCTCCCGCCGAAGCAGAAAGATAAATACAGGAACGCCCAACAACACGGTGATTACCCCTACAGGCAGTTGTTCAGGCGCAATCACCGTGCGCGCCAATACATCTGAAATCATTAACAGAATGGCACCGGTTAACACGCTGGCAGGCAGTAATAATCGGTGATCGTTACCCAATAGCAGGCGTAACACGTGGGGAGTGATCAAGCCTATAAATCCGATGCTTCCTGCGGACATAACGGCCACTGAGGTCAGCAAACTGGCCAATAGATAGAGGACCCAGCCTAGTGAACGGACAGAAACACCCAATACCATGGCCTGTAACGTTCCCCGTGATAACAGATTCAGAGAACGCCCCAAGGGAAGTATCGCCAATGTCACCACACAGAGAATCACCAACCCCGGCCAGGGTGAGCCCGCATAACCGAGATCTCCCATTAGCCAAAAAAGCATTCCGGGTAATTGATCCGATGGTGCCAGCGATAACAACAGAACGATGAGAGCCCCCCACCCTGATGCCATCACTACTCCGGTCAGCAGTAGGCGTGATGAGGACCACTGCATCCCCTTTTGTGCCAGAACGAAGACCAGCAGAATAGAGACCAACGCGCCTCCAAAGGTACTGAACGAAAGGAAAATCCCCTCTGCGCCCAGTAACATCGCACCCAGCGCCCCCAGAGAAGCGCCGCCCGAGACCCCCAATATATAAGGGTCCGCCAAGGGATTACGCAATAATACCTGCATCAAGGTGCCGGAGAGCCCCAATAACCCACCAACGGCCATCGCATTCAACGCCCGTGGCAAACGGAGTTGCAAGACCAGCGTGCTAGCAAGCGGTTGATGATCCCCCATCAGGATGCCCCACAATTGGAAAGGTGGGATCGATACACTGCCAATCGCCAGTGATGCAAGGAATGTCAGTACCAGCAGGAACATCAATCCCAAAAGCACGCTTCCCTGTTGCCAACGTAACATCAGGGATTTCCTGCCAGGCGATGACGGGCAGCGTCCAATTGCTGACACAGCATTTGTGCCCCTTGTAGTAGGCGAAGCGTTGGCCTATCCAGAAGATCCGGTGGGATAAAGATGAGATTATGATGCGCCGTCGCACTCAGCTGGGAGTACTGTTTCCAATCATTCAACCAGCTGTCATTGTGCTCCCCTTCACCACCACTGACGATGGCATCCGGATTATCGGCCAGTACAGCTTCCTTGCTCATTCGAGGAACAAGCGGTGTGAGTGCCGCATAGATATTGCGACCACCACACAGTTCGATCACCTGGTTGATGATTTGCTGATGATTGATCGTCATAAGCGGCTGATTCCACACCTCATAAAACATACGTACAGGGCTCAGGTTTGAATAGTGCTGGCGCAACTGCGCAATGCCATTACTGAACTGTGCCGCTTTATCTTGCCCTTCGGAAGCATGTCCCGTTAAAACACCCAATCGCTCAAGAGAGGTACTTACATCTCTAAGCTCTTGAGGCTCCAACGTAAAAACAGGAATCCCCAATTGCTTGAGCTGACGTATCTGTTGAGGAGAATTTCCGCTTTGCCAGGCGATGACCAGATCAGGGCGATACTGCAACAAACGTTCAAGGTCGAGTTCAGAACTTCCACCTACGGACGGTAAATGGCGAGCAGCCTCCGGATAATCCGTATAGTCAACAGAGGCCACCATCTGCGCGCCAGCCCCAACTGAATACACCAGCTCTGCTGCACCGGGAGAAAGCGCGATGATACGCTGAGCGGAATGAGGCAAGCAGACACGGGTTTTCGTATCATCTACCGAACAGGTTTCTGCATGAACACAAGAGCCCATTAGGGTGCAGAGAAAAAGACACCCAAGACACAGAGCGCCCCAGTAGGACAGCGCTTTACACCAACGTTTTAGAGGCATGAGTTCGCTTCCTCTCTCGTGTGAGTGGCGCTTGATATCAATTCTACGTTACCGAAGATTGTATTCAACAAGCACTTGGTCCACTTGAATCTCCTCCAACAGCCCCCTTGTTCAATGAAGGAGAGACCACTTCTGCAAGGGCGTTCGGTATGATCATTCGTAACGTCAAGGCGCAAAACTGATATCCAGCATGACTGTCCGCTTGGGTTCATAATATCCCAGAATGGTCTCATAATGGCGATTGGTGAGATTATCCAGTGACAAGTGGGCTCGCCATTGCGGCGCAAAATGCCATCCTACCCGTGCATCCACCGTCGTAAAGCCACCGATACGTTGTTGATTGGCAGCGTCATTGTAGCTCTTACCCTGTACATTAAGGGTACCGCCAACGCTCCACCCTTGGGCGATATCACGATCGATATCCACCCGCGCCGTTTGGGATGCGCGTCGTGGCAAACGTTTGCCAGTGGTGGGATCTTTCGGGTTATTCAGCGTCAACGCACCGGTGACATGCCAACGCGCCCAGTTTGCTCCCGCCGACAGCTCTGCACCCCGTATATTCGCACGATTGATATTCATCGGCATACTGAGATAGGGATTGCCCGGTGCTGAACCTGTCGCAATCAGATCACGATAGTGGCTTTGATAGAGCGCCAGATCCCAATACCATTGACGATGAGATGCATGTAGCCCCAACTCGGTAGTATGTGATTTTTCCGGCTTCAGATGGGCATTGCCCTGATAGCCATATCCGGCAGGCCAATATAAGTCATTGAATGTAGGCGCTCGGAATGCAGTGCCATAACTGGCACGCAGGGTATAGACAGAACCGAGTTTGAGACCTGCCGCCACGCCGCCTGTTACCTTGTGACCATAGGCCTCATTATCGTCATACCGCAGGCTTCCCTGAAGACTGAGAGGATCAAAATCAAGCAATCCTTCAGTAAACAGGGCCTTGTTATAGCGGTGCGAATGCGCATACTCTTCCGACCCCGTCATACGGTCTTCACTGTATTCGGCACCACTGATCCATTGATGGGGACCTACATCCACCGTGTTTTGCCAACGGGCCGTTTGAGTGCGTGTATTAATGGCTGAATTTCCGTAATCAGCGTAGGTTGAAAGCCTGTCCTTCGATTCACTTAGTGTCAGACGGCTGCGCCAGTTATCGGTAATGGGAATCTCACCGTAGATACCGGATACCTGCTGAATATAATCACTCTTACCGCCACCGTATGCATTCAGATTATGTCCTTTGGCACGCAGATTCATTACCCCGACTTGAGCGCCATTACTGAAATCGTGGCGGATACTCCCCAAACTGGACACATTACGATAATAAAGATTGGGGGTATGTGGCTGCACTTTGGTACCGTGGGAATCCAAGGCACTCGCGGCAAAGGAATAATAGGTATTTCCTTCCCGCCCGCTCAATGAAGCACTGCCCCGACGTGTCGCATGAGAGCCATAGCCGAGGGAGAAACGCGGGTGAACCCCTTCACGCTGGTCCTGTAGGGTAAAAAGCTGGAGCACACCACCACTCGCATCCGCCCCGTAAAGGCTGCTTCTTGGCCCCCGTACCAATTCAGCCCGCTGGAACAGCATGGGATCAAGGTATTGCAATGCCGGTGTTCCCACTGAAGCAGAACGAAGCCGGATACCATCTATCAATAACATCGTACCTGCTGCAGGCGCCCCCCGAATATAAAGGCTGGTGTTTGTCCCTATTCCACCATTATCGGCAATGTTTACACCAGGTAATCCCCGCAACAATTGCGCAAGGCTGATGGGCTCTTCGCGTTCTATCGTTTTACGATTAATGACTGATATAGAGGAGAGGCTTTGCGCAACGGATTGTGGCGTAAGGCCAGCCGTGACCACGATGGGGTTCAGGGCTTGAGGGAGGCTACTGCTGTCCGGCCACCGCACCTTGTCGGGCGCACCTGTGTGTTCAGATGGCTGCGCGTGAGCTACTCCCGATGCATACAAGGCCACCAATAACCCAAACATAATGGGCATGCTTTTTTTCATTGAAAGAATCCCTGCCAAAAACCCTTGATGAAAAAACAGCACATTTTAAACCCTCTGAAACCGAGGGATCATGCTGCTCTTCTTCTGTTTTTATATAGATGTATGTGTTTTATATGGATGTATGTACTTGCGGCGCTTCGTTCCGAGGAGCCGCGGTTCCCCATCACGCACCCGAAAGATAAAAATATAGCGTATTCTAACGTAATCAATCGGTGTTGAATCCTGAAAAAAATACAGTTTCAACACCGATTTGATTCATATCCATGTGCTATCAAATATGCGTTATTTCAGCCACTGTGCTGACAAATAAACAAGGCGGGAGCCACCCTTTCATAAAATACATTCCATGAATACTGGTGGTCATTTGTAGAGTAGGCAGAATAGAAAAAGGGAAACGACACAAAGACAAGCCCTCATTCAGCAAAACCAAATGAGGGCTTTTGGGTACTAGGCTTGCTCTAAAGTAAACTTTTTCTTGCGAGCTCCGTTACACAGCCCCACGACAACAACGATAACCGCAACAGTGCCTGTCATTACCGTTTCAGTATGGAACGACGGTGCCCACACCATGTACCCCAGCACCGCTAACAGCGCCAGAATGGTTGCGTAACTTAAGCCCGGGAAGAGCCACATTTTCAATTTCGGCACTTTGCCCTCGGCCTGCATCTGATAACGCATGCGAATCTGAGAAACCGCGATCACGATATACACCAATAACGCCACCGCACCCGTGGTCGCCAGCAGGGTATGAAAGACTTCTCCGGGAAAGAGGAAATTACACAGACTGGCAATAATGCCCACCAATGTAGAGGCCATCACCGCTTTCCGGGGCACACCGTTTTTCGCCAAACGCCCCATCGCCTTCGGTGCGTCCCCCCTCTGACCAAGAGAGAACATCATGCGCGAAGAAGTATAGAGTGCCGAGTTCATACAACTGGTGACGGCGGTCAATACCACCATATCGACAATCACCTTGGCCCCCGGTACTTGCAGCACCTCCAATGCCCGCTGGAAGGTGCCCACTTTTACCAATTGAGGATCATTCCAATTGACAATACAAACAGCGAGGAAAATAGAGAGCAGATAGAAAATCATGATACGCCACACGACCAGATTGGTTGCGCGAGTAATCTGCTTGACAGGATCACGGGATTCCGCCGCAGCAATCGTCACGATCTCCGCGCCAAAGAAGGAGAACGCAGTAATCAGGATACAAGAGATGATCGAGCTTACTCCGTGCGGTGCGAAACCACCCAGTTGGGTCAAACGTCCAAACCCACCCTGGTCAGGGACAGGCAAAACACCGGAGACAGCCAGAATACCGATAATGATAAAGGCAATGATGGCAACCACCTTAATCAGAGAGAACCAGAATTCCAGCTCACCATAGCCCTTGACACTCATCAGATTGGTACACATCAGAACCAGAACAATGACGAGGGAGATCAACCACACAGGCACGTCAGGAATATAACTATGGATAATCGCTGCTCCGGCAATCGATTCGACAGGTAACACACACACCCAGAACCACCAGTAAAGCCAGCCAATGGAAAAACCGGCCCAGTGCCCGATCGCACGGTCTGCATAGGTTGAAAAGGAGCCCGAATCCGGCTGAGACACCGCCATTTCACCCAACATTCGCATCACAAGTACTACAATCGTCCCTGTGAAAAGGTAGGCCAACACAGCGGCCGGCCCTGCCAATGCGATAGCGCTCGCCGAACCGATAAAGAGACCCGCGCCAATGATGCCGGCCATAGAAATCATCGTCACTTGCCGGGTTTTCAGCTGTCCTCGCAAATGCCGATCTGCTGGTATTGAAGACATAACAATCCCCTTTTTATTAGAATGAAGCCATCAAGCGTTGTTACCGACTTGTTGCCGTAAAAAGGCTGTCTCTCTCGATCATAATCAGCACTTGGCACGGGGTTGGACTTCCAACCACTTCTGTTTTGATTGATAGCTTACTGACGCGGGAATGGCACTGATGCAATGATCCAGATATTCAACTATCCGGGTATCCATGCATCAAGAGGCTGTATGTGCAATGTAAAGCCATCCCGAATCAGGTATTCCACTGGACAATACTGCCAATCCAGGCTGCATGGCAATATACAATTAATGAATAAGAGAGTCGCGCAATAAAAAAAGGAAAAGTGGCAACATAAAGAAACAGGTCGTTTTTGCGACAATCGGTGTCGGTTTGGTCGAGTATATTTTCAGGATAAAAAAACGATCATTCCCAACGAAGGAATGACCGTCTTCTATTGCGACTGATTGACAGGACTGCCCTGAGATTCAACCTACTGGACAATGCCTTGATGACTTATCTCAGAGGGTAAATACCTACCCAATTGGCCCCACCACCCGCATTGGATTTGGCGACGAGTGTAAGTTTACCCGTCACCTTATTGATCTGGTACATGTCAATTTCGGGAGAGCGTTCACCACTGGAGATCAGGAACCGACCATCCGGCGTAATATTAAAGCCGCGTGGTTGCTTGCTCGTCCCGATGGCCCCCACATATTCGAGATTGTGGTCCAGCGTAATGATATTGCTGGAGGTACGTTCGGAAAGATAGAAAAACTGCTCATCCGGTGAAGCATGAAGATCAGCCGCCCAACGCAAACCGTGTGTACCACGCTTGGAGTCAGCGGCATCGGCAAAGCCATCCTGCAAATGATTCAACACAGTAGGACGTTTGGAAATACGTAGCAAGGAAATGCGGCCTGTCTGTGTATCCCGTTTCAGCTCTGCAACACGCCCACTGAATTCGCTCACGACAAAGAGGCGCTGACCGCTACGCGATAAATACTGGTGACGCGGCCCATAATTCTTACCGATGAAGACACTATTGACCGGTGAGAGTTTTCCTTCATCACTCAGGGCAAAAGCAAACAAGCGATCCGACCCTAGTGAAGCGACATAGGCAAAATGTCCGTCTCGGCTCAGGATAACCGAGTGTGCATGGGGGATATGATCAACCGTAGAGATAGGCACGGCTTTCGATTTAGCAAGATCGCTCACCCGGAAAACCTGTACCTTATTGCCAAAGTAGGAAGCACCTAACGCATAACGACCAGAGGCATCAATACTGAGATAAACGTATTGAGCAGGTACCGCGGTTGTTTGGCGATATTTCAGTGCCCCTGTTTGGGGATCAATATCGTAGGAAACGATTGCATTTTTATCAACGTCCACCACATAGAGCACTTTGCCATCCGGCGATACCACTTGGGGCGCCATGGATTTACCTGCTTTTATCGTTTCCAGGGGCTTCAATGTCTTGTCTTTTTCATTGAGCGTTAGAACACTTAACGTACCGCCCTCGGCATTGGAAACATAGATAGCGTAACGCTCTGGATGGATAGCCGGTTGCACCTGTTTATCAGGCGTACGGACAGGTTGTTCAGCCGAGGCCTGTGCAGCAACGGAGAGCAGTGACGACGAAAGGAGTACAGTGCCCAATAAGCGGATGAAAGGCATTTTTTTATGGTATGAACTCAACATTAATTGTTCTCTCTGAGCTTTATTTTTAATAGATGGCAAGAAGGATGTGCGCGCGTTTAATATTCAACATACTACAATCAATAACGCTGGCAGTATCCCATAAGATGCGATAAATACAAGCCACGTTGAGCACAATTTAATTTAATATTTATATAATAAAAAACGCCTCTATCAGGCATGGTTATTTCAATCGCAACTTACCCATCACAATCAGATTTCCCAAGACGGCCAACATAACACCGACCATGGCCCAACCGGTCCATTGATAGTGTTCAAAGATACTCGAAAGCACCAACGCCATAATGGGAAAAAGGATAGCTGCATAAGCTGTACGTGAAGCCCCTATTCTTCCCAATAATGACATATAGGCCCAAAACGCAATCACTGAAGCGAAAACGGTCAGATACGTATAGCTCATCAGGAATGAAGGGGACGTTGAAAAACGGAAGTGCGGCGTCGAGACAAGAGCAATCACGAAAAGAATGATCGCCCCATAAGTCATTCCCCAAGCCGTACTTGCCATGGGATTGATATGCCTGGCATGAAGATGACGGGCCGCCATATTCCCCAGGGAAGCAATATATGTGGCTATAAGCGCAAGAGCCACGCCTCGCAATATGCGAGGTTGTGTAAACAGGGCACCCAATTCACTACTAAAGATCAATATAATACCTGTGATACCCACCAGAGCCCCTAATAAAATCGAGGGTGTCATTCTGTCTTTATAAACAAGGCGGGCGTTAATAATATTGCCTAACGGTAACAGTGAAAAAATAACCGCTTCCAACCCCGTCGTTAATCCATAGGAAATACTGATGTAAAAGAGCAAATAATTAATCGAAAACATACAAACGCCCAGAGCCAGAAACCCTGCATGTTCTTTAAATGCATAACGTCGAGGCGTTTTTGTGAGGAATAGCAACACAAACATAATGAGCGCTGCCAAGGCAAAGCGATAGAACACAGTTTGGACAGCGGGTACCTCGCCTACTTGAAATTTGATGGCAAACCAGCTACTTCCCCACACCATGACACAGATCAGGTACAACAAAGCGTTATACATAGGGCACATACTCCACTTCACAGATGCATACTGGAAATAGAGTGTAATCAACTGAACTGAAATTGACCTTGTTTTTAATGGTTTGGATTGAGAAGCGCCATAACCTGTAAATCAACATAACGCCCCTGACGAAATACAGCCTCTTTACGGATACCTTCAGCAGCAAATCCATACTTTTCGTAAAGCCTGATTGCAGCATGATTATAAGTAAAGACTTCCAGCTGAAGCCGGTGTGCGTTGTACCACTCGAAAGCGGTTGTTATCAGCGCTTCGAGCAAACGCGAACCTACACCTTGATGATGATAGTCAGGATGTACGGCCATCCCTATACCGAAGACATGTGATACTGGAACGCGAAGCGAACGTATCATATTCGCCGAACCGATCACTTTTTTTTCGTCGTCAGTTTCCCACTCCGCCACGATCATAACGCCCTGCTCCGGGGAAATTTCAGGCGTGACCTTGTTTTCCCAAGGGAGTTGGAGTGTATTTTTATAACATTCAGGGTGAGCAAAGATTGCTGCAACCGCATGTGCATCTTCAGGAGTGTATGCACGTAGAATGACATCAGGTACTGAAGATGAAACAGCCATCGTGAATTCCCGTTATCGATAAAATCCGGTTAACATCCAAAAAGCTGAGTCCGATCAATACCGAACTCAGCTTCAGGTCATACCTCATTAATAACCGACTTCTACATGAAGAGCCGCTTTGAAGAACATTGGCGGTGTACCAACATTAATTGATTTTGGGATGCTGATCCGCCAGGGTACTCCGAAGCTTCTGCATTTCTGAAATATCGGTATCCAGCTTGTGGATTTGACTCTCGATATCCTTGTAGTGATCCGCCAAAACTTCCTTGGCTTCATCCCGATCATATGCCGTTGGTTTTGAGCCCATCAGTGGTTTACGCGAGGTTTCAGCCGTCAGCAGTATCACCACCATGCCGATCAACGCACAGATCATCAGGAAATAGGCAGGAGATAAAATACTGCCCGTTACATCCACCAACCATGTGGAAATCAACGGAGTTGTTCCGCCGAAAAGAGAGGTAGAAACATTCAGTCCAACAGCAATTCCACCGTAGCGAATGGCCGTGGGGAAAAGCGCGGGCAACGTGGAAGCCATTACCGCACTAAAGGTATTGAGGAAGGCTCCCATAATCATCAGGCCGAGGAACATATAGACAAGACTGGAGCTACCAAGCAACAGAAAGCACGGCACGGTGAAGACGAAGAATCCGAGACAGCCCACAAAAATCACCGGACGACGCCCCCATTTGTCGCTTGCCATACCGGCAAAGGGCTCAATCACCATCATGACCAGCATCACGGCAATGATCAGGTAGTTACCATAACTTGCCGGATGATGCAGCACCGCTGACATATAGGTAGGAAGATAGGTCAACAACATATAGTCGGCGACCATATAGATCAGGGTAAGCCCCATGCATAAAAGCAACGGACGCCAATGCCCGGATACCATGGCTTTCAATTCACGCGTGGCCGACGTTTCCTCTTCCTCTTTTTCAAGACCTTCAAATGCCGGTGTTTCTTCCAGTTTCATGCGCATGTAAAGCCCGATCATGCCTATGGGCCCCGCAATGAAAAAGGGAATACGCCATCCCCAACTGTATAGATCCTCACTACTCAGCACTGAACTGAGCACAGCAGCCACCAATGCAGCTAGCACGTAGCCTATATAGGTACCGAACTCCAGCCAACTCGCCAGAAACCCACGAATGCGGTCAGGCGAATGTTCACTGAGGTACGTCATCGCACCCCCAAATTCGCCCCCGGTCGAGAAGCCCTGCACCATTCTGAGGATCAACAAAAGGATGGGCGCCATAATCCCGATACTGGAATAACTGGGTATAAGGCCGACACAGAAACTACTGCACGCCATAATGATCATGGTGATCGCCAGCACCCGCTGCCGCCCCAGCTTGTCACCCAAGGGCCCCAGTACAATGCCCCCTATGGGGCGCATCAAAAAGGCGGCCGCCAGTGTGCCGAACGTAGCCAGCAATTGCACAGTCGCACTACCATCGGGGAAGAACACCTTGCCAATGATAGTCGCCATGTAGGCATAGACACCAAAGTCATACCACTCCATCGCATTGCCGAGCGCAGTGGCGCAGATGGTACGTTTGATAGAGGATTTTTCAATGAGCGTAACATCGTCCAGGGCAAGTACCTTTGTTTTTCTTTTTTTAGGACTTCCTGCAGATATACTGGTCATAATCAGTGTTCCAAGTATTGTTCGGTTATTTTTTTATTGAAGTCACCTCATTTACTATAGCAGCCACTGACGTAAATCCTAGCCAAACCACCCTTTTTCGCGCCCATTGCGCAGGCTTCTACAATTCTTCCATGTTTCATTATCGAATATCCGAAACATTACAGAATCAACATGACAGAACTTCCCCACTGAGAGAAATATAACTATATGTATCCCAACTTTTATTGAATATTATCGACGCGCCTCCGTCAGCATTCGTACTGCCAGCACTGCCAGCACGGTACCCATCACCCAACGTTGAAGGGCCGCAAAGAAGGGGCGGTTTTCCAAAAAGAGGTTCATTTATCTTCTTTTTTTCCAGCTTTTTTATCCACTGCCAACAAACCTCCTTTAGACCAATTTTCGTGGTTATATTCATCGAAAAAGATCTGTATCGCATCCCGCGGCATTCCATATACTTCTGCCACTACGTCTGTCACCCTACGGGCCGCTTCTCTTTTTAATTCAATGGATCGGGGAGATTGTTGAATGGTAATAATGGGCATGAGATTATCTCCAGTTTAATAAATTACAAACAGGGCACTTTTTATCAACCCATCATGTCTCTTCATTGAATACATGCAACTTGTGCATCGTTTACGATATAACCGAGAGAAGGTGAAGACATCGACATGCTGACAACATCTATTTCAAAAAGAAGGTTACTCTTTCTTACAGGTTGCTCCACACTACTATTACCGACACTTGTGGGCTTTGTGTCAGCCTATGCAGCCGACACTTCATCCGCCAAAATAGACTCATTTCAAGGGCCCAGCCACGTTCACAAAAGAGCCTCCCCAAATACTCAAAAAACAACTCATACTCTGATTATTTATTACGACGCCAACACTCATGTAAATACGTTGATTGCTAAGGCAGCGTCCCACGGTGCCTCGTTGGTTTATCGGCTGAAGATCATGCATGCCATTGTGGTGAAGGTGCCTAAAGAATCTACAGCGGAAACCATCGAAAAGTTACAACACGTACCGGAAGTACTCAGCGTTCAGAGGGATAGAATCGAGCATCTGGATTAAAACTGATGAATCTTCAGTGCATCATCATCAAACCATATCCTACTCAATCACTCATTGCGTTAACCTTTATCAAGCAACAGGTGACGGAATTCTCCGGTTAGGGTATTGTCGCTGAACTTCGGTTAAATCCCCTATTGACGATCATCCCGCAAGGTCATCCGCTCCCCATGTTCGAATCATTCAATCGCTTGTTCCCACTGTGGGCCGTATTATTCACACTCTTTGCTGTGTATGACCCTGCCCCACTGCTTTCCATCAAATTCGCCGTCAATCCTTTATTGATGCTCATCATGTTTTTGATGGGCGTCACACTTTCCCGTCAGGATTTCGCCGGTATCTTCCGTCAACCCAAGGCCCTCTTTCTTGGACTCGTGCTACACTATACCGTCATGCCACTGGCGGCCTTCGCAATTGGGCATTTACTCAGGCTCCCCACAGAGCTCATGGTGGGCGTGTTATTGGTAGGGAGTGTTGCCAGCGGCACAGCGTCCAACGTCATGACCTGGATTTCAGGGGGTAACGTTGCCCTCGCCGTCAGCCTGGCTATCGTCTCTACCGTGATTTCTGTTGTTGTCACACCCTTACTGATATGGCTAATGGCCGGGCAAGGTGTGCATGTGCCCGTCGTACCCATGCTGTGGAATATTGCCGAGATCGTACTTCTGCCCATTATAGCGGGGGTGATTGTCCACCAGTTTATCGCCGCTTATATCAAACGTATCGAACCCATGCTGGCGAGCATGGCGGTACTGGCGATTCTCTTAATCATCGGCGTTATTGTGTCGGCAAATGCAGGGCAATTGGCAAAACTGGGACCCATCGTGGCGGTGGCGGTCGTGCTGCACAACGGCATAGGCTTGCTGGGGGGCTTCTGGGGTGGCCGCCTGCTTGGGCTGGACCAACGCCAGTGCCGCGCCCTCGCGTTTGAGGTCGGGATGCAGAACTCCGCCCTCGCCTCGACACTGGGCGCCACGTTTTTCTCCCCCATGTCAGCGTTACCCGGAGCCGTGTTCTCGGTATGGCACAATATTTCGGGGTCGTTACTGGCAGCGTATTGGAAGCGGCATCCGGTTAAAGAGAGCAAAAGATTGGATAGGGAAAAACATAGATAAGCAGGAATACGAAAACGACTTATACCCAATATTTAGAGCTAGTCATGTGTCAGCCCGCATGGGGATGACACGAACATACCCCGCTTAATCAACACGACCTCTTGTCTCCGTAATGCATCTCAATGACAAGAGGCCATCTATCACCGCATCCTCAATCTTTTGTCAGTTCTTGAATGACACATACCGTGACCGATGAATATCTACAATATTCTCTTTCCACCCCTGTATATTGGGTGAAACCAGATTCAATGCTAACAAAGCTGAAAAGTCTTACAAAAATGACACCATATAGACTTGTATATGACATCAGCTGCCAACACTGATTACAAAACAGGGGTATGGAGCTAACAAATTTATTTAATCGTCCAATAATAATGACTCATCTATAACTCTAATTGATCATTTTAGATAAAATTACTGACTCATTGAAATAAAGGTAGGGGCAGTAAATCTGTGTTGTTTAGCGCTAAAAATTGAGACACTATGCCGCAGCCCTCACTCAGCACCACTCAAATATATCTGCTTGCAAACTCATCCATCGAATTAGATACCGTAAACTTGACGTCATTACCCAGTGCTTCAAAATGTGCATAACCACATTTGATTTTGGCGTTTTCTTCTGGGCGGCGCTCCACTGAAAAGAGCGTGCTCTTGGTTTCGACAACGAAGTAGAGTTTTTCTTTTCCATCCTTTTCAATAAGTACCGCCCAGTCTGGGTTATAACCACCTAATGGAGTATCGATTTTGAACCAGCCAGGGAGTTTGGCGTAGAGTTTGATATCCTCGTTTCGCTCAAAAGCTGAGGCAAATTCCAGTTCGATATCGGAGTCGTAAACCACGTGATCAAAGACTGACTTTTCAGCTTTAAACATATTGTCTTTCAGGTAGCCAAACAACTCGTTCTGTTGGAATAATTCCTGAGCATAGAACTGATCGTCACCGATTTTATGGTACTTGATGCCGTCGACTATAAATAGGCGCATCTGGCTTTTAATGATGTTGGCAGCTTGTTCTATAAACTTCTGCGGATTGTTCTTGTATGATTCCAAACGACCACTTTTGTTGATGATGGCAACAATAGTGCGGCGCGTCAGGTTGGTCTCATTCTGTAAGTATGTGATGAGATCCGGCAAATTAAACGCGCGTATTTCGTAAAGGCTGGTTGTTTCCTGAACCTGCTCTGTTTGCACGCCTCCCCGATCAATTTCAGTCTTCGCCTTGCGGTAAGTGAAGCGTGCCTTGCCCACCTGCAGATTTATTTTTATCTCTTCGGCGCACTTTTCAATCAGTGCATTGGAATCAAAGTCCACGCGGAAAGAGGTCTTGTATTTAATACGGTCCCATAGCGCCTGAAACCCAGGACTCAGATAAACTGCTTTGTTTAGGGAAACCTTGGCCTTGTCATCTCGATTTTTAATGTTTAGGTTTCCGGAAACTTTTTTCAGTACCGACATTATCTGTACCGAATGAGGCTGGAACACCTCAGGCAAAGTCAGAGTGTCGTTCTTTAATGACACCTTGAGGCTATCTTGGACTTTGCCCTTGATATCAATATAGCCCTTACTCTGCAGGTGATTCCAAAGCTGTTTGGACGCCTCGGTGCCTAAATATGCATTATTATGATCGTCAACCGGCACAACGATATTGGCAAATAGATGTTTCTCTACCACGCCAAACTGTATACCTTCTTCTTTTTCGATTTCCTTTTGCAACTGCTCAGCAAATTTCTCATAGGATTCATTCGCCATCACAGTCAGTGTGTTTACTGCAAAGCCATGCACTCGCTCCCCGTTCTGATTAACACAGATACGTAACCCACGGCCAATCTCCTGGCGTTTTTTGATCACGGAGCTAGTTTCATTCAGAGTACATATCTGAAAGACATTAGGGTTGTCCCAGCCTTCTTTCAGTGCCGAGTGTGAAAAGATAAATTTCAGTTTGCAATCAAAACTCAACAACCATTCTTTGTCTTTCATAATGGTGTTGTAAGCACTGCCATCAGATTCGCTATTGGCAGCCTTGCCATCTTTTGCCATTTTGGATTCTTTGAGCATTTCCTTTCCTGCCGAATCCTTTTTCTTATCGTTAGCAAAATAGCCATTATGCACACCCTCTGCCAGCGTATCCAGATCAGTACCTTCAATTAACTGACTGTATTTGGGTTTGAGCATGGCGCGATCGTATTCTTCTTCGAACATCAGGGCAAACTTTCCCTTTTGCGGGTTACCGTCCTCGTCGTACCAGCGGTAGTTTGCGACCTTGTCGATAAAAAACAGACTCAGCACCTTAATGCCCTTCGGGCGTAGACGCATTTCCTTATCAAGATGTTCTTCAATGGTCTTGCGGATTTGTAGGCGTTTAAATTCATCAGGATCAACTTCGCCCAATGCCTGTCCTAGTTTCAGAATATCTGAGTTGCTGGTAAAGCTGATGTATTCATTGCCCTGTTCGCAGTAAATGTCTTCAATGATATAGCCGTCGTATACATCGCGGCTACCACTATACTTGGCATCCAGCAAATCCGCACCGCTGGTCACCCTGACTTCCTTACGCTTAATGCTGCCATTCTTTAAGCGAGCATCTATTTCGATTTTAGCACTGATCGGGCTTTTTTTGTTGTTCACACTGATCAGCTTGATATAGGCCTTATTGTAGCCGTCTTTCACCTCAATACCCGCCACTTCAATCTGCTTAACCAGCTTTTGCTCGTAGGCATCAACAGAGTCCAGCTTGTAGAGCATATGGTGCTTTTCAATGTGTGTAGCCGAATAACGCAGCGTGCACATTGGGTTAAGCGAGGAGATGGCCTCCTTACTTTTATCGGTGGTGTCAACGCTCTGTGGCTCATCGACAATCACAATCGGGCTGGTTTGCTGGATAAACTCAATCGGTTTGGCACCAGTCATACGATCGTGTGCCCGGTGAATGATGTTGGCTTTGCTCTCTTGCTCCGGATCGGTGAAGCTTTTCCGGAAGGCATCGATATTTATCACCATAATCTGAATATCAGGGCTGGTTGCAAAATTGCGCACATCAGACAGCTTACTAGAATCGTAAGTGAAATAATCGAATGCTACGTTTTCGTACAGCTCTTTGAAGTGAGTGGCCGTAATTTCAAGTGTCTTCTGCACCCCTTCCTTAATTGCAATGGACGGCACCACGATAATGAATTTAGTAAAGCCGTAGAGACGGTTCATCTCAAAGACTGTACGCAGGTAAACGTAGGTTTTGCCAGTGCCCGTTTCCATTTCCACGGTTAAGTGAATGCCGTCTTTCGAGTCGAAGGACTCTGAAGGAGCAAGACCATTTTTCAGCTGTATTTTACGAATATTGGCATGGATGTCTTCATCCAGCAGCCGTAGACGGTTGCCAACACCCAAAGTATTTTCCTGAGTACCGTGAAACAGCGCGCCTTCCTCCCAGGATTGCAAAGGTGCAACGGTGAAGTTGGTCTGGCAGATTTCCTGACCCGCGAATACGCCCGTCACCGACTCAATCGCCTGACGCTGATAATCCAAATTGGCATCGAACTGAATCTTCATACTCATCTTACAGACTCCTTACGTCTTCAATACCCGCCTGTTTGAGAATCTGTACCGCATTGGTTTTTACCACGTCGTCGGCAAAACCAGTGTCTTTAAAGACTACCCGCATGATTTCAGGGTTAAGCTCGTCTTTGAGCTTAGCAATCCCTTCGACTACATCGAGAGTAATATCGTCCGATAGGCAGATCATCAATGCGCCCAAGCCGATATCAAATACCTTATGACCAGCCACAATATGCTTAGTAATCGGCAAGGTCAGATCCAGGCCGTACTTCAACAGAACTTCGTAAAGCACATCTTCTTCTTTACGATCATGTTTGATATTGGAGATCTGATCTTCCAGATCTTGTTCAGTCAGATCAAAGTCCAGTTCCCAAGGTTTGATATTGGTGGAATCGAGTTTGAATACCTTAAAACCGCCATCAAAATATTTATACTTGGCTTGAGATCTAACCTTCTCTGATGATCGCTTTATTCTTTCCTTGCTAAGCTCTGTTAAGAATGGTTTTTTATTTATTGATGTTAAGAAGTTATACGTGTCCTTTTGCTCCTTTATGCTATCAGATACAGGCTCAGGTAATTGTACTAATATATGCTTCAGTCCAATTTCAAAATCAGCGTTTTCTTGCATCACAGCATGAGCCGTAGATCCGGATCCTGCAAAAAAGTCAAGAACGATATCATTCTTTTTCAAATTCGCGATTGAAATAAGACTGCGTAGTAATTTAATTGGCTTTTTCCCACTGTTGTATTTTATACCTCCTTCATGAGCAATATTACCAAAATCAGGAGAGTGATCTTCGAAGACACTCAGGTTTGAAATTGATTTGTATTTCCTCGCAGTTCCATTTTTTAATTCTTCGACTTTGATTAGCGGTACCCCAGAGAACATTTTAGATCTAGTTGCACCTTGTGATTGGGGCCCCATAAAATATCGATACCCAAGACCATCTTCTCCAAGGCCATCTATTTTGTATAGAGCACCATAGCCATCTACGTCTAACCTAGGTTCAATAACTGCCTGGACCATCTCCCCATTTCCAGTCCCACTATAAATTGAACCCGAAACCCAAGTTTCTTTTAGTAGATTTAACCGACCTTCATCATGCTGAATTGCTTCCCATTCACCACTTGCAAAAACCGTGACTTTTCGATTTTTTACAATAATTTCTTTTCCTGGACCTAGCTCTTTAAATTCGAATCTAAATTTTTCAATTGAGTAATCTTCATATTCTTTCTGAGGAATAAAGACATCTGCGTTCTTTGCATATACAAATATGTATTCCATTACAGGTTGCCAATCATTCTTCTCGTTAAGAGTTTTGTTTGCATACCGAACCTGAATATGCTGTGTTGACAATCTATTCTCAGAACCAAATATTTCGTCGCATATGTGTTTCAAATTACTTTGCTCATTATCGTCAATAGAGATAAAAATAATGCCATCCTCTGTGAGCAAATTTCTCGCTAGTTTCAACCTCGGGTAAATCATGTTTAACCAGTCGGTGTGGTAGCGACCACTGGTTTCAGGATTGCTAGATAAATTTCGCCCCTCGCCATCCACCTGACCAGTAATCTCTTTATAGTTCTTGATATTGTCCTTGAAGTTATCTTTATAAACAAAGTCCTTGCCTGTGTTATACGGCGGGTCGATATAGATCATTTTGACTTTTTTGTAATAGCTCTTTTGCAGCAGCTTAAGCACTTCGAGGTTATCGCCTTCAATAAACAGGTTCTGAGTAGTATCCCAATCAACCGATTCCTCTTTGCAGGGGCGTAAGGTGCCAGTGCTTGGGGTTTGTGCCAGCATGCGGGCTTTCCTTTTTCCATTCCAGGTAAAGCTGTAGCGCTCCTCTCGACCATCAACGTAATCACCCAACACTTCTTTTAAAGCATCAAAGTCTACTTTACCTTCGGTAAAGGCTTCCGGGAACAGCTCTTTAAGTTTACTGATGTTTTCAGTGACGATATCCATGCTTTTGCTTTCCATTTCTGGAATGACGTTTTTCACTGTGTTCCCTCTTATTTCTTCTACGTACTGCAACAATTCAATTACAGGTTTTCAGCGATTTGCTTGAGCCGCTGTTCCTGCTGTTTAATCTGGGTATTCAAAACAACCTGCTGATTAAACTCGGCCTGTTTGATCTGAACACGCAGTTTTCTAATATCCTGGTCTATCTGACGGTAGTGTTGCAATTGTAGCCGTTGCTGTTCAGCAGCGTCACCATCCACTACATTGAAACGTCCACTGACTTCAGCACACTGAAGCGCCTGCGCCCTGTCCATTAAGGACTGATAGAAATGCAAGAAGTTACTGTGCGGCAAGCCTGTAAAGGTCAGGCTATTAAAAAATACTTGAGCAATATCGGTTGTATGATCCACCGGTAGCCAAGGCGATAGCAGCAACTCTTCAATAACCCACTTTTCTTTATCTGCTTTGTTTATGCGTTTATCGGCCAGACATATAGCCAGTTGTTCGTTGGTGCATTCTTTTTCATCCTGTTCACCATTTGCTTCTATCCCTCTGTTTTTAGCAAACACGAAGAAAATGACGGTAGGGTAAGGTATCGCCCGATTAATCAGTTGGCCAATACGTTCCGCATTCTTAGCGCTACTGAGTTCCATGTACAGAAAAGCCAACTCGCCGTAGTCGCGAAGATCGTCACTGTAGGGCGCGATATTGATAGTGCTAGGCTTTAAGGTGTAGAGCCAGCGGATTTTATCAACATCGTCTTTCAGTGCCTTTTTGTCTTTGACGTCCAGGTCGGCGTGTTCCTGAAACATCTTCTTAAACAGAGGTTTATTGAGCACGCAGCTATTGGGCACATTCAAGCCTTCCAGGAAAGCTTCGAAGTGTGGCAACCCTAAACCCAGTTCAGACATTTCCGTCTCCTTGAGCGCTGGTTGTCAGAACCAGGTATGACACCAACATAAAGTCTTCTATTCCCTGACTGGAGGTAGCGGTCAGTACGGTACCACCTTTAGTGAACAGGCTTTCAATACCTTTCTCTTCACTCTTGCCCGCAATGCTGTCGACGGCAACTGCCAGCAAATGCTGGAAGTGGCTCATATCACGTTCATCGCGTGTCATATGGTTAACTTCAGTAATTGCGGGTTGATCAGGTATTTTGTGCTTAAAGGCTTCACGCTTGAGCAGATCGAGGATTTTTTTACTTTGGGTGAAGTTCAGTTCAACCAAAGTGCTGCCTTCGGTATCACAGGTCACGTAGATCAAGAAGTAAGGTGACAGAGGGTAGTTATCATCGACTTGAACCGCCTCTTTACCACTGCGAATGTTTTTCAGACAGAAGACGACGCCCGGTTTAATGCTATCGGCGGCAAGATCATCGTCAATACTGACTGCGGCATATAGCCCGAGGGGGGCTTGTTGCAGTGCTGCCAGGCGGGCCTTGTCGTTCATATAGCCTGATAGGTCCATGCGGAAGTCATTGAGGGTGAGATCTGTAATGGATACCCCCCCGCTCATGTCCTCCAGATCGACTACGGCATCTTTAAGCTGCTGGAGCTGCCTGCGCCGGTATTCCAGGTCATTCATGTCTTTGGCACTTTCATCAATGACATTTTCTTCACCCGTTGCTGAGATATCCAGCAACACCATGCGCCCGGAGACACGCGCTTCCAGGTTGATGTATTCATCCAGTTCCATGTTGGGCCAGAAGTTAATCAGCTGGATTTGTGTGTTTTTACTGCCAAGGCGGTCGATACGACCAAAGCGCTGAATGATACGTACAGGGTTCCAGTGAATGTCATAATTGATGAGCGTATCGCAATCTTGCAGGTTTTGACCTTCACTGATGCAGTCGGTAGCAATCAGTAAATCGAGTTCGGTGGTGGCGGCTGGGTCTACTTTGCTGCGCTCTTTGGATACTGGCGAGAAGGCTGTAAGAATATTGTTGAGGTCTGAGCCTAACCCCGGAATGGTAGTTTTATTGGTACCGCCACCCGTAACCAATGCACTGTGAATACCCAGTTCGGAATGCGCCCATTGTGCCAGATAGGAGTACAGGTATTGAGCTGTGTCGGCGAAAGCCGTAAAAATGATCACCTTTTTATTGTCCGGGTTCAACGGGTTGACCATTTTGCTGACAATGGTCTGCTTTAGCCGCTCCAGTTTTGCATCACGACCTGCATTAACACTTTGTGCGATGTTGGCAATGTGAGTTAGGAACTCGCGGTCTGCTTCCAGTTCTTGCCGGAAACGGATCAGATCCATATCCTGCAGCAACACTTTGGTTTTGTTGCCCACCATGAAATTTTCCAATTCGGTGGACTCCAACTCTATGTCATGAATGTCTTCGATGTTTAGCTCGGTCAGTTCTTCTGATTCATGTACATCAATTTTAGCTATCAACCGGTCAACCTGCTGTGCCAGCTTGGTCGCCGTCAACGTGAAGGAATGAATAGAGCTTTCCATTCGTTTGAGCAAGTTAACGCGCATGAGATGAATCAGGCTTTCTTCACGGTCTACTTGTTTAAATACCCCTTTGCCCTCGCCTACAGCTTTATCGTAGCGGCGGGCGTATTCGGCTTTTTTATCCTTACGCACAAACTTAAGAGGTGAATAACCGGCTAGGGATAATCTCCGTATAGTTTTGTTGACTTCTTTTAACGATGGAAACTCACCGGATGAGTCGATGTCGGCATAAATGTTTTTCGGTGGCAAACGGGTTGGGAACCGCCCGATATCTTCAGTACCGTAGTACTTTTCAATGTGTTTTCGCGAACGGGCGATGGTCACGATATCGAGCAATTTGAAGTAATCAAAACCCATGATATCAAGCAGCGCCGCCGTAGTGCGCTTTTCGGCCGGTTCACTAATCCACTGGTTGAACTGCTTCTGAGCAAGCTTTAGGGTAGACTCAATATTTTTAATACCCTGTTCAACGAAGGCATTGTCTCGCCCTTCAGTAATAAAGGCGACTTGGTTTTTCAGATCGTTCATACGATTGTTTACTGGAGTAGCTGAAAGCATCAGCACCTTGGTTTTGACACCTGAACGGATAATGTCATTCATCAGACGCTCGTAACGGCTTTTACCTTCCCTCTTACTTGGTGTGTTACGGAAGTTGTGGGATTCGTCGATGACCACTAGGTCGTAATTGGCCCAATTGAGTGTCTCTAGGTTGATTTCGCCGGAGTAGCCTTTTAGTCGGGTCAGATCAGTGTGATTCAGCACGTCGTAGTTGAAACGGTCAGCCGCAAGCAAGTTACGCTTGTCGTTCACTGTGTACATGGTCCAGTTATCACGGAGCTTTTTCGGGCAAAGAACGAGCACTCGATCATTACGTAGTTCGTAGTACTTGATGACTGCCAGCGCTTCAAAGGTTTTACCCAACCCTACGCTATCAGCAATGATGCAGCCGTTGTGTTTTTCGAGCTTGTCTATCGCACCCAGTACACCATCTTTCTGGAATTTATAAAGTTTGTTCCAGACCAGTGTATCTTTAAACCCAGTTTTACTACGGATAATGTTGTCTTCGTCGATATCTTCGAGAAAATCCTTGAACAGATGAAATAACGTTAGGAAATAGATAAAACTGGCAGATTGATCAGCAGAAATGGTGTCCAACCTGGCGAGGAGATCATTCTTAACATCACGAACATTGTGTGTATCAGCCCACACACTATCAAACCATGTTAGAAGCTGTCGGGTGCTCTCCGGATCAGACAAGCCCATATTCATGTGTAATGAGTCGGATCGAACATCACCCAGTCCGGTTGGGCTGAGTGTGGCACTGCCACTGATGGCAAAACTTTGCTCGGATGACTCCAGGTGGATAATGTTCTGACCCGGCTGAGGTCGCACGCTGGCTTTCACTTCAGCCTTGTTTGTCAACCATTGTGAAAACTCGTTAGCGATGCGTTTTTGTTGCAACTGATTTAGAAGGCGAATGTCTGACTCAGAACCAATCAGGTTTTGCAGATTGAGTGAGTCCCATTCGGTGAAAATGATCCTTGCTGACTCCAGCTGCTTTAGCTCGTGTTTCAGCGAGGCAAAACCGTATAGGGTAAACAGACCCGACAGAACAGAAAGTCTGGATTTCGAAAGAAAATATTTTTTTAGTTCTTTACCAACGTAACCACTGGTTTTGTTATCAAGCAACATTTTTAAAAACCTAATTTATTACTTATCGTTCGAATAAATTTATCATTTTCTAGCTAATTACTATATCAATTTTTAAAACCATCGATAAATATAAATCACGACCGATAAATATCAATACAACAAAATTCAAAAAAGAAATATAAATTATTTTTACTAAAAACCTTCACAAATACAGAACAATAGGATATTTTCATCTTTGCAACCAAGATCATTTATTCCTTACCAAACTGCGCAACAAATAATCGATTGACTGTTCAAAAAACAAGATCAAGAAATATTATTCGTATCAAATTACTACTAATAATATTACCTCATTCAAACCGTTGCTCGCGCTCCTCATTCCTTTTCTGCTGGAGTACTTCTTCATCCTCAATATCTTTAACCAATTGTGCATGAATTAATCCGGCAGCTTCAGCGATCTTGCTATTTTCATGCGAAACCAACCCATAAATGGCAGCTGCTCTGGCTTGCATCACACCCACTGGACTACCAGACCAAGATAACGGCATAACACGTCCTGCGAATGTCCTTAAAACAGCTTCAGGGTGAGGGGAACTTTCAAGATATTTTACAGCTGACCCAGAAATAGTAACTGAGCGTTTGTCTTCATTATCTATCCAAAGATTGATACCTCCGGCAACAGAGGCCCATACATTAGTATCATTTTTTGCACGACACCACTCAATTAAAGTGCCTATATCTATTTGCGCAAGGAGAGGCTGGCGCCTATCACTATAGCGAGTCAAGAATACACGCCGGTATTGTTCATCATCAGTGCGCGCAAAGACACGGTCGAGAAATGCTTCTGGCATCAATGCGACAGTTGTTTCAATTGCACTTTCAAATGTATAAATATGACCATAGTGCTTATCAATAACAGAGACGATGGTGTCTAGCCATTCAAGCTTCTCGCTCTCGTTATCATCGAAACTCAAAACGGCACGAATTACGCATTCCATGTTATATTCCCCATTTGCTATAGGGAACATATGGTCGCGTTGTAGCCTTTGAATAGCAGCCCTAAGGCCTATAGTCCGAAGGTTCAAGCCAAGGAGGTCCCTACATGTCTCTTTATCATGAAGCTTCATACTGAGAGCATCTAAAACCAAGTCATCGCCATTCGGTTTATTTAGAAGCCGCTGAGCAAGATTAACAATTCTGTCTTCAGGCAAATTTGCATACGCGGGTCGCCACAAGATGCTTTCATACATATAAGCATGAGTATCGGGATCATCCAGCAACTTCATACAACGATCCAAGTCAGTTTCTGTGAAAGTGCGCCGGGGATGCATATCGACTAATACATTGCGAAATTCAGAGTGAAGAGCACATTGATCAAGTAATTCCTGAGCTAAAACTGGGTCGACAGAATCCACCTCTTCGATAAAGCCTTCAAATATTACCAAGCTCTCAGTGGTTTCAGGTTGGATTTTCAATTGAGCGATAAGGTTTTGCCAGCTAGCCCTCAGATCATAAGCCCCCTTTGCCAATCCCCGTCCAAATGCAGCTCCTCGGGACTTCGTATGATTAGAAAAAAGTTTGGGGCCTAACTCGTTAAGTTCGTGATCAGACGCTGCGAAACCCTCTCCCAATTTGAGTGCTTTTGCTTCAAGTCTTAACATAGATTCATAATGATCAAACCCAGAATCTAGTGCACAAGTTTGTCCACTATTGCTTAAGACATAGGCCATTATCTCTGGGACCAAGCCATTCGGTTTTAACTCTCTCTCGAGGTTCAGAAGATCTTTTGATAATGGCTCGTGAGTATCCTCATTTTTACGCTTAACATGACTGAAATAAATTATGGAACGTGCAGCTTGCCAACCTGCTTCCCAATACTGATAATTATTCAACTTACGCGCAGCATCTATGAGTTTGTCTCTAATCGCTTCTTGACACCATAACCCACTGAATGATTTTGCAAGGATTTGTCGTGCGGAATTTTCAAGATTAGTATCACCGGAGGTTCCAAATCGCACAGCAATATCAATGAAGACGCTACGCCACTCCACGAATTGATCATAGGTGGGGTTGAAACCGAAGTCTCTGGGACGCGCACCAAATTCATTCAGCTCACCACTTGTCCAGTGTGGTCCCAAGGCGACAGTAAGCATCTCGAATCCAAGCGCTCTACGACCAGCCACATCTGACAATAGACATTCATTCAGAATGTCAACGCGCTGCTGCAAAGAAGCATGTGTTCCAGAGAGATAGGCTTGGAAAAAACGTGTAATCCTTGTTTGAACTGAATCATGTTTGTTGTTTTCATCTTCATGATCTGCCACTCTAATCAGGAGTCGCACGCAACGGCTAAAAACATTTGGCTCGTAAGCTAATGACCGCAAAAGATTAAGGATGATCGTCCGGCTTGCATCATAACGAGGCCTCCACCCAATGAATTCGGGGGCAGTGAGCGCTGATTCAATTCTATTAAGCAATGCTGCCGGTACAACTGGACTAACATAGTTCAGCATACGTAGTTTTGTATCATCCAATTCTAAAATTTGCCCTAAAAGCCCATCTGGTTGGAGCCAAGCTTCCGCGATCTCAAGCGCTACAGGATGATCGTGTAATAGTCCCAGCCTATGTGCAAACGACATTAACAAGCGTTCGCGCCCAGATGCCTCGAAAGTTTCTCTAAGTTCATCAACAGGAATACTATCGAGTGCAGAGGCTGCCAATCTATTCGCGATGGCTTGAGGCAATATAGCCCGCCAATGAGATCGCTTTTGCACAATATGACGATCTAACAGTTTTTTGACGGATCGACGTAATTTCTGTGACGAATAGCCGGAGATAGAGCCTAAAATTTCCAATTCTTTTTGGCCAGTGTCAGGGGTTACAACAGAGAACGAATACACTAGCGATAATATTTCAGCCTGATCTTGCAAATCATCGTCTGCATGATTGCGCTGAACAAACAAGCGTTTGAACAACTGAGCATCAGAAAGCTGAGCCAAACTCTCACCTTCTAATACTCTTTCAGCGATAGCTAGAGCTACCCTTGTATTTCCATCAGCAAATTCGGCTATCCGACGGGTATTTTTCTGACCGATACTAGGAAAGCGGCTGTTTAGAAGCTGTTCAGCCACCTCTGGACCAACAGCTTCTATGTGGATTACTTCAGTTGTTTGAGGCTTATCGTCTCTAATGTCGTATTCGACGGTAATAAGACTTACCTTATTGAATGAAGCGGAAACTTTGCCAGCCAAAGCGGAATGAAGTTCTGGGGGACAATTATCTAGGACCATGATAGTCTTGCGGTCTTCAGCAATGAGCCTATCCAGCATCGCTGCCGCAGAAGGATTTGGTTCATCTCCCGTATCGACATACACAGCAATAGTTCGGTCAAGAGCATTTGCTCCAACCTTATCGTCAAAAAGTGCTTGGACTATTCTGGTCTTCCCAACGCCAGATAACCCCATGATGCGAATCGCCTTAGACGAGGTTCGGATGAGGTTTCGCATTGGTTCAAGTGCGTCTTCAATGCTTAGCTTTTGGTCATTTGAAGGCAGCATAACCACTACGCCAGGAGCGAGAATTAACGTATCATCGACCCCATGGGGAGGATTACTCCAAGAACCATATGGTCGCCAACCAGAATAGCCTTGACCAAGTTTTTGTTTTACCCATAGTAAGACGGATGGATGCTGACGCACCCATTGGGCAAGCTTCGCGCGATCGTAAAAGTCAAGGTAGATGTTAGATTCATTGGGATCAAGCTTGACTGCATCCTTCATTGCTGAGAGACGTTGAGCTTTACTTTTAGGCGAGCAATCATCTCCCAAACTTACGATAATATAACCCCCTCCTTTCAAAGCCTGTCTTGAGATAGTCTTTGATAGATCTTCACCAATGATCATTTCACCAGTAATTTTTTTTCTCGACATCGAATGTTTCTTGGCCTGAAACACCGTATCAGACCTTGGAACAAACCCCGTTTTAAAAGCATCAACAGGAACTTGAACGTGAATGTCAATTCCTTCATCCGAGGCATTAATCGAACCGGACCAGCTAACACAAGCAGGACTGTATCCTTGTGCAGCCACCTCAGCCTCACAAAGACGAGCAATCATCTCCTCCAATTGGATATCTGATAATTTAGGTAATTCGTCTTTGTCGACATCAAATATTGACACCACATCACCTCAGGAGAACATATTACACTTATGTTTACTGTAAAAATTTAATCAGACCACTGCCAATTGATAGTCGACACAAACGGGTTATTTCATTCCGACAAAATTCATTTACAAATCGAGAAGGCTTCAAAAAGACATCCATCGTCAACTGTACCGGACTACAACTCTGTCAATTAAATAAATTCATGCTCGATAAAATATTAAGTCCTCAGTATTAACAATACACTTCCCTCTCACACCTTCCTCACGAACTCGGACTTCAAACTCATAGCCCCAAACTTATCAATCTTGCAATCAATATCATGATCGCCATCCACCAGCCTAATATTCTTGACCTTGGTACCCACCTTCACAACACCGCTGGAGCCTTTGAGTTTCAGGTCCTTGATAACAGTAACGGTATCGCCGTCTTGCAGGATGTTGCCTGCAGAGTCACGGTGAACACGTTCATCGGACTCACTTTCAGACGCGGCATTCATCGGCCATTCGTGGCCGCATTCAGGGCAAATATACAGGCCACTGCCGTCTTCATACGTATAGGTAGATTGGCATTGGCTGCAGGGAGGAAGAGTACTCATAACAATAGATCCTAATAGGTGCTTCGATGTATAACGGAAGCGATTTCAGTACCTGGGTTGGCATCACCTACCCTAGTTCTGGCACTGATATTTTCTTTGCACAGAAAGCTTTCTGCATATCATAAAAAATACCACTGACAATGGACGCTCCATCATCAATGGTATTTTATTTAATCATTCAACAAACCGTGATAACCCCTCACTCCCACTCAATCGTGGCAGGCGGTTTACTACTCACGTCATACGCCACTCGTGAAATCCCGCTAATCTCATTGATAATGCGATTGGAGACTTTTTCCAGCAGCTCATAGGGCAAATGCGCCCAACGTGCGGTCATGAAGTCGATGGTCTCGACGGCACGCAGTGATACTACCCACTCGTAACGACGACCATCCCCGACGACACCGACGGATTTCACCGGCAGGAAGACGACAAACGCCTGACTGGTTTTCTCGTACCATCCGGAGTTACGCAGTTCTTCAATAAAGATAGCGTCGGCTTCACGCAGGATGTCGGCATACTCTTTCTTCACTTCGCCTAGAATTCGTACGCCAAGGCCCGGTCCCGGGAAGGGGTGGCGGTAAACCATGTCGTGAGGCAGGCCGAGTTCGACACCAATTTTGCGGACTTCATCCTTGAACAGTTCACGCAGTGGCTCAACCAGCTGCATTTTCATGTCTTCAGGCAGGCCGCCCACGTTATGGTGGGATTTGATGACGTGGGCCTTACCGGTTTTGGTGGCGGCAGATTCCACTACATCGGGGTAGATAGTGCCCTGCGCGAGGAACTCAACATCCGTCAGTTTTTCGGCTTCCGCATCAAAAACGTCGATAAAGGTATTACCGATAATTTTTCGTTTCTCTTCAGGGTCGTTAACGCCCTTCAGTTTGCCCAGGAAGAGATCTTCGGCATCTGCACGGATGACTTTAACGCCCATGTGATCGGCGAAGGTTTTCATCACCTGATCACCTTCGTTCTTGCGCAGAAGGCCATTATCGACGAAGACGCATGTCAGCTGGTCGCCAATCGCCTGATGCAGGAGTGCGGCAACGACGGAAGAATCAACACCCCCTGAGAGGCCCAGCAGGACTTTGCGATCACCGACCTGTTCGCGTACGCGGGCGATCTGGTCGTCGATGATGCGGGCAGGTGTCCATAACTGGGCACAGTCACAAATGCCGACCACGAAGCGTTCAATGATCTTCTTGCCTGAAAGGGAGTGTGTTACTTCGGGGTGGAACTGGACGCCGTAGAATTTTTTCTCTTCCCATGCCATGGCCGCGATCGGGCAGCTGGGGGTAGAGGCAGTCACGGTAAATTCTGCGGGTGCACGGGCGACCTTATCGCCGTGGCTCATCCAGACGTCAAGGCGTGGGCGCCCTTCTTCATCCGAATGGTCATTGATGCCATGCAACAGGCCATCGTGGTGAGTAACTTCGATCTGAGCATAACCATATTCGCTCTTGTTGGAGCCCTGCGCTTCACCGCCCAGCTGTTGGGCCATGGTCTGCAAGCCATAGCAGATGCCGAAGACGGGGACACCCAGTTCGAACACACTTTCAGGTGCGCGGGGGGAACCCAGATCCGTGACGGATTCAGGGCCACCGGAGAGGATAACGCCCTTCGGTCCAAAGGCACGGATATCCTCTTCGGTCATGTCGAAGGGGTGAATTTCGCAGTAAACACCAATTTCACGCACACGGCGGGCAATCAGCTGGGTGTACTGGGAGCCAAAATCCAGAATCAGGATCTTGTCGGAATGAATGTCGGTCATGTCAGCGTCCGTTCAATGATAAAAGAGATGTCCAATGGGGCGCGAAACCCGCAGCGCTTAGGCGCCGCGGTAGTTGGGTGCTTCCTTGGTGATCTGTACGTCGTGAACATGGGACTCGGCGAAGCCAGCCGCACTGATTTTGACGAACTCGGGTTTGGTACGCATATCTTCGATGGAAGCGCTACCGGTATACCCCATGGAAGCACGCAGTCCACCCATCAACTGGTGAACGATGGCTGTCATGGCACCTTTGTAAGGAACACGCCCTTCGATACCTTCTGGCACCAGTTTTTCAACGCCCGCATTTTTGTCCTGGAAGTAACGGTCGGAAGAGCCCTGACTCTGGGACATGGCGCCCATGGAGCCCATACCACGATAGGCTTTGTAAGTACGCCCCTGATAGAGCTCGACTTCACCGGGTGCTTCTTCGGTACCGGCCAGCAGGCCTCCGACCATGACGCAGTGAGCCCCTGCCACAATCGCTTTGGCGATATCACCGGAGAAACGGATGCCACCATCGGCAATCAACGGAATACCGTAAGGTTTGACAGCTTCGGCAACGTCAGCCACCGCAGTAATCTGTGGAACACCCACCCCTGCCACGATACGTGTGGTACAGATCGAGCCCGGGCCGATACCGACTTTAACACCGTCTGCGCCCGCTTCAGCCAGCGCTTTGGCGGCGGCGGCGGTCGCAATGTTTCCACCGATGACCTGGACTTGCGGGAAGTGTTCTTTCACCCAGCTCACGCGATCAAGTACGCCCTGTGAATGACCGTGTGCCGTATCAACGACCAGTACGTCAACGCCTGCTTCGACCAGTGCCTTGACGCGGTCTTCGGTATCCGCGCCGGTACCAACAGCTGCACCGACCAGCAGGCTGCCATTATCGTCCTTGGCTGCATTCGGGTAGGTACGTGCCTTTTCAAGGTCACGAACGGTGACCAGCCCGACGAGGCGATCGCCGTTCACCACAAGAATCTTCTCGATACGATTCGCTTGCAGTTTGCTTTTGATAACATCGAGAGAGGTGCCCTCTTCGACGGTGACCAAACGATCACGCGTTGTCATGATGGCGGCTACGTCATCGCCCTCTTCCGGCAGGAAGCGCATGTCACGACCAGTGACGATCCCGACCAGTTTCTCACCGTCAATCACAGGGAAGCCGGAGTAGCCATATTCATCAGCCATGGCCAGCAGTTCTTTCAGCTTCAAAGAAGGAGAAACCGTGACGGGGTCTTTGACGATAACGCTTTCATGCTTCTTCACTTTGCGCACTTCTGCGGCCTGCTGAGCCACGGTCATGTTCTTGTGAATGATACCCAGCCCGCCTTCCTGCGCCATGGCAATTGCCAGGCGACCTTCAGTCACGGTATCCATGGCAGAAGAGAGCAGCGGGATATTCAACGCAATACCACGGGTTACGTGCGTTTTAAGGCTGACATTCTTGGGCAGAACGTTGGAATAACCGGGTACGAGTAATACGTCGTCAAACGTAAGAGCTTCCTGGGCTATACGTAACATGATAGAGGTCCAATGCTAGTGGTTAAAATTCAGTGTCTGTAAAACGGCTGGGTGATCAGCGGCGGTGGAGAACCGTGGGGCCATCGCTGCCACTGATAACCAAAAATTCGGGGGGCTAATGCAGCGAGCCGGTCAGCTTTCAAGGCGCGTAGTGGCGCAAGGAAAGTGACCGGCTCGTGGTGACCCATGACCACACGCCCCGAAGGGAGGCGCGGCACCTCTGGGTGCCTGCTCAGGCCCCGCACGCCTTCCCCCCGAGCCTTGCCGGGCAATGGGAAGCATGTATAAGTGGCCTGAGTCGTCATGGGCATATTCAATATAAAAGTTAATGGCGTATTATAACGAAACAGGCAGGGTTTCTCAATCGTTGGGCAGAGGATTATAAGTCCTTTGGTCTATTTATCAGTGCGCAGCCCCTACTTCCAGGTGATCGAATAATTTAGGGCTTATACACCTGTACCAGTAGCGTGCCATACGGCATACTTCGCTGTAAGATGAAGCAGGATGACTCGTTGCCAAAATTGAGTCCTCTTTCAGCCACACTTAAAGGCTTTATTTTCCCATGCCCTCCTTCCTTGACCGCTTCCGTGATCCTGCGCTGACAGAGGCCTCTGCTACCGAGGACGCCGATGCCATTACTGTCAGCACGCTCAACCAGCGTGCCAGGATGCTTCTGGAAGGGGAATTCAAACGGTTATGGATTGAAGGGGAAATTTCCTCACTCTCTCAGCCCCGTTCCGGGCACTCCTATTTCACCTTGAAGGATGACAAGGCGCAGGTGCGCTGTGCGTTCTTTCGCCAACATGCTCACAAGGTCAGTGCTCCCTTGCGTGAAGGTCAGCAAGTCCGCGTTCATGCACAGGTATCCCTTTTCGAGCCACGGGGTGATTATCAGCTGATCGTCGAAGCAATCAAGGAAGCCGGTCGCGGCGCGCTATTGGCAGCTTTGGAACAATTGAAGGAGAAGCTGGCAAGCGAGGGTATATTCGCTCATCAAAGGGATATTCCCTACCCTCCGCACCAGCTGGCGGTGATTACCTCCCCGACGGGGGCCGCGTTTCAGGACATCCTGAGCGTGGTCAATGCTCGCTGGCCATGGCTCTCGATCACGCTGATTCCAGTCCAGGTTCAGGGCACTCAGGCCGCCGAGCAGATGGTTAAGGCGCTGGCACTAGCCAATCGTGTGGGGCGATACGATGCCATATTAATCACGCGTGGCGGGGGGAGTTTCGAGGACCTATGGTGTTTCAATGATGAACAATTGGCCCGCGCGATACATGCTTCTGCCATTCCGGTGATCTCGGCGGTTGGACATGAAACCGATACCACCATCGCTGATTTTGCTGCGGATTCACGTGCGCCAACGCCCTCGGCTGCAGCAGAGCGATTAACACCGGATCGGCGTGATTATCGCCGCCGCCTGGCTCAACTCGCCCACCGGTTGCTGAATGCTCAGCGGGCAAAGCTGGATCGCTATCAGCAACAGGTCGATTACCTGACCGCCCGCCTTCGCCATCCAAAGCATCAGTTGGAACAGCAACGCCTGAGGCTGGATTCTCTCGCACTAAGGCTTCACCGTGCGCAGGAAAGGCGTTTGCAACAGGAACGCCGCAGGGTTGATCAATGGTCGCAGCGGTTAACACGGCAATCCCCTCTTCGCCTGTTGCGTGCTCAGCAGGAAACGCTAACACAGTTATATCATCGATTGATGAATACGCCTGAAGCGATTCTTTTACGTGAGCGAAGAATATTGACTCAACTGGATGAAAGGTTGAAACGTGCTGAAGATGTCTCGTTGAAAGCGGCTTCCACACGGTTAGGCAATCTGATTCAACGGTTGGATATTGCCAGCCCTCTTTCAACCCTGAAACGCGGTTATGCGGTACTCGAAAACGAACACCATCATATCATTCGCAAGGCCGAAGAGGTCGAGGTTGGGGAGTATGTCACTGCACGGTTGGGAAGCGGAAAGCTCAGATTGACCGTTCTAGACAAGAAAGTAGATATCGATAAAGAGAACCACTGATCCCCTTCATCATGAGTCAGGTACACAAGTCACTATTGAATATTGAAACCGAACCCATGACAAACCGATACCACGCTTACCTGTACCAATAAAAGGTAAGCTATTTTTCCTTTCCTTTGCAGTTATTGGGTACGATGTCTATCCATCGAGGCCTCAATATTCGCCATTTCAGACAGCTTGTGTTTCAACTCTTCATTACTCTGTTGAAGTGCTGAAATTTGTGCTGCCTGTGACTGTCGGTTTGAGCTCAGGGAGTATCGAGCGTTGTTGAGCTGAGTATTGATATCAACACGCTCATTCACATCGTGGTGTAGTAGCTTTACCAATGGCGTCAGCGCATCAGGTACGTCATCTTCTACATGACGGTACAATTGGTTGGCATCTACAAGTTGGCGATGTTGTGGTGCCCAGCTCAACGCAACTGCCCGCACCAGCTGCGCGCGCACGCTGTTGTCGCTCATGTGTGACAACACGACACTACGCCAGTGATCATCCGCTTGTTGTGATTGGCGCGCAAAATTCACCCAACTGGGTAGTAAACACTGATTTTCATTTAGAGTGGGAACACCACGAGATTCACAGCCACTTCCCCCCGAAAACATGGTCTGACAACCGCCAAGAAAAACAGCGCTGGCCGCAATAACGGCGACTGAAGTACAGGATTTGAGATATTGATGTAAAAACATGAGCAATCTCTTGATAATAAATGCTGTGCGTTTGATGTGAGTGTTGATGAGCAATCCAGAACTGAACAATAAAAGGGGTGCTCAGCGGACATTGCTTCGTGTTTCATCCAAACTCAACCGGCCGTTTTTAGGACCTATCAGTATTTGAATGTGCGAACAACATGGGGCGACTTTGCTCAACATTTTGTTCGAAAAACAGTTTTTAAAACCAACTGCAAGGGAAAGCCGCCATAAACACAAGGCTGTGGATAAGCTCTACCCTGCTTTCTCTTCCAGGTTGCCTTGTGAAGTCGCCTGTTCGCCCAGCTCTGCCTTGGGCAATGTCAGCCGGAAACAGACGTCTTCTTCTGCCTCCTCGACCAATTCCAAAGTACCACCCTGAATCTGAGCACACTCTGCCGCCACCGAAAGCCCGATACCAGACCCTTTCAATGGCCCTTTACGGGTAGAATTCCCCTGATAGAAAGGTTCAAACAGGTGCTCACCATCTTCCTTGGCAATGGGCTCACCGCTATTGGCCACTTCCAGATGAAGCGAATGTTCATCTGTCCAGACACGCACCCACAATATGCCCTGATCATCGCCATATGCCACGACGTTGGAGATCAGATTGTCGATGACACGAGTTGTACGGATACGGTCAGCCTGCCAATACACCGGCCGACGCGGGACTTCCAGTTTTTGCCGTTTACCCTCAAGGGCCAGCCGATGCTTGTTTATAATTTCGTGAACCAATGTTACTACATCGAAACGGGTTATCGTAAGCATTTGGTTTTGTTGGACACGATTGTAATCCAGCAATTGCTCGATCATGATCTGAAGTTCAGCACTACTGTTATCGATCAGAATGATGATTTCGCGCTGGCGCTCCGTCAGTTCGCCTACAATCCCTTCTTCCAACAGCCCTGCCCCTTCACGAATCGCTGCCAGGGGTGTTTTCAATTCATGCGACATATGGCGTAAAAACTGGCGTTTTTGTGCTTCCAGTTCATCCAGACGATCGCCCAACCAATCCAGACGGTGCCCCAAGTGCGAGAATTCGGCAGGGCCCTTGATTTCCCCCCGGTCAGTACGACGATTGGTGCCAAGGGAGAGAATACGAGACTCAAGCTGCTGAATCGGGCGGGTTATGCGCCAAGTGAAAAAGATGATGGCGGCCAACGTCAGTGACAGGGTGATCGCCAGTAAAATCCACAGCGCTGAGTAGGTCATCTGCGCACGCAGGCGCATGTTCTGAAGGTGCGTATCGACTTGGGTATTGGTCAGTATTTCCAACTCATACAATTGGTTGTTGATAGCGGGAAACAGTGATAACACGGACTGAACATTGGTCGGCGTTTGGGCAAAATCCTGCATTTGCCTGATCGCATTTTCGATATCCTCTTGATGATCAAACGTATGGATATGCTTCATTTGCTCTGTATAGATGCTGTTGAACTGAACCACGCGATCACGGTAGGTCTGCAAAAGGCTGGTATTCTGTACTACAGCATATTGCCGAATGATACGTTCAATTTCGTACCCCATATTGACCAGTGTACGGGCACGGCGGGTATCGTTGACAGACTGACGCGCCGTCATTTCACCATGGGAAGAGAGCATGGAGATGTCGTGCCCTGCCCTATAGATCAGTACAAGGATTGGCAAAATAGCCACAAGAAAGCCGAGTAGTACCAAACGTAACAAGGAACGGCTGGGGGCATTACTGTTGGTTTTGCGGGTGCTTTGCGCACGCGAGGTGTTACTCATCAGGTTCTCCTCAAATACGAAAAGCGTTGCCCTGCCAGAAGGGATGCGTAAATAGTCGTTTCGTGAATCATGATGACGGTGACAAATGCTTCAAGAGAATCTTGGAATTTCGCTCAACATTGTAGTTGGCGAAACGCCGCGGGGGTAAATCATCCACGTTACCCTCGGCAAAACCATGCTCAAGAAACCAGTGGCTGGTATGGGTCGTCAATGCAAAAAGGGCTGTGATGCCCCGCTGGCGCGCCTCTTCTTCCACCGAGCCAAGCAGACGCTCCCCCAGGGTGCTACCACGATAATCGGGGTGTACCACCAGGCAGGCCAATTCCCCTTTGGCTTCTGCATCATAAGGATGCAGGGCGGCACACCCAATCGTCATACCATCCTTGACGATCACCCGATAATCATGGATTTGCTCTTCGAGGCGTTCACGTGAGCGGTGAATCAAAATCCCCTTCTCTTCCAATGGACGCATTAATTCCAGCAAACCGGCCACATCAGACAAACGTGCGCCTCGGAGCTGCTCATAACGCTCACTACTGATCATCGTGCCCACACCGTCACGGGTGAACAATTCATTCAACAGGGCATTTCTGTCATGCCAGCTCAACAGGTGAGTTCGTGCCACGCCTTGTTGTGCAGCGGAGCAGGCAGCGGCCAAATGGCGTGCTAACTCAGGGCTAGTGATTTCCTGCGGAGGAATCTGCTCGGCATCGCGCGGACCCAATTCACGAATCAAATGCCCTTCCGGTGTTTTCAAGCCTTCATCACGCCCAAGCAGGATCAGTTTTTCGGCTTTTAGCTGAACAGCAACGCTACAAGCGACATCGGCCGGATCAATATAGAAAAGCTCGCCTGTACTTGAATGTCCCAAGGGGGGGATCAGCACCACCATGTTTTGGTCGAGCAACTGCTTAATGGCCTGCGTACGTACCCCTCGCACTTCGCCCACGTGGGAAAAATCAATTCCGTTACGAATCCCGAACGGTTTTGCCATCACCAGGTTGCCACTGATGGTAACGATATCAAGCCCATGCATGGGCGTATTGGGCAGCCCAACAGAGAAACGCGACTCCAACACCGTCCGCATATGATTGGCTTCGGCTTCAAGAAGTTTCATGGCCTCCCCATCCACCACAGCATGTTGGATACGGCGATCAATTGCCTCCCGAGCGTCAGCATCCCTGCTGTTATGACAGAGCGCCTGCTGAAATTCGGCTTCACGTACACCATAAACCAGCACGGGCCTCACCCCTAACGTGTGGAGCAAGGCGATATCCTGAACCAGAAGATCGATACCACCGCCATGCAGGGCATCGCCTTCTATCAGCACAACAAAGGTTTTGTCACGATGCTTGTCGATATAAGGAGCACTACCCCTAAACCAGGCAGCAAAGTCGAACGATTCTTCCACGAATAAGGCTCTTTTACATAGAGGATGAACGGACTTCAGGAGGACACCTGATGGATGACACCATCAGCAGTCATACCTGAGTGCTTCATGTGATGCTCTACCCTATTAACAGGGGGGCTCACCCGGAATGCCGCAATACTGGATCATCTTACATGAACACTGGCAAAGTGAATATATATCCCATGCAGGCGTATCGTCAGCTCGCTATTTATGCCACCCAAAACTCACTAGACATTCACAATACCAACGGTTTATCTGTTCCGGGCATTCGTTATACTGCAAAAACTCACCACGCCGAATTTATTATGAAACGTTAATACCCGCGTTTTCACAAAAATTTTCACAGCAAATCTTTAGAGCAAAACTTCACACCATCATACCGGACATGAGGCTCGTCGCGTTAAAGGGTCGGATCGACTGGCCCTCTGCCAATCGCTATTCAATAGCTTCTATAATAGGCCCCATTCTGTATATCGTTGAAAATTCCACACAAGGCAGCTGCTCAAAGGAGCCAGAACCATGACAAGCCCCCATACGAATGCAACAAATGAAGAGATCGAGCTAAAACTGGCGCTTGGGGAAGACGCGGCTGAACAATTGGCTCATAGCTCTTTATTGGCATCCGCCACATTGAAACGTATGACGCTGGGAAACCGTTACTTCGATACACCTGATTCAGCCTTACGCAATCACAAACTGGCCCTCAGGCTACGTAAAGGTGAATACGACAGTTTTACTCAGACGCTGAAAAGCGCCGGCAGAAGCACAGGGGGGCTTAGCCAACGAGGTGAGTGGCAATGGGCAACAACAAAGGATGTGCTGAATCTTGATGTGCTAAAAGCCTTGGCGGAAAGTGAGGGCAATGAGCAACCCGCGCTTCAAATACTCTCTGACTCAACAGTACTTGAACAGCTCGAACCTGTGTTTATTACCGATTTCAAACGACTCGCCTATACTCTGGAGTGGAAAGGCGCGCTTGTCGAATTAGCCATTGATCAGGGGACTATTTCCGTGGGCGATACCCATCGCGCTATCAATGAAGTCGAGCTGGAATTGAAAAAGGGCGAACCCGACATTTTATGGTCATTGGCTGAAGAGATCACCCATCAGGTAGCCGCACGCCCTGCCAATGCAAGCAAGGCCAGCCGTGCTGCCGCCCTGATGAAACCATTACCATTACCGGAAAGCCTTCCCACCGATGTCAATGCACTATTTGCTGCCGCAATCGCCGGATTGGATACCGCGCAGGATAGCGCCCAACCGGAACCCGCACTTGCATTTGCCAAAGCTGCATTTGAAGCACTCGGCAAGAACAAACATTATGCAGAAGCCGAATGGTTGGCCAGTCAACTGGCGGTAACCGATTGGCAGTTAAAGCAGCCTTTCGGTGAAAAGATGATGTCATTGGCTCGACGTTTGGCCTCCTGAAGCCCCTGCCGGATACCTAACGAACAATCCTTGAAACAGGCTGTGTTCGAGCTGAGCCATACCCATGGTACCCGATGCTCAAAAGCCTGGGATGTCAGATTTCCAGCCATTTGGGCGCCATGGCCTGGCCCTGGTCACTGTCCTCTGGCTCATAAACACGGGCGAACAATAACCAGCGCTCATGCCTCTCCCCTGATACCCGGGGAGAGGGATAGCCTCCGTGATTGGCAGGCTGTCTATTACTGGCCTGTATTTCCACATAACTGTGTTTACAGATAACTGCTGCAAACCCGCCTTTATTCAAAGGGAGTGGTATCACCCTTTCCTTTACGCAGAATTTCCGGCGGTAACTCACGTAGATCCACCACGGTAGTCGGATCAAACGAGCAGGCACCACCATCGATGACGATATCGATCTGATGCCCAAAGCGTTCTTCAATATCTTCGGCATCTGTCATGGGGAGTTCTTCACCCGGGGGAATAAGAGTCACACTCATCAAGGGCATACCCAGTGTGGCAATCAAGTCGCGTACGATGGGCGTTTCAGGGATACGCACACCGATAGAGCGGCGCTTGGGATGTAACAGGAGGCGTGGTACTTCGCTGGTCGCCTCCAATATAAAGGTATAAGCTCCCGGAGTATGTGCCTTGAGGAGTCGGAACACCGCATTATCCACTTTCGCGTAGGTACTGATCTCCGAAAGGTCTGCACATACCAGCGTGAAGTTGTGTTTATCATCCAATTGACGCAGCTGCTTGATACGATCAATCGCTTTTTTCTCTCCCAATGAACAACCGAGCGCGTATCCCGAATCCGTTGGGAAGGCAATGACAGCGCCTTTTCGTACCTGATCAACCACCTGATCAATCAAACGAGGCTGCGGATTCTTGGGGTGGATCTGAACGTATTGGCTCATAACGGTTTCCTCAAGCTGTTAAAGTTCATTCGTGATCAAATGCCTTTCCCTTCAAAGGTAGTCGTATGCGCTTCGAACCACGGTGCAAGCAGAGGGTGCGTCCATACAGGCGGTACCGCTACCTCAGGTATCGGGCTATAGCGCCCCGGCGCAAAAGGCCCCTGAAAGCGATGGAAGTCACTGCCAAAGGAGGCATAAAGCTGACGCTCATGAAGCTGGCGTGCCAGATCACGAATCTTGTCACTGTTTTCAAACCCGCTCACCAGTTCAGCTGCCTGACCGCCGGCCGCCACAAAATCATCCAGCAATAGCCCGCGGCGGCGGCGCGTTAGCCCATAACGCAGAGGGTGTGCCAGTACTGCAATGCCACCACTTTCAACAATCCACTGCACCACCTGCTGCAAGCTCGGCCACAAGGTTTTGATATCCCCCACTTTACCGGCGCCCAGATAGCGTTTGAACGCCTCTTTATGATCGGGCACCAAACCTGCCTCAACCATGGCCTGCGCAAAGTGGGGACGCCCAACAGCACTTCGCCCACCTGCCAGAGCACGTGCCTTTTCGAGGGCATCGGGCAACCCCTTTTTCTCCAGGCGCTGGGCAATTTTTTCTGCGCGAGCTTCGCGTGCTGACTGTAAAATCGTGAACGCATGAGCCATGACAGAGGAAGGCGCCAATGCGGCAGACTCCCCCTGAGGCAATAATGCCACTACATGAATACCCATGTTCCCCCACTGGGAGGAGATTTCAGCCCCGGCCAGTAAAGCTACCCCTTGCTGTTCCGCCTCCTGGCGGGCTTCCGGTATGCCGTCGAGCGTATCGTGATCCGTCAACGCCACCCAACGTACCTGATGCTCTGCGCAGTAGCGTACAAGGGCTGCAGGCGCCAGCAAGCCATCCGATGCCGTACTGTGCATATGCAGATCCAGTGCCGGCATAGCGGGCCCTATAGTAGAAGGTAAGGGAGGAAGAGGTGTTATAAGGCTAGCGGAATCAGTCATCACATCAACTTTGTTGGGGAAAAGTCGCTCTTTCATAGTATCCAGTATACAGAAAGGCGTGGGGTCAGGATAAAGAGAACCTTAATCTGCATTCTGTTGTCTCACACACGAGCAGCACTTGGGGTAAAATGTTACCCTTTCGAGGCACTTCGTTCAGGCATTTTATCAATCGCGCATAGGGTCTTGACGACAAACCTTGCAAAATTCATTGAATAAAAGCACGAACACAGCCTTTACAGAATATACGCTGGGCCGCCACGCCCATGCCCCTGACCATACCAGACGCTACCTTATCATTTGTTTTAATGCGCGAGGGCGCAAGGAGAATCTCTCAGAATGAAATTGTTGGTTGATTTCCTCCCAATCATTGTCTTTTTCATCGTCTATCAATTCACCAAGAATCTGATAGTGGCTACGGCGGTGCTGATCCCTGTTACCTTGCTACAAGTACTCTTTACCTGGTGGTGGCAGCGGCGTGTAGAAAAGATGAGTCTTGTCACGCTGGGGTTAGTCATCGTGTTGGGTGGGCTGACCGTCATTTTCCATGATGGCAATTTTATCAAATGGAAGCCCACGGTAGTGAACTGGTTGTTTGCACTCGCCTTTTTAATCGCGCCCCTGTGGAATCGGGGAGAACACGGTGGCAAGACCATTGTGCAGCGAATGATGGAAAAGAGTGTCACCCTTCCTCAAGCAGTCTGGACACGTCTGAACATGGCCTGGGTGCTGTTTTTTGTCATTCTGGGCATCGTCAATATTCTTGTCTTTACCTTCTTTAGCGTAAATGTGTGGGTAAACTTTAAACTATTCGGCATGCTTGGCCTTACTTTTCTTTTTATTATTGGCCAGGGTATCTATATCGCGCGGCATGCTCCCAATAATAGTGGAAGCTGAGGCTGAACGCTTCAGTCCGTTGCTGCCATAACCCATCCATTCAAGAGGACATCACTGTGTATTACGCCATTGTAAGTCAAGACAAAAAAGATACGCTCAAACAACGCCTCGAAACACGTCCAAAACATTTGGCACGTCTTGAAAAACTGAAAGAGGAAGGGCGTTTGATTGCGGCTGGACCTAATCCTGCCATTGACAGCACTACGCCCGGCGATGCCGGCTTTACTGGAAGCACGGTAATCGCCGAGTTTGATTCCCTCGAAGATGCTCAGAAATGGGCCGATGCTGATCCCTACAATGATGCGGGGGTCTATGCATCTACCAGCGTAAAACCCTTTATTCTTGCATTGCCTTAACTAGTGGTCAGTATGGATTCGGATGCCTTCTTTAGCCGGTAGTCATCCCGGAGAAAATCCGTCATGAGAGGCATACCAGGTGTGTACACATGCTTTTGATCAGGTGTTTGTACACACCTTTTGCTTTATGCACATTAGTTGTGGATAACCTTGTGAAAGCATCACGGAATAACTCTCCTGAGCAGGCAGTGGTGGTTGGCTCGCAGAAAGTGTTTATTTTTTAGACATTCATTTTCAACATGCCCCCTCGAAACCAACCACGATGCCCTCACTGTGTAGCTGCCATTCTTTCTTCTTCGCGCGATATTCTATTCTTTCGAGTATCAATCTCTTACAATTCCATCCAGCCAAGTCCTTTGAGGATCATGTGCCAACGCGAACTTCGCTCCTTTGAATCCAATCCGGTGTCAGTATCTCCATGACTCACTCTTCCCTTCCCCTTGCCCCGTTGGAAACGCTCGAAAACGCGAATCTGCGTTGGCAGGAAGGTTCACCCGAAGCCATCGATTTTGATGACGTCTACTTTTCCCGCGAGGATGGTCGTCGTGAAACGGAACATGTGTTCATTCATCATAATCATCTGGATGAGCGGTTTGCCGCGTGGAATGAACAACGTCCTTTCGTGATAGCAGAAACTGGTTTTGGTTCCGGATTAAATGCACTTTGCGCATGGGAAACCTTCCAACAGCAGGCACCCACCAATGCGCGGCTGCATTTCGTCTCGGTGGAACGTTTTCCAATGACAGCAGAAGACCTTCAACGTGCCCTTGATGCCTGGCCCGAATATGCAGAAGTGGCACAACAGCTGGTTGCCCAATGGCCGCCCGCGGTGGTGGGCGTTCATCGATTAACATTAAATGAGCGTTTTACACTGGATCTCTATTTTGGTGAAGCCAGTGAGCGTTTCTCTCAAATGGATGGGCGAGTTGATGCATGGTTTCTGGATGGTTTCGCCCCTGCCAAAAACCCTGACATGTGGCAGGGCACCCTCTTTCAGGCAATGGCGCGACTGAGTCAACCACAGGCCACTTTCGCAACCTTCACGGCGGCGGGCATCGTCAAACGGGGGCTCAAAAGCGCTGGATTCGAAGTCGAGAAGGTAAAGGGTTATGGCCGAAAGCGGGAAATGCTGAGAGGCTACATTTCTCACCCCACTGAAGACTCGCGCAGGCAAAAAACGCCCTGGTTCGATGATACTCCCGGCCCAGCACAATGCCCCCAAAATATTGCCATTATGGGGGCCGGAATTGCAGGGTGCAGTACCGCGCATGCACTGGTACAGCGAGGGCATCACGTCACCTTATTCGATCCCAAGGGGATTGCACATGAAGCATCTGGCAATCACCAGGCAGCGCTTTATATCAAACTGGCGGTCAAACCTAACCTGCAAAGTCGCTTCTATTTGTCAGGCTTGCTCTATGTAAATCGCCTGTTACACCGTTTGGCACCGCACGCCACATGGTGGCAAGCCTGTGGAACGCTTGATATCGCCACAAATGACCAGCAGGCAGAGCGCCAGCAACGCTTTCTCAGACAGTCATTGCCCGATGCCATTGTCATGGGTGTCAGCGCGAAGGAAGCATCACGAATTGCCAATACGGATCTCTCCCATATCCGGCAGGCACTTTTTTATCCACTGGGCGGATGGCTGTCACCACGTGCTTTTTGTAAGCGACTGCTGTCTGCACCCTCTCCCACCCATGATTTTGCAAGGCAGGACACCATTTCATCGATAGAAGACGCCTTGTCCAGTAATGATGTGCACCTGCATCCAAACATCACGTTTCAGCAGCACGCGATCACAGGGCTTACCCGCGGAGAAGATGAATGGGTACTCACACTGGATAACCAGCAGACCATGAGGTTCGATCAAGTCGTCGTTTGCACTGCGTATGCCGCGACGCAGGTCGAACAAATGAATCACTTGCCTCTACAACCCATTCGCGGGCAGGTCACCGAGCTGCCGTTGGATAGGGAAAAAAAGGGAAATACTGAAAAGGCAATAGAGGGGCAAACCTCAGCAAGCTTACCTGCACTGAAAAGTGTAATTTGCGGGAAAGGATACCTTCCTCCAGCGTATCAACACAGGCTAATATTTGGCGCTACATTCACGCCCAATTGCACCGATATAACCCCATGTAGCAAAGATACTGAATACAATATCCAGACGATCAACCAGGCAGTACCGGTATTGTGTGAAGCATTGGATATTACAAAAAGGCCACTGACAGATTTTGACAACCGCGTCAGCCTTCGCACCGCAAGTCCTGATAAATCACCGTTTGCAGGCGCAGCACCTGACAAGGAGCGCTGGGAAGAGCTTTACGCAGTGCTAGCCAAGGATGCCACGCGCATTCCATCTGAAAAGGGGCCGCGGCTCCCAGGCCTGTGGATCAATGTTGCCCATGGCTCCAGAGGGATGGTCAGCGCGCCCTTGTGCGGGGAACTGATTGCCTCCCGCATTAACGGAGAACCGAGCCCAATGGAACTGGCACTGGTCGATCATCTGGATCCCGGCAGGCGCATTATTCGAGACATCATTACGCGTGAGCAAAACGCACGAAACCCCGTATAAGACCGTCTTTGCCTTCATCGGCATAATCTTCATGACTCACTATCAGAGGGCTTACCATTGGGCTACACTGACTACGTGGTCATTTACCTTTAACACATCAGATTGCTGACCCATTAACAGGGTGAGGCTCACACCCATTTATTGCAGTATAAAAAACACAATATTTTCACCCTTCATTCAAAGGATACGGCTGAAATGGCTGATATAACGCCTCCTGATGCAGTGCGTCATTCCCATACCGTCACCGCCCCTTTCGGGGCAGAACGCAATGATCCTTACTACTGGATGCGTGATGATGAACGTAAAAACCCGGATGTCATCGACTATCTGAACGCCGAAAATCATTATGCCGATGAAGTTCTTGCTCCACTGGCCAGCTTCAAAAAGACCTTGTATGACGAAATTGTAGGTCGTATCCAACCGGACGACACCAGCGTCCCCACACTTCGAAATGGCTACTGGTATTACAACCGCGTCATCAATGGCAAGGACTATCCAATCGTCGCTCGGCGCAAAGCCACCGATGATGTCGATGCCCTGACGGTTATGTGGGCGAACAATGCCGGCGATTTCTCGTCAGAAGAGGTACTGCTGGATCTTAACAAGCGCGCCGAAGGGAAGGATTTTTACAGAGCTGGAAGCCTCGTCGTTAGCCCGGATACCAGGCTACTGGCCTGGACCGAAGATGACGTAGGCCGTAACCAGTTCCATATTCATATCAAAGAGATCGCTTCAGGGAAAGAGTGGTCCGAAGAGATTACTGGGGTATCCAGCAATGTGGTCTGGGCAAACGATAACAACACCCTGCTCTATATAGAAAACGATCCCAATACCCTGCTAACAACACGGGTGAAAAAGCATGAACTAGGGACCGAGGCCACAAACGATATTCTTCTGTATGAAGAGGGGGACCACAGCTACTACCTCCATTTGTCCCGTACCCGTGACGACCGTTTCATTACGTTGGTGAGCCACAGTACGGATACCATCGATGTCAAGGCCACCTCAGCAGATACGCCCGAAGCGTTTAATTCCCTGACACCACGGGAACGCGGTTTGCGCTATTTTGCCGACCATTTCGATGGTAAATGGTTTATCACTACAAATGCGAATGATGCTGAAAACTTCAAGTTGATGACCGCCGCTACAAATAGCCGCTCTCGCAAACAGTGGGAGACACTTATCCCTTATGACCCTGAAATCAAAATAGAAAATATTGAATTGTTCGATCAGGCGCTGGTGATTTCGGAACGCTCCAAGGCCCTCGAACGCATCCGGATTATTCTCAAGGATGGGCAACAGTATTACGTACCGACTCAGGAGGCTGTCTATTCCATGTGGCCTTCCGGCAATTCGGAAGCGCACACCGACTGGTTGAGATACAACTATACCTCACTCACCTCACCTAATACCGTTTACGAAATCAACTTCAAAACAAAAGAACAAAGAAAACTGAAACAGCAGAGTGTCACCGGTTACCATCCTGAGGAATATTTAACTGAGCGCGTATGGGTAGACGCACGGGATGGTACGTCTGTTCCTGTCTCACTGGTCTATAGAAAGGATCTTGAGAAAAACGGCAGCGCCCCACTCTATCAATACGCCTATGGAAGCTATGGCGCCTCCATGGACCCAACGTTTGGCGCCAGTATTGTCAGCCTGCTCGACCGTGGCGTCGTCTTCGCCATAGCCCATGTTCGAGGTGGCGAGGAGCTTGGCCGCCACTGGTATGATCAGGGGCGTTTGCTTAACAAACAAAATACCTTCAATGATTTTGTTGATGTGACGCGAGCCTTGGTCCAACAAGGATACGCAGATCCCAAACGCGTGGCTGCCATGGGCGGAAGTGCGGGCGGCCTGCTAATGGGCGCGATTGCCAATCAGGCACCGGAAGACTATCGCGTTATCGAAGCCCATGTTCCTTTTGTCGATGTGGTCACCACTATGTTGGACCCCAGTATTCCACTCACGACCAATGAATATGATGAATGGGGAAACCCCGAGATAGAGACGTTCTACGACTACATCCTCAGCTACTCACCTTACGATAACGTAAAACCTCAAATGTACCCTGCCATGTACATCACCACAGGCCTATGGGATTCACAGGTACAATATTGGGAACCGATGAAATGGGTCGCGCGCCTGCGTGATGAAAACACAGGAGATCACCCTATTGTCTTCCGTGTGAATATGGAAGCCGGCCATGGCGGAAAGTCTGGGCGATACAAGCGGTATGAAGAACAGGCAGAGTCCTATGCGTTTGTGTTGGATCAATTGGGGGTAAATCAGTAATTCGATTTTATTCTATGAAGCATCACTCGGCTTATTTTGCTGAAGTGGTGCTTTTTATTAGGGATCTGTCCCATTGAACGTATCTTGCATAGACCCTGGCTGCCTGTAGCAAGAATTGACGAGCACTACATAATCTATTGGTTAAAATCCAAAAACAACTCGTGCAACACCCAATTAATTGAATACGATTGATATCGTAATATTATAAAGTAATACGCCCCTTCCATTTTTTTACATACTTCGTGCACATTAAATACCATTTTTATGCATAAAGTACTGCGCCTTGATTTTATCTAACAGACCATATCATATTACCACTAATCCACTTGAATAATAGTGGATGGCGGTAGCGTGGAAAAATGTAACCCTAGCTCACATAACATTCATGAAATTAAAAAGATCGTTCACTTTATTGTTCTTAGTTCTATACAATGCTATTCCAGCATATGGACAAACCTTACTAAATAATATTAATCAACAGTGGATTCAACAAAGACAAAAGACAATTTTACAAAACTCTGAACAACAACGAAAATCATTAGCGTCCTCAACATTATCAACTCCCCATGTCCTTTCTGTCCTAGATAATACCAACTCTCCCTGTGAAAAAATATCGACATTCAACTGGAATGATACTGCAGGAATAGATAGTGGTAACAGATGGCATCAACGATGGGAGAAAAACTATATAAATAGATGCCTCACTATTGGTGATATGCAACAGCTAGCAAATAAGGCAACGAATGATCTTATTATTCAAGGCTTCGTAACCTCTCGTGTAGTTTTACCTCCACAACAGGTTAAAAACGGTATATTAACACTTGATGTTGATGCCGGATACATAGAAAAAATAATGCTGGATGGACATATTAGCTCTGGTCTTAAAATGCTATTTCCTGGTAGTAAAGGAAACGTACTAAATTTAAGGAAAATTGAACAAGGCCTAGACCAGATTAATCGCCTACCCTCAGAACAAGTAACGATCAATATAGAACCAGGAACACGGCCAGGATATTCAATCATTGACCTTAAAAGAACATCAAGAAAGATACCTATCGAAGTCGAACTAGATACAGATAACAAGGGACAAAAGAGTACTGGTGTTAATGAGGGAAACATTAACTTAATCTGGGACTCTCCATTAGGTATCTTTGACCAATGGAATGTGGGTGCTGGTAGTGACTTGGAATTTAAGTCCAAAGCACATAATCGATATATCAGTGCTGGCGTTTCGATTCCTTACGGGGCATGGACCTTTGGACTAGAGATGAATAATAGTAATTCATTGGAATCCATTGATGAATATGACCATTCCTGGCCATATAGTGAAAAAAACTACTCTCAACAATTTTATATTCATAAATTATTATTTAGAGATAAATATCAAAAATTAACTTTTACAGACTCACTACAACATATACTCACTGATACAGAACTAGCCCACCAAAAATTAACAGTAAGCAGCCCTAACCTACTGCTAAATACTGTCGGCATTGACTACTCAACAACGATTAAAAATGGGTATCTAACATTAGACCCGTCAATAACTCAGGGGATAAGTGGATTAGGAATATCAAAACCATCAAATAATCAATTGCCAAGCAACCACCCTCTTATTTGGACCCTATCGGCCAGCTACTACTATCCAATAGAAGAAAATTTGGATTATACAACCTCATTAACAGCTCAAACAACTGCAAAACGTTTATACAATATCCAGCAATTATCTGTTGGCGGTGATTATTCTGTTAGAGGTTATATAAATCAGTATTTATCTGGCAATCGAGGTGGATATTGGCGCAATCAATTAGACTGGATTCCTTCTTTCATACCGAATTATATAGGTCAGCCTGTAATCACTGCAGCCCTAGATGGCGGATGGATCGATTCTCAAAAAAATCAAGTTATGGGCGGAGGTATACTTGGTACTTCTATCTCAGTTTCTTTGGATAATAAGTATGCAAGCCAATCGATCACTATTGGATTCCCGATAGCGTACCCCTCTACTCTGCACCCCAGTCATTTAATTTCGTACTGGCAAATAAATTTCACAATTTAGCTCAATTAAACAAACCATTAAACTAACTACATATTATTACTAGAGAAAAAGATGGCACAGGGATATATTTGGCGTAGACTTATGGGGACCATCCTCATTATAACAATGACCTCGCAATATACTGAAGCTGCATGGGGAGCAGCTATTACACCTATAAATAGTAATACTTCTGTTCGTGTTGAAAATGGTCATACAATCGTCAATATTGCAACACCTAATAAGCAGGGTATTTCCCATAACACCTACCAACAATTCAATATAGATTCAAATGGAATTGTTCTTAACAATCTTAAGAATTCAGGTAATTCAGCGCTCGCAGGGAATATTGCTAAAAATCCAAACTTAAGGCATGGGGCAGCTCATTTAATTATAAATGAAGTGAGTAGCAATACCCCTACTCAACTCGACGGTCAAGTTGATATAGCGGGACAGAAGGCAGCTTTATTAATAGCGAATCCCAACGGAATTACCTGTAATGGATGTAAATTTACCAATACCCCTGGAGTAACATTAACAACAGGTCAGCCTTCATATGACAACCAAGGGGCTCTCGCTGCTCTGGATGTCCATCGCGGCACTATTGTTATCGGTCCAAATGGACTTCAAGGAACCTACAAATCACGTGACGGATCCTCTCCAAATTACATCGAACTAATCTCTCATGTAGCTCAGATAGAGGGACACCTGAGTGCCCATCAACTCAATGTCACACTAGGCCATAACCATCTGGATTATGGTACGGGAACAATAACCGATTTAGGTAGCGAAAAAGGGTATAAACCTCCTTCTGTAGCACTTGATAGTACAGCGATAGGTGGAATGTATGCAGACCGTATAAGATTGATAGCGACAGAAAATGGCGTGGGTGTCAATACAGGAAACTTAAGTTCCGCTCAAGATGATATCACTATTGAAAGCGCTGGCCCTGTTCAAGCAGGAAATATGACATCCAATCAGGATATCAATATCCGAGCGCCCTCTATTAACATTCCCACAAGTAGTACACTACAGTCCAACAATGATGCGACCCTGATATCACAGTCTTTAAACAATAATGGGGTACTGAAATCCAAGGGGGACATCCGCCTTTTAGCTGACAATGTCAATAATAATGGCAATAATGCCCTCATTCAGGCTCAGCATAATCTAACTATTCAAAAGGATGGTACAGGTGATAAAAGTACCAGTGTTACCAATCAATCGGGCATCATTCGAAGTATAGCTGGCGATGTAGTAATTAGAACAAGTTCTCTTAATAACAAGCGACAGACACTTAGAATCTCGTCCCAACGTGTAGTCCCCCATTCACATAATGTGAATAAACAGGTTGGAATAATAAGTTTTGTTAATAGTCATGGCGAAGTTGTTCATCAAGAGCCTTTAGATGGTGTAGTAAATGTTGGAGGCAACTGGTTTGGTCAGGTCGATATGGCTAGCCATCCTGTTTTCAATACAGCCAGGAATCAGGATGTCGTCGTTCAGCAAACAAATCCCGCACAAATTTCAGCGGGCAATAGTGCATATATCAATGCAACCAATCTTGACAACGACGCGAGTATTATCACAGCCAACAATAACCTCTATTTAGCAGGCGAAAATCTTACCAATAATTCATGGAAACTAGGGCAAGAAAATACCTACACCATGGCGGCAGGGACAACATCAGTTCCCAACAAAACCCTCATTCATTATCAGAACCATCCGACATATGTTCCCTGGCACACAATAGGACAATATCAGACCTGGACTCAAACAGGCGTGTTACCAGCTACAATTCATGCAGGTAATCAACTCGCCATGGATTTTGGTGACTCAATCCACTTGCAGGAACGCGAAGCCCTTCCAGGTGGAGAAGTACATCTTCCAGCACCCTCAACCTCAGTTTCTGCCAACTCCATACTGCTGCATAGTGGCTATGTTCATATCACCACCGGGATGAATGCCTCAAATGCCACCAATATCATCTCAACAGGTCCTGTAGATATCAATGCCGCAAATATTCATTCGGGGCAGGCCTTATGGATTAGCGGCGATCGATGGGTGTCAGTCAATCAAAGCGATCTTTCAAGTAATCAAATTGATATTTTGAGTCGTAATGACAATTTGACACTCTCAAGTGCTGATAACATGTTTGATGATACTCAGGAATCATCAATGCCTGAAATAAGCGCACCAGCTGGGCTGACTCTTCAGGCAGGAAAAAGTATTTTTTTCAAGGATATGGGAGCAACACATGTAGGTAGTCTTTCCATGATCGCTGGAGATGATATCAATATCACCTCTGACAACGATTATTTGAAAAAGTGGGCGGGTGCCCCCGGGTTAACCCACCCAAATCGCCAGAATCTTTTCAATGAACGTTATTCAAATGCTGATGCAATAAGTACTGATCATGATCTCAGCTTGACAGCAGGCGATAATCTTAATTTCACACATGCAAATCTCAATGCACAAGGAACTCTGAATTTAAATGCCGGACAAGATATTTCCCTACCTGTTTATCAGCCAGATCCGGCCTTCTCGTCATATTTCAATATCACACGCACGCCAGAAGAAATTAGTACACTCTATGGCCGTGATGGGGTGAATATTGATGCAGGTCGAAATCTAAGTTTACCTGCAAGCAATATCAATTCATCCAGTAACCTAAATCTTATTGCCGGACGGAATGAGACCCTTGGCAGTCTGGTATATAGAACACAAAGTCCTGATGGCTCCTATGATGACCACGTTCTGACAACTCATCTGCACTCGGTAGGAGATACCACACTGTCAGCCAATGGATCGATTCATATTCATGGTGGGCAGCTTATTTCAGATGGTAGCACTCATATTTCAAGTGGTGCTGATACGTCACTGTTTAGTGTCGTTGCACATAATTATCATGTCATTCCCAAAGGTTATACGAAAGGTACCAACCAAAATATTGTATTTATTAGGGCAAAAAATGATGTAGACATAACATCATTGGGAAGCCTTTTATTTCAGGCGAGTAAAATAATTTCAACAGGTGGCAATCTTAATGCTGCAGCCCAGGGTGGGTTTCTTTTTGCTCAGGCCCAGGAAGATACCAGTCACTATCAGGTAAAGAAAAAGAAGAAAATACTGGGAGGAGTACTTGGACATAAGCACTACGAACATACTCATGATGACATTGTAAATCATGTTGCTATTTTCAAGGCTAATCAAAATATAACTTTACTTAGTAAAGATGATAGTACCTACCAGGCAAGCAAAATTAGTGCAGGTAAAAATGCACAGCTCATCAGCCAACAAGGGAAAATAAACTTTGAGGCAGTGAAAAATACGGATTTTGACCAAACAATCTCATCAACATCCGGCCTCTATATCAAAAGCACCAACAAAGGCTATCAGAACCAGACCTGGGAACTTCCACATATAAGTACAGGAGGACAGCTGACCATTGATGCTGCTCAAGGTATAACTGCCGACATCAAGCAAAAAGATGGTCAAACCCTTGATCAGGCAGTCAATGCACTGGCTACCACGCCAGGACTTGGATGGCTAAAAGACCTTAATCATCGCAATGATGTTCAGTGGGATAAAGTCCAGGATGCCTACACTAGCTGGAACCACACCCACACAAGTCTTAATCCTGTAGTTAGTACAGTACTAGCTATTGCCGTCGCAGCTGCAACATCTACGACAACATTGGGTGCCGGCTTAAGCTTCGGGCTTAAAGGGGTAACAGGGGCAGCTCTATCTGGCGCAGGTATGGCAGGGATGTCTGCGTTAACCTCCGAAGCGGCGGTCGATATAGTCAGCAATAAAGGTAACCTTTCCAAAACATTCCAGCAGCTTGGGAGCAGCAGTTCCGTTAAATCGATCATTTCTGCCATGGCGATTAATGGTTCACTATCGGCACTGGATAATACGCTTTTCAATCAGGCTCCTACGCCCGGCTCCGCGACACGTCCCATGCTGAGTAATTGGGATAATGCAACCGAACGGGTTGCCGGCGAATCCTTTGTAGAGGCCAGCATTAACCATACAATTTATGGTGGTAGTTACAAGAACGAGCTGGTTAATACTCTATTGGGCAATATCGGCAGCCAGGTACAGGCTGAGGGCGCCAATATTATTGGAGATAATGGGCAGGTCTTCGGAGCAGATGGATCTGCTCAACGAGCTATATCACATGCAGTACTAGCGGGGATGAGCGCCGAAATTGGCGAAGGTAATGTCAAAGGAGCTGTAGCAGGGAGTCTTTCAGCAGAACTAGCAACTATCTCAATGGGTGATAATGTCATTGCAGCCCAAGATTGGGAACAAAAATCTAACGAAGAAGCTGAACTTGTAAAAGCATTAGGAGGGACTGCTGGAGCAGTTTTTACTAACTCCTCAAGCGGAGCAAACAGTGGGGCTACAGCAGCGGAAAATACTTTCAGGTACAACTATTTAAGTCACCATCAGAAAGAATTAGAGAATCAAGAGTTAGCTCAAGCAAAAACTTTAGAAGAAAAAGCATCAGTTGAGATACAGTGGGGACTTACAAGTCAAACACAAAATGGTGCTATGGCTGCTGGTGTTATCGCTGGTGTTCCTACAGATTTTGTAGATTTCGAATTAAACATACTAAATACAGTATCTGATCCAGAACAGTTATTTTCTAGCCTAGTAAATATCATCCAAAATGATAGGTGGATAGTCTTTGGCGATGCCATTAAACAAGAATATCTGCAGAGAATAGATAATTTACGAAACAACTATGAACATGCAGGCATTCAAGGAGCTTATAATACTGGACTCGAAACAGGAAAGCTATTAACTGATATTGCTCTTACGGGAGCAGATGGTGCCGGATTATTGAAATTTGCAACCAATTCATCAATTAAAGCGATAAGAATATTATCAATAGAAAACCAAAATTACACCCCCTCCTTATGGACAAGCTGGGCTCATTATCCGAAGGTAATAATAGATAATAAAACTTATGCAAAAATAGGAAACTTATTATATACACGCCATGCTGTTGATAGAATGCAACCATCAGGATTGGGCACTCCTGCAGGATCAGATAAAGTGGGACTTAGCATATCTCCTAATCTAATTGAATCCATATTGAACAATGGGAATAAAAGGATTAGCATGCAAAAAAATGAATCAAGGTATATATATACATCGGACAACCTAGGTGTAGTAACAGATAAATCATCAAAAGTTATTATAACTATCAGGAGATTTAAATGAATAACAAACTCATATACCAAAGCTCTGTTGACGAAATCAAGAATGCCTGCAAAAGATTTTTATCTAAAGAAATAGACGGACATCACCTACAATTTATATTGTCAAATTCAGCGCATTCCATAGTTGCAATCGAAGAAGCAGATATTCGTGAAAAAGTATTAGGATATGATGGCGATATTGAAGAAATTTATCTTTTTGACAATGGGGAAGAAGAGTATAAATCGGCAGCAATTCTTGTTAACGAGTTACTCACCTGGATAGAAGAAAGAGAAAAAGCAGGTAACACTTATGGTTCCGAATAACAGGAACGAAAGAATTGCTTGATCCATCAATATCTATAAAACAGCAACTTGGTAGTGGAATACCAATCTCTATAATAAGATTTCCGGGAATCCTTAAATGAAAAGACAAGAAATAGGTAATATATTAAAAAAAGAAGGCTGGACAATTAAAATCGAAAAAAAACAACTGAATTTATAGCAAACTATTCAATCGAAGGAAAAATATTAGATATCATTTACAATATAAAATATTTATCTAATGAGAAAATATTAAGAGGTCCTCTAACTTTTTCTACAAAAGAATTTTCACTCATCGACAGTATAATAAGTGACTCTAACTATTCTTATGATCACATTAAAGCAAGAAGACCGGGGATAAGAATAAAAGCCCCTGAAATAACCGAAAAGGCAGTCCTCCAAATGTCCGAAGAGGCCATCCGCTGGGCTAAACAACAAAATGTCTACGACTGCATAGTCGAATGGGCAAAAAAACCTACAACAGTAGTAGGATCTGCCCCGGTCAAACACCTGACAGCCCTGGCCATGCTGGGGCGCGTTGATATTCTGGAACACTACAACCAGTCATTCGAGAAAGGAGACCGACTGGGTTTTGTCCCTTACATTACACAGGACTATATCAAACGGGCGCTGGATAAAGCCTATGAGTATAAGGATCATCCCATCACACGGTAAGAAACAGCTCTTGGAGTACTCATGAGAAATGATCCCATGGCGTATTTCATGGGATCATACTGTTATTGAACAAGATGATCATTGATGAATTTCAGAGAGAATATTTCATATAACCAAAAAAAAGCCCTTCAAAGAAGGGCCAAATTACGCACATACACCTTAAAGCACTTGGGTTAAAGTCTCTCTCGCAGCCTTTAATCCATGTCCAATCACTCTCGATTGGATGAATCCAGTATACCGACTCACCCGAACATTAATAATACCTTAATACGAAATTCAGTGTTGCCTTGCCAGCAACAATAATGATGAAAAAGCAATAATATTGCATGAAGGCGGGTTGGAAGCATGATTCACACACGCCAAACCGGTATCTTGTGAAGGGCTACTGCGCTTGAAATGCTGTCAATTGCTCGGGTGTCATGACTTCGCTCATTTCAGTGTTGAGGTCGTGAACAATTAGCAGCTCCCCTCGTCGAACACGCTCATCCAACTGATGGACCCACACGCTCACTCCCTCATCAATGTCGGCTGTATCGTACCCTTCCCTCGTCACGAACTCAGCGAGTAACGCATGACGCAGCTCTTGCGGCAGGCTGGAGGGAGGAATAACGATAAATCGCCCTGACTCAGACATGCTTACTTACCTTCCAGGGTGCTTAACTGTTCGATGAAGGCTGGTTCATCCATGACCTTGATGCCCAATTCCTGTGCCTTGGTCAGTTTGCTACCCGCCGCATCACCTGCCACAACCACCGTGGTTTTCTTCGACACACTACCGCTCACCTTCGCCCCTAGGGCTTGCAAACGCTCTTTGGCCTCGTCACGGGTCAGTGTCGAGAGTGAACCGGTCAGCACCCAGGTTTGGCCTTCCAGTGGCTGTTCGCGTTTTTCCACGGTAATCACTGGCCATACAATACCAGCGTCCAGTAAGTCATTGAGCGTTTTCAGGTTTTCTTCCTGATGGAAGAAGGTATGAATATGATGCGCGACGATCGGGCCAATATCCTGAACACTGACCAACGCCTCTACACTTGCTTCTTTCAATGCATCCAGTGAGCCAAAGTGATTAGCCAGTGTGAGTGCCGTGGTCTCCCCGACTTCACGAATACCGATCGCATAAATGAAACGTGCCAATGTGGTTTTTTTCGCGGCATCAATGGCGTTCACCAAATTATCAGCCGACTTTTCCGCCATACGGGGAAGTTCAGCCAAGGTGTCACGTTGTAAGTGGAACAGGTCGGCCGGTGTTTTGATCAATTCGCGTTCAACCAGCAGATCGATCAGTTTTACGCCCAAACCATCGATATCCATGGCCTTACGGCTAGAGAAATGACGGATGGCTTCCTTACGCTGAGCCGGGCAGAAAAGTCCGCCGGAACAACGGGCCGCCACTTCACCTTCCAGGCGTTCGACCTCTGCACCACATACCGGACAGTGGGTCGGCATCACGATTTCACGTGTCTCTTCCGGACGGTGATCCATGACCACCTGGACGATCTGCGGGATTACATCTCCGGCACGTCGCACGATCACATCGTCACCAATGCGTACCCCCAGCCGGTGTATTTCATCCATATTGTGAAGGGTCGCGTTGGAAACGATCACACCAGCCACTTGTACCGGTTCCAGTTTGGCAACGGGTGTTAACGTACCGATACGCCCCACCTGAAACTCGACATCATTCAAGCGCGTCATCTGTTCCTGTGCCGGATACTTGAAAGCAATCGCCCAACGAGGGGCACGTGAGACAAAGCCCAGTTCACGCTGCTGTTCCAGATTGTCAACCTTAAGCACGGCACCATCGATATCGTAATCCAGCCCCGCGCGGCGTTCGCCAAGGCGATGGCAGAACTGAATAATGCCTGAGGCCCCTTGAACAATGGCCAGCTCTGGGTTGGAACGAAAGCCGAATTCGCGTAAGCGAGCCATCATCGCGGAATGGGTCTCGGCCCAGGGTTCTCCCTCTAGCTGGGCGACCTGATAGGCAAAAAATTCAAGCGGACGCTGCTCTGCAATTGATGGGTCCAACTGTCGCAAACTGCCCGCGGCTGCATTACGCGGGTTGGCAAAGACCTTACTACCCTCTTCACGTGCCCGCTCATTCATCCGAGCGAACCCTTTATGACCAATAAAGACCTCCCCACGCACTTCCAGCACATCAGGGGGATTATCTACGCGTAGTTTCAACGGGATGGAACGTATGGTACGCAGGTTATTGGTAATGCCCTCACCCACGCTGCCATCGCCACGCGTTGCCCCTTGCACCAGAATACCCTCCCGATAAATGAGAGAGACAGCCAGACCATCCAACTTGGGTTCACAGCAAAAAGAGAGTGACTCAGCATCACGGTGAAGGCGATCAGCGGCGCGGTGCACGAAAGCTTGCAGCTCCTCATCATCGAAAGCGTTGTCCAACGAAAGCATCCGCACAGTATGCTCGACCGGCAGGAAGCCGTCCGAAATAGGCGCACCTACACGCTGGGTGGGGGAATCGGCCGTCTGAAGCTCAGGGTGCTCCGCTTCCAATGCCTGCAATTCCCGCATCATGCGATCATATTCGATATCAGGAATGGCGGCCTCATTTTCGACATAGTAGCGGTAGTTGGCATCGTCGATATTCTGACGTAATTCCATGACACGTTGGGTAATGTCGTTAGGTGAGGCAGCTTGATTCACGGTGATATCCAATTTCAGCGAAGCAATGAAAAAGAGTCTTGGGGGAAGGTAATGGACGAATGTACCTTCCTTTCATATCCCCTTATTTTAGCAGTCAATACACAGGATTACTGCCGCATAACCCGATTATTCATGGGTACTTTTCAAGGCCTGATATTCAGATGCCAGCATGCCCATATTCACCTCATCGAAATAGTCCGAACGATGAAAGGCAACCGCACGCAAACGCCCTTCTTCCTTGAACCCAAGGCGCTCATAAAAACGAATGGCACGCTCGTTGAAAGACCAGACCTTCAAGGCCACTTTATAGGCACGCATTTCCTCAAACGCCAGTCGCAGAGCCATTTGGCATGCTTCGAATCCGAAGCCTTTCCCCTGAAAACCCGGGCCAATCATGATGCCCAGCTCAAAAATATGGTACATGGGCGCATGAGCTTCCAGAGTGAAAGAGCCCACTAATTGACCGTTTTTGTCCGTTATGCAATATCCGCAGGCAAAGGCAGAATCGTTACGGTGCTCTTTATTCAACAGGTCATCGAGTAATGCTGTGGGCTGCTTTACCACACGGTACGTTTGCAGAATTGCATTACCGCTGGTGTTCATCCATGTGGTCAGTATCGGCAAGTCATCATCACGAAGTTCTCGTAAAAGAACGTTTTCGCCTTCAAACAGAGCATTGCCCCAGGCTTGGAGGGTGTGGAAATCAGGCATGATGGTTCCTTTTTTGTTTTATTTACCGTCGGATGATCGAATGCTTGTGTTTGGGATGGCATCTCAATCTACCTCTCCAACACTTCGTTGACCGGTTATTTCAAAAATACAATCAATAATGACTACCATTTATAAATGAAAATAATTATCATTCACGAAAATTCATAAAATAAATGGGAACCTACCATGCAGTATAATCAGAAAAGGACTCACGCGAATATCTACATCCCCTGTTTTTTTGGCTCGGCTCTGCTATGCGCCTCCTGCTCTGTATTAGCACAGCAAACAGACACAATGGATGACGAACAGTCTTCAAGGGGAAACGTACAATCGCATATTGCTGCGCCAGCCCCCGCTGCACCTGCAGCAGTTGGAAATGCCTCATCCACAGCGCGTTTTTCAACCATTACAGTGAAAGGTAACCGCCTCTATAGTATGGAATCCTCGGAACAGAGTGGTGGTTACTCTGTGGATTCCGCGACGGTAGGGAGCAAAACGCCCGCGCTTTTAAGAGACATCCCTCAATCAGTTGACGTAGTCACCCATGATGCTATTCGGGATCAGGCATTTCATACGCTGGACGAGTTGGGCAGAAGTACACCGGGGGTCCGTGTATTACCGAACGATGCAGGGCGTTCAAGCATCTATTCACGCGGATATGAATATGACAATTACGAAATTGATGGTTTACCTGCTCCCATGTCGAGCATCACGGGATCGGTTCCACAACTGGAAGCATTTGACCGTGTAGAAATGATGCGAGGCCCTTCTGGACTATTCGACAGTACCAGTGAAATGGGCGGCATCGTCAACATGGTATTAAAGAAGCCCACACGCAAATTTCAGGGTAATGTCAGCGGCAGTTATGGTAGCTGGAATCACAATAACATCGGTGTTGATCTTTCAGGACCCATCAACCAGTCTGGCTCGGTTCGCGGCAGGATGGTCATTAATCATGAGGGTACGAATGGGTTTGTTGACCATAACCATAACAAGCAGAATCTTTTCTATGGCACTCTGGCCTTTGATCTGGATTCGGCAACCGAGCTGGATCTCTCCTTCCTAAGGCAACAGGCAAGAATCCACCCCAATAACGGTGTTTCAACCGATACTGCCGGTAATCTTAAGAATTATCCACGTCATACTTATTTCGGTGCTGATTGGAACCGCTTCCAAAGCCAATCGAATGACTGGATTGCCGAGCTGACGCACCACTTCTCCAATGGAGGATATGGTCGAGTTGCAGGGCGCTACTCCAATCGTAATGCCTATTTCAACTATGCCTACGGCGGTGGAACTGGCGTATCCGCCGCAAATAGGGTGTCGGTTGCCGGATTGGGGGAAAGGGTTAATCAGAATTCGTTCTCTGCTGATGCCAGCTATAGCCAACCGTTTTCAACGTTTGGACATGTCAGCGAGTTTGTCGTGGGGACGGATTACAAACACTATCGCACCGATGCCGATCAGGCAGCGACCCAAAGCCTGACGGGAAGCCAAATTGATTATCATTATTTTGACAATCTACAGTACGTTAATATCCTGAATGCTGCACGGGGAAGCTTTTTGTCGCCATATGGCAATAAGATTCGCTATAGACATACACATACCATCACATCACTCGATGAATACGGTGCCTATGGCAAGTTGACTTTCCGCCCATGGGAGCGTCTGGCCCTGATTGCCGGCACACGTGTTAGTGCATTCAAACAACAGAATAACAATGCGCTGACAGGTGTTAATGTACATCATTCAAGCAATGCGAAAGTCACCCCCTATGGAGGATTTGTATTCGACTTGAGTGACTCTACTTCACTTTATGCCAGCTATTCCCAAGTCTATGACCCACAAACTGAAACGGATGCGCAGGGGAGCATGATCAAACCCCGTACCGGCGATCAATATGAGACCGGTATCAAAAGTTCATTCATGAATGGACGCCTGAATAGCCGCATCAGCCTATATCGGATGTATGACAAGCACCGTGCGGCACCACTGGTTAATAATCCGGCTGCATACACGGCGTTGGGAAAAACACGTAATCAGGGGGTCGAGCTGGAGCTTACCGGCAATATCACGCCCTATTGGAGTGTGATCGCAGGGTATACCTATCTGAATACCAAGGTTGAAACCTCAGGTTCCTCCAATGACGATGCGGTATTTACGCTGATGCCCAAACACATGGCCAATCTATGGACAACATACCGTTTCCATCAGGGTCCGTTGAATCATCTGACGGTAGGTGCCGGTATCAATGCGGTGAGCGACTTTAGTTCCAGCACCAAAAACAATGAAGTACATGCCCCCGGCTATGCCGTCACCAACCTGATGGCCGCCTACGATGTCACGCCAAGGCTACGACTGCAAATGAATGCCAACAATATCTTCAATCGAAAATATTATGAGCGTGTCGGCAGCAAATCCACGTTCGACATGTATGGGGAACCAAGAAGCATTTTTGCTACGGCAACCTACAAGTTGTAGTTCAGTGACATCATGGCATTGAAGACCGCTGGTGGATAACGTGAGTCAATAAATAACATTGATGAAAAGCCTTGATCGACAACGATGGCATGCAAATGTCGCAAGCATCCATGAGGCAACAATGGTATCCATCAGCGGTACACAGCCACAATTTACAGTGTTGTTCTACTGGAGCTACACCGACAAGAACCACAACAATAAAAAAACAATCACAACAACCCTGTATGACAGTGGGGATCAAGACCGATGAAATATTTGTTGAAAAAAGAGATGTGTTTCCTGTTTTCATGTGCAATGACACTGCTCAGCGTGCCCGTTCATGCCGAACAGCCACAGGAGATTCATGAACAGCCTGTAATGATGACCAATAGTCACCAGTGGGACATGACTTCTGCCACCGGACACCGATATAGAATCTTCATGTATGTGCCTTCCGGTCGACCTCCCAGGGAAGGCTACCCCGTCATGTACATGACCGATGCGAATGCCCTGTTTCCCCTGGCGAGTCAGTTGTCCAATAATTTTGGGCATCGGCCTGATCATTCAGGCGGTGCTGGCATGGTTATCGTGGGGATTGGCTATCCGCCCGAAGAAAATGTGGTCAATGCGCGCTCACGCGATCTAACCCCTCCGTTGCCAAAACAACAGGCATCAGCCGTTACAATGCATCCTCAACGGGAAAACGGTAAGGCGGAAAGCTTTTATCAGTTTGTTGAAACGCAAGTGAAGCCGATGGTCCAGAAACAAACGCAGATTAATCAACATCAACAATATTTGTTTGGGCACTCATTCGGTGCATTGTGGGCGCTATACGTACTGGCTCATCACCCACAGGCCTATTCAAGATATATGGTCGCCAGCCCCTCGCTATGGTGGGACAAGGGAACAACGGCCAAGGCTGTCGTCCATACACTGGCACAGCAAAATTCGGAGCTAGCGCCAATCTCCGTATTGCTAATGGTCAGTCAGTATGAAGAAACACCTGCCCCATGGGCCACACCCCCCCATGGAAAAACGCTGGCAGCCATGGCCCGAATTGAGCGTCAACGGGATCAGATTGGCCGCAGCCACCAATTGGCCAAACAATTATCGACACTGCCCGACATTCACGTGGAGTACAAAATATTTCCTGATGAAGATCACGGGACGGAAATCGCGGGCGCATTGAGTGACGCGATCAGGTTTGGATTGTTGAAAAGATAAGGAAGGAAAGCAAATCTCCACCATACATGTCGCGGCAGCTCTGGCAATGGCAATACGCCTTTGCAGCGGGATTACCCTTCAATTGAAACTGATTGGCACCACATAAACATGCCACAGCTGTAGACATTTGATTACTCCGCTCTCTTCAATTGAACCTGTAGCCTTGGTATTTATACATTTTCTACAGGAAAACCTCTCCCACAAACAAAACGCCAGCCTGTAACAAGGCTGGCGTTTTTTCTTTCCCATAATAATCAGTACCGATGCAATCGCATCCGGCGTTCGAATTCACGCACCTTCTGGCGAATAAACTCGATGGTCTGGGATGTCATGACGCTTTGGTTTTCGTCCCTAAGGTCGCCATTCAGGTGGTGTACCAATACCTTGGCCGTACCCAACATGGCTTCAAATGCCGCGCTGGGATCCTCCGCTGAAGGTAATGGCAGCAGGAAGGAAACCCCACGGGTCGAGAATCGTTCCATCTCCAGCATGGGGAAACGACCGGGCTTCATCGCATTGATAACCGAGAACTGCAGGTTACTATCCTCGTCTTCAGTTTCAAAGCGGTGGAACATTTCACCTTCTTCGGCGAAGACCAGTCCACATGCCAACAATATTCTGGTAAGTTCAATTCCGTTGAAACTTTCACCCGCGCGGGACACGACATTGATAATGACGAGTTCATCGGCATCGCTCAACACATCCATCACAATATCGCCATCAACACGCGTGCGCAGGGCTTTATCAATAATGGGATGGAATTGATGATGTGCTGGCTCAGCGATCTCCGGCTCACGCAACGGATGATCACGCGCATCATCTGCGTAAAGGGATTCTTCTTCATCATGCCGACCATTGATGCCATGATCGTCATTAGAGTACCGTGGTTCAGGATCACGGCTGTCGTAACGTTCTTCATCGAACGTATCTACCGCCCCTAAATAAGGCACACTGTCCGAGTAACGTTCATTTCCCCGATGAGGCGGCGCAAAGAGGGGATCGTTTTCATCGTCATAATCCCGATAGGATTCCTGCGGACGATGTGTTCCATGCGCATAGTGGGCCTGAGGGTCATCCCGATAATCGGAAGAAGGCTTGTATTCAGCACGTTCTTCATCATCGTAATACGCATTCGCATGGGAATCGCGCGCATCATAGGATGCATGCTGTTGTTGTTCACGCAACTTGCGCTGGCGTTCCAGTGAGGCCTGACGCCGTTTTTCGTCTTCTTCGCGGCGTTTTTGCTCTTCCTGCTGCCGTTTTTCTGCCTCAAGGCGTTGCTGCTCTGCGCGCTCCTGACGACGGATCTCAGCTTGCCGTTCCTGCTCTTCGCGGCGCTTGGCACGCTCTTCGGCACGGCGAGCACGATCTTCCAAACGGCGGATGCGTGCTTCCTCACGCTTAATGGCACGTTTTTCACGACGTTCTGCCGCCGCTTCCTGCAACCGCGCTACGCCATCCATCGGACGACGCAGCAAGATTTCGGACAAGCCTTCGTAACGAGGGTCGTCGACGTGCTCTTCTTCCGTACTGAAGTGTCGATGATAGTGGCGGCCATTGCCATTCTCTTCATCTTCATCGCCTTCGTCATCATTGCCCTCATAACCACCCTCTTCGTGGTCATTTCCATCATGAGCCTTTTCTTCATCAACACTTCCCTCAGGAGTGCTTTGCTCGGGGTGATCGTGATCAGCCCCCTCATTCACAGCGTTACTTTGTGTCGCCTCAGCCGTTCCCTTTTTGCTTTCATCATCATCTTCGGCAGAGGCATCAGCAGTATCGGAAACAGTGGAAGTATTTTCATCCTTTATTTCACGCGGCTCTTCCGAAGCATGCTCTGCTGCTTGCGCATGATGCGTTATGCTCTTTTCAGAACCCTCTTCACCAGCAGGAACATCATTTGTTCCCGAAGCGCTCAACGCTTCCGTATTATCGAGATGTTCTTCAGGTTCGTCCGTGGCATTTAAGGGTGTCTCATGGGCAACATCATGATCAGTGGGGCGTGAGTCTTCGTTTTTTGACTTGACCCGCTGTTGTTCTTCACGTTCATGCTCTTCGAGTTGCTGCTCTTCATACTGCTCTTCCGCCTGAACATGCTTGAGGTCGAGGTCATCATGATTCAGGTCTTCAGGTGCAGTTTCCGGATGATCATCTTCTTGATCATTATGATGCGTAGGAAATTTGGTCTTCAACCCACGACGTTCGAAGGAAGATTCCGCAACGTCAGGTGTTGACACGCGTTCGGAATCAACCACCCGAGACCCACCATTGGGGAATTCCCAATCAGTGGCAGAAGATTCCTGTACAGGATAATCGGTGTCCGACTCACCGCTATCAAGAGGTGAAAGTTCATCCTGTTTGCGACGGCGCCGTATAAGATCGATGCCGATCGCAACCAGAACAATTACACCAATAATAATCAACCATTCACGTAAATCCATGGAGTCTCGACCTGTTCTAAAATGGGCTCAGACAAGAAAAACTGCCTGTCTATCCACCCCTTCTTCTGAAAATAAAATGCGTACCCGAACGTAAAGAGGATCGCGACTTAACTTGAATGCTCAATTATAAACATGTAATTGCTCATTCTTGAATAGATATAGCGTAACCCATTGTGAGCGTAGCACTTTAATCGTACAAATTCGTTATGGATTTACGATTTATGTGTTACGCCTCGGCTAGCACTGCAGCAGCTTCAACATCCACAGAGACCAATCGGGAAACACCCGGCTCCTGCATCGTCACGCCCATCAGACGATCCGCCGCCTCCATCGCAATCTTGTTATGTGTAATATAGATGAACTGGACAGAAGCGGACATATCCTTGACCAGTTTCGCATAGCGCCCCACATTGGCATCATCCAACGGCGCATCCACTTCATCCAACATGCAGAAAGGCGCTGGATTAAGCTGGAAGATAGCGAAAACCAGTGACAACGCTGTCATCGTCTTTTCTCCTCCCGAAAGCAAGTGGATCGTACTGTTTTTCTTGCCGGGAGGTCGCGCCATGATAGCGACACCTGTTTCAAGCAGATCATCCCCTGTCAATGTCAGCCAGGCCGCCCCCCCGCCGAAAACTCTAGGGAAAAGTTCACCCAGGCCTGCATTCACACGCTCGAAGGTGTCCTTGAAACGCGAGCGGGTTTCCTGATCAATTTTGCGAATGGCACGATTCAGGGTGTCAAGCGCCTCACTCAATTCATGATGCTGCGCTTCAAGGTAATTCCTGCGTTCCGATTGCTGGTCGTACTCTTCAATAGCCGCCAGGTTAATGGCCCCCAGTCGGCGAATGCGCTCGGCCGTCGCTTCCAGCGCTTCCTGCCAGGCGGATTCGGTGGCATCTTCTGCCAGCTGTGATGCCAACACCTCAAGATTGTGGCCGCCCTCTTCCAACTGCTCATCCTGTGCGGAAGCCTTTAAGGTTAACTCCTGAACCTGAAGTCGCATTTCTTCAAGGCGGGTTCTCAACTGTTCGAGGTCATGTTCGTGGCCTTGCCGATGCAATTCATGATCCCGCATGCGTTCGCCAAGCTCACGGGAGCGCTCGCGTACCGCAGACAGCGCATTTTCCTCGAGGCTACGGCGGTCCAGCAGCTCATCCAGTTCAGCGCGCTGCTCCTCGAAAGGTTCAGCAAGGTTTTCACGCTCTTCTTCCAGCGCTTCGCGACGCATTTCGAGATGTTCACGCTGGGTGTCACCACGCCCTTGTGAGCGCTGCATACCGGCAAGTTCTGTATTGACGCGCTGATATTCAAGTTCAAGCTCGGCCAGCGCATTACGCGCCGGGGCAATTTCCTGCCTGGCCTGCGCCACGCTTTCACTCATGGAGGCACGTGCATGCTCCAATTGTTGACGCTGCTCGGTATGTTCGCCAAGGGTTTCCTGTGCCTGTTCGAGGGTTTCGCGCCGTTCTTCCAACGCTAATGCTGATTCTTCCCGCCTTTCCTGCAAGAGCGACAACTCTTCAGCCAGCTCGGCACGACGGCCATTCAGATGCTCCAACCGGGAAGCGACCGCGGCCTCTGCGATAGCAACACGCTCGCGCTCGGCTTCCTGCTGGTGCTGCTGACGGTTGGTTTCAGCCAAGTGTTCGTCAAGACGTACCAGCCCCTCACGGGCTGCTGCGATGTGTTCATCCAGCTGTTGAATATCGGTGTACAGCGTGTCGAGTATCGCCTCGACCTCTTCACGACGCTGGCGCTGATTGATAATGCTCTCTTGTTGCGCCGTTTGCCCCAATTGGCGCCGCCAGCCTACTCCCAACCATGTACCCGTTGGCGTAATCAGGCTGTGGTGTGGAGGAAGATTCTTTAACTGTGCTTGAACAGAAGCCTCATCTTCTTCTGATTGAATAGGTTTTATCGTTCGAATGGTATTCAACCATTCACGAAGAGCGCCCGCACCATGTACCTGTTCCCCCAAGGAGCCGGGGACAGCTGCAGGTTCGTCTGCCGTTATGATCCCGAATTCACCCGATTCAAGCGCACCAAACGCTGCCATGTGAGCCACTACATCGTGGCTTCCGACACGGGCATCCAACCAGGGTGACAATACCCATGCCGCTGTATTTTCCCAACCGGCGGTCACTGATAGCTGCTCGGCCAGTTGCGGCAGGCCACTCATCCCGTGGGCATCCAGAAAGCGAGTAAATTCCTCACTTTGAGAGGCTAATGCCGCATCAATAAGGGCCGTCAGAGAGGCTTGCTCCCCTCGCAATTGGTGCTGCTGTTCGACTTTCTTCTCCCGCTCACCGTTTAACAGGCGCAGCCGCTCGTCCTCTTCAGCACGCTGTTCCTGGTACTCAGCCTGTTGCTCAGCCAGGGACTCAAGGATCAACGCGAGCTCATTTTTTTGCTCAGAAAGCGCGCTGTGCTCTTTTTCCAGCTCATCCACAACAGGAAGTTCACTCTGTTGCTGCTGACGGCGCGTCGTTTCATTTGCCAGCGCGGTCAATTCACGCTCCAGCGCCTGCACTTCACTTTGCAAACGCTCAACGGTCCGTGCATGTTGCCCCTGCTGCGCGAGGGTTTCATCCCAGGCAGATTGCTGGCCCTGTTGATGTTGCTCGGCCTCTTCCAACCGTGCTTCAGCCTGTTCGAGACGCTCCTGGGCTGCTTCACGTTCCGGATCGAGCATTTCAAGGCGCGACTGCAACTCGACCAAACGCGCCTGATCCTGCTCCTCCAGACTCGCCAGCTCGGAAAATTCCCGCGCAACGCTCTCAAGATCAGCGCTGATCTGACGTTGGCGGCTTTGCGCATTATCAAGCCACTGTTCAAGGCGGGCAATCGAGGCACTGGTCTCGGAGAAACGCGCCTGTTTACTGTCCAGCTCTTCAGCCAGCTTGTCATGTTCAAGCCGAGCTTCTTCCAGTAATCTTTCGCTTTCACGAACCCCATAAAGGTTGCGCTCACGCTCGATCTCGATATCGCGAATCCGAGCTTCGGCCTCCTGCTGGCGATTACGCAAAGCTCGCCCACGCATCAGGGCCAGCTCCCCTTTCAGGCGATGCTCCTGCTCTTTCAGCTGTTGATAGCGTTTTGCCGCCTCTGCCTGACGCTTAAGACGTTCGAGCTGTTTATCCAACTCTTCACGCAAATCATTCAAACGCTCAAGGTTATCTTCCGTGCGTCGCATGCGATTTTCAGTTTCGCGACGTCGTTCCTTGTATTTGGAAATGCCGGCTGCTTCTTCCAGCGTGGAACGGAGCTCCTCAGGGCGCGCTTCTACCAGTCGGGAAATCATTCCCTGCCCGATGATGGCATAGGAACGCGGCCCCAGACCTGTGCCTAAAAAGAGATCACTGATATCACGGCGCCGACACTTTTCACCGTTGAAGAAATAGAGGGATTGCCCGTCGCGGGTCACCAAGCGACGCACGGAGATTTCTGCGTATTGGGCATAGGCACCCCCCAGTTTACGCTGCGGATCATCCGGATCATTGTCGAAGGTGAGTTCTATAGAAGCTTGCCCCACCGGTTTACGCCCGGTTGAGCCATTGAAAATGACATCGGCCATGGATTCACCGCGAAGCATTTTCGCGGATGACTCCCCCATGACCCAACGTACGGCATCAATCACATTGGACTTCCCGCAGCCGTTAGGGCCCACGATAGCGGTCATGTTGCTTTCAAACGGTACGTTGACCGTATCAACAAATGACTTGAAGCCTGAAAGTTTGATTGATTTAAGTCGCATGTTCGCGCAAGTACCTACATTCAGACGCGAACGCGCCTTCATTTTTTATATGATCATGTCATCACATGATCACATCTTTATACGATTGTATATTCGTATGATGATCATGCTGAGGATTCAGGTGTATATCGACAAAGATTATCATCCCATTTACCAACACGCGAGCCTCAGGATAGAGAAACGCCCCGAGAGCCAAAGCTTTCGAGGCTTCCAAAGAGTTAATGAGTCCTACCCCTCGATGAAAACCAAAATGGCTTAGTGAGCCGACGAGGTATCGTTCGTTGCCTGTTGAGCGTTCTTTTGTGCCTGCAAGCGCTGTTGGGCTATTTCAATACCCCCACGAATTGCGCTCTGATCGTCAGGGTTTTGCTGACCTGCCAAAGAAATTCTCCAGTGGGAGATGGCTCCCGCATAATCCCCATGCAGGAAACTTATGAACCCAGCCAGGCTATTGATCGTCGGTTGTTGTGGGTCTTCCTGCTCTACTTTGTGAATCAACTGGCTGATTTCCGGTGTTACCTTACGCCCTGAGGCAAAAAACTCAGCCTGTGCCAATTCGGCATCCAGCGCCGGATTATGACCGGAAATCGCAATGATATGCCGCAAGGCGGCCACACCATCACTGTAACGGCCGGAGTCACGATACAACGGGTAAAGCATTGCCCAAACATCCGGATTATCCGGCTGCTCTTGGGCCAGTTCTTCAAAGCGTGCAATATAGTGCGGTATCGTCGGATGGGCGCTCTGCATCACCTGATTACGGACATTGAAGAGTTCAACGTCCTCACTACTGCCTTTCAGGTGATACACAACACAGGCAGCCACGAGACAGCCAAGAGTCCCCACAATAGCCAGCCATTTGCCTGCGGAGGGTGAAGCAAGTGGCGAGCGGGGATGTTCGACCTGACTGTCCTCAAGAAGCTGACGTTCCAATTCGAGCTGAACGTTTCTGTATTCAGCCTCCGTTAGTTGTTTATCCGCTTTTTGTTGTTCCAGCTCAGCCAATTGACGTCGATATAGCCGAACATTGGTTGCACTGAGCTGATCCGCCTGTTCAAAATCCGACTGTAGAGCAGCCACTTTGCCGGAGCGGCGACAGGCTGCCAATACAAAAAGCAGGAAAAAGGCTATCAGTAGAATCGCGCCTACATAAAAATCCAGCATTAGTGCGAGCTCCCTGATTGGGCGGATGATCCTTCACCATCTTCACTGGAATGGCGCTTAAGTAGTTCAGCAAGGTGTTCGCGTTCCGAGGCATCCAGCTCAGTCACTCGATTCCGCCGATGTCGTACTACAAACAGGCCAAGTATCAGAACACCCAATATGACCGCTATACCCGGAAATCCCCAAAGCAGCCAGGTACGGGATTCGATACGAGGCTTGTACAGAACATATTCACCAAAACGGGCAACCAGTTGTTGACGAATCTGATCATCCGACTCGCCTGCCTTCAACCATAAACCGATCCGGTTGCGGATATCACCTGCAATGGGCGCCTGTGAACTGGCGAGGCTCTCATTTTCACATTTAGGGCAACGTAGCTCGTTGGTCAGCTTTTCATAGCGTACTGCCAGTTTCGGATTATTGAACTCTGTCGGCGTGTTGTCCGCATTCGCTGTCATGCTAAAGCACATGAAAATGGCCGCCAACATGACAAAAATAAAAGCACGTAAATGGTAAAAATGACGGAGACAAGACATTATTCTGCAATCCTTTTCAGCGTCGGCATAATGACAGAATTGACATCCTGCGGCGTGATGTAGCCAGTATGGTGGTAGCGTATAACGCCATTGCTATCCACAATAAAGGACTCGGGCGCACCGTAAACCCCCAGATTGAATCCCAATGACCCTGAAGGGTCTGCAATGATGCTTTGGAAAGGGTCACCATAGTTATTCAGGAATTGATCAGCATCCTGGCGATCATCCTTGTAATCCACCCCGACGATACGTACACCACGCTGTTGCAATTGAAGTAATTGAGGCATTTCCTGTACACAGGTAGGGCACCATGAGCCCCATACGTTCACCAGTGTTACATGCCCTTTGAACATAGTCGACGAGTACTGCTCAGCCGGATTATCCAATCCCTTCAGAGTAAACTCAGGAAAAGGGGTAGAGATCAGCGCCGATGCTCTCGGTTTTTGCGAACTGCCAATGCCATACCAGAGAATCACGGCCAGACATACAAACAGAATCAGTGGGACAAACAGGTAGAGTCGCCGTTTCATTTGCTTCCCTCCACAACCATACCGGGTTTGAATTGTTTTGATTTCCGCCGATATCGTTTATCACTGGCAGCCAACATGCCACTTGCCACCATCATCAAACCGCCCCCCCATATCCAGCGCACGAAAGGCTTGATCTGGATCCTCAACGACCACGCCTCCCCCTCTAATGGCCCACCCAGAGAAACATAAAGATCACGGAACGGGTTGAATTCCAGCGCAGTATCCGTCATCGGCTGATGGGAAACGATATAGACACGTTTTTCGGGGTACATCATGCCAACGAAATCACCATTATGACTCACGCTTAAGGTCGCGCGATCAGCCACCCAATTGGGCCCTTTGATCTCGTTCATGGACTCCATGGTGAACTGATATTCGCCCACGGTAGCTGTCGTACCTGGTGCAAGACTGACATTCTGTTGACTTGTGTAATGCGTAACAAGCGTAATCCCCACAATAGTGACTGCCAAGCCAAAGTGTCCAAGGTTCATGGCGTAGTGGCTTCGCGGAAAACGTCGTAATCCACGTAAGCCGGCGCGTCGTAATTGCACGACATAGTCACGAAACATGGGCAGGACAATCCACAAGGCAATGGTTAATCCGAGGGTAACGCCAAAACTCCATTCACCGGAGTAAACGAGAGGTGCCAAAATACCAATGGCAATTGCAATAAGCGCAGCCCACCACACACGTTTACGCAGCGTTTTTAGCGGGGTGTTTTTCCACTGACTGACAGGCCCCATCCCCATAAAGACCGCCATCAGGCTCATCAGAGGGACAAACATGATATTGAAATAGGGAGGCCCTACCGAAATCTCACCATAACCCAGTGAGTTCAATGCCAGAGGATACAACGTGCCCAACAGGACAGTCGTCATCATGACCATCAGAATAATATTGTTTATCAACAGCAGGGAATCACGCGACAGGAACGTAAAACTACTGCCTGTATTAACCTTGGGCGCACGCAAAGCGTATATCAGCATCGATACCCCAACGGTAATTCCGAGCAGTACTAGAATATAATTACCGCGCTCTGGATCGTTGGCAAACGAATGGACCGAACTCAATACACCGGAGCGCACAAGGAAGGTGCCCAGCAGTGATAGCGAGAAGGCCAGTATAGCCAGCAATACAGTCCAGCTTTTGAAGGAACCTCGTTTTTCCGTCACCGCCAGCGAGTGAATAAGCGCTGTGCCCGCCAGCCATGGCATCAGGGAGGCATTTTCAACCGGGTCCCAAAACCACCAGCCGCCCCAGCCCAACTCATAGTAGGACCACCAGCTTCCCAACGCGATCCCCCAGCTCAGGAAGGCCCAGGCCAGCGTTGTCCATGGGCGCGCCCAACGGCACCAGGCCGCATCCAGCCGCCCACCCAGCAATGCAGCCATGGCAAAGGAAAAGGCCACCGAAAAGCCAACATAGCCCATATAAAGAAGGGGCGGATGAACGATCAGCCCCGGGTCTTGCAGCATGGGGTTAAGATCCACCCCATTCTGAGGAGGATTGGGCAAAATACGCTGAAACGGGCTGGAGGTTTCAATAATAAAGCTAAGGAAGCCCAGCGAAATAACCCCCATCACACCCAGCACACGGGCCAGAAAATCACGTGGGAGCCTACGCGAAAAAAGGGCAACGGCTACGCCCCAGAAGGAGAGCAGCAAGTCCCAGAGGAGCATGGAACCCTCGTGCGCCCCCCATACGGCACATATCTTGTAATACCAGGGCAACAGCGTATTGGAGTTTTCGGCAACGTACGCATCGCTGAAAACATCATTCAGAAAACAGATCGTCAGAATGATGTAGGCGATCAACAGAAAGAAAAACTGTGCCAATGCCATCGGCTGGGCAAATGCCATCCATAAGGGCTTGCGCTTCCAGGCCCCCCACAAGGGAATGACGGCCTGCATCAGGCTGGCAAAAAAAGCCAGTATCAGCGAATACAGCCCCAACTCCGGTAACCATGCTAAAAACATCGAATCACTCATCATCAAACGGTAAGAATATCCGGTCACAACCGGTTTATTTTTGATTCATCATGCCGTCCACAGGGTGAGGCATACAAAGTAGCGGACGTCATACCGCTTCAGAAACGCATCCATACCTCACCTGAAATCCATTATCACTGTGCCGAGTTGGTCGCGGACCCCAGATTACCGACTCGGGCAACCCCTCTGATGGCCTGAGGTGAAAATCCTGCATCCATTTGCAGTCGGTATTTTTCAGGAATCTGACCGCCCTGTTTCAGTGCAGAAGCTACCTCAGGCGGTGTGTATTTTTCATCATGCTTGGCAAGCACCTGCGAGGCATTGATAACACCATTAGGCTCAAGCTTACCTACCACAACTACACCCGATCCCTCACGAAAGAGATCCGGTAATATGCCATCGAAATCTACTTTGACATTGGCATCGAAGTCGGTAATGACAAAACTGACATCCACCCCCTGAGCCGAATGCTCGATACTGTTGAAGCGTACTACGCCACCCGCCCGTAATGTCCGCCCCACGGGCGCCTGTCCGGCTACAATCTGTTTGGGTGTATAAAATAGATTCAGATTGGAACGCAAGGCATACAGTGTTAATCCGATTGCGACAGCAGCTAAAACTACCAGCCCGATTACCAATAAAAGTCGTTGACGCCGCTTGGGATTCATACCCTTTCCCTGTGGTTGTGTCGGTAACGTATGTAGGTGAATAACCGTGTGGTGTTCGTCATACAGTGTTTATCGTACAGACTTTTTACATACGATCCGGTGTTCTTAAAGTGCTCGTGGCGCCCTTAATGTGCTCATAAAGCTTATCATCCTGTCTTCCACGAACATTGGTGATATCGATCCAACTCAGGTATCCATTCGCTGCTGTGCCTTCTTGCGACGCTCCAGACGACGGATTTCAGTCAAAATACGGCGCCGCTCCCGCTTCGCCATGACAACCTGAATAAGTAATAGCCCCAATACCATACCCCAGGCCGGCCAAACATAGGGCGCGTAACCATTCATGTCCAAAAAGGCAGAGAGGCTGCTGAAGTAAATGGTCATCATGCTCCTCCCTTCTCTGTGGGCAGAGTAATCTCACGCACCCAACGGGACCGGTATTCACGCTTCAATATCTGATTGCGCATGCGTGTCAGTGTCAGTGCCGCAAAGAAGAAATAGAACCCCAGCATGGTAAACAACAGAGGTAACCACATCGAAGCAGGCATATCAGGCTTGTGAGTAAGGCTGAAAGTATCGGTCTGATGCAATGTATTCCACCAGACAACCGAATATTTGATGATCGGAAGGTTGACGACCCCCACTAGCGTCAGAATGGCAGCCGCCTTGGCACCACTATCACGGCTCGCAAAGCTGGCACGAAGCCCGATAATTCCCAAATAAATGAAGAGCTGGATCAGCATGGAGGTCAACCGGGCATCCCATACCCACCAGGTTCCCCAAGTAGGAATACCCCACACCGAGCCGGAGAAAAGGGCCGCGAATGTCATCGTGGCGCCAAAAGGTGCGACAACGTAGGCAGCAACATCAGCCAGTTTGATCTTCCAGACCAGATAAATAACCGCAGCGACCGCCATTACGGCAAAACAGGACTGCGCCAGCATCGCTGTTGGCACATGAACATAAAGTATGCGTTCGGAATCGTGCTGATAACGATCAGGTGGGGCGATCGCTAACCCCCATACACTTCCGATCAGGATAGTTATCAGGGACGCTCCCCACAACCACGGTAACCAGGGGCCCGTTTTCGTATAAAACCATTTGGGAGAGCCCCATTTATGTATGAATTGCCACATCGACCATCATATCCTGCGCTGCCAGTTTCACGTTTTATCAATCCTGGTCATTATAAGGATTGATTTGTCTCTTGCGTTGCCTGCTGCGGCCCGCAATTTTTTATTTTCCACTTTTATTTCTTCGGCATGCAGCGCTCTCGACAGCAATGCGATACCTTTTTCTATGAATCAATTTCTACAAATACGCTCTTGTCAATCGGCAAGCGTTAGCCTCAATGAGGCGGAAGTCGCCCAGGGAGCCAGCCCCAACGCAATCGCAAACATGGCCCCCATTATCGCCAATTGCGGCCCAATAGGTACATTCTCGATCGCCAACTGTGCGGCTCCCGCGCCAAATATCAGTACAGGGATATAAAGGGGTAATACCATGAGGGAAAGTAAAAGACCGCCCCGTTTGATGCCTAACGTTAACGCAGCCGCAATGGCCCCAACCAAACTGAGCGTGGCACTTCCCAGCAATAGCGTTACCACCAACGCCCAGCCATCAGTGAAAGGCAATCCCAACATACTGCCGAATATGGGTGAGAAAATCGCCAGTACAAAACCTGTTACCAGCCAGTGGGCTATCACCTTTGCCAGTACCAGCGGCGCAACCGGATGCGCCGACAACAATAGCTGCTCCAACGTGCCATCTTCATGGTCCGAACGGAACAGTCCATCAAGTGAAAGCAACATGGCGAGCAAGGCGGCTACCCATAAGAGCCCAGGCGCAATATTCCTCAATTGATGAGAATCTGGCCCCAATCCCAATGGAAACAGGATAACCACCAGTACAAAAAACAGCAGAGGCCCGACCAGATCCTGATGATGACGAAAACGGAGGAGTAACTCACGCTTCAACACAGCAATAAACGCTTGCCTGAGCCCCATTCGAGGTTCGGAGGTGGACATTCAGTGCGCCTCCCCTACTCGAATCTGAACGGAATGGCTGTTTTCCAGTGTATGTCCACCTCGTCCATCAAGCCGTATCCGTTCCACTCGTTCATCCAGCCCCAGAGGATGGTGTGTTGTAACCAACACAGCCCCCCCCTTATCGCGGTGCTCTGCAATCCAGCGTTCCAACAACGCCACCCCATGGATATCGATTGCCGTGAAGGGCTCATCCAGTATCCACAAGGCCTTTTCCTCAAGGTGCAAACGCGCCAGAGCCACACGGCGCTGCTGCCCAGCTGACAACCGCTCAACTGGCACTTCTTCAAACCCCAAAAGCCCCACTTTTTCCAGTGCCTGCCAGCGCAGTGCTTCAGCCGTGGATGGATTGTGTTCACCAAGGGCCTGATACCACTCGAGGTTTTCCAGCGGGCTCAATACCCCTTTAACACCAGAGTGATGGCCCAAATAAAGGAGGTCACTTTTCAGTGCCTGTGCGTAGCGATTCAGCGGCTTTCCTTTCCAGAACAACGTGCCCTGATAGTCGGCAAATTGCCCACTCAGGATTTTCAGCAGGGTAGTTTTACCGCTTCCGTTGGGCCCTTCGATCCATAACAACTGCCCTGATTCGAATGTAAAATTCAGATCAGTAAAAAGAGGACGGTCATCACGTTCACACCCCAACGACTCAGCACGAAAATGCACGGTCAAAAGGTAAACTCCACTGGAAAAAGGCTGAGTCATACAGAGGGAGCTCAGTATCAGAACTTTGCGAGATGCACACACTGCATGATGAAAGCAGGTAAACCTCACCAAACATGAACTACCATGGCAACAGCTAACAGATTCAAAACAGGATAAATTCAAATTGGCTGCCAATAATACGCCTATTCTTCTCGGCTCTCTACCCGATGTAAATGCACAAGGCGCCATTAACTTAAAAAAGATTATATTTCGCTAATACTTGATGAAATACATACGTCATCACTCAGCAAAGTCGCCTGGACGATTACTTTCAACGACGTGAACTTGTAGGTATGGGCACCTATCCAAAACAGACTTTTCCAGAACCCTCTCACATCCTGCACGTTGACCATGATTTTTGTGAATGTTTTCAAAGAGGCTTTTTTCGTCCAAAGAAAACATAACGTTTTCATATATAAGGACTTTAATGCCGATGAAGATAGTTGCGTGGAACCAGCGCCCATAATTTTTACTTTTACGTTCTCGACAACTGTTTACCCATACAGTACTCTGTATCTCAAACAGGATCGTCATAGCATGTCATTCCTGTCAGCATGCTTCTTTCTACCAGCGTGCTCCAGCATCGTGTCAGGCACTCACTGCACTCGTTATTCATGTCATTTGCCCCGCCAGGACACGGTTTCAGTAAATCGCAGCGCTTTTGACGCCGGTTTAGTGTTTACACCTTATGGAGAATCTGATGAACATGGCAACTGAGTCTCTTTTTTATAACCGCAAAAAGAATGTCCCCCTGAATGCTGAGGCATGGTGCCCTATAGATGCCCAAACATTGACGGATATCCCGTTATTGGGAACGATATCGGCGGGTATGCCCATTGAAGCCTGCCTGAATGAAGAACGTATTGCCGTCCCCTCAGAGCTCGTGCGTCGAAATACCTATGCCCTGAAAGTGCGCGGCAACTCGATGATCGACTGTAACATCTTCGATGGTGATATCATTATCATTGAAAAGACAGAGTCCGCCGAAAATGGTGAAACGGCTGTCGTCCTGATCAATAATCAGGAAGTCACCCTCAAGAAACTTTATATCGAAAAGACGGGCGTTCGCCTTCAGCCTGCCAATCAATCCATGCGCCCCATTTATCTGAAAAATGGGGATATTCAGGTGCTGGGTCTGGTAATGGGAGTGGCGCGCCGTCCTGCACAGGCCGCTTGATGAGTACCCTTTACCGATTTGACGTTCCCCGGGCAACAGTGGAAACCCCGCATACCGCAGCATTTGAAGTCAATAAAAGCCATTTCATTGCCTGGGTGGCGCGTTGTGAATCAGTAGAAGAAGCTCATGCACTGCTTCATTTGGCACGTGAACATTACGCTGATGCGCGCCATCACTGCAGTGCGTTCATCGCAGGCCCTCCGGGGGAGCAAACCGCTATTGGCTTCTCGGACGATGGTGAACCCGGAGGTACCGCCGGACGGCCCATTTACCAGGTGCTGGAAGGAAGTGGTCTGGGGCAGGTAGGCTGTGTTGTCATTCGCTATTTTGGCGGGATCAAACTGGGCACAGGCGGCCTTGTGCGTGCCTATACCAAAGCAGCCCTGATGGCGCTTGAGACACTACCCCTTGTGCCTTTTGTCCGCCGGGAAGAAAAACAACTCCTGACAGATTTCAGCGACGAATATACCGCCAGACGCTGGATCGAACGTCACGGCGGTATCATTAACACCGTTGATTATCAGGCCCAAGGGGCTACCTTACAGCTCGTTTGGCCCAGCGATACGCCAATGGATATTAATGATCTCAATCTGGAATTAAACCAACCGGCCGTATTGCTGGAGTAATATCCCTGGCCAAACGTAAAAAAGCCCGAGCATTTTGCCTCGAGCTTTTCGATACCTGATACGGGTAAGGCCCCTGACTCATAAGCTTAGTGGGTTCCGTCTACCGCTGGTGGAACCTCGCTCCAATAGCATCAGAAGCACCATGCACCCTCTCATTCAGAGGATAAATCCACCCAGCGGGACAAACGTTGCTCCAGGCGTTCATTGGCGATACGTAGGCGCCGGTTCTCCTCGATCAACTCATCGGCCAACGCTGCCCCTTGCCAATCCAGCTCCAGCTCATGCCGTAACCTTAGCACCCGACGTACCACTACCACAGCGTCCACACCGAATGTCCACTGTTCTGGTTCGTGTCCGACAGGCTCAATGATACCGTGCTCCACGATAGTAATGAGGGTAGCGCTGGGTACCGCAGTGCGGCGACGTAACTCATCGAAATCAACCCGCTCTACTGAGGTTGTAAAATCTGTAGATGTAAAAGCCATGACCATTAACTCCATTTTTCACGTGGGTTGAAGTGCTTGTGATGTTCAGCCAGCGACTTCCAGGCCTCTTCATCCCCTTCAGCACCACGTTCAGGCAACACAATCTTCAGCTGTGCATAAAGATCGCCATCCCCTTTGCGCCCCGGTAATCCTTTTCCTTTCAAACGCATCCGCGCCCCGGAGCGACTATTGGGAGGAATAGTCAATTGCAGGTGACCACTCAACGTCGGAATTTCTACCTTGGTTCCCAATGCCGCTTCCCAGGGTGCCAACGGCACGGTCAAAATCAAATCATGCTCATTAACGTCGAACACGGGATGCGGAGCAAACTTGACCTTGAGATAAAGGTCGCCCGCCTCACCACCGTTGATACCAGGGCCACCCTGCCCTTTTAGGCGAACACGCTCACCATCGCTGACACCTTTGGGCACACGAACCTTGAGGCTTTTTTCTATATCCTTGGGGCGCCCCTGTTCATCTTGTGTTCGTAGCGTGAAGCGCACCTCTTTGGGTTCATTGGAAACCACTTCTTCCAGAAAGACCGGTAGCTCAAGCTCGACATCCTGCCCGGCCTGTGAGCGAGATTGAGAGCCAAACCCTCCACCACCGAATCCGGCTGACCCAAAGTCTTCGGCACCAAAACCTCCTCCGCCGAATCCTCGCGCACCAGCACGGCCACCACGACCGCCAAAAACGGACTCGAAGAAGTCGGAAAAATCTTCTGCACCGCCAGTAAATCCACCCTGCCCCGCACCGGCCGATTCCCAATTCGGCGGCCTCTGGAATTGCTCGCCACCTCGGTTGCCATAGCGTTTCAGCTGGTCATATTCAGCGCGTTTTTCAGAATCACTCAGGACATCGTAGGCTTCACCAATCTCTTTGAATTTCTCTTCGGCATTCGCCTCTTTGCTCACATCGGGATGATATTTGCGCGCCAATTTACGATACGCTTTCTTGATATCCTTGGTATCGGCATCTTCTGCGACACCAAGAACAGCATAGTAATCCTTGAATTCCATATGCCCTCTTATTCCGTTGGAACCACATTCTTTGCTCGAACGTGATCATCAATAGGGGTGATCCTTTTTTGCATACTATGCTGGGAACACATTATTTCAAAACACCTACGATCATGATCGATAGCGAATTGTCCAATAACCTACCCGTATGCCTCGTCTTTCAAGGATCACATTGCCCACCACCCCATGCTATTGCAGGGGAATGGCTGGCTTTTCTCATTTCGTTTATTAGTCAGGGAAAACAGCCATCAGGATAACCTTGCGTGATACCAAAATGCTTAAACATAAAAACCGGTAATCAACGTCCAGGCATATCCGGAGTATCATTCTGTTATGTGTCTATCTTTATATATGAGTGTGATCAAGGCAAAACTCAATACTTAACGCTCATTCAATATACGTTTGGCATTTAAAATCAGGCGAGGACCTCTCTCAATCCCCCCCTGCAACTGCTTCCTGTTCAACCCACTCCCCCTACAATCAACTTTCCTTACGGCCTTTTCATTTAACTATTCCATACAACTAACTCTTCCATACAACCTTTTTCATGCAACAACAATTTGTATAGCAACAACTCATATAATGGCCATTCATATAAAGACTGCTCATATAACAGTCCATATAGCAACAGTCCATATAACAACAGCCTCTATAACAACAAGGCAACGCAGTTAGTGCAATAATTACATTATGGGCAAAAGATGCCTTACAGAATAATGTTTCAAGCCCTATAATATGCCCCCCCTCAACGGTACGCCGATTGATTCATCCACTTCCTGCCTCATACAAGGTCCAAACAACGCTGATGACATTCTCCGCACGCCCTGATCAACCCGCACGAATCGGATTGGCGCCGATGGAGGGTGTGATCGATGTTCACACGCGCCATCTCCTGAGTCAGATTCCGGGGTTGGACTGGATCGTGACTGAATTTGTCCGGGTCGTGGATGCTCGCCTGCCCGCTCGCGTATTTACCCGCATTTGCCCCGAGCTCAAACAGGGTTCGATAACGGAAAACGGAACGCCTGTGACACTCCAGTTATTGGGTTCAGATCCAAAGGCACTTGGGCAGAATGCCCAACAGGCGGTCAAGTGTGGCGCAACGCATCTTGATATCAATTTTGGCTGCCCGGCAAAACTGGTGAATCGGCATGGTGGGGGTGCCATGTTGTTACAGAATCCTGAACACGTATATACCGCCCTGAAGGGTATTACAGACGCCGTTGACATTCCTGTGAGTGCCAAGCTCAGGCTGGGCTTTAATAATAAGCAGCTGGCCGTTGCCTGTGCCGAAGCTGCCGTTTCAGCGGGTGCAGATCATTTAACCGTCCATGCACGAACCAAACGCGAGGGATATCAACCACCAGCACACTGGGAGTGGGTCGCAGATATCAGACGCCACGTGAGTATTCCCGTGATCGTTAATGGTGATATTTGGACATTGGAAGATTACTGGAAGGCTCGCACTCTGTCGGGTTGTCAGGATGTCATGATTGGTCGTGGTTTACTGGCCGATCCGTGGTTGGCCCAACGCATAAAACATTGGGTAGAGTACGGAGAACGGTTACCTGAAACACGCTGGAGGCAGAGAGCCGCAATACTGATAAAGTTTGCGGAAGCCTTGTCAGCAGAAGCGCTCGACAAGGTAATCGTGTCTTTACTGAAACAGTGGATGGCTATTATGCGGCAGCATAACGTAGAAGCACATGATCACTTTCTAACCCTTAAACGCATCAAGGATTTGCCTGAGTTCCTTCATGCGTTGGAGAAAAGTGCACATTCACCTCGCTCATCGTGACCATCACCTTTCGCCTCACGAATATCCATGAATCATACGTGATGGTGGGTTTGTCCATGCCTGCCTTCTTCCAGCCATGATTATTGATCACGGAATATCCTGTATGGGTACATGGTTGTAAGAATGCTTCTCCCTGTTGTTAACCGGACGCCCAAAAAGCCTGTAACGATATTTTTCCCACGTTATCGTCATTTGGATAAACATGCATTGAATGTCTCGGATTACTAAACAGCGTCACTTTTCAGTAGTACACTTGCAGCACAAACTATATACAAAAACGTTATTCATTGATGTTCAAACCCATGCGAAGACTGAATGTCTACGCGTGCACCCCATATCCCTCAGCAACAAGACAATTCCCCTATGAGCCACCAGGACCATTCCGAGATAGACAGAACCCTGTGGGAACGGCCAACAGCAGCGCCTGAGCTTGATCAGGTGCAAATCGAGGGGTGTCTTAAGCAATATTCTCCCCGTGGGGAATTGAGCGCCTATTCCGCGTTACCCGATGGGCTTGCAAATGGAAGTTGGGCTCTTCGCTGGGAACAACCGGAGCCGTCAGGGGATCTACAAGAGAAGCCACAAGAAGGACCATCAGGGGCCACGATTGAAAGAGGAGTATTACGTGTCAGCGCGCGCGACCATGACGCTTTCAGGCGGGAAGCACGGTTGTTGGCATGGCTGACTGAGGCATCGCTGGCTCCCGCTCTTTTGCATTATGAACCAGACAGCGTCTTGGGCTACCCGTGGGAAATACTGGAATGGCGTGATGGCATGCCCCTCTCACAAGCCCTACGGTCATCCTTTGATAGTTGCGCCCTTGCAAAAAGTATCGCCGAAAACTGTATCATCCGTATTCAGCTAAAAGAATCCTGCCCCATCCAGCTTCCCCAATCGTCCATAACCCAATTGCCTGAGGCAATGGACGCGCTGTTGGCCAATACTTGGGTAAAACAGCGTCTGGATAAAAGCCTTCGGCATACATTGGAAAAGGCAATGAAACATTACGCTTCCTGCCTTGAGGATTATGTACATCTGGATGGCATTGCACATGGCGATTTCGGCGGATCAAATCTATTGGTATCTCAGGGGGATACTCAAACACACCTTACCGCATTGGTAGACTGGGAATTTGCCTCGTTTGGTTCCCTTCTAACGGATTTGGGGAATTTGCTACGTATCCAGGCACTCAACCAAGACACGTTTATCATCCCGCTTCGGGATGCTTTTAACCGGGCAGGATTTCCTTTACCTGAAAAATGGATGTCTTTTGCATTACTGGCCGACAGCATGGGATGGCTTTACTTCTTATCGCGGCCGCTGGATCGCCCCTGTCTTTTCGCCGATTGCCATCGTCGTATTCGCTACATCACTCAGCGAGTGTAACAACACCTGAAGAAACGATGGAAACACCATAGCTCATACTTGATGGATGGATGGCCCAAAAGCAGACATAAAAAAAGTCCAGACCGCATAGAGCAATCTGGACTTTAAAAAATGGCGCGCCCGAGAGGATTCGAACCTCTGACCCCTTGATTCGTAGTCAAGTACTCTATCCAGCTGAGCTACGGGCGCATATCGAAGTGGCAATTGAATATCATGTCACATGGGGCGCTTGATTGGCTCGCCCTCAATTGCGGTGCATATAGTACATGGTTAATGTACCGTTTGTAAAGGATTTTTTGGAAACCAAATGAATTAACACGCCAATTCCAGTCACCCTATCGAGCATTCATATAACAAGCGCTTTCAACCACCCTATACGCCCACGATCAATAGTCCATGTGCAAAATAACACCGCGAAGACCGCAAGAATAAAAAATGGAATAAAGGGAAAGCTAAAGAAGTATTTGTTCGGGGAGATCTTACAGAATGGCGCGCCCGAGAGGATTCGAACCTCTGACCCCTTGATTCGTAGTCAAGTACTCTATCCAGCTGAGCTACGGGCGCGTATATGATCTTGGAATGATCATCGAATTGTGATGTTTTGCATTTACTTTATAAAAAGCGAAAGCTTTATTACAAAATAAGCGAAAGTGCTATGGCGGAGAGAGAGGGATTCGAACCCTCGATAGGGCTATAAACCCTATACTCCCTTAGCAGGGGAGCGCCTTCAGCCACTCGGCCACCTCTCCTAAAGCACGGCGCGCATATTATCCCGTCAGCGCCTAAATGTCTACCCCATCAGGATAATTTTATTGAAACACCTAAATCGATGCCTCCATTCATACGCATATTCATGTGCTCTTGCTTCCTTCTTCTTGGTCGTCATCGCTCTTTGGATTTTGTGAAGCAGCGAATGTACTTTCCAACCCACTTTCTTTCTCATCAAGAGCAGAGTCTTCACCCTGGATACGTTGAAATATTTCCTCACGGTGAACCGCTACCTCCCTGGGAGCATTCACACCAATACGAACCTGATTCCCTTTTACACCCAGAACAGTGACTGAGACATGATCCCCAATCATTAACGTTTCACCAACACGACGCGTCAAAATAAGCATATGACCTCCATATCGTACTCGACATCCAGTGTCGTCGGTAACTGTACAAGCAGGTAAATGAACCCCGGCATCCACGCCCTAGCGAATCATCTTCCCTCAATAACTACCCGGATAAAGGGATTACCTGCCATAAAGGTAAAAACTACACATGATGAGCACCAACGCCTCGTAAAAGGACTCCAAGCGTCAGTATCATTCATGATCCAAGGGCAGTAGAACCCTGATTAAAGGCAATCGATAACCGAATTCCGCCACAGGTGCTGCTTGTAATTTGCCGCCCCGGGTCATCATGGCAAGAGGGTTCTTCACCTGCATTCCAGTATGGGCGGGTACACCACCCATCTTTGGACTTCATAAGCCTTGATGGGTTCACTCTTTACAATCTTTCAATAAGCTCAGTACAGTCTTTAAAGAGGAAAAGAGATGGATAGTTACCGCTTTATCTATCCATTCTCCCCTGCTCAAAATAGCACAATAGCGAAGTATATAAAGATACCTTGAATCAATTTCCGCCTGATGTGGGGCATGCCCTGCAAACATGCTATTTGCAATATAGGCTGATACAAGTGACTAACCTATTGGTAATTCCGGAGAAATTGGGTGGGGGTATTGGGCAATGACAATCATTACTCATACAGATATATACGTTAGAACAGGCAAAATGCGTCAGGGTAATGCGTGACTGAAAGACAGCCTCGTTGACGAAAAAAAGGAAGGGAAATAAATGACACTGGGACGGTGCTTAGGATAACAAATATCAGGGGCGCTTACCGATGGCAAGCGCCCCTGTGAAATATCTGACAGGCAGTGTTCATGCAAGGATTAAGCTTCTTCGCTGATATCTACCTTATCAAGACCAAATCCAGTATGAAGCGCACGCACCGCCAGCTCGATAAACTTTTCATCGATCACGACAGAAATCTTGATTTCAGACGTCGATACCAAGCGAATATTAATGCCTTCCTGTGAAAGAATCTGGAACATTTTGCTCGCTATACCTGAATGGGATCGCATCCCCACGCCGACCAGCGAGACCTTGGCAATGTCCAGATCACCTTTGACCTCACCGCCCAATTCGGTCAGAACCTGCTCTTCCAGAATACGATACGCCTTTTTGTAGTCACCTTTCGCTACAGTGAAGGTGAAATCGGTTTGCTCACCACTGGCGGATGCATTTTGGATAATCATATCCACTTCAATGTTCGCATCAGCGATAGGGCTCAGTATCCTGGAGGCAACACCAGGAATATCCGGTGTATTCAAGACAGTCAGCTTGGCTTCGTTCGTATTGAAGGCAATCCCAGAAATCAGCGCTTCTTCCATATGCTGTGACAATGCGTTTTCCTCTGCAACTATCAGTGTACCGGGGCCATCCTCAAAAGATGAGAGCACTCGCAGCGGCACATTGTATTTTCCTGCAAATTCAACAGAACGAATCTGCAACACCTTGGAGCCCAAACTTGCCAGCTCCAGCATTTCTTCAACGGTGATGGTGTCCAGACGGCGCGCACGTGAGCAAACACGAGGGTCTGTCGTATAGACGCCATCAACATCGGTATAGATCTGACACTCATCGGCGTTCAGTGCAGCCGCCAAGGCCACCGCGGTTGTATCAGAGCCACCACGCCCCAGCGTAGTAATGTTGCCCTCGTCGTCGACACCCTGAAAGCCGGCAACAACGACCACTTGCCCTTTATCGAGCTGCCCACGTATTTCATCCGTATCAATCTTTTGGATACGTGCACGGGTATGTGCGCTATCCGTATGGATACCTACCTGCGCCCCCGTGTAGGAGGTAGCGTCGACACCCAGAGTTTGCAGCGCCATCGCCAGCAGGGAGACCGTCACCTGCTCCCCCGTTGAGAGCAGCATGTCGAGTTCACGCGGGCTCGGTTCTTCATTAATGGATTCTGCCAGCCCGACCAGGCGGTTTGTCTCGCCACTCATGGCGGATGCTACTACAACGACCTGATGTCCTTGTTCACGAAATTTTTTTACTTTGGCGGCAACTGCCTGAATACGCTCCACAGAGCCTACGGATGTACCACCAAATTTTTGTACGTACAGCGCCATGATGCCTTGTCTCATCCCTACTATGAGAGTGTGTATGTCTTCCTGAACGTATGTAGGCGATCAGGACAACTGTTCTTCAAGCCAGCCAGTGACGCTCTGCAAAGCGCCATTCAGGGCTGCCGGATTGGAACCACCCGCCTGTGCCATATCAGGACGACCACCACCTTTGCCGTCTACCTGTTGGGCTACATAGTTCACCAGCTCACCCGCTTTGACACGCTTCACCAAATCGGAAGTAACACCTGCAATCAGGCTCACCTTGTCCCCCGCAGCGACACTGGCCAGAACAATAATGCCCGAGCCCAGTTTTTGCTTGAGCTGATCCAACATGCCACGAAGATCCTTGGCTGCGACGTCGTCCAGACGTTTCACCAGAACGGAAACGCCAGCAACTTCTTCTTTTTCTGCCAATAGATCAGCGCTCTGCTGACTCGCCAATTTGGCCTTGAATCGCTCAAGTTCCTGTTCCAACTCGGCATTCCTGAGTACCAACGTTTCAAGACGATGTTCGAACTGATCAGGACGCGTTTTCAGCAGTGCTGCCGCCTCGTTTAGACGCACTTGAGACTGTTTCATTTCGTCAAGTGCCGCCTGCCCGGTCAAGGCTTCAACACGACGTACTCCTGCGGCAACACCCGCTTCTGCCACAATATGGCAGACACCGATATCACCGGTGCGAGCCACGTGGGTCCCCCCGCAAAGCTCAATGGAGAAATCATCGGTGCCCATGGTCAATACGCGCACCTGCTCGCCGTATTTGGCTTCGAAAAGGGCACGTGCACCAAGAGCCTTGGCCTCATCCAGCGTCATTAAACGAGTAGTGACCACTGTATTGGCACGGATCTGTTCATTAACGATACGCTCAACCTGTTCCAGTTGCTCATCGGTGATTGGCTCGAAATGGGTGATATCGAAACGAAGACGTTCATCGTTAACCAATGAGCCTTTCTGCTGAACATGACCACCCAGTACCTGACGCAATGCCTCGTGCAGCAAGTGCGTTGCCGAGTGGTTTGCCATGACATGCTCACGGCGACTGTCATCTACTTCAGCAGATATGGCTTCGGCGACATTCAGCACGCCTTCTTCCATTACCCCCTGATGGAGATAAATACCTTTCTGCTTCTGTGTATCCGTGACCTTGAAGCGCCCATTGTCCGTAGTAATCCAACCATGGTCACCCACCTGGCCACCCGCTTCGGCATAGAAGGGAGTGCGGTCCAGAACCACAGTCGCATGCTGACCCGAGGCCAGCATATCGATGGATTCATTCTGATCATTCAGGATAGCGACAACTTTGCCGTTGTCCTTCAGGTGGTCATAACCGGTGAAGGTCGTCTGCCCTTCTATATCCAGTGCTACCGTTTCATTGGTCGAAAAGTGGCTAGCGGCACGGGCACGTTCACGTTGGGCATTCAGCTCACGCTGGAAACCGGGTTCATCCAGTTTCAAACCACGTTCACGTGTGATATCAGCAGTAAGGTCATAGGGGAAACCATAGGTATCGTACAGTTTGAAAATGGTTTCACCATCCAGAGTATCGCCCTTCAGATTTTCGATGGCGTTATCCAACAAACGCATGCCATTATCGAGTGTACGAGCAAACTGCTCTTCCTCTTTAAGAAGAACACGTTCAATCTGTTCACGAGCATCGTGAAGCTCTGGGTAGGCCTCGCCCATCTCTTTGTCCAGCGCATCGACCAGCTTATAGAAGAACGGTTCTCGTGCACCCAGTTTATGGCCATGACGCACGGCACGACGGATAATACGACGTAGCACATAACCGCGCCCTTCATTGCTCGGCAAAACTCCATCACTGATCAGGAATGAACACGAGCGAATGTGGTCGGCGATAACACGCAAGGATGGCTGATTGATTTCACTTTGCCCAGTCAGCTGCGCCGCAGCTTTCAGAAGATTCTGGAAGAGATCAATATCGTAGTTGGAGTGCACGCCCTGCATAATGGCAGAAATACGCTCCAGCCCCATCCCTGTATCAATGGAAGGGTTGGGTAGAGGATGCAGTTCACCGTCGGCATTCTGCTCGGACTGCATGAAGACGAGGTTCCATATTTCGATATAGCGATCCCCGTCCTCTTCTGGCGTTCCCGGAGGGCCACCAGCGACCTCTGGCCCATGATCATAGAAGATTTCCGAGCTAGGGCCACAAGGGCCGGTATCGCCCATCTGCCAGAAGTTGTCTTCGTCCAAACGCGCTACACGGTCAGCGGGAACACCAATTTCATCAATCCAGATCTTAGCCGCTTCATCATCTGTATAGTGAACAGTGACCCATAATTTTTCCCTGGGCAGCTTGAGCACTTCAGTCAGGAATTCCCACGCAAAGTGGATAGCTTCACGTTTGAAATAATCGCCGAAACTGAAATTGCCCAACATTTCAAAGAAGGTATGGTGGCGCGCGGTATAGCCCACATTATCCAGATCATTATGCTTACCGCCCGCACGCACACAACGTTGTACAGAGGTCGCGCGTGAGTAAGGACGTTTATCCTGACCCAAAAATACATCCTTGAAAGGCACCATACCGGCATTAACGAACAGCAGTGTTGGATCGTTATTGGGTACCAAAGAGCTGGAAGGCACACGGGTATGCCCTTTGCTTACGAAAAAATCTTGAAATGCCTGGCGAATTTCTGCGCTTTTCATCGTTATTCCATGGTTGATTCGTGTGGTCGCTATCGTGTGTATCTAACCGAATCGACCCTGACAGAAGTGTGGAAGAAGCGGGAACCGATTGCTGAAGGGTAACTAAATCCTAACATCCCACAACAGACACTTATCGACACGATAAAGAAGACCGATAATATAAAAGAGACCGATAGTATACCTGTTGCACTGACCGTATAAAGGGGGATCGCACAATGATTAATGGGATGTTATGACATTGATCGTTTGGCAAGACAACACCCACGGCAAAAAAAATCTTATACAGCCCCATGCTGAGCCCCTATTCGGGGTTGGCGTAAGGCATTTCCCCCATGCCTACCTAAGGGATGACGCTTCGTTGGCTTCAAGTCAATTGTGCCAAAGCCGCGTAGCTTTGCTCTGCGGAAAAGCCACGCGCCGCGAGGAATCGAAGCTGTTTTGATTTTTCCTTCAATGACGCAGGCGGCTGACCGAATTTTTTCTCCAGCGCTTCTCGTGCCAGAATTTGCCAATCAACTTCGGCGGCTTCAATCGCCATTGAGATCAATGCTGATGACACACCACGCTCACGCAGGCCGGCTTCTATCTTGATCGGTCCCTGCCCCCTCGCACTTCGTGACCTGACAAAAATCTCGCAAAAACGCTCATCCGATTGCAGCCCATCCCGTTGTAGCATCGCAATGGCTTCATCAATGTCTGCCTCTGGATATGCATGCGTTTTCAGTTTTCGCTTTAGTTCAAATACCGAATGTTCACGCGGTGCCAGCAGCATAATGCTTCGGTCATAGGCAGAAGGCTGATCTCGCTCATCACTCAAGGCTCTTCTTGGGGCTGATTCAGTAACAAACAAATCCTCTTCCGGGGAGGTTTTAACATCATTATTCCGGTAAAATTCATCCTTTTCCGTTGTTATACTCATCTAACCTCCTCCGATGATCTTTTCATCATGACCTATCCGTCCAGACGCTTGTTGTATCCAAGACATCTACGTAGAGACATAGTGGCCTTCATGCCTCATCCGTCATTATCTCTATTTGGTCCCACTTGCTTTGTGTCCGGTTTCTCAGAAAAGAAACAACCAATCAAACGATGACGGAGCTAACCTTGTAAAACTTCATCAAAGGCCGCCCTGTCTGAAAATAAACAGCAAGACCCAAACGACCACAAATGAAAATGCATGCTTTGGGCGGTAGAAAGATACAAAAACGGAGCCATACAGACTCCGTTTTGGGCAACGCTTTTTAATTTCGTCGTGAAGCCGCTTTTTTGAAAGCTCTCATATCTCCCTTCACGACAATGAAAGGCGAAAGCGTTACAGCAGTGAATCCTGATCTTCGCTCAGAGCTGGATCAGCAACATCGGCTTGCTCTTCCGCTTCCGTACTCGGCGTATTCAATAGCTGAGCACGAATCTGCTGCTCGATTTCTTCCATAATCTCGGGATTATCGGTAAGGAACTGCGCCGCATTAGCCTTCCCCTGACCAATCTTGTTGTTCTTATAGCTGTACCAGGCACCTGCCTTGTCTACCAGGCCACACTGTACACCCAGATCCACAACCTCACCGGCATGGTAGATTCCCTGTCCATACAGGATCTGGAATTCTGTCTGGCGGAACGGAGGTGCAACCTTGTTTTTCACTACTTTGACGCGGGTTTCATTACCAACAACCTCATCGCCCTGCTTGACTGAACCGATACGGCGAATGTCCAAACGTACACTTGAATAAAATTTAAGCGCATTACCGCCAGTTGTAGTTTCGGGACTACCGAACATGACACCGATTTTCATACGAATCTGGTTAACAAACATGACCAGACAGTTGGCGCTCTTGATATGACCGGTAATCTTGCGCAGTGCCTGAGACATCAAACGTGCCTGCAAGCCCACATGGGAATCACCCATTTCGCCTTCGATTTCGGCACGTGGTGTTAGTGCTGCTACAGAGTCAACGATAATGACGTCTACCCCACCGGAACGCACCAGCATATCGCAGATTTCGAGTGCCTGTTCACCAGTGTCTGGCTGAGACATCAACAGGTCGTCCAGATTGACACCCAACTTTTCTGCGTAGGTGGGATCCAATGCATGCTCAGCATCAATGAAGGCACAGGTTTTACCCTGCTTTTGTGCCTGTGCAATGACGGACAGAGTAATCGTGGTTTTACCAGAAGATTCAGGCCCGTAAATTTCAACAATACGGCCATACGGGAGGCCGCCGATTCCCAGCGCGACATCCAGCCCAAGCGAGCCAGTAGAAACCGAAGGGATGGTCACACGCGGCGCTTCTCCCATGCGCATGACAGCACCTTTGCCGAATTGTTTTTCAATCTGCGACAATGCCGCATTGAGCGCTTTGCTACGATTTTCGTCCTGTGCCATGTGCTATATCCGTAATGAAGATCGGTAATAAAAAGATCGTAAACTATATAAAGTAACTACCTGACAAACAAAGTAACTACTTGAGAGATAAAGTGAATACCTGAAAGCGTTATCGCATTGTGCCGATAGCAACAGGCGATTTTGCATCAGCTATCAGCTATTGCTGTTATCTGCGCCATCAACCGCTTATTGTCATTAACCGCTTATTACGGTCGCCAAGCGGTGCATTTCATGATGTTATCCTGATGAAGGAGAAACAGGGTTTATATACATGTGTTTATATACAGCATTGTAACCCCATTTTCCTCATGTTGCCAATCATTGTTTCAGCGCTTCAAATACTCAATGAAACCTTGAAGAGCTACGCATACAGCCTGAGCACGAATACCTGTGCGATCACCTTCGAAAAGATATTTCCTGGATGTCTGATGATAACAATTGCCCCAGGCAAACCAGACTGTGCCTACGGGCTTTTCAACCGAGCCTCCCCCTGGGCCTGCTATACCGCTAATGGCAACCCCCAGATCGGCACCGCTTTCTTCACAAGCCCCCTTGACCATTTGCTCCACCACTTCGGCGCTTACCGCTCCCTTGGTTGCAAGAGCATATTCGTTAACACCAAGTAAACGTTGTTTAGTGGCATTGGAATAGGTAACGTAGCCCGTTTCAAACCATTGAGAGCTGCCACTGATTGCCGTAATAGCCTCAGCAACCCAGCCGCCGGTACAGGATTCAGCCGTCGTCAATTGCCACTGTTTATCCGAAGCGAGCTGCCCTACTATCGTAGCCAAAGCAGCGTGTTGCTGTAGAAAGGCAATAAGCCGGGTGGAATCTGCTGTATCTGGCGATGTCATGTCTACTCTCTTTCATTTCTCTTTCATTTCTCTTTCATTGCTCTTTCATTGAATCCCGCTTATGGATGCTTTCTTATCAGCCTCTCTTTTATCGGCAGCAAACAAAAGAATTTTAGGGCGAATCAGGTGAGCAGGGAAAATACAAGACAAATGCCAGCTCACCCCTGCCCACAGAAATCGATGCGCACCAGGCATTCTCTTGATCTCACACAATCGTGCATGCGATCAGGCATTCAACAGCACTTACGACCTCCCTCCCGTGCACTCACACCTGAAAACGGGTGCGCAAGAGGATTAGATCGTTGAACTGCCCCATGAAGATAACGACATTGTGCTTCAGAAACGTGACTTCAAGGATAATCCCAACAGAATGAAGCTAATGCCCTGGAAGAGCAGGTCAAATGCAAGGAACATACCGATAACCCAGAGGCCAGTGACAGGCCAGCCCGCTACCAGCATGATCCCCAGAAGTGCCGTAATGATACTGGAGACAATAACCCAGCCTCGATTGTTATGAACCGCACCCAGGGAGAATAATCGGGAAATACCGGAAAAGATCAACATGATTCCCAGCCACAGTGTCAGGACTGATGAAAATACAAGTGGATTGCTGAGTGCCAATATGCCCGCTATGGCATAAAGAAGACCGGCAACAATCCAGAAAACACGATGGCTGTGTTGCTGAAAGCCATGAATGATCTGCAACACCCCTGCCACCAACATGAAAATTCCCACAATGTAGATGGAAACAGCAGTAGTGGCGACCAGATTCCCCATCGCGATAATACCGATGATCAGCATGATGATGCCGATACCAAGTGTCCACTTCCATGAAGAGGGTGTGCCTATAGGATTGCTCATAATGTATTCCTTATTGCCATTTCAAAAATTGGATGTTATCCGAATGATAGTCTAAGCGTACGCTTCTTTTTGATGCATATGAACCATATTGGTGCCACTTGCAAAATAATGCCTTAACGGATCCAACGATATTGGAAATTCTGTGCGCTTCAGTACTGGGTAACAAGAGCTACAAGGTTATAACACGACAAGACGGCAAAACTATAAGGCTACAACAGCGTGATTTGATCGGAGATGAGAGTATCAAAGTCCTCATCAACAAATGGTAAAATCCCGTCAGCAACAGGTTTAAGTTGGCGCATGACATACAATTCAACATCCAGAGGTGAAGAATGACATTCCAGCGGCTCTGGTCCATTGACGGTCATGACATAACTGATCCAGCCTCCGCGTTGATACTGTTGAGGACGTCCATGGGCAACATTGTATTCATCCGCCATGATCGCTGCTCTGACCTGAGGTGGCACATTGCGTTTATACTCGGATAGAGGTCTCCGAATACGCTTACGGAAGACCATGTCCTCCTCCCATTCGCTGCGGCGGGTACGATCGACGAATTCCCGGACATAGTCTACATATGGCTGTTTTTTGAATATTCGAGCATAGAGCTCACGTTGAAAGCGTTGGGCCAGCGGTGTCCAGTCACTGCGCACCGTTTCCAGACCTTTGAAAATGACATCAGATGATGCGTTAAGTGGCTTCACCAGCCCTGCATAACGTTTTTTGCTGCCTTCGTTTGTTCCCCTGATTGTTGGCATTAAAAAACGGCTGAAATGACGTTCATATTGAAGCTCCAAAACACTTTCCACACAAAGCTCTTCGGCCAGCGTCTGTTTCCACCATGCATTGACTTTCTTTACCAGTTCCTTGCCGTAGACCATCGCGTCTTCTTCGCTGTACGGGCGTTTTAGCCAGATAAATACCGAATCCGTGTCACCATAAATGACATCGACGCCCTGCCTTTCAATATAATCACGGGTTCGCTGAATGATTTCGTGTCCACGCAAAGTGATTGAAGAGGCCAGGCGCGTATCGAAAAAACGGCAAGAGGGTGAGCCCAGCACGCCATAACATGCATTCATGATGATTTTCAGTGCCTGCGACAAAGGCACATTACCTTGTGATTTGGCCTCTTCACGCCCCTCCCATAACTGCGCGATAATGGCAGGCAATGCATGATGCGTACGCGAAAAGTGCGCCCCTCGGTACCCTTCGACCGTTGTCATCGATAGTTCGGCGTGATCCTCCTGACCTGCATCCGCCTTCTGCGTGCCGTGTACCGTAGCCAGCCCTTCCACCAAACCAACAGGATCAATCAAAAAGGTGCGAATGATTGAGGGATACAGGCTCTTGAAATCAAGCACCAGCACTGAATCATAAAGCCCGGGGCGCGAATCCATGACAAAACCACCAGGGCTTGCCATGATTTCCTGCTCCCCTACACTCGGCGCAACGCGGCCCAAACGGTGCATCTTCGGTAAATAAAGATGAGAAAAAGCGGCAACGGAACCACCCATTCTGTCTGCTTCAAGCCCGGTCACACTGGCCCGTTCCAATAGAAAAGTGATTAACGCCGTGTGTTCAAAAATCCGCGTCACCAGCTCACAATCCTTCAGGTTGTACATGGCAAGGGAGGCCTTGTCTTCAGCAAACAATCGCAGAATTTCGTCCAACCGTTGATAGGGCGTCGAAATCGCCTTGCCGTCCCCCAATAACGTCTGTGACACTGCTTCGAGACTAAATGACGGAAAGTGCCAGAACGCACTTTTCAAGGCATCTATACCATCAATGACCAAACGCCCAACAATGTCCGCAAAGACTTTTTTACCCCCCGCCCCGCCTTTTCGAAGCCCCGGCTCGCTGCCATCACGCCCCAGGGCCAGCCGGACATTAGCTCTTTTGGCCTCTTTGATCAGCACTTGCAAATCAAACTGAATCACATTCCAGCCAATCAGAACATCCGGATCATAGCCCTGAAGCCATTCGACAAAGGATTCAATAACAGCTTTACGAGTGTCACCATAATGCAGGGACATATCCTGACGCGTCAGTTCACCACTGGGTGGCCCTAGCATAAAAACATGGCGCTCACTGCCCCCTTGAACGCCAATCGAATAGAGTTCACCCTTTCCTGAGGTTTCAATATCCAGCGATACCATTCTTAAAGGGGGACGATAATCGGGGTCAGGCCGCAACTGCACATTGCTCCATCGCTCAGAAGATAACCGGTGCCCGATAAATCGAACAGGTGCCGTAATTCCCCGTTCCATCAGGTAGCGATCCGCCGGGCGTATATCCTCTTCGTAAACACGAACACCGGCGGATTTCAACTGTCGAGTCACCTGCAGCAAGGTGCGATACCGAAGGCTGTAAAGCCCCATTACCGTCTGGCCTTCGAAGTTTTTCAACGTCAATGGACGCAGCGAACCCCCCTGAAATGACTGTAAGAGAGGCTCGGCCTGTGAGAGTTGGTGTTCGGGAATAAAAGCCACACACTCGGCAGGTTTGAGTTCAACGTGAACGGGGCCGTAGTCGGTAGCCAACCAGGCGCTCACCACGACTCCCTGAGGGGTATCCCGCCAGTGGCGCGTGAGGAGGAACCCTCGATGAAAATCAGCATTCACGTGGAATTCTGTTCCTGTTCATAAAACCCCAAGTCATAAACCCTCGGTGCATAACACTATTTATAAAAAACGACTTTCGTGAAAACTACTATCCATGAAAACTACCGTTCGTACCATTACTGTTCATACCACTACTGGGCAGAAGAAGGCTATACAGGAAGTCATTGACTAAAAAGCTATCCCTCAAAACAGGATCATGCGAATTCAGGAGGAGCCTCATAGAGGTAGTTCATATGGACATTGCCCATCAGGCACTTTTTTTATGCATGAGCCCAGCGGCTTCAAATACGATATTCACATACAACATTCACATACGACAAATACCCTGTTGAAACATGGATCATATAAATACATCAGGTAAAAAAGAATGATAAAGACGTCCATTTTATAACAGGTGCATCCATGTCATTCAGGGTTTCGTGTTACTCTTATGACCTCCGGACAGGTACATATTTATCCCATTAACGACGATTGGGCTTTCACGTATCCGTTCCTGTCATTTCAACCTCAATGTTCCACATCAGGAGTTCAGCGAGACCGTGGCTTCCAGCGATTCTTCATCCCAGCATACGCCCATGATCGCCCAGTATCTGAAAATCAAGCACGAACATCGTAATGTGCTGCTGTTTTATCGGATGGGGGATTTTTATGAGCTTTTCTTCGATGATGCCAAACGGGCCGCAGAACTATTGGATATTACGTTAACCGCGCGGGGAAGCTCCAATGGCGCACCGATTCCCATGGCAGGAGTTCCCTTCCATAGTGCGGAATCCTATCTTGCCCGCCTGGTAAAAATGGGCGAATCCGTTGCCATTTGTGAACAGATCGGTGATCCAGCCACCAGTAAAGGACCTGTTGAGCGCCGCGTTGTCCGCATTGTGACACCGGGAACGCTGCACGATGAAGCCCTGTTGGATGCGAGCCGCGATAATCTGTTGGTAGCGATCTCCAGCCGCCCGGCAGACAAGGGCGTACCTACTGAATCACGCCAGTGGGGTATCTCTTGGCTCGAATTGGCAAGTGGTCGTTTTGGTGCTCTCGAAGTCACCGGCGATGTTGAGCTGTTGGCTGAGTTGCAACGATTGAATCCTGCAGAGCTTTTAGTGCCGGAAACCCTACCTTTACCTGAAGGACTGGAAAAGCGTCAGGGCTTGCGTCGTCAGAGCGACTGGCTATTTGATCTCCAAAGCGCTGAACGCATGCTGTGCGATCAATTGCAGGTACAGGATCTTAAAGGGTTTGGCGCTGACCATTTGACCGATGGCATACGTGCAGCCGGGGCATTGCTCGATTACGCGCGTGACACGCAACGTGGCGCCCTTCCCCATGTGACGCAACTGAGTGTGGAACAGCGAGATGAAGCGGTTGTGATTGATGCAGCCAGCCGAAGAAACCTTGAAATCGACATCAATCTGGGGGGCACCGGCACCAATACACTGGCATCAGTATTGGATACAACGGCAACCCCTATGGGCGGACGCCTTTTACGGCGATGGCTGAATAGGCCTTTGCGCCAGCAACATCGTGTCGAAGCACGTCAGGCCGCCGTCGCTGCCTTGATTGAAGCGGATGCCATTGATCTTTTTCATGGCCCTCTAAAACGGATCGGGGATATCGAACGTATCCTCGCCCGTGTGGCCTTGAAAAGTGCTCGTCCACGCGATTTGGCCCGATTACGCGATGCACTGGCAGAATTGCCTGAACTGGCCCAGTCCCTTGCCAATTTCGCATCGGGAAGCATCCTCGATGAATTACGCCAGCATATCGTCCCCTATCCTGAACTGGCTGATACATTGGCAAACGCGATTATCGAAACACCTCCCGCTGTGATCCGTGACGGGGGCGTAATCAAGGCCGGTTACGATGCAGAATTGGATGAATACCGCGGCTTGAGCGAGCACGCGGGGGATTACCTGGTCTCCCTCGAGACCCGGGAAAAGGCACGGACAGGGCTAAGTGGCCTGAAAGTCGGCTATAACCGAGTGCACGGATATTTCATTGAAATTCCCCGCGGTCAGGCACAGGAAGCTCCCCCCGAATACATTCGCCGCCAGACTCTGAAAAATGCCGAGCGCTTTATTATTCCAGAGCTCAAAGAGTTTGAAGACAAAGCCCTCTCCGCAAAGTCCCGGGCATTGGCGCGTGAAAAACTGCTTTACGATGGGTTGCTTGATCAGCTGAATACCTATTTGCGTGAACTGACGGATACAGCGGCTTCATTGTCAGCACTGGACGTTCTTACGGCCTTTGCGGATCGAGCCATTGCGCTGGACTTCACACGACCAAACCTTCAGAAAGAAGCGGGTATGGAAGTCATTCAAGGGCGCCACCCTGTGGTAGAACATGTGTCTACAACGCCGTTTGTTCCCAATGATCTGATCTTTAATGAGACACACCGCATGTGTGTGATTACTGGCCCCAACATGGGGGGTAAATCAACCTACATGCGTCAGAATGCACTGATTGCTCTGCTCAGCTACACCGGTAGTTTTGTGCCTGCCGAGCGTGTGGATATTGGCCCCATTGATCGCATCTTTACCCGCATCGGATCCAGCGACGATCTCGCCGGTGGCCGTTCCACTTTCATGGTGGAAATGACTGAAACTGCCAATATTCTCCACAATGCCACAGAAGAGAGTCTGGTATTGATGGATGAGATTGGTCGCGGCACCAGTACTTTTGATGGCCTTTCACTTGCTTGGGCTGCCGCTGAAGAGCTTGCTAGCCTGCGTGCCTTCACGTTATTTGCGACCCATTATTTCGAGCTGACACGACTCGCTGAACAACACCCGAGTATCACCAACCTGCATTTGACGGCCGCTGAACATGGTGAAGGTATCGTCTTTATGCACCGTGTTGAGCAGGGCCCGGCCAGCCAGAGTTACGGGTTGCAGGTCGCACAGCTGGCAGGTGTTCCTCGCCACGTGATCCAGCGCGCGCGTGAAGAACTTCAGCATTTGGAAGCCAGTTCACGGGAAGAAACAGATAACGTGCAAAGATCACATGATACGGCACCTGTGCAGGATGACCTATTCGCACATCCCCCTCATCCAGTAGTAGATGCATTGGAAACAGTGGATGTAGATAACCTCAGCCCGCGGCAGGCCATGGAGTTACTCTATCAATTGAAAGGGTTGCTTTAAGGGTAATTTTATCAAGTGCTCGACGATAATCGTGTCAGCCCCTAGAATAGCCCCCAAAAGAGCCTCTTTCGCTGGGCCGTGAAAGGCAGGCAATAAAATAAATTCGGATAGATTTATAATAGCGCGTGAAAATTCAGCGTTCATGGGCGATCACAGCCTGTAAAAACCAGTACTCGTGAATATTTAGTTGTGAGGAGAAAACAACATGGCCTTTGTTGTCACTGAAAACTGCATCCGCTGCAAATATACGGATTGTGTGTCCGTTTGCCCTGTGGATTGCTTTTACGAAGGCCCCAACTTTCTCGTCATCCATCCGGATGAATGTATTGATTGTGCCCTATGTGAACCCGAATGCCCTGCACAAGCGATCTTCTCTGAAGATGAAGTGCCAAAGGGTCAGGAGCACTTCATTGAGCTGAATGCCGAACTGGCCGAAGAGTGGCCAAATATCAGCGAACAAACGGATCCCCTCCCCGATGCAGAAGAATGGGATGGAAAACCGGACAAATTCCAGTATCTGGAAAAATAAGCCCGTTTCTAAACGCTATTTTTAAATGCCAGTTTGAATGACACTATCGATGCAGCCAGCTCATGTTGATTAACACGCTGGCTAACCATCGATATATACGCAAGAGCATCGCTCAACCTTCCTGCCTAATGCTCTTTTTATATCCCGGCAAACAATACAATCTACAGGCGATTATTCGAAGTACTCTTCCCTCACCTTATGCGGTATGTACACACTATTGGAAGCAGCCTTGCATGCCTTCTTCTGCACTTGAATGTATCAAATTCCTCATCATGATAGATGCATTCCATTGAAAATAGTGTTTTCAAGAGGTGCGTACTCAGCTCATTCCTTGTACGCTAGGCATGCATCATGAGCTATCTGCCATTACCGGTGTACTCATGGCATCAATGCTCATAATCGTAGCACTTACAACAGTAAAACCGTTCAATAATCAAAACAAACAACGGCTATGCTCCCGAATTGCCTGAAATATTCTCACTATTGTTTCCATCCGAAATGTCACAGACATTCCAACTATTCTGCGCTTGGCTAACAATATATTCACGGCAATATACCCATAACTATATCTGTAGATAATAAAAAGTTGCATAACAATGAAAACCAGTGACTCACGTCCACATGATCCACTTTCAACAAGTGGTACTTCTGCACAACTCAAACCCACAATAGGTAGCCTTCAATTATGGGGCATCGCCGTTGGTCTGGTTATTTCCGGTGAGTATTTCGGCTGGAGTTATGGCTGGGGCGTCGCAGGAACATTAGGCTTCCTGGTGACATCCCTTTTTATCGCCGTCATGTATACCTGCTTCATCTTCAGCTATACCGAGCTGACGACAGCGATCCCCCACGCAGGTGGGCCTTATGCCTATAGTCGCCGCGCCTTTGGTGAAATGGGAGGGTTGATTGCAGGGATGGCTACGCTCATTGAATTTGTCTTTGCGCCGCCCTCAATTGCCATGGCGATTGGCGCTTATCTGAATGTCCAATTTCCTGAACTGAACCCGAAATATGCTGCCATCGGAGCCTATATTATCTTTATGGGCCTGAATATTGTGGGGATTCAGATTGCGACGACCTTCGAACTGATTGTTACTATTCTGGCAGTCATCGAGTTATTTGTGTTTATGGGCGTCGTCTCGCCCGGCGTCAGCGTACATAACTTTGTCGTGCATGGCTGGGCTGGTCAAGACCACTTTTCGCTCTCTGCGTTCTCTGGCATATTCGCTGCCATTCCCTTTGCGATCTGGTTCTTCCTGGCTATTGAAGGCGCGGCCATGGCTGCCGAAGAGGTCAAGAACCCACGCCGCACCATCCCTCGCGCCTATATTTCCGGTATTCTGACACTACTGATATTAGGGATGGGCGTGATGTTTTTTGCCGGAGGCTCGGGCGATTGGCGAACCCTCTCCAATATCAATGATCCCCTTCCAGAAGCCATGCGTATGGTTATTGGTGCTCATTCAATATGGATGCACATGCTGGTCTGGATTGGCCTGTTCGGCCTTATAGCCAGTTTTCACGGCATCATTCTGGGATATTCCCGTCAGTTTTTTGCACTGGCTCGTGCGGGTTACCTCCCTGATAATCTCTCGAAACTTTCGCGCTTCAAGACACCTCACCGCGCCATCATTGCAGGAGGTATCGTGGGAATAGCAGCCATCCTCTGCGATGGAGTCACGATCGAAGGCATGAACCTGACAGCAGCCATGATAACGCTAGCAGTATTTGGCGCTATTGTTATGTACCTGACCAGTATGTTGAGCCTCTTCAAATTGAGGAAAACAGCACCTGATCTAGAGCGTAGCTACCGTGCGCCGGGGTATCCCGTTATTCCTGCGTTGGCGCTTCTGTGTTCAGTGATCTGCCTGATCGCTATGGTATGGTTCAACCTCGAAATAGCGTTGATCTTCATTGTATTTATGCTGATAGGCTATGCATATTTCAAACTGTCTGGGCGTCAGGGTAATACACGGGACTGATCATTGTTTTTGTCCAGCCCTTTAGCGGCAGGGAATCAATCAACACGGATTTGAGAGTAAATGACTGATGGCTCGTATATGGCTAAATATAAATATATGAACATCAATATTATAAATCCAAACAGAAACAAGTAGATAGAAATATATACGGAATATCTATTCCTATACATTAAAATATTTATTGACAAATATTTTTCACTATCCTAAAAATCAGTATGTGGAATAATTATCCCGATAGGTTATTCCACTGACTAACACGTTTTATTCTGAAAAAGGATATCCACATGCGCGTGTTGGAAGAAAAAGAAGTCGAGCAAGTGAGTGGTGGTGGTTGGGCAAAAGCTTTACAAGGCGCCACTATTGGTTGGCTAAGCACAGGCAGTCACTGGGGTGCTGCAGCCGGAGCAATCGCTGGAGCGCTTAGCAGGGACTTAGTAGTCTCATCAGCAACACATAGCTTATCTACTGAATACAATACGAGTCGCCTATGATTGATGATATGGTATTAGGTAAAATACTGATAGGTGCATTCATTGCTTATTTCTTTGTAACAGGAACAACACAGATAAAAAAAAGTTATAAAGAAAAAGGTAAATGCATATACAATATAATTACATTAGGTTGTATCGCAATTACTTGTATATCCATTATATAACCACCATTTAGGGGACTAAAAACGGGGAGCTCAAAGAGCTCCCCGTTTGCTTTACGCCTTAACTGCTTACGTCACGCCTTCATATCGCATTCCCTATATAAAGTAATGGAACGCTTTTTTGGCGGGTAAACAGTCACCGTACTTATTGCCCTTTCACTTCCTTACGACCATTGTAAGGGGCTTTTTCACCCAGCTGTTTTTCGATGATCAACAGGCGGTTGTACTTGGCGATACGGTCACTGCGCGAGAGTGAACCGGTCTTGATTTGCCCTGCACTTGTCCCGACAGCAAGATCGGCAATGGTAGTATCCTCGGTCTCACCACTACGGTGGGAAATAATAGAGGTATAGCCTGCATCATGTGCCATTTTGATGGCATCCAGCGTTTCAGACAACGAACCGATCTGGTTGAACTTGATCAGGATAGAGTTGCCAATGCCTTTCTCGATCCCTTCTTTCAGGATACGCGTATTGGTCACGAAGAGATCGTCGCCTACCAGCTGGATTTTGTTACCCAGTTTTTCGGTCAGTAGTTTCCAGCCATCCCAGTCAGATTCATCAAGCCCATCTTCTACAGAGATAATCGGATACTTGTTGACCAATTCGGCAATGTAATCCACGAACCCAGCCGAATCATAGGATTTGTTCTCGCCACTCAGGACATACTTGCCATCCTTGTAAAACTCGGAAGCTGCGCAATCAAGTGCGAGAGTGATATCTTCACCCAGTTTATAACCCGCATTGCTGACAGCCTGCTCAATAACGTTAAGCGCTTCGGCATTGGAATCAAGGTTGGGTGCAAAGCCACCTTCATCGCCAACAGAGGTCGCCAGACCTTTGCCAGACAATACCTTTTTCAGTGCATGGAAAATTTCAGCCCCTGCGCGGAGACCTTCAGCGAAGGTTTTGGCTCCCACCGGCTGTACCATGAATTCCTGAATATCGACATTGTTGTCTGCGTGTTCACCACCATTCAGGATATTCATCATCGGTAATGGCATGGAGTACTTGCCCGGCTGACCATACAGCTCAGAGATATACTCGTAGAGTTCGACCCCTTTTTCCTGTGCCGTTGCACGAGCCGCGGCCAGGGAAACCGCTAGAATCGCATTGGCGCCAAGGTTTTCCTTGTTGTCAGTACCATCCAGCTCCAGCAACTTTTTATCCAGTGCTCGTTGATCAGCGGCATCAAAGCCGATCAGTGCATCACGGATAGGACCGTTGATTCCGCCCACGGCTTTGGTTACACCTTTGCCAAGATAGCGTGATTTGTCACCATCACGCAGCTCCAGTGCTTCGCGTGAACCGGTAGAGGCACCACTCGGCGCATAAGCGCTGGCTTTTACGCCACCTTCAAGAACGATCTCTGCGTATACGGTTGGGTTACCGCGAGAGTCCAGTACTTCTAGCCCTTGAATATCAACAATCTTTGCCATTACAACGTATCCTTAATGTACTAACGCCTATCGGGCGGTGGAAAACACCCTAGTGTCGCGAACCAACGTGCTCGTGACAGTTTCGCTATCCCTCTTTCACGACTGAATACACTCTCTGAAACATGTCATTTGGATCAGCCGTGAAAGAAAATAACGTGTCAAAGCAACATACCAAAAAAAAGCCCCTCATGAGAGGGGCTTTTTCATTTACTTCACATTTAAAGGGGGAAATCCCTTAACCAATTGGTCTAATGCCTTCACTTGAGAGAGAAATGGCTCAAGTTTATCCAGCGGTAACGCACTGGGACCATCGCACTTCGCCTGATCCGGATCAGGGTGTGCCTCAAGAAACAAACCGCCGATACCTACCGCAACGCCGGCACGCGCCAATTCGGCCACTTGCTGACGCCGGCCCCCTGCACTGTCACTACGGCCACCGGGGCGTTGCAGTGAGTGCGTCACGTCGAACAATACAGGAAAGCCTGTTTCTTTCATCTCAGCCATGCCCAGCATATCGACGACCAGCGTGTTGTAGCCGAAACTGGTTCCACGCTCACAGAGCAAAATACGGCTATTACCTGCCTCCTCACATTTGCGAATAATGTGATTCATCTCATGCGGTGCAATGAACTGAGGCTTTTTGATATTGATCACGGCGCCAGTTTTCGCCATCGCTACAACCAGATCAGTCTGGCGTGCAAGGAAAGCAGGCAGCTGAATCACATCACACACTTCAGCGACGGGTGCTGCTTGCCAGGGCTCGTGTACATCCGTAATCAACGGGACATCATAGCGTTCTTTAATTTCAGCCAGAATCTCCAAGCCTTTTTCCAGCCCGGGGCCACGAAACGAAGTAATCGAGCTACGATTCGCCTTATCGAAACTCGCCTTGAATACATAGGGAATGCCCAGCTTTTCAGTGACTTCCTTGTAGGCTGCTGCGGTTTCCAGGGCCAATTCGCGTGACTCAAGAACGTTCATGCCCGCGAACAGGGTAATGGGTAATTCGTTGCTCACTTTTAATCCAGCCACATCAATCGTATGCTGAACTACGCCTGCTCGTGCTTGATGGGAAGTGCTCATTATTCTTGCGTCTCCCGCTGTGTTGCACGCGCCTGACGCTCTGCACGATGTTCAAGCGCCGCATTCACAAAGCCGGTAAACAGCGGATGGCCGTCACGCGGCGTGGAAGTGAACTCAGGGTGGAACTGGCAAGCAACATACCAGGGGTGATCCTTCAGCTCGACCATTTCCACCAATGAGTTGTCCACACTGCGCCCAGAGAAAATCAGGCCGGACTTTTCAAGATCAGGCACAAATTGGTCATTGATTTCATAGCGGTGACGATGACGCTCAACAATCTCTTCAGAGCCATAGATCTCGCTGGCTTTGGATCCGGGAGCAAGGCGGCAGGTCTGAGCGCCCAAACGCATGGTGCCGCCCAGATCGGAACTTTCATCACGGGTTTCGATATTGCCTTCAGGTGTGATCCATTCGGAAATCAACCCAACGACCGGATGTTTGGTGTCGAACGTCCACTCGGTAGACGCCGCATCTTCCCAACCAGCCACGTTGCGCGCATATTCAACCACAGCGACCTGCATACCCAAACAAATGCCCAAATATGGCACCTTGTTTTCACGTGCCCAGCGTGCTGTGGCAATTTTGCCCTCTACACCACGGGAACCGAATCCACCGGGCACCAGTATGGCATCCTTGCCTTCAAGACGCTCAACACCCACGCGCTCGATCTCTTCGGAATCAATATACTCAATATTGACCTTGACGCGCGTCTGGATACCCGCATGAATCAAGGCTTCGTTCAGAGACTTGTAGGCATCCAGCAAATCCATGTATTTGCCTACCATCGCAATATTGATGGTTTTCAACGGATTGAGCTTGGCATCGAGAACGTGAATCCACTCGCTAAGATCAGCCGGTGCAGCATCAATACGAAGCTTGTCACAAACGATTTCATCCAGCCCTTTTTCATGCAGCATGATGGGAATGCGGTAAATTGTATCGGCATCTACCAATGGAATAACCGCACGCTGTTCGACATTGGTAAACAGGGCAATTTTGCGGCATTCGGCTTCTTCTATATCCACTTCACTGCGGCAGAGCAGGATGTCAGGTTGGATACCGATTGAACGCAGCTCTTTCACACTATGCTGAGTCGGTTTTGTCTTGGTTTCACCAGCGGTCTTGATATAGGGCACCAGTGTCAGGTGCATGAAGATGGCCCGTGAGCTTCCCAATTCGGCACGCATCTGGCGAATGGACTCAAGGAAAGGCAGTGATTCAATGTCCCCTACGGTACCGCCGATTTCGACCAATGCGACATCATATCCTTCACCACCGGCAATCACACGGCGCTTGATTTCATCCGTAATGTGAGGAATCACCTGCACTGTGCCACCCAGATAATCGCCACGGCGCTCTTTACGCAGAACGTGTTCATAAACGCGACCAGTCGTAAAGTTGTTACGCTGGGTAACACGTGAACGAATGAAACGCTCATAGTGACCAAGATCGAGGTCTGTTTCAGCCCCATCTTCGGTCACAAATACCTCGCCATGCTGGAACGGGCTCATTGTGCCCGGATCCACATTGATATAGGGATCAAGCTTGAGGATGGTTACTTTCAGCCCCCGTGCCTCTAGGATAGCTGCGAGAGAAGCCGCCGCAATCCCCTTGCCCAAGGAAGAAACCACGCCACCGGTGACGAAGATGTATCGAGTCATGAAAAGCCCATAAAAGCCGAGCCCCCAATAGCACACAGGCTAGCGGGAGATGTTGGATAAAAGTGCTGTGAAAGCCAGGATGAATGGGGATCGACGTTGACCGATCCCAAAGGCGCTAAGGGTAATGCACCGGAAGAAAACACAGAGCAAACACCATGCCTTGGATGGGATATCAGAATAGCAGATTTTCTACGCTGACTCAATTTTCAATCCGCCCTATTGAAGGGCAAATTGTCACGCCAAAAGAGGGTATTAAACATCTGGTCATTTATTCAAGACGCTCATTCAGGCAAGAACGTAAAACCGGTAAATGAGCAACGTTTGGAGAGCAAATTCCCTTTCATCTACTCTGAAAGGTTCGAATTTCACCGGATTTCCGCTAGCATGAAGAAAAACAATCATGACCGGCAAGAGGTCCTTATTATGTCAACGCCTATTCTCATGACGTATGCTCTGCCCGACTCGTTGAAAAAAGGCCTTGGCGACGATTATCACTTTATTGGCCCCATGGCAGAAATGGCTCCTCAAGCGTTGCCTCCTGAGGCACGGAACGCTCGTGTCATGATGACCAAGGGCGGCCTGCCAATTGGTGATGAGCTACTGGCAGCCTTACCTGCGCTTGAGCTTATTCACTGCTATGGGACAGGCTATGATCGTATCGACCTCGATGCGGTACGTCGCCACGGGATCACGCTAACCAATGCCGGCGCTGCCAATGCTTCCGCCGTGGCCGAGTACGCGATGGCCATGCTAATGACAGGCTCAAGACACGTTCGAGAAAACGATACCTTTGTTAGGGATGGACTTTGGACAGGCAGTATCCACAACATCATACCTCTCTCCCCAGGATTGGTGGGGCGCAAGCTGGGTATCTATGGGCTAGGCGAAATTGGCAAACGCATTGCCACACGGGCGGCAGCCATGGAGATGTCAGTGGCATACCATGGCCGCACTCAGCATGAAGGCTCTCCCTACCCTTATTTCTCAACATTGAGTGCACTTGCAGAGTGGGCGGATGTACTCGTCGTTGCCGTGAGAGCGGGCGACAACAATCGACATGCTGTGAACGCTGACATCTTGGCGCGTCTGGGCACTCAAGGCTATGTGGTGAATATCTCGCGTGGATATGTCATTGATGAAAAGGCGTTGATAGCCGCATTAAAGGCAGGTGAACTACAGGGTGCGGCGCTGGATGTTTTCGAACATGAACCGCACGTTCCAAAAGCGCTCCTGAACGATGAACGGGTTATTTTGAGTCCGCACCTGGCGCCCCACACACAACAAGCGCAAACAGCCATGCAACAGGCGGCGATTGCCAATGTGCGCGCCTTTTACAGAGGAGAGCCCCTTCGTCATGTCATCATCTCAAGGTAATTTACAAAATACTTTATGAAACACTGCTGGATAGGATTGTGTCGAGCATTTCGAATCAGACGGTCTTCATTCCCCTCGAAACAAATCCACTTCGAAACAATTTCACTTCGAAAAAATGTCGTGTGTGCATGTGTCCAACAATCGGGAGCACACTGATGAAATGGCTCTTCCCTGTACCCATAAAAACGCTCTCAATAAGAACTTTCACATTGGGGCTTTCTGCCGCGATTAGTATGCCAGTGATGGCTAATCCTCATCCTCTACTATCACCCGCCTCATCTTCGCAGCCTGTGTCTTCACAATCAATGTCTTCACAATCAATGTCTTCACAAACAATGTCTTCACAAAAGCAGGCACACTCATTACAGCCCACACTTTATCCTTTTAATGCGGAATATCAGTTGAAAGCTGATGGTTGGCCCACGGCTATAGTTGATCAAACATTGAACACCCTTCCCGATGGAGAATGGAAGACACAAATGCATGGCTCCGTACATTTTGCAACGGGTCTGGAGTACAGCCAGTTCAGGCAGGCATCATCAGGATTGGTACCCGATCTTTTTTACAGTACGTACCATGTTTTTGGATTCGGCAAGACTTTTCGTTTTGACCCACAACAGGTAGGCCCACTTCCGGATCGTCAAACCGCGTTGTTGGACATTGCCTTGAATACGCAACACTCCAGTTGTACATCGACAACTGAGCCAGCCTGTACCATTACGTATATTGATCATAAGAAGAAGCCGCAAATTGTCCATTATCGTATCTTGGGAAAAGAGCGACTTCAGACTGCCATGGGCGCGTGGCCAAGCGTACATATCGAAGTCACTATGCCACAACACAAGGCACGTCGTTTCGAATTCTATTCGGATCCACGTTACCCGGGATTAATGGTCAAGGTGGATTATTACCGAAATGACAAACTGGATAGCGTAATGACCCTAACCTCGTTCAAGCCTGCACCCACCAAACGAGCGGCTCAGCAATCTATAAAATCAAGCAGCCAACGGATGGCAATAAAATGACACAGACGTGATCTTGACTATCCTTGTATCAACTGAGCACGGGGCTTCTATCCAGCTGGAACAGGGAACCTGTTTGCAAGAATTGAAGAAACACGTCAGCGCCTCTCTGCATAGGTGCATAACTGGCGCTCTATCCTCTTTCCTAGTATAACCCTCGTTCACGGCAGCAGAATAATTTACACACAACGAATGAAAACGCTCTCATCATGATTCTGGAACTGGTATTACTACTACTTCCGCTGTTGATCGGCTATGGCCTTCCCCCCTTGTCACGACGGATAGAAACTCTCCTGACCCACATCCTTGGAATGGAAATTTACCTCATCCTTGTCTTGATGGGGGCAAGTCTGACTTCATTACCTCACTGGATGGAACAGTTGCAGCAGCTATGGTGGCAGACGGTGGTGCTGGCAGGATTGATACTTTTCTTCAATCTGCTGGGGTTATGGGTAGTCGTGAAGATAGTAAAACGCTCTTCGATATCCGGAGCTTCATCTACCATGTCCTTTGCAAGTGCTTCAGCCAATTCGGATGAAACATGGGATAATGCTGAACCAGAAGCAAGCGCGGGGGTGATATGCTCTTTACGTAGTGCGCTACTTCCTGTTCTGTTGGTCGTGATGGGTATTGCATTGGGTGAAGCCTGCAGCCCCCTATCCCATGCAGCCTCTTCCATGGTGACCCTGCTGATCTACCTTCTTCTTTTGCTGATCGGCCACCAATTGAGGGATGCCAATGTTTCACTTAAACGTCTATTGATGAACCGTGTCGGCGTTTCCATGGCAGTTGCTGTGATCATCAGCTCGGCCTTGGCAGGTATCTGTAGCATGCCATTCCTGCATATGTCTCTAGCGGCCAGTGTCGCGCTCTCCTCAGGGTTCGGCTGGTATTCGCTCTCTTCCGTCATGCTGAATAATCTGCTGGGGCCTTATTATGGTGGTTTGGCACTGTGTAATGATCTGGCCCGAGAAATCATTGCCATCATGCTGATGCCTTTCCTTTTCAAGCGTGGGATACCCATGGCCATCGGCTACTGCGGAGCTACCGCGATGGATGTCACCCTACCGCTGATACGCCGCCAGGGAGGTATTGCCGTACTCCCTCTGGCATTGTGCAGTGGTTTTTTATTATCGCTGGCCAGTCCACTAATGATGGTGATACTGCCCATGCTTGCCCGGTAGTCTGGACATGGCCTGGTTAAACCACGGGTAGAATGCATATATGTCTCTCTATAATTCATATGGACAACTCGGATGAGAAAATTAGCCTGTTCCGGTCAAGTTTGAACACCTATATGAATTTAAACACCTATATGAATTTGAAAACCTAGAAGAAGTGACCACTTTTCAATCAAATAATCAGATAGATTGGCAACGAAAAACAGCACACACTCCGGATGCATGTCGTCACAGCAATTGCACATTGATTCCCTCACTCTGAACAGTGGTTCAGGTAGACTGGAACGAATATCATGACAGACACATGAGGTGTCTAAAGGACAATAGTGCGGGCCATGCTTAACCGATTAAGTATCAGACTTTTCATTACGATTTTGCTGGTTAACATTCTGATCAGCAGTGTGATCTACTTTTCCGTAGCACACAGTATTGATCGTGGCTTCCTTGACTATATCAAGCGAGGGCAACGCCACCAGATCGTGACGATTGTCAATATCCTCAGCAAACGGTGGGAACAGCAGCAGAGCTGGGACTGGCTCGATACGCAGGATGCCTGGTCACATGTATTGCGTGATTCCATTGGCGGAAGTCACGGAACCTTTTTCGACCCCTCTCGTGCTCCGGATTCAGATACCCAATTCATTCCTCCACTGGCTGACCCACGCCAATTTGTGCTCTTCGATGCACAGGGTGTCAGAATACAGGGGCGTCACCATCCGCCACCGGATATGCGGCGCGTGCCCATCATCGTGGATGGTGAAACAGTTGGGCAATTGGGGTATTCGACGCCACACCATCTCTCCAGCACGCTGGATCGTTTCTTCCTGACAAACCAGCTGCGTAACCTCGCCATTATCCTGTTCGCGCTCTTCCCGGCCTCTCTGATTCTCGCTGGCTGGATTGCCTTATGGCTGGGTCGACGTGCACGGATGATGGCATTGGCGACACAGTCACTCACATCGGGTGACTATCGCGTACGCCTTCCTACTCACGGGCAGGACGAGCTGTCACGTTTCTCCAGCGATATCAATACACTGGCGCGAACTCTTGAACAAAACCGTGCGGCTCGCCAGCGCTGGGGAGCCGACATCGCACATGAATTGCGCACGCCATTGGCTATTCTGAAAGGGGAACTCGAAGCCATGCAGGACGGCGTGCGCCCCATGAATGCCGATAACCTGCGTTCTCTGTTGCAGGAAGTCGAGCTCCTTAGCCGGTTGGTCAACGATCTTCGCCTGCTGGCACAAACCGATAGCCACCGATTGGATGCACCTTTCGAGCGGCTTGATATAGGTTATCTGCTCAACACACAGCTCGAAGATCGCCGCGCCGCGACACTGAATGAGGGGTTTGAGCTCAATGTGGATATCGAGCAGGGCGTCTTTATTCAGGGCGCCCGCTATCGCCTGCGTCAGCTATGGCGTAACCTGCTGGATAACTCGATTGCCTATACCGATGCCCCTGGCAGCATTCGTGTCACATTGAAACAGAAAAATGGCTATGCCGAGGTACATTGGGAAGATTCATCGCCCGGTGTGCCAGATGCAGCATTGGAGCGCCTGACGGAACGATTGTTCCGCCTGGATCCTTCGCGAAATCGCAAAAGTGGTGGTAATGGGCTGGGGCTCTCCATTGCGCAGGCGTTGGTACAAATGCACGATGGTACGATGGAACCTCGCCACTCGGATTTGGGTGGACTATGCTGGGTAATCAAATTTCCGCTTTGCAGTACGCAATCAGGCAAGCGCTAAAGTAATCCGTCACTCGGGATCATGTCGAAAGAGAGACCGCCTGATCGCAGACGTTCAGCATATCGGATACCGGCCATGAAAATGAAAGAACACATGACCTCTCGGAGTGCGAGACAGGCACTCGACAATGTCGCATGTTGGCAGTGTGGTTTTCTTTCAGCAAGGTATTCAACATTTGGACCCATACTACAGTCAACATAGCGTTGGTCAACGTCTTAATATTTGGATAGGGAGACAGCAAGTGAGCGACATTCTAATCGTCGAAGATGAACCCAAGATTGCTGAACTGGTCGCCGACTATCTCAAAAGCAATAGCTATAGCACGCATCATCTGACCAATGGGGATACGGTCATGCCCTGGCTCGAAGATAATCCAGTCAATGTAGTGTTACTGGATGTCATGTTGCCCGGGCGTGATGGACTTGAGCTTTGCCGGGAAATTCGCCAACAATACCCGAATACAGGGATTGTCATGCTGACTGCTCGGGTCGAAGAGATCGACCGCTTACTTGGGCTGGAAATTGGCGCAGACGACTATATCTGCAAGCCTTTTTCCCCTCGTGAAGTCGTGGCGCGAGTCAAGGCACTCATGCGTCGAGTCACACAACCTGAAGGAAGTGAGGGTGTATTGACTCAAGCGCATGACGTTGAGGGATTGGTTGTTGACCGCGAAGGTTGGCGCGCAATGGCAGATGGTAATGATCTGGGGCTAACAGCCATCGAGTTTCAACTGTTGACCGTCATGATGAATAGCCCGGGGCGTATCTATTCGCGCGAACAATTGATGGAGCAGATGTATCGTGACCATCGTATTGTGTCTGAACGAACCGTCGACAGTCATATCAAAAAGCTGCGCAAGAAGATTGCCGATGCGTGGCCTGACCGCGAGATCATCCATTCAGTCTATGGTGTGGGTTATAAATACATGCCTGAACCTATCTGAAACAGGCGGTTACCGACACTGCCGCTGAAGGCATGAAATGTCTTCAGCGGGGCATCTTTGCAGCAATTATCTAACTGCACTTTATTGAAAAATGTTATCTCCCAAAAGACAGTTTTTAGTCGTCATGATTCTGTAGCGTCTGAAAATTCCATCCAAAGATGCTTTTTTCCAGTATTACCCTCTCCTTATCCGACTACAAAACTGCCACATTTGTCTTGATGTGACATATCCAGATATTGATTTCTGCACATTTCGTCCAAGCTGCTGTCCAATCCAACACATAAATGCATTTTTATACAGAGCCTGCATTTTATTTGCATGGATGCACCACATGATTACTTTCACGGCAACTTGATGTGGACGCAATGATCCCCATCTAGTAAGTAGAAACACTCACTACTAAAAGAGAGTCTTTAAAATGAAAAAACCATTAATCGCGCTTGCTATTGCAGCTACTTCTCTGACCCCACTGGCCATGATGCAGCAGGCTACTGCGCAAACTGCGCCTCAAACAGCCACTCGCCCAGCCCTGCCACCGCATGGTAATCCGCTACTGAACACAGTGGTTCAGAGCTGGAACCTCTCCGCTGATCAGACCAAGGCATTGCATGAAGCATCTCAGCAATTCCGCCAGACACTCATTAACGACCATAAAGCCAATCAGACACCAGCAGAACGCCGTACTGCTTTCGACAAGGCTCACCAAACGTATGAAGCCGCTGTCAGTAAAGTGCTGAATCCTGCACAAACGCGCGCCTTTATGCAGCTGAATCATCCACCGCGCCCGCACGTTCGCGCAATTGGCCCGCGTGAATTCCATGCACGCTTCACACCATTGTTGAATAGCTGGAATCTGAACGCCAAAGCCAAAGAGCAAGTATTTGCTGCGCAGGACACATTCATGAAAGGCTTGCATCAGCATCGCCCGGGTGACCGCGCAGCACTGGCTACTCTATTGAAACAGCGTAATGCATCGTTGAGCAAAGTCTTGAATGCCAAACAGGTCGCTGCGTTCGAGAGCCTGACACGCCCTGCTCCCCATGCACGCCTGCACATTTCCGGCGCGCCGATGATGGGCAAACCTGCACCTCAGGCTGCACAGGATAGTCAGAAGTAAAACGTCGGCCAGCCTCCTGAATCTCTCACGGAATAATGCCGTGGCAGGAGGCTATAATAAAAACGCCAGCTCTCTTTTTAGAGGCTGGCGTTTTTTGTAATGCGCTCAACTCCAAATACCCAACCTCCAGGATATCGGAATTCAAGAGATGCTATCCTGACCTTTATCTGGATGATGTTCTGGTTCATCTTCCTCGGGTAATTCGGACAGAGAGCGGATAGACGCATCATCAGCGGGCTCTTCGATCGGTTCCACAATCAGAGACAAACGCTCGGTTTCAAAATCCACATGTGATGCCTCCATGACCGGCAATGTTTTGCTTGCCCGAGAAGAAAGCTGACTAAAACGATCTACCTTGCCATAAAGCCCCTGCTGACCCGCCAACGCTTTTACAGTACTGTTGTAGTGATTACTAACGGTATTCAATGTACCGCCCAACTTGCTTAATCGTTCCGCCACCGTACACACGGAGTTGTAGATATCCCCGGCCTTTTCGCTGATTTCACGCGCTTCTGCGTTACTGTTTTCGATCATCCACAAATTGGATACCGTTCGCAGAATAGGGATGAGGGTAGTATGGGATACCAGCACAATGTTCTTTTTGTAACCGTATTCGAAAAGATCCCTGTTATTTTTGAGCGCTTCAATATAAGCAGGCTCAATGGACATGAACATCAGCACAAAATTCGGGCTGCGCCCTACGACACTGGTATAATCCTTCGACGCCAGATCATCAATATGCCTTCTGACCGCTCGGACATGTTCGTTCAAGGCAAGATTATACGCTTCCGGCGTTTCTGCACTCACAACCCGATCATAGGCATTCAGGGACACCTTGCTATCAATGATGATGTGCTTTCCATCCGGTAGCTTGATCAGATAGTCGGTCTGCTTTTGTTTTCCTTCAGCATCCCGGAACGCGCTTTGTACTTCATAATGAGCATCTTCCATCAACCCACTCATTTCAAGCGTGCGCCGTAGCTGTGCTTCACCCCAGGCCCCTCGTTGCTGGGAATCCCCTTTCAATGCAGAGGTCAGGTTATTCGCCTCTTTACTCATCTTCATACCAATATCCAGTACTTTGCGGATCTCGGCATTGAGGTTGGTATTACCACGCAGTGAAGCATCGTGTACTTCGTTTACGCGTTTTTGGAATCCTTCGATCTGTTCACGGAAAGGCTTGAGAAGATGATCAAGACTACTTTGACTCGCCTGTGAAAACGTTTTGCCTTTCTCCTCGAAAATTCTATTGGCCAGATTCTCGAACTCTTTGGTCAACGACTGGCGGCTGTCACCCAATTGCTGCATCTGCTCCTTGAAATGCTCTTCCTTGCGTTGCAGCGTGGTTTTAAGCTCGGTGTACTCATTATTCAATGCAAGGTGGCGCTTTTGCAGACTCTCAAGTTGCCCCACCTTCGCGTCGAATGCCTGTTTATGTTCCAGAAGTTGCTCACGTGCATCCTTGTTGGAAGCCCATAGTTCCTGAGCTTTTTTGCCCTCATTAGCCAGTTTTTCATTGAGCTGATGAATGGATGCCCGCTCCTGCTGAACTACTTGTTCGCTTTTTGTCAGACGTTCCAAAAGTTCCTCTACCCGCTCTTTTGTCGCGCGGTGATCTGCCTGTACTGTTTCCAGCTGTGTCACCGTCTGATGATATGCATTCCGGGCATTTTCAAGAGTTTGTTGCCGGCTCTGGAGTTCCTGCCTGTATTCGGCAATCGTCGCATTCAAACGTTGTTCGGTTTGCTGTGCTGTTTCGACGTGCTGCTGTAATCGGCTTTCCGACAACTGCCGGGTGTGTAGCGCATTATTCAGGCGAGTGACTTCTTCCTGTTGTTGCTGGTTTTTGGCATGGGTATCGGCTAAAGCTTCTTCAAGTTGACGCAATCGCCCCTGATATTCAGTAACCTTACGTCCTTGTAACACCATCGCAAGAAGATAGCCGAGTAGAGCGAGCACTAACCCGGCGATAATAGCAATGATCATGAATTCGGGAGAGCCTTGTGGAGACTGCATATATTTACCTACGTTATTTACAACCATGAACTGACAATAAGTGACATCCCAACCAAGAAAGTGCACCTATAGCACTCACTCGCTGTGTGCCACTTCTCAAGATGAGATAAAAGACGCGTCTAATCCGGAGCGTTGTACTTATTGCCATCAGGAGCCCCGCGAAGCCATCACAACATGATAATGATTAACCATTATTATTTTGTCGCCTATTCGCGCCTATAGGAACGACATGAGTGACTGAAAATCATATCACGCTGAGCACGTCTGTAAGCTGCCCGTGAGAGAGAAATAAATACAGAAACACTCAATGCAGGAAATGTTTGACGTGCGCTACTGAATTGAAGGCTCACTCAGACAAAGGTCTAGTTCAACCCATCTATTGAAGGCGTACCATAAAACAGGATCTTGTTATGAAGCATTTAAATGAATGAAACCGTATACATTTCATCTCTTTCTACTTTTACATTTTACAGATACTTCTAATAACTGCTTGCAGTCTCTAATCAGAGTTAGCCAGCAGAGCAGACCGCTAACGAATCTAAAGCTGGGAACGTAATTCAATCGCCTGGTGAGAAGAGCACTTCCTCTCAAACCAGAGTCTGTTTCCCAATTCATGCATTACCTTCACACAATGAAGTTATGCACGCCGTCTTCAGGTGATCCCTGAACGAGCTGGCAAATAGTAAGTCCTCCCATCAGTCACAATGATCGGAAAACACTTTAAAACTATTCATAAGGAAGACCGGGAATGACATCTCAGTTAGAGGGATTGAAAGAGCTGACCAAAGTGGTAGCTGATACTGGCGATCTTGAAGCCATCAAAAAATTCAAACCTGTCGACGCAACCACCAACCCTTCTCTTATCCTCAAGGCTTTCGATTTACCTGCTTATAAAGAACTGATCAGCACTACCATCAAGGAAGCGGCCTCGGAAGTTACGGGCGAAGGTCAGATGGAACATATCATCGACCGCTTGTCTGTCGCGATGGGTGTAGAAATACACAAATACCTACCGGGATACATGTCGACAGAAGTGGCTGTGCATGTCTCATATGACAAAGCCAAAAATATCGAAAAGGCGCGCAAGCTGGTGGGCCTATACGAAAAAGCCGGCGTTCCGCGTGATCAGGTACTTATCAAGATTGCCTCCACTTGGGAAGGTATTCAGGCAGCAGAAGAGCTTGAAAAAGAAGGTATTCAAACCAACCTGACACTCCTGTTCAGTGATGCTCAGGCGCGAGCCTGTTTTGAGGCGGGCGTGACAATGGTCTCCCCTTATGCGGGGCGTATCATGGACTGGTACAGTAAACAGACAGGTAAACAGTACACTGCCGAAGAAGATCCGGGTGTGATTTTCGTACGTGGCGTAAATGATTTTGCCAAGAAACATGATTTCAAAACGGTTGTCATGGGCGCCAGTTTCCGCAATAAAGAGGAAGTGCTTGCGCTAGCCGGACTGGATCGCCTGACCATTTCTGCTGACCTGTTGAATGAGCTGTACGAGACTGAAGGCAGTGTTGAGCAAAAAGTATTTTCACCCAAAGCGACGGAACCTCAACCGCCCCGTCTGACCGAAGCCGAGTTCCGTTGGCAGCATGCATCAGATGCAATGGCCAATGCGCAACTGGCGGCGGGTATTCATGGTTTCTACAGAGACACAGAGAAACTGGCAGAGATGATCAAAAGTCGTCTGTAAGGGTCAGGGCTTTTTGGTGTATGTCCGACGTGGGTTTGCATGCATTAAAAAGAGTGATGACTGTAGAAAAACAATAACGACAGAAAAATGATAACTACAAATAAACGCCAGCCTGATCAGGGTTGGCGTTTTCGAATAGCACCTTTCTTAACTGGCGGTGCCGATATACTTCAAATGCTGACGTTGTTTCGACGGCACATCCTGTAGAAGAACAATATGCATTCCAGATGTTTTACCATCGACACGTGATACATTTTCTCCCAATGTTGCATCAATATGATCAGGGCTCAACGTGTACATTTTTCCATTGAATGGATCAACAACAAACCACCCGATCAGACCACCGAATACCAAATTACCCGCCAGATACCAACCATTCGCATGTGCTGTTATCTCAACCGTTCTGGATGTAAAGCCAGCTTTGGAGATAACAACTTTATAACTCTTTTTACCCCAATAATGCCCGGTAGATTTTTCAAGTGATACGGTGGTTGGCGTATCTCCTTCGAAAATATCTTTCGCGGATTCATCGGTAATAGTGACATGTGCGTGTGAGGGCGAACTGGTAATGGCAATATTTTGTTGTTCGTCTCCCACAATAGAGGCGCACCCTGTCAATAACGCTGAAGAAGACAACATAGCCAACGCAATGATTTTTTTCACTTATTATGATCCCTTGATATTAAAAAAGCGCGTAAGAATATCAAATCATCAATAAGCGTTGAAACCGGAATAGCTCAAAATTATGCCTTAATTTCAATGAGTTAAGGAGGATTCAGGGATGCTACGATTATAGAGCAGATCTGGCTATGTTAGAGCAATCACAAGAATTCATGTATGAGGCAGGAAAAGGGGATATTACAGGCGACTGATGCCGAGTAGTAAGCTTGTCTACAGAAGGGGAGTGTCTTTTCAAGACCTAAGAGTGGTGCCAGCGGCCGGACTCGAACTGGCACAAATGTCACTCCGGTGGATTTTGAATCCACTAACGTGTAAATATTTACCGCGCCTGCACCGCGGGATACAGCGATGTTAGTGGATTTGGCATATTCTATTGAGTCTATACAGTTGGGTTCAGTCGAATGAGTCAGCAACCAAACAGCAACCACATGGATGACGAATACCTCGCTATCAAATGGCGGAAAAGCATGGAGCGCAAAGGCTGGATCAGCTATAGCCGAGCCAAGCCTCCCGCTACAGGCATGTATGAATATCATGCCATCTATAGAGGCCAACTCCACTCAGGACGTGCAGAGCGTGATATCACGAAGATAAATACACCGGGCACGCCTGATTATTTTTATCACCACCGAACTGGGCAAGCTGTGTGGAGACACTGCAAGCCCGGCAAAACGGGTCGTCTTATTAGGCCGCTGCCCTGGCGAAGCTAGAGGTTTGTTACATCGATAACGATTCCTGAGAACTCATAGTCACTCGGAAGTGCGGGAAGCATTGCGGAAGTGCCATCCACGTTTTGACCGGTGCTGAATGTAGTATATTTCACACCAATCCCTTCGTTTTGAAATGCTCCCCAAGCACTAATAACTTGCATGTAATGCCCAGAGGGATCTGCGCCCGCTTGTTGTATATACCAGGTTGATGTTACTGCCATCGCATACGTCCTGCCGTATGATGAGAAAACCTGTTCGTCAGAATCGCCTAGCTTCTTCGAGATGAAATCTACTACTCGCATATATTTCATGCGAGAGTCGAAACAAATCTCACCTCCCGCGCCTAAAACCTCAAGCCCCCAATTCGAATTGTCGTATCGTTGTCCTTGGCTGGGATCACCAAATACCCAATATTCACCACCAATGGAGACATTTTTTTCGTTAAAGGATGAGACAATCCAATTCTCGCCATTGTTTGCAATAATGGATTTTGCATTACAACGGAACGCAACAAATTGTCCCTGAACCTTTTTAACAGTAGCTTGGTACTGGCCGCCATTATTCGAAAAATTCAAAGTTCCTTTGCTTATGAGCGCTAAGTTTTTGAAGTTTTCCGATATTTGTAACTTTCCAGTATTAGAGTAAATTTCGATCCCGTAACTCATAGACCGCATACTCCATACATTACTTGGATGTTGGCCCGATTCTCAGTAGCCATATTTCCAAACGTCCAACTGACAGTATCTCCATCGACGGTGATGTGAGGAGGGTTTTTCCTTAAATAATCCGGATCGGAATCATTTTGTGTATAACCGCAAGAAACGGCAAAGCCCTTAGACATATTCAGATTGCCATCGGTGTGGCTACCATCCTCGGTACCAGTAGTTATGTATCCGAGGATGATGGACATGTTTATGTCGGGACTTACTATGAGATTGCCCTGGGCATCATAAACTTCAAGTCCATATGACATTATGAAAGATTCCCTAGTTTTATTCTTATTTGTCCATTTTCATCGTAAACCCGAGTGCCCCGCTCAGTCATTTCAGTTCTCGCACCAGAAGTTCCTGATGAGGCGCTGAAAGTCGTTGCGTGAACTTGCCCTTTTATGTACGCCTGATCACAGAAAATTTTCCCTTGGTCAAACATCAGGCACATTCCGCCCCAATCAGTGTCCGTATTCCACCAGTAGTTAGGAGACCACAGTCGATTGGTAATTTCAGCACTGCCCAGCATCGCACTCTTGATGTAAACGGTGTTGCCGCTAATCATGAATGGGTAGGTATCCCCAGTCTGGCCTGAACCCACCGCGAAACTATCTACGTCAAATATTGCCTGTGTCGAGCGGGCATTATTGTAAAGTCCAAACCCAGTAGCATGTCCGTTCGCATTCAGCTTAAGTGTATAGCCTGCCCATACATTGCCGTCTTTTACCCCAGCATTCAGATATTGCTGAGTAGATGCAATATCACTGGCGTTCTTATTTGAAGAGGCTTGTACGGTCTGTTTTGCATTTGCAACGGCACTGTCTGTCTGTGACTTCGTGTAATAATCATTTTGCACGACAGACTGATTATTACTGACCGTTGTGGAAAGCTGATTGAGTTGTTTCGTCACCGCGGCATTCTGCGAAGTGCGAGTCTGCGACTCCTGTTGAATTTTGGATGAGTTCTCACCCACGGTTGTTGAAAGGTCATCAATACGGCTGTTGGTAGCGCTGTTATGCTGCGCCTCTGTATTCTGCAGAGACGTAATTGAGCTCTGGGCATTGGAAGCTGCCGATTGCGCTGATTGAATCTGCTGAGTCAGTGCTTCCTTGTCATTTGCACGAGCTGTGGCTTCGCTTTGAATCGCAGCAGAAGTTGCTGGGCCAAGGAACTCGAACTTCCAGTTATTTGTTTGAAGAGATTGAACAGAAGTGTCATACCAATATACGCGGATGAGACCTCGGGAAGAATCGTTGGTTTCTGTACCCGTAAAAGTGATGGTTTTCCAAGTATTGGCAGGTATCTCTACACTTGTTCCATTCACCGGTTGCTGCTTACTGGTATTAATAGTGTTAACGACAGCATAGTGGTCAAAATTGACAGTTACAGCCTTTGAAGAGGTGTTTTGCACATCAACTGAAGCCTTGAATGCGTCATTCGAGTTCAAATTAAACAATGGACTCTCAACCAGACACACCCCACTGCTGTTGACCCTATTTATATTGAGAGAGAATTGCCCTTGCCATGTGCTAACGCTCAGAGTCCCATTCTGTGTTGACCATCCATAAGCATTATTGGCAAACGTAGGATTGACGACAGCATTGTAGCCACTTCCAAAGGATGCAGCGACATTGCTTATCTCAGTCGCTTGAGCAGATTGATTGCTGGATAGAGTTTTAAATTGCTGGTCAGCATTAGCCTTGTTGTTATTGACGGAGGTATTCAAGCCATCAATACGACTGTTCGTGGCACTATTGTGCTGCGCTTCGGTATTTTGTAACGATATAACAGCACTCTGAGCGTTGGAAGCTGTCGATTGTGCAGACTGAATCTGTTGCGTCAGAGCTTGCTTGTCGTTTGCCCTAGCCGTGGCTTCATCTTGGATCGCGGCATTTGTAGCCGGACCCATAATCTCAAACTTCCAGTTATTAGTATTGATGGAAGATACTCGCTGTTCATACCAATACACTCTAACTAGGCCATGAGAGCCCCTATCACTTTCTTGTCCAGAAAAGGTTAACGTCATCCAGCTATTGGGAGGGATAACCGCACTTGTTCCGTTTACTGATTGCTGTTTACTGCTATTGTTAGGGTCAACAACAATGTAATGGTCGAAATGCGCGGTGACCGCCGAATCCCCGTTATTCTGGATATCAACAGAGGCAGTGAATTGCCCTGTAGTAACATTGAAAAGTGGCGATTCGACCAAGCAAACAGAAGACCCAGTCCCCACATCCATACGATTGATTTTGAGGGACTGTTGACCATTCCAGTACGATACCGCGAGCGTGCCCCTTTGAGTTGTCCACCCTCTTGCATTGTCATCAAAAACACTGTTGGGTATCAAATTGGAACCAGAACCGAAAGAAGCCGACAAGTCTTTCAAACTGTTGGCCTGGGCATTTTGGGCATCGGCCAGGGTTGACTGCTGGCTTATAATGCCGCTCAAGCTTTTATCAGTCTGGGACTTGTAATCATTCAGCGCCTTGGTATTGGCGCTATCTGCTGTCTGGCGTGCAGAAGCCTCTGCCGTGATGGCGGAGCTATTTCCCTCAACTTTACCCGATAGCTGCTGGAGGGCCTTCTCGTTTGCAGTATCCCCCTCCTGCCGAGCGCTGGTTTCCTGGGTAATAGCTGTGGAATTGTTATCAACCTTTGTCGTAACAACATCAATACGGTCATTGGTTGCCTTGTTATGACTCGCTTCTGTATTTTGTGCTTGCGTCGCCGTGCTCTGTGCATTATCCGCTGCTGACTTTGCGGTATTGATCTGCTGTGTCAGGGCTTCTTTATCATTTGCCCGAGCGGTAGCTTCACTCTGTATCGCAGCATCAAGGACAGGACCCTGTACTTCACATTGCCAGTTTGTGGTCAGTACTTTCAGTCCATTGGGTGCGTTCGTCGTTGTCAGCCACAGTTGGGCAGCAGATACCCCATCGGGAATGTTGCCCGACAGTCCCATGGATACCCATTTGCGAGGTGGGATAGACGCATACTTATTGATGTCGGCTACATCATTAATATCAGTAGCATTTGGGTAGGTATACAACTCCAAAGAGGCAAGTACAGTATCATCACAATCAAAATATACAGCAATAGCTGCGCTGAATTTACGACCTTGAGTCACTGCAAAGCGTTTTGACTGAATCCCCTGCCATTTACTGCCACCAAATCCAGTACCTTGTATGCACTCACCTTGCGCATTCTCAACTGCTGAAATGCTTACTCCACCATAACTCGACCAACCGAGTGCATTATTTGAAAAATTCGAATTAGGGACCAGGTTAAAGCCACTTCCGAAAGATGCTGCGACATCTTCTATTTTCTGGGATAGAGCTTCATTGTCGGTGCTTTGCACATGGCTAAGAGATTGAATATCACTGGCATTTTTTTGAGTATTCGCCGTAAGTGATTTTATATCACTTGCTTGAGCAGATTGCTGCGTAGAGAGGGTTTTGAACTGTTGGTCAGCGTTCGCCTTGTTGTCGCCGACAGTCGTTGCCAACCCATCGATACGACTATTGGTGGCACTGTTATGCTGAGCTTCAGTCTGTTGTGCTTGTGTAGCAGTACTCTGCGCGTTATCTGCAGCACTCTTGGCCGTTGAAATTTGCTGCGTAAGTGACTTGTTAGTAGTCGCCTGTGTTTGCTCGAAATCAGTGATATTTGCACTGTTTTGCGTAATACGAGAATCCAGTTTCTTTATGTCAGAAGCATTTGCCTCATCTCCATCAATTCGTGCCTGCTGCTCTTCAGATACGGCGGCCTGCGTAGCTGGACCTATATACTCAAATTTCCAGTTATTTGTTTGAAGAGATTGAACAGAAGTGTCATACCAATATACGCGGATCAAGCCTTGGGAGGAGTCATCAGTATCGCTTCCTGTGAAAGTGATTGTTTTCCATGAATTTGCAGGTACAACTGCATTAGTGCCGCCTGAAGCTTCTTGTTTATTCTTATTCGTGGTATCGATCACTACGTAGTGATCGAAATATACGGTTATATCTTTATCTGATGTATTACGAACATCGACAGAAGCTTTAAAGGAGTCAAACGCACTCAAATTAAATAGAGGGGTCTCAACTAGGCAGACGCCGCTATTGCTTGCCCTATTTACATTAAGAGAAAATTGTCCTTTCCAAGTGCTAATACCCAGGCTGCCGTTCTGTGTTGACCAGCCATAAGCATTATTGCTAAAGGTTGGATTCGGAATCAGGTTGTAACCAGTAGTCTGCGATGCCTCAAGATTGCTGATAGCTTTCGTACTGGCCGAGTCTCCCGCCACGCGTGCTTGCTGTTCTTGGCTCAAGGCTGCTGATACATTGCCAACGCTGGTATTGGTTGTGTCTATACGTTTGCTGAGTGCCGAATCCTCGTTCGCACGGGTTTGTTCTTCTGAAGCAAGGTTAGACGATACGCTACCGACAGTGCTGTTCAAACCGTCAATACGCTTATTTGTCGCAGTATTATTAGTGTTAACGGTATTGGTCAGAGTAGTGATACCGTTTTTATTTGCGCTTACCTGCTGATTCAAGCCATCAATATCGTTGTTCAGAGATTCTGTGGCAGACTTGAGATCAGTATTCGCTTTGTCAGCCGAGGCTTGGGCCTGCTGCACCTCAATGTTCAATGAATCGGTGGAGTCTTTCAGGTCTGAGCTGGCTTTGTCAGCTGTTTTCTGCGCATTATCGGCTGATGTTTGTGCTTTCTGAACATCACTATCGATCTGAGTTGTTGCAGAATCAAGATTGCTCTGTACCTTGTTAGCGGCATTCAGAGCATTATCTGCCGAATTTTGGGCATTATTTGCCCCTGTTTGGGCTTTATTTGCTGCTGCCTGTGCTGTTTTGGCATCGTTATCAGCTGAAGCTATAGATTGATTCAGATCAGACTTTGCATCATCAATGCGCTGATTTACTGAGCCGTCACCATCGCCCGATATTTTCCCAATGTCGGACTGAAGATCCTTATTCAGGTCAGAATTGGTAATCTTACCGGAGATCACCTGCATGATCTGGTCAGCATTGTTCTGTGTCTGGGCCTGTAGTTTGTACCAGTCACCCACACCATATGCATTGCGACCCCGCACCCAGTAATAATAAATTGTGTTTGCTTCAAGCCCAACCTGGGTATAGCTGAGACCTTGCCCCAAATACGTTGCTTTACCCGCAACTTCACTATCGGCAATCGATCCGGTTTGGTCGTAATAATATTCCCACGTGCCGCCCCCCAGCGTCTGATCATCGCCAAGCACAGGGGTTAGTGACACTTCATAGTTACCAGTCGAGACATTGACACTGATGGGTACCGGCGGCACATTGATTTCAACCCCGATAGTTGCCTCACCGGATGTGTAACTTCCTCCTTTTGCGGCCACGGACATGTTGTATCTGCCCGCCACAAGACCATGCAGTTGGACACGGGTGGATGTCGCCGGAACGTCAACAGAGTAGACATCGGCGGGATTTTCAGACTGTGTGCGCACATGGATGACATAACTATCAGCCATAGCTACAGCACCCCATGAAAGGACGCCCTGAACGCTATCGCCATAGGTCTGAACGGACCATTTCAGGTCTGTAGGAATATCCATTCCACCAGTCGGCAAAGAAATATATCCGAAGGGGTTATATGCCTGCCCGACTGCATCATCCCAGATACCGCTATCGGTTGTTTGCAGTGTGACGGAAATCCCCTGACTAGGATCGTATTTCCAGTCATTAACGACAAATTCTCCGGACGTCATATTCAAACTTGGCAGATCAAGAGTGACAATCATTCCAGGGCGGCAGGCATAGCCGCTCAAATTCAGTGTCATGCTGATAGAGTGGGCACCACGGTTCTTTTTCAGCGCAATATTTGCCAAGCGTTGTGCTTGATAAGCATCAGTCACGTAGTCCAGCGTAAGAGATGAAGATTGCTCTCCTCCATCGGCAGTGATCCAATCCTGCATATAGACTGAGGGAAAATCTGTCTGTGCCCAACTAGACTGGGGATCAATAAAAGTGCCGGTCATGACATTCACGGCGTCTGCATTATCAACCTCAGTACTGCCCGAAACGGGACCGACCACCATTGGCTCGGTAATTGTAAATGTAGCGGGTCCATAATAGGCGCCGGCCTGAAGCGCCCAACGCCCCCCTGAAAGGATCAGATTACCTGCCATTGTGGTTTCAAGCTTTTGCAGCACGTCAGTACGCTTTTCGTCAGCTCCAATAACGGCAGCAGCGGTGTACCGTTTTGAGGTTGACTTATCTGGATTGGTAACAGTCTCATCGCACACATTGGCAGCGCTTGAGAATGCATCCATGATGATTTCGTCATCAGGTACATTGCAGCGATTACGCAAATACCAGAGCGTCATAAGCGCCGGATTATCGCTGTACTCAGTTTTACCATTTCGAGGATCATATAGAGGTAGACCACGAACAACACACCGCACAGTGGGAATGCTTGTGAATACTTCAGGGTCATAGCGAAGAGATAGACGAAGGTAACTGATGCCGCGACCAATCTGAGTATCTTTCCAATCGGGGCAGCGTGCCATAAGGAATTGGTCTGGCTCTGTTTCATTGATACGAACTTCATAGCTGTAATCTTCTGATGGATACTCAGTGATGAGTTTTTCATTCAGATAGATTTCATCTACACCCGTTATCTCGCCTTCGCTCAATACGTAAACCAGGTGCAGCCATTCGTGTTTGTAAGAGACAGTATGGTCTTCCTGTGCCCATGCAAGTACACCACCAGTAGAGGCGCGGCCAAGGATAAAACGGATGGGCGCTTTAGATGAACGAACAGTTTGGGCGCTCGGCGTAGAACCATTATTGGAAAGCTTGCTGCTCTCAAAATCATTGAATGCTGCAGCAGAGGCTGCAATGACAGCGCCCCAAGGGCCTCCCGCAACAAAACCTACTCCTGCAGAGACTGCAATATTTGCAACTGATTTTACGACCTTTCCCATTACTCTACTCTCCACGCCATAACTGGCGTTACATTTATTCGCGTGATGCCACTATCCGATGTGGCGAAGATACTGTTTGCCCATACAACGCCCATGGACAGTCCTTGCGGTCCTCTAAAGGCCACAATGTCGCCACGTTGTGCGTTAAGGGGATTAATGCGGGTGAAACAAGCGTCCCAAACTGCCTCTAATGAGCCTGGTTCTTTGAGGATAAGCCGCTTTGCTTCATACTCGGTTGAATATCTTCCGTAGTAGGGTTTCATCGGATCTACACCACATATAGACATGCAGATGCCTGCCGCGAAGATGCAGCAATCGAAGGTGCCCCACTGAAAAGGTGTGTCTAAATGCGAAGAAAGGTAAGTATGAAGGTCAGCGGCCCATGTGGGCCTGCGCATTAGTTTGAATAGTTAAAGGGTTGTGCATCCTGTTTCTGTCCCCAATAAAGGGGCCAGTCTGCCATTTGTGCCACTGCGTAAAAGAACCGGTCACCGTCATGACGGGCGCGATGACTTTCATCAGTCCATCTCTCGGTTCCTGTCCGGTTCCACTCTGCCATGCGGTCCACAAGAGGGACTGTTATCTTGTTGTCCCCCTGATTACCGCCATATTCGTATTTAGCGGCATCCATACGGCCAGAAAACAGAATATCGCTGGCATAATTTCCATCTTTATCGAATACAACAATCAACAGGCGGCCAAAGCGACCACGACACTTTTCTACCATAGTTGATCGAATCATCTGACTGTCTAAGCCCGATATGGTCAGATTGATGGTTTTACTCGACTGGTCGGAAAACGACTCCTGCGCTGCATCTATCGTGCCGAATTGCCCTACTCCGTAGTAGGTTTTACCATCGACAATGATTTCACCAGTACCAGTATGCAGGTAAGCAGGGTCATCCTGAAAATCCAGTTCTGCAGCCATGGCAATGAGTGGCGATTCCGTGCTGAGAAGCTGTAGAACGCTTTCGGAAAAAGGCGCATATTGCATTAGAACGCCTCCCTGAAGGTGATCGTAGTTGACGATATGATCGGTTGCCGATTGATTGAATACTGATCAGTGGTGAGCCGCATTTCACTTGCCGGACGGAAATATTCCACTGGCTGCCCAGAGGCAATGTTAGCCCGCAAGCGGCGGTTAAGAGGCAAATTGGCCGTGCCATCGTTACCACTTGCAATATCTTCCAATATCTCAAACATTTCGCCATTCACGCTCACATAATCCCCTGCCTGAAAACATGCCTTACTCTTTGGTAGTCCAGTCACAACAAGATTGACGGATTGTGCCTTGCCGTCAGTGACGGTAACTTTCCCCAAGTCCTGCGCCTTACGATTGCGAACAAAGTCAGGGATGAGACAAGTTCCTTGCATACCCTGTAGGCGGCCAAGCATAACAGTAAGGCGACGCTCGACGTCTTGCTTCATGGTGTCGAACGTCATATCACATGACCAATATGAGCCAGGGTAACCGTACACATCCTGAGAGTTTGACAGCACAGACGTAAACGCAAAGTTGTTGTAGTTCATCCGCCACACTTGGCTTTGTGGCCTAAAATCAAGAGGCCACGTAAATATTGCCATTACTTGATTCCTCTACGGATTGATTGAAGGATTGGTCCGTTACTTCTGATATCCTGCTGTATCTGCTGATAGGCTAGCTTTGCCCCATTGTAAGAAGCTTGTTGTACTGCTTGAGGATCATGGGCACCGCGCGCATCAACATGTAAAACAGGCGAGTAATGGACATGAACATCGCCGTTTTTCGAATTATCTGAAGGTTGAGCTGATTGCGCAGATGAATATGTTCTAGGAGATACATAGCCACCGTTGGCATAACCACGATTGAGGTTGTCAAGATAGTTACGCATACCGGGCTGCCGGGTGACTTCCGAGCGAATAACGTATTCTTCCGCATGAACGACACCAGCGGGTTGGTATTTCGAGCCATGACCGGTATAGCCGCCAGCTGAGAAGCCGACCGAGTGCCCAACTACATCCGATATACCTTTAAATGCGCCAGAAGAAATGCTTTCACCGCCTGAAGAACCACCAAAGAGATTGGTCAATCCTAGAACTGAACGCTGAATTGCTACTTTGGCAAAGTCAGAAACAATCTCTCGTGAAAAATCAGCAAGATTTAGTTTTCCAGTGGCAACAAAATTTGCTAGATCGTTGGTGGCTGAACTGAACGCATTGCTGAATAACGACTTGGTCATGTCAGCAGTATTCTTCGCCTGATCAAGGTAATCCTGCCATGCCGAACTGGCACCATTCTTCCAATTACCCTGCATGGCATCCAACTGCTTGTACATGTCCTGCTGATCACCAAGCGTCAATTCCATCATTTTGCGCTGTGCAGCTATCTCACCAGTGATGTAATTTTGTTGATCCAGATTGTGTGTCTGCGAACGTTGTTGCTCAAGCTGAGTGACCTGCTGCTGGAATTGCTGCTGTGTCTGAAGAAGCTGCTGAGCGCGTTGAAATTCTTGGCTACCCATCCCAACACCTGCCACTTGCAGCATGTTCTGCTGTTGCTGTGTCGTACGCTGGGCATCAAGTGTGGCTTGGTACTCTTTCAACCTATCTGACGTAGAATGGATGGAGTCGGCGACTTTCTGATACGACGCAGCGGCATTTACCCGGGCAACAGTGGCCTCAATCTCGTTACTGCTACCGTCTTTTACGGCACGGCTAATATCAGCGAGTTGGCCTTGATACTTGGCCTGTGCGACATCCAGCGCGTTGTAAGGAGTGATCAGACTTGAGATTGTCTGACGCTCGCGCATCATCTGTTCGATTTGTTGGTTAACTGCTGAGTGGCTGGAGCGTGTGTGATGTGGGGCTCCCGGAACCTTACCGACAGCCGCATTGATTGCATTACGCTCTTGGGCTGCTGATATTGATTTCCCAGCGTTACGTGCCAATTCTATTTGTTCGCGAGTTTGCTTAGTTACGTCGGCTACTCGCTGGGCATATGTTTTTGTGCTTTCTGATAGCTTATCCCATGTGTTAATGGCATTAATGTTAATGTCATTTAGCGCTTTTTGATTCTGAGTAAAAGCATCATATCCGGTTGAAACATTAAGTTGCCTCCGGAGGTTTTCAATTTGCTGTCTTTCCTGCTCGGCATATCTCAATTGCGCTCCTAGTGGATTGAATATACCTACCGAGCTGCCATTATCTGAATAACCAACACTCCTCATCCGCTGGATTTCTTGGGTTGTGGCAGCTAGATTAGCTTGAGCACTAGCTATTTGCTGGGTAAGGGGTGTCGTTCTACCCAACCCCATTATCTTTTCCCAGACGCTAGAAACTGTTCCTGCAACACCTTCCCATGCTCTTTCAACGTACCCAGCCTGTTGCTGCATCTCTTTGGAGCGTTGTTCATGAACCTGCTCTAATGCATTCATGGCGGCCTGCGTGGCTCCCATGGCATCGCCTGATTTTTGCAGGGCATCAATCTCTTCAAATTGAGAAGTGGTTAGAAAATGATATTGGTCATTGAGCTTCTGTATTGCTTGAACTGGATTTCCCTCTAGGGATGCATACTGGGAAACAATGTCTTGTATTGATTGACCTGATGCCCTGCTGTACTCTTCGGCTGCCTGAGCAATTTGCTGGTACTGGTTCTGGGCAAATTTTCCTGTTTGAACCACTTGAGTAAGGGCTGATATAGCATCCCCACGAGTCACACCTGATATTTTGGCGATGTTGTCAGCCATACCAGATAAAACATCAGAACTTCCAATACCACCCTGTCCTGTCGAAATTATGGCCTTATTAAGACCATCCATTTCATTGGCGCCCTTATAGGCTGCAACTGCTAATCCTCCTATAGCTGCGGCGACTAAAGTATAAGGGTTAACCATGCTTCCAATAACACGCGCTGTGGCTGTACCAGCCTCTCCGATACTACCGAACATATCACGCAACTGGCCGCCCTGCTGGATTGCAACAAGGTAAGCCGGCTCACCACCTATAAGACTAGTGAAAATATCTGTAAGCTGAGGTGCCACCATTTCGGTCTCACGCGCCAGTGTTCTTTCTGCACTTGCTACCGAACGACTGGTATTACCAAAGCGTCCAAGCGATTCGCGTGACTGGTCGATTTTTGCTTTCAGAGTGTCGAATGTTTCAGTATCCACTATCCCATTTTTGAAATGAACGCGCAGTTGCTCTTCTTGTTGATCCAATTTATCAAGACGAGCAATAACTGGATCAATTTGGTTTACTAACCGGTTAAAAACTTCGCTTTGATTTTCCAGCGAATCGTTAGCGTTGGCTGTAGTTACTGATGTTGTGCGGCTGCTTTTATTGAGGCTGTTAATAGCATCCGTGTACATTTTTGTTTGGCGCTGACTTTCACGCAAGGTATTTGTAGCTAGCTTATCGATCGAGTTGTTCATGCCCAGAACATTTTTTGTCAGCTCTGCTGTAGCTGCTGCATTCGCTCTCATCTCAGCAACAAGCTTATTCATTTCCACTGATGCTGACTGCGCTTTTTGCCCGGCATTGCCGGTTGATGACCCAGCGCTGTTCATCGACTGAGAGACACTTAATCCCGCCTCTTCGAGCGTTTTTAATCGAGCCCGCAATCCGTCAATCTGCTGCTGCGCACTCATCGAATCAATAACGATAGAGAGACGGGATTCTTTAACAGTCATCTACTTTTCTCCAGACGAAAAAAAACCGCTCAATGGCGGTGGATGTGATGCGAATGTTTATGGCTAGTGGATAAGGCCAGAGGGCGCTATAGCAGCTATCAGTTTTGCTACGGCCCAAATAGCTGCGACGGCTACTGCGCCCCATGCCAGTCGTCGAGAATGAGGATTTGCAGACATGTTGTGCAACACCTCCAATATTTTGCTAAAATCCATTCATGATTCCTTGAGTTAGCAAGGTTTCTATTTTGGCCCTGACGATGTTCGCGCATCTTCGGGGCTTCGTTTTTTAGGCAATAAAAAACCCGCCGAAGCGGGAATTAGTCGATTTTCTAAGTCTCTGGCAATGATCTACATATTTGACATATCTGAAGTGCATGTTTTTACTTCATCGCCAAGAGAAGTATCTTTTTGACCTTGTTTCTTCGGTTGTTGATTCTGATCATTGAAGGCTTGTAGCTCATAAAGCTCTAACGTAGAAACGTAATTGTCATTGGCAGATAAATCACCCACAGATGTTATAAAGCTATGATCTGGAGAATGTTTGCCATCTATAGCAGAAGCTTTCCCAGCCATCACCGCTTTTTTACACATCGCGCTGAATGACATATGGCCATCGATTTTTTTAGATACAGGGTTGGTATTGCTTGCTATAGTTTTGTCTTGTGAGCTATTAAAATGGATGACTGTCAATGCGATTATGGCTATTGCTATTATAAATATAATGATAGCTACACCAATTCCGGCCGATCTTCTTACACTCTTAACTTCCTGCGGTGACAACTTATTTCTTTCTTCTATCCCAGATTTTTTATTTTCTATTAGCTTTTCAGGTGAAGCGATTTGATTGTTTAATAACTCTTTCTTTTGCTGTTTAAATTCCTCATCGGTTAAGGCTCCTCTATCCTTCAAATCTGCCAATTTACCAAGGGCAATCAGATATTCTGCATTGGCATTAGCTCCATAATGTATCGATTTTTTTCTTCTGAAAGAACCTATAGACCAGAGAATTATCCCTGCAATAAATGAAATGCCACCGATCAGCATGTAATTGCTCTGATCGCGCATAAGACCAATATTGTTGACGCGCTCCCCCGTCAATCCAACAGGTACCGAAGTATCCATAGAGCAACTGGCAATAATAGTGATTACACCGATGATAGTTAAAATAATGCCTAATACTTTCATTCCCGTAGGGTTCCATTCAATATTTCAGTAAGAATAATAGGGGCTATCGATTTAGATTAGTCAAATTCACCTTCTGCTGGCTTCCTTCCATATTTTTCAGTTATTTCTTGTAATATTTTTTTGTTTGATTTTTCAATTATTTTTTTTAAATGATTAGCATCAATATCAAGAACAAAATTTTCGTTGAAATCATGATCAAAATGATCTTCATCTATGTCTTCATATTGGTAACTTCCCTCAATCATTTTCTCTCTATCGATAGAGTCTTCAATCCTTTTCATGATTTCCGCATGCAAAGAACGCTTATTTGAGAAAGCCCTTTCCTCTAAATAGCTGCGCATCTCTTCCGTCATTCTAATCGGATACGGCCTAGCTTGTTGCTTATTGTCACTCATATCAATCCCTCCTTTTGGAAGGATCATGCACTCAGTTTCAAAAAGAATCAAAGATTCATATTGACTCTACACAAAAATAGATACAAAATGAATCTACCCCATCAAGGAGGGCGATATATGAGTAATAACAAACAAGTTCATCCTTATCCTCTACGTTTACCGAATGGTTTGAGATCTACAGTTGAAAGGATGGCTGGAAAATCAAGAAGAAGTCTTAATTCCGAATTAATTCTTCTAGTCGAAGATGGTTTCAAGTATAGAGAACGTTATGAAAAAAACATTTTCTAAAAACGAAGAAACCCCAGCGGCGGCAACCGTTGAGGCTTCAAATCAGATAAACCCTACCAAGGAAATAACTGACATGAGCAATTCTACCACTGTTGAAACTTCTAGCAACGTTTTACCTGTAATAGCAGGTCATGAGATCGCCATTGATGAGCATGGGCGATTTAACCTCAATGCTATACATAAGGCTTCTGGAGGGGAAGCGAAAAATAGACCATCTATGTGGATGCAGAACAAGCAAGCCAAAGAACTGATTAATGAGGTTGCATCCCAAAGCAGGAATTCCAGCTTTGCTCCAGTTGAGGCATACCGCGGCGGGAGCCATCCAGGAACATTCGCCATTGATCTCCTTGCAGTTTCCTATGCTGGCTGGATCAGCCCAAAATTCCAATTGCAGGTGAATCAAGTATTTCTCGATTACCGAATGGGTAAGTTGAAAGCAGCTGAAGCAGATCAACAACAAGCCCTACCATCACCACTCACACCAGCTCATCAACTGGGTATTCAAAAAGAAATCGGTGTCAGGGTTTACGAATGCGTAAAAGATGAATCAAATCGACCTAAAGCATTCAAAGCCATCCATCGCTACCTGAAGAATAGGTTTGAGGTCGGAAGCTACAAAGACATTCCTGATCGTGATTACACCCAAGCGCTTGCCGCTGTTCATGCTGCACCACTCGAAGGAGAGTGGATTGAGGCGCAACCCAAACCTGAACTGGATATTCATTTCCCGATTTCAAAGTAGCGTGAAGATCATCCATTCTTTGAAAAATATCAGGATTTTCTTCCACCGGATCAGATGCTGATAAATCCAGCTATGACAATCACCATGGACAACCAATATTCACCCACTCTTCTCGCCCTACGCAAACTTGAATCTGCTGGCTATGTGGTAGATGCATGTTTAGCTGAATTCAGTGCCATCCGATCAGCTCTGCAAGACTATAGAGGCTATCTTAAAACCATTCTGAATGGCATTGAGAATACTTTGGGTCATTCGATTACGATTAAATATAATCGTTGACCATTTCTGCCCCACTTAAGTGGGGCTTTTTTCATCCCTTTCCTTTTGCATGTTATCAAGCATCACTTCATCCATGGCATAGATCGCTGAATCGAACTCGTCGCGATCAATGAGGATTGGGAAGCGTTCAACGTACCGGTCAATCTCGATCAGCGATAGCGGCACAGGGAAGCCCTCAGCGTAGCGCCGCATTCGGGCAATGCCATGGTAGCACCCGTCTATGAAATCAACGACAGCGCTACTCTCTGGCCGATCCAGCGAGGGCATATTGAGCTGTTCACGCTGCCATTGTTTCTTTTCGTCGCCGACATCAATACGCCACTGCGCGAGGGCCTTTACTTTTCCACCGTATCAGCCACTTGTTCGGCTTTTTTCTGGGCAAGTTGTCGCCCGGCAGAAACGACCTTATTGAACACGTCAGGATATGCCAGAAGTAGTTCTTCACACTTCTCAGGTGTGTACGGAACTGGCTGATCGTTGTCGTCCACAATTCCTACCCAATCAGATACTAGGCACTTGGCAACAAGGCTTCGCAATAGGTCGTCCTCAACCAGGCCATCCTGACTGGCTTTCTCAATGCTAAAATCCTTGCTACCAATAAATTCACCGGCTGATACAGCATTGATGTGACGACTCAGGGAGGCTTGTGCACTGCGAAACTCAGAAGAGTATGTGGAGCCCACGAGCAGCTTGAAGCTTTCATCATCGCTGAGTTTTATTTCAACCCATTCGTGGCCGTCTTTGTTAAATGTGGGAATTGCTGAAAGTTTAAGTGCCATGATGACCTCAATGTAAGGCAGTAATAATATCGGGCAGGCGCCATACAAAGGCGACCAGTGAAATAGCTAGGCAACAGCAGACGAATGACGCGACGGTTTTAAACAACCCATACCGCTCAATGCACGTTTCCATTAGCCTCACCAATAGAGTAAAATTGAACACATGTTCTTCCTTGGGTAGACAAGGTGGAGACAGAGACCCCAATAGCGTTCCCGCGCTACTGGGGTTTTGTTTTATGCGGCTGCTTGTGTTGTTCCGCTTTGAGAATCGTGTGAAGCAGTGCTGGAAGACGAACCACCTGTGGAGCGGGAGACAGCCTTACGAGTGATGGTGGGTTTCTGCTTCGCGGCAGTGAGGTTCAATGTCACCTGCACAATGTCGTTCTTGCCCGCATCCGGCCAATCGCCAAGGATCTGCACTGCTGGGATGGTAAACGTATAGTCACCAGCAGCATTTCCAATGGTGAACTGGAATGCAACGGTGCTCAGGTCTTTGGAGTGCTGCCACAGGTCGTATGATGTCGGCGACCAAGCCATTTGTACCGAGCCGGTTACGCTAAACTCACCGACGATAATCGCACCGGGGAACCCTGGATTATCTGACCCAATACAGCGCTGGGTGTTTGTGCTATTGGCGAATGTCAGGTTGAACGTTTCAACACATGCCACACCAGCAAGTGTCTTGCCATCCATGGTCAGGAGGGTGACATCCTTGAACATGTAGTTCTGATTGTCGTCATCATCGTTCACCTGTGGCTTGAATGAGCCGTCCTTATTGTCTTGCCATCCCGTTCCCGCAAAAGTCGTGTTGACGGTAACTTGACCGTCACCCGGCACCGTCAATTGCATCTGAGTAACTTGCTGACCGAGTGCAATACCCTGGACATTGATGTCATCAAAGCTTTTTGCAAGCGCCATAGTAATGCGCTCATCACCAACAGTTAGGGTGTCGTTGTTCCAATCAGAGCCAAAACATGACGCCCACATCAAATCCAATGCACCATAGCGGAACAATGTACCGACTTCACCGCCCACATCAGTCGTTGTCAGAATGTTTCCTTCTGACATTCTATCCAAACCAATTTCGGTACTCTGCGTTGTGTTATGAGTAGGCTTAACGCCGAATGAGGTTCGGCGCAAAACATTGAATGGTCCTGATGGCAATTGTCCGACAGTCGTTTCACGCGCATAAAGCGTTGTGACCTTAGCACCGCTTGACATGGCTATTTCCTTTTCTTGAGGCGAAAAAAAACCGCCATGCTGTGGCGGCTTATTGCTTAACTTGGTTACAACTCAGAAGCTACTGGCTGGAATTGCTTGCGCCAGAATCAGATGAGTTGTCAGTGGAATCCGTAGTAGACGATGAGTCAGATGAACCAGAAGAGCTTGTATCCGAGTCATCATCGGGTTGGGATGCAGATACCTGTACCGATGCCTTGTACTGCCAGACCTGATCGACTTCCTCCAGCAATGGCTGAAGAGATGGATTCTGGTTCAACATGTCGGTGACTTTTGCCACAGCATCCGCTTTGTTCTGCTCTGCAGTTTTATTAGCGTCATTGAAAACATACTGAGGATCAGGGTTATAAAACGGCACAAGAATTCGATAGAAAGGATTGGACATACTTTTCTCCTGGCATAAAAAAAGGCCGCCATGAAGGCAGCCTGTAGTGATTTTCAAAGGATTACACCGTTGTGTATCCAATTGTTACGTTGATTTGATAATACCCATTTTCATCTGGGCCCAAGTCATCCAGATTGGCAGTCGTAAATACCAGGTTAGACTCGGAGTAGTATTCGAAGTGATCAGCAATGGTGCTCGCTGCCTCAGATAAAGCCTTTACCCCAGAATGTACTGGCGCGAAAAGCTGGATCACGATATTACCGGTTCGTCGAATACATACCCGTGATCCAATCTCACTGACGCTCGATACCGTGGGAATATTGTTCAACCGTGCCCATATCTTCTTTCCAGAGGGATCAAAAACCGTAGGAGCATTCGGATAATCGATACAATCAGCTGGCAATCCCGCCCACGTTTCCATGTGTCCGGCAATAATTTGCCGGATTTGCTCGAATGTCATCATGCATAAGCCTCCGCAACCCTATCGAACGCAGTCATGAACCATCCAGCAGGTGCCTGTGTTGACCATCCCTGTTCTAGCCTTACGGCATAGGGCATGTTGTTCTGAATGTAGATGACAGTGAACGGCCTGCTCTCTGCGATCTTTTCGTTGCCGGCAGCAATCGTCTTGTTGCCTACCTCGTCCTTGTTCTGAACGTTATAGCTATTGTCCGGCGTACCAAGACTGACGATATGGTTTGCGCGAAAAGCACCACCTATGTAGCCTTTGGGAAGAAGTCCTTTTAAACCACGTTTCTCGCGTTCTTTGTTGATCTTCCATAACGTCCTATCACCTACAGGCGATAGCGACACCACCTCTGCCAGAACCTGCATGGAGATAACGCGCTGAAGCTCTGTAATGTCATCAGTGACATCATCAATAAAACCCATTAGGTTTTTATCGAAGGCCATTATGCTTTCCTCAACAGGCATTCATAGTGCGCAGCTGCTGGATCTTCATTGACTGTTTTCACGTCGTAGCCATTGATAGTATCGCCGACCTCTGGCTTACGTTCGACCTGATTAGCGAGAACGATAAGCAACTGATCGCCCGCTTTCAGATTGACGCCATCGAGCGTGGTGATCGCGAAATTGTCGAAGACGCCCTGCCCCTTGTATGTGGTAGTTCCACCCGTATACGTTTCTGTGACTGGATCATAGTGCCCAGCCGAAGGGTCTTTGTGCTCACCTGTGAAAGCCTCAACTGCATCAGCAAGAGGACCTGCGAAAGCCTTGGCAAGCCGTCCCTGTACTCGATCACGCAACCCCATCACACTCTCCATAAAAACGTGCACCCAACGTTACTGACCCATGGTCCAATTAATATCAGAGCCTGATATTCCCCTGCGGTAAGATCGGTAGACCCTTCTGTGTAATTGGTTTGCACTTGCACACTGCCAGCCTTTGCCATTTCAGAAGTTACTTCCCGCTCTTTCGACTGGTTGAACAGGCCGGAATCTGCGTCTTTTGCGATAAAAGCAGCAGCTCTTACGATAGGATCGGGTGTTGGGGTGGGAATGTATCCCTTAATACGAGAATTGAGCCACGAATTGGCTATCATCACATCTGTGGCAACGTCTCCTGACGCCCAGTTAGAACCGAGGACGCCATTAATTTGTGCTTCAGTGACTTCAATCATGACGCCCTCTGTTTTCAACTGCTTTTATTCGCTGCGGATATTTTCGATGCTACATAATCCGCAATCATTTTTGCCGACCATGACCGCAAGGTAGTATCAGTACCAGCATTCAAAAGATCGGCTGTACCCGCATCAGGCGTAGTGCCGTCTTTACCAGCGGGTCCAGTTTCTCCTTTATCGCCTTTTGGCCCCGCTGCACCATCCTTACCTGCAGGACCTGTATCACCTTTTGGCCCCTGCGGCCCAACTGTTGCACCAATCCCGGCCTCCATGTGGTTAAGACGATCAGCAGTAATCGGTGTGCCGCCATCTTTACCGTCCTTCCATGTTTGCTGTTCGTAAGCCATGGTTATTCTCCATCACCTGGGAACGATTCCCCGCCGGGATAGGTGTTATCCCCCGGCGAGGCTGTTAAGGGTTTGATTGATCACCAGTATCGGAACCGGAATCCCCCGTCAGGTTAATCATGACACCGGCAGTAGACTTATCGCTGGTGGCATACTTAGCCCAGTTTTTGGAACTCCCGATAGCAGTAATGTCAGGATTTGCGCCAGCGCTTTCTTTCCACGAATAACCCAGAAGATCGAGGTTAAATGTGCCTTCAGCACGGAAACCCAAGGCAAGGTTTTCCTGATCATTGATCTGATATGAGCGGAACCCGGGAGCCTGAGACTCGGTCAGTGTGACAGCACCAGCCTGCAAACCAAAAATAGTGTTGGCCGGCATTTCATCGGATACCAATACTGGTTTACCTAACGTTCCAGGCTGACCGCCATAGATGACAACATCGGTCTCACCATAAATCTTGTCAGCAATGGCTTGATCGACGATGTCAAAGTAACTGGCAGAATCCATCACAAATAGCGCGATACGGTTAAAACGATCACCAAATTTGCGAAGGCCACGTGTCAGCACCTTTTTGCCATCGGTTTCAATGCTTCCCGAAACCGTGAGGTTAGCATTTGATCCGATAGCAGCCTTGAGCGCGGCAGCCACATATTGAATACGCCCTGCCATTAGTGCATCGGCATAATCCTGTCCAACAAGAACAGAGAACTCTTCTGTGGAACGCGCACGGCGTTTAAATGCTTCTTCGGTAGTTTCATAGGGACCATATTTGAATGGCACCTTGACACCAACCATCTCGCCAGAACCAATCTTCAGCCCGGTGACCGAGTCTGTCGAATTGACATCTCGGTGAGAAATGGCGCCACCGATCTTGTAAAACGCACGCTGACGAAAATCACCCTCGATCAGCTCGTTATCAAGAAGGATGGCACCATTAGATGCCGCATTAAAAACCTGAAGAACATCTTGAATCTGTTCAAGATAGGCAGTTTGTGCAAGGTCGTTATAAATGACCATATCTGAATTAACGGTGGTAGCCATGGCGGCTTTTCTCCTAGTTAGGAAGTTTTAAATAGGCTGATTGCCCGTTTTTCTCGATGAACTCTCGTTTATCTGAGGCGCTCATCGTTGAGCGTTTCAGGCTGGCCTTGCCGCCATTTGCTCCAGTTGCACCAGACCCCTTGGGTACTGGGAACCAATGTGGCGCAGTTTCGCGCATACTCTCCAACCAAGCTTTGGGTGTCAGGGCATTACCCTTGGCATCCAGCCCAGCATTTTCTTTTGGTATGACATTCCCTTCATCATCTACAGTGAAAATGTCATTCCCTCGATAGATGGCGTCTTGTAATGCATGTGGCAAAAGATGAAGCTCAGAACCTGCCTTTTGTAGCTCATCGCTTAATACTCGACCACGAAAACGGTCAGCAAATGCAGATGCCTGACTCGCTTTATCATTCGCTTCCTGTAGCTGCTTTTCAAAACCCGTCTTCATTCGTTCGACGCGTTGAGATACCAGCTCTTCAATTTTTCCTTCATCAATAAGCTGTTTATCATTAGCTTCTTGATGTTGCTGTTTGAGTGCTTTGTACTCTTCTGGATCAAACCCTTCGAATGACTTAAGACTTTCAGCCAGCTGTTTATTTTTACCCAACAGCTCGTCCCGCTTGCTTTTCAAACCATTAACTTCAGCATCTACCGCCTCACGGATGGCCGCCTGTATTGTCGGGTCCTCAAGGTTGACTTGTGATTCCTGATTCTCTTCTGCCATTGTTATCCCCTTGGGATGAATTAACCTGCCTTACAGGCATAAAAAAACCACCCGAAGGTGGTTATGTATGAAATTTTTAACCCAATATCGTATCAAACGTCGATTTATCCATTTCCCTCAATTCATCTAGGGTATAAATCTCGCCGGATGGATCTGCAAATCTATCCAATGTGTATTTTCCTTGCGTGTACAACTTATAACGTGCAATCCCAAGCCAATTCTTCTGAAAAGTTGCTCCCTGTTGTCGGAACCATTCAGTAAAGGAAGGTGTTTTATCGTCACTCCATGATTCCCCGGGTAACAGAGGGATGAGCGCACATTTACAATTGGGATGAGCTGGTGGCTTTGGGTATCGTTCACCAACACGGTAAATGGTTCCATCACGGATTGCGCACAACTTACAGGTTGAGGATTCCAGTTGCGCCTTCCATATCACTTCCTTGATACCCAGCGCTTCGTAAACCGCAAGCTGCACAAAACTGGATATATGATGTCGGCCTGTTCGTATAATCGTTTCAGCAAGCCGTTTGATAGGCTGTACTGCGCTATCCTTGTATTTAAACGCTTTTGTGCCGGTCATTGACTTCATGATGTCGCTGACCGGTTGACCTTGGCTTAACCCTTGCTGAATGACACCGTATACCTGAATGCTTGCATTTGTAGACCACTGTTTCATCCAAGGGAGCAATAAAAGGCTATATGCCCCTACCTGCACAGGCTCATTCATAGCCTGCTGATAGACGTCATTTGTCTTTATATTTTGCTCGGGAAGATTGCCTACCTTATGAAACAAGTTGTTGGTGTATTCAGCCTCATAACCAGCCAGATCAGTAGCACTTCCTTTCCATCCACTAACCATGCCGTTGTATAAATCGACCTGGAATTGATCGATAATATTTTTGACACCTTTCAAACGCGCGGTTGTGTATTTACCTGCAATGAATGCCTCGGTCTCTGCATGCGTCAGGTTATTAAGTCGTCCTTGTAGCTCATTGGTCAATTCAAGGACAAGTTGATCGATATTTTTGAGCTGGGCCCTGACGGTAGCAGTCGAAACACGGTAAGCATAAGCTGTATGCTGAATGAGCGCCAACTCTATAGCATGCTGAACATTTTTATCCATTTACAGCACCGTTTATGTTGGCCTCTTCCAACTGCCACGACCTATCAGGCAATTTTCCGGTAGTCAGGTATTGCCAATAAGCATCTTCACTAACATATCCAGCCATAACCGATTGGAGAATCGTGGCGGCCAATTGAGGATTGGTCTGCACATCAGAAAAGTCTGGATCAATACTGAATGTTACCTCGCTTGGGTCACGATTAAGCATCGTTGCCAAGTATCGACACATGGTTTCGACGGCTTCTGCAGCATTGATCGCTATCGAATATAGAGTGGCATATTGATCATTTTGGCGGGCTTGACGAGCGTCGCCTGACTCTACACCTATATCCATAACGCGTGCACCAGCCTCAAGGGCCATGGCTCGCTGACTCTCCATGCTTTGACGTGTTTCTGACAGTCCTGAGCCTGATATTTCAAGATAACCAAATTGACCACCCTGACCTACCTGCCAGAGCGTTCCGGGGCCAGCAAGATCAACCTTAAAGTCATCATTTGTTGCACACCATGCCTGAGGGAATGCAGTCTTATGTAATGCCTCAAAGTAATCTGCACTCAATTGATAATATTTCAATGATGCATTTGCCATTGAAAGCAAGGGAATTTCATCAACATCAGGAGATGTATCTGTCGAGCCAGCATAAATGACAGGAACAAAGTCAATTCCAGATATTTGTTGAGAATCATCCAGCACACTATTGTCGTATAGGCCGGGGCTGTACTCATCTCCAAGTGGCGTGGCATTTTCATCCATCAGTCTGACTCTTAGCTTGCCATCGTATAGATCAATGACTCGGTAAGCCGTCATACATTCATGGGAAAATTCATCATCGGTGTCAGCTGAATAAGCTTCAGTGAAAACAGCCAATGTAAGATCACATCGACCACCAACATCCTCTGTTTTCCAATTGATGGCATTCTCTGCACTGTAAGTAGCGATATACGGAAGTCCGTTATCGTCAACATCTCCGTATAATGCACAACGTCCAGTAATCAAAATCTCACGGACAACCCGAAGCCAAAGCTGTTTAAGCCCAAATCCATCAGCCGTTGCATTCTCCTCCATACTTGTTAAACCTGAAGGCATGCTTATTTCTGGTGTCTGGCGTGCAACAAGCCCCATCATGGAACGTATAGCATCTTTAACGGATAAAGGATAAACCGCCCGCTGCTTGTATGACTTGTAGAATTCTTTTGGATCAATACCGCCGTCTATCTTTCCTCGGCTCTCAAGCATCAATTGGCCGTCGGTCTTAGGCAAATATAGGTTATCAGCTGTCTTGATAGCTTCCTCGCCTGCAACAGCATCACGCATACGTTGCCATTGGGGCAGATACTCATAATAGGCTGGGTGAAATATTGAAACAGGCATGAAATTTCCTATCTAAAGCCGGGAACGGCGATACTTGTAGTGCGTTGTCTGCGAGAATTAGCTACAGCAAAATATCGGAAGGCATCGGCGCAGTGACTAGACCAGTCGTGCAAGGGACGATCTTTCCATGCACCGATTTTGTCATTCCATTCCTTGCGGTATGACTCCAGGGCAGTGATACCCTCATTACACTTGGCTTCATCGAACACGCAATTGGGAAGAATTTCACGGGCAGCCTGTATACCATCATCAATACCCAGCTTGGGCACCACATCGAACCGAACAGAGTAGCGCTCTCCGTCAATCTCATATCCTTCACGGGCAAGATCACGTCGAGTACGCCCATCTGACCCAAACTCACGGTTATCGATGTCATGAGGAGCCCAATGGCGCCCATATGTGTAACCTTTATCTTTAAGCACCTTCATGTAGTGCTGAAGACCCTCACCGCTATTCTCGTAATAATCGATGACGTGGTATTCATTACCGACCTTACGAACGAACCAAATAGACGTTGAGTCACCCACACCGATATCCCAGTAGGTATCAACTGGTAGATGAGAGTTATCGGGCAACGTACCAATGCAACCATTGGCATACAGATATTGAAATTGTTTAGCGTAGTAAGCGCCTTCTACTGACTGCTGGAAGGCTTCGGCAGGCAATGACGGATATTCACGCTTCATATCATCGCCTAGGGTGCGCTCCTTGGCGGCGTACCACTGCTGCTGTTCAGCAGTAGTCTCGATGCCATAGCGAGCATTCAGCTTGGCAAAATATTCAACAAGACGTTGGGGAATGCCAGTTTCTACCGGCAGCGAGTAGTCAGGATTGCGCCACCACGGATAAAAGAAGAACTTCCAATCCAGTGCGCCGAGCGGCTTACCCGATAGCGACTGTTTCTCTGCCTGTTGGCTGTACTCGAAAAAGTGACCGGCACGCCCTTCTGCTGTTGATTCAATCGTCACGAAGCAATCTGAAGCTACCGCCTCGAAAGCACCTGTGACGATCTCTCTGGCCTTATCAGGGAACTTGGCACATATCTTTCCGAATTCGCTCACATGCAAATAACGTAGCGTTCCACCACGGAAAGACGGGCTGATATATAACGATCCACCCTTGCTGAAAACCAGTTCACCGGCGGCATCATTGCTTGCTGGATTTGCCTGGCGGAGATCAAGGGGAAGGTTCTTGTAAGCGAACTGTATTTTCTCTCGGAACAGGCGTTTTGCGTCGTTAAGGGTGTGGGCAATAAGCGCGCATTTTGCTGACTCAAACAATGCCGCATCAAGCTGGATGATGCACTGCTCGGTTGTAAAGCCAAGCTGACGTGCTTTCAGAATCAAATTACGGGAGTGCATACATTCGTAATACGAAAGCTGCTCAGGCGTCATCCTGAAGCGCACTTTCTTGCCACGCTTATCCGTTATGAAATACAGGTTATTCAGTCGGAAAAGCTTGTCCTTGAGCCTTGCCCTATGCTCTTTTGATAGGGCCATATCACGCCTCGCTGGATAGCTCGTCCATCAGATCAGAAAGTGACTCAGTATCATTCCGTTGTGGGTCGTCATCGATGTTGTATGCTTGGCGCTCAAGCTTTATAACTTTTGCTTCAGCATCGACACCGGCATTAAGCGAACGAGCAAACTTGTCATGATTTGAATCATTTACAACCATCTCCGAAAGTGCATCACTCAACTTTCTAGATAATCTTCGCCATTGCGCAAGTTCGAATCGGTGCGCGAATATAACGGAAGCCGCCTCGTCACTGGCTTCATCGATAATTTCTTCATCTGTGCGTGTAGGATTTGCGCATTTATCACCAGTGCGCGAACCGGTGCGCGAAACCTTCTCTTTTGTGCTCTGCTTAACCTTGGTGGAAAGATCACGCTTCCAGCCATTGGCTTTTGCTCTTGAGCGTAGCGTTGATTCCTTTACGCCATATTTGTCTGCAACAGCACGGATAGACAAAGAGCCAGCCCGGTAGGCCGACTCGATGGCCTCCCAGTCAGGTTGACTCTTAGCCATAACTATTCCTTCAGAGGTAATTCAACAATCGGTAAAACATTCTTGCCTGCCGCATCTGCCCTGGCATGAATCGCACTGGCAATATCTTCGGCTTGAGCCTTTGTCAGGTTCTCAGCAACGGTCACAATACCCTGATCGGTTGACCGGGTGACCTGGTAACGTTCCATTGGAACTACGCGTACTTCAATTGACATACATCCTCCGTGACAGCCTCAGCCGCATAGTAGATAATATTTACTTTTAAGGGTTTTCTATGGAAAAAATTTATAAATCAACCCATTGTGGTAACGATATATACTTGGGCAATGTTGTAGACGATGAAACAGGCGATATAACTGATGAGATATATCTATATTTACCACCTAATAAAGAGGACGATTTACAATTATTGTGGCAAGTTAGGTTTCCAATGCCTCTAACTGATTTCGAAAAAATAGACGGTCAATTAGAATCTTTAGGCATGGAACGTATTACTGTTTCTCCATCACGCGCCTAATAGCTTCCCTATCCGCATTCGCACGCTCGATCACGTCGTTTTGCATCAAGATGCATTCGCCGATATTTGCATTCGACTGGAAAAGGCAATTGGGCTTCTGAAGCGGCGCCGTCCAGTCATTTGGAAGCTGTACCTTCGGTGCTGGAATCGTCTTGTACACCACTTGTTGCCCTGCGCAAGCTGTCAGCGACAGAGCGAGGAACGCGCTCACTAGCCCAATCACGATTAGTGCTAAGCGCCTGTTCATATGCTGATCGGGCAGCTTCTGCACGCTTCTGCGTAACTTCAAGCTCGGTGCTTCGTACATTGAGAGATTCCAGAAGTGTCTTGTTACGTTGATCGAGTTGAACATTCGACGCCATCAACGTTGTGTTAGCGTCTTCAGCTTTGTCTGCCCGAGTCTTTTGCTGATTGGCTTTGTTGTGCCAGGAAGCTGCAGATCCCCGATAATGCCAGCATGCGTAAGCCAGCAGTGCGATCAAGGCATACGGCCACAATTTAAGATAACGAAGGATCATTCGATACCTCGACATGCTGCATTATCGTGACCGCGTACACGTAGTTCAGTACACACACCGACTAGTCTTGACCAGTTCTTGTCGCGCTGATCGCGAAACTGCGCGACTTCATGCCGCCGAATATTCAGACCAGTGTTGATCGCGTTGAATTCGAGCTGGTTGAGGCGAAACTGGTCGTGATAGTCATGAACGGTACGATCAAGCTGCGATACTCGCTCAACTAGCGTGTCATTCTGCGCATCAGCTTTATGCCAGAGTGTGAACATGACACTTGATAGCCCGAGAGCTGCAACAGTGATAACCAGGAACACAAGCTCAAGCTTCGTCAGTCCACGCTCATTCATTTCTGCTTTCTCTTGTCCAGCCATTCTTTGATCGCTCCAACGACAGTTTTCGCGCTATCCATGGGCCCGTTCAGGTAAGAAACGATCGTGGCACGAATTGTGCCAACACCCAAAAGACCGATTGCGATAGCAACAGCTCCGCTATAAGACGTGTCGTAACCCAAGGCGGCAAGTGCCGAATTAATCGCTGGGGTAACAACGATAGTGATAAAGCCGACGAACAAGCTATCTTTGATAATCGTGTGCCATGGCTCCTTAGCTTTTGTAATGAGCCACGCTGCACGAGAGATTGCAGATACAGCGCCGTTGTAAAGCGCTGGCAAATGATTAAACAGCAGAGCAACAAGCCAGCCAGAATCATTAGGAGGCGGCGTTTCCATTGATTGCTCCCATTCATATTTTTTCTCCGTTTTACGGATTATTCATTAAGCAGAGTTTTCGCTCATATTCGCGTCGTGCCTTCAATCCGTTCAATACACGGCCACCTGCTTTGTCATACAGCAGGAGAGCGTTACAAGCTCCCGTAACATCACCAGCATTGAATTTTCGAACGATCGATGAGCGCTGAAATGCGCCTTGGCCCACGTTGTATTGAAAATCAAGGAATGCTGCGAAGCGCGATTTGCTCATCGGGGTTGAAGGATTAAGGACGCCGGATACTTGTTTGGCTCGAACCTGTAATTCCTGTGCAACCTTCGCATCACATTGCTGATCGGTTGCAACGTCACCAAGATGAACCCCGGCTGTTATACCTGCGCAGATCGTAGGGATTCCCACAGCATCCAGGTATGCCATCTTCCGATGGCCTTCGAAGTGATTAATAAGCGGGGTTGCAATAGCAATACCCCCAGCAATGACGGCACCAGCAATTCCCGTCTTCTTGCTTGGTCGGTATCCCATTTCAGCAACCCTAAACGCAAAAAGCCCCGACCGAATAGGCCGAGGCTTTAGAAGATTGTGCTGTGATCTCGCAACTAACCACAGATTAACAGAAATACTATATGTTGCGCGTCGCGCTGTCAATAACTACACCATGTTGATTTTTTTATGCAGCCATTTTTTCGTTAAGAACACCAGCAATCCATCCTTCCCCTGCCTTAATAGTAGTGCTTATTCGCCTGTCGCTAGTCCTGTAGTCTCTTGCAATCTGCTTGATGCTTGAGTATTTGTCGCTGTAATACCTTCGAATCAATTTGCCCATTTCAGGATCAAGCTGAGACAGCCGAGCCACGATACCATCCACCATTAACCCTTCATCATCCGTGATACAGCAATCTGACGGCTGGAATTCTTCTGTTTCGGCCATTACCAGCTCCATATCACCTGTTAACTTTGGTGCGCCCGATGATATGTGTATCCAGATTCCCCACTGAGTCAGAAGGCGCTGCGTCTCTTGGATTGTAATCATGCGATGGCCTCCTGTTGTTCTATCTGGATCAGCATACCCGTTGTCTCTCCACGTACTGGCTTTGTTATGCATGTCGCCACTACGTATTGATTTGTGTCATCAGCTAGCACTCCGGCTCGCACAAGACCATCCTCAAGAAGCTTTACCGCATAGCCATAATTTGAACAGTCAAGTGCTCTCTTACCTTTGCCAAGAACTGGCGTGAATGACAGGCCTACTGGTGAATCAATACGTTTAATCCCTGTATTAGTGACAGCTGACTTAACAGCCCAGTGAGCAGCGTCAGCGTGTTTTTTTCGCTTTGACCAATGGATACCTGCGTATATTGAATTTAGGCTTGGACCGAGCCATGGAACGAACAACTGGATCATGCCACCCCCTTGATCGTCATCAGACCTTCTTCAATCCACTGCTGCTGTGTCTCGGCTAAAGCTCGTGTTATATCGCGCCAATCAATCTCAGCACCACGCACTCGTGAGTCGAGTCGGTCATGACATTCGCTACAAGCGAATACACCGATCATGTCAGGCGACTTCATTCCCATTCCGCCCATGCCTGTTGGTAAGTGAGCGAGAACAGTGGTCTCCGGATTGTGATTACACCCCGGCAGCCTTAGCGTGCAGTTTCGGCCGCGAGCAGAGTTGCGCAGGGCTTTGCTGACTATTTTCATTGTCCACCCTCCGTCGCGCATCTATACACTTTGTCATGCACAGTGAATGAGCCGGTCAAGTGGCATTGCTTAACTGTATCTTCTTGCCCCCACTCCCAGCTTTTGCACATCAGGAACAGCACCGCACAACAAGCTAAAAACCCAATGGTGTATTTCATGCAGCCCTCTCCTGTACAAATGCCTGAGCCATATCCTCAACCTGCTCGCCGGTCATGGAAGGCCAATAGGTCTTTGCGATGTATGAGCACAAATCAGTCACCATCTCGAAAAACTCAGTCTGATCCATGTTGTCGAAGGCTATGCTTTCTGGCTGACGGCTCTCCAGGCTCCCTACGTTCGGGATGTCCGTAATTGTCACCACGCACTTAATGCCGGAATCAAATTGCAGCTTCTTAATGGCCTCGTGATAAGTCTTTCCCTCGAAGTCCTCTATGTTCTGAACACACAACCCCCCAATGGCATGAGCCAGTCTGTGAAATTCAGGATTGCGCGGCTTGGTCATTTCGGTACGGGCCACGTCACCGACCCTGTAGCCACGTGCTTTCATCTCCTGCGCATCAGTGACAGAAGCAGCAACCCAGCACATACGCTTATTTCCGTTTTCATCAAACAGCACAGTGCAACGTTGGTAGATAGGCTGGCGTTTACTCATCTCCCACCTCTGCCAGCTTTTCCCGATACCAATTGGCTTTTGCTAAATCCTCGGCTGCATTGCCCTTCTCTCCTGCACGCAATCGATATTTCAGGGCACTACCCATGCAGAAGCCAGCAAACTGTTCAGGCGTCAATGAACGCTGGATTACGTCGATTGATTCTAGATCGGGAAACAGTTTGTAGTGCTTCGGATGATTTACTGGGTCATGTTCATGAACAGTATTGTCATCTTGGATAGATTCTTGAGCTGTCTCTTCCCGCTTCACACGACGCAGGGTTTTTCGCCAGTTGTGTCCAGCAACTAACTTCCCTTTAGAGGCGGTACGTTTCATATAAATGGCACCCCAACCACCTACATAAATTGTTGGCTTATCAGAATGCCAGCACCATTCCCCGTCTTCATCTTGAGCCACCCACTCGGCCCAATCAGGCGCATCATTATCCAAAGGCTCGTTGATCAGCTTGCGTCGGCGGTGTTTCCAATTTTCTTCAGTAAGGATCATGACGGGAGAATCACGGCGTGCGGTATAACTCTTTACCCCAATATCTTGAACGTTCCAGCTCCATGGCTCAGGAAGGAGATAATCAATTGGCTTACCTTCTGTGGGCCATTCCGGAAGCTCCATTACAATCTTTGTTAATACTGAATCGATATTCATACTGAATTTTTCTTGTTCGAGAGAACGACGGCGCTGTAGCCAATCTTTCTCAGTAATGATTTCGTTAAGCGACGGCTGAATAAACACAATTCCGGAGGGACCTACAGCTAGCGTCCAGTAAGTCGTTATGAAACCAATGTCTACTAGAATCGACGTCGGAAACTCAGCCAACTCCATCGCCAGCTTCGTCAGCAATTCATCTCTGTTCATTCAAAATTCCTCGTGTTGATGCGGGCAACGATGTTCTCGATCTGGCCTTTTCCATCATCGTCATAGACTCGATATTTTCCATTCGGGGAGCGCCTTATAACTTGCGGTATGCACCTCTCGTTGTAGAGATAAGAGGCTTCTTCAAGCGCAGCGATGGGATCTGTGAAAACTGAGATAACTTCCTTCATGCCGAGGCTCTCCCGATGTCGCGTCGCTCGCTTTTCCAGTCGAATTTCATCGCTTTGCAGCATTCGCGCAGACGATCCACTACGCGATCACCGAGCCACTTGGATAACTCGTCTGGCTGACGGTTGGAGATAATGATCGTCGGTAGACACTGCTCATACCGATAATTGATAACGTCGAACAGGTAATTCATTTCAGTGTCGCTGCCGAAGCCAAGGCCAATTTCATCCAGCACCAGCAGCCCGATCTGTGAGTAAATATCGATAACCTGGCTTTCGGTCTCTTCGCTGTCGCGGTCATATGTCGATTTGATGCGCCGGAACATCCGTGCAGCTGTTGTATACAGCCCTCGTGTTCGCTTCTCAGCGATGACGGCATGAAGTGTGGCAACAGCCAGATGCGTTTTACCGGTGCCGGGTGAGCCCATCATCAATAACCCTGCACCCGACTTGAAATGCTCGTCGAACTTTTCAACGTACGATTTGCATCGTTCCAGATGTCGTTTCTGCTCGTCTGTTTTAGCGACGTAGCTATCGAAATTCTTGTTAGCGAAACGCGGCGGGATTGCGGCATAGCCAATAGCGTCCTTGACAGCCTTTTCAACGCGCTTGCGCTCTGTCGCTTCTGCTTCAGCCTGTTCCTGTTCTGCCCGGCGAGATTCATTACATGCTTGGCAACCGGACCAAGAAGTTGGACCTTTTCGAAGAATTGCTCTGGTCTCTTCGACGCTGCCGTGGACTTCGCATTCGAACGGGCGAGACTCAATTGAGATACCAATGTCAGAAATCAACGGTACCGTCCTCCCGAGTCTTGACGTTTGAAAAGTCGGATAGACCAGTGTGCATTCCGGGGGTTGAGCGTGGTTTAGACTTGTACCGGTTGATCGGAGTCGCAAAGCGGTTGGCGTTGTTCAGCCACGTCCTGAAAGCAGCCTGCCAGTCTTTAAAAGTTGATCCGCGCGCAGCGTGGTAGTCTTTGAAGTATTCGAGTTGTTCTTGAATATTCAATCCCGACGACTCGGCTTTGCGCTTTGCCGTGTCGTTGGGTTGGAAATCTTCAGGGAGTTGTGTCGATTTTTTCTCACGCGCACCCTTAGATTTTTTATGGACGGTTGTAGGACGGTTAAAGGACGTTTCGGGTGCAGGAGCTGCACCCCGCTCTGTCGTCAGTTGCACCCCGGTAGTGTCGTCATTTGCACCGGGTGCAGGAGCTGCACCCCGCTCTGAATCAAGTTCAGGTTCAAAATCAAGGTGAATGTTGTATACGCGAGGACACTTGTCAGCAGGAAGTCCTTTTGCTCGGGCAATATCCTGATTACCAAGGCTGATTAGTCCGATCTCACGTAGATATTTGAGCTTGTTTTGGACGGTACGCTCAGACAGCCCTGTGTATCCCACCAACGTTGATATTGATGGAAATGCATCAGTGCCGTCTGAATAAGCGTGATTAGCCAACCCAATCAGGACAGCCCGAGCGCCGGGATCGGTAGTATGTTGCTGCTTAAGTGCCCAGCTCATTGCTTCGATACTCATGCTGCCGTCCCAATCATGTAGCCGTATGCGTTAGCCAGATAGTCGATGCCTTCACCCGTTACTCGTGTTTGGGTATAGGCATGCCCGTTAGCTTCACCAGTTTTCACAGAGAATCGTCCAGCATTGTGATGTTTCTGGTGTGGCAGCAAATTGCCCGACTGCCGATAAAGAATCTTGTCGTCAATCAGCTGCTGAATGAGTTGTTTTTCAGGAATTCGCAGAATTTTCGCCGTCTCACGGATAGATTTGCTGTTGTTGGCTTTTACGTAACGGTCAACAAATTCAACGGCAGGCTTTGCCGCCTGTGCCGCCTCAATAGCTTTCATTTCCGATTCTTTGGCATTAGCCCATGCGCGTGCAGCCTCAACCGGGTTAGAAAAATCGGGCAATACGGGTTTCGAAACCTTTTCTTCCAGCTCTTGCCAACGGTCAACCAATCTTCCTGTAAATTCTGGAGATAGCTGGGCAACAACGACTAGGCTATCGCGTCGTCCCTTTTCACCTTCGAATACATAGATATGAACGGGCTTGGTCGATGTTTTAATTTCCCCCATTGGGGGTAATTCGATAATGCCGCGCGCTGCCAGTCTTTCGATTGACTGTTTAACTTTGTCATGGCGCGATTCGACAAGCTCTGATATTTCCGTGCTGTCCATCGACAGCTTGCTAAATTCAACAATCTGCTTCATGATTACCTCACTTCGTTAAAGCCTCGGCCCGACCTTCCCAAGTCGCCGGGGCTTTGGTTTATTGAACTGTCTCACCCAGTACTTCACGTCTCACAAGCATTCCACCTGCAACGAGCACTGAGACGGCCTTGCGGATATGCGGTATCAATTCAGACGCTATGGGCTTGTCGTTTTGATCAAGCACCCCGTCATCCATCATCTGTGCAAAAAGACTGAGCACTTCTCCCATCCCGTCGGCAATATTGCCCATCGACTGGAATCCACAGCTATTAACGTTCTCAGCCTTCGGTAACTCGACACCGATCATGCCGTGCCTGTATGTCAGTGCTCGCCGAATGTTCTTGTCACCGTACTCTTCAAGGGCCAGTGACCATGGTTCTTCGAGCCAAGCTGGAAATTCAGTGTCACCAGTGGACCATCGCTCGACTCGCTTACGCCACGCGCTGATTACACGCACTGCCCCGGCATCCAAAGCTGTTAGTGATGACAGTGCGGCTTGATCAAGCATCTTTGATGGACACATGGCATGAGCCAATGCATTCAAAGTGAATGAAAAAGCATCGAGCGTTACGCCCTTCAGCTCCCTGAGCTGGCCCAGTGAATCGCGTAACAACGCGTCACGGCTAGGATGTCGATTGTCTGACGTATTCATGTGCGTTCTTGTCTCGTAATCTGTTTTTAAGCAGCAATGGTTGCCAGCTTGGGACACAGCTCAATAGCTGTGATTGCTCCTCCGGTACGTTCTTCTGCACGCATAGCATGAAATTCCGAAATGCCATGCTTCCCCTTAAGCCACCCATGAACACTTGATTGGCGAACCCCGAGGGCTTCAGCAGTTTTTTCCTGAGTACCGAAGAAGCTAACTAGACGTTCAATAGGTGTTTTCATGTCTTTAGCTCATTCATATAGGAATACCGATAGAATACATATAGGTTTACCTGTTTGCAACATTATAGGTTCACCTATAAATTGCCAATCTATGGATACAGTCGGAAAAAGAGTCAGAAAGGCTCGAAAGCAGGCCGGTCTTAATCAGGCAGAGCTTGCGGAAAAAATTGGAATACGACAGGCGACAATTTCAGAACTTGAAAACAGCCTGGGTAGTACTACGCATCTAGTTTCTATAGCCAAAGCATGTGGTGTTAATGTCGATTGGCTTGCCACTGGTGAAGGCGAAATGCTACCTAGCATGCAGTCACCGATTATTGCTGAGGATGTGAGTAATGAGGAATATGCATTTATTCCTGTACTGAGCGTCAAAGCTGCGGCTGGCGACGGTTACGTCAATGTCGAGGAAGTCAACGAAGGAACACTGGCATTCCGTCGAGAATGGATGCAAAGACAAGGATTACGTGAAAAGAATCTTCGCCTTATCCGTGCCTGTGGCGAGTCTATGTACCCGAACATCAATGAAGGCGACATGCTATTAGTGGATACATCGCAGATAGAGCCCGTTACGGGAAAGGTTTATGCGATACGTAGGCCAGACTTCAGCCTATCGGTAAAACGGCTCTCACAGGGCTTCACGGGCGATTGGACAATCATTAGTGATAACCCAGATAAGGCAAAATTTAGGGATGAGCCTGTGGGAGACATTTCAGCGGCCAATATCCCCATCGTTGGACGTGTAGTTTGGCGCGGAGGGTTGATGTAGTAACCCATTTCGATCGAGCACGATGTGATGAGTGGTTTATGAAATTGGAAAAAAATACAGATAATCATTTTAGGGAGTTGCCTTATGACCCAAGACATTCCACAAGCTACACATCGTGGCGACCTAAAAATTGGCGATGTTGATATACCTTGCTTCGTGCTTGAAGATGGAAGAAGAGTAATATCAGGACGCACGTTGACAAGTGCAATTGGGATGAAGGGTCGTGGCCAAGGAGTTGCTAGAATATCTCAGTATAAATCTCTAAAACCTTTTTATAACAATGACTTATTGTTGGCCATAGAAAACCCCATACAATTTTCATGGCACACACCGAGAGGAGATGATGGAACTTTTGGATATGAAGCGCACGTCCTTCAAGAGCTTTGTGAATCAATTTTAACAGCTAGAGAAAGTGGCGCTCTCTCTACTGAGCATGAAATAAGATATGCTCAGCATGCCGAAATGCTAATAAGAGCATTTGCTAGAGTTGGTATAATAGCTCTTATTGATGAGGCTACTGGCTATCAAGAACAAAGAGAAAAAAATGCTCTTTCGCAGATATTAAATAGATATCTCAATGACTATGCGAGTAGATGGTCAAAAACTTTTCCTGATGAATTTTGGATAAAGCTAATAAGGGTAAAAGGGTATCCCTCCTATATTGCACTGAATCGCCCTTCTTATGTTGGCCATTGGGTTAATGACATTGTCTACGATAGACTTGCTCCTGGGATAAAAGAAAAGCTTAAAGGCCTAAATCCACGCGACAGATCTGGAAATCGAACGCATAAACATCACCAGTTCTTGACTCAGGATGAAGGGGTGCCTGAGCTTAAGGAGCATTTGGTCAAAGTAATGGCTCTTATGGATGCATCTTCAGACAACGAGCAATTCATGAAACTTTTGAATAGAGCTTATCCAAAGTTCGGATCAACCGGACAATTGGATATTTGAAAGGCATTCATTCATTGATTGTTTATTGTCATTTTACCTCATCTTAATTTGCATCGATGAGTAAACCACTTCCTGATTCATAGCTTTATTTTACCCTTCTTACCTAATGCATACCTGAATATCCGCCTTCGAGCGGATTTTTTTCGTCCTTTATAAAAAAATATAGGAATACCTATTGACTCATATTATCGGTTATCCTATATTTAACACATCGCAACGGCAAACGCTGAAGCGTGTGCTCTTTACAAATTCGGATGTAGTAAGCGCATCGCCATCCTAAAGCAGGCAGCTCTCCCCGGGAGACTATGAAAATAGCTGGGTGAACTGTGAGTAGGACTGAGCGAAGAGAGGTGCGAGGTAGATCACAGGCGAAGGCAAAACGTTATGAGATCGTGGCGAACACAGCGATGCGTAAGGGAAATCATCACCCATCCGGAGGTGGCGTGTAACACCGGACAGATTTACCAAATTAGCCAGCCGTGCCTTTTTCACAAATTGGGCAAATAGGGATGTACGGCCGGCAATCGGTGAAAACAAATCACTGATCCATTCATATGTCTCCTGAGAAGCATCGCAATAGTTAAGCGATTGAGTGATGCCAAGGAAATCCCGCGCCCACAAGAATGAGAGACACAGAAAATAGCCTGTAATCGCGTCGGGTGAAATCTGCGCCGTCCCATCAGGGCGTTATCTGGTGGGCATCGGGAATGGTCTTGGGTAGGGGTTAGGAACGGGAGGACAAAGGTTCAAATCCTTTCAGATAACAAATGATGGATACGGCAGGCGTGCCGAGGACGCATAAGTTAACTGTAGATCAGTCAGGTAGATCGCCCGGCCCCGAAACCTGAAGCGTTAATAAATCTTAAGGGGTCGCGCCTATATAAGATTTTGATGTGCGATGTAGACAGGGCCATTCACCGATTTAGTCACCCGAGACGTTAAAACGGCAGATAGCGTCGCGCTGCGCTGATAATGGAGGCGCACTTATTCTTAACGGCTCGCATAGCGGGCCTTTTTAATGCCTGGAGGGGTTATGACACTCACACAACAGCTTCAAGACCGCTCACTGAGGGTAAACGATTTATCGATACCCATCGGCAAACGCCTGCGCTATCGAGTTAAGGGCAATGTCGATATAGACGACTGCCGGCCGCGTGTTTTGACTCATGATGAAGCACGCAATAAGCAGCGTCTCGATGATTGGAAAGCACGTAGAGGCTGGTAATGCTGATATTTTGGATATGCACTGATGGCGCCCTGATGGCGCTTTTTTTGTACCTTTTTTTGAGAGGATTGATATGAGCGTTGAATCAGATATTGCTGATTATTCTGCTCGGCAGGGTCGGCTTGAATCGAAAGACGATTACATCTATCGCATCGAAGAAGATGCACATGAGAAGCTCACAAAGGGTGAGGACTACAACGACTATATCAGTGTCGATCTTCTAGTGGACTGGATGTGTGATGCACCTGATTTCAACAAGGCTCTGGTTAAGGCTGCAAGCGGTGATAGCGCTGATCTGTGGAAGATCATGGATGAAACGCTTAACGGCGAGAAAGACGAAAATGGCAGAATTGTTAAAGCAGGAATACTTGAACGATTCAGGGATGAACTGCTTGGCAATTCAACGGGAATAATTCACATAAAGGATATGGGATTTGCACAGCGTGTACCTAAGCATGCTCATTTGAACAATCCAGTGTTGATGCTTACAGGAACATCAAGGTGAGCAGGGACGCTGCTAAAAAGCTGGAAAAAAAAGCCAGAGACAAAATCTCCGGCAAATTACTTATCGCTAAATCTACATGGAAGTTAATTAGAGCAAATGATCAATAATTAACTCGAACAAGGGGTACTTGTTCGACCCATATTATAGAAAATTTCTAAAAATAGTCAAAAAAAACCAGAGACAGAGTCTCTGGTAAGCGCACATTTTGGTAGCACTTGCATAATTAATCAAAAAAAGCGGCTTTTGATTAATTTGAACATTGGGAAATGTTCAATACTTAATCTAGTACATTCCAAAAGAATTTGCCACAAAAAAACCAGAGCAAGTGCTCTGGCAAAACCATTTAGCTTGGAATGACTAGCTTACCAATATGAAACGCTTGTGGAGGGCACAAAACGTTTCAATGAACACAGGGAAATGTTCGATATAGAGGATATAACATTATGCAATTTTCTCCAACCTCCCCTGGATACTACATAGGTATACCTAACGAGGTATACCACGCAGGTGCAGGCGTATCTAAAAGCCAATTAGACCTCATTCATAAGTCACCTTCTCTATTCCAGTGGTCCTGCAATGCTCCGGAAGATGAGAGTAAAAAGACGGCTCTCAATATGGGTGATGCATGCCATGCTCGAATACTTGAGCCTGAGCGATATCGTCTTGAATATGCAATTGGTCCTGAGAATGCTCCACGCAATACCAAGGCAGGCAAGGAATCCTGGGCAGAGTTTGAAGCATCATTAACTGGACAGACAGTTCTAACAGCTGAGGAAGGTAGAAAGATAGAACTGATATTCGAATCGGTGATGGCGCATCCCAATGCACGTTTTCTGATTGAGCAGGATGGGGATGTTGAATCCAGTATCTATTGGAATGAATCGAGCACCGGGGAGTTATGTCGATGTCGCCCAGATAAGCTATGTACAAATCAGCGCTGGATAGTGGACCTCAAGAGCACGGCGGATATGGATCGATTCACCAGGGCATTCTACGGCTATCGCTACCACGTTCAAGATGCATTCTACTCAGATGGGTATGAAGCACAGTTTGGTGAGCCCCCAGCGGGTTTTCTCTTTATTGCCTTCAGTACATCAATTGATTGTGGCCGTTACCCCGTTCGCCTCTTCTCACTGGATTTGGAGGCCAAGGTGGCAGGTCGCAATGCCTACATAAATGACGTTCAAACCTATTCACAGTGCAAGGCCAATGGATTCTGGCCGGGCATTGAAACCCTATCTCTGCCCAGGTGGGCGAAGGAGCTAGCAGCATGAATACCGCCGTACAGTCACAAAACCCATTTGGACAGCCCCAGATGGCTGAACACGTTAATCATGGCACCGTGCATATTGAGCAAAGCAGAGCTATCACTGAAGCACAGGGAAAGCTGTTACTTGCCAAGAAGTTCCCCCGCGATGAAGCAAGAGCATTTAGCCAAGTGCTGCAATCATGCTCTCGTATATCACTGGCCGTTGCCAGCACATATAGTTATCCAAGAGGAGGTCAACTAGTAACAGGACCCTCTATTCGGTTGGCAGAAGAACTGGCTAGATGCTGGGGCAACATCGAGTTTGGTATCCGTGAATTGAGCCGTCAGGAAGGCAATAGCGAAATGGAGGCCTATGCATGGGATTTAGAAACCAACACGCTATCTACTCAGCGATTTACTGTTCGTCATATCCGTGACAAGCGAGGAGGAGGTACTGTCTTAACAGATGAGCGAGACATCTACGAAACAACATCAAACATGGGATCGAGACGACTGAGAGCGCGATTAATTGCGATTCTTCCCCCCGATCTTGTAGACGCAGCATTAGAGCAGTGCAAGAAGACGATTGAAGGGGACGTGTCGATACCAATGGCTGATAGAGTTAAGCGACTTATCTCATCATTTCAACGAGTTAACGTGACTGAAAAGATGATCCGCAACAGGATAGGAAAATCACTTGATGATGTTAATGATGAAGACCTATACGAACTTCATACGATATATACCAGCCTGAAAAGCGGACAGTTCAAGGCGTCTGAATACTTTGATATGAAGCGTGAAAGCACCGAAGCCAACCGACTAAACGAACAAATGGCTGAAGCTCAGCAGTCCGCATAAGCGGCCTTTATTTTGGAGAGAATCATGCAGAATTTTTCAGATACTGGACGAATTGGCCGCGATGCCGAGGTACGGCACACACCAGGCGGTATCGCTGTTGCCAATTTCCCAGTGGCTATTGATAGCGGATACGGGCAGAACAAAAAGACGGTTTGGCTTGAATGCGCATTATTCGGCAAGCGTGCCGAGGGCAGTTTGATTCAACACCTGACAAAAGGTACGCAAGTCCATGTAGTTGGGGAGATCGGGCAGCGAGAGTTTCAGAAGCAAGACGGTACCCCAGCATTTCGAATCACCCTGAATGTGAGTGATCTAAGGCTTATCGGCGGACAGCAAAGCAATCAGCAGACAGGCTATCAGCAACAGCAGCCGCAACAGAATCAGGCAAGACAGCAATATCAGCAGCCGAACGGATCATCTACTCCTAATTCATTTGACGACTTTGACGATGAGATTCCGTTTTGAATGACATAAGGTTATAAATATTAATGGAGTTCAAGTTAAACGAACTCCTAATTTTTCGATTTTTAGGAGATCGCTGCGGCGGTCTTTTTTTTGAGGTGAATATGGCGGGTAAATATCTAATGTCTTTATCAACGCTTAAAGAATATGTCGATCTTTCTGCTCATATCTCAAAGTTGGAAGCCAATTACGAAGCAAAGTGTCGAGAGTGCGAAGATTTAAGGCGCCGATTGAGCGAGTCTGAATCGGATAATAAACGATTAATCGAGAGGCTAATAAATGCGAAAGGCCAGGGGTGAGCTGTGACAACAAAGCCAAGAAAGAAAAAGCATCATACAAAGCGTAAAGACCCTTTCACTGAATCTATGGAAGCATGGGCAGCAGGTTACTACCGCATTCGCTTCGACAATGAAGAAGATGAAACATCTTCATTCGAAGATAACGGCTTTCTCAAGCCATGGCCTCCTACCCGCCGAGTGCTGCCATGTAACGACGAAATGGCTTACTACGCCGAGCAACATGCAGTCATCAAGAAAAGGCGCTGGCGAGCCGTTTTGATCACGTACATGCGTGATAACAACTGTAATGAGTACCGTAACATCGTCGCAGGCGAGTCTGTGCAGCCGTTTACTGCTTATAAAGAAGGTATCGTGCCCTTTCTCACTCGGTTATGCGACGAGAACGAGAAGAAGATCAATAAGCGTCACCTGTTCGCCCGTGCAGCAGTAATGACTCCCATGGGCCATTACGGGATTGAGAATATCCTGCCGAAGTATCAGAAAGAACTGATGCTTACTAATGGAGAGCTGGAAGCAGTAAGCCAGTTGTTAAATGAAGAGCCTGAGGTGACAACGTTCAACACGTTTGATGATCTCGATATTGATCAGAAGATATCGTGGCTTGCGCATGAGGAATACATGGCGTCGAGAG
>NZ_JBPCZH010000002.1:0-523145 GCF_051251085.1 Cernens ardua
TTAGCGCCGATGGTAGTGTGGGGCTTCCCCATGTGAGAGTAGGTCATCGTCAGGCATCTATCCCAGAGAACCCGTTGTGTCGGAAGGCACAGCGGGTTTTCTTTTTGTCTGTAGGAAAATTGCCCGGTACCTCTCATGTTGAGTGTTCTCCCTCCTTTTTATTTCTTTTCTTTCCCTGGGTATCAATGACAGCGTGGTCGTGTGGAGAGTCGGCGTAGACTTACAGGAAGGAGCGCCAGAAAGACTTGACTCATAATTAAATTTATAAAAACGACATGTTTTAGTGACCGGATTTATTGGGAAATAGGGGCTATACTCTCATTCCTATCAGTTTGGTTGGGTGTATCTTCATAAAAGTGGTCCTGTTTGGCATATATATCCAGCTTGTGTAGTCGTTTTGGATATGCAAGGTTTGGAATTTTATAGACCGATTTTATATTTATCGAACGCTTTCCTATATACCCAGGTTATGTTGCCAAGTTTACCTAAAATACACAGATATAATTGGAAAAAATATTATTTGGTATAATGTAACTATTTAAATAATAGGGAATGATGTAGCGTAATCTGGAGAAATAGCAGATATCTCTTCATAAATACCATGCTGGCTATGCATGCATATCTAATATTGAAGAGAGTACAGGTATTGTTTCTATCAGATCTATGTTAAAAATATTCTCATTAGTCAGTTATGTGATTGATATATGGGCCATATTTATGAGAATGAGAGTAATTCTTATGATAGCGGTTATATAACCCATTCGCTTTTCGCATACGAATTAGCTATTACTAGTTGATATACATACTGAAGATATTATTAGCATGTTATTTAATATTCCTTTTCTTTAAACTAAAGTTGTATGTTTCATCTCGGAAGAGTAGCCAAAGCAATACTATACTCTGACTGTATACAATCAGGTGTATATTTTAACGTTAAATTACTTGCTGGTTTGGTAGTTTGATAATATAACTAGTACTGGAAGTTGTACGTTTAGTACGACATTGAACTTGAAGAGAGTATTGTTATGAAAAAATTGCTTGGAACAGTTGCAGCGAGTGTTTTTGTGATCTCGGCCTTGGCAGGATGTAACAAAGCACCCTCCAGTAACGATGCCTCCGATAGCGCATCGCAAGCTTCTCAGTCAGCAAGTAATGCTGCAAATGATGCATCAAGTTCTGCAAGTGATGCAGCAAATGACGCGTCCAACTCTGCCAGCAACGCGGCAGAAAACGCTAAAAATTCAGCAAGCAATGCGGCTGATAGTGCAAGTAACAGTGCTTCCAATGCATATGACAATGCAAAAAATGAAGCTTCTAATGCTGCTGATCATGCTTCTGATGCTGCGCATAATGCAGCACAAAAAGCTTCCGATGCAGCTAGTAAGGCTAAAGACAGTGCCTCTGACGCCGCTGGCAAAGCAAAAGAAAGTGCTTCCAATGCATGGGATAGTGCCAAGGAAGCTGCAAGCAATGCCAAGAAAAGCATTTCCAACTCATTGAGCAGTGATACTTCTACCAATACTAGCGATACCAGCAGCAGCGCTAGCGCTCAATAAGGTGTTTTACTCAGGCTAATGAGTAGCTTGAGTTTCAGGCAAGGGATTGCCACACTGTTTCAAGGCCTATCCTGAAAAGGGTAGGCTTTTTGTTTTAGGTTTCGTTATGGATAAAAAAAAGCGCTCTTATGAGAGCGCTTTTGCTTTACTGAAGAACAGGGATTAGCTGCGTTGCTCAATTCCCTGAATATACCAAGGAGCCTGATCCTGCATTGAGCGTGTCAGGTGCCAAACCTCATTGAATTCGGTCTGTTGGCCATTTTCAATCAAAGTACCTCTGAAGAGCACAGATGCTTCTGCACTTTGTCCCAGCTCTTGGATGCTTGCCAAGTCAGCAAAAAGACGGACAATATCTGTTTTGTTGTTGGCAGGTTGATTGGCCCGCTCTTGTCTCAGCACATTATAAAGAGCCGGGGTCACATAATCCTGAATTTCAGGCAGATTATTATCATCCCAGGCTTTCTGAATGCGGGTGAAATGTTGTTTTGCATCATTCAGGAACCGCTCCCGATCAAACCATGCAGGTACGGGCTGATGTGCTCCACCAGTATTCATCGTATTGAAACCACTGGCTGACTGCTGATTCACGTTATTGCGGTATTGTTGATTGGCAGAGGCATGCGCAGTTGCTGCACGACGTTTGGCGATAAAAGCGATTACAACGAAAGCGATGACGATGATGAGCAGGAAGTCCAGCAAATTAAACCCATGGAATCCGCCGCCAAAAAACAGGGCGCCGAGAAGGCCACCAGCGACCAGTCCGGTAAGAAAGCGGCCATGACCACTCGCAGGGGCTTTTGCGCCAGATTGTACGGGACGGTGTTGCGTTTGATAGTGCGGTGTAGCTGAGCGTGAATAGGTTCCCATACTGCGCCCACCACCGAAGCGTGCTGCATTGGCAGTATCGACAGCGAGGCCAAAGGCCATCAGACCTATCAGCATCGATATAATAAATTGCCGCATAAAAAACTCCTTAAGGTATGCGCGAATCAATATTCTTGTTTAAAGAGTAAGCTTTATTGCTCACCCCGGGTAAAGACCCAATCAGTTTCGTTGGAGAGTGCTGAATCAAATGTGTATCCAGCAATATCGAATCTTTTGAGTGCCTCTGGGTCGTCAAGGTTGTTTTTCAAAATCCACGAGAGCATTTGGCCCCGTGCCTTTTTGGCATAAAAGCTGATGACTTTCAGCTTACCGTTCTTTTCATCCTTAAAAATGGGGGTAATGACAGTACGCTTCAATGCTTTGCGATCAATTACTTTGGAATACTCATTCGAGGCCAGATTGATAAGAACAGGGCTGCCACTTTCATCAATGGCTTTGGTCAAATCCTTTGTTAGACGATCACGCCATACGTCGTAAAGATTATCACCCTCTGTTGTTTTGAGTTTGATCCCCATTTCAAGGCGATAGGGTTGTATCAAATCCAGCGGACGAAGCATGCCATAGAGTCCGGAGAGTATACGAACGTGCTGTTGTGCATTTTCCCATGTTTGTTTATCCAACGCCTTGGCATCCAGCCCTACATATACATCGCCCTGAAAGGCGAAGACTGCCTGGCGTGCAGGATTTTCCCTGGACTTCAGGCTGAAGGGTGGTTTCCATTCTGCATACCGGGCCACGTTCAGTTGTGCGAGCTTATCACTAATATTCATCAACGAAGATAATTCGGCAGGTGATAAGGTCCGCAGTGTCTGAATCAGCTTCTTGCTCTCCTCCAGATACTCGGGTTGGGTGTGTTCCGTAAAGGGAGGTGTTGACTCAAAATCCAGAGTCTTGGCTGGGGAGATAATACTCAGCATGGCAAATCTCTTTATAGGGGAGGTTAGCATTCGCATAGCCCTGATGGCTAATGTCCACCAAGGCTATTAAGGTATAAATAAGTTTGGATACCTGCATATGGCTATTTATAAAAGCTCATAAACAGCTATAGGTACGATTTTTCCATTACGCTATAAAATCAGGATATCCACTCAGTTAATGGATGGCGTCAGGGTGCTGGGTTTGGAATACGCTGATGGACTGCTTCAATCTCATCAAGGACCTCTTGTGACAAACTCAGCGATTCACTGGCAAGGTTGTCGTTCAACTGGGAAAGGGTAGTGGCCCCAATGATGTTGCTCGTCAGAAACGGCCGCGAGTTGACATAGGCCAATGCCATTTGTGCCGGGTCAAGATCATGTTTGCGGGCTATTTCTACATAAGACCATGTCGCTTCTTCGGCTAAGGGTGAATTATAGCGTTGAAACCGTTCAAAGAGTGTCAAACGAGCGTCTTTTGGTTTTTGGCCACCCAGATATTTACCCGAGAGGACACCGAATGCCAAAGGCGAATAAGCCAATAGACCAACATTTTCGCGGTAACTCACTTCTGCCAAACCTACTTCATAGCTTCTGTTCAGCAAATTATAGGGGTTTTGGATGCTGGCAATGCGAGGCAAACCCAGTTTGTCGGCAAGATGCAGAAATGACATGGCACCCCATGCGGTTTCATTTGAGAGCCCGATTGCCCGAACCTTCCCAGCATCGACCAGCGTTTTCAGCGCGCTGAGTGTCTCCTCCAGGGAAATGGCTTCATCATCCTCTTGTGCGGTATAGCCCAACTTGCCAAAAAAATTGGCCTGGCGTTCCGGCCAATGGAGCTGGTAGAGATCCAGATAGTCTGTTTGTAGTCGCTTGAGGCTATCTTCCAATGCACGTGTGATATGTTCAGCATTAAGGCGGGGGCCTCCACGCAAATGTGTCATATTACGGTTAGGCCCAGCCACTTTGGAGGCCAGTACGAGATCATCTCGCTTGCCTCTCTGTTTCAGCCAGCTGCCAATGTAACGTTCAGTGCTGCCTTGCGTCTCTGCTTTGGGCGGTACAGGGTACATTTCCGCGGTATCTATGAAGTTGACGCCAGAATCCAGTGCGCGGTCCAGCTGGTCGTGAGCATCGTTTTCAGTATTTTGCTCCCCAAATGTCATGGTGCCGAGGCATAGGCGACTGACTTGAATGCCGGTATTCCCTAAAGAACGATATTCCATGGTATCTCCTGAAAGATAGTGGTGGGGGAAAACATAAAGACGTGATTACCTTGATGTGTTCACTCTATCGCAAGATGCTATGTGACGTAACAAGAAGAGGGGCCATGATGGTGCTTTTTCATCAAGACCCCGCTGGTAAAGGAAGTGCTGATTGGAAGCCTTTATTAGAAGTAGTTGTTAACAGTATAAAGCCAAAAGGATCAATTGCCGATTGAAGCGGTTTATCTGCAAATTTACATAAAACTATTCATTCTCTTTGCGTTAAGTCTGCATTTCTTGCAAGTAAACTCGTTTCATAAAGAAAAGGACTTTTAACTTTTCTGAAACATTTTTACTTTTTTTTAGTCATATCAAACATTGTTTTAAGGTGAGTGTATTTTAGGCATGTATCTTGCACTTCAGTTATCAGTATCTTAATGAGCCCGCGGTGAATATGTATTGGGCGTCGAGAACAAGTCAAATAATAGAAAGATGTCAAAGCATATGGGTGTTATTGGTTTTTCCAGCCGTTCAGTGATGGTAGCGCGCGTGCTCGGTGATGTGTTCGGGACAGGGATGTTGGGATCAGGAGATCAACGGATGACGTTTGAACAGCGGCTCAAGAAATATGAGTCCCTGCGACAGAGGTGTGATGCTCGCCCTACGTCATTGGAGGGTGCGCCCTCTTATGGTGCAAATAGTCACCCTGCGCTGATTTCTTCCTCCGCGTTACCCGCTATCGTGGATGTTGAGGCATCAGGTTTTGGTCGGGGGAGTTATCCGATTGAAATTGCTATCGCTTTACCTCAGGGAGCTATTGAGTCACGCCTGGTGAAGCCACTGCCGGAATGGACGCATTGGACGGAAGAGGCAGAAGCGCTACACGGTATCAGTCGGGATCAACTATTGCGAGAAGGGACTGAAGTTGAGGAAGTAGCATTGTGGCTTAACAAATGCCTTCAGCTGATTGGTCTGGCATATTCCGACAGCTGGGGATATGACAGTAGCTGGATTGCACGACTCTATAATGACAGTGGTACGGTACAGCGGTTTCGTTTGGATAGTCTGCGTTCGATCCTGACTCAGCATCAGCTTGAGTGCTGGGATACTGTGCGTGCGGCTGTACAACATAATGATGAGATTCGCCGACACAGAGCGGGGGATGATGTTCGTATGCTGCAAAAAACCTTCGCCCTGACACGTATGTAAATAAACGTTCCAAATATCGAATCAGAGCGAATACATGATTATTTGGCTGCAAGCATTCGTGCTAATAGTGATGAAATGTCCGTATCGCAAAAGAGACTGTTGCGCGTCTGTTCATTCAAAAAGCCGTTTTGAACGGTTTCATCCATAAACTTCAATAACGTGTCGTAAAAGCTATTCACATTAAGAAGTCCTACCGGTTTGTCATGGTAATCCAGGTAAGACCATGTCCAGATTTCGAATAATTCCTCGAATGTACCTATGCCTCCGGGTAACGCGATAAATGCATCTGACAACGCGCTCATGCGTGCCTTGCGGGCGTGCATGTCTGTCACACGGATCAATTCAGTCAACCCTGTATGCTGTGCCTCACGTTCTACCAGAGCATCCGGAATAACGCCGACGACTTCCCCTCCCGCCGCCAGGGCACCTTCTGCACAACGTCCCATCAGGCCAACGCGTCCACCGCCATAAACAAGGCGATACCCCTGTTCGGCAATGGTGCGCCCCACCTGTTCGGCGACGTCACCCCACAAGGGGGAATTGCCATCTCGTGATCCCAGATATACACATACACTTGCCATGGGAAGACTCCTTGAAGTTAAAAATAGGCCGGTTATCCCGTTATTGAATAATCGGTACTTCAGTTCTCATCGAATAACCGCTGCGACTTGTGGATAGTGTTTGTCGATCCATGCACCAATAGCATTGTGGGTACTCAGATGATGCGCATACTGAGTGTGTAGACAACGCACCTGTTCCCAATTACTGATTCCCCCCACTCCACGCTCACGTAATGGACGTTCAAATCCGAGCTGCTCAGTTTGTTGCCGGACATCATCCGTCATGTAAAACCAGCGATCCTTTACATAGTCTTTATGGCTACGGGTATAGGCGGCCATCAATTCTGGATCTTCCTGCAGATGCGCCTCTAAAGCTTTGATAACACCCGCTGCTTCCAGGTGGGAAAGTTCCACTTTCAATTCTTCACTACAAAGCCAATAGAGCGTTGGGAAAGGAGCATTTTCAACAATGGAATGCATGCGTAAAGCAAGGGGCGTGCCCTGACTATCGGTGGCTGTTACCGCTTGAATGCCACGGGGAGCCCGACCAAGCTGCTCGGCGATAATATCCAGCTGGTGGGTTGAGGGGGGGTGGTCGACACGGATTAACATGTGTGTGTTCCTGACAAAAAATACAAATAAGAGAGGCGTCGTGGCAAGCACATCCTACTGACTAGGCGTATGTTGCAATGGGCTCGATTTTTGCCTCAATCAACGTGGCAAGGGACCCGGGTGCAATAGCGATTTCCAATCCACGCTGGCCGCCACTGATAAAGATCTCATCCTGCACTGAAGCGGAAGCATCGAGAACCGCTGGGCTCCGTTTTTTCTGACCCAAAGGACTAATACCGCCCACCACGTAACCGGTAATACGTTGAGCCACCTCTGGGGAAGCCATTTTGGCTTTTCTTACACCAAATACACGCGCCACGGCTTTCAAGTCCAGTTGTGCATTCACCGGTACCATGGCGACAGCAAGGTGTTCATTGCCAAGGTCAACCATTAATGTCTTGAAAACTTGTGCCTCTGCCTGCCCCAGTTCGGAGGCGGCTGACTGCCCGTAATGTCCCGAGTGCCCTTCAGCATTGAACTCGATAATGCGATGAGGCACTTTTTGGCGTTCCAATAATGTAATTGCCGGTGTCTTGGCCATGTTGACGCTCGCTTTCCGTGCCCACTGATAGGGAATGAAAAGGTGATAAATGATGATGTAATCAGAAAAACAGTGCTAGTGCGCTGAATGAGGCCTATTTTACAGTAATCGCTGCTGCTTCACATCTTCCCAGGCGAGAGAAACCCAAGGCGCCAACTCTTTCTTCAAATGAAGGGGGAGAGCCATAACAGCCGCTGCTTCCGAATCGAAGGATTTGATACGCAGCCATAAATAGGCCCAGGCAGCATGCTCTTCTGGCAGCTCGGGCTGAGGCTTTTGTGGCATTTGCAACATTAGGAACAGGGCGGTTTTCGCTAACCACAATGGGGGCGTCATTCGGGTATATTGTTGGAGCTCTTCAGGGGTAGGGTTGGCTTCAGGGCCGCCTAAATTGGCCAGCCGAGCGGTGTCTCCCAGAATCATGACAAGCTGCTGTGGAGACGCGTTGGCCAGTCCCACCATCCGCCGTACCACCAACGGCCATCCGCTGACAGCTTCGGAATAAAATGGGCGTGGATTCATTTATAAATGCCTTGGAAAGAGATAGCCTGATGGATTAGTTTATCGTATTGATCGCGCATTGTGTGTGAATTGCGGTATTAACGAGTTCGTACAACGTTCATGACTTTATGTGATCACCCTCTCCACAATAACAAACAGGATATTTCGGAATGCAGTTTGATTTTACTTCGCTGACGGATCGACGCCGTTACCCTTCAAAAAAATGGACGTTGTATGAACAGGATGTCCTTCCGTTGTGGGTAGCCGATATGGATTTTCCTGTCGCACCGGTGATCAGTGAAGCATTGACAGAGCAGATTGAAAAGCAGCCTACCTTCGGTTATGTAGCCCCCACTGCCTCATTGCAACAGGCGCTGTGCGACTGGAGCCTGACACACTATCACTGGCAAATTGAAACGCAGTGGCAATGTTGGCTTCCGGGGGTGGTGCCTGCATTACACATGGCAGCCATGGCACTTACTGAACCGGATGAAGAGTTGCTGGTGCTCCCCCCAATCTATCCGCCGTTTCTTTCGGTAGGCAAGCATACCGGGCGTCCCATGCGGACTGTGCCATTGCGTGAACCTACTTCGGAAGATCCGTGGTGGCGATTGGATCGCGATGCTCTGGAAAAAAGTGTGACGCCCAAAACGCGTATGTTGTTGTGGTGTAATCCGCACAATCCGACGGGGCGTGTGTTTGATCACGAAGAACTTGAGTGGTTAGGGGATTTTGTTGAACGTCATGACCTCTTGGTGTGTTCCGATGAGCTGCACTGTGATCTTCTGCTGGATGAACAGGCGCAGCATGTTCCTCTTGCGAGCCTGAGCAATACCCTTGCTGCACGAACCATTACACTGTGGGCGGCAAGTAAAACCTTCAATATTGCCGGACTGACCTGTGCATGTGCCGTGATTCCAGATCCGGCGTTGCGGGCGCGTTTTAATCAGCAATCGGCAGGATTGCAGCCATCGCATAATATCCTTGGGCTAGTCGCTACTGAAGCGGCTTATAGTCAGGGGGAACCCTGGCGGCAAGCCTTGTTGGATGTTCTTCGTTCAAACAGTCAGCTGCTGGCAGAGCATGTGGCGAAGTGGCCAGATGCCGTTATGATTCCTCCGCAGGGGTCGTATCTGGCATGGGTTGACCTACGGAAAGCCTCCCTCGGTGAGCCCCCTCAAAAAGCGTTGCTTGATAAAGCGAGAGTCGGGCTTTCAGATGGTGCTGACTTTGGCGCCCCGGGTTTTGTCCGTATTAATCTTGCGACGCAACAGGTACGTTTAAGGGAAGCACTGGAGCGTATGGATGGACTTCTTGAGAAATAAACGCGTCCAAATAGCTTAGGTATGTCGAACGGTGGGCTCTGTAGTTTTACTCGTCTTGTTTGAAGAGCCCTACCTGTATAGGAGAAGGTAGAAAATAGGAGGAGGTAGAAACCTTTATTCAACCTTTAAAATAGGGAAAAGGCACTGTTCTTTTGAAACTTATTCGTGATTCCTTTTTCCAACGCGAGGTATGTTGAGTATCAGCGTATCTGGTTCTGGAATACATGATGCTGATTCCATGAGCACAAATGAATGCATGCATCATGGAGCAAATGGGATGACACATCGTTCAAAATACGGATTACGTCGCGTGGCGGTAGGCGTGGCGGTATTGGTCGCACTATCCGGGTGTGAGGCTTCGCCTGTATTGGAAAAAAAAGAAGGTAGAGCTGGCTGCCGAGTGCATAAAAATGTGAGCGGTATTGAAAGAGTAGCGCTTGAGCGATCAGGCTGTTATTCAGAGGCCAAGGGCGGCGTTAAATTTGGGTGGTAGCTTCCGTGATTTTGCGCTGATATCCCGCCTCTGAAACCGCCTCGTTTGCAAACAAGGCGGTTTTTACGTCATGCCTTCCCTTAGTGATAGGCGTGCTCGCTAGTTTACATTGGGATCAGTAAAGAAGGGCGAACATTTTGCGTCTGTAAGCGATGGTAAGAGGATCGTCATTACCCAAGGCTTCAAATACACGGAGTAGTGTTTTCCTCGGTGCATCATCATTGTAATGGGGGTCACTTTTCATCAGTTGGATAAGTGCCTCCAATCCCTCTTCATACTGGCCCTCAGCAATCGATCGAAGTGCACGTTTGAAGTGTGCCTCACTATCCTGACGATCTCCCAGTGCCTGTACTTCCTCTTGAGAAGGGGCTTCACTGGCAAACTGAAGGCGTGTTTTCAACGCTTTGGCACGGGGTTCGGATTGCTGATCAGTGGGTAAACTGTTCAACCAGGCCTGTGCTTCATCAGTATTCCCTTCAGAGGCATAGGTTTCAGCAATACCCAGTGGATGATCCGCTACGTTGGGCTCTGATTCCATCAGTTGTTTGTAGATCTGGCGAGCCTGTTCGTATTGGCCTGCCGCTTGTGCCTGTTTAGCCTGTTCGGTTAGCGGTATCCCTGCATCTTTTGGTGCTTCTACATATTGGCCGAGCCATTTACGAATCTGGCTTTCGGGTAGCGCGCCCTGAAACTGATCATAAAGCTGGCCCTGCACAATCAGTTTGACGTCAGGTACCGAGGTGATGCCCAGCTGAGAGGTAATTTGTGGATAGGCCTTGGCGTCCAGGCGTGCCAATGTAAAACCACCATGATATTCATTGGCGAGTGTTTCCAGGGTCGCATTCAGTTGTTGGCAATCTTCACTTTGCGGATCCCATGATTGCAGGAGCACTGCGCCCTTCATCGAGCCTTCCAACACAACCTGTTGGAAATTCTTCAGGTCAACATCAACGCTATAACTCTTTTGCGTATTACTTCCCTGAGTGGGACCGGCATCGGCCGTACCACTGGTCAGGGGAGCCCCCGTACGTGGATCAACAATGGGCATGTGGAATTACCTTTTCTACGCCACACTCAGCCTTGGCTGAGCATGGAAACCTTTGGAAATATGGATTACCTCTTAAATGCTGTCGATAGCGCTTAAAATCAACCCTTTCATGTAAAAACTTGATGTTGGAAAGTCGAGCCGGATGGGGGAAACAAGTGTCAATGGTCAAGGCATGGCGCAAGATTTAAACTATTGCTTCCATAAAGTATTTAAAGGCACTCAATCGTGATCTGGACTTGCAGCCGGGCGATCGTTTGATTAACGTCTATCACATTCCAGTTTTTTAAACGCATATGCGTAATGAGGCAACCATGTCCAATGTAGTTCACCGTTCACTGATTATTCTGGGTTCAGGGCCTGCAGGCTATTCTGCTGCAGTGTATGCCGCCCGTGCCAACCTGAAACCGATGCTGATTACGGGCGTAGAGGTGGGCGGTCAGCTTACCACGACCACTGAGGTCGATAATTGGCCCGGTGATGATGCCGGGGTCCAGGGCCCGGAGTTGATGGAACGTATGCGGCGCCATGCCGAGCGCTTCGATACCGAAATCGTTCATGACTATATTACCGAAGCCGTGTTAACCGAACGCCCATTTTCACTGAAAGGGGGGGACACGATATATCAGTGCGATGCATTGATTATAGCGACCGGGGCGTCAGCGCTTTATCTGGGGCTAGAATCCGAAGCACGTTTCCGGGGGCAAGGGGTATCTGCCTGCGCTACGTGTGATGGTTTTTTCTATCGTAATCAGGAAGTGGTCGTCGTTGGAGGGGGCAATACAGCAGTTGAGGAAGCGTTGTATCTCTCCAATGTCGCTTCCAAGGTGACGCTGGTTCATCGTCGTGACTCTCTCAAGGCAGAAAAGATTTTGCAGAAGCAGTTCTTCGACAAGGTGGAGAACGGTAATATCGAGGTGCTGTGGAATCATGAAATTGATGAAGTCGTGGGGGACCAGTCTGGCGTTACAGGCGTTAAGGTCCGTTCATGCATTGATGGCACTGTCTCCGATATTCAGGCGCCCGGGCTCTTCGTCGCTATTGGCCATAAGCCGAATACGGACATTTTTGCGGGCCAACTGGAAATGACCAACGGGTATATCGAGGTGGCTTCCGGCACGCAGGGAAACGCGACACAAACCAGTATTCCCGGTGTATTTGCAGCAGGGGATGTGGCAGATTCCATTTATCGACAGGCGATTACGTCGGCTGGTAGTGGATGCATGGCTGCACTGGATGCAGAGCGTTTCATCGACAGCCTGGACCCTTCTGTCCCCCATGCCTGATTGATTCATTCCTGGCAACGCACGCCATAGTGATATTTTCCCTGATCACTATGGTGTTGCTGATACAGCGTTGCTTGGCAGGCATATTCTATCTGTTGCATATAAATACAGGAAAAGGCCTTGCTTGTGATAGGCAAGGTCTTTCTACATCAAGATTATTTCCACTCGTCATTCTTTCCCAACACAATGCCTTCCTACTCTAGTGGCATGACTCTGTGCCGAATACATCAACGATGGTGGGGGCATGTTAGAACTGTGTTGATGTTATTACCGTCGATGAAGGGACCGATGGTGCAGAAATCCATAATCCAGTAATAGATGTAGGAGCGATAACAGCATGGATTGTGGATGCTCAATAGTGGGGTGGCCGCTCGTCCTCTGCGCGCCATTCCTGTGCCTGATTCATGCTGTCACGTTGTTCTCTAAGACGTTCGCTTAATAATTGATTAACGCGCTTGAGAGTTTCTATTTCTTTCTCTTGCTCAATTATTCTGGTGTCCAGCTTTTCAAGCCAGTCCTCCTGATAAGTGATGCGCATTTCCAATGCTTCGATTCTTGCGTCCTGTTGTTCAAGCAGGTCTTGTTTTTGCATGTTACTATTCCTGTAATGGCTCTTGACTCGAGGGCCATTGTCGCAAGGGTATGTGTGTATCAACATCGTATAAGTGAAGAGATGATAGCGTGTTTTATTGATAGGGTCGTCTTTTGTATTACCCCATCATCACTTCATTTGTTAAGTAACGAGTTCCAATTACGGATTGTGGTACCGATAGGTGTCATTTGCCTTGCGATCAGGGTTCTTTTTTATTAATCATGTTTGAATGAGAGAAACATTGTAATGAGTTCCAAATCATTTTTACGCTGTCTTGCTGTCAGTGTCCTTTTTGCACTGTTAGCACCGCCTCTGATTGGTTTCCTTGTCTCGCTGCCTCAGCGCCAGTTGTATTCCCAATGGCTGGATGGCGTGGCTGCGCATGGTCATGATGGAGGTTTGTTTCACTTGTACCTGATGGCCTTTGTCGGCGCTTTCATTGTGCTGATAATAGCCACATTGATTGTCCAATGGAGTACTCCTCGAAAAACAACGATCCCCGAGTTGGAAGATGATGACCGTGAGGCCGGTGTGGTCAAATGGTTTAACGTCAATAAAGGATATGGTTTTATCACTCGAGAAGGCGGTGACGATGTTTTCGTCCACTTCCGTGCTATTCGTGGTAATGGCCATCGTACGTTGGTAGAAGGGCAGCGTGTTCGTTATTACGCTGTTGAAAATGACCGCGGTATTCAGGCGGAAGATGTAACGGTTATTACCTGATCTTGTAATGACATGGCCTGGTGCCTCTTTCCGGGGTATGCCTTTATAGCTTCGGTTGGGCGCCCTATGAAGGGCATGTGAGTGTGAGGTTATGGGATGGTAAGATTTATAAGATAGAGAACTTCAGGCTTGCCTGGAATAATGTAAAATAATAAAGAAACCCCCGGCAGTCATGGCGACTACCGGGGTTTTTGTTTATATAGGCACGCAGCAACCCATATATTATGCAATCAAGAGGGAATTTCTATTGGGCTGGGTCTGGCCATTCGATAACTGTCTCTTCTCCATTGGGTTGAAGACACATGAAGCGGTCAGGTTCATCCCCCGGATGCCAGCCTCCCAATGAACAGCGGACTTCTACCTTTAAATGGACATTAATGTCTCGTGCCAAGTCGATATCCCGTGGCCACGGTGAGTGTGGGCTATCAATCCACAAGCTGGCAAAGCCATCGGCGACCGAGGCCATCACTAAAACAGGAAGTCCAACACCCTCGAACTCACCACGGCCACGCCATTTGTTTTTCCCTGTGCTGGCTAGCTCTGCACCGATTCGCTCCAGAATCCACGCTCTTAGCGCATCAATATCCAATGGGGCGAAATACACCTCAATATCAGGGTAGCGTTCGACAGTCATAAGTGTCCTTCAAGCGGCAAATAGCCTGGCGATAATGGATTCATATATATCACGTAGTGAATCAAGCTCACTGGCCCTGATACGTTCATCCACCTGATGAATGGTAGCATTGACTGGCCCCAATTCGATGACCTGTGCGCCCAGTGTTGCGATAAAACGGCCATCGGAGGTTCCACCGGATGTAGAGAGCTCGGGTACTTGCCCCGTGTGTTCGGATACGGCAGCCACGGCAGCATTCAGTAGATCTCCGGGCTCGGTCAGGAAGGGGGCGCCAGAGACTTTCCATTCCAGATGATAATCCGTGCCTTCGGTTAATCCATGCGATGCGAAAATGGCATGTGTACGTTGCTGCAAGGAGCCACTGGTGCTTTCTGTCGAGAAACGGAAATTGAAGCGGATATGGGCTTCTCCCGGAACGACGTTGTCTGTACCCGTCCCTGACTGGAAATTGGAGACTTGAAAGGTGGTGGCCGGAAAGAAACGGTTACCGTTGTCCCATTGTTCTGCAATCAGATCCGTCAGTACTGGGGCAATCATGTGAATCGGATTGCGCGCCTTGTGAGGATAAGCAACATGCCCTTGCAAGCCAATAACAGTCAAATAACCGGACATGGAACCACGACGGCCATTCTTGATAACATCACCTACCGTTTCCGTGCTGGAGGGCTCACCGACAATACAATAATCAATAGGCTCCCCACGTTCGGCAAACTGACGAACGACCTCACGAGTGCCAAACAGGGCAGGGCCTTCTTCATCACTGGTGAGGAGCAGGGCCAGCCGCCCTGTATGGTCTGGCGTATGGCGGACATACTCTTCCAACGCAACGACCATGGAAGCCACACTGCCTTTCATGTCAGAGGCGCCACGGCCCCGCAAATACCCTTCATCATCGATACTTGCTTCAAATGGTGGGGTATGCCATTGCGTTTCGGGGCCACTGGGGACGACATCAGTGTGTCCGGCAAAAACCAGCGTTCTTCCTTCTCCATGGGTCGCCCATAGATTGGTGACTCCTTCAAGATTGATCCATTCGATCGTGAAGCCGACTTTTTCCAGCCGTTCCGCGATGACGGCCTGACATCCACAGTCCTCGGGAGAAACGGAAGGCCGTGAAATAAGGTCACAGGCCAACGCCAATGTCGGGCTCAGGGATGCCGGATCAATGTGAGCAGCCGGGTATCCGGATGAAGTGTTCTCTGACATGAAAGAGCGCCTTGGTAGGTCCCCCTGTAGGGAGGGACATCATCAGTAACGGTATTTTTTAAATGCTATCGTCTTGAACGGTGTTGTTCGTAAAGAGTACTTCGTCCAAAAAGTGGTGATTTACTCTTTATAGCCCAGTGGGCGGACACCCTGGAAGGTGTGTACATTGGGGGTTCTTCCTCTGCGTACACCCTTCCGGATAGAGTTTCCGATGTTGAAAGAATCTCACAGGTTGAAAGTGGATATCTTAATTATTGCTGTGAAGTGCATCATTCAAAACGATAGCAGATTTGTTAATACGACACTCAACGCGTCCTGAAACAGAGTGGCGAATGAACAGCATGTCGGACTGACCGGCCAGATCACGCGCACTGACAACCTTGACCTCTTTCCCTTCTGCATCAATAACCGTTACCTTGGTACCGGCAGTAATGTACAGGCCCGCTTCGATAGTGCAGCGGTCACCCAAAGGAATACCACAGCCTGCATTGGCGCCGATCAGGCAGTTTTCACCAAACGAAAGAACGATACCGCCGCCACCCGAGAGCGTACCCATGGTTGAGCAACCCGCCCCCAAGTCTGAATGAGCACCGACGAAAACACCGGCAGAAATACGGCCTTCTACCATATTGGGGCCTTCCGTGCCGGCGTTGAAGTTACAGAAACCTTCGTGCATGACCGTAGTTCCTTCACCCAGATAGGCGCCCAGGCGAATACGGATCGCATCCCCAATACGAACGCCGGTGGGTACCACATAATCCGTCATTTTCGGGAATTTATCGACAGATGTAACGCTGATGGTACGGCCTTCCAGACGGGCCTGTAATTGGCGTTCGGTCAGCTCTTCAATATCGATCGGGCCTTCAGACGTCCAGGCTACGTTTTTCAATACACCGAAAATGCCATCCAGCTTTGTACCATGAGGCTTGACCAGACGGTGAGAAAGCAGCTGCAATTTCAGGTAGGCTTCAGGAACACTCTCTGGTGCAACATCTTCCTCAAGAAAAACGGCTACCAAGGGCTTCTGACTGTTGCTCAGTGATTCTGCCAGTTGTGCTTGAGCATTATTGCCTGCACCCCGCAGAGCGGCTGCCAGTTCCTGACATTGTGTATGGTTGAAAGGAACGACGCGGTCATTAGTGTTACCCAGTGCGCGGCGAGCTTCCTTGACCGGTGCTACATCCGGCGAAAGTAGGGGAGAGGGGAAATAAACCTCGAGCCATTCCCCTTTTTTGTTTTGGGTGCCAATACCAAGTGCGAAACTGAACATGTTGAATCCTTACCAATTAATATTATCAGCGCCTGAATACGATACCCCCTGTTCAGGCAGGCTATGTGTATGTGCGGGGCCGGCGACGAACAGTGAGCCGATCAGACCAGTGTCTTGTAGGCTTGTTCATCCAGCCCGACAACCAGTGATTTGCCATCATCCAATAGCGGCCGCTTTAGCAGCGTTGGGTGCTGAATAGCGAGTGCTTCCGCGCTCTTTTGGGAAGTGAGGGATGCCTTTTCTTCATCAGAGAGCTGCCGCCAGGTGGTGCTACGCTTGTTGATCAACGTTTCCCAAGGGGCTTGGTCGAAGAAGTGCTGTACCAGTGAGGTCGAGAGCTGTCCGTTATGTCGGGCGGCTTCTTCGCGTAGATCAGTAAAGGTATAATCCACCTTCAATGCATCCAGTAGTTTGCGTGCCTTGCGGCAGGTATCGCAGGCGTTGAGCCCGTAGAGTTTTATTGATGACATATGAACTCCCATGCGGCCTGTTTTTTCAATGTTGAAGTAATCACAATCAACACGATTCATGGCTACCTTACTGATGATGACTGACGTGTTCTTTCTCTTTCTGAAGACGATTGCCTTGTAGAGACGATTGTGGCTCGCACAGGAATCCTTCACTTTTTGAGTGGGACAAAGTTTACCAAAGAATGAACGATTAAGCCTCTGCATCCAGCACAGTTTGCAATCTTTTCAGTAGTGCTGCGTTTTTTTCTTCATCCTGAAGGGGTTTGCCTTCGGCATCAGTGATAAAAAAGACGTCCTCAACCCGTTCACCAAAGGTAGCGATCTTGGCGTTGATCACTGAGATATCGAATTCAAGGAAAATACGGCCGATACGTGCCAGTAGCCCCGGGCGGTCTGCCGCGATGATCTCCAGAATACTGCGCTGATGGAGGGTGTCATGGCGCAGATGCGGTTGTGTCTTGACCTGAAAATGCTTGAGCTGGCGGGGCGTATGCCGATTGACGATTTTCGGATATTCCGTGGTATTGACCAGACTTTTGGTCAGATGTTGGTGCAGTTTTCGCAGGCGTTGCGGGCTTCTGATGACGCGGCCCTGTTCATCCAACAGGAGGAAGCTGTTGAGCGTCCAGCCGTCCTTGGTTGTAATGATACGTGCATCGTGAATCGAGACTTCGGCCTGTTCCAATGCGGCCATTGTGGCTGCGAACAGATTGGGTGCTTCTGGTGTATTGAGGAATACTTTTGTGCCGCCATCGGTAGCGCCTTCAGCGGGGGCACTGATCAGCACCAGGGGCAGGACGGGGTTCCCCTGCTTCTGATTTTGTAAAATACCGATGGCCTGCCATACGATTTCATGTGTGCTGTATGTCAGGAAGTAATCATCACCGAATGAGTCCCACAGTTTTTTAATCTGATTTTCGTTGATACGCCGTGCTTTCAGAAGCTGCGCCGCTTCCTGCCGTGTGCTCTCGACCCATTCGGATTTGTTGATGGGATGATCCAGTCCGCGATAAAGCGCTCTGCGCGTCTCTTCATGCAGTACCCGTAATAGCGCTGATCGCCAGCCATTCCACAGGGATGGGTTAGTGGCATCGATATCTGCAACGGTCAACAGGTAAAGGTAGTCCAGATACTCTTCGTTTCGAACCTTAAGGGCGAATTCACGAATCACATCTGGTTCGGCAAGATCTCGTTTTTGTGCTGTCCACGACATGAGCAAATGGTTTTCTACCAACCAGGTGACCAGCATGGTATCGCGGTTGGAGAGGTCATGGCGTTGACAAAACCGCCGGACATCTTCGGCACCCACCCGAGAGTGATCTCCGCCGCGCCCCTTGCCCAGGTCATGGAACAATCCGGCAATCCATAGTAGCTCCAGCTTGGGCAGATGGGGAATGATCTGTTTGGCGAGAGTGAACTTGCTGGCTTCAGACGGCATCCGGAAGCTCTGCATGCGCGCCAACACATTGAGTGTGTGCGCATCGACGGTATAGATATGGAAAAGGTCGTATTGCATCAAGCCGACGATCTGATCGAATTCCGGCAGGTATTTACCCAACACACCATAACGGGCCATGAGCGCCAACTGTTTGGGTACATCTCCCGGGCTACGTAGAAGCTCCATGAACAGGCTGCGATGACGTACATCGCGACGAAAATCCTGATTAATCAGATGGCGATTTTCCCGAATAAGACGGATCGTGTTGGCATCCACCCCTTTAATGGAAGGATTCTGTGCCAGTAGCACGAACAGTTCCAGCAAAGCCCCGGGACGGCGTTTGAAAACCAATGGGCTGCGGGCTTTCAAGCGGTTGCTTTTCAGGCTAAAGCGCTTGTTGATTACGATTTCGGCGTGCTGATCTGGTTTTGGCAGCATCAGATCTTCGAAGTGGAGCAGTAGCATGTCGTTCAGCTCTACCATGGCAGAAACCATACGGTAGTAACGCCGCATCATTTGCTCGATTGCCAGACTTCCCGGCCGATCCTTGTAGCCAAGCACTTTGGCTACAACCCGTTGATGGTCAAACAGTAAGCGATCTTCGGCACGGTGGGTCGTCTGATGTAGGGCATAACGAATCTGCCAAAGAAATGCCTGGCCATGACTATAAATTCGCCAGTCCGAGTCGGTCATGTAGCCGCGGTCAACAATTTCACTGATTCGCTGCCGCCCGAAGTGGCGGCGCGCTATCCATAAAATGGTCTGGAGATCCCGCAATCCACCGGGGGAGTTTTTCAGATTGGGTTCCAGTCCATATTCGGAATTGTTGAATTTATCGTGGCGAAGCCGTTGTTCTTCCTCTTTCGCCTTCAGAAACTCCGCAGCGGACCACATTTTATCAACGCTGGTTTCGTGCATCAGCTGCTGGTGCAGTGCTTCACTGCCCGTAAGCAAACGGGTTTCCAGCAAATTGGTAATGACCGTGAGATCATTTCGTGCTTCCTGCACACATTCGTCTATCGTTCGAACGCTATGGCCAATCTTGAGGCCCAAATCCCACAGAAAGGTGATGAATGTTGAAAGCGGTTCACGGAAGAGCGGGTCGTCCTCGCTCAGCAGAATCAGAAGGTCTACATCAGAGTAGGGGTGAAGCTCTTCACGACCATAGCCGCCTACGGCAATCAGGGAAATCTCACGTGTTGTTGCCGGCCACGTAATCAACTGCCAGGCGATCGTGAGCAACCTGTCTACCGCCCATGCGCGGTTTTTGACCAGATCACGTATATCCTCACCCTGATAAAATCCCTCATCCAGGCGTTCAGAAACCTGCTTGAGTGTTTGTTTAAACAGGTTGATATGACGTGCAGTAATCGTTCCGCCACTTTCGATGCTCAGTTCGTGAAGTTCCTCACGAAGTCGGGGCTCATCGATTATCTGGGTATTCGGCGTGAAAGCGTAGTGATGCAGCAGCATAGGCGTGTATGGGATCGCACGGTATAGGGCCAAAGGGCTCGAATTCGAAGGACTCTCAATGTTCCAAGAGCGCTGGCTATCCAGAGCATTCAGAATCTTGACTATTCAGATTCTATAATTATCAGGCTCCTTGAATCACTCGGTTTTCAAAAATCATCCGGCTCTAAAAGACCGATGATTTACCTGATTATACAGGGGTATTCGTGGCTGATATTCATTTGCAAGACTTGAACAAGTACTCTCCATACCCATGTCGTTATGGAAACAATTTCAAATGAGCGCACACAAGTGGAAATCAATCACCCTTCGAGTATTCGAATAATGTTATATAACGCTATATAAATAGTTGTAACGAAGCGAGTCAATAACACCACGAAGATAGACTGACGACTACATCTTCGTGGCTTCAGTCATTGAACACTGTTTTCGCTACACACTATTTATCATGCCGTTGATTGCCTTTGTTGTACAAGATAACCAGCGGCCCCCCTGCGCCAGAATGTGACGCTTTTCCTCGTGCGACAAGGCAGCGAAGTAGAGGCAGTGATTATGCGTACTCTCCCCCCAAAAAGGAAAGATCTTCGTCTTCACGCTTGGTGGTAACGATAACGCCATCCTTGCTGATGATCAGTGTGTGTTCCCATTGCGCTGACAGGCTTTTGTCACGAGTGACAGCGGTCCAGCCATCCTTAAGGACTTTGGTCGGCCAATTGCCCGCGTTGATCATCGGTTCGACTGTCAGGCACATGCCTTCCTCCAGAGTGGCATCCGTATGAGTGTCATACCCGTCGTAATGCAATACCTGTGGTTCCTGATGGAAATCCTTGCCAATACCGTGACCACAGTAATCGCGCACCACGCTATATCCATTACTTTCTGCATGTTGCTGAATGGCGCGCCCAAGATCGGAGAGTTTGACACCGGGTCGCATTAGTTTCATGGCTTCGTACAGGCACTCTTGTGTCACTCGGGAAAGGCGTTCGCCCTTGATATTCTCGTCCACAATAAACATGGCACTGGTATCGCCGTAGTAACCATCCTTGATGATAGTGATATCAATATTAAGGATGTCACCTTTCTTCAGCTTTTTGCCGAAGTCGGGAATGCCATGGCAGACCACGTGATTCAACGAAATACAGCTGGCATGCTGGTAACCATGATAGCCAATGGTAGCCGAGACAGAGTCGATCTCATCTTCAATATAGCGGTGGCAGATACGGTCCAGCTCGCCTGTAGAGATACCGGGTTTGACATGTTGCTTGATCATTTCCAGTACCGAGGCAGCAAGGCGACCTGCCACGCGCAGTTTTTCGATATCATCAGGGGAATAGATAGGAATGCTCATAGTATTCTTCGGAAGTCGTTTGTATAAATCGGTTGGCTGAATATGTTTGTCGAAAAAAACCTGTTTGATAACACGTATGTCTGGATGTGGGTGTATCCAACGCTAACTACCCGCTATCAATAGATAATCAGTAGCGCTGAAGGCACACGGCTTTTTCCTGTTAATGGTGTCAGCATATCGCCTTGGACAACTTCTCGCATCAAGGAGATGCAAGAAACTTTCGTTTTTCATGCATATCGTGCCTTGAGTACTGTTCAGACTTCTTTTTAATGGCGTTTTGTGGTATAAAACCGCGCCTGAGCTTTTTGGGCTTCTTCTCACCTGCAGCGTTGTGCCATGTTGCATGTCATGATTACAGGGCATGAAGAGGATAAAGAGGCTCGGTCAATATCACTTTATAACGCTAGCGCTGATGGCATTGGCTGCCGTTGCAGTGTCTGATAACCGTTATAGTAACTACGACACCACACACGTTCCGTCACATGGTCCCGGGTGCCGCATTGCGGTCGGATCCATGGGGTACGTGGAGGCGTAACCCAAACCAAGGAGAAGTATCATGGCAGTTAAAATGATTGACCTGCTGAAGGCAGGTGCGCACTTCGGTCACCAGACCAAGTACTGGAACCCGAAAATGAGCGAGTACATTTTTGGTGCGCGCAACAAAATCCACATCATCAACCTGGAATATACTCTGCCTGCTCTTAACGAAGCAGCAGCGACTGTCCAGAAGATGGCTGCTAACAACAACAAAATCCTGTTCGTGGGTACCAAGCGTGCTGCGAGCAAGGTCATTGCTGAAGAAGCATCCCGTGTAGGTCAGCCTTACGTCAACCATCGCTGGTTGGGCGGCATGTTGACCAACTACAAAACCATTCGTCAGTCCATCAAGCGCCTGCGTGAACTCGAGCAGATGCATGATGACGGCACGTTCGACAAGCTCACCAAGAAAGAAGTCCTGATGGCAACCCGCGAGCAGGAAAAGCTTGAGCGTTCCATCGGCGGTATCAAGAACATGGGTGGCCTGCCTGATCTGCTGTTCGTTATCGACGTAGATCATGAGCGTATTGCCATCAATGAAGCCAACAAGCTTGGTATTCCGGTTATTGGTGTTGTGGATAGTAACTCCAACCCTGATGGTGTGGATTATGTTATCCCGGGTAACGATGACTCCATTCGTGCGATCCAGATCTACGTAACGGCTATTGCCGATGCCGTAGCACGTGCGAAAGAAGGCCGTCCTGACGAGTTCGTTGAAGTTGAAGAAACTGTCGTCACCGAAGGCGAATAATCGTCATTGGCTTCGGGCGCAGGAATAGGCTCGAAGCGAGAGGGGGCCTTGGCCCCCTTTTATATACCTGTTTAATATGCTGGTGAGTTGCCTTTCGGTACTGACCAGTCCAGTAGGTAGGGTTTTGCGAAACCTTCGTCTCTGGGTTTCGGAAAATCCATGCCATACATTGTTCATGTGTATGGTCCTGTTTACTCTATGGCCGGAGAGTCAACGATCCGGTCTTGAATAATGGAGAATTCAATATGGCAGCGATCAGTGCTTCTCTGGTCAAGGAACTGCGTGAGCGTACCGGGCTTGGAATGATGGAGTGCAAAAAGGCACTTCAGGAAGCTGACGGAGATATCGAGCTTGCGATCGACAACCTGCGTAAAAGCGCCGGTCTGAAATCCGCCAAGAAAGCGGGCCGTATTGCCGCTGAAGGCATTATTACTGTTCGCGTGGCGGATGATGCCAGCTATGCTGTATTGGTTGAAGTTAACTCTGAAACCGACTTCGTCGCACGTGATGACAACTTCAAGGGCTTCGCTCAGAAAGTGACTGACCGTGTTTTTGAAACCAAAAACACCGATATTGCTTCCCTGATGGAAGGCGAGCTGGAAGAAGCACGTAACCAGCTGGTTCAGAAAATTGGCGAAAACATCAGTGTTCGCCGTGCAGCTGTGGTTGAAGCACCTGAAGCTGGAGTTGTCGGTGGTTATGTCCACGGTGATCGCATCGGTGCGGTTGTTGTCCTGAAAGGTGGCAATGAAGAAACTGCGCGTGATATCGCGATGCACGTGGCTGCGATCAATCCTGCGGTGGCTCTTCCTGAAGATATGCCTCAGGAGCAGCTGGATCATGAAAAAGCGATTATCCTGGCTCAGCCTGACATGGCCGGCAAGCCTGCTGAGATCGCGGAAAAAATGGTTCAGGGCCGCCTGAAAAAATATCTGGCTGAAAACAGTCTGGTAAATCAGCCCTTCGTTAAAGATCCGAATCAGAGCGTTGCCGAGTTCGCCAAACAAGCGGGTGGTGAAGTTGTTGGCTTTGTTCGTTTCGAAGTAGGTGAAGGCATCGAGAAAGAAGAAGTGGACTTCGCTAAAGAAGTTATGGAGCAGGCTCGCCGTAGCTAATTGGCGGTGATTTCTCCATCATCGGCGTTGCGTTAGCGCAGCGCCGAATTTTTATCAGAAATGCTGGATTCCTGTCTCAACGCATTCCCCAAGCTTGCCGGAGATAAAGCACATGGCCGTAAACAATGATCGTAACGCCAAATATAAACGTATTCTTTTAAAGCTCTCGGGTGAAGCCCTGATGGGCGAACTTGATTTTGGTATTGACCCCAAGGTCCTCGATAGAATGGCGTTGGAAATCGGCCAGCTGGTGGGTATTGGTGTCCAGGTTGGGTTGGTGATCGGTGGTGGCAATCTGTTCCGTGGAGCTGCATTGAACGCCGCTGGCATGGAACGTGTCACGGGTGACCACATGGGTATGCTGGCCACCGTCATGAATGGTCTGGCCATGCGAGACGCTCTGGAACGTGCCAGTATTCGCTCGCGCGTCATGTCTGCCATTCCCATGAGTGGGGTCGTGGAACACTATGATCGTCGTGCCGCTATCCGTTATCTGAGTAGTGGTGATGTCGTGATTTTTTCTGCAGGTACTGGTAATCCTTTCTTTACAACAGATTCTGCAGCCTGTCTACGTGGCATCGAAATTGATGCCGATGTTGTGATCAAGGCGACCAAGGTGGATGGCGTCTACGACGACGACCCTGTGAAGAATCCTGATGCCATTAAATATGAACGTTTGGGCTATGATGATGTCCTTGATCAGAAGCTCGGCGTGATGGATTTGACCGCCATTTGTCTGGTACGTGATCATGACATGCCTGTTCGTGTCTTCGATATGACCAAACCGGGTGCATTGCTCAATCTGGTCATGGGTGGCAAGGAAGGTACGCTGATCGCTCAAGGTGCTGCCGAAAAGAGTCAGGCAGACTAAAGCAAACAAAGTTTATATAGCCAATGGTATAAGATGCGTGGCATGACGGTCGTTTATCTGTTTTATTCATGTCGAGTTAGCCGTTCATGCTCAGGCAGTGTGTGTCGGGGGTTGTAGCTCCCACCCATTATCGTTGAAAGCCCGCTGTTCAAAGGACAATATTCGTGATTAAAGATATTCAAAAAGACGCTGAAAGCCGAATGAAGAAAAGTGTCGAATCCTTGGTGTCCGCATTCAACAAGATTCGCACGGGGCGTGCGCACCCCAGTCTGCTGGAAGCAGTAATGGTTGATTATTACGGAAGCGACGTGCCGATTAGCCAAGTGGCTAATATCAACGTGGAGGACGCACGTACTTTGGCCGTTGTGCCCTGGGAAAAGCCCATGGTGCCCAAGGTTGAGAAAGCAATCATTACGTCCGACCTGGGGCTGAATCCAGCGACTGCAGGTACCGTTATTCGTGTTCCCATGCCGCCGCTGACAGAAGAGACCCGTCGTGGCTACACACGTCAGGCACGCGCTGAAGCAGAGCAGGGCAAGGTAGCGATTCGCAATATCCGTCGCGATGCGAACAATGATGTCAAGAATTTGCTGAAAGACAAGGATATTTCTGAAGACGAAGCGCGTCAGGCGGAAGATGCCATCCAGAAACTGACTGACAAGCATATCGCTGAAGTGGATCAGTTGCTGGAACACAAGGAACAAGACTTGATGCAGGTCTAATACCTTATGTCGTTATTACCAGCGAACAAGGAAGCTACCGTATCTGAGGAGCGTGTAACGCCCAGTCATGTTGCCATTATCATGGATGGCAATAATCGATGGGCGAAAGCTCGGGGATTGTCAGCTATTCGTGGGCATCATGCGGGTGTTGAATCTGTCCGTGCGGTCGTACGCCGTGCTGCTGAGAAGCGAGTGAAACACCTGACCCTGTTCGCTTTTTCAAGTGAAAACTGGAAGCGTCCGAAGGACGAGGTACGAGCCTTGATGGAGCTTTTCGTCATTGCTCTTAAACGTGAAGTCAGCAAGCTTCACCGTAATAACATTCGCTTATCCGTTGTGGGTGATCGCAGTCGATTGCATGGCTCCCTTATCAAACTCATTGAGAGCGCAGAAGCAAAAACGCGCGCTAATGATGGTCTGCATCTCTATATAGCGGTAAATTATGGTGGCCGTTGGGATATTACTGATACGGTTCGCCAGCTGGCTCAGCAAGTTGAAAAGGGTGAGTTGGTCGCCGATGCCATTAACGAGCAGTTGCTTGATCAGACTATGCAACACAAGATCCCCGATGTGGATCTTTGTATCCGTACCAGCGGTGAGCAGCGCGTAAGTAATTTTTTGCTATGGCAGCTGGCCTATTCGGAATTATACTTTTCCCCTTATTACTGGCCTGATTTCGGAGCAGATGCTTTTGATGAAGCATTGGCTGCCTTTTCAAAGCGTACTCGACGTTTTGGTATGACTGATGAGCAAATAGAGGTACGGGGTGCTTAAACAACGATTTTTGACAGCCCTGGCTATTGGGCCTGTTTCGCTGGTTCTGCTATTCACGCTGACAGGTGGCTGGTTTGCCAGTTTTGTTGGTCTTGTCGTCGTGCTATGCGGCTGGGAGTGGGCCAATCTTGCGGGGTATCAGGGGAAGCAGGAGCGTCTGATCATTGCTTTGGGGTTGGGTGTTATCCTTTCACTGGTCTGGTCCAGCGGAATCGTGTGGCAACGCTGGCCATTATGGCTGGCGTTTTGGGGCTGGGTACTGAACACTTTTTGGGTCATGGGTTATCCCAAGTGGGAAGGTCAATGGTCCGGGCGTGTTACCCGGTTGATCATGGGAGTGGTTGCTCTCGTACCCTGCTGGATGGCGCTTAATCAATTGCGCATTGCGCCGTGGTGGCTCCTTTATGTGTTGTTTGTGGTTTGGGGGGCGGATATAGCGGCCTACTTTGCCGGCCGCGCATTTGGCAATCGCAAATTAGCGCCCAGTGTCAGTCCCGGAAAATCCTGGGCAGGTGTTTATGGTGGGCTGGTAGGTACCTCTCTGTTTGCCATTATCATGACGTTCATCCAGCACATCAGTTTTGGTGGTTTCATTTGCCTCTTGATAGTGACCTGGATCATAACGTTTGCTTCCGTATTGGGTGACTTGCTGGAAAGCATGTTGAAGCGTCACAGCCATGTAAAGGATTCGAGCCAGCTGCTCCCCGGGCATGGTGGTATTCTGGATCGTATAGATAGTCTGACGGCTGCCGTACCGCTCTTTGCGCTTTTCATGCCCTGGATTGTTCATTAGCCTGATCGATACATCCGATAGCGCTTGATCAGGCGCTTTTCCTACTGTTCGGGATCGTGACCATGGATATCGTGGAAAATATCATTGCCGTTATCGTGGTGCTTGGGATTCTGATTACATTCCATGAGTTCGGCCACTTTTGGGTGGCACGCCGTTGTGGCGTCAAGGTTCTTCGCTTCTCTATCGGATTCGGTAAACCGCTATATCTTCGCAAGGGGGCATCCGGAACCGAGTTCGCTATCTCCTGTATCCCCTTTGGCGGATACGTCAAAATGCTCGATGAGCGTGAAGCCCCGGTTCCTCAGGATGAGCTTCCCTACGCTTTTAATCGCCAGAGTATCTTTCGGCGTATTGCGATTGTTGCCGCCGGACCAATCGCCAACTTTATCCTTGCCTTTCTGCTTTATTGGGTTCTGTTTATCCATGGCATCACGGGGATTGCTCCTGTTGTGGGTGCCGTATCCCCTTCGTCACCTGCAGAGTCAGGCCATCTAAAAACGGGTGAGGAAATCACTGCTATTCAGGGGCGAAATGTACGCTCCTGGCAAGAAGCGAACCTTGCTCTACTCGCCTTGATTGGTCAGAACTCGCCAATTCAGATCGAGACGGCGGACGGGCAAATGCATGCGGTTCCCGTATCCCGTTTCCTCGTTGGGCAAAACCCACCAGATCCACTCCCCGCGCTGGGAATCGCTCCCTGGGAGCCGCCCATTCCCGCTCGAGTCAGTTATGTGATGAAGGGGAGCCCAGCGGAGCGTGCTGGGTTGAAAGCGGGAGATAATATTCTCTCCATTCAGTCAAAGGTAGTAAGAGAGGTAGTAAGCCAGTGGGAGCAATTTGCCGAACAGGTTCGCCAATCCCCCGGTAAAACGCTGGTGCTCGAAGTACGTCATTCTGATGGCTCTTTGGGAACTATTCGTTTGACTCCAGAGTCGAAGCTATCAGAAAACAGGGAGCGTGAAGGGTATATTGGTGCTGCGGCCCAAGCAGAGCCGTATCCTCATCAGTATCTTCGTAATGTACGTTATTCCCCTCTGGCTGCATTGCCACAAGCGGTACGTCAGACAGGTGAAATGACGTGGCTGACGGTAGATTCATTGGGGAAAATGGTGATTGGCCTGATTTCGCCTCGCAATTTGTCGGGCCCTATCACCATTGCTCGGGTGGCCGGTGCGTCTGCACGTAGCGGTATTGAGTCATTTATCGGTTTTTTGGCTTATCTGTCGATTAGTCTTGGTGTTATTAACCTGCTGCCGATACCCGTGTTGGATGGTGGTCACCTGTTGTATTTCGTCATCGAGGCCATTCGTGGGCGCCCCCTTTCAGAGAAGGTGCAGCTGACAGGTTTACAGATTGGCGTTACTCTGGTGGCCGTCGTCATGTTCATGGCGTTTTATTTCGACATTATGCGTTTATGAAGTGGCAAAATTTTTGCTTTGGTCGTAAATCAACGTATCTTATTCGGATATAGGTATAGCGTACCGTTGCTGATTTACCTTGCCGAATGCTTTAGCCTGTTGGCTTATAAGAATGACTTAAGTTAAATGGCTTCATAATAGGCTTAACTATGTTGTAGTGTCATGCGAGAATGAGCCTGGTCACACTTGTATGATAAATAGCGTGTGTTATGGTGCCAGTTCGCAGATGGATTGATGGAAATCTCTATTGTGTCTAGCGGTGGAATTAACAAAAATGCAACCCGAAAGAAGCGAAAGGACGGTATGAAAATAAAGACCATTGGTTTTGCAGCACTGTTGCTGGGCAGCTCTCAGGCAGTCATGGCGGCGTCTTTTCCCATTTCGAACATTCGTGTAGAAGGGTTGCAACGAGTTTCGTCAGGTACAGTCTTCAATGTTTTGCCATTGGGGCCGAATGATGCTCTGGATGAAAGTTCTCTGAATCAGGCGGGTGAAGCGCTTTACCATACCGGTCTTTTTGATGATGTCAGTTTTTCCCGCCAGGGCGGTAATCTTCTGATTCATGTCAAGGAGCGTCCTTCTGTTGCACGTATCCATATCACCGGTAATAAACAGATCCCGACGGACAACCTGATCAAGGGGTTGGCTCAGGCGGGTATCGTTCGTGGTCAGGTGCTTCAGCGTTCCACTCTGAATGATGTTCAGCAGCAGCTTGAAAACGAGTACCAGTCCCAGGGTCGTTTCAACGCACAGATCAAGACTTCCATTACCCGGCTGAATGCTAACAATGTTCAGGTGAACATCAATATCAATGAAGGCGGTACTGCCCGTATTCGACAGATCAACTTCGTGGGTAACCATGCATTTAGTGACGGTGAATTGCGTCGCCAGTTGTCCTTGGCTGACCACCCGGGTTGGTTCTTCGGATGGTTCTCGCATAACGGCTATACACATGATGCCTTTGATCAGGATTTGAATTCACTCAAGAGCTTTTATCAGGATCGTGGTTACGTCAACTTTCGTGTAACGTCCTCCCAGGTTTCCATCAGCCCTGATCTCGCCAATATTTACGTTAATGTGAATGTAGATGAAGGTGCGCGCTATACCATCAGCAAAATTGCCTTCTCTGGTCGTTTGGGAATGGATGAAAGCCAGATCCGTAAACTGATCAACGCCAAGTCCGGTCAGGTATATAATCAGAGTCAATTGGATGACTCCGCTCAGGCAATCAAGCAGGCACTGGGTAACGAGGGGTATGCGTTTGCCAAGGTGAATGTTGTTCCTGAAACCGATGATACAAATGACACGGCAACGGTTGTATTCAATATTGACCCCGGTCATCGTGCGTATGTAAGGCGTATCAATTTTATCGGTAATACCACGACTGAAGATCAAGTGCTTCGTCGGGAAATGGTACAGATGGAGGGGGCGCCTGCTTCTTCACAGAATATCCAGCTGTCACGTCTGGCACTTCAACGCCTGGGCTTCTTCAGTGATGTAGAGGAAAAAACCGTTCCTGTACCGGGCCATCCCGATGAAGTGGATGTCGACTATACGGTGAAAGAGCAACCTTCAGGCAGTATTTCTGCATCGTTGGGTTTTGCCCAGTCTGAAGGTCTGATTTATGGATTGTCCCTCTCTCAGCCCAACTTCCTCGGAACGGGTAATGAAGTGGATGTAGGTGCTTCACGTAGCGATTACTACACCAATCTGAACTTCGCCTATACCAACCCCTATTGGACGCTCAGCGGTATCTCACGCGGTTTCAATTTGTATTACAACAAGTTTGATTACGATAACAACGATACCGATGTGTCGGCGTTTTCCAGTAATGCCTTTGGTGGCGGTGTCAATTTCGGTTATCCGATCAGTGATCTTTCCCGCATGAATTTTGGTATCGGCGCCGAGCACCGCGATATCAAAAGTTATAGGGAAACACCTTGGGAAATCTTCGATTATATCAAGCAGCATGGTCGCCATTACAACGACTACACGTTGTCGGCTAGCTGGACACGCAACAACCTGAACTACGGCATCATGCCTACTGCCGGGAGTAATCAGCAGCTGTCCCTTGAAGCGACGGGGCCGGGGAGCGATGTTCAGTATTACAAGGTGACCTATAATGGTCAGAAACTCTTTGCACTTACGCCAGGGTGGTCACTGAAGTTCGGTACCCAGCTGGGATATGGCCATGGTTATGGGAAAACAAGTATCTTCCCGTTCTTCGAAAACTACTATGCGGGTGGCCTGGGGTCCGTACGTGGGTTCAGGAGCCAGGCGTTGGGTCAGCGTACTACCCGTCGTAACGACGGGGATCGCTACACCCTGGGCGGTAATATTTTGATTTCCGGATCGGCGGATCTGATTTTCCCGACACCTTTTGTGCATAACAGCCGTCGTGTGCAGACCTCTGTTTTTGTGGATGCAGGTAACACCTATCTGTCCAAATGTTACTCAACAGCGGGTGGGCCTCAGTCCTCATGTGAATCTGGTGTTCACTTGAATCAGATGAACGTTGCTGCAGGTATCAGCCTGAATTGGCTAACAGCTATTGGCCCGCTGAGTTTCAGTGTGTCGCGTCCGATTCACAAGGCGAACAATGCTGCATCCCAGTTCTTCCAGTTCTCTTTGGGACAAACTTTCTAGGAGTGCTGAATACAGTTTCTTCTTCAATAGGGGCTCTGGGTCAAGTGGTTTCGTACAGAGCCTTATGGAAAAACGAAAGCATGAGTCTAAAAGCGATGGAAGGGCTGGCGTAGGTTCATGGCGCTGTATCGGCTCCCGTAAGCAAGGGTCGTTCACGTTTTGATAAAATAGGTGCCTAGGCGCTTTAAGCAAGTATCTCATCGTTGTCAGGCATATCCTGTGATGTGTTGATAACGTGCCGATTTTCTACAAGGAGTTAATTACATGCGTAAATTAGGGATTGCTGTAGGATTGGCTGCAGCCGTAATGGGTACTTCCTTCGCGGCTCAGGCCAATGAAGTTGCGGTTGTTGACTGGCAGCAGGCATTGATGAATACGACTGCCGCAAAACAGTCCATCAATCAGCTGCGTAATCAACTTGGCAATCAGCCGCAGCAGGTTGAATCTCTTGGTCAACGTGTACAGCAGCTTCAGGATCGCCTGCAGCGCGATGGCTCAACCATGTCAGAAAGTGCACGCAACAATCTGATCAAGCAGCTTCAGACTCAGGGCACCGAGTTCGAACAGAAGCGTGATCACCTTGAGCAGGTACGCCAGCAGACTGAGCAGAACTTCCTTCAGCAGGCACGTCCTCGTCTTCAGCGTGCAATGCAGTCTGTCATTCGTGCACACCACGTTGATGTCCTGATTGACCGCTCTGCTGTTCTATATGCACCAGACGCACTGGATCTGACCAACGAAGTGACTGCAGCTTACAATCGCGGTTAATTCAGCCTTTCAAGGTTGATGCAATTGCCGTGGCGGTGTAGCTCTCCCGTGGGCCATGCATGCTGTCAAGTATCCACGGGTTGTCGATGCAGCTGTATCGTTATGGTGTTGCCTTCAGTTGTTTTCACTTCTTCAATGGCGCACTAGTGCGCCATTGGTCATTAAGCGAATGAACATGAATACCTCTTCTACCCTGGGCTGGACATTAGGAGAGCTTGCTGAAAAAGCGCAAGCTACTCTTAAAGGGGATGCCTCGCGCCGAGTCACCGGATTTTCAACATTGCAGGATGCCGGTCCTGATGATATCGCTTTCCTGGCAAACCCTGCCTACCTAAAACACCTGGAGAGCACTCGGGCTGCAGCAGTATTGGTCTCGGCGGAGCATGCGGATGCTTGTCCAACCAATGCATTGATTCTTAAAAACCCTTATCTCGGTTTTGCGCTGTTGTCCCCTTGTTTTGCTCGTACAGAGCAAATGTTTGAAGCGGGGATCCATCCTTCTGCCACCATCAGTGATACGGCTGAGCTGGGTGAAGATGTGTCGATCGGTCCGAATGTCGTTATTGGAGCACACGTTCGTATCGGACGTGGGACACGTATCGGTGCAGGCTGTTTTATTGGAGACGATACCGAGATCGGTGAAGAGGGGCTGTTATACGCTAATGTGACACTTTATCACGGCCTGATGATCGGAAAGCGTGCTATTATTCATAGCTCAGCGGTTGTGGGTGGGGACGGTTTCGGCTTCGCCCATACAGGAAGGAACTGGGTCAAGATTGCACAAATCGGCAGTGTCATCATCGGTGATGATGTCGAAATCGGTGCATGCTCCAGTATTGATCGCGGTGCGCTCGGCGACACAGTGATTGGAAATGATGTTAAAATAGATAGTCAGGTTCAGGTTGCACATAATGTGCAGGTTGGAGACCACAGTGCCCTGGCGGGTTGTGTTGGGGTAGCAGGCTCAACAAGGATTGGCCGTGGCTGCCTATTGGGCGGCGGTGTCGGGCTGGGTGGCCATATCGAAATTGCTGATGGCGTCACTTTGACCGGTATGAGCATGGTGACCAACTCGATTCCCGAACCCGGGGTATATTCCTCCGGCACAGGGGTTATGCCCAATGCACAATGGCGCAAAAGTGTCGTTCGATTCAGACAGCTCGATTCTTTGGCCAAGCGCCTGAATAAACTAGAAAAGTCCTAGATCCTGTGGAGTATTCCTTACACAGGGCGGCTGCACATTAATTGGTGGAAGCCTGTGCTTCTACCTTTTTCGTGTCAGCATATAAATTTTCCGCTAGGGTAGTTGTATATTTGTTGCTCCGTTGTTGCCATTTCATGGTCATTGTCCAGTGGTAGTGATTACTTACAGGGAGTCACCATCCGGGGCAGGTAATGTCGTGGCATATACATTGTCGTGCATGGATGCCATGCACCACACATAGCGGGGTGTTTTTTTCGTACGCTTGAATTTTCAGGCGAATTGTTTTTATAAGAGGCATTTGTCTCAGAGGTTTTCTGCATGGTCATGGATATCAAGGAAATCCAGGAATTCTTACCCCATAGGTACCCATTCCTTTTAGTCGATCGCGTTGTCGAACTGGAAGAAGGTAGCTATATCAAGGCCTATAAGAATATCAGCTTCAATGAAAATTTCTTCTGTGGGCACTTTCCTGAGCACCCGATCATGCCAGGCGTTCTGATTACTGAAGCTCTGGCTCAGGCAGCTGGGATTCTCGGTTTCAAAACAGGTAACAAGCGTCCCAGCGATGGCTATGTCTATTATTATGTAGGCAGTGATAACGTCCGCCTGAAACGTCCTGTGGTGCCGGGCGATCAGCTGATTTTGGAAGCATGGATTGTCAAGGAACGCCGTGGTATCTGGAAATTCGCCTGCAAGGCCAGTGTAGATGAGGCGCTTGTATGTGAAGCTGACATCATGTGTGCTGAGAGGAAACTCGATTGATACACCCCACTGCAATCATAGATCCGGGCGCCAGGCTGGCTCCCGACGTAAAAGTCGGCCCCTACAGCATGATCGGGCCTGATGTTGTGATTGGCCCTGGATGTGTTATCGAATCACACGTTGTTATCAAAGGGCCTACCTCCATTGGTGCCAACAACCGTTTTTTCCAGTTTGCGTCCATTGGCGAAGAGTGTCAGGACAAAAAATATCACGGGGAAAGTACACGTCTTGTTATCGGTGATAACAATATTTTCCGTGAAAGTGTTACCGTCCACCGAGGTACAGCTCAGGATAATTGGGAAACCCGCGTTGGTAGCGATAACCTTGTGATGGCGTATGCCCACATAGCGCATGATTGTGTTATCGGTGACCACTGTGTTCTGGCCAATAGCGCGACGCTAGCCGGGCACGTTACTGTGGGAGATCACGCTATTATTGGTGGATTGGCGGCCATCCATCAGTTCTGTCGTATTGGTTCCCATTCGATGATCGGTGGTTTGGCTGCCGTGAGCATGGACATCGTTGCCTACACTATCGCCAATGGTAATCCGGCAAGAACGCATGGTATCAATATTGAAGGACTGCGCCGTCGCGGTTTTGATGCCGATGTCATAAGTAAGTTGCGTGAGGCGTACAAGCTGGTTTTTCGTAGCAATCGTAAGCTGGCTGAGTGCATCGACATTCTGGAAGAGGGCGAAACAGGCCCTGAACTTCAGTTGTTTGTGGATTCACTCAAATACTCTTCTCGGGGTATTACCCGTTAATCCTGCGCACTTCCGAGCTACCTCCCTGCTCATCAGAGTCCATTTACTCTGACGGGTAGGTAGGGTGGCCGGTATTTCCCATGGTGTTTTCTCCCATGGGAATAATTTCAGCATGTATGGCAAATCGCAGTTTGAATTCTGCTCGGTTATTCTCCCGTTGTTTATCCCTTCATTGTGAAGTCTTCCTTTATGCCGATTTCTCTTGCTTCCATTGATTCAGATTCACCTTTACGTATCTTTGTCGTTGCCGGTGAGCTCTCAGGAGACGTTCTAGGCGCGGGACTGATGAGTGAGATCAAAAAACGCTACCCTAATGCCCTCTTTCGAGGAGTGGGCGGTCCAGCAATGATAGCGGAAGGCTTCGAGACACTGGTGCCGATGGAGCGCCTCTCGGTCATGGGATTCGTCGAGGTCATCAGGCACCTGCCGGGGTTGATTTCGCTCAGGCATCAACTGGAGAAGGACGCGCTCGCCTGGCAGGCTGATATCATGGTAGGCATCGATTCGCCCGACTTTAATACCGGTCTTGAACTGGCACTGCGCAAAAAGGGTATTGCCACGGCTCACTACGTCAGCCCATCCGTATGGGCATGGCGGCAAGGGCGTGTGAAGAAAATCCGGCGTGCTGATGATCTTATGCTGACGTTTCTTCCTTTCGAAGCAGATTTTTATCGTCAACATCAGGTGCCGGTCACCTTTGTTGGGCATCCGCTGGCAGACAAGCTTCCTCTTGAGGATGACCAAAAAGCGGCACGGCGCTCATTATCGCTCGACGCCCGTGCCCCTTTGCTGGCATTACTGCCAGGATCACGTTACAACGAGGTCAAACTGATGCTTCCGGTGTATCTGGAGGCGTTGAGATTGCTGAGAGGCTATCACTTTGGGCTGGAAGCCATCATTCCTGCGGCATCGCCTGAACGGCGCCATGAAATCGAAGCCTTGATAGAAACGGCGGATATTGATCCGGGGACAAAATCCGTTCTACATGTCATTGATGGACAGGCGGCTCAGGCGATGACGGCAGCAGATGCCGTCTTGTTGACTTCGGGGACTTCTGCGCTGGAAGCCATGTTATGCCATCGGCCCATGGTCGTGGCATATTGTATGGCACCTTTAACATATGCTATTGCGAAACGTGTAGTACGAACACAATGGATTTCCCTTCCGAATCTACTGGCGCAGGAAACCATAGTGCCCGAACTGATTCAGGAAGAGGCCAGTGCTGAAAAAATCGCCGAGATATTACAGCCTTTGCTCTTTGAAGACCAGACTCCCTTGCGCCAACGTTTCAAGCAGATGCATCATGTTCTGGCGGTTAATGCCAGTGAACATGCAGCCGAGGCTGTGCTGGGGCTGATTACATCCTGAGCGTGGCAAATGTCCGGTGGGGTATTGCTTTTGTCTGGTGGGATATTGCTTTTGAGTGTAGCCTCCTGTGCGGCTACCGAGCTGATTTCACGCTCTCAACTAAACGCATGGGTTGATAAATACCTGGCACACACCTCAGTGTTTTCGAATGTGATAGGCCCTTGAGCGTCATGGGGGCTTGAACGTATTCCGCTGCCACTATCTGAAGGGAGCTTTTTTGTGGCTAAAGCCATTACCTATCCTCCGCTCGAAATTCCGTATAAAGGTTATTATCTGGCAGGTGTTGATGAAGTCGGACGGGGGCCATTGATTGGTGATGTCGTCGCTGCCGCTGTAATTCTTGATCCAACAGATCCCATTGAAGGACTTACTGATTCCAAGGCGCTATCAGCGAAAAAACGTGAATATTTCGACGCTCAGATTCGTGAAAAGGCGTTGGCCTTTGCTATTGGTCGTGCTTCACCTGAAGAAATTGACGAATTGAACATCTATCATGCGACGCATCTTGCCATGCGCCGCGCTATTGATGCACTGATGCCCAGAGCAGAATATCTACTGGTCGATGGTAATCGGATGCCCGAGCATGCCCTACCAGGCATGCCTGTCGTCAAGGGGGATTTGCGTCATCCTGCCATCAGTGCCGCGTCGATTGTCGCCAAAGTGGCACGTGATCACGACATGGTTGCACTGGATGTTCTCTACCCTGAATTTGGTTTGGCCAGACATAAGGGATATCCTACAAAAGAGCACCTGACGGCGTTGGAGCAGCACGGTGTGTTACCACAACATCGGCGCTCTTTTGGCCCTGTAAAGCGCATGTTGGCGTCTACTGATCACACTTCCGGTATCAATATGAATTTGCACCACAGCACAGGTTTTCCATCATGACCTCATTCGTTCATTTACGTGTTCACAGTGAATATTCCCTCTCTGACGGGCTCGTAAGACTGAAAGCGCTTAATCAGGCCACTCAGGATCTGGGCATGCCTGCTATCTCCGTTACGGATGAAAGTAACCTTTTCGGTTTGGTCAAATTGTATCAGGCCGCTCAGGGAAGCGGTCTGAAACCTGTCATCGGTGCCGATTTCTGGATGCATAATCCACTGGATGATGATCATCCTTACCGGATTACATTATTTGCCATGAATGCAACAGGGTATCGCCATCTGATTGAGCTGATCTCCCGCGTATGGCAGGAGGGACAAAGCAAAGGGCGTGCGTTTGTTCACAAAGAGTGGATTTTCGAAGCATCCGAAGGGCTCTTGGCACTTTCGGGTGCCCGTGAAGGCGAAATCGGCCGCTTCCTTTTGTCTGGGCACAAAGAGACAGCAGCAACGTTGCTGAGCGAATGGCAACGTTTCTTTCCCAACCGTTTTTATCTGGAGTTGCAGCGTACTGGCCGCGTGAATGATGAAGAGTGTGTGCATCTGTCCGTGGATCTGGCGCTGGAGACACAGACACCGGTCGTGGCTACCAATGATGTCCGTTTTCTCAAGAAAGAAGATTTCTGGGCCCATGAAACGCGCGTCGCTATTGGGGAAGGGCGTGCACTGGATGATCCACGCCGTGAGCGAAAATACAGTGAAGAGCAATATCTGAAATCGCCTGATGAAATGGCGGCACTCTTCGCTGATATTCCTTCCGCGCTGGAAAATAGTGTCATGATTGCCGCGCGCTGTAGCGTGGATGTACGCATGGGGGAATACTTCCTGCCGGAGTATCCTGTGCCGGAAGGCATGACGATTGAAGAGTACATTTCCAGGATTTCCCATGAAGGGCTGGACGAGCGCCTTAGTCAACTCTTCGAAGGTCCGAATGCGATCTATTCCGGCCGTTCCCGCAGTGAAGAGGAGCCTGAATACCGCAAACGTCTTGATTTCGAGCTCGGGATCATCAACCAGATGGGGTTCCCCGGTTACTTCCTCATTGTGATGGACTTTATCAAATGGGGAAAAAACAATGACGTACCGGTAGGGCCCGGGCGTGGTTCCGGTGCAGGCTCACTGGTGGCCTACTGCCTCAAGATTACGGACCTTGACCCGCTGGAATATGACCTGCTGTTCGAACGTTTCCTGAACCCTGAACGTGTCTCCATGCCTGACTTCGACGTCGACTTCTGCATGGAAAAACGTGACCGAGTGATCGACTATGTAGCCGACCGCTATGGGCGTAATGCCGTATCTCAGATTGCTACTTTCGGTACCATGGCCGCCAAAGCGGTTGTCAGGGACGTAGCGCGTGCGCAGGGTAAACCGTATTCACTGGGTGATAAAATATCCAAACTGATTCCCTTCGAAGTCGGTATGACGCTCGAAAAGGCGATCATTGCCGAGCCTGCGCTGAAAGAATTCATCGAAAATGACGACGAGGCGGGCGAAATATGGGAGATGGCAACCAAGCTTGAAGGTATCACCCGCGGTACCGGTAAGCACGCGGGGGGCGTGGTCATTGCGCCGACCAAACTGACTGACTTCTCCCCCCTTCTTTGTGATGAAGAAGGAAACGGGCTGGTCACCCAGTTCGACAAGAACGATGTCGAAACGGTGGGGCTGGTCAAGTTCGACTTTTTGGGTCTGCGTACACTGACGATTATTGACTGGGCATTGGAGATGGTCGATACCGTACGTGCACGTGAGGGGCAGGGCCCATTGGATATCAGCGCCATTCCGCTTGACGACAAACCCACCTTCGACCTTCTTAAAAAAGCTGAAACGACCGCGGTATTCCAGCTGGAATCGCGTGGTATGAAAGAGCTGATCAAACGCCTGCAGCCCGATTCACTTGAGGACATGATCGCACTGGTGGCTCTGTTCCGACCGGGGCCATTGCAGTCCGGCATGGTTGACGACTTCATCAACCGTAAGCATGGTCGTGCCGAATTGGCTTATCCACACCCGGATTATCAGCACGAATGGCTCAAGCCGGTGCTCGAACCGACCTACGGTATCATCCTGTATCAGGAGCAGGTGATGCAGATTGCTCAGGTGCTGGCCGGTTACACGCTGGGGCAGGCAGACATGCTGCGCCGTGCAATGGGTAAGAAAAAGCCCGAAGAGATGGCCAAGCAGCGTCAGGGATTCATCGACGGGTGCCGGGCCAATAACATCAGCGATGATCTGGCGGGTAATATTTTTGATTTGGTTGAAAAATTTGCCGGCTACGGTTTCAACAAATCACACTCTGCCGCCTACGGTCTGGTGTCCTATCAGACCGCCTGGCTTAAACGACATTACCCTGCGCCCTTTATGGCCGCGGTGCTCTCGACCGAAATGGATAACCTCGACAAAGTCGTTCCTTTGATCGAAGAGTGCCGTCGCATGGGGCTTACGGTAACGCCGCCTGATGTCAATCTGGGTAGCTACAAATTCAGCGTGAATGAGGCGGGTGAAATCGTTTATGGTCTTGGTGCCATTCGTGGTGTAGGGGAAGGGCCGATCTCTGCGATCGTGGAAGCACGTGAAGAGGGTGGTAACTTCATTGACATTTTCGATTTCTGCCAACGCATCGATTCCAAACGGCTTAATAAACGCACCATGGAAGCATTGATTCGCTCCGGTGCACTGGATAACCTTGGCCCTTCACGTGCGGTCATGGCAGCGGCGCTGGAGAGCGCTATCAAAGCAGCATCGCAAAGCCATGAGAACCAAAGTGTAGGTATTGATGACCTCTTTGGTGAAGTATTCGCCAGTGGTGATGATGCGATCGACAATTACGCCGAGTATCGCAAGGTGCGTCAATGGACAGATCGCGAGCGTCTTGGGGGCGAAAAGGAGACGTTGGGCCTCTACCTGACAGGGCATCCGATCGATGAATATGAGTCAGAACTCAAGCGCTTTGTGTCTACGCGGATCAATGAGCTAAAACCTTCGCGCCAGCCCCAACGTGTAGCCGGGCTGGTGGTCGGAATGCGTACGATGAAATCCAAGCGTGGTGATACCATTGCGTTTGTGACTCTGGATGACCGCACGGGCCGTATCGAGGCCTCGCTCTTTGGTGAATTGTACGATCAGGTGCGTAATCAGTTGAATGATAGTCAGGTGCTCATTGTGGAGGGTGAAGTCTCCACCGATGATTACTCCGGTGGCCTTCGTATGCGAGTTAAAGAGATCACCCCCATGGTCAACGCGCGTAAACGTTATGGTGAAGCTGTAGAAGTGAGCGTTGACGCTTCTCAGCTGGATGTCCGTTTCACCCGAGCATTGCGCGAAGGGCTAAGCGCGCATCTTGATCAGGAAGGCTTGCCTGTTCGTTTGCATTACAGCAACGAGACGGCCGCCGGCGCTTTCGAGCTCAATGAACAGTGGCGTGTTGCACCCTGTGATGAACTTTTAATTAAATTGGCTGAAATGCAGGGCCAACACGGTGTAAAATTATGTTATCGCTAATTCTTTCGTCTACTCTTGCGAGTTGACATGATCATGGGATAATAGCGCCTTATTTGCGCTCGGGTTAGACCCTTACACGCATCCCCAAATGCATCCTTGCCGTAGAGCCGTAATCCGAGCCACGGCGTTGGCAGAGTTATCAGATACTTTCTATGAACCCCAATTACCTGGAATTCGAACAGCCTATCGCTGAGCTTCAAGATAAAATCGAAGAGCTTCGTCTGGTAGGGACTGACAGCAAGATCAACCTCAGTGAAGAGATTGGTCGGTTGGAAGACAAAAGCCACAAGCTGACTCAGCAGATCTTCCGTGATCTGACCCCGTGGCAGGTTTCCCAGTTGGCGAGGCATCCGCAGCGCCCTTATACACTCGATTATATCGTTCATATCTTTGCCGAATTTGACGAGCTGCATGGTGATCGCGCATTCGCCGATGACTATGCACTGATTGGCGGCATCGCACGTATTGATGACAACCCCGTGATGGTGATTGGTCATCAGAAAGGTCGTACCGTTAAAGACAAGGTCAAACGCAATTTCGGTATGCCTCGTCCGGAGGGCTATCGCAAGGCTGTCCGCCTGATGGAGATGGCCGAGCGTTTCAAAATGCCTATCCTGACATTCATTGACACACCTGGCGCCTACCCGGGGATCGATGCGGAAGAGCGTGGTCAGAGCGAAGCCATCGCTTACAATCTGGCAGTGATGTCACGCCTTAAAACGCCGATCATCTCTACGGTGATTGGTGAAGGTGGTTCCGGTGGTGCCCTGGCTATCGGTGTATGTGACGAGCTCATGATGCTGCAGTACTCAACGTACTCGGTCATATCCCCGGAAGGTTGTGCTTCCATTCTGTGGAAAAGTGCCGAAAAAGCATCGGAAGCAGCACAAGCGATGGGAATCACGGCGGGTCAGCTTAAGGATCTTGGCTTCGTGGATACGCTTATCAATGAACCTTTGGGTGGAGCGCATCGTAATCCGGCGGAGATGTCGGTTCACCTGAAAGATGCGCTCCTGACCAGCATTGACAAACTGGGCAAGCTCGATACCAGTGAATTGCTGGATCGCCGCTACAAGCGCCTGATGAGCTACGGTGCCCCTCAGGCCTGATCAGCGTGCCATGAGCCTCATGGCCGATGGCCGCCCATTGCTGGATGCGGCCCTGACGCAGGTTCCCCCCCATCATCGATTATGGATTGCGCTGTCTGGTGGTATGGACAGCGTTTGCCTTCTGCACTTGGCTGCAGAGGCAATCCGTCATCGTTCCCGTCAACATTTGCCCGTTCCTTCCCTTCACGCGGTTCATGTCAATCATCATTTGCAGGCGGCTGCCGAGCACTTCGAAACCTCGTGCCGTACTTTATGCGATGCATTGAAAGTTCCCCTGCATGTGGTGCATGTCACGCCTCAGATATCTGGCACGGGGGTGGAAGCCGCTGCAAGAGAAGCCCGATACGAGGCCTTCGGTCAGTGCCTGGGTCCTGATGATGTCCTATGGTTGGCACATCATCGCAATGATCAGGCTGAAACCTTTATGCTTCGGTTGCTTCGCGGGAGTGGTTTGACGGGGTTGGGTGCCATGCCAGCTCGTCGGCGCCTCGGTCATGGTTGGTTACAGCGCCCCTTGCTGAATATGCCGCATTCTGCACTCATTGATCTGGCGCGTGAACAGCAGTGGCAGTGGGTTGATGATCCTTCGAATGATACCGAGGACTTTGATCGCAACTGGCTAAGGCATCGGATTATTCCCGAGATTGAAACCCGTTGGCCGCAAGTAGTGCAGACGTTGGCACATACCTCTGATCATCTGCGAGAAAGCCATCAATTATTGATGCAGTACGCGGTCGAAGAGCTTGAACGATTGACCTCTGATCCTGCGCGCCTTCCTGTTCAACCCTTGCTGACACGTGATGCATCACGTTGTGCGCTGTTGATTCGCTGTGCCCTGGATCAACGGCAGTTACCGTTACCTCCCCGTTCCAAACTGAACTCGTTGATCAGTCAGCTCACTATGCATGAAAGTCGTTGTGCTGAAGTCAAATGGACGGGTGTTTTGGCACGTATCTGGAAAGACCACCTCTATTTGTTGGCGGAACAGGAGATACCCGTGACGCGAGGAGAGGGTGGGGCGACTAACGAAAGTGATTGGTACCCGCATGCTGTGTCTGTGCTCAATAAATATGTTAAAGGTGATCAGGGCAATTTTGTTATTCAGCCAAGGCGTGGCGGTGAAAAGCTATTTTATAAAGGCATGCATCGCCGCGTAAAAACATTGCTTCAGACATACCAGATCCCACCCTGGGAACGAAAACAGTTGGTATTCGTGTACACATATGACGGCGAGGTATTTTCATCCTCTGAGCCTCTCCGTAAAGAAGACACGCCCGTTACCGAGTGCAGTGAAAGTGCATTTCATTCGTCATTGCAGGACCAAAAAAACACCTGTTTGGTGGCTGTTCTGAGCGATTCACTTTGTCTGGTGGCAGATGGTTACAAGGCCATGTTCAACCCATGCAGCGGCTCTATACAGGGAAGTAAATAACGGTTTTTACAGTGTACAGTCATTGTTGGAATGCTCATCGGAGGAAGATTTATATAAAATGCGGTGATTTTGGTGATGTTTGCGTAAAATAGGGGTTGCATCGGCTCTTATTGTTGCCTATGATGCAGTTGCATCCTTACTTCGATGCCCTACAGCGCTAATTGGTTTCTTGATTAACGCATGATGGATACCCGGCTGTTCTGACTCTCCTTCTGCGCCATTGGGCCCAGTGGATCATGAGCAAGTTAATCATGAGTAGGTCAGTGAATGAAAAGCCAGTCATTCCCTCAACGAGTCAACTTTCCTGTTCCAGCTATAATTCCAGCGCACCTTACTACTTTCTGCTCCCGCTTTGCCCATCCTTGAATATCATGTTTGATCAGGTCTAAACCTCGAGCAAAGTAGAATTACTCTAGATAGCTTTTATACATTTGTTGACTCTTCGCTGATGGATATGCAGGGGCCGTATCGAAATCTTCATGTCGATTCGTTCCTTTCGATTCCATGAGTGATCAGGGTGGATTGAAAGCTCGGGGCTACCCGAGACCGAATTTTCGTTGGAAGGGATCTCGTGTCTACACTTTCAGCGGTCAATTTTCAGGTATCAGGAGCATTTCATTACATTTTGGGCCTGCCTTGTATTTCCCGGCCGGTATAACAACACACTTTCATGATTTGTCCTTCCGCATGACTCCTTTTTGTTATTCGAAAGCACAGCCCATGATTTGCCGATGTTTTATCCGTATGCCCATGACGGTGACCTCTGATACCTCTGGACACATCAACATGTCATTACGACATTGACTCTAATTTTGTATCGTATGCTCATTGCAGCTTTTCTGAACTAAGCCCATGAATCTAACAGAACTCAAGCAAAAATCCGTTCCGGAACTCCTCGAACTCGCCCAGAGCATGTCCATTGACAACGTGGCGAGGTCCCGCAAGCAGGACATCATCTTCGCTATCTTGAAGAAACACGCGAAAAGCGGTGAAGATATCTATGGCGATGGTGTTCTCGAAATTCTTCAGGATGGTTTTGGTTTCCTTCGTAGTGCGGACAGCTCGTATCTTGCCGGTCCGGATGATATTTACGTTTCTCCCTCGCAGATTCGTCGTTTTAACCTGCGCAAAGGGGATACCATTTCAGGCAAGATCCGTCCTCCGAAGGAAGGGGAACGTTATTTTGCCCTGCTGAAAGTCAGTCAGATCAACTTTGATCGTCCTGATAACGCCCGCCACAAGATCCTCTTTGAAAACCTGACCCCTCTTTTCCCCGATGAACGCCTGACCATGGAAATTGGTAACGGTTCTACCGAGGATCTGACCTCTCGTATCATTGACCTGACGTCGCCGATTGGTAAAGGTCAGCGTGGCCTGATCGTATCACCGCCCAAGGCCGGTAAGACCATGATGATGCAGAACATCGCCAATGCGATTGTTCGTAACAACCCTGAGTGTTATCTGATCGTCCTTCTGATCGATGAACGTCCCGAGGAAGTGACCGAGATGAGCCGCACAGTACGTGGTGAAGTCGTGGCTTCAACGTTTGATGAGCCGCCGGCACGTCACGTTCAGGTAGCTGAAATGGTTATCGAAAAGGCCAAGCGTCTGGTAGAGCATAAAAAAGACGTTGTTATCATGCTGGATTCCATCACTCGTCTGGCGCGTGCCTACAACACTGTCGTACCTTCCTCGGGTAAGGTACTGACAGGGGGTGTGGATGCCCACGGCCTGGAAAAACCGAAGCGGTTCTTTGGTGCTGCCCGTAATATTGAAGAAGGCGGCAGCTTGACCATTCTGGCAACAGCACTGGTCGATACCGGCTCCAAAATGGACGAAGTGATCTTCGAGGAATTCAAGGGCACGGGTAACATGGAAGCCCATCTGGACAGAAAGCTGGCCGAGAAACGCGTTTTCCCTGCTATCAATATCCGTCGTTCGGGGACTCGTCGTGAAGATCTTCTTTGTTCTGAAGAAGAGATGCAGCGCATGTGGATTCTGCGTAAACTGCTCAATCCGATGGATGATGTTGCCGCCACTGAATTCCTGATTGATCGTTTGAAAGATACGAAGACCAATGACGAGTTCTTCGAAGCCATGAAACGACGTTAGGTGTGCGTTTTCATCTGTTGGATCGCATTTGATCGCGTTCCCACAGGTGAATTGGCTGAATGGAAGGCGGATGCTTATGGCGTCCGCCTTTTTCATGATATCGGTTTATTGTTTTCTTATTCGTTATGGTACTTATATAGAACCATACGTTAGTGGGAAAGTACGCGCTTAATATCGTACATTAATGAATACCGGTTTTGTTCTTTTTCACGAAGAATGGGCCGATAGCACTTTTCCGGTGTTGTGAGAGCCACGTTGGCTGGTAGATTTTGCCAATGGAGTCAACCGGCATGTCTCACGTATCTCCAAAAATGAGTGCTTAGTAAAAGGATGTCAGCATGCAGTACCGCGATTTGCGCGATTTTATCACCCGCCTTGAGGCAATGGGGGAGCTTCGACGCATCACTGTTGAAGTGGACCCTCATCTGGAAATGACCGAAATATGTGATCGTGTACTGCGTGCCGAAGGGCCTGCATTACTGTTTGAAAATGTGAAAGGATCATCCATACCTGTACTGGCAAACCTTTTCGGTACGCCACGACGTGTTGCGTTGGGTATGGGGCAGGATGATGTTTTCAAGTTGCGTGAGATTGGTGAATTACTGGCCTACCTGAAAGAGCCAGAGCCACCTGGTGGCTTGCGCGATGCCTGGGAAAAAGTCCCGTTGCTCAAGAAAGTATTGAGCATGGGGCCGAAAAAAGTCCGCAATGCACCATGTCAGGAAGTGGTGCTGGAGGGTGATGACGTTGACCTTGATCAGCTGCCTATCCAGACCTGCTGGCCGGGGGATGCCGGGCCGCTGGTTACCTGGCCGCTGGTGGTCACGAAAGGGCCGCATAAAAAACGTCAGAATCTGGGCATTTATCGGCAGCAGAAAATCGGCAAGAATCGTTTGATCATGCGCTGGTTGTCTCATCGGGGGGGCGCACTGGATTTTCGTGAATGGCAACAGACGCATCCGGGCGAGCCTTTCCCGGTAGCCGTTGCGTTGGGTGCTGACCCAGCCACGATTCTCGGGGCCGTCACACCGGTGCCTGACACACTTTCCGAGTTTGCTTTTGCCGGGTTGTTACGTGGTAGCAAAACGGAACTGGTCAAATGTGGGCATGCCGACATTCAGGTGCCTGCTTCGGCAGAGATCGTGCTGGAAGGGTATATCTATCCTGATGATGTGGCGCCTGAAGGGCCCTTTGGGGATCATACCGGTTATTACAATGAAGTGGACACGTTTCCTGTCTTTACGGTAACGCGTATCACGCATCGCAAAGATCCGATTTATCATTCGACCTATACCGGTCGGCCACCGGATGAACCTGCGGTACTGGGCTTGGCGCTCAATGAAGTCTTTGTGCCAATCCTGCGTAAGCAGTTTCCAGAGATCGTGGATTTTTATCTGCCACCTGAAGGCTGTTCATACCGCATGGCAGTCGTATCCATGAAAAAGCAGTATGCAGGGCATGCCAAGCGCGTCATGATGGGTGTGTGGAGCTTTCTTCGCCAGTTCATGTATACCAAATTCGTGATCGTGGTGGATGATGATATCAATACGCGGGACTGGAAAGATGTCATCTGGGCCATTACCACGCGGATGGACCCTGCCAGAGACACCGTTATGGTCGAAAATACCCCGATTGATTATCTGGATTTTGCGTCACCGGTGAGTGGGCTGGGCTCCAAAATGGGGCTGGATGCAACATCCAAGTGGCCCGGTGAAACAACGCGTGAGTGGGGCGTACCCATCGTTATGGATAACGCGGTCAAGGATCGTGTGACGGAACGGTGGGAAAGCCTTGGTATTTTCGATTGAGGCAGCTTCAAGGAGTTTTTGGGCTGATATAAAGGATGTTTTTGACTGATATGGTGAGCACACATCCGTCTTAGCCTACATCTGTATCAGCCAGTGGTTAGTGGTGAGGTCTAAAGAGAGAGTTAATGCTGTAGCTCTACATTGATGGATAGGGTAGAGCGCTGCAGTGAATGTCATACCCAATATTTCCTCGAACGAGGATAACGAGAGAGCCTAGTATGAGTACGACCACGGTGACTTGCCGTATTGAATCGCTTGAGACATTGGATGCCGGTGTAACACGTGTATTCCTGCGTATTACTGATGGTCAGGATGTCCCCTATGCACCGGGCCAGTATCTTGAATTGTCCGTTGAGGTAGAGGGTGAGCAGCGTTGGGTACCTTTTTCTATCGGCAATGCCTATCGGGGCGAGCAACTGCTTGAGCTTCACATTCTTGAGGTCCCTTCGAGCAAAAGCAACACAGCACTTTTCCAGCGTTTGCGCGTTGGAGAAACCTTCGACGTTCGTTTGCCTTCGGGTAAAAGTGTGGTGGAGATCGGTGATAAACGGCCTCTGTTACTGGTCGCTGCAGGCACTGGCTTTGCACAGATGAAGGCAATTACTGAAGCCGTATTGGCGCATGACCCGGATCATCCGATTGATCTCTGGTGGGCAACACGTACCCGTGAGGATCTTTATCTGGATGATCTAGCGCGTGAATGGGCGGCTACCCATTCCAATTTTCATTATCATCCGGTGGTGGAAGAATTCGTCGTCAAATCACATACCTATGAGCATGGTGAGCCTGTCGAATCACGTGAACAGGAAGAACAGGATGCATTTGACGGGCTGGTAGAACGCGTGGATCGCGCACTGGCAAAAACACTGAAATCCACTCAAAAATACAGCATCTATATTTCGGGCTCACCGGGTATGGTGTATTCCGTCATGGATGCGCTGGAAGAGATAGAACCACTGACCGAATATGTATTTTCCGATGTCTTCAGTTATGCACCACGCCCCGAGAAACCGGCGAATATCGAGGAAAACATCCGTTCATGAGTCAGTCTCCGATATTGATCACCGGAGGAGTGCAGCGCCTTGGCCGATATTGTGCCGAGCGCTTGCTGGATGAGGGGACTCCCGTCATTGTGACGTATCGGCAGGAACGTCCGGCTGTGGATGCGCTTAGAGCGCGAGGAGCGATTGTGCTCTATGCCGATTTTTCGACGGAAGAGGGTATTTGGCAATTCATAACGCTGCTACGTGAAACAACCCCATGTCTGCGTGCGGTCATCCATAATGCATCATTATGGCGAGCTGATGCTGAAGGCGTGGAAGCGGGCCGCTATTTCGACCTGATGTTTCATGTTCACATGCAGGCGCCCTATCTGATCAATACACAGGTAAGGGATTTACTGGAGGCTGCCCCTGAGCAATTGACAGATATCATCCATATTACTGATTTTTCATCGGTTAAAGGGTCGAAACGTCATTCTGCCTATGCTGCCTCCAAGGCAGGAATGGAAAATCTGGCTCGCTCCTTCGCCGCTCTTTATGCGCCCACTATCAAAGTAAATGCGCTGGCTCCGGCATCGATCATGCTGAATGAGGGAGACGATGTCGACTATATCGCTCATTTGAAAGAAAAATCCGTACTTGATGTCCTTCCCGGTCCGGGGGCGGTGTGGGACGGCATTCGTTATTTGCTGGATGCCAGATTTGTAACAGGCACTACGCTAGCAATTGACGGCGGCAGGAATGTGAAGTAAAAAAACAAGTGCAAGTAAAAGTGTAGTTGATGGTTGGTTGGTAAAACACGCAGAGGTCAAGAGGCCGCATCGATAACTGAATCGGCTTTTCACTCACCGTATTACACTGGATTTTTCATGCGAACATCACATAGTCAGTCACTTCCCCGAGTTCGGTCCTGGTCATCGGACCGTGATTGGACGCGATTCCTCAACATACGTACCTTGCGTCGGGAACGCGGTGGCTTTCTAGGCATAGCCCTGTTTCTTGCAGCAATCGCAGTAGTGACCGCCTTGCCCGCACTCTTTCTATGGCTGGAAATTCTTTAACGCTGAAATATCCGGTTTTTGATCGACTCATGCGTGAATCTCAGATGGCACTGAATGCAAAAGCACCACAGTTTTACTCAGACGATTATTGAGGCCGTTAAACGGCTTTTTAGATACCGTTTAAACACTTGCGGGCTTAATCTCATTAGAGTAATCTCTACCTATATTCATTCATTTTAATGGAAACGTTCATGCACCCCACGTTAGCTATACAGTTAACTACACTCTCCATCGGTAGTGTTGCGTGCCCAGCGCGTACTGCGGGTGTGTGTCGTGCGGTGAATGAAGGTTTCTGCAACTACTTCGGGTATTGGTTTAGCCACTAGGCACGCCTTTACTCACAGGCGTGCCCGAGGATGGGGCGCCTGAACGAAGTTGTTGTAAACCCCGGTCAGGCTCTCCTGACCGGGGTTTTTTATTATGGGATAACGTGTTCTCAGCATCCCAGGGAATCAGACATATGACTACTGAACTATCTACAGCACCCAATACGGATCGACAACACAAATCTACGGTGCTACCCACAGTGGCAGAGTTGCGTAAACAACTCCCTTTGCCACAGGTGCTCAAGCAACGTGTTGAGTCTCAACGAGAAGAGGTACGCAGGATCATGCGGGGTGAAGACTCCCGCATGATGATCGTAATGGGGCCCTGTTCCCTACATGATGAGCGGTCTGCGGTTGAGTATGCAGGCAAGATGGCTGAGTTGGCGGAAGCAGTGAAAGACCAGTTCCTGCTGGTGATGCGTGCCTACGTTGAGAAACCGAGAACGACAGTAGGATGGAAGGGGATGCTCTATGATCCCTACCTGAATGGTAGTGATGATATGGCATCTGGCGTGCGCCTGTCACGTGCCTTGATGCTTGAACTGCTGCAACAGGGAGTGCCTTTGGCCACAGAACTGTTGCACCCCATGGCAGCGGGTTATTTCTCGGACCTGATAGCATGGGCGGCCATTGGTGCGCGTACGACCGAATCCCAGATTCACCGTGAAATGGTAAGCGGACTTCCCATGCCTGTCGGCTTCAAGAATGCTACGGATGGCTCAGTTTTCGCAGCTGCCGATGCCATTCGTTCTGCCAACCATCCTCACCACTTCCTGGGATTGGATGATAATGGACATCCCGCAATGCTCAATAGTGAAGGGAATCCCGACACACATATTGTGCTGCGCGGTGGTCGTTCCGGCCCTAACTATAAGGCCGAGAGCGTGGCTGAAGCACGCCAACAGCTCAATCAGGCTGGCCTGAATCCCAGTATCATGGTGGATTGTAGCCATGGTAATAGCCATAAAAACCCTGCGTTGCAGCCGGTAGTCTTCAATTCCGTTCTTGAGCAGCGTACACATGGGGATACCAGCTTGCGGAGCGTCATGCTGGAAAGCCACCTACATGAGGGGGCTCAGAAGTTGGGGCCATCGCTCAAATATGGTGTGTCAATTACCGATGGTTGCCTTGGCTGGGAGCAAACGGCAGAACTTGTTCGGCAGGGGGCAGAGGCACTGAAAGCATCGCATCAAGCGTAAGATTTGACCTCATGACCTCAGAGAACATGTTTTCATTTACTGTTCGGGCTGCTGTCTCGAATGATTTACCGACGCTGTTGGCCCTTTATCAGCATCTCAATAAAGGGGATGAAATTCCGGATGCAGCATCTGCCGAGGCTGCTTTGGCACAGCTGTCGTCGATGCCGGGAAGCGAGCTTCTTGTCGGGTTCGAGGGGGATACAATGGTGGCAGCCTGTACCCTCATGATTCTTCCCAACCTGACTCGGGGAGGGCGGCCCTTTGCCTTGATCGAGAACGTGGTTACTCATGCTGGCTATCGACACAAAGGATATGCTCGTAAGGTTTTAGCGTGTGCCACTGAACAGGCAGAGTATTACGGCTGTTACAAGATCATGCTTCTGACCAGCGGGGATACCGATATTTGTCACTTTTATGAGCGAGTTGGATTTGAGCAGACGAAAACAGGATTTCAGATAAGATTGAAAAAAGACAAGGCACTCTAAATTTTTTATAACAAAAGCCCCGAACATTGGGTTCGGGGCTTTTTCTGTATCTGATTTAAAAGATAAATCAGTTATTTCATACACGTATTACTACTTATTTAACCTGTAGATGCGCTTCGATAAACCACAGATTTTTGTCCAATCCACGTGATACTTCGGTGAAAAGGTCTGACGTATCCTGATCGCCCAATTCATCGGTATCGTCAATGGCTTTACGGACGGTGGCTGCAGCAGCGCCATAATGATCAGCCAGTGCGGTAAGATGATCATGAACAGAATGAATATCAAGGGGATAGGCATTCAGGCTGGTGTGGTTATTTACGCTCTGAACGGTACCAAAAGCTGTTCCTCCCAGCTGGGTTGCACGCTCAGCCACAGTGTCCACGTAACCATCAATTTCGGTACGGAAGCCATCCAGCATTTCGTGGACGCCGATAAATTGCGGACCTTTAAGATTCCAGTGTGCCTGCTTGATAACCAATGCCAGATCGATCAATTCGGCAAGACGTGCATTAAGAATTTCGACGACCTTGGCACGCGTGGTTTCTGGAAGATTGTTACGTGTAGGAAAGAGTTTGGAGGTTTTGATTTCTTTCACGTTATTTGGTTTTGCGCTACTCATGGTCTTCTCCTCTTGAATAGAAGTGAGAGCCGAACAGGGTTGGCAACACTCGAAAACGGTGGCTGTATTGAGCGCGTTTTATCCGAGAGATTCTGCTACAAAACACGATCATGAATCGTAGACAGTGGCTTACCCTATTCGCTATACCTGAAACTGCCTTTCATTATAGAAGACAGATTAGAATTTCGCCTGCTATAGCGACAACAGATTTTGACTATCGATAGTGGCGTTTTGAATAACTTATTTATCACGATCATGAAAGATAGCGACAAAAAGTAACAGGGCCTGCATATCACTATGGAGAGCCGGACAGAGTATTGCGTGAATGACTGCTTTTTGAATAAATGAGGGCTCTTGGCAGAATTTCAATATATCCATTACGTATGGATGTAAAATAATGAATGCAGCAAAAAGGCCTCCTCTTCACGATCATGAAGAGGAGGCCTTCTGTTATGGCGATGACAAGTGGTCTATTAACCGATCGTCATCAGGCTCGCGTTTCCTCCCGCAGCCGCTGTATTGATACTCAATGCATGTTCGATCAGCAAATGTTCGATAGGGACATTTGTTTCACCATTTCCCATGCCAAATACGTTCACGATAGCACCATCGCGAGCGGCGACAGCTTGCGTGACGTTGAGCAGGGTATCTGAATCACCATGGTAAAGTACTGCATCATAGGCTACCCCTTCCTGACGCCAGTCAGATACCAGCTCGACACGTGAACGAATATTCTTCGGTAATTTCGCATGTAGTTTGCGCGTCTCTTCTGTATCTTCCCATATGGATTTGGCACCGATTGCTGTGACTGCCGCTAACTGGATCAATAGATCTTCCGGATCTGTCGCCAGGCATAGAATGTGATGCCGCGGTAGAAGTGAATAGGTATTGCGCTCACCGGTCGGGCCGGGCAGCTCCAGCGTCACACCACTCAATGCCTGTGTTTCCAGTGTTTTGCAGTAGTCGGCCACCACGCTGTTATGCTCTTTCTTCGCCCATTCCGCCAGCTCATTCAAGCGGGCAAGGTATTGGGGTTGAGTCGAAGGCTCAATTCGAGTGCGCTCTTTCTCACTCAGCGGGATACCGTTGGGACGGACCGAAAGCAGACGCGTCAAATAAATCGGGCCACCCGCTTTCGGACCGGTGCCTGAAAGGCCTTCGCCACCGAAGGGTTGGACACCTACCACTGCGCCGACGATGTTGCGGTTAACGTAGAGGTTACCTACCTCTGCCTTGGCGATTACCTGTGCAATGGTTTCGTCAATGCGGGTATGAAGCCCCATGGTGAGGCCATAACCGTTCGCATTGATATTATCCAGCAGTTTACCCAGCTCTTTCTGCTTGTAGGTCACGATATGGAGAACCGGGCCGAACACTTCGCGCTCCAGTTCATTCAGGTCATCCAGCTCAATCAGTGTGGGGGGAATAAAGATACCATGCTCATTGGCTTCCTTGTCATTGATACTGATCTGGTGAACCTTGTGCCCCTTTGAACGCATTTTTTCGATATGCGCATTGATCGTTTCACGTGCTTCGTTATCGATGACAGGGCCAATATCAGAAGAGAGTTGCTCGGGGTTACCCAAACGGCATTCTTTCATCGCTCCTTTCAGCATATCAAGCACACGCTCCGCAACATCTTCCTGTACGCAAAGAATACGTAGAGCGGAACAACGCTGCCCGGCACTATCGAATGCAGAAGCCAGCACATCAGGAATGACCTGCTCAGGCAACGCCGATGAATCCACAATCATTGCATTCTGACCACCGGTTTCGGCAATCAGCGGAATCGGGCGTCCCTGACTATCCAGTCGGCCTGAGAGGTTACGTGCAAGGATTCGGGCGACTTCTGTAGACCCCGTGAACATGACGCCACGAATACGATCATCACCCACCAGCTTGGCACCCACGGTTTCACCTGTGCCCGGCAATAGTTGTAGTACACCCTCAGGCAAGCCGGCCTCGATCAGGATACGTGCCCCTTCAGAGGCAATAAGCGGCGTCTGTTCCGCCGGTTTGGCCAGCACTGTATTACCGGTGACTAATGCAGCGGCAATCTGGCCTGTGAAGATGGCCAGGGGGAAGTTCCATGGGCTGATACAGACAACCGGTCCCAATGGACGGTGCGAGTGATTGTCGAAATGTTCCCGCGCCTGAGCGGCATAGTAACGCAGGAAGTCGACAGCTTCGCGGACCTCGGCAATCGCATTGGCATAGGTTTTTCCTGCTTCGCGCACCAGCACGCCCATCAGCGGTTGAAGTTGTGCTTCCATGAGGTCTGCTGCACGTTCAAGGACTTCCGCACGCTCTTCCGGTTGAGTCGCCTGCCAAATGGGGGCGGCATCGACGGAGGCGGCAAGGGCCTTTTCCACAATCTCAGGCGTGGCTTCTTCAACCAACCCTACCACGTCACGTGTATCGGAAGGATTCTCAACCGCCGCGGTGGCGCCATGCGAGTATTCGAACGGTACGATAGGACGTGCTTCCAGCGGGTGGCTGGCACCATACAAGAGCGCACTGGAAAGTGATGCCAAGCGCTGTTCATTGGAGAGATCCAGTCCGGTGGAATTTACACGTTCATCCCCATAAAGCTCGATCGGTAACGGAATACGTGGATGAGGGAGGCCCATGGCGCCTTCCTGTTCAGCCATTTGCTCCGCTTCTTCAACAGGATCACGCACCAGTTCGTCCAGTGAAATATCGTGATCGGCAATACGGTTCACAAAAGAGGTGTTGGCCCCATTTTCCAGCAAACGACGCACCAGATACGCGAGCAGGGTTTCATGGCTTCCACAGGGCGCATAAATGCGGCAGGGTCGGTTCAGGCCATTTTTGCCGACAACGTGTTCGTATAAAGGCTCGCCCATGCCGTGAAGACACTGGAATTCATACTGGCCGGGGTAATAATTGTTGCCCGCCAGTTTGTAGATGGCTGCAAGGGTATAGGCATTGTGTGTCGCAAACTGGGGGTAGATAGCTTCGGGTGCCGCCAACAGTTTACGTGCGCAGCTGATGTAGGAGAGGTCAGTGTATACTTTGCGGGTATAAACGGGATAACCCTCAAGCCCTTCTACCTGTGCGACCTTGATTTCGGAATCCCAGTAAGCCCCTTTTACCAGACGAATCATCAGGCGGCGGCGACTACGACGTGCCAGATCAATCAAGTAATCGATGACCAGTGGGCAACGTTTCTGGTAACCCTGAATAACGAAACCGATTCCGTTCCAGCCCTCAAGTTCAGGTTCGAAGCAAAGGTGCTCCAGCAAATCCAGCGAAAGCTCAAGGCGATCGGCTTCTTCAGCATCAATATTGATACCGATATCGTACTCTTGTGCCAGCAGAACGAGAGATTTCAACCGCGGATAAAGTTCGTCCATTACGCGGTCATATTGCGCACGCGAGTAGCGGGGATGCAGCGCCGACAGTTTGATGGAGATACCTGGACCTTCATAGATACCACGACCATTGGAGGCTTTGCCGATCGCGTGGATGGCCTGCTCATAGTCGTTGTAGTAGTCATCTGCCCCTTTGGCTGTCATCGCCGCTTCACCCAGCATATCGTAGGAATAGCGGAAGCCTTTGGCTTCATAACGACCTGCATTGGCCAGTGCTTCGCCGATGGTTTCACCCGTCACGAATTGTTCGCCCATCAAACGCATGGCCATATCCACCCCCTTGCGGATGAGTGGTTCGCCCCGTTTACCGATGATACGGTTGAGTGAAGAGGTAAGCCCGGCTTCATTATGTGTGGTGGTGAGCTTGCCGGTAATCAGAAGTCCCCAGGTCGCTGCATTTACGAAAAGCGACTGACTACGGCCCAAGTGGCTCTGCCAGTTACCGCCACTTAGCTTGTCGCGAATCAGTAGGTCGCGGGTACCTTTGTCCGGGACACGAAGGAGTGCTTCAGCCAGACACATCAGCGCGATACCCTCTTGCGAGGAGAGCGAAAATTCCTGCAGCAATCCCTGGACAATTCCCTGGCGCCCACCCGAGCTTTTCTGATTCCTGAGCCGCTCAGCGAGGCCATAGGCCAATTCATGAACAGCCTTGGCCTGCTTGGGAGCGATACGCGCCTGTTCTACAAGCGTAGGAACAATCTCCTGTTCAGGACGGCGATAGGCTGATGTAATGGCAGCACGCAAAACGGACTGGGGCTGAATGCTTTCCGCAAATTCAAGAAAAGGCTGCGGTGCATGTTGTTGCGGTTGCACCTCATCAATGGTGTCGCCATCTTCACTGGGTGTGAGCTCATCTGCAGTAACAGGAAAGCCCTGTCCACGTTCATACTGTTCGAGACAGTTGAAAATAGCCTGTTTGATAAGCCAGTGAGGCGTGCGGTCCAGAGAGTGTGCCGCTGTTTTCAGGCGATCACGTGTCGCCTGATCCAGTTTTACGCCCATTGTTGTGCTATTAGCCATGGCGCCAGATCCCAAGTTGAAGATGAACAGGTAGGCGAAGACAGAATCGCCTTGTGAATAGGAAGAGCATACCCGTAAAATTCAACAAGGTGCAACCTGTTGCAACCCGGTATTTAACTAAAGATCAAGATCGCAACTTTCTTGTTTGGATGTTGCCTTTTCGAGGTGCAACTTTATCCGGGGAATCACAATTGTGGTGCACACAATGCAGATTGGGCTCTAGTGAATTTACTCATACAAACAACTTGCCTGCCTCGCTGTAGACGCAATGTTGTGAAAGATTTCACCCTAACACCGCCCTCTGGAACCATTACCATCGCTTGCATTGTTAACATCATGGCCACTGTTAACATCATAAACACTATAGTCATCCCAAATGTTATTACCGTTGCAAAACCATTCCTGTCAAAAGAGTATTCGATAATATGAAAGGGACACCTCTTTTTGCGTTCCTGAAAATCATTCCCTTTATGCTTCTCTCTCTAGGGATGAATGCACATGACGCCTACGCGGCCGATCCTCTAAAACAGGCCGCGCTTCAGACTGAACATGATTTGCATGCCTATGTTGGTTATTTCGTGTTGGACACAGGGAACCAAAAAACCTGGCATTACCACGCCGATCATCGTTTTCTATTGACAAGTACCTTCAAGGTACTGGCTTGTAGCGATCTTCTTCATCAGCAGGAAGAAGGGCACCTTTCCATGAGGCAAACGGTGATCGTCCATCCCCATGATGTCCTGAGCTATGCACCTGTTACCAGGCACTTTATAGGGCGGCCCATGTCATTTACTCAGCTATGTCAGGCAGGTATACAGCTAAGTGATAATACGGCCGGCAATCTGATATTGCAGAAAATTGGCGGTCCACAGGGATTGACTCACTATATCCGCGCTTTGGGTGACCACTCTACACGTTTGGATCGAACGGAACCTTCATTGAATAACAAGGATCATGCTGGCCAACGTGATACAACGACACCCCAAGCGATAGTATTCACACTCGATCGATTGGTGCACGGGGGAGCGTTGAATGCAGACTCAAGACATCAGATACTGAGCTGGATGGAAGGCAATAAAGTGACCGGCACGTTATTACGCGCGGGATTGCCTTCCAGTTGGAAAATTGCGGACAAAAGTGGCAGTGGAAATGATGGTGCGCGGGGGGTGATCGCTGTCGTTTGGCCCCCCCAACATGCACCTGTCCTCGTTGCATTTTATATGCGGGGAAGCCATGCCCCTTTGGCACGCCTTGATGCCGCCATTGCGCATTGGGCGTCACAGTTGGTGCCCCTTTTTAATCAGCCGCTCATTGATCAGTTCAGCGCACAAGCGAACGGATAAAGTATTTCCGGCCTATTGCGCCATTGGCGATATCGTCTGGTTTTGGCAAGTTTATCTGAAGTTGGAAGGTGTAGAACCAGGATGTGTATAAATGGAATATGAAGCGAAACACGCTGCACTGCACCATACTGATGTTTATTCAATGCTCTGAGGAAGTGGTTCATGTCCCACCATTATTATCGCCCAAGTGAAGGTCATGGCCTTGCCCATGATCCGTTCAATGCTATTATCGCGCCGCGCCCCATCGGCTGGATTGCCTCTCGTAGTGGTGCTGGCGTACTCAATCTCGCCCCTTACAGTTTTTTCAATGCCTTCAATTACACTCCACCGATTATCGGTTTTAGCAGCACAGGGCGTAAGGATTCTCTAAGGAATATAGAGGAAACAGGGGAGTTCAGCTGGAATCTGGCGACTCAAACGCTGGCAGATCAGATGAATATGAGTAGTGCAGCAGTACCGCCAGACGTGGATGAATTTGCTTTATCCGGGCTCACGCCATTGGAGAGCCATGAAATTAACGTGCCACGTGTCGCAGAGTCGCCGGTTTCAATGGAATGTCGGCTGATTGAGATAGTTCAATTAAAAACAGCATCCGGTGAATTGCTGGATACCTGGTTGGTGCTGGGGGAAGTTGTTGGCGTTCATATTGATAATAGTCTGATCGAGAATGGCATCTATAATACTGTTGCGGGCGAACCTCTGATGCGTGGAGGCGGGGCAGGTGACTACTTTACCGTGAATAACGACACCAAATTCGTCATGATGAGGCCACAACCGCCTTCTTCTTCATGAATAAAGAGTATGTCGATCGATTATTGAATAGATGAATACCAAAGGGAGCTGATGAGCGTATATCATCAGCTCCCTTTTTTTGTGCTGACGCCTCATTTATCCGAATCGCTGCGATGTTGCTTTTGTCGTTATTGTTTTCGCAGGTTGTGGGGCAGCGGAGGCCTGCGCCTTATTGGCCAACCACGCGTAAACGGGTAGGTTCCGTGCTATCCAGCCATTCATTGATACGGCGTGGTCCGAAACCTTCAGGTGCGTCCGTAAAGTTAAGCAGATAGAGCGTGTCCTGTGCATAACTGTGCATACGCAGTCGTAGGAAAAGCTCCCGAGCCGTGAGCCGCGTGGCTACTAACCAGGTACCTTCCGTTATCGAGGTAGCATTGCCGCTTTTCTCAAGTGAATGCGTCACTTTAGTGTAACGTTCTGAGTCAGAGGGAATATCACAAACGACGATGTAACGTTCCATAATCGGACCTCTTGTCATCATTTTCGCACTTTTTTTAAGCACGAGGTTGACTTGAGCAGGAAATCCGACCACTATCAGGGAACCAAGTGGGGAGGTCGGATACCTACCTGAATATTGATTTGGAGGCTGCAACCTTCAAATCGGACAAACGCTCAGTGCTGCAACACTGGGCGTTTTTCATTGTCTGGGCCATATCTTTCGTAGCGTGCTTTCCCTTCCTGCAAGAAGTTGTTCACCCTGATTCAAGATATTTCGGCGGATTTTTACGCTTTATACTGTCATTAAAGACCTGTCTCTCTGGTGGTTGTGTGCCGGATCATTCAAGTGAATGGGGCTGCGTGAATAGGGTTGCGACTTCCGGTGAGGCAAATGGACCCGTTTCACATTATATTCAACGCATGTTTATCGCACTTGTCCGCATTTTGGAGTAAAGGTTACATCGGCTATTTTTCATGCCTATATCCTCTTTCCACGCGTGCAACGATGTGTTTGCCTTGGGTACCTGCTTGTTTGCGTACCTATAGGCCTAGACGTTATCCGTCATAATACGGTTAACAGCATGCGGTTATACATAAAGTAGCCATGTGCCGGGATAACTCTATATCAAGGTAACCGTGTGCAAAGGTACTATCATGCTCGGGTGCCTATGTGCATGAGCAGAGGCCTTTCCTGTTTTGGGTCCAATGCTTACTGCCTGTCGCCTTACGTTATCCACATCCGGTTTCCACCAAGATAGAGACGTTATTCATTCACGACAAGTGGATAAAATGTGATTAACCTGTGTGAAACTCATGATATTGACGCAAGCAGGCGTAAAGTAAGGAGACAAAAGAGATAAAATAATAAGTATCAATATCGTTAAATAGATTGTTTTTTTCTATTGTGTGAGTGGTAGCCGGTCGGAAATAAGGACGAAAAGTGCGTATTTACTGATATTCCGAGGAATTCACTCTTTGTTTGCTAGTCAAATCGATGTATAACCTGTTTTGATGATACTGCCATGCATAATGGACACAGGTTCTTCAGGTAATGATAATATATGCAGACAGCCGTTCATTTGGGAGCATACTTTGGATAATCGCAACGACCACATCTTGATCGTCGAAGATGATGAGCGCCTTGCTACACTCACGCGTGAATACCTTGAAGGTAACGGCTTTCAGGTCAGCGTTGAGTCGAGTGGTGCCAATGCTGTAGAGCAGATCCTCTCACTGCGTCCTGATCTGGTTATTCTTGACCTAATGCTGCCGGGTGAAGATGGCCTTTCCATCTGCCGTAGAGTCCGCCCTCAGTATTCAGGGCCGATCCTGATGTTAACCGCACGTGCAGATGACATGGATCAGGTCCTCGGCCTCGAAATGGGGGCAGATGATTATGTCTCCAAGCCTGTACCGCCCAGAGTCCTGTTGGCCCGTATGCGCGCTTTGTTGCGTCGCTCGGAAGTGGTTGAAGGGGCGGGTTCGGATGAACGTCTTGAGTTTCGTGATCTGGTTATTGATGCAGGAACACGTGAAGCCTGGCTGGAAGCCGATCGTATCGATCTGACCAGTGCTGAATTCGATCTCTTGTGGTTCCTTGCTTCCAATGCCGGGCGTGTGCTGTCGCGTGAAGAAATTTTCTCCGCATTGCGTGGCATTCGTTATGACGGTCAGGACCGTTCCATTGATGTGCGTGTTTCACGCATACGTCCTAAAATCGGTGATGATCCACATCATCCTCAGCGGATTAAAACCGTCCGCAGCAAGGGGTATCTATTTGTACGTGACGCGTAACTTATTGATGCCAGGCCAATCGATTGTCTTTTTTTCCTAAAGGATAATCCGCGTTGCCATACCCTTTGCTGATCGCCCTTCGGTTGTGATGACTGAAGGGCGTTTTTGTATTCTGTTGGTCGCAGGGGGCGGCTACAACACTTTTGTTATCCCCTCAAGAAAGAGAGTAGCCCTTGCGGGTATAGTGCTTTTTCTCCGCGGATAAAACTATCCAGTGAGCACCATTGCGCTTGAAATGGGGTGCCATCGTCCTCCACAGCATGAAGGATATCCCGTTCATACAGGGCCTTTTCATCAAATGTGATGTCGATGACCGAACAAAATTCATGTCCCTGCACGCCATTGAACTCGAAAATGTTTTCGAGGGTATGCCATTCCCCCTCAAGGGTGATCATGGCAGAGAATTCTTCCATAAACTCCCTTTTGATCGCTGTTTCACGACATTCGCCAAACTCAATGGTCCCCCCGGGAGGGCGAGCGCCCATGCTTCCATCGGCGGGGTCATCAATGGGTACCAGTAACAATTCATTACCCCGCCAGGCCAGGCCGAGCACCTTGTGCTTGATAATAGGCATTTATGCTCCTCAATGTTCTCTTGGCCTACGTCGAATAAGCCCCTTCAGGATTTGATGATACACTTCACGCACTCTATTCAAATAGACTTGGTATCATTCTAAACCATCGTTATAAACAATCCGTGTGTATGAGGTTACCGTTTGAACTCCTCCTCCAATAGCTCGTTTCTGGGACATCCCCGTGCATTATTGACGCTCTGCAGCATCGAAATATGGGAACGTTTTTCCTTTTATGGTATGCAGGGCATTCTTCTTATCTACATGTACTATTCGGTCGCACATGGCGGATTAGGGATAGACCAAACACTGGCATTGGGGCTGATGGGGGCATATAGCAGTAGTGTGTACCTATCGACGATCCTGGGTGCGTGGTGTGCCGACCGCGTGCTTGGTAATGAACGTACGCTGTTCTACTCCGGTTGTACGGTCATGTGTGGGCACATTGTCCTCGCATTGGTATCAGGTGTCTTTGGCCTGACTATTGGACTTGTGTTGATTGCGTTGGGAAGTGGCGGAGTGAAGTCGACGACCAGCTCAATCCTTGGGGCACTCTACAGCGAAGATAAATCACGCAGGGATGCCGGCTTTTCTATTTATTATCTTGGCGTCAATTTGGGAGGGCTTATCGGCCCCGCACTCACCGGTATTCTACAATCGGATCTCGGTTTTCATTATGGATTCGGGTTGGCCGCGATCGGTATGGCCTGTGGTTTGTTTATCTATGCCAGAGGGCGTAAACAGATTCCCCAAAGCGAGTGGCGTCCCAGTCATGCTTTATCGCCCAAAGAACGCGGGCTTTACGCACTGGGTGGGGCGGTGGCCATTATTGTGGTTGCTCTTCTGCTTGTGTCCGGTGGCATTAATGCGAGTAACCTCGATACTGTCTTTTTTGGTATCATTGCCTTTGCTTCAGTGGCCTATTTTGCCGGGATTCTCTTATCGCCTTCGGTGACCGGAGTAGAGCGTAAACAAGTGCTGATTTTCATTCCTATCTTTATTGCCAGTAGCTTTTTCTTCGCGCTTTATTTTCAGTTCTATACCGCTATCACTGTGTTGTTCGATCAACATGTGGATCGTATGGTGATGGGATGGGAGGTACCCGTTGCCTGGCTCAGCTCAGCAGAATCACTTTTCATTATTATTCTTTCCGTTGTCTTCGCGTGGCTATGGACACGTTTGGGGCATCGTCAGCCAAGCTCAACCATCAAGTTTGTAATAGCGCTTGTCATCCTTGCTATCAGCTACGCAGGCTATATTCCTTTTGTGGGTACAGGGCATCCTGTTCCGTTGTGGGTCCCTGTAGCAATGGTGTTTATCTTTGCCTGTGCTGAAATGTGCATTTCTCCGATAGGACTCTCTCTGTCGACCAAACTGGCTCCCAAAGCCTTTCAAACGCAGATGGTGGCTCTGTTCATGCTCTCGCTTGCTTTGGGCTTCGCTATGGGGGGGCGGTTGGGTCAGTATTACACTGAAAGTCATGCGGTTTTGTACTTTTCCTCACTGGTGATGATCGGGTTGGTTACGGCACTTGTCCTGCTATGTTTCTTTCCAATGATCAAACGATTGGCGCCGGGAGATTATTAGGGAAGAAGTGCCAATGAATGGGGTGTTTGGCTGGAAAGAGGTATGTACTTAAGGGCAACATGTACATAAAGGAACGATTAGGACGGAAAAAACACTAGCCCCGTATTTATGCTTCGATTCGGTGAATTTTTCCTATTCGATGAATTTTTCTTTAAGAAAGAGATCTGATATATCATTACATCAGACATAAGCAGGTGGAAGGCAAGTGTATTGCAATCAGAAATGATGCATATCCGGTAATACAACGTTTCCTAGTCCTCTTTTGGATAACGAAAGGGGTGACGCAGATGCGACGACAACAAAAATTCAACGCTGAAACTCTCTAAAGGTGAAACTCTCTAAAGGAAGGTGGACAGGCATGGCTGAAACATTGAATGACACCCCATTGATCCCACGTGATGTACTCTTTGGTAACCCTGAGCGTATCAATGTGTCTATCAGTCCTGATGGTGAAAATCTCGCATGGGTTGCGCCCTTGGAGGGCGTCCTGAATATCTGGGTTGCACCGGTCGGAAAACTGGAAGAAGCTCGAGCGGTCACAAAAGATACCGGACGTGGTATTAACAGCTATTTCTGGAGCTTACTCCCCGGAACGCTACTCTATATGCGTGATACAGGGGGGGATGAGAATTTTCACCTTTTCGCGCTTAATTTAAGCTCCGGTGAATCCCGTGATCTAACCCCCTTCGAAAACACCACGGCGGGTGTGACGACAGTGAGTCGAGAGCAACCGGATAAAGTGGCCATTGCGATGAATGATCGCGATCCCAGCTGGCATGATTTGTACGTTGTTGATCTGCACAGCGGTGAGCGTACGTTACTGGCGCGTAATGAAGAACAGATCGCCGGTTACATGACGGATGATAATTTCAATCTGTTGTATGCCATGCGCTCGTTACCGGATGGTAGTAGTGAAATCCTGCGTTACGATGGGGATAAATGGGCAACCTACGATACCATTCCCTTCGAAGATGTTTTGAATACCGCGCCCGGGTGGCTCACGGCAGATGGTTCAGTGCTTTACTTCTGGGAGTCACGAGGCCGCAATACCACCGCGCTTTATGCTATCGATGTTGAAACGCAGGAAAAAACACTGGTTCAGGAAGATTCACGCGCAGATGTCAGTGGCTTTTTGATTGATCCCCAGACCAAACGTGTGCAGGCAACGTCGGTCAATTACCTGAGAACGGAATGGCAGGTACTTGATGAACGTATTCAGCCGGATATTGATTTACTGAACGAACAAATTGAAGGCGATATCGACATCGTTGCACGTACTTTCAACGATGATATATGGGTGGTCCGCTCCGTTAGCGCTAACCGTGTGGGCGTTTTTTACCTTTACCATCGACACGATCGGGAAATTACACGCCTTTTCTCAGTGCAATCAGCACTGGAAGACAAACCCCTGGTGCCCCTTTGGCCGCTTGAGATTACTTCTCGCGATGGGCTGACGCTGGTGAGTTATCTGACGCTGCCTGCCTATGCGGACCCGAAGGAGACCGGGCGTCCTTCTGGCCCCGTTCCTTTGGTGCTACTGGTGCATGGTGGGCCCTGGGCACGTGATTCCTACGGTTTTAACGGGGCCCATCAATGGCTTGCCAACCGCGGTTATGCGGTGCTTTCGGTCAATTATCGAGGCTCTACAGGTTTCGGCAAGGATTTCCTTAATGCGGCGGACCATCAGTGGTCCCGTAAAATGCATGAAGACCTGATTGATGCGGTAGAGTGGGCGATTGAGGAAAACGTTACAACCCGAGATCAAGTGGCTATCATGGGCGGCAGTTATGGGGGCTATGCAACACTGGTCGGGTTGACGTTCACGCCTGATGTATTTGTATGTGGTGTGGATATCGTGGGGCCATCCAATCTGGAAACGTTGTTTGCCACGATTCCTCCCTACTGGCAGACCTTCTATGAACAAATGGTGCGTCGTATTGGTGATCCACGCACGGAAGAGGGGCGTGAATTCCTGGCATCCTGCTCGCCTATCACGCGCGTGAATGCTATCAAACGGCCGCTCTTGATCGGTCAGGGGGCGAACGATCCCCGCGTGAAGCAGGCCGAGAGTGACCAGATTGTAGCGGCAATGAAAAAACACTCGATACCTGTCACATATGTGCTGTATCCGGATGAAGGGCACGGCTTTGCACGCCCCGAAAACGACAAGGCGTTTTTTGCCATTACAGAAAACTTCCTTGTTGAACATCTGCATGGCAGGGCTGAACCGATCGGAGATGATCTGAAAGGCTCCAGTACCCAGGTACTGGAAGGTGCGCAGGATGTATCCGGTTTGGAGACGGCCTTGGCGACACACGAATCAGTGGAACGCACCTGATCGATGAATGGCAAGGATGTATAGGTGAGCCGGTTGCTTCTGTGAAGTCTCATTTGACAGAAGCATCGGCACGCTCATCATGGATATAGAGGCTTTAAAGTGCTGGGGGAACGATACCATCCAGCACTTTGGAACTGGTTTCGCGTGCCATATCAAGAAAAGCACGCATCCAGTCCAATGCTTCCTGTTCACTTCGAATTGCAGCATATAGAGTGCTCCAGACCCCATTTTCACCCAGCTGTACCGCTTTCACGTAATCCCTTTCAAGATATTCCGACAGGGCCCAATTGGGCAATGCCGAAACCCCACGACCACTGGCTACCAATTGCATCATCATCATGGTCAATTCTGCGGTACGTACCTCTTGAGGGTAAACGCCAGCAGGAGTCAGGAAGAGAGTGAAAATATCCAGCCGTGCATGTTCTACCGGATAGATAATCAACGTCTGATCACGCAAGTCTTCGGGTACGACCCATTTCTTACTGGTAAAAGGGTGATCCCGGGCAATCGCCAACAGGCTTTGGAATCCAAACAAGGGGACATACGTAATCCCCTCAATAGGGCGCGGGTCTGCCGTAATGACTAGATCCAGTTGTTCACGTTTCAGGTTATTTAGCGGCTCAAAAACGTTACTCCCCAAAATATCAATTTCAACGTCGGGGGCGACATGGCGGAATTCATCAATGGTAGGCATTAACCACTGAAAACAGCTATGGCATTCGATCGCCATATGGAGACGCGCATTGCGTTTGGCGGCCATTCGCTCAATATCACGTTCAGCCAGTTTGACCTGTGGCAGAATTTGATCCGCCAGAGCCAAAAGGCGTTGCCCGCTGGACGTGAATTGGACAGGGCGTGTTTTACGCAGAAACAGAGCCTCTTCCAAACGCCCTTCAAGCTCCTTTATCTGGTGCGAAAGAGCTGATTGGGTCAAATGGACACGCTCTGCAGCTTCCACCAATGAACCTGTGTCACGCAGGGCAACCAATGTACGGAGATGACGAAGTTCCAGCATGAGTAATATCGCTCGAGTCTCGGAAATGCCTAAGCAGCAGAAGAGGGCACTGCTTGATCTGTGATTGTTTTCTTACGGCATGATGCGTTTTACTTTACTGGATGTTGAGGCAAGTTGCATCCGGCAGATCGTGCATCAGGTGTTGGTTTTAGTCTAACCGCGGTGGTACGGGAGGCAATGCACGTTTAATTTGGTGAAGGTTTTACGTCCCTAAGAGCGTCCTGGAAACACAACACTCCTCACGGGAACCCAGTAATACAGGAACGTGGAACGCAGTGGGTAAAACAGGAGGAAGTTTAGTTGAACAAAAAATCAGCCATTTTCGATCAGATGCGAGCGCTGGCCGCTGACTTGAATCAACTCGATGTAGAAACGTACACACGCTTTGATCGAGACCCTTTAACCCCGATTGTGGGGTTGGGAGATAAAAATGCACCCATTGCTTTCTTTGGGCGTGATCCCGGCAAGGACGAAGTAAGACTGGCGGCTCCCTTTGTGGGCGCGGGAGGCAAGCTTATTCGTCATGCTTTGCAACGCGCGTTGGGGATGCCCGAATCTTCGACTACCGAAGCGCTATTGAACGCTGGTAAAGAGTGCTTTTATATCAATACCGTGCCTTATAAACCGATCGATAATAAAGCGTGGCCCATGGTGGTAAAGCGTCAATTTCAGCCGCTGATAGCGTCATTACTGGTGTCGCAATGGAATGGGCGAGAGATCATTACGTTGGGGAAAGAAGCTCTTTTATGGTTCGGGATCAATGCGGACAAAGCTCAGCGCGAAGCCTTGCGTGACTTCTGGGCAAGCAAGGATTGTTTTGAATCTTCGATTGAGGTTGATGTATTGGGTAAGTCATACCATGTCTCCCCCTTACCGCACCCTTCGCCCTTGAATCGCCGCTGGTACAGCCAATTTCCCGCGTTGTTGGACTATCGACTTGAAGTCCTCGACTTCGCCCATCGGGTGGCGAAAAAGTGATGGCATGGTGCTTCCTTACAGCGGTAGGGCATCTGATGTCATGATTCGCTATACCAAGCAGGTTGTTGCTTCATTACTCTTGAATAGACGGGGCAATCCTCACTATGCGCCCCGGGCAAGTACCCGGTACTCATCAAAAATTCGTTAACGATCTCAGGTCCGGTGAACTTGAAGGTTTTCTTGAAGAGTTTGACCCATTCAGGGAGCTCTCTGGGATGATGCGCATCCAGCCATCCTTTGAAGCTGCCGTGTGATTTCTTGAGGTGTAGAATTACATTGGCATTGTGAATAACGGCATCTACCTTCAAGCGATTACGGATAATAGCGGCGTTCGTGAGTAGCTGATGGCATTTGATGTCATCATACTGCGCTACTTTTTCGATGGAGAAGTGATCAAATGCTTCCTGAAAGGCCGCGCGCTTCTTCAAGATAGTGAGCCATGATAGCCCTGCCTGATTGATTTCCAGTACCAGCCGCTCAAATAGTATATCGTCGCTTTCAACCGGGAACCCGTACTCGCTATCGTGGTACGGGCCGTGAAAAGGGTGTCCGGGTGAATGCTCGCAATAGGTATACATGCAGGATTCTCCGAAGAAAGGGTAGGGTGAATAGGGTATAATGGGAAACGTTGCTCTGTACACATAATGAGCGTAGGTCAGCTATGCAACGTTGAGAGAATTCTCATTATGGGCAGACACCGGGGAAATAACGTTTCACTGCTCATCGTCTTACAGTGAACAGTATGTATAGTGTTAGGTATGTATAGTGTTAGGTTTATAACACCGCAACCAACACCGATTTCACATGGTCTTGAGTGTAAAGCAAGAGATTACCCATCCATAAGCATAATCAGGAGCGTCAAATGCGTTATCTACATACCATGGTACGTATCAGTGATATCGATGCCTCACTTCATTTTTACTGTGATTTGTTGGGACTGAAGGAAGTTCGTCGCAAGGAGAACGAAAAAGGCCGTTTTACGCTGATTTTCCTTGCTGCACCTGAAGATACAGACAGCTCCGAGGCTGTACAGGCGCCTGAGCTGGAACTCACCTATAACTGGGACCCGGAAGAGTATCAGGGTGGCCGCAACTTTGGGCATCTGGCGTATCGTGTCGATGATATTTATGCTCTCTGTCAGAAATTCATGGATGCTGGCGTGACCATCAACCGTCCGCCCCGTGATGGACATATGGCCTTTGTTAAATCACCTGATGGTATCTCGTTCGAGCTGCTGCAAAAAGGTGAACCCAAAGCACCTGCCGAGCCCTGGGCTTCGATGGAAAATACAGGCTCCTGGTAAGCAATATTGCCTGTCGCTGAGATATCGCTGATTCGCGTTACCGTGCAAATTCTTACTGAAACCATGGTGCCCTCCGCAGTAGCAACAATGAGTACATCCTATACGAGGACATGTCATGCAACATGATCATTTGAACGCTCCTGCCGTGGTAGAAGCCATTGCCGACAATGTCTTCGACCTAATCGTTGTCGGAATGGGGAGTGTCGGCCTCACGACGGCATTGTCTGCGGCACAGGGAGGTTTGCGTGTTGGTGTGGTTGATCCACAGTCCTTTGAACAGCTGCGTGGTGGGCATTTCGATGGTCGTGATGTGGCGATTTCAAGTGCCAGCATGCGTTGGTTGTCATCACTGGGTGTCGTGCAAGGCTTGGCACCCGATGAACAATCGCTTATTCGTGGGGCCTGGGTGCTTGATTCGGCCACGGAAGAGCGCGTTGCGCTGAAGCCTGCGCCGCAGGAAGAGGGCATTGGTGCCTTTGTACCTGAATATCGCCTTCGTCAGGAAGCATTGAAGGTGCTGGAGCAGCATCCTTCGGTTGAATTTTTCACCGAAGATAAAGTGGCATCGCTGCTTCATCTGACTGATCGAACAGAGCTTGCTCTGGAGAGTGGTCAGCATATTCAGGCGAGGGTGGTGGCGGCAGTCGATGGCCGTCGCTCCCCGCTTCGTCGTGAGCTGGGCATTGGTGTAACACAGCATGATTATGCGATGACTATGGTCTGTTGTCGGGTAAACCATACAATTGATCAGCAAGGGTGGACTTCACAACGTTTTGTTTCGGGTGGCTGCATGGCGGTACTGCCTTTGTCAGCGCAATTGTCCTCGTTGGCATTGATGATGCCGCATGCGGAAGCTGAGCGGGTCAATGCGCTGGGTGAAGAAGCCTTTTCGGATTGGTTGCAGCTTCAGCTTGGGGAAACTCTGGGCGAGCTATCACTGGCTTCGCGCCGTGTCAGTGTCCCTCTCTCGAGCCATTATGCAGATCATATGCATCGCCGTCGGGCTGTTTTACTGGGGGATGCGGCAGTGGGCATGCTACCCATTACGGCCCATGGGCTTAACCTTGGATTGATTGGTGGGCGTTCTTTAGTGGCTGAATTGCTTGCAGCTCGGGGTGCTGGCGAAGACATCGGTAGTGAGGCGGTCTTGAAACGTTTTTCATTACGTGCACACGCCACTGCCAAGCCTCTCTATATGGCAACGGATCGGATTTGCCGACTCTTTCAGCGTGAAGACCCGTTCTCCCTTCAGGCGCGGCGCATGTTACTGCAAAGTTCAGGCCCATTTGGACAGTTGATTGGGATGAATTGTGAGCAGGATGATCCCCGGCAAGTGCCCTGGATAGGTGTACTCCGCGACCTTCCGAGAACGCTATTAACTAAATGGATGGCGTAAAAGCTATCGAATCGAGTGGTTGTATTCGCCATTAACACGATGATCGTAAAAAGGATGACCCAATGGGCCATCCTTTTTTGTTGTCTCGTGTTTCTTTTTGAATCATGTGTTTCTTAAGTGCTTATTCTTTCTCAGCGCCTGATTCTTCATCGACATCATCTTCCGCTTCTGAACGCCCACCACGGTTACGCTTGACCAATCTTCCTGCCAGTAACCCTATTTCGAACAAAGCCCACATGGGAACGGCCAGCAGTGTCTGGGACATGACATCCGGTGGTGTCAGAAGCATGGCAATGATGAAGCACCCGACGATGACGTAGCCGCGTTTGGCAGCCAATGTTTTGACCGATACGGCACCGGTCAGAATCAGCAAGAAGGTCGCGATAGGAATCTCGAAGGTTAATCCAAAGGCGATAAACAGCTTCATCACAAAAGAGAGATAAGCATTGATATCGGTCATGACACGCACCCCTATTGGGGCTGTATGTGTGAAAAACTTGAACATCAATGGGAAGACGAGGTAGTAGGCAAAGGCTACACCACAGTAAAACAGCACCACACTCGAGGCCAGTAGAGGCAACGCCAGGCGTTTCTCGGAACGATACAAGCCCGGCGCAACAAATGCCCATACCTGATACAGCACATAGGGAATGGCAATGAAGAAAGCAACGATCAACGTCAGTTTTAAAGGTACCAGAAAGGGGGAGGTAACCTCGGTGGCAATCATTTGCGAGTGTTGCGGCATGATTGACATCAGCGGGTGGGCTGCGAACTCATAAATCCGGTTCGAAAAAGGGTACAGGCATAGAAATACCACCAGTACAGCGATAATGGCTTTCATCAGGCGTGAACGGAGCTCGATCAGGTGCTCCATTAAAGGCGCCTGTTCCTGAGCTTCCTCTTCTTCACGATGAGGGTCCTGTTGATGCTTTGAATCGGATGGCTCTGACACGTTATTCTTTCCGCAATGGTTGCTGCTCTGAGTCCCCGGCCCGTAGGGTCGGAGTCAGCTCTTCAATAGGCGCATGGAGGACATGACGTGCGATTACCGGCCGTTGCGAAGGGCGCGGCGGCGGTGACGGTGCGGCACGGACCTCTGGAGGAGCCGGCGGTGGTGTAAACCGGCGCTCAGTGTGAACGGAAGGTTCTGTCGGCGTTTTTGGCGCTGACGATAGATCGACATCGGCAGTGGGGGACGCAGGTTGCTCTGCTGGATGCTGTAGACCGGTATCGACTTTTTTCAGGGAATCCCGGATGTCACGGTCCGACTGGTTGATTGACTGACGTAATCGTGACAGACCGATATCCAGCTTGCTCTGGGTATCCTTGAGTTCTTTCCGTAGTTCTTCAGCCTCAAATTGCGCTGTGACTTCGTTCTGGAGATCCGTCATTGTCCGACGGATTTTGCCGATCCACATGCCTGCGGTTCGTGCCGCACCGGGCAGTTTGTCTGGCCCAAGGACCAACAGCGCAATGGCACCAATGACCAGCAGTTCACCAAAACTGAAATTGAACATGATGTTTTACTTCCATGCCATGACTTCTATGTTATAACTTCTATGTCATAACATTCTAATGTCATGACTTCGGGGCCATCACTTCTGAGTCGTTTCGTGCTCTTTTTCGTGAGCAGATTGTCCCTCGATGGGCGGATTCTGATGTTCGACGGATGATTTGTTTTCCGTTCCTTCGTCATTCACGGACTTCTTGAAACTATTGACGGCACTACCGAGGTCTCCGCCCAGATTACGCAGTTTCTTGGTACCAAAGATCAAAATGATCACGCCCAAGACAATAAGAAGTTTCCAGATACTAAAACCTTCCATGATGATTCTCCTGTATATCCGTGGAGTTGGCAGTGATAGGGTACCGATACTCCAGCGGCCAATCTCAAATAAAATGATCTATCAAATAAGCGATATGCAATGCCATTCAGCGTTGGGCAACATGCGCTATTAGGGCCATGCCTTACCTGACAGGGCTATCCCTTGCCTGAACCCGACTGATCTGGCTTGTCAAAGTATTGAGCCTTTAATGAGTAGCCGTCCCAAATCAGTGTGACGAAAGAGCTATTCTTCACGTATTACATTCGATCCTGATGGGCATTAAACGTTCCATCAGAGTGCAAATGTCTTTTTAAGACTATCATAATAAAACTCGAATGCGCTGGCGAGCAATCATTGAGCCCATGATACTACCAATCCCACCCTTGGCACAGTTAGGGGAGGGGTTGGGCCCACCTGAAATTACAACAACAGTTTCCCAAGAGAGGGTGCAGAAAAGCTCAGGACTTGTGTGTGCGAGATGCTTTCTCTTCAAGACCTGATTGGGAAAAACGGCGTTCGAGCTCTTTCAGAATGTCCTCATGGCTAATATTCAGGTGTGACAAAGCCACCAGCATGTGAAACCAGACATCTGCGCCTTCCTTGACGAGATCCAGCCTTGTAGAGGCCGAGCCAGCGTTTTCACCTTGCTGAAACTCTTTGGCTGCGAGCAAAAACTCGGTGGATTCTTCACCCACTTTTTCCAGAATCTTGTTAAGACCTTTATGGTGCAGGCTCGCTACATAGGATTCGGATGGATCTTTTTGGCGACGATCCTCAAGTGTTTGGGCGAGTTGTTCAAGTGTATCGTTCATGATGCCATTCCAATTGATTGCGGTTCCCAAAGGCCTATGTGTCGGAAACGCTGTTAATGCCTGTTAAATGCGTTGTTTGCTGTTGCTTGCTAAAATTTCCATCTAAAAAGCGTCATCAACGCCACAGAATCAACAGAATACCAATAACCCCGGCACTGACCAACGGCCACGGCTGGTGCATGACCCAATGCGAAAGCGGTTGCCAGAAAATGGCCAGTATCAGCAGCAAAACACCGATAGTCAGACGATGTGAAAAGCGGCGTGTGCGCTTCAGCCCTTTTTCAAAAGTGCGTAATGCTTCCGTGTTTTGTGACCGCTGACGTTCCTCACGTTCATAACGGCGCATGACCTGATGTGCCAACACGGGTAGCTCCGGCAGACTATAGGAAAGATCGGGCGCTTGACGTTTGAGGGAATCCCAGAAACCTTTGGGCCCCGCGCGCTCTTTCATCCACTTTTCAAGGAAGGGCTTGGCAGTGTGCCAAAGATCCAGGTCGGGATAGAGTGTTCGACCGAGCCCTTCGATATTCAGCAGCGTTTTTTGCAACAATACCAACTGTGGCTGGACTTCCATATGAAAACGTTGTGCTGTCTGGAAAAGGCCTAACAGGGCCTGCCCGAAGGAGATATCCTTCAACGGTTTTTCCAACAGGGGTTCGCATACTGCACGGACTGCCGCCGCAAATTCATTGGCTCGTGTCCCTTCACCGACCCAGCCGGATTCGATATGAAGTACTGCAACTTCATAATAGTCCTGACGGAAGAAGGCGAGGATATTACGGGCGAGATAGTCCTGATCTTCGCGGGTCAGGCTGCCCACAATGCCACAGTCGATCGCGATATAACTGGGATTGCCCGGGTCTTCAATCGAAACAAAGATATTCCCCGGATGCATGTCTGCGTGGAAAAAATTGTCTCGAAAAACCTGTGTGAAGAAAATTTCGACACCGCGTTCAGCCAGTGCTTTCAGATCTACACCCGCATCCCGCAGCAGATCGACTTCTGCCACAGGGATGCCGTAAATACGCTCTTGCACCATAACGCGGCGGCGCGTCATTGGCCAGTAGATAGCAGGTACATAGAGGGCATCGGAATTCTTGAAATTGCGTTTCAGCTGTGAAGTATTGGCCGCTTCCTTGGTGAGGTCGAGCTCGTCGAAGAGGGTGGACTGATAGTCGTCCACCACCTCTACCGGATGAAGGCGGCGCAGGTCGGGCACAATCATCAGCACTAGGGCGATGGTGTGCATCAAGGCCATGTCACTCCGCATGATCCGGTCGATATCGGGTCGGATGATTTTGACAACGACTTCCTGCCCATCATGCAGTGTCGCGGCATGAACCTGTGCGATCGAGGCGGAGGCCATGGGGTGCGCCGAAAAATGGATGAAGAGATTGTCGACGGAGTCACCCAGTTCGGCTTCGACAATCCGGCGTGCCACTTCACCGGGAAACGGCGTGACCTGATCCTGCAAGCGACGTAGTTCCAATGCGATATCAGACGGCAATAAATCACGTCGCGTCGATAGCATCTGCCCAAATTTGACGTAAATGGGCCCAAGCGTCTCCAGTGCCATGCGTAAACGGGCACCCCGCGGTGCTTCTCCCTTCGGGAAAATCCATATCGGGATCAGGCGAAAGGCAATACGTGCCAGCGGTGGCAAGCGATCCATCGGTACCAGGCTATCAAGACGATAACGAGCGATCACCCACAGGATGCGAATAAGACGCCAGAACTTTAGCAATCGTTGTCTCCCGTCTGGTGGTCACCTTCACTGGTAGACGTTGGGGAGTTGGCTGGCCCGGTAGAGGGAGATTCATTCCCGGCAGGCGCCTTGTTCTGGAGCGCTATCCCCAGCCTGGCACTGAGCTGCCGTTGAATCCGCTCAATGCGCGCTTCTGCGCGATCTGTGCTGATTTGCAGGCGGGTCAGCTCCTCACGTGCGAGTGCGAGTTGATCACGCCCTGCCAAAAAGCGGGCCTCTTCGAAGGCATACTCCTGCAAATCGGCTTTCAGTTGTTGCGTAGTACGGATACCGAAGGCATTGAAGCGCTTGATGCCATTAGCGAGCGTATGTGAAGGCGTGCTTCCGATATAGCGGGCCAGTGCCTCTTCCCAGTCTACATCAACATCCATTAGCAGGGTACGCAGCTGTTCCAGCAGGTGGATATCCCCACGTACTGCCAATCGACCATCAAACATCAGTTGTTCGGTCGAGCGACCCGCCGCCAGCTCACATAACGTATCGATGCCCAGCTCAACAATAGCATCTGCATCACTTTCAGCCGCATCGTGCAATTGGTGCAGGCTGATACCATCCTGTTGAATGGTAATCAGCGTTAGCAGATCAGGGTTTTCGAAACGCAGCAATAAACGTTTGTTGGCCATACGGGCCAGCCGTGAAGGGGCAGCGGGATCACGCGCAAGCAGACGATTAATGGTTGTTTCGATACCGGCAAGAAACAGAGAGGCAAACAGTTGCATGGGCGACTCGGAAACCGATTCGGCCTGCCTTTCGTTACACTGTACCGTCAAAGCTTGACTCCACGATGAAGCGCAACGATACCGCCAGTCATGTTTGTGTATTCCACTCGATCAAGCCCGGCTTCTTCCATCATTGCCTTCAGCGTTTCCTGATCCGGGTGCATACGGATGGATTCCGCCAGATAACGGTAGGAATCGGCATCATTGGCTACCAGCTGCCCTACACGGGGAAGTACCTGGAAGGAGTACTGGTCATAGACTTTCTCCAGCACGCTATTGGTCGGTTTGGAAAACTCAAGTACCAGCAGACGTCCACCGGGCTTGAGTACACGCGTCATGGAGCGCAGTGCTTTGTCCTTGTCGGTGACATTACGTAGGCCGAAAGCGATGGTAATGCAGTCAAAGGTGTTGTCATCAAAGGGGAGTGCCTCGGCATTGGCCTGCACATATTCGACTTCATGACCAATACCGGCATCAATCAGCTTGTCACGACCGACATTCAGCATGGAGGCATTGATATCCGCCAATACCACTTTGCCGGAATCGCCCACGCGTTTGACGAACTGACGAGTGAGGTCACCCGTACCGCCCGCAATATCAAGTACTTTGTTGCCTTTACGCACGCCTGAACGTTCCAGGGTAATGCGTTTCCATAAACGATGGATGCCAAAGGACATCAGGTCATTCATGACGTCGTAGCGTTTCGCCACCGAATGAAAAACATCGGCAACCCGGCCCGCTTTCTCTTCGACGGGCACATCCTGAAAGCCGAAATGGGTAGTACGCTTATCCATGTCCTTCCTCTTGTTCTGCTGAATATGGCCTGCTGCCGGACTTGCCGCGCAAAGCAACCCATCACAAATGTGGTGGTGTGCCGATTGTGGCACCTCATGTGGCAGAGTGTAGCGCTCTCGCGTCTGATTGTCTTTGTTCTCTATGCTTTTTTATCGGTGTTTTGCTCTATTGCTCAAGAAGCAAACACACATTGTTTACTTTTCAATCATCATAACTGTTTGATGAGAATGCTGGCGCCTTCACGCGATGCACCGGCGTTTTCCAATTCCTTCAAATAATGTGTCCACCAGACGGAACGGTGCCGAGCCAATTCATACAGATAGGCCCAACTGTATAATCCGCTATTGTGTCCATCATCAAAGACAAACTTGAGTGCGTAATTGCCGACCGCCTGGATATCCAGTAATCCTACCTCTTTCTTACCGGTTTGAAGCACCGCCTGATCAGGACTATGACCACGTACTTCTGCCGAAGGGGAGAACACGCGCAGTAATTCGACGCTGACGCGGTAACCCACCTCATGATCATCGGAGGCCTCATGGACATGAGGCTGAGAGCGATCAGTCGTAGAAGTGGAATCGGCAGACACATCGTTGTTTGCTGGGCTATCTGATGCGGGGATGTCCGTTCGTGCATAAACCAGCTCGACCTCTTTCTTCTTCTGGTGATAATGCACATGTATGGGGACGGGGGCGGGTGGCGTTGTCTGGGTATCAAAACGCTCTCTGGGATCATCTGTTTTCATGGCATCTTCCACCCATTGGAGAGGACATTGGAGGAGGGCAGCTGAATGTATGCGAGCACGCAGTGGCAAGCTGGCAATCAGTTAGGCACGCTTTCAGCTTTTAATTCATTCATATTATAAAAGAATAGCCCTCCCCGAAAAAGCCATGAAGGCGTATCAGGAAAGGCTAATTGATAATGAAGTATGCTCTCGCATACAGGATGTACAACTGTCTATTGATTCTCTTTCAACGCATCACTTCTGGCATATTTCATGAACCGCCGCCTTTGGCTAACCACATCTTTACTAAATATGGCGGCATAGGCGGCTGGCCATACCAGGCAACTGTCCAACAGACGTTGATTAAACGTTACAGAATATAGCGAGACAAATCTTCGTCGCGTGCCAATTCTCCCAGTTTTTCATCGACATAGCGGGCATCGATGGTTTGGGTCTCCAGCGCATCACCCTCGAAAAGAGCCTCTTCCAGCAATCTTTCCATCACGGTGTGCAAACGACGTGCCCCGATATTTTCGGTGCCTTCGTTGACCTGATAGGCAATTTCAGCAATACGCTTGATACCATCATCGGTAAAGTTGATATCAAGATGCTCGGTGCCCAGCAATGCCTTGTATTGACTGGTGAGAGACGCAGAGGGTTCGGTCAGGATACGCTCAAAGTCATGCGGCGTGAGAGCACTTAGTTCAACACGAATGGGCAAACGCCCTTGTAATTCAGGAATCAGGTCAGAGGGTTTTGCCAGATGGAAAGCGCCGGAGGCAATGAACAGAATATGATCTGTCTTGACCATGCCATACTTGGTTGAAACGGTCGAGCCTTCAATCAATGGCAGGAGATCACGCTGAACCCCTTCACGGGAGACATCCGTGCTACTGCCTTCGCTACGTTTGGCGACCTTGTCGATCTCATCAATAAAGACGATACCGTTTTGCTCAACAGCTTCAATGGCACGTGCTTTCAGGTCATCTTCATTGACCAGTTTGGCCGCTTCATCATCTACCAGCTGACGGCGGGCATCCTTGACCGTCATCTTGCGCGTTTCGGTCTGCTGCTTGTTCATGTTGGCAAACATGTTCTGCAACTGACCCGCCATCTCTTCCATGCCCGGGGGTGTCATGATCTCCATGCTCTGGCCCTGCGCAGCGACGTCGATTTCTATTTCTTTATCATCGAGCTCGCCTTCACGCAGTTTCTTGCGGAATACCTGACGTGTGGCGTTATCGCTGCTGTGGCTCTCCTGTTCCTTGCCACGTGCGGGGCGTAAAAGGGCATCCAGAATGCGTTCTTCAGCCTGATCTTCGGCCTTGTCCTTCACCTCATCCTTGGCTTGTTCACGGACGAGTTTAAATGCCACTTCGATCAGATCACGGATGATAGAGTCTACATCGCGGCCGACATAGCCCACTTCGGTGAATTTGGTTGCTTCGATCTTGAGGAAAGGTGCACCTGCCAGTTTCGCCAGTCGGCGTGCAATTTCCGTTTTACCCACCCCGGTAGGGCCAATCATCAGGATGTTTTTCGGCGTGACTTCAGCGCGTAGCTCTTCATCGAGCTGCATGCGACGCCATCTGTTGCGCAATGCAATAGCCACGGCACGTTTGGCTTCGGCCTGGCCTATAATATGTTGATCAAGCGCATTGACGATTTCGCGTGGTGTCATCTGTGCCATGGGATTAGTCCAGTGTCTCAAGTACGATGTTATGGTTGGTGAATACACAGATATCCGCTGCAATATTCAGGCTTTTCTTAGTGATTTCCTCAGCAGAGAGCTCGGTATTTTCGAGTAGGGCCCGTGCTGCGGCATTAGCATAGTGTCCACCCGAACCGATCGTAATAATGCCATGCTCCGGTTCAAGCACATCGCCAGTACCGGTAATGATCAATGATGCAGTGCGGTCTGCAACAGCAAGCATGGCTTCCAGTTTGCGCAAAGCTCTATCTGTACGCCACTCCTTGGCGAGTTCGACAGCGGCACGGGTGAGGTTGCCGGAGTTTTTCTCCAGTTGAGCCTCGAAGCGTTCAAATAGTGTGAAGGCATCCGCAGTACCGCCTGCAAACCCGGCCAATACCTGCCCTTTGTGGAAACGACGGATTTTGGTGGCATTGCCTTTCATGACAGTATTGCCGAGGGATACCTGCCCATCACCAGCCAATGACACTTGGCCATTTCGACGCACGGATACAATTGTGGTCATGTTGATCTCTCTTCAATTCGCTTACGTCCTGATCATGCTTTGAATATCATCATTACCCTGGATTTTCCGGGATCGGTGAGTGTGTATTGCCGGAGGTCTTGATCTCGGCGATACACCTGCTTCCCAGTGGGCATCATGATGCATGGCATGTCATCAGGGGTGAGTGTTTGATTAACGTTGGACCCCGTGTGCGGATGTACGGCACACAATGCAGAACGATCTGGTTGAGTCGCTTCCTGAACCACGATATTCAGGAAACATGTGCTTCCACGGACTGCATGAATGAGTTACATCAGGCCCCATACCGCTACCGGCATGTGTCACAGTCACTACATGTGGGCAGTAATGGGGCAAATCAAGGGGGAGATAGGTAGAGGAGAAGTGTAAATAGCGAATTAACCGGCAAATCGCTGAGCGACACGCACTGCTTGTTGTACGTAGGAGGCCCCGAAGAGGACTCCGTGAACGAGTAACGGGTAGATCTGGTGGAGAGGAAGTCGTTGCTGCCAATCTGCTTCCAACTGGGCGCTCTTCGCATAGTGGGAAAAGATGGTATCGATATAGGGTGCCGAAAAGAGCGCCAGCATAGCCAGATCATCAAGGGGATGACCACCGCAGGCGGCGGGGTCAATCAGGACTACATCGTTCTGGCTCCATAACAGGTTGCCGCTCCACAGGTCACCATGCAGGCGAGCAGGCCGATGTGTGTCATCAAAATCTCCGCTCTTCAGGCGAATGATCAGGCGCTCGAAAATATCGTGCTGTTGTGAAGTGAGTCCCTGGTGTTCCAGCATGTCTACATAAGGTGCTATACGGGCATCAGCGAAATATGTGCCCCATTGGTTCCATTCTCCATAAGGCATTGGCAATGCATCTCCCGTAGGGCCAATGAAGCCGTTATCACCCGGTGCCTCGGGCGGTTTACTACCGAAATAATCTGCGCCGGCCTTGTGCGTACGATGGAGTGCTTCACCCAATGCACTGGCGTTGGCCAGAGTGGGGGAGACAGATGTAATTTTTTCAATCGAGAGATGGTCTTCCCCCACCTCCATCACCCTCGCAACCCGTGCACCCCTTGCTGCTTCAAGCCATTTCAGCCCCGCGGCTTCCGTTGGGAAGAAATGAGCAGACACCTGTGTGCTACGTTTTGTGAAAGGGGCGGTGTGTGAAGAAGGCATACTTTTACTCCTGCTGGAACCCTGCTGGCAACCATGTATGTTAAGTCATTAACCCTAGCAGAGTGTTCGCCACTCAGCGAATGTCGCTGAAAGGGATGGGGAAGAGCACCTGACTGCAGATGCATGTGAAGTGTCTGCGGACAGGCAAATATCAAGGGCACATCCGTAAAGGAAGCGTGCCTCCGATAGGCAGTCGTGAAAAACGTATTTGAAAAATACGGTCACATTGAGAAAGCACGCACGGAGAAGAATTTATAAACTCTGACACGCCCACGTGTTCAAGCCCGGAACGCAATACCTGCAAATCAATGAGAACCGTGAATGTTGGCGTAGCAATACGTCTGGAATGCGCTGGTATTTGACAACACCATCAGATAGAACAAGGGAGGTTTTCGAGGGATAGGAACTGTTTTAAAAGCAGGCACTGTTTTAAAAATAGAAAGGCTAAAAGAACAAGCACATGGCTTGATGAGACGAGCAACATTTGCCCACTCTCCAGCCATGTACCTGATCGTTACCATATCAGCGCTGACGAATGGTCAACGCATCAATGCCTTTGCTTTGCATTACACTACGTGCATGTGTCAGTGCATTCGAGTCGGTGAAGGGGCCTGCCTGTACCCGATACCAGGTTGTACCATCGCTGGTTTGGACCTGCGTTACCTGCATGGTTAGCCCCATTTGACGGAAATTGCTGGCCATGGTGTTGGCATCGGACTGGCTCTTGAACGATGCCGCCTGAAGCATGTAGCTCACGCCACCGAAACTGGAAGACGTATTGCTGTTGGTACTTCCTGCATTGTTCGTATGACTGGATGTGCTGGTCGATGCTGTTTGACGCGGCGGAGTGGCCGGTTTCGTAGCGGGGCGACTGTTTGCTGATGCCGCCGTCTGATTCGATGCCGCTGCCGTATGAGTTGATGTACTGTTGGCAGCACTATTATTGGAACCGGCATTGGACGAGCCACCACTACCCGATGTTCCAGCTGTTGAGCCCGAATCGTTTTGTGTGCTCGGAATATCAGGTGCGATCACTTCAGATTCAGGTAGCAGGGTATAGAACTCGAAAGAGGGCATTTTCGTCGTGTTATCACCTGATGCCTGCCCATTACCCGTCTTTTGATCGGTATTGGTATCCGAGGATGTATTGTCAGTCGTGGAACGCGTCATGATGGAAGCGTTCCCTCCCTGCGGTTTCTCAGGATGGGAAGACGTCAGAAAATGTTTGCCCAACAAAACACCGATAATCAGAATCAGAATGATCCATGCCCATAAGGGGATAGGACCACTTGCCGCCGGTTGAACGCGGCGTTGGGTCGTTTGGCTAGCGCCTGAGCGGCTACTACTGGCGCGCTGGTTTCCTCGTGGACTGCCGCTACGCTGACCATTTCTGTTTTGACCACCGTTTTTGGATGGTCGCTGTTGGGACGCGGATGAACGCGTATCATTTTGCCGAGGTGGCATTACATCTCCTCCGGTGCAGACAGGCCAAGAAGCTCAAGCCCGTTGTGCAGCACCTGTTTAACGGCTGAAGCCAGTGCAAGACGTGCGTTTCTTACTTTTACGTCATCTGTCATGATTTTGACAGCATTGTAGTAGGAGTGGAAATCCGCTGCCAATTCCTGCAGGTATTGTGCAACCTGATGAGGCTCATGCGCTTTGGCAGCACGTTGGATCAGTTCGGGGAAGCCCGCCATTTTGTTCAATAGGGCTTTTTCGTGATCATCTTCAAGCAGGGCAAGATTTTCCAGCCCCACAGTTGAATCAAAAGGGGTCCCCTGTTCCGCAGCCTTGCGCAAGATGCTGTTCAGTCGTGCATGGGCATATTGCAGATAATACACAGGGTTATCTGCCGACTGGGACAGCGCAAGATCAATGTCGAATGTGAGTTGCGAATCGCCCTTGCGAGAAACCAGGAAGTAACGAGTTGCATCCTTGCCCACTTCATCAATCAGGTCTCGCAGGGTGACATAGCTACCGGCGCGCTTGGAGAGCTTGACCTCTTCCCCGCCACGCATCACCGTCACCATCTGATACATGGCATATGATGGCCAGCCTTTGGGGATACCCTCATCCAGCGCCTGCAGGCCTGCACGAACGCGGGCCAGCGTCGAATGGTGATCTGCCCCATGCACGTTGATAACCGTTTTGAAACCACGGCGCCATTTATCAAGATGGTAGGCAACATCCGGCAGGAAGTAGGTGTAATGGCCATCTTTCTTGCGCATGACACGATCCTTGTCATCACCGTATTCCGTGGTGCGCAGCCATAAAGCACCATCGGCTTCGTAGGTGTGTCCTTCGCTGACCAGTCGATCGACGGTTTCAGCGACCTTGCCATCCTTGTACAGGGAAGATTCGAGGAAAAAGTGATCGAATTCAATGGCGAAGGCTTTCAGGTCAAGATCCTGTTCGTGGCGCAAATAGGCGACTGAAAATTCACGTACCGCTTCACTGTCTTCGGGATCTGCCTTGGCGGTTACCTTGCGGTCATCAGCGACGACTGTTTCACCTTGCATATAGGCGTGCGCGATATCCTTGATGTATTCACCGCGGTAACCATCTTCAGGCCAGGAAGGGTCAGAGGGTTCAAGCCCTTTGATACGGGCAATGACCGAACGTGTCAGATTTTCGATCTGCGCACCGGCATCGTTGTAGTAGAACTCGCGGGTCACCTGATGGCCAGTGGCTTCAAGCAGGCGCGCAATACAATCGCCCAATACTGCATTGCGTCCATGGCCCACATGCAATGGCCCGGTCGGGTTGGCAGAAACAAATTCGACCTGGACCTTATCGCTGGCCGCCTTTCCAGCCGAAGAGTGACCAAATTGATCCCCTTGCTGCAATACGTGATCCACGATTTGTGCCGCAGCCGAGGTATTTGCAAAAAAGTTGATGAAGCCGGGGCCTTTCACCTCTACCTTGCTGATAATGTCTGATGCCGGCAATGCATTGATCAGGCGGTCGGCTACCTCACGGGGAGGCATTCCGGCGGGTTTCGCCAATACCATGGCAAGGTTGGTCGCATAATCACCGTGGGATTTGTCGCGAGTGCCGTCGATACGGATATCAGTGGAGAGATCTTGAGGCAGCAGGCCCTCACTCTTGAGCGTTTCAAGGGCTTGATTCAGGAGCTCAAGGAGCGATTCTTTCATTTGGGTAACCATCTTGAATATAAGTGAAGCAACTCAACAGCCACGACCAACATTGAGCATTGATGGCTTGAAAGGGTGTCATGATCAAGCATCAACACATTTTCAAGCGGGCTGTAAAGTTCAGAAATACAGGGATTAGGCGCTATTATGGGGCAGCCTTGAATTTGCCTCAAGTCAAAGGCGGTGATCTGTCCTCATGATGTACTGTTGTTACGTCGATTTGTATCCCTTTTATGCCATAGTGACAGGATCAATATCGATTGACCAACGAATACGACGTGCTGCTGGCGTTTGTTCCAGCCATTGGATCAGCCAGTCGCACGCCTGATGGAGCTGGCTTCGTTTGCCTCCAATCAACATCAATTGAGCATGGTAGCGGTTTTGGCGGCGCTCCATGGGGGCGGGGACGGGCCCAAGGCAGTGCACTCCCAGTTGGGCGTTTGACATCCACTGGCGAAGCGCATCGCCACCCTGTGTAAGTAATTCATCCACCTGCTGCTGTTGAGCCGATTCGGCTCTCAACAAGGCCATATACTGAAAAGGCGGTAGCTGGGCAGCTTTTCGTTCATCCAGCAATTGGTAAGCGAGGGCATCGTAACCCTGATTGACCAATAACTGGAGATGTTCATCTTCAGGGCGCATGGTCTGGATCAATACACGCCCCTGCAATGCGCCACGGCCCGCCCGGCCTGCCACCTGTACCAGTAACTGAGCGCTATGCTCCATGGCTTTGAAGTCACTGCTATAGAGTCCACCATCTGCATTAACGACGACGACCAGTGTTACATGGGGGAAATGGTGCCCCTTGGCTAACATTTGTGTGCCCACCAGCAGGCAGGGTTCGCCACTGTGTATGGTGCGAAGGGCCTGATCAAATGCTCCCTTGCGGCGCGTGCTGTCGCGATCAATACGAATGATGGCCGTATCGGGGAAGCGCGCACCGAGGGTTTCTTCTGTCCGTTCGGTACCGGCACCCAGGGGGCGCAAGTCGGCGCTGTTGCATTTGGGGCAGGCATCCGGCAAGGGTGCATGTGAATCACAGTGGTGGCACACCAGTTCCGCCGGTGAGCGGTGCAATGTCATGTGCGCATCACAGTTCCTGCAATTGAAAATATGGCCGCACTCCTGGCATGCCAGCGTTGGCGCAAAGCCTCTTCGATTGATGAAAATCAGTACCTGATTACCTTGCTTCAGCTGTTCTTCAATAGCATGCATGGCATCTTCGCCGACACCGCCTTCCCGACGTTTGACACGTAAATCCAGCAGTTCCAAACGTGCAAAAGAGGCATTGGCCGCGCGTTTGGTCAAACGAACATGTTCGAAGTCACCGTTGAGAGCATGATTCAGGGATTCCAGTGATGGCGTGGCACTCCCCAGGATGACGGGAATATTCTCATGCCTTCCCCTGACCAACGCCAGGTCACGCGCATGATAGCGCAGGCTTTCCTGTTGCTTGAAAGAGGCATCATGCTCTTCGTCCACAATGATGGCCTTTAGCGATGCCATGGGCGTGAATATCGCTGAACGTGTGCCAATGACAATGCTGGCCCGGCCAGAACGAGCGGCTTCCCATACGTCAAGACGTTCATGATCGCTCATGCCAGAGTGCATCATGACGACATGGGTATTGAAACGTCGTTTGAAACGTTCAAGCGTTTGCGGTGTGAGGCCGATCTCCGGAACCAACACCAGGGCTTGCCCACCACGCTCAATAACGGTCTCGATAAGTTGCAGATACACTTCCGTTTTTCCACTTCCCGTAACCCCATGTAAAAGTACAGGGAAGTAGCGTGACAACCCTTGATGAAGGAGTGAAAGTGCAGCACCTTGTTCACGGTTAAGAGGTAGTGAAGGCTCCGCCAGTAGTTTTTTCCCTTCAGGAAGGGCAGCGCAGCTCAAGGGCTCTTCGTGACTTGATATCAAGCCTTTTTCTTCCAGCCCTGTGAGTTGTGTTCGGGTGAATCCATGCGCCTGAATGGCTGAGCTGGTGAGCCCCTGTGGATATTTTTTCAGCACATCCAATAGCTCAGCCTGTTTGTAGGCCCGCCCCAACGCTTCAGGACGTGTTTCCTGACCCTTGGCCGTGCTGCACCATCTTTCACGTGTGCGTGCTTCAAGAGGGCGCCCGTGACGCAATAGGCCGGGCAGGGCCTGCATCAGTGTGTCGCCGAGGGCATGTTGATAATAACGAGCCGTAAAGTGGCATAGCCACCACCAGTCCTCTGGCAACGGGTGATCGTCAATGCGGGTTTGAATTGGCTTGAGCTTGTCAAGTGGTACTTCTGTTGAATCAGTCACTTCTACCACAATGCCCAGCACTGTTCGGTTGCCGAATGATACTTTCACACGAATTCCGGGCTGCCAACCCGACTCAGGGGGGGCACCGGCAGCGGAATAATCAAACAGGAGGCGCAACGGAGAAGCCACCGCGACGCGAAGTATGGTTGGCATGAGCATCCAGTGTTGATATTGGGGGTGGTAGCTCTTTTGTTGAGGCGAAAGTATGTTATTTCAATACATGCCTATGGCTATAGAACCACTATTATATACCGGATTCATGTCTATCCGGCCACGTGCTGACAACAGTGTTGGCCTAAGGGAATTAAGCTGCTAGAATACGCGCCCTCGGCTATTCAGGACTTGGTACTTGTGAGCGTGGGGCATTGGCCTGCACTTCAGGGGCAACGTGCCTTTTCGATATCGCACCTTCAGGTAGATACTGACATGAGGGAACGTGAATGGCACCAGTATACTCTATGCGGCCTTCGCCCTGTAACCGGCCCTTGTCATATGCCTGGTGATCCGCGTTAACGTGTTTCGTGCATAACGCATATTCACATGGTGCTGTCACCGATATATGGTCGAGCCAATTCTATCCATTTTTTTGCATGCGGTATCAGGCAGGGCACGACGCTAATTCCGTGCAGGACTTGATCTGATGGCGGCATGCAGAGTGAGGTTTTTATGAAAGAATCAATTCATCCCCAGTACAACACCATTTCTGCTTCATGCTCTTGCGGTGCCAAATTCGAGTTGGGCAGTACATCCAATGAAGATCTGAACCTGGATGTATGCTCTCATTGTCATCCGTTCTATACAGGCAAGCAGAAACAGGCAAACACGGGTGGTCGTGTTGAGCGTTTTAACAAGCGTTTTGGTGCTGCTATCAAACGCTAAGTGCTTATCAGCCAGTTGTAGAGGTGGGCGCTGTCATAATGGGCGTGGCACATTTCTACACAAGGACGCACTCTTTCAGGGTGCGTTTTTTTATGTCTGTAATAAATGAATACGATGACTATATACGCCCATTGATGAATGCCAGACATGAGCAGGGCACCGGAAACAATGCGCTTATGGATATGGAGCCAACTATCGTTGGACACTATGAAGTTGTAGATAAGGAGTTGTCGATGGAGTTGTTGTAGATTATAGATGAGACGTAATCATCGATGATAAGTAGTTATAGATGATGATAAGTAAAAGTAGGGAAGTGGTTTCAAAGCTCAAATCACGCTGGGGTGAATAGTCGATCTGGGCCAAGATCAGTGGCATGACGAAACAAGTGGGAGAGTGGACCTCGAATGCGTATAAAAAAGACCGGCTAGAAATTATATTGAAGGCTCACCGTCGTAGTGGTATCGGTTGCATAGGTTGCATTGGCAGGAGGGTTACTGTTGTAATCAATCAAGTATTCCAGGCGTAACGTAAAATCCTTGTTTAGCCCCACATTTAAAGAGGTATCGCTGTGAGTCGCCATTGAACGACCAGCGACTTCCACTCCCGCATTCTGTTCGAGTGAGACACGATCCGAGAGTGTATATTTGTAGTCAAAGCCAAGATACGCCAATGGACGGTAATAGATCGGCCCACGCTTGAGCTTGTCACGCCGGATTCCTGGGCCAATGTCTACATCCAGGGAATTTCTCTTTGTATCAATCAGTTGCCGACCATAGCCACCGGCAATCGAAAGCTGATTCTGGTAACCACTGAATCGATTGAAGCTTAATCGTACCTGACTGAACAGGAAAGAATCCTGATCCAGATTATACCGGGTTCTTCCTGCAAAGACGTAACGTTCATCCGTATGCGTTTTTTTCGTCCCTGAAGCGTAGGTATAAGCATTGAAATTATACGTCCATTTCTTGCGATACCAGGTCAGGTTGGTACTACCGTTGAGCGTTCGAGTGGTATCGTTCCCTCCATTTTCGTTGAATCCAAACTGTACCTGCCCATCAAAATCCCGATCGACCTTGGATGGTGTGACCAAGGTTGCGAAATCCGTAATGGTGTAGTTGGTTTCTGCATACGCAGGGCACGAGGCGACTGGCAAAGCGAGTGCAAGTCCAAGTGTCAAAAGAGGGTGGGAACAGGAGGTGGGTAGTTTTGCCGCAAAGTGCCGACCCCGAAGGGTCGGCAAAAATCCACTTTTAGAAAATGGCGTCATAAGAGCCAGTGCCTTGCGAGCCCGACTGATCTTCAAGCTTGGGCTGAACCGCAGGCTGCTGATATGCCGGTGTGTTGTTGGCGTCGAATATTTCCTGAATGCCACCCGGAACATTGTCAGGCAGGCGCAGCCCCGTACGAGGATCGATACGCAGCGTGACAATATTATCCGGACGTGGTGATTCTTCCGCCGGAACCCCTTTTAACGCACTGCCCATGAATTGTGTCCAGATGGGCACAGCCGCCCTGGCAGCATATTCGTGAAGGGAGGCATTGTTGTCCATGCCTACCCACACAGTAGCGACGAGGTGTGTGTTGAATCCGGCGAACCACGCATCGCGTTCATCATTGCTTGTTCCAGTTTTGGCGGCCAGATCAGGACGATTCAGAGCACGCGCATACCGGCCTGTTCCCTTACGGATGACATCTTTCATCATGTCCTGTAACAGGTAAACCGAGGCAGGATCAGCAATACGTTTTGCTACAGGATAAAGGCGACCATTGATATTGACCGTGGTCTGATCCGGAGCACATTGCGTGCACACAACAGGGGCTGCTGGTTCCTCAAGAATATTTTTGGGATTATCGCCACGGGTGATGCTACTGATGTACCACGGAATCACGTTGTAGCCACCATTGGCAATCTCGGCATAACCGCGAGCCATCTCAAGCGGGGAGAGCGAGGCACTTCCCAACGCAAGTGACAATCCGTTCGGTAATTGTGAACGGTTAAAGCCCATTTGTTCGAGCAAATTCAGCGTTTTGTCCAGCCCCGTCATGCTTAGCGCACGGATCGCCACAAGGTTACGCGACTCATACAGGCCAACGCGCAGGCGTGTTGGACCCGAGAAGGTCAATGTATCGTTTTGGGGTCTCCAGGCTTTACCATCTGCCTGATTTTGCACAATGGGCGCATCATTGATCACTGTAGCCGGTGTCATGTGACCCTGTGACAAGGCAGACAGATAGATGAAGGGTTTGAAACTGGAACCAGGCTGGCGGCGTGCCTGCGTTGCACGGTTAAAGTGGCTATGGTCAAAACTGAATCCACCCTGAAGTGCAAGGATCGCACCGTTATCGGGATTCAGGACGACGATCGCTCCCTCTACCCGTGGGATCTGGGAAAGACGCCAATGCGCGTTATTGTCGCCTTCGTGCATAACACGAATCAAATCACCTCGTGAAGCCAGTTGTGCTGCGCTGCTATAGCCGCGTGCACGTGCTGCCCAGCGCAGGTCTGACCAGTCAAGGGTCTCCAGCTCACCATTCGCCAGCAGGATACGCATATTGCGGCCTTGTGTATCCACCACAATAGCGGGCTGAAGCGGGCCAATTGCCGGCGTATTTGAAAGTACTTTTACCCAATTGGATACATCGAAATTCAGCCCCTGAACATGGGTGCTACTACGTTCGGCGGCCTGACGCGCGGTGCGCTCAACATCCGGTGAAGCGGAAAGCTCCTGCTCGAGCCCTCGGCGATCTACTGTGTTCTGGGCTTCGGCGAGGGTTGCCGGTATCTGTGTGCGCTCAGGCCCACGCCATCCATGACGCTCGTCATACGCCATTAATCCATCGATCAATGCACTGCGGGCATCATTCTGTTTTTTGCTATCCAGCGTCGTCGTAATGGTATAGCCATTGGTATAAGCCGCGCTTCCGAAGCGTGACACTGCAAACTCCCTTGCCATCTCCGCTACATAGCCGGCTTTCACCTGAGCAATGTTATGAGCACGTTGCACGTGGATGGGCGCTTCAACCGCAGATTTGTACTGTTGATCAGTGATGTATCCGAGGTCGCGCATGCGCAAGAGAACCCAGTTACGGCGAATCAGTGAGCGTTCAGGATCGGTAATCGGGTTAAGCGTAGACGGGGCTTTGGGCAAGCCCGCAATGGTTGCTGCTTCCGGAAGGGTTAATTTTGACAGCGGTTTGCCGAAATAGACTTCTGCAGCAGTACTAACGCCATACGCACCCTGCCCCAAATAGATCTTGTTGGCATAGAGCTCGAAGATCTGTTGTTTGGTCAGAATACGTTCCATCTGAAGCGACAACATGATCTCGCGGATTTTTCGCGCGAAGGTTTGGTCCAGCGTCAGTAGGTAGTTACGCGCTACCTGCATGGTAATGGTACTACCGCCGGAGACGATCTGCCCCCGATGAGCAAGCTGAAGCGCTGCGCGGGCTAGACCTTTGGGATCTACACCATCGTGATGGAAAAAGTCCTGATCCTCGGCGGAGACGAAAGCATCGACCATATCCGTCGGGATCTGGTTGTAGGTCACCAGAGTACGCCGCTGCTCGCCAAATTCGCCGATCAGTTTGTGATCAGCCGTATAGACACGCAGAGGCATGGCCAGTTGGTAGTCCTCCAGTGCGTGCACGTTGGGAAGGCTGGGCATGAAATAAATGGCAGCGCCCGAAACGGCAAGCAACACAGCTGCGATCACGGAAACCGCAAGCCAGAAGAGGTGGAAGATTATGCGTTTAGTTGACTTCATTCAAAACAGCCCATCTCAGGAGGGGGGTCATATTGATTACACAAAACGTAAAGCAATCACGGATTTTCTTAGCCGTTTTGCAACGGCGTACTCAGTCATACGAGTTAAAACTGCACTATATTATAGGTAGCTCATGGAGTTGGGGCCAGTGATAAAGCATGTCAGCATGTTGCAGATGCGTAAACGAATAGCTCGAGTACGCAAATCATTAATGTTGAGACACTCAAGTCGATACAAGAGTTCAGGGGCATATCATATCGGTATTGCGGCTGAATCCGGGTGTCTTCGTGGTGTGCTGGTTGATTTTTCAGGGAAGGCTCCCGTGGTGAAAGCAACGGGGGAAGAGCCGTGCCCAGCCTATCCTGAAGGCTACAGCGCCGCCTTGCATGCACTGTCCTTACGGTTGAGGGTACCCTGTTTCCAGCGTTCACATGTTCAACCAGTGCAAGTCAACGCGCATACTCTGTTACCGGATAATGGGCTTCTGGAAGAAAACCTTTTCGTCCCCCGGGGGCTAACTCCACATGCGCTGACCACTCGACTTACGCACCATGTAGACGCGCTTTCCCAACGGTTGTCCACGCCGCTGACAACAGGGTTTTGCGCTGGGCTCTATAAAGTGGCGCTTGACCTTCCCATTGAAAAAGCCCCTCAGGGGCGCAAAAAAACAGGTAAAAATCGGTCAGCCGCGACGTCTGCCTGCACTGCGTCTACGATTCCCTGCTATCTCGGCATGTGCCGACAGGCGCTACTGAATCGGTACATGGTAGCATTTTCCGCTGCGGGTTTTAACCTGATCGCGGTCGAATCCACGACTGTAGCGCTTGCTCGATTGGCAAGTTTCCTGCCCGGTTTCGCACTTGTCTATCATACCGATCATGCACTGATTTTATTCGTGGGGCACCCATTGGCCGGGTGGTATCAGTCTCGTCTTCTGCCCCCCGACACCATGACATTCATTGCTGATGTTTCATCGAAGCCGTTACTAAAACCGCGAGGATATCGGCGTGCGTTGCTGGCTTATCGCTACTTTGATCATTGCGCATTTGTATTGTCGGTTCCCCGTCAACAAGGTGAAACGCTGAGCTCTTTCGGTCCTTCTCAGGAGATAACGGCGCTTGAACAACTCCTTGCACGCGCGCGTGAGCTGATGTCTGGTGGATGTGAGGAGGATGTGGTTCCGGGGATGTTGCGTCTTGCCCCCCATTCGCATCCATTACGCCTGAGTCAACTGTGGTTGGCTGGTAAACCTTTTGCCCATTCAGAAGAAATATTGAGTAAAGCTCTCGCTTTACCGGTAAAGCGATTCTCGCCTTCTCTATTGTTCTCCCCATCATCGTTGAACGAAACGTTTTTATCCTCTGTTTTGGATAAAACGAATTCGATGGAAGAGACGAATACACCGGATCTTTGTGAAGAACGGTATACGCTGCCCCTGGCGCTCGCATGGCGGGGGGCATATACATGCTGATTCAGTGTAATTTCCTGGATGATCTCTCAAGTGACAACCAGATTTCATCATGTGTTGTTCAAGAGATAGGCAGTTCCCGAAAAGAGCCCTTCGACGAAGATGTGGGGGCATCAGAATCGATTCTATCAAGGTCAAAGCGTTACGTATGGCGCTGTATTCACGGTGGGACGGGATGGCGTAACAGATCCTCTGCCTCGCTCTTCAAGCGTAGCATTTTTGCCATTTTTAGCGGTATCACGCTGTGCTCAATCGTGGGAGGAATGTGCCTGTTTGGATTGTTCTATTTCGGTCGGGCAGATTCAGCAGAACGTTATTCTGCCCCTAATGCTACACCGCGTCTTCAAGACGTGCAGGCAATGCACCATGAGCGTCACGGTGTGATGGTCATGACACGGTTTTTACAGCAACAGGTCAACCGTCGCCAATCCGTCGCCAATTGGTGGCAATTGTTGGCTGAAAGTACCGTATTGCTTCATGGCATTGAATGGCAGAGGAATGCTATTGAGTTTACCGTTTCTGGCCGTTTTTCGGCAATCAATGAATTGATGACCAAGGCCAGGTCGCTGAATGGCAGTATGAACGTTGTATTACGGGAATTTCGCCCCGACACCGCACACCGTCACAGCGGTTCAATCACAGGTGTCGCCCAGCTCAAAATGACGCTGTGTGATGTATCTCAGCGGGCAGTTTTGACTTCTTCGGCTGTAGAGGGGGCGAGGAGGTCGCCGTCAAACGGTATGCTCCCCATACACACAGCCTTCTTATCCAACAGGGATGTGTCCAACGACGATTGTGCTCCCATGGCAGCTTTACTGATGAATGAAGCTCTGCATGTAAATGAAGATCTACCGATGAGTGATGCTCTGTCGACCAATAGTATTTCGATGACCGAAAGAGCGAGGCATGAAGCCCCCCACCACGAGAAGGGGATAGATGCTTCTCCGGTTGATGACGCTTTGATAAATCAAAAGGAGCTGATGACAGAGGGGCCGTTGGATGAGTGATTTTAACCTCTTCGGCATTTACGGAATTCTTGAAAGACATGGTCAGCCGTTAAAGCGTGCGCAGGTTTTTTTTAACCGGTGGATCGCCATTTTTCGCGAAAGTACTTTGGCCGGATGTCATTGGGAGCTAAAGGACGCACGTTTTTGGCCCAAATGGTTATCGACAACTGTGCCGTTATGTCTGTTCGCTTTAACGATGTGCGTGGTGGGGTACGGGTGGCAGTCGGTGATTATGACGAAGTGGCATGCGACAAGTACCTATCATCGACAGCTTGCCCTTGCTGCCTATTCGCAAAGATTACGATCCACCAGACACGATGAGTGGACATCTCAGCGCAAGGCCATTCATCGCCAGTGGCTGACATTGCTGGATAAACTCTCTGCCCCCGTAAGCCCTATGGAAATATTGACCAGAAGAGCGGAGGAGAGCGGGCTGGTGTTGCGCCATTTGATGCCTTTGGAGAAGGAGGGGCGGCAGTCCTATAGCCTTCTTCTGGAAGGTCAATTTAACGGAATAATGAAATTTCTACTTGATCCTGTTGGAAAAAGTATTTGGACAATGGATGCGATGACGATCGAATTTGCCCCTGCAGATAGTCCCATTGGCAGTGTGGATTATGCGCTACCCAGTAGCATTAATAGTAAGGCCGTTGCGAGTGTTCAAAAAACGAGCATCCGTGGCAAAGGCGCTGACGTGACAACGAATTTACTCGCCAAGGGTAACCAATTGCTCAGTTTGGCCGTTGTCGTTTCGTGGATTGAACCCCGCCTTTTGGCGTCTGCCTTATCGAGTAAACAAGCAGACATCCACACCGAAGAGCAATCGACGCATATAGATCTACTGAACAAGGGGACCGCATTGTTGGATCAGCTCACCCATGGAGGCTTTGACAAACCGCGCCTTAATCCTTTTGAAAAGCGACTCGGTCTATCAGCAGTTGAATCCTCCGATATTTCATCAGTGACATCGGATGTGCACGCTTATTCAACTAATGAAGCCACGGCACCTCATCATGCTCACATGAAGAGACAAAAGGACAATCCTGAAGTGCTCTTTCTGGGTACTTTTAGTGATCAATGGGGTAGAAAGGCACTCGTAAAGGTTGGCGAAAACGCCCCTTGTATCGTTGATAAGGGCGCGCTCATTCCCACGCTCAAATTGAAAGTGATTGCGGTGGATAAGCGCGTGCTGATCTTGGAACATGCGGACGGTACCCGTGTCACTAGAGTCCTCAAGTATGGTTTGGGGGAATCAGTAAATCATGAGTAGATTATTTCCGTATGCATTGTCAGCCTGGCGCCCCCTTCACTCCGCATACTGGCTTTGGGCAAGTGCACTTGGCATGTTGTTTTTTCTGTTCACGGAAAGTGCCCATGCCATTGAGTTACGCGATATCTCTGTGCGCAAGGGGGAAAAGCACCTCGAAGTGCTATTGGATTTCGATACCACTGGGGCAGAGGTTCAGGCTATCACACTGGGTAAGCCTGCTCGCATTATGTTGACTCTACCGGGTGTGCGTACCTCGCTGTCAGAAAAACACGCGGGGCATTCTTATATTCAGCAAGTGACAGTGCAATCATTTCTAAAGCGCACCCGTGTCATGCTGGCGCTGAATCGACCTGTGGATTTTTCGTTGAAAAGAGAAGGCAATCGTATCCGTCTGCTATTGATCCCACAGACAAGGGAGCCGCAGACTGCACATTCACTAGCGCAACAAAATATCCAGCACCCGGGCATAGTTCAACACGTCCTGGTTCACTCAGATCTGGAACGACAAAATCTAGAACGACAAAACATGGAACGTCAGGCGTTTACCGCTAGACGCATCACTGCCGAGAGCGCTCTGGATCTTCCGGAGAAAGCCAAAAAAGCAGGCCCTGTCAGCATGGATGTCAGCGGTCTTTCAATAAAATCGGCACTCATGATGATGGCCGAGTCTGCCGGTATTGATATAGTGGTTTCGGATCAGGTGGAGGGGCATTTGACGTTAGCGCTCAATCAGCTGCCATGGTCCACTGCATTGGCATTGATTCTGGATGCCCATGGGTTGGTGAGCCAGCGCAAGGGCGATGTTCTTTGGATAGTGCCACAGCGTCAGGGGGATTCCACTGATACGCAACAAGTCGGGGATACAGCGCCGCTCACCATGGATATAATTCCTCTGAAGCATGCACGTGCAGAAACTCTGGCACAACTACTGAACGAATCGAAGGGGGCGGGGGTGCTTTCGTCGCGCGGACATGTCGCTGTTGATGCGCGTACCAATCAACTCCTTATCTCGGATACCCCTTCGCGCTTGAATCGTTTGCGCAAAACGCTGGTACATCTGGATGTTCCCTTGCGACAAGTGCAGATTGAGGCACGTATTGTTGTCGCGCGGGAAAATGTGTCGAGGCGACTGGGAGTCCGGTGGGGGCAAATGGGGCTATCTCCGGCGATTGAACGCCGTGGTTTCTCGGATACGACTGTCTCCCTGGGTTCTGGGCAGGCAGACGGCCTCTCCATGGGGATGGGGCTTGATCTAGGCAATGCAGAAACCCCCAGTGGAGCGCTGGGACTCGGCTTTATCAATAAAAATATACAGATTGGGCTTGAACTGAATGCGATGGAGCTGGAAGGATTAAGCCAGACACTGTCACAGCCACGCATCATGACGTTGGATCGTGAACCTGCCAATATTCGTCAGGGGCAGGAAATTCCCTATCAGAACAGTAGCAAGAGAGGAGCGACCCACACTACATTTCGTGATGCGGTACTGGCGCTGGAGGTTGTCCCCCATATTCGTGCCAATGACAAGGTATTAATGAAAGTGGATATTCAGAATGACAGTGTTGCAGGGCGCTATTTCAATGGGCTTCCAGCGATCAATACCAATCGAATCAAAACACAAGTCGTCGTTGATAATGGCGAAACGGTGGTGCTTGGCGGTATCCTATCGCAAAAGCAAAGCAATGATTTGCGAAAAATTCCATGGTTGGGTGACCTTCCGGGACTGGGAAAATTATTCCGCTATGCTGAAAAAGCGCAGGAACAGGTAGAATTACTGGTTTTTCTTACGCCCAATATCATTAATGAGTAGCAGGTAATTATGCGGGAACCGGTCAACATTTTTTTAATCGGTCCAATGGGCTCTGGAAAAAGTACCATTGGCAGGCTCCTTGCTCATGAGCTGGGGAGCCCGTTTGTCGATAGTGATCATGAGATCGAATATCGCTGTGGGTGCAATATCCCATGGATATTCGATGTCGAGGGCGAGGCAGGTTTTCGTGCGCGGGAAGCCAGGGTGATTGATCAGCTGACCCAGCATGAGGGGATTGTGCTGGCAACCGGTGGTGGTGCCATCAAATATGCCGCAAACCGCCAGTACCTTAGGGAACGTGGTGTTGTAGTGTTTTTGAATGCTTCCGTGTCGCAGCAGCTTAGACGTACGGCGAAGGATCGTAATCGTCCTTTACTTCAGTGCGATAATCCGGAACGAAAGCTGCGTGATTTGATGAATGAGCGTGAGCCCCTCTATAGAAAAACCGCACATATCATTATCAATACAGAAAAGCGTAGTCCTCGTGGCGTGATTGCCGAAATAAAACGTAATCTAAAGAATTATCGTCAGAAACACGCTACGACTAAATAAACACGTCACTACCCACACAATACGGGTAGCTCATGTTTTAAAGTGGAACGTAAACGCAGATGATAAGCAGACACGTCAGCACACTACTACGCTAGCAAACGATAAAGTGAAGGCCAGGAGCAGGGTAGAGCGGCTCCTCAAGTAAGTACCCATTAGCCGCTCCTACATGCATTATGAGTAGCATTAAGGAAGGATATGCAGACGTTAACGGTAGCACTGGGGGAGCGTAGTTACCCCATCCATGTAGGTGAAGGCCTGATAGATCAACCTGAACTGTATACGCCCCATTTTGCCGGGCGTCAGGTCATGATTGTGACAAATGACACCGTTGCGCCTTTATATCTTGAACAGCTCAAGTCTCAACTGACCGAGTATGAGGTGGCTGAGGTCATATTGCCTGACGGTGAACAGTACAAATCAGTCGATTATGTCGAACGAGTCTGGGATGCACTTCTGGCTGCCGGTTTCAATCGTCGAGCCACTATTATTGCCCTGGGTGGCGGTGTTATTGGCGATATGGCCGGGTTTGCCGCTGCCTGTTACCAACGTGGTATTGCGTTTATTCAGATGCCCACCACGTTGCTTTCGCAGGTAGATTCCTCTGTAGGTGGTAAAACGGGTGTCAATCATCCGCGCGGCAAGAATATGATTGGTGCTTTCTGGCAGCCACGTGCCGTTATTATTGATACGTTGACGTTGAATACCTTGCCCGCTTCCGAATTTTCGGCCGGGCTAGCTGAAGTCATCAAATATGGCTTTATTCGAGACGCTGAATTTCTTGATTGGCTTGAGTCCGACATGGCGGACCTGCGCCAACTGAAACCGGAAGCCTTGCGTCATGCCATTCTGCGCAGTTGCCAAATAAAAGCGGATGTAGTGGCTGAAGATGAAACCGAGCAGGGTGTGCGTGCATTGCTGAACCTGGGACATACCTTCGGCCATGCCATTGAAACGGATCAGGGGTATGGTCAGTGGTTGCATGGCGAAGCCGTGTCGACCGGTATGGTGATGGCCGCTGACTACAGTCAGAAATTGGGCGATATCACCGAGGCGGACACTCAACGTGTCAGGCAGATCCTGCTGGCAGCCGGGTTACCGATTGAAGCACCTCAAGGGATGAGCGCCGAGCGTTTCATTGCGTTGATGAAGCATGATAAAAAAGTTATCGATAAAGGCATTCGTTTGGTGCTACTGAATCGACTGGGTGACGCTCGGGTAGAGAGCGAGGTTGATGAAGCAGGGCTGTATCAGGCTATTGCTGATTTCCCCAGAAGCACATTACAGCGTGCAAGCGTCTAAACTTTACGCCTGTATCTAACCTCTACTTTACAGCCAGGATGATGAGCCGATAGCAGTGAAGCATTTGTAATGAAGCATTTGTAATGGAGTAATAGTAGCCAACAGTGCGCTATTATTCGAAACGGGTTCAGTCGGTCTGACGCTAGTACAGAGTGTTCAAAAGTGTCCCTTTTGCGGGGGCACTTTTTTTATGTGTGATTTTTACAAGAAAGCCTAAATTTCCGATTCGATATGCCGAAATACATGTGTACATGCTTGATAGTATATGAGCGATAAACCTCTCTCGGAAAATTCAAAATTGAAGCTTGTTGTTCCGTTATTCAAAGTTGGTCTCAAAGTAAAATCAGGATGCTGACAATCGTTTGACCGATGCGTGTAACCAATATTTGCATAGGGTATGCAAAATCGGCATGGAAATATTGGTAGGCGTTAATCGATCAAAAAGTGTACATGACGAGAATCGATTGCTGTTAACGTTTTGAATTTTAATCATTTTTCATTTTTTGGATTGTTATGATCAAACCAAATAGCCTGTTACAAATTATTCTGATTGCATCTCGGTTATTGCCTGATTAGTACAAAGCTCGGTATTCTTCTTGCCCCCTTTTTCGTTATGAATATAAAAAACTTGCGCAACTGGCTTTTAGAAGGGGGACGAAGAGAGGCACGTAATAACAATACTCTCAACCGAACAAGTGATTAGCATCTTGAGAGGCAATTCATGAAGCAGGGTCTATACCAGCCATCCGATTTCCGCGACAACTGTGGTTTTGGTCTAATTGCTCACATGCAGGGCAAGAAAAGCAATGATTTACTTGCGACTGCCATCCGTTCTCTGGCCTGCATGACTCATCGTGGTGGTATCAACTCTGATAATCGCACTGGAGACGGCTGTGGGTTGTTGTTCAGCATGCCCACCCAATTCATGCAGGAAACAGCTCAGGCACTCTTCAACGTTGATCTGGGCTCCCAGTTTGCCGTGGGTAGTGTTTTTTTTGCTGACGACGATGCAAAGGAAGCACATGCGCGTGAAGTCATGGAGCATGAGCTCGAAAGCCGTGGGCTTACCCTTTATGGATGGCGTGATGTTCCTGTCGACAAAGAAGTATGCGGCCCGATTGCACTCGCTTGTCTTCCTCGTATTCGCCAGCTATTTGTCGGACCGGCTAAAGGTCGTGAAGATGATGCTCTGTTTGCGGTGGATCTTTTCATGGCACGCCGCAAATCGGAAGAGCGGCTGCACGAGGACGAGGATTTTTATGTATCCTCTCTCTCTCACAAGGTTATCTCGTACAAAGGCCTGATGATGCCGGCAGATTTGCCGACCTTCTATCAGGATCTCAACGATGAACGTATGCAGACGTCCATCTGCGTATTTCACCAGCGCTATTCCACCAACACAGCGCCACGTTGGCCCTTGGCGCAGCCATTCCGCTTCCTCGCCCACAATGGTGAGATCAACACCGTTGAGGCCAACCGAAGCTGGGCCAATGCACGCCGTAAAAGCTTCAAGAGTGAGCTGCTGCCCGAGCTTTCCGAGCTCAATACGATTGTCTCTACTGAAGGGTCGGACTCCATGAGCATGGATAACATGCTCGAAGTCCTGCTGACCGGCGGGATGGAATTGCATCGGGCCATTCGCCTGATGGTGCCGCCTGCCTGGCAGAACATGCAGATCATGGACGCCGACCTGCGAGCCTTCTATGAATACAACTCCATGCATATGGAAGCGTGGGATGGCCCAGCTGGTATTGTAGTGACGGACGGGCGCCATGCGATCTGTACGCTGGATCGTAACGGCCTGCGCCCCGCACGTTGGGTCATTACCGATGATGGCTATATCACATTGGCCTCTGAAGTCGGCGTTAACGATGTATCCCCTGAACGTGTGGTTGCCAAAGGTCGTGTCGGCCCCGGGCAAATTCTGGCCGTTGATACGTATACCGGTGAACTGCTTCATACGGATGACATCAGTGACCGCCTGAAATCAGCGTATCCCTATAAACGCTGGTTGAAAGAAAAAGCGTATTACATTGAATCAGCGCTGACTGAGCTCATTCCCTTCGAACCCATGACGCATGACGAAGTCGTGCGCTTGCAAAAAACCTTTTTGGTCAGCTATGAAGAGCGCGACCAGATGCTGACTCCATTGGCCGAGTTTGGGCAGGAAGCCGTGGGGTCCATGGGGGATGACACGCCCATGGCTGTGCTTTCCCGTCAGCCTCGTTTGCTGACCGACTATTTTCGCCAAAAATTCGCGCAGGTCACGAATCCGCCCATTGACCCCTTGCGTGAATCCATTGTCATGTCGCTGGAAACCTGCCTCGGTGCCGAGCGCAACGTTTTCACGGCCACGCCGGATCATGCCAACCGTGTCATTCTGACAACGCCCATTCTTTCTCCCAGGAAATTCAAGGCGCTGACATCCTTTGAAGATGCTTCATTGCAGAGTCAGCGACTTTCCATGGCCTATAACCCTGATGAAATGGGCTTGAGACAGGCGATAGAAAACCTCTGCGAGCAAGCCGTTGAGGCCGCTCGAAATAATAAGGTCATCCTTGTTCTCAGTGATGCGGTGCTTGAAAAAGGGCAGTTACCTATTCATGCGGCACTTGCCGTAGGTGCTGTACATGCCCATCTGGGCAAGCTGGCTATTCGCCCGGAAGTGAACCTGATTGTCGAAACAGGCTTCGCGCGTGATTCCCACCAGATGGCGGTCTTATTTGGTGCCGGAGCAACAGCTATTTACCCCTACTTTGCGTATCAGGTCATGGCGGATATGCAACGTTCAGGAGATTTATCAGGGGACGCAGCACAAATTCGCGAGAATTATCGCAAAGGGTTGCAAAAAGGCTTGCTCAAGATCATGTCGAAAATGGGGATTTCCCATATTGCTTCCTATCGGGGCTCACTGTTGTTCGATGGTGTTGGCCTGAATAGCGAAGTTGTCGATCTTTGCTTCCCCGGCATGGCAACCCGCATTGAAGGGACTGGCTTCGCCGAACTCCAGATGCAACAGGTGATGTTGTCGCGTGAAGCTGAACTTGCACGCAAGCCGATTCGTCACGGTGGATTGCTCAAATACGTCCATGGTGCCGAATATCACGCTTATAACCCTGATGTGGTCAAGGCGCTGCAAGCCGCTGTTCAACAGGGTAATTATCAGGAGTGGAAGCGGTTTGCCCGTTTGGTCAACGAGCGTCCTGTCGCCACCTTGCGTGACTTGCTCAAGCTTTCTTCGGAGCAAACGCCGATCCCATTGGAAGAAGTCGAGCCCATCGAGGATCTGTTGCCGCGTTTTGACAGCGCCGGAATGTCATTGGGTGCCTTGTCACCGGAAGCGCATGCCAGCCTTGCACAAGCCATGAACGAGACGGGTGGCCGGTCCAATTCAGGTGAAGGTGGGGAGGACCCGGCCCGGTATAACACAATTCAGAACTCGAAGATCAAACAGGTGGCCTCCGGCCGATTCGGGGTAACGCCTGCGTATCTGGCGAGCGCTGAAGTCATGCAGATCAAGGTGGCACAGGGGGCAAAACCCGGTGAAGGCGGTCAGCTACCGGGTGCCAAGGTCAACAGCCTGATTGCACGTTTGCGATACGCTGTTCCAGGGGTGACGCTGATTTCACCCCCCCCTCATCATGATATTTACTCAATCGAGGATTTAGCCCAGCTGATTTTCGACCTGAAACAGGTCAATCCGAAAGCTCAGGTCTCGGTAAAACTGGTCTCTGAGCCCGGTATAGGCACGATCGCCGCAGGCGTCGGCAAGGCCTACGCGGATCTGGTCACCATTTCCGGCTATGACGGGGGAACGGCAGCAAGTCCGATTACTTCCATCAAGCACGCTGGCTCCCCATGGGAGTTAGGGCTGCCGGAAGTTCATCAGTCATTACGTATCAACGGGCTTCGTCACAAGATCCGGGTGCAGACAGACGGTGGTTTGAAAACGGGGCTGGATGTGATCAAAGCGGCCATTTTGGGCGCAGAAAGCTTCGGCTTTGGTACCGCTCCCATGGTGGCGCTTGGTTGTAAATACCTGAAAATATGTCACTTGAACAATTGTGCAACCGGTGTCGCGACTCAGGATGAACGCCTGCGTGAAGAACATTTCCGCGGTACCGTCGAAATGGTGAAGCATTACTTCCATTTCATTGCTGAAGAAGTTCGTGAAATTATGGCGAGTCTGGGGGTTCGCAAGCTTACGGACCTGATTGGCCGGACAGACCTGTTGACTCAAATCGAAGGGGATACTCGTTCGCAACACCGGCTGAACCTTGATCGACTACTGCACAATGACCATGTTCCAGCGGATGCTCCGCAATTCTGTACCGTGGATCGTAACCGTCCGCATGACCCGGGGACCAAGAACATGGAAATGCTGGGTGCCATGCAGGATGCGATCGAGAACGATACAGGGGGAGAATTCTCCTTTGATGTCACCAACTGTGACCGCTCATTGGGCGCTCGCGTCTCTGGTGAAATTGCACGCCGTTATGGTGAAGCCGGATTAAGTAATCCGCTCAAGGTTTCGCTGAAAGGGGTGGCCGGGCAAAGTTTTGGCGTGTGGAATGCTCGCGGGCTTGAAATGACGCTCTCCGGCGATGCCAACGATTATGTTGGTAAAGGGATGAACGGCGGTAAATTGGTCATCAAACCAGCGGAAGGCAACCGTTGTGAAACACAGCATACGACCATTATTGGCAACACTTGCCTCTATGGTGCAACAGGCGGGAAGCTGTTTGCCGTGGGGCAAGCGGGTGAGCGTTTTGCGGTGCGTAATTCCGGGGCTCATGCCGTCGTTGAAGGTGTCGGTGACCACGGTTGTGAATACATGACTGGCGGTGTCGTCTGCGTGTTGGGCCGCACAGGAGTCAACTTTGCGGCAGGGATGACAGGTGGATTCGCTTACGTTCTTGATGAAGACCGTGATTTTGTGGATCGCTACAACTATGAACTGGTCGAAATTCGCCGTATTAATACGGAAGAGATGGAAGCGTATCGTCGCCATCTGCGTGAAGTGATTCAGGAATATGTCAGCGAAACAGGCTCCGCCTGGGGCAAACATATTCTGGATGAATTCAACGACTACCTGCGCCACTTCTGGCTGGTCAAACCGAAAGCAGCCAGTCTGAAATCGCTTCTGGCCTTACCCAGTCGTAACGCGGAATAACCTGTGGCATGCCTGCGGGCATTGCCTGACCAGTTTTGATGAAATCCTCGCCGTAATGGCTTGCAGGATAGATGAGGGAGAAACATCCCATGGCAGAACGTTTATCAAACAATTTTCAGTTTCTGGATGTTGGTCGGCGTGATCCCGAGAAAAAGGACGCCCGCACCCGTGCACGTGACTTCTCGGAAATCTATGCACCTTTTCGCCCTAATGAGGCGGCCTCACAGGCACACCGTTGTTTGGCCTGTGGTAACCCTTATTGCGAATGGAAGTGTCCGGTGCACAACTACATCCCTGATTGGCTGAAGCTGGTCGCCGATGGCAATATCCTTGAAGCGGCAGAGCTTTCCCATCAGACCAACTCACTTCCGGAAGTCTGTGGACGTGTTTGTCCACAGGATCGTTTGTGTGAGGGAGATTGCACACTGAACGATGGTTTCGGTGCAGTAACGATTGGCTCTGTCGAAAAATACATTACTGATACGGCCTTCGCACTGGGGTGGCGCCCGGATATGACCAACGTGGTGCCCACCGGCAAGCGGGTTGCGGTTATTGGTGCCGGGCCTGCGGGAATCGGCTGTGCCGATGTTCTGGTACGTAATGGGGTTAAACCCGTGGTATTTGATCGCTACCCCGAAATTGGAGGCCTGCTGACCTTCGGTATTCCCGAATTCAAGCTTGAAAAGCATATTATTCGCCGGCGCCGTAGTGTTCTCGAAGAGATGGGCGTTGAGTTCCGTCTTAACACTGAAATCGGGCGTGATATCCAGATGCATGAGCTGCTGGAGGAATACGATGCTGTCTTTATGGGCATGGGGACCTACAAATACATGGAAGGTGGATTTCCCGGCGAAGAGCTTAAAGGCGTCCATAAAGCGCTGGATTACCTGATTTCCAATATCAATTATAACCTTGGCTATAGCACGACACCGGCAGATTACATTTCCATGCAGGGAAAACGTGTCGTTGTACTTGGTGGTGGGGATACGGCAATGGATTGCAACCGTACCGCTATTCGCCAGGGAGCACAGAAGGTGATGTGTGCCTATCGTCGTGATGAAGGCAATATGCCGGGATCACGTCGAGAAGTGAAAAATGCACGTGAAGAAGGGGTCGAGTTTCTGTTCAATCGCCAGCCCATTGAAATCTTGAGTGGTAACAATGGTGAAGTGAAAGGTGTAAAACTGGCCCGTACCCGTATGGGGGAACCGGACGAAAATGGTCGGCAACGTGCTGAAGTCGTCCCCGGCTCGGAAGAGTTTATCGAGGCAGATGCTGTTGTGGTCGCTTTTGGTTTCCAGCCCTCGGAAATCAACTGGTTTGAAGACCATAGTGTCGAGATTGACGGGCGTGGCCGTGTAATTGCCGCAGAAGAAGATCTTACCAAAGAACTTCATTTCGCCTTCCAGACCAGCAACGAGAAGATCTTTGCCGGGGGGGATATGGTGCGTGGTTCTGATCTGGTTGTGACGGCCGTGTACGAAGGCCGAAAAGCAGCTGAGGGTATTCTTGATTACCTTCAGGTGTAAGCGGCATCATTTCGATACAAGAAGAAGAGGCTATGGCGCCAACACTTGAAGGATAGAGCGAGCCATTCCACCCGTCATCGATTTTAGTCACGATCAATATCGAAGCATATCAGAGGCCGGAAGAGTATTACCTCTTCCGGCCTCTGCATATTTTGTAAAGTACTGTCTTTTGTAAAGTACTGTCGGTCCGCCCGAGCCTGAGTACGTTATAGGCCTGTCCTCATGCAAAAGTATTATGGCGTGTTGCCGAATTGGTATAATGTGGGGAGTAACGTATAATTTTCCCCGCTGTTTCTCGGCAAAATACTCATTCCCTTTCGTGAATACTGCTGAACCTGACTGTCTTAACAAGTGGGTAAGCTGATTCATTTCGTTTTTCTGACGGTTTTCAATGGAAAAAGAGCACTCTTCCTTTCCGGTACAATCAATCCCCATGACGCGTCATACGCTCATGAACAATCTTGTCCGAGATTATCTGTGTCAGCACTTTCCGAATATTTCATTGGCCAGTGAAGAGGCATTGAAAGTTTCCATCCAGCACATGCTGGATACTCGCCCGGAAGAGGCAGCCCAGCAAGGAGGCGTGTATCTGTTCGCCTATGGATCATTGATCTGGAACCCCTGCGTTGAAGTGGATGACAGGAAAACAGCAAGGCTTTATGGTTATCATAGAGATTTTTGCCTGGAGTTGACGCACGGGCGAGGTTCCCCTGAGCATCCCGGGCTGATGTTGGCTCTCAAACAGGGAGGTTCCTGTCGGGGTGTCGCGATCCACATGCCTGAGTCAAATCTGGCGGAAGAACTCTTGCTGGTATGGCGAAGGGAAATGCTCACCAAAGCGTATTATCCGCGTTGGGTAAAATTGGCGACTGACGATCAAGAAGCTAGCCAAAATGGAAGGTTGTGGGCCATCGTTTTCGTGGCCAATACGCATCATGAGCGTTATGTTACTGATCTTACTGAAGAAACCGTGATACATAAACTAAAGACAGGGTACGGGGTTCTGGGCTCATGTCAGGAATATCTCGCCAATACAATTCATGATTTACGCTCCCTGAATATTCATGATCGGAAACTTGAGCAACTCGCAGCTCGTGTCGAGGCTTCCCGAGTATAGTGCTTTTGGCTCATTACTCTCATAGAGCTCTTTATACGATACTGGTGGTCTCCCTGATAGAGAAGGTGGACGGGGCTTCCTCAATTCCTCCGGGCTGCCTATTATACTGTATCAATCGTTACGCTATAACTTCCTAAAGCATGAAACGTGCCATGATAACGATGGTTTATTACGCGCTGCGCACGGCTGTTAGCAATTAGTAGTATACTATAGCTATATATAACTCAGTATGGCTGAGACTATTTACACTCTGGTAGGAGTTATTTGATGAGTATTCAATCGCAGCATCAACTGCGTGTTCAGTTCAAAGAACTGATGAAAGGCGATAAATGTTTTGATGCAGGCTCGGTTTTCGATCCCATGTCTGCTCGTATTGCTGCCGATCTGGGGTTCGAGGTCGGTATCCTGGGAGGATCAGTCGCTGCACTACAAGTGTTGGCAGCCCCTGATTTCGCCCTTGTTACTCTGAGTGAATTTGTTGAACAGGCGACACGTATCGGTCGCGTGGCTCAGTTGCCTGTGATTGCAGATGCTGACAACGGTTATGGCAATGCACTGAATTGCATGCGTACCGTTACTGAACTCGAACGCTCCGGTCTTTCCATGATTACGCTGGAAGATACCCTGCTACCGGCTCAGTATGGTCACAAGTCTACCGATCTTATTTCTGCCGAAGAGATGGTTGGAAAAATCCGTGCGGCGGTAGAAGCACGCGTTGATCCTGATTTTTCTATCTTTGCACGTACAAACGCCAAAGTATTGAATGATGACTTGCTCATCGAACGCATCAACATGTATCAGAGTGCAGGTGCTGATGGTATTTGTATCGTGGGTATTCGTGATGTGGAGCATCTGGAAAAGATTGCAGCACACGTCAGTGTTCCCTTGATGCTGATCGCCTATGGCAACCCTGAACTGCGTGATCTTGATCGACTGGCAAGCCTGGGGGTTCGTATTGTTGTAAATGGGCACGCGGCCTATTTCGCCTCCATTAAAGCAACCTATGATTGCCTGCGTAAACAGCGTGGGGGCGCAGATTCCGAGCTTTCTGCCAGCGATTTATCGACCAAGTATTCTACTGTCGATGAATATCGTGCCTGGGCAAGTGAATATATGGATGTGAAAGAGTAATGATGTAACAGCAGCTCAATAGGATATGTTTTCTGTTGATGCTGCAGGCTAACAGTACATTATGATCGAAGACCTCGCATGTAATGTGAGGTTTTTTTTGTGTTAAAAAGAAGGGGCGAGAGCGGGAGCAGCAAAAGGGGCGGATGAGAAGAAGCTTGAGAAGGAACTACAGCTAACGGGATGCGTCATCCAAACGTACCATCCGTTGATAGTCTCTTGCTCTTTCATTAAACGGAGAATGCCCGAAAGATGGGGTTTCATCCTTCGGGCATTCAAGCGTTTGTATCAGGTCGATTAATTGTCCGAGCGGTTGCTGCCCGCCAATTTGCCCGGATCAAACAACCTCAATCAAGTAGTACGAATCAGGTTATCAAAGGCAGAAAGAGCAGCTTTGGAACCTTCTCCCATGGCAATAACGATCTGCTTGTAGGGAACATTGGTCACATCTCCAGCACCGTAGATACCCGGGATGGATGTTTGAGCACGTTCATTGATCACGACTTCGCCTGCACGATTAAGCTCGACAGTATCTTTTAGCCAATGGCTGTTGGGAGAGAGCCCAATCTGTACGAAAATACCGTCCAGCGTCAGTGAATGCTCGCTGCCATCGTTACGGTCCTTGTATTCGAGGCCGGTCACTTTTTTACCATCACCGACGACTTCTGTCGTCTCGGCATTGGTAATGACAGTTGCATTGGGCAAGCTATTGAGTTTGCGCTGAAGAACAGCGTCGGCACGCAATTCACTGCCGAACTCAAGCAATGTGACGTGGGACGCCAGTCCAGCCAAATCAATCGCCGCTTCAACCCCTGAGTTGCCGCCGCCGATAACCGCAACCGGTTTCCCTTTGAAGAGTGGGCCATCGCAGTGAGGGCAGTAGGTCACCCCTTTGGTGGTGTAGTCTGCTTCGCCGGGAACATTCATGGTTCTCCAACGTGCGCCACTGGCGATAATCAGCTCATGAGTTTTCAGGCTGGCGCCATTAGCGAATACGACTTCGTGCAAGTCACCTTCCTTCGCTGCAGGAATCAGTTTTTCTGCTGTTTGCAGGTTCATGATATCGACATCGTAATCACGCACGTGCTCTTCGAGCGCAGCTGCCAATTTAGGGCCTTCTGTACGTTTTACCGAGATGAAGTTTTCGATGTCCATGGTATCCAGGACCTGACCGCCAAAGCGTTCAGCAGCGATACCGGTACGGATTCCTTTACGCGCGGTATAAATCGCAGCGGAAGCACCGGCTGGCCCACCGCCGATAACGAGTACATCAAAAGGTGCCTTGGCATTGAGTTTTTCAGCTTCGCGTGCTGCCGCACCAGTATCCAATTGGCCGACAATCTCTTCGAGGCTCATGCGACCTTGCCCAAAACGTTCACCGTTCAGGTAGACCGTTGGTACGGACATGATCTCGCGCTCGGCAACTTCTTCCTGGAAGAGTGCGCCGTCAATCATCGTGTGACTAATGTTTGGATTGAGCACGGCCATCAGGTTCAAGGCCTGAACAACATCAGGACAGTTCTGGCAGGTCAGGGAGATGTAAGTCTGGAACTCCTGTTTGCCCTCAATACTATTGATCTGCTCGATGATCTCTTGTGTGGCTTTGGAAGGATGGCCTCCCACATGCAACAGTGCCAGTACCAGGGAAGTAAATTCATGCCCCATGGGGTTACCCGCAAAGCGAACATGAATATCTTCACCGGGTGTTCCCAGTGAAAAGGAAGGACGGCGAGGGTGATCTCCCTTTTCATCCAGTGATACTTTGTCTGTCAGGCTGGCGATATCCTGCAGCAGAGACAGGATTTCGCGGGATTTATCGCTATCATCCAGAGAGGCCACGATCTCGATAGGACGTGTTACACGCTCCAGATAGCCTTTAAGTTGCGATTTGAGATTGTCGTCTAACATCGGATGGTATACCTCGAAAAACGTCGCATCCTGCGTGGATACGGCCAGCATTTGCTGGAAAGCCAATAGTGTAAGCCCCTGGAATTCAAAACGAATGCCGACTCACCATCCTTACCGGATTTACGGCAAGAGCAGCGTGGTGGACAAGGCTGTTCGGAAATGAAGTAGGTGGGGCCCGGATCAGGCGACTTCGTCATATCCTGACCCGGAAATCATTACGGGGTTATGTATTTGCCCGAAGGATTAGATTTTGCCAACCAGATCAAGAGAAGGAGACAGTGTTTCAGCGCCTTCTTTCCATTTTGCGGGGCAAACTTCACCGGGGTGCTGCGCAATGTACTGTGCCGCTTTAACTTTCTGCAGCAGCTCATCCGCTTTACGGCCCACGCCTTCATCACTGATTTCTACCGCTTTGATGACACCTTCAGGGTTGATCAGGAAAGTACCACGTTCAGCAACGCCATTTTCTTCAATGTAGACATCAAAGTTGCGGGCAATAACAGCAGTCGGGTCACCGATCATCGGATACTGGAGCTTGCCGATTGCGGGTGACGTTTCATGCCAGGCTTTGTGAGTGAAGTGTTTGTCAGTAGAAACACTGTAGATTTCAACACCAAATTTGGTGAATTCATCATAGATATCGGCCAGATCTTCAAGTTCAGTGGGGCAGACAAAAGTGAAGTCAGCCGGATAAAAGAAGACAACTGCCCATTTACCTTTCAGTGTTTCTTCGGTTACTTCCACGAAGTCGCCATTATGAAAGGCTGTTGCTCTGAAGGGTTTGATTTTGGTGTTTAGCAATGACATGTCGCGTACACTCCTGAGAGGTAGTTGTTAGTGATTTGATATTATCGGACGTAATACAACACGAATAATTGATTAGTTGCATGAAGTGGATTGGGTATACCTATCGCTCTCCGATACCTGTTTAGTGTACTGGTAGTGTGACCTCATCTATAGGCATTTTTTGTTGGGATACTTAATTCAGTATGAATATCGACATTTGCTCTTCTTTGTTGATTGAATAATGCTGCTATAGCTCGTTTCCAATGTTATGGCATCTTTGTCCAGAGGGTGAGGTAAGGGCCTGGAGTCTGTCTTGCACAGGAAAGCTACTTATTCAAGGTTATGTTGAACTGCGTTCTTTTTGAATGCATCGTTTTGAATTACGTTTTTTAAATTACTTTTGGATATAAAAAAATATTTTTAAATTCCTTTTTCAAAGTGGTATGCGGCGTTAGGATAATGACAGTCCCATCGGTAAACTTTTTCGTGGGGCCGATGCCTCTATCCCCAGCACGATACTGGCAATTTATCCCTTTTTGGAAGATAGCATGACATTCGGACGTTGATAGGCCACAGAAGAGCAAAGCCCATGATCGAATTATATGACTCCAGCATTCCTCACCCTGCCAATCCTTCCTGGTTGGAGTCTGGTTCGATGCCGTGCTATCCCCCACAGCTACCCCAGTCCCATCTTTATTCTGATGAAGAACTTGATGCATCTATTGCCAGCATGTTGTCACAACAACGAGAGGAAGATATCTGGTTATTCGCATACGGCTCTTTGATTTGGAAACCAGAAGGCCCTTCCGTAGAATGTATGTCAGCGGGCATCAGGGGATTCCATCGAGGGTTGAATCTCTGGTCTCGCATCCATCGGGGAACGCCAGAGCTGCCCGGGTTGGTGCTGGGGCTCGACGAAGGCGGTGAGTGCCGAGGCATGGTTTATCGGTTGCCAAGGGAAAACCTGAGGACCCAACTGAAGTCGCTTTGGCGACGGGAAATGCCGGATGACTCCTATCGTCCGGAATGGCTGGACTGTGCCCTGGATGATGGTCGTCATATTCAGGCGCTGGGGTTCGTTTTGGAACCTGACCGTGGCAACTATGCAGGGTATCAACCAGATTCAGTATTGAAGCAGGTTTTTTCACAGGCACGAGGGAAATGTGGCTCAAGCCGCGACTACCTGTCGAATACACTGAAAGCATTGAGAGCACGTTCCATGCCTGATTTTCAGTTGGAAGCCCTGTTCTCTCGCTGCGCATAATGTTTTCATGCCTTGCATGTGAAAGGCAGGAAAGGAAGGGGAGCGGTAAATTGCGTGGGAGGGCATTGCGCGCATCTTTCCACTTGTTATATCCATAAGAAAAGGGCGTGATTTCATGAATCACGCCCTTTTCCCGTATTCACCAATGCCCTTGCAGGGGCTTGGTCATGACGTTACTTGACCTTGACGATCCAGCCTTCAGGTCCTTCAACATCTCCATACTGAATGCCTACCAGCTCATCGTAGAGCGATTTGGTGACGGGGCCCACATCTGTTTCACTGTAGAACACATGGAAGTCATCCTTGTTCTGGATACCACCGATGGGTGTAATTACTGCGGCTGTCCCACAGGCACCTGCTTCCTTATAGTCCGATAGTTTGTCGATGAAGACGTCGCCTTCCTCAACAGCCATACCACGACGTTTGGCCAGATCCAGCAGCGAATATTTGGTAATACTCGGCAGAATGGAGGGTGATTTTGGTGTTACAAAACGGTCATCGTGAGTAATGGCGAAGAAGTTGGCTGAACCTACTTCCTCGATCTTGGTATGTGTTTCCGGGTCCAGATAGATGCAGTCAGCGAAGTTTTTCTTCTGGGCATCTGCACCGGGGAGCAAGCTTGCCGCATAGTTGCCACCCACTTTTGAAGCCCCAGTACCGTGAGGTGCAGCACGATCATAACTGGAAACAATGAAATTTGTGGGCTTCATGCCACCTTTGAAATAGGCGCCTACCGGTGTCACAAATACGGAGAAAATGAATTCCGGGGCAGAATGAACACCGATGTTATCACCCACACCGATCAGAAACGGACGCAGGTAAAGCGAGCCACCCGTTCCGTAAGGCGGAATATAGGCTTCATTGGCAAGTACAACCTTTTTGCACGCATCAATGAAATCTTCGGTAGAGATGGCCGGCATTAACAATCTTGCACAACTACGTTGCATGCGCGCTGCATTTTGATCCGGACGGAACAGGTTGATACTTCCGTCCTTGCAGCGATAAGCTTTCAGACCTTCGAAACATTGCTGACCATAATGAATGGCGGTAGAGCCTTCACTGATATGCAGTTTGTTGTCTTCGGTTAATGTACCGTTATCCCAACTACCCTCTTTCCAGTACGAGATAAAGCGATAATCCGTTTTGATGTAATCAAAACCCAGTGTATTCCAATCGATGTTGACGCTACTCATGGTGAACCGTCCCGATAATAAACAAGTATCCACTGCAGGGGGAGTCCTCATCGAACCCTACAGATCATTAGAGTACGCATAAACCAGTATCAACTACTTTCGGATCGGGAAGATTGAGCTGGCTGGGAAGCCTACCTTATGGGTGCTTTCCAGTGAATTGCGTATATAGTTATGTTAACGCGTTGTTGTTTTGTATTCCATGAGTTTTTTTGGCGTTTTATTCTAAAAAAATTTATTTAAATGAAACAATGTGCCAATAAAAACCGGCCTTTAAACAAGATGTTTAAAGGCCGGTTTCTTCATTACCTATTCAGATACAGCGAGCTGTCATTAGAAGCCGTAAATGATGGATACTGCCGTAGTGGTATCAGTTTTATGCGTTGCCCCACCATAAGGATGCGTATTGTTTTCGAGACTATAGCTCAGAGCGAGGGTGAAACGACTGTTAATGGCAACATTTAGAGCCGTTACTGAGCTGGTCGTTGTATTTCCTGCTGCAATTTCGGTTGCCAGCTTCTCGGAGAATGTTGCGCTCTTCGAGAACCGGTGTGTATAAGTTGCGGCTCCGTACAGAATAATACGGTTTTTACTGCCAGCCCCGTGGGTGTATACGTCGTGCCTGAAACCGGGACCTACCTCTACAGCCAATGTATTGTTGGGACCAGTCCAGATCTGACGTCCGTAACCCCCGTCCACAATATAGCGATCGCGATAGCCTGAGAAACGATTGCTTTCCCAACTCATTTGTCCAAACAGATAATTGAGTTTGTCCAGGTTGTAACGTGAACGGCCACCCAGACCATAACGTTCACCTGTACGTGAACCACTTGATTTACTGTTGGTCGCATTTGCCCATAGGCTGTAGGACCATGGATTGTGGTACCAGGTTGAGGTAAATGCTGCATTCAAGTTGGAACTGCTACTGTTACCGGAGTTACCCGTATAGCCGGCTTCTGCGTTTCCGACAAAAGGTGATTTTGCGCTCGCAGGGTCATCCAGAACGGTGAAATCGGTGATATCCGCCATGGCAGGCAATGCAGCCCCCATGAGAGACGCGCCCACCAGGAAAAGGGAAGACTTTTTCAAGAGAGTATGTGCCACGACAAGCAATCCTGTGGAAGTAGGTTTGATCTTATGATGGTGTTATCAAGTTTATGTTGCCATAAGGAAACACTGTTTTTAATTTACCATACCTTTATCGCATAAGATATTTTTTACATGATTATGGCGTGATTTTTATGCAATTTCATATTTATAAGCGACTTTTCGCTGATGAGTGGCGAAGATATGACAATTTATCCCGTCTTTGTTGGATCCCCGTGCCAAGTGTAGAATAAAAGGAACACGTGTTTTCATGTATTGATATCAAGCGGATTTTCACGGTAGGCGTGGATAAACATGATTAGCGGCGGCTTGCAAAGGTGCATGCTCAGGCCATATGAGAAGATCCTGCCAAAGGAAAGCTATCGTCGGAAAGAGGGGGAGCTATTGTAGGCAACCCAGTACAGTAGACAAGCTAGTACAGTAGGCATGCTACGTACCAGCATGAGGTTACAATCTAACCAGTTTGTTACCCTTAAAGGATTAACTCTGTTCAAATGGGCAGCAAGTGTATGCGATAGCCGGGTATTATAATAAAACACTCCATGCCAAAGCACAGAGTGTTTGTATTTGATCGCATGGCCGATTTGGTTTGGAAACCGCCCAGTGCGGACAGCAGGAGTGACTAACCGATAGGATTAGAAATAGTCGTCACCGCCGCCAAAATCATCGCCACCGCCGATGTCCTGAGAGTCACCCCAACCACCGGCATCCTGCTGAGAAGCATCGTCATAACCGGCGTCATAGCTACCATCCTGTAGCCCCTGGTCATAACCCTGATCATAACCGGCGTCGCTATTGTTACTTGCGCCATTCACAATGTCTTCACCGTGATGTCCTTCGAACATATTGGTTAGAACATTACCCAATACCATACCTCCCGCGACACCGGTAGCAGTTTGCAGTGCGCCGGACAGGAAGCTTCGCCCACCAGAAGGAGCCGCCTGGGCCTGAGGCTGAGCACTTTGAGTACCCCAACCGGGTTGTGCCGCTTGTGGTTGAGGTGCCGGCCGACTGGGCTGGGCGGATTGCTGGCGGTTACCGCCAAAGATACCCGACAGGAAACCACCGCTGGATTGCTGTGATTGACTCTGCTGGGAGCGAACTTGTTGTTCCAGCGCTTCGACACGTTCAGTCAGACGTTTGAGGGCTGCTTCCTGAATCAGAATGGTCTGCGCCATATAGTAAGGAGCGGCAGGCTGCTCATTGACACGTTTCGTGATCAGCTGATAGGCATTGCTATCACGCGCACCGGTTTGTTTTTCGGTTTGTTCGAGTCGGTCAAACAGACCATTAATGACATTTGCATCGTTATCTGAAGACATCGTTATGCCTCACTTTTCAGGCCCCTGTGAGAGGGCGTGGTATTGATTCTGGTAGGCAAACCTTGAGTTGTATCTTCGTCGGATATCGCTCAAGGCTGCAAGTGTTTCTGCCACTGCCAATGAGAGGACTTTTCTCTCTGCTACAAGTGGCATTTCAGCTGTTCATGGATGCACAATCGATGAGGGTACTTCTTCACCTATAAGACTTTCCAACCATGACTCACCCTAAATTCGATAGCTGTTTTTATTGCATGTTCCAGCGAACATTGCAGTAGCCAAGCGCGAGTATCGGAGCCTGTACACAGCCGGTTTATTTCCTGTTAGAGTCCATATAATGGGACGAGTTCCCTATTGGTTCAGCTGTATCAGGGTTAACCCTGTTTCTTCCCTTATAGATCGTTTGTACACAAGTTAATTAAGTATGGGCACGAATGATCTTTTCAACCATACCCGGTAATTCATTCATATGATGAATCTCATGGGCCCCTTCCAGTGTTTTTTCACGTTCACTGAAGCGGTTGATATGGATGACATGCATACCTGCGGCCAGTCCTGACTTCAATCCCACATCCGCATCATCAATCACAATGCAGTGGTCCGGTGGCGTCTCCAGTTGTTTTGCCGCGTAAAGGAAAAGCCCGGTATCCGGCTTCCAACTACCGACTTCATAAGCAGAATAAAGGTGATCACCGAAATAGGGTGCCAATCCACTAAGCCGCATGGATAAGCGGATTTTTCGTAACGGCCCATTTGAAGCAACGCAGCGGGGAAAATCACTCAGTTTATCTAGGGCTTCCTTGATACCCTCAATGGATTCCAGTTCTCGTTCCATTCTCAGTTCGAGTCGGCTACGCATTTCAGCCTCGAGCCGTTGGCGAGTCTCTTCGTTATCCACTTTGCGACCATTTTCCCTTTCAAGCTGCTCCAGAATAAAAGGGAAGGCCACGCCGCGGTACTCAAGCATGTACTGATTTGCTTCAAAGGGAAGGTCCAACTGGCGAAAGGTGGTTTCCAACTCTTTGGCCAGCAGGGGTTCACTATTCACAAGTGTTCCATCTGCGTCGAAAATCAGGCTCCATCGATCCGCCATGTTTGTCCTCTTGTATTCGCTGATTGTACTTGCCGTTCTGAAAGCGTTGTTATTTCAAAACCTGGCTGTTTCGAAAATCCGGTCGTCTCGGAAACCCAGTCGTTTGAAAACCTGGTTGCTTTACAAGTGTTATTATTTTGAAAATGTAGTTATTTTGAAAATGTAGCTGTTTTGCAAGCGTAGAGTTGAAACGTGAGTAGGGGAGCTCTATTGGCTAGCCGTTCATATCGCGCAGCCCACGAATGGCTGGTTCTGTTGCCAATCGCGGACAGAGTCCTCGTTTACCCCTGAAGCATTCTACTGATTATTGATAATGGCCATGTTGCCTTTCAAGGTGACTGAGGCCGTGAATGGGCCCACATTACATTGGTAGTTTTCACCCTGTATGGTGTGTTGATTGTAATAGCTGCTGATGTTGGTTACTGCATTGGAACCCAGTTCATTGGCACGATTTTGTAAATCAAGCAGCGAGGCGAGGGCTGTTCTGCGGCAAACACTTTGTACATTTTTCAATACACGGCTGGACCTTTCCGTAAAGTAAAAGCCGCCCTGTTGGCTGGATGCCGTGGGGTAAAGTTGATCGCCAAAATAGAGAGTGACAGCGGGTGACAGGCGGTTTTGTGCTTCCGGCATTGCCATTACATCACGGAAGGGCAATGTCAGGGTTTGGTCTGCCACGGCAACCTGTGTGCCCATCATTCCCAGTGCAAGGGTAGCCAGTACGCCAGCCACTTTTGATTTCGACATGTTCAAACTCCTTCGTGAGTCGTGCTTACCCTGTATCAGGTCATTCCCAGTGTCAGGTCATGCATACATGTGATGCAAGATACCCTTACCCACCGAACAGGGCAATTCATAGCGATATCATACGCTAAATTCCTGATTGCTTGTCGAATTGACCACTTTTATTCAGTTTTGATTCATGATTGGCAAGATATGTCGAGCAAGTATCATCATGCATAATGTGACAGCTTCTTCTTGTTACGGTTCTACATCTGTTTTGTCAGAGAAACCGTTTTCTCACTTGTTAAAAGAATGCCTCCTGCCACGACCCCCCAAAACGCAGAGCCAATACCCAACAAAGTGATTCCGGAAAAAGTAGCCAAAAACGTGATGATGGCTGGCAAATGGTGCCTGTCATTCTTTAAAGCCAGCGTTAGTGCATTCCCTAGAGTGGAAAGAAGGGCCAGACCTGCCAATGACTGAATCAAGAGCGGTGGAGTAAGATACACGAATGTTGTGGCATACCCCGCAATGCCACCCAGAAGCAAATAGACGATACCGCCTGTCAGGCTCGCCAGATAGCGTCGTTGCGGGTTGGTTCCGGCTTCGGAGCCTGCACATAGTGAAGCTGTAATGGCTGACAGGTTAATACCATGCCCCCCTACGGGTGCAAGTATTACGCTTACTAACCCGGTCAGGGAAAATGCGCTCCGAACGGGTATCGCATACCCATTGGCTTTCATGACGGCAATACCCGGAACATTTTGCGAGGCCATGGTGACGATAAAGAGCGGTATGGCGATGCCCAGTGCATCGACCCAATCGTAAACAGGGGGTATCCAGGAGAGGTGTGGAACCAACGGCATATTCTCGAACGCGTTGCTGGGGAGTGCGGCAGAAAGCATAATAACCAGAACTGTGGCCACTAATGCCACGAGTACGGCATAGCGCCTTATAAACAGCCATGCCAATAACCAGGAGATAATGATCGGCAATACCCGTGTAGGTATTTGGGCAATTGCATGGATGGGCGCCATACAGAGTTGGGCAAGAATTCCTGCCAGCATGGCACTGGAAAGGGATAGGGGTATACGCGCGATAGCTGTTCGTAGTGGATTCCACAGGCCTGCAATTACAATGAGCAGGCCGGTCATGATGAAAGCCAACACTGCTACGCCAAACCCTCCGTGAGGCATGCCATTTCCCATCAATAGTGCTGCTCCGGGAGTAGACCATGCGATACTGATGGGCTGCTTGTAGCGCAGACTCAGATAAATGGCCAACAGCCCTTGTCCCAGACACAATGCGAATAGCCCTGAAGCCGCCTGTACTGGGGACGCACCCACAGCCGTCAACCCCTGTAGTACAATACTGAAGGAGCTGGCATAGCCTACCACGGAAGCAACAATTCCAGCGATCAATGGGTGTATCCAGCTCGCGAGACGTGTTGGCTCAGATTGATCAGGTATTGTCATCATTGTAATGTCACTCTGGCGGTCCGTTAATGCAGCAGCCTTTATAGGGCAATCGTATGTTAAAAGCAGTGTACAAAGATGCACACGCTTTGCACAAATTGACTATACTAGTAGCGTTTATGTTTGACCCTGTCCCGCCTGTCATTATTCATGGGATTGGTCCCTCTATTAACTATAGCTTTTGTTAATAATTCGAACTTTTATTAATAACCATAGCCTTTCCTTTCGTTCCCAACAGGATCGAGCACAGTATTGACTATGGCGCAGTGCCAACCGGTGAGTAGCTGAAAAGATGGCTGCTCATGGGTAGCCGGTACGCTCGGCAGGCATTGCGCCAGGTGATGACTGTGCTCCTTTTGTTATGCACGAAAAACGTCATGCACAGAATCGTCATGTGTGGAACAAGGGGCACCTAAAAAGGATCTTTAGATGAATTTGTCCGAGTATAGAGCTCAGTGGACACACAAGCCCACGCGTGAAGTGCTGGCCGGTATGGTGGGAACCTTCGCCCTGATACCGGAAGTCATTGCCTTTTCCTATGTGGCGGGTGTGGCACCGGAGGTATCACTCTTTGCCTCATTTGTAATCTCTATCTGTATCGCCTTTGTTGGCGGCCGGGCGGGGATGATTTCGGGAGCCGCAGGTTCTGTTGCGCTGGTGGTGGCGCCTCTGGTGCATGAACACGGTGTTCAGTACATGTTGCTCGCTACTTTATTGGCAGGTGTGTTTCAGATTGTCTTTGGATGGCTGCGTTTGCAATTTGCCATGCGCTTTGTGTCTCAGGACGTTCGTACCGGCTTTGTTAATGCGCTGGCTATCCTGATATTTTCGGCACAGATCCCTCAAATGCTGGGGGTAACATGGCATACGTATATGCTGATAGCGCTTGGGCTTGTCATCATCTATGGGTTTCCCCGTATTACCAACATCATCCCTTCACCGCTGATCTGTATCGTGATACTGACCGTTATTACCGTCATTCATCCCATGCCTGTTCATGTTGTTTCTGACCTGGGGCAATTACCGACAGGCTTGCCACACTTTACCTGGCCTTCGTTACCCTGGACGCTTTCAACATTCGAGACGGTATTGCCTTACGCCATTGCAATGGCAGCGGTCGGTATTCTCGAATCGTTGATGACGGCCGGCGTGGTGCAGGATGTAACGGACACGCCTACCAATGAGCGTCAGGAATGTGTGGGGCAGGGTATTTCCAATATCGCGGTCGGCCTGTTTGGTGGTATCGCGGGTTGCGGCATGGTAGGGCAGACCGTAGGTAACCTGCGTTACGGCGGACAAGGGCGCCTATCCACTTTCACTGCCGGCGCGTTTTTGCTGATTCTGATGGTAGTGCTACATCGCTATGTTGCCATGATTCCGATGGCAGCATTGGTTGCCATTATGATCATGGTATCGATCAGCACATTCAATTGGGGGTCCCTCAAAGCCATTTACAAGGCACCCAAGCTATCCAGTCTGATCATGATCGTGACAGTTATTGTTACCATTCTGACCAAGGATCTGGCCGCGGGCGTTTGCACGGGTGTATTGCTGAGCGGTGTTTTCTTTGCATGGCAAGCCATGAAGCAGGTCAAAATCGAGCGTCTTAAAGAGGGAGATACGGATGTTTATCGTATTCGTGGACAGCTGTTTTTTGCTTCTTCACAACTGCTTAGGGACACCATCGATTTGCATACCTCTGCCAGTCGGGTTGAAATAGATGTTACCAATACGGATATACATGATCTGACCATGGTGCAAACACTTGATGACATTGTTGATCGGCTGCATAAGCATGGTAAACAGGTGACTGTAATTGGATTGCATCGTGATCGTCATGAATTTGTCGCTGAACATGCCAAATCCAGTGTACTGGTCAAGCACGTTAAATAATCTGGTGGTTATCTGAATTCCACTGGTATGAAATCAGTTTTCTGTGTGACAGGAGAGGAATAATGTCAGGCGATTTTTATGCAGAACCTTTGATATGGGGGCACGGGGATCAGGTTTTTGAGGTGTTTTTGGAACCAACCTGCCCATTTTCCGTGAAAGCGTTACGCAAATTGATGCCATTTCTGGAACGCGTAGGGGAAAACAATATTCGTGTTCGCATTTGGCTGCAATCACAGCCATGGCATATGTTCTCTCCCGTTATCTGTCGCGCAGTGCTGGCTGCCAGCACAATGCATGATGGTCGTGAAAAAGCCTTGCGTGTATTGAATGCTGTGGCAGATCATCGTGAAGAGTTCGAATTCGAGCATCACGCCACCGGACCAAATCGTGATGCAACGCCTAACGATATACTGGCACGGATTGTCGAGTACAGCGGTATTGATGTGCTGAAAGCTTTTGATGCACAGGCGCTTGAGCAGGTCATCAAGAAACATTCCAAATATAGCCGCCAAAATGGTATCCATGTGTCACCAACCTTTATGGTTAACGGCTTGATTGATCCTTCTCTCGGCAGTGGCGACGACATCGAAACATGGGCTGAGCGCTTTACACAGCAATAACACTACCGCGAATTTGCTACCTATTGCCTTTCAGGACACCAGGAAAGAGCCTCTCGTTCGAGAGGCTCTTTTGGTAGGTATCAAAGTACCAGGGAGTCCGGAAGGGTGTGCAAGTGTGTCCTTTGAAATCGGAACTATTCGGCCAATCGTTTTCGATTATTCGATTGCCGTTTCAATAACCATGGTAAACGAAGTGACATTCCTATCATGGTTTGAATATGCATCTTTAACATGGCTGGATATTCGGCTACGCCCATGTCATTTTCGGAGGCTTTCAGGGGTGCGATAACGTAGGGGGCCGTTGGAAGCCCCTTCCAACTCCAGCGGATCAAGAGCTCAGTATCAAATTCATATCCACGCCCGCAAGGAAAGTGCGTTAGAAGAGCATTGACGGTGCGAATCGGATAGAGACGCAACCCCTTCTGTATGTAACGCATCGCGGGGGAAAAGGCGGTAGAGGCCGTTAGGCGATGTCCCAACGTGATATCTTTACCATTGTTATCTGGACTCGCTGAATAATAAAGCACATCCGGCGATTGTGCGCCGAGCTCCAGTAGTCCCTGAATATCATCTTCCGAATAGTAAGTGTCAATCTCATGCAGCAAAACGTGGCTGTATCCAAGGCGCTGAGCTTCATCCAACCCCGTACGCGTTGCCGTGCCTTTTCCTGTTTTCTGAAGAAGGCGAACCAACTCTACTTCATATTGATTGACGATTTTTTCCAATGACTCCAGATGCTCTGCCTCGCTTCCATCATCAATGACCAATACGGGAAGATTCAGCGGCGCAAGATTTTTCAGTAAATCGGGCAGCCATGCTTCCTGGTTACGATTCACTACAAGTACGCAAGCCTGAATTCCTGTGTTTTTCATTGTTGCTGTCATGTCATGGTTTTCTGAGGTGAGTCAATAATGTTCTCTATTGTATCCGTGATGAACGTGTTCGGCGAGTCATGTGCCTGTCTTTTAAGCAGGAATTCCCTTCAAGGCCGCATTTGACAGTTTATGAAAAGACGGCTTCGTTCATGTATTAATGTCTGTGCTTTTTAAGTGAATTGGAAAAAGCGGACGATGAGGAAGAATAAAAGGGAAGAAAGAGCTTAACGCAGTGAGAGTACAACGCAGCAAGAGCGAAAGAGAGGGGGCAGGCCTCCTCCCGCATGTTAATAGGGAAGAGGCGCTGTCAGGGGGTAACGCCTCGGTAACTGCTTTGAGGCGCTTAATGTGCTATTTGCCAAGTTTACGGAGGGGCACATCCGACATCAGGTTTTTCTCGATATGTTCCAACGACACACCTTTGGTTTCCGGCACGAAATAAATCGTGAAGAAAATAAAGAGGATATTGAGAACGGCGATCATCAAAAAGGTATTCGGGCCACCCATTACATTGAGTAGTGTCAGGAAGAAGGCGGCAATAATCATATTGGCCACCCAGTTTGCCACGGTGGAGCAGGCAATGCCGAAATCGCGCCCCTTGAGTGGTTGGATTTCAGCGCAAAGTGTCCAGATCAACGGACCTGCAGACATCGCAAAACCGGCAATAAACAGCATCAGTGCTGTCATGGCAGAGTACTGAAGGAACGGTGTGTCGGGCCCAATATGCATGATAAAGCTAACTACACCCATCCCGATTGCCATGATCAGGAAGCCGGCATATAGCATGGGTTTCCGCCCCAAACGATCCACAAAACCGATTGCTACAATGGTTGCCAGCATATTGACCAGGCCAACCAGTACCGTACTCCATAATTGCGCGGAGGTATCATGGAAGCCTGAGAGCTCGAAAATACGTGGTGCGTAGAACATCATGACGTTGATACCGGTCAATTGCTGAACTACCTGTAGCGCTATGCCCAGAAAAACAGAACGGCGAAAGTTACGATTACTGAAGAAAAGCCCCCACGATTGTTTGTTGTCCTCATCCTGGACTGCAGAGGTGATCTCTTTCATTTCATAATCAACTTCACCCCGGCTGGCGCGAAGTTTGGAAAGGACAGTGCGTGCCTCCTCGAAACGATCCCGCGAGGCCAGCCAACGAGGGCTGTTGGGGATCATGATGACGCCAACAAAAAGGACTGCTGCCGGAATCATCAGAATGCCAAACATCCAGCGCCAGCTATTGATATAGCTAAAGGCCAGATCGGACGCGAACGCGGCCAGAATACCGGTTGTGACCATCAGCTGGTAGCATGAAATAGTCATGCCACGAATTCGTTCCGGAGTGATTTCAGAGAGGTAAAGAGGGGCGGTAAAGGAGGCAATACCCACCGCCAGCCCCAGTAAAATACGTGCGATAATCAGCACGTCGGTGCTAAAACTAAGCACTGCTATCAATGCCCCTACAAAGAACAGCACTGAGGCTGCAATCAGCGCCAGTTTTCGGCCCAGTACCCGTGATATCCAGCCAGAGCCCAAGGCGCCAATGGCGGCACCAAACATCATCGAGCTGACGATCCATTCTTCTGTACCCTGCGTAATATGGAATTCATTTCTGATCAGCGGTAGGGCGCCTGAGATAACCCCGGTATCCATCCCGAAGAGCAGGCCAGCAACAGCTGCCAACGCAGTGGTCACCCACACCATGGGGACAATGTCAGCATTAGAATATTCCTGCGCTGGCTCCCTGTTTTCGGAGCTGGAGCGTGGGCTAATAGGTGTTACAGCCATCAGTTTACTCCTTGTATTCAATATACAAGCGGTTGCGGTTATCGAAGCCCGTGTGTGCAGGGATGAACATTCCGCGTATGAGGTCGTTCACGTCATTTCAGTGTTACTACACATCCGAGCATAAAAATACAGGCGTTCATTACTCTGGTTTGATTGTGTTCAACCTGTGCAGATTACCCCTTTTTCAGGTGTTGTTGAGAGGTTAACGACTAAAGTTTTAAGGTTGAAAGGTGCGGGAAGTCCCTGAATCCAAAAGGCAAAGTAAGCATCATATCAAAAAGATGTATGGCTCAGGGGGGCAATAGGTGGAAAGGGCAGAATTCTGGAAAGGAAAGGACTATGTATCATGTTAGCTATGTTCTATGAGCAAAAGGGCGGCAACAACTACGCTATGTGGCCGCCCCAACTCTCATTCCATAAACTCTCATTCCATAAAAGCTTATTCCAGTTCATCTTCCGGATGCATATTAGGAGGGTATTTTGTTGGTTTGACGCTGTCCTTGATCTTTTTCAGATGCGGCAGGAAATCTTCACCGCGTCTGAGAGTAATGCCCGTAGCAAGAATATCGATGAGGGCCAGGTGGACAATACGAGACGTCATCGGCATGTAAAGCTCGGTGTCTTCCGATGATTCCACACCCAGAATTTCGGTGCATTCTTCCGCCAGTGGCGAATCTGCTTCGGTGATACCGATCACCACGGCGCCATTGTTACGTGCAATGGCACTGATTTCGACCAGCTCGCGTGTACGTCCTGTGTGGGAGATCACTACAACCACATCGCCAGTCCCCATGGCGGCGGCTGACATACGCTGCATCAACATGTCTTCATAAGCCAATACAGGCATATTGAAACGGAAAAACTTGTGCTGGGCATCAATGATGACCGGAGCTGAGGCTCCCATACCAAAGAAATAGAGCTGTCGTGCCTGCGAGAGGTAATCGACCACACGCTCGACCACTACAGGATCAATCTGGCGTTGGCATTGATCCAGTGCGGCGATGGTAGCCCCAAAAATCTTGCTGGTATAGGCCCCTGAGTTATCGCCACGCTCGACGGACCGAGTGACGTAGGGCGTTCCTCCCGCCAGACTTTGGGCAAGTTTTATCTTGAAGTCAGGATACCCTTTGGCATCGAAATTACGGCAGAAGCGATTGACAGTGGGTTCACTGACACTTGCCGCCTGAGCCAGCGTAGCAATGCTCATTCCGGTTGCAGAGGCCGGGTCTGCAAGGATCACTTCGGCGACCTTACGCTCGGAGCGATTTAGTTCATCTAGCCGTTCTTTGATTTTGCTAAGGAGGTTATGTGCCACCATGTGTTAATGATTCCATCGGTTAAGCCAACGATCGGTCAGTTTATTATGAATCGTATCTTGATGATTCTATTCATCTGTTGGATGCCATAGACGAATACTGCCCTGAAACGTTGCATTATTGGGCCTGCGTTAAAATAGCCCGTACGACTCTAATGGCGCTGATATTGCAATGCGGGCTACGTAATATGGATAAAGATATGTAACATCGTGGTGTACAACATGGGATTTGGCAACATCCATGACACATTTATGACGTTATAATACAGCAAGAGGGAAAATAAGCCGGTTGTCCAACCCCTTCGCCAGCTTGTCTTTCGCCTGTCATGCAAACCCTTTCATGTAAGAGGATACGGCGTCTCTTTCCCGGTTATTGGCTCTTAATGGATGGGTAACTTGTTGATGAACCGGATGGAAGTGAAACGGTGGATACTAACCGGTGCCGTTGTGGTTTATTTCCCATGAAGGCATACCGTGCATACTTTAGTCTCAAAGGCGATTGCCAAGAAATGTGGTAAGTTTACTAAAAGTTGTATTGCCTGATAGGTGATGGCGCTCTAAGGTGGAACCTCAACCTGTGAGATGTTCAGCCAGTATGGTTTGAAATCATGAAAAGCATGATTCGAATGAGTGTTACAGTATTTTGAATTATCCCCCGGGTGGCGTGTGGAATACTGGTGTTACTTGTCCCGAGTGGGATAGTAATCGAGAGAGATAGTAATCCTGTGATAAGTCTATCCACGCAGGTCAGGATGACGCAGAAGGCCATTATATGCATGGTGTCTTATGCCAATTCCCACCAGTACAGCCTCCGCTGAACCCGGGTTCCATAATCCTTATCACGTTGTCACCCGATTGGTTTAAAAAATTGGTGCTTTAAAAGGAGAGCTCGCAATGGCCGTAGAACAGACACCGGCAGTCGATGTCGCTTTATTTGGTGCACTCGGTGATCTGGCCCTGCGCAAGCTCTATGCCGCGATGTATTTTCTTGATCATGGCGGCTTGCTTGCGGAAGAGACCCGTATTCTTGGATTGGCTCGTCAGGACAATGACAATGCAAGCTTCAGTAAGCTTGTTGATGAAGCCCTGCACAAATATGTACCCAAGGAGTCACTGGACAAGGACGTCCTTAAGCGTTTTCTGGGACGCCTCGAATACCTAAAACTGGACTTCGCCGACGAGAAAGGCTATTCCGAAATTGCCAAATGGGGTAAAGGCCATGATCGCCCGCTGGTCGTTTACCTTTCAGTACCGGCCAGCCTTTTTGGTGTGATCTCGGAAAACCTCAAGAAAGCCAAGTGCCTCAATGATGAAAGCCGTGTCATTGTCGAAAAGCCCATCGGCTATGATCTTGAGACTTCCATCGAAACCAACGATGCCATCGGTAGTGTTTTCGCTGAAAGTCAGATTTATCGTATCGACCATTACCTTGGCAAGGAGACCGTTCAAAACCTGTTGGCGCTTCGTTTCGCTAACCCATTGTTCGGTAATCAATGGAATCAGTCCAATATTTCCCATGTGGAAATCACGGTAGCTGAAACAGTCGGTGTTGAAGGTCGTTGGGGATATTATGATCAGGCCGGCCAGGTGCGTGACATGCTTCAGAACCACCTGATGCAGCTGCTTTGCATGATCGCCATGGAACCGCCCACCAGTCTGGATTCCAATAGTATCCGCGATGAAAAGGTAAAAGTGCTCAAGGCATTGCGTCCGATTGAAGGCGAGCGATTGGCTACTGATGTTGTTCGTGGTCAGTACACAGCGGGTGTTGCCAATGGTAAACCTGTACCCGGATATCTGGAGGAAGAGGGTGCCAATGTGGATTCCCACACGGAAACCTTTGTTGCCCTGAAAGCAGAAGTGGCTAACTGGCGTTGGGCAGGTGTTCCTTTCTATTTGCGTACAGGTAAACGGTTACCTGAGAAACTTTCGCAAATCGTCATTCACTTCCGTCAACAGCCACACTATATCTTTGATCCTGATCAACGTGGGCTGGCAAGCAACAAGCTCGTGATTCGTTTGCAGCCTGATGAAGGTATTAACCTGCAGATCCTTACCAAGGATTCCGGTCTCGACAAGGGAATGCGTTTGCGTCCTGGTCCACTTCACCTGGATTTCCATAAGGAATTCCCCAAGGAACGTATTCCGGATGCCTATGAGCGCTTGATTCTAGAGGTAATGAAAGGGCGCCAGTACCTCTTTGTTCGCCGCGATGAAGTCGAATGGTCATGGCGCTGGATTGACAAGCTCATTCAGGGCTGGGAATCACGCGGTCTTCCTCCCGAGCGTTATCCGGCAGGTACTTGGGGGCCGATTTCGTCTATCGCGATGGTAACCCGTGATAACTATTCCTGGTACGAGGATTATTAAGTCATGGCACAGTCACAGTCTCGTGAAGAACTGGCAAGTAGCCTTGCTGAATCCGTAGCGGAGGCGCTCCGCACGGATCTTACCGGGCAGGAACGGGCATTGCTGATCGTTTCTGGCGGTTCAACACCACTTCCCTTTTTTGAAGCATTGTCCAAGCAATCGCTGGAGTGGGATCGGGTTGACGTCACACTGGCCGATGAGCGTTGGGTGGATGAATCAGCTGATGACAGCAATACTCGTCTGGTAAAACGTCATTTGATTCAGAATAACGCGGCCAAGGCGACCTTTATTCCATTGACGACAGGCGACAAAACACCGGAAGAGGGTGTGGAGGCACTGGAAGAGGGCGTGTCCAGGCTAAGTTGGCCTGCCAGCGTCGTTATTCTGGGTATGGGGGGTGATGGTCACACGGCTTCTCTATTCCCTGATAGCCCGCAACTGGATGAAGGGCTGACAACGACTAAACCTCTGTTGGCGGTCCATGCGCCCAGTGTTCCTCAGGCGCGTATTTCCTTTAGTCGACACCAGCTTGCTCAGGCGAAGCGTCACTATATCCATCTGACCGGGGATGAAAAACGTGCCGTATTTTCCAAGGCCTTTGCCGGTGACGATGTTCATGAAGCCCCTATTCGTGCTTTCATGAAACAGCCGTTGGCACTGTACTGGGCGCCCTAAATCAAGACGCTGTGTCGCTAACGTAGTTGTGAAGAAATGTAGTTGTGAAGAAGCGTAGTTGTGAAGGAGCACTCTTTGTAGAGTGCTCCTTTTTTGTATTCGTTCGTTTCAGATTTGGTTATTTTATGACAACAACAGAATTGGCCATTTTTACAATCTGTGATTCCTGTTCTTGTTCAGGGGTATTCGAAGGCATCTTCATTTGAAGAGCATATTGAGCGCCATCCTGCTGCCACCACAGATTGACGGGCGCGCAAGATCCACCACATGTGATCGCCCGAAAATGTGCTGTAATGCCATTCTTTAAAGTAACGGCTCGCGTATTGAATGTATAATCACCCAATTTTGATGATCCGCTAATCATCCCGCTAAACCAGTCATGGTTTTCAAAACGCTGATAAAAATCAATCTCGTACCCGTGTTTTTGATCTACCGTCCCGATACTGGCACTGGTGACCCCTTTGGGAATCTCAGTGGGGATTCGTAACGAAACCGGTGTCTTCCCTTGTAGCTCAGTAATGGGATATTTCAGGAGTGAGGGAATGCGATTTGTATGGGGAGAGGTGTTTGAACATCCTTCTGTCATCAACAAGAGCAAACCTGTAATCAAAAAAAATCCATTACGAGGTAGCGATAAATCCTGCTAAATATTGTCTGTGATGAGGATTGCCGAGATGTTTTATCAATATGCATGAGTCTCATGATAGATGCACTCACCATGGCGGTATCGTGAAAGGAACATTGTAAACACGGATACTCTTCGATGATTATTAATCATTGGTGGGAAAACGCTTTTGTCCATTTCTGGTATGGCAATGGGTGATGATGTCCTTTCCAGCTCGCTTACTCTATATTTTGCTAAAGTGATATAACAATTTTGCCAAAATCATGAATATGGACTATTACTAATAAACCACCTCCAAATGCGGCAGTGAAGTGCGGCATAACGTCGCGAATAGCGAAAAAACGGTGGTATTTGATTGTGGCACTTGTGCGTAATGGTTACTATGCACGCAGTTTTTTAGCGACCTTATTTATTTCTTGCACGGAAATAACGGTCTCTCAAGTCTCTCTCGACAGCCTAGGCTGTTTTTATAACCCGACTCTTTGAGTCGGGTTTTTTTTGGCTGAATTTTGAAGGTGCTAGCAGTGGATGGTAGCGATGGATGATGGGGTAGGCAGCGGTGGTTGAAGCGGGCCGAATAAGCCGAATCAAAGGACGCGATGTGCACGGGCTGATTCCAACAGCGCAAACCAGGCCTCGCGATCCAGGGTAAATGCGCGCTGCGAATCCGCCAGCAACGTTTGTATACGCTTGCTTCTCAGTGTTCCCACCACAGGCAGCGGGCTACCCGGAATACGATTAAGCCATGCCAGTGCTATTCCCCCGGGACTCAGTTGGTGTTCTTCTCCCAATTGGCACAGAAGTTCTTTCACCAGTACACCTTCGAACAGACGTCCACCAAACAGGGGTGAATAGGCCAAACCTTGCATGTTGTCCTGACAACAGGCATCCCAGCGACCGTCAAAAAGGGCGCTGCTACGCGCAATGGAAAGCTCGAATTGATTGGTTGCCAGAGGAATGTTGAGTACTGCCTGCAGGCGTCGCCATTGCGCGGGGAGGTGATTCGACACGCCAATAGCACCTACTTTCCCTGCTTCTACGGCACGCTCGAGCGTTCTTGCTGTTTTTTCAGGATCCAGCAGCGGGTCAGGACGGTGGAGGAGCAAATGATCCAGACGTTCAACGCGTAAGCGCCCAAGGCTGTTGTCAATGGAGCGTGTCAGATAATCGGGTGAGCTATTGTAATGTTTTACCTGAAATGGGGACGGGTCCTGCAGAGCAGGGATGATAGAGGTCTTGGCGACGATACGTACATTGCCTGCAAGCTCTGGCGATAGGGAAAGGGCATCGCCAAATCTTTGTTCATTGCCGCCCATGGCGCCACTTTCACCGTAGATATCAGCATGATCGAACCAGTGAAGACCTTCCTCTACTCGCGAATGAATCCATTTGTTTAATGCTTGCCTATTTCCCAGCGAGTCATTCAGATGCAAATTACGCATGCCCAGGATGAACGGTGAGTCAATCAAGTGGGAGCTAGACACAAAAGGTTTCCTTGAAACGATTAAACATGATGAAAGGCTGTAATAAAGGGTGCGAATCGTTTCAGGTAACGTTTATTCACACCCTTAGCGTACAATAGCTTACACATATGCAGGCATGTATGCTTGTAAGTAATCCACGCGTGTCAGTATAGGCATATTGAACTAGTCCGGAGTGGGGGGGCGTGATACCCCGTGACGTCTATTCGTGCTCAAGCGTAATATGCTGAACCAGTACATGTTGGCCGCCCGGGGCAAGCCATATTGGGTCGAGCTGTGTACAGGCAGCCTCTACGCATAGGAAATGAAATAACTCGTCTTCGGGGATATCACTGGGCGGGTGATTCCCCGGGTGCCAAATAACACTGGAATCGCTCCCTTCCTTGGCAATGCGCAGGTGACGGGTTTCGTCTGAGCGCGGGTCGACAAGTTCGAGTGGACGACTTGAGTGATAAATGCGATCAAGCGCATCGCGAATAGCCAGTTCGCCCATCTGATCGAACGTTCGTCCTTCGTTCAGCTTGTCGACGTAGGTAGTGCCCGCAAGGCCATTGACTTTACAGCTGTGACTATTTCCGACAGAAAAGTAGGTATGTAGCGCTTGAGTGAAGCGTACGGGTGTTTCACCGACGTGCTCAGTGATCAGCTCGATTCTCAGGCGTGTTCTGTTGGCCTGAACAAGCACTCGGGGCGCGAGCTGTTCATCCAGTTTTTCCACCGGTGAAAGATGGAGCTCGATGCCCTCTATACTCTCACCCTCATATTCATTTTCCTGTGCATCAATACGCCACTGGGAAATACGTGCGTATCCATGGGCCGGGCCTTTCCCATCCTCCTTGTCTCCAAACCATGGCCAGCAGAGCGGAATGCCGCCACGAATGGCTTCAGGCGCCGTTTTGGGCGTTGATGTTGTCCAGATCCATCCTGCTTGCCCCTTGGGTGCAAAGTGCAACACCTGTGCACCCTGTAAGGAAACGATGAGTGACCCCCATTCCTGATTGACCAAAAGAATGTTCCGGCCTTCCCACGTTTCCTCACGACTGCCGGAAGTCGTTGCCAGCAGTTCTACCAATGCCTGTGGTGTGGATCTGGTCATGCTCATCATGCCACCTCTTCGTTATAAAGGGCTTCGGCGGACCCCAATAGGCCCGTCCATTTGGCTGTCACTACCCAACTTGCAATCTCTTTGGTGTATTCACCCATACGGCCCTTGTCGGCCAATGCTTCTCTAAAATCACTTTCATCCAGAAGAGGAAGAATACGGGGCAATATGCCGCCTACCAGATAAATCCCTCCGCGCGCTCCAAGCGTTAACGCAATATCCCCTACGGCATGCCCGAGAATATGGCAAAAACAGAGGACCACCTTACGGGGGAGTGCTTCACCGGCCAGGGCTGCCTCAGTGACTTCGGCAGGACTTTCAAGCACGGCGGGAGCCCCTTCAAATTCGGAATGGGCACGGTAAAGATCCAGTAGCCCCTGTCCGCACAGGATGCGTTCTATGGATACCCGACCGTACTGCTTTCTGAACCAGACGAGAAGCTTGTCTTCAAAACTGTCAGTGGGAGCGAAACTGGCGTGTCCACCCTCACCGGCGAGGGGAATCCAGTAGCGCTGGCTGGGTGCCAGTCCCGCAACACCCAGCCCCGTTCCCGGGCCAATGACAAGGCGGGCGCATCCTTCTGCAGAAGTGCCATCTCCTACTTCATGAAGATCGTCAATACCTATATGAGGTAACCCGAGAGCCTGTGCCGTAAAATCATTGATGGCCTTGAAAATTTCAAAATCGAATTCACGAATGATTTCCGACTTGCGTATAACCCAGGGGTTATTGGTCATTTTGATTTCGTCATGGTGAACAGGGGCAGCAAACGCAAGACAGGCATCGCGGGGCATGTCACAGCCGACCTTGGCGATGTAGGCTTTTAATGCATCAGCGAGAGAGTCGTAATCAGCCGTCGGCAGAGTATCGATGTGTTGAAGCTCAAACTCGCCGGGGACGACAAGGGCAAAACGCGCATTGGTTCCGCCAATGTCACCCACTAGCGCTAACTGTGTCATTCGGCTTTCTCCATCTAAGTAACTGAAGCCAGGATGAAATGAAAATTGGCTGTTAGATACCATTTTACCTTAAGGGATCAGTATTGAGGATATGCCAAATGGATAATTTGCCGGTAAATTAGCGACGAATTGGGTAATAAAATTACCGAAAAATCCGCTTTTTTGTGACCGGAATGAGCTCGATTATAGTGTCTTAGACTAAAGATTGAGTGGTAAATGAAAAAAATCCCCCCAAAGTATGCGTAAATTTAGTAACGTCTCGTATCTGCGTAAGCAATGGGCTGAAAGCACGACTCATAAGGCTCTTTTAATGAACGATGTCATTGATTGAGGCATGCGTCGTTTGGAAATTCAGCCGAATGGATAAAATGTACCCATGAAAGCCTGTTGTAATCTGGTGCTCATGGCCGAGTAACGGTACACTTCAGCATCCTTTTTCAAATGTGAAGCCGTTTGTGCATAAAGCCTGGTATAAGGGTAAGGCTTTAAGGCCTAAAGCACGACTTGAAGATACATCTTGAAAACATCGTGCAAACGTGTGTTCGGATGAAAGGGCATTTTCAAGTAGCTATACCAAGTAGCTGTAAAGCAAATTCGATAACGGATTCGCTCGAGCACAAAGGGTTTAAATACAGATTTTGTTGAATAGGAATCTGGTTGGACGCAGGTAGCATGAGTCGATGCGGAATCCTGTGTATAGGCAGTGCTTTTGATCATGCGCGTTGTGATCGAAGGGGCGGCATACAGGGCCGCGTTTTGAGTTTCAGCATTACAAGGCAGTCCGGGAGTCATCTGACGCCTGACTGTTGTCTACATGTATAGCGACAGACATTCGTTTTGTCGCTTTCATGGAATACACTACAGAGACATGTTCTGGAGATATCATGACTTTAAGAGTTGCCATTAACGGTTTTGGTCGTATCGGCCGCAATACACTGCGTGCCCTGTATGAAAATGGCTACCGGGACAAAATCGAGGTGGTGGCCATCAATGACCTGGGTAACCCTGCATTGAATGCACATCTACTCGAATTCGATACCACGCATGGTCACTTTGCATACAAGGTGGAAGAAGCTGGGGATTCGATCAAGGTCGATGGTGATGCAATCAAGATTCTTGCAGAACGTGATCCTGCCAAGCTGCCCTGGAAAGAGTTGAATGTTGATCTGGTCATGGAATGCACCGGCCTTTTCACCAAACGTGCTGATGCTGCCAAGCATCTGGAAGCGGGTGCGAAACGTGTGTTGATCTCTGGCCCCAGCGGTGATGCTGACCTGACATGTGTCTTCGGTGTAAATGATGACAAGCTGACAGCCGAGCATCACATCGTCTCCAATGCATCATGTACCACCAACTGTCTGGCACCTGTTGCCAAGGCGCTGAATGATGCCATTGGTATCGAGACGGGTCTGATGACCACCATCCACTCCTATACCAACGATCAGAACCTGTGTGACGTGTATCACAAGGACATCTATCGTGCGCGTAGTGCTACCCATTCCATGATCCCGACAAAAACAGGGGCTGCTTCGGCGGTCGCGTTGGCGCTGCCTGAATTGAAAGGGCGTCTGGATGGATTCGCGATGCGTGTACCGACGATCAACGTATCCGTTGTGGATCTGACGTTCACTGCTTCACGTGAAACCACCAAGGAAGAAATTCACGATATTATCGACAAGGCTGCTGCTGGCTCCAGCGTTTTGGCGGTGAATGAGCTGCCGCTGGTCTCTGTGGACTTTAACCATAATCCGCACTCGTCCATTTTCGACAAGAACCACACGCGTGTGAGCGGCAATCTTGTGAAGATTCTCTCCTGGTATGATAACGAGTGGGGTTTCTCCAACCGCATGCTGGATAACGCACTCGCCATGCAGAAGTTCCTGTAATTCCCTGTATTGAGCGGGTGTGCTGAACTGACCAGGTTATTAAACGTTTATTTGGTCAGTTTGGCGCTATCGGTGGGGGAGACCATTTCCCCCGCCTGTACGTTTAGGTGATCATGCCATCAGGTTTCTCCGATACGTGCGGCAATACCAAATAAATGTTCGATACGTTGTTGTGTAGGCGTATTGGCGATTTCGTTCAACACATACTCTCCTGGGTGTATGTGGAGTTGATAACCTGAAGGTTCAGCTTCTCTGAAGTGTTAGGGTAGCCAGGATTCCAATTTCGTACTAAGGAAGCACCATGTTTTTGATTTGCGGTGAAGCATTATTCGATTTCTTCACAGATGCCGATTCAGATGATTCTTCATCCCAGTTAGGCTTTCAGGCGGTAGCAGGTGGTTCGCCGTTCAATGTAGCCTTTGGTCTGGCACGACTTCAGCGTAAATCATCCTTCTTCTCCGGGATTTCGACTGATTTTCTGGGTGAACGTCTTGTCCGTGTATTGGACCGTGAAGGGGTGGATCGTCGCCATTTGATTCGAGTGAAGAATGCTTCCACACTCGCGATGGTTCAGCTTTCATCATCCGGCTCACCCAACTATGCCTTTTATTTCAAGGACGGTGCCGACAGCTCAATCGGGCTTACGGACCTTCCGCAACTTGAACATAGCACCAAGGCTATTCATGTGGGGTCCTATTCCCTTGTCGTTGAGCCCACCTCGTCAACCCTGATTAAATTGATCGAGCAGCAGGGTGATAATCGCCTTGTGACATTGGACCCCAATGTACGCCTGAAGATTGAGCCCAGTCTGGAGCTTTGGCGTGAGCGTGTAGACCGTTTCGCACAGCACGCTGATATCATCAAGGTAAGTGAAGAAGATATGGCCTCACTTTATGATGATGAGGAAGGTTCCTCGCAGGCCGCCAAATGGCTTGAAGGGCGTACCTCACTGGTGATTATCACGCGTGGTGAAAATGGCGTCAGCATCTATACCCAAAGCGGAAATGACAAGGTCAAGACCGATCCTGTTGAAGTCGTTGATGCTGTAGGTGCAGGTGATACTTTCCAGGCCGCCATGCTTTGTTGGCTGGATGAGCATGATCTTGCGGATGCCAGGGCGGTGGCTGAAATGACGCCAGAACAGCTGCGCCGGATGGTTACCTTTGCCAATACAGCAGCAGGCATTACCTGTACGCGTCGTGGTCCGGACCTTCCCTACCGTCATGAACTTCCCGAAGGGTAATTAGTGAGCTCGCTATAAAAAACCACCTCCATGAATGAAGGTGGTTTTTTTGTGAGGGTGGGGGATACTACTTCCTGGAAAGACGACATGAAAGCATTCACCGTTGCCCACGCATTCACTTTCATTTCTTCCGTTTCTACTTTCTCGGTAATTCCCCATCCACATAGGCGTTATCCGCTACAGTGACGTCCTCCACAGGTGGTTTTTGCCACTTGTGATGCTCGGTATTCTTGCGGTACTCCATATCCCTGCCCATCATATCGGTCAAGCGTTCAGATGTCCGTTTGAATGCAGCTACACGGCCTTTTGTATCGTCTGCCTCCAGCTGCTCCAGTTCATCCATCATTGAAAGATTATAACGGCGGTACTTGTCTGCACGCTCCTTGGCTTCATAGGGTGGGGTACCCAAGGCTTCCAAGGCCTGGCGGCCAGTTTTCAATGCACTTTCGAATGTTTCCCTTTCAACATCCTGAATACCCAGTTTACGCAGTTGAATGTAATGATCTACATCACGTGCGCGTGACACAATGTGAAGATGAGGGAAGTTCGCTTTGGCCAGTTCAGCCAGTGCATAGTTGGTTGTCGCATCATCAATGGCGTTGATTAGCACACTAGCCTTTGCGGCTCCTGCCGATTCCAGCAGATCCACACGGGTAGCGTCGCCGTAAAAGACCTTGATACCGAAGCGCCTGACCGTATCAATATGGTCAGGGTCATGATCCAGAATAACGAGCTGTTCCCCGGCTGCATGTAATAAACGCCCGGCAATCTGACCATAGCGGCCAAAGCCGGCCACTATGACAGTAGGTTGATCGGTATCCACCGTATCGGGCTGCCTGGGTTGCGTTGAACTGCGTTTGTCCAATCGCCCCAGTACGACCAGCATCAACGGAGTAATGACCATGGAAAGCGCGACGGCCAGGGTGAGGGATTTCGTCCAGCTTCCATCAATGACATGCGCTGCACTGGCATTGCTAAAGACTACAAAAGCAAATTCACTACCTTGCCCTAATAGAACAGCAAACCATTTGCGGTGGTTACGGGTAATACCTAATGGCATACCCAATATCCATAACATGATCATTTTAATGACGGTGAAGCCGAGGGTGAGAAGGAGAACTCGAATGGGATCAGCCATCAGTGCGCCGAGGTCGATCGACATCCCTACGCCAATGAAGAAAAGGCCCAGAAGGAGCCCTTTGAACGGCTCGATATCGCTTTCCAATGCATGACGGTATTCGGAACTTGCCAATAATACGCCCGCCAGAAAGGCGCCCATCGACATGGAGAGCCCTACCTGTTCCAGCAATAAACCAAAGCCGAACACAAGAAACAGGGCTACCGCGCTAAAGATTTCCCTCAGATTCGAACGGGCCACAAAGCGCAGCAAGGGGCGGGATAAATAGCGTCCGATGAAGATAACGAGTGCCAATGCACCGATGACTTCAGCAGCCGAAATCAGGACTTCTGTAAAACTGGTTGATCCTCCGCTGCTGGCGAGCAAAGGGATCATGGCTACCAGAGGAATGGCAGCGATATCCTGCAATAAAAGAATTGCGAAGATACGCTGCCCCATGGGAGTGCTGGTCAAATTGCGTTCTGACATGGCCTGCATACTGATTGCGGTGGAGGAGAGTGCCAATGTCAAACCGATGAGTAGAGCGATCTTCCAGTTCAGGCCAAATAGACAGCAAAGACCCATCAGGGGAATACCACAAAGCACCAGCTGGAAAATACCCCCTCCGAATACTGCTTTTCTCAGTGCCCAAAGTTTACGAGGGTCCAGTTCCAAACCGATGGTGAAAAGCATCAGGAATACGCCTACTTCTGCCATATTCATGATGGTTTGAGCATTTGTCACAATACGCAGACCCCATGGACCTATCAGGCAGCCGGCAATCAGATAGCCGAGTACTGAGCCCAATCCCAATCGAATGGCAATGGGGACAATCAGTGAGGCTGCGCCGAGATAGACAAGCGCTTGAAGCAATGCGTGTTCGCTCATTGGTTGTTCTCTTTCCAGTCGATAATACATTTACGGTATCGGGCAACAGCCTCGTCTATTTCGGCATCAGAAATACCGAAGGTGCCCAATTGGGTGTAAGGCGCATGCCAATGCATGCCGCAATAAAGAGCTGTCGCCTGAAAGGGCTGGTAAAGTGCGTCTATACCCGGAGTGGTACCGGTATCAAAATGGTCTGATTTTCCACCCGTGGTCACCGCCCACATCAGCGTTTTACCCTGCAATGCTGTCCCCCCTTCGCCGTAGGCCCAGCCTTCAGTAAAGACCTGATCTGTCCACTCTCTGACAAGAGAAGGGCAGCTATACCAGCGCATGGGATATTGAAGGATGACAAGATCCGCCTTTTCCAGCGCGTGTTGTTCGGCATCAACATCAATATCGAAATCCGGATAAAGATTGTACAGGGGGCGCACCTCGATATCGTCGATATCACTGATGCCTGCCAACAATCTATTATTGACGATCGAACGAGAGGGGTAAGGGTGACCGTAGACGATGAGTATCATGCAGAAACCTTTTGTTTTATGTCTACGCAACACGTCGTGCCCAACAGCTCGGCACTTGGCATGGCGAATATATCGGGGTAGCTTACACCAGTTTCAACAAAGACGTTACGTAATGTTGTCTTGTGAGTATAGTGTTAGCATATCGGTTTTGTTGAATTGAGTGTCATAGTTGTTCATGGTCGCGCTGTCACGGTTCATACCGTGCTGCAGCATTTTCACTGGTATGGGTATTCAGTATGAAAATAGGGTTATTACAGTGCGATGATTTGGCTCCCGCACTCAGGTCTCGTTACGGCAATTATCCAGAGTTGTATTCAGATTTGTTGAAGTGTGCTGAAGACGATATAGAGGTGGCGACCTGGCGTATTCATGAGGGTGAAATACCTGCATCTACGCTTTCGGCAGATGCCTGGTTAATATCGGGTAGTAAAGCGAGTGTGTACGACAATAGCGATTGGATTTCAGCTGTAAGTGAATTTGTACGCCAGCTTTGGAATGAGCGCCGTCCAGTTATCGGTATTTGCTTCGGACATCAGCTTCTAGCACAGGTATTGGGCGGAACAGTAGAAAAGTGTCATCGAGGCTGGGGGTTGGGTGTTGCAACGAACTCAGTGGTCCAACCCCAGTCATGGATGGAGCCGCAGCAAGGTTTCCTGCGTTTGGTGGTGAGTCATCAGGACCAGGTGCTGACTTTGCCTGCTACGGGGGAAGTACTGGCTGCCAGCGAATTCTGCCCTTATTTCATGGTGCAGTATGGCGATTCCTTCCTGGGCGTACAGGGGCATCCTGAGTTTTCTACCTTATTGGGGCGTGACTTGTTGGAGGCGCATAAGGAATCCTCGTGTCCGGAACGTGGCCCCCTTTGGGAAGAGTCACTTAATGGGAAAATTGATAACCCCACCTTTGCACGTTGGATGATGGATTTCTACCACAATGCGTTAAAGCATGAAGCTGCCGGGGCATCGTAAGCAATTCCTTTTAGCGTACATTGAAACGATAACACATGGCAAAAGCACAAAAGGCACCTCAAGAGGTGCCTTTTTCGTTTGTCGCTTTAGATTGATATTTTTACTGTGAATATACAATCTTCACAATATTACTGGATGTCAGTACTGTCAGTGTTGTCCGCATTCGTCTTGAAATACTCGTTGACCAATTGCTGATATTTGCCGTTCTGCTTCAATTCGCTTAGCGCCTGATTGAATTTGTCAGCCAGCGCGTGGTCCCCCGGGCGGAAAGCAATGGCAAATCCATCACCAAAGTATTTTTTCGGCGTGCTGATCATATCGCCTACCTGCTTGAAGGCACCATGTGTTGCATGGATAAAGGTTTGCTGGCCGATGGGGTAATCAACGAAGGCCATATCGATGCGTCCGGCCTGTAGATCAATAGTCATATCATCAACGCTACCGTAGCGATTGATGGTGTTATCGCTTCCGTACAGGTCAGTCACATAGTCATCCTGCAAAGTACCACGCTGTACGCCGATATGTTGGCCTTTAATGTCCTGTGGAGAAATATTGCCAACCTGTGCATTGGCAGGGACGAACCAGGCGGATGGTTCCACAATGTACGGATTGGAGAACAGGAGCTGATGCTGACGTTGCGGGGTTACCGTCATTGCAGACATGATGGCATCTGCTTTACGGGAAAGCAGGCTCGGGATCAGGCTATCCCATGATTGAGACGACCAGGAACAGGAGAGTTTGGCTTGAGAACATAATGCTTTGCCAAGATCCACATCGAAGCCTTTCAGATTACCGTTGGCATCCTGATATTCGAAGGGAACATAGGGGGCATTCAGTATAAAACGAACCTGCTTGGGAATGGCACTATCATTATTCTGACTACAGCCTGCCAGCAGAGAGGCAGCCGCAACAGTAATGGCGATTCCCTTGAGAGGGGCGGCACTCAGTGAAATTTTCATCGTTTATTCCCTTGATACAAGTCGTGTTACTTGAATAGTGTGACCCGAAGGCTTTTTATTGCGCCGGACGAAGGTGTATCAGCATACGCTTTTCCAATTGCCTGAAGGCGGCCTGAATACTGAAGCTTAGTATCATATAGAGCGCTGCTACAAACAGAAACGCTGGAAAAGGTGCATAAAAACGTGCATAAACATAATAGGCTGCTCCGGTCAGGTCTGTCACGGTGACGGCCATGGCGACCACGGTAGCATGCAGCATGAAGATGACTTCATTGCCATAGGCTGGAAGTGCGCGACGAAATGCGCTGGGTAATATGATCCTGCGCAGTTGCGTTAGCCGTGACATCCCGAAGGCGCGTGCTGCTTCGACTTCTCCTCGTGGGGTAGCCTTGATAGCACCATGGAAGATTTCGGTTGTGTAGGCGGCGGTATTCAGTGCAAACGCTAACCAGCACGAATAAAAAGGATTGTAGTAGAAGAAACTGAAAATGCTGTTTTTTACGCCCGGTACAAACGTAAATCCGTAATAGGCGATGTAAAGCTGGATGAGTAGGGGGGTAGCCCGGAATAGATAGGTATAACCAAATACAGGCCATTTGATCCAACGGCACCGGGAACCCCGTAGTATAGAGAGCGGTACTGCAATCACAATACCGGTGACAAGAGCCAGAAACGTCAGCTGCACGGTAGTGACGAAGCCATGCCAGTACATGTTTAGTGTACTGACAGTGAAGATTTCATTTCCGTTCAGATAATGGGCGATATGGGTCAGCAGAGCATCCATTAGTCACGCTCCTCCAGTACGCCCGCATTGAAGCGTTTTCTTGCCCACGAAAAACCAAGTTCGGAAATGATCGCAATAATCAGATAACCGAGTGCTACCGGAATAAAGAAATAAAAGGGGTGGTGCGTGGCACGGGTGGCTTCATTGCCGACAAATACCATATCGCTCAGCCCGATCAGCGACACCAGCGCGGTCATCTTCAAAAGTACCATCCAGTTATTACTGATGGCGGGGAGTGCGTGTCGCATCATGAGTGGAAAACGGATGCGCATGAATGCCTTGAAAGGTGACATTCCGAAAGCGAGTGCTGCCTCAAGTTGCCCTTTGTCAACGGCCTGGAAGGCACCACGAAAACTTTCGCCCATATAAGCGCCGACGATAAATCCGATGGTAACAACACCAGCAAGAAAGGCATTGAAGTTGATATAGATATTGATACTGCCATTCGTGATGTTGGCGAGTACATTGGTAAAGTCATTAAGAAGGACTTGACCACCGTAGAAAAGCAGCATCATAAGAACGAGGTCAGGCACACCTCTAATCAATGTGGTGTAAAGGGTCGCCAGCCAGCGTAAAGGTGCAACTGAGCTTAACTTGGCACTAGCCGTCAGCAACCCTAGAAGCAGGGCAATGATCATCGCCAATAATGCGAGTTCAATGGTGAGTTCGGCCCCTGAAAGCAATCGCGGCCCATAGCCTTCAAAATCAAGCCAGGAAGGTAGCATGTATATCTCCGCAGTAAGCCGTTAACGTTTGGGCGTCAAAAACTGACGCAAACGATCTGTTTTCGGGGAAAGCAGAAGTTCTTCCGGTGTGCCTGCTTCCTCGATCCGACCCTGATGGAGATAAACCACCTGGCTGGAAACTTCCCGAGCAAATCCCATCTCATGTGTGACGACGACCATCGTACGCCCCTGGTCTGCCAGCTTTCGCATGACAGAGAGCACATCGCCTACCAGCTCCGGGTCCAGTGCAGAAGTGGGTTCGTCAAACAACAATACCTCCGGATCCATGGCCAGTGCGCGGGCAATGGCACCGCGCTGTTGTTGTCCGCCGGAGAGCTGGCTTGGGTAATGATTTTCCCTTTCAGCCAAACCGACCTGCGCGAGCAGTTCGCGTGCTTTTTCAATGGCTTCCTTGCGGGGCAGGCCCAAAACATGGATAGGCGCTTCAATCACGTTTTCAAGCAGCGTCATGTGTGCCCAGAGATTGAAGTTCTGAAATACCATGGAGAGGCGCGAGCGTATACGCTGAACCTGCCGGTGATCCGCAACGGTTCTTCCATGCCGTGTATTTTTAAAGCGGATGGGTTCACCATGTACACTGATATCACCTTCGTCGGGAATCTCCAGCAGGTTCATGCATCGAAGAAGCGTACTTTTGCCGGAACCGGATGAGCCGATCAGGGTAATGACATCGCCTTTGTGTGCGGTCAGGGAAACACCGTCCAGGACGATGTTGTCACCAAAGCTTTTGTGGATATCGCTAATAACCAGCGGGGGAGTCGGCTCTGACATGGTAAATCCCACTTATAGAGTAACAACGTTGGTCGGGAGGGAGAGTATCCAGGCTACTGAACGTTGTGTTGATAGATTGCAGATTCAATAAGGCCGAGTATTCTACCAAATCCTTGTACGGCATGCGCTCTGAATCTTTAATTAACCTTTTTTCTTTAATCCTTATTTCTGAATCATGGCTTCAGAGCCACTCTTCCATAGGCTACTCAATATGCCTTTCCTTGAAGTAGTAACACCCTATCAGGCTGAGGACCAACATCCCGATCAGATACCAGGCAGGGGAAAGAGGTGCTGCTGTCACATCCAATAGCCATGTGACTATAAACTGTGCGGTGCCACCAAAGATGGCAACGCCGGTCGCATAGGTCATCGAGAGCCCTGTTGCCCTGACGCTTCTGGGTAACGAGGTAGCAATCAACAGCATTCCTGCTGTCATGTTGAATCCCAACGCAGCGACAATGATCATTCGCAACAATACGGCCCACCCTAATGTGTCAGGGTGTGATAGAAGCGCAAAAGTGGGGTAGGTCAGTAGTAGAGCAACGATGATAGAAGCCATGGTGATTCTGCGGTAGTGAGGTATTCTGTCGAGCGTAATACCGGAGATGATGCCGGAAATGATCAACACCACACTTACCCCAAGGCTGATTAGATATGAGGTGGTAGCGGGGATATCAGTCACTTGCATCATGTAGGTGGGCATATAGAAAATGACGATGTACGTCATCAGCGTAGCCGCCATGATCAGGCCAAGCCCCAGTATGAACTCCAACGTGTAATGTCGGAGAAATGTGCTGACAGGATTTTTCCGCTGTTTATCGGTATGTATGGTGGGGAGCGTTTCATCGATCTGCCGCCGAATATAAAGCCCCACCGGGATAATGATCAACCCTACAAGAAAAGGAATGCGCCAGCCCCAGGCGTGAAGTGCCTGTACCGAAAGCATGGCTGATAATAATGCGCCACACAGGCCTCCAAGCAGTGAACTTATGCCTTGACTGGCGACTTGCCATGAGAGGAAAAAACCGCGTTGGTGCTGTCGGGCTGATTCCAGTAACAGCGTAGTGGAGGCGCCAATTTCGCCTCCGGCAGAGAACCCTTGTATCAGCCGCCCGATCAATATGATGACAGGGGCTGCAATACCTATTTGTGCGTAGGTAGGCGCCAGGGCAATGGTGGCTGTTCCCACTCCCATCAATACAATGGTGAGGAGCAAAGCAGGCTTCCGCCCGGCACGGTCTGCATAGGCCCCCAACATCATGCCCCCCAGGGGGCGCATAATGAATCCGACACCGAAAATGCTGACGGCCATCAGCAATGCCCCATACCGACTGATTGAGGGAAAAAACTCCGTGCCAATAATCGAGGCAAAAAAGCTGAAGACGGTGAAATCAAAAAGCTCCAGTGCATTGCCGATACTGGCAGAGACTATCAGGCGTTTGGTTGAACAACGAGGCGTTGAGACTTCGTCAGGTGAGAAAGAGGGAGTAGACATGGCAGGCCCTTATTATGACGACCCGTGCTGGTGCGCCAGCTCACTTAAAACAATCACTTTGAGGATTAGCCAGGTAAAATAATGAAGCTCTGCACAATGGAGCGTCTCAAGGCATCATGAACGTATGCGTTAATTTCCCAACGTTACTGGTTTGGTATTGACAATAAAAGCAGCTGGATTGAAATGATGCGCGAATAAAACAAGGATCGACGCAAATAGAGTGTCTGATGTCGCTTATGGAAAAGTCATTTTTGGAAAAGGGCAGTGTCAGGCAAACAGGTATATAGAAAAGCCCCTTTTGATAAAGGGGCTTTTGCATGGAGGGGGGCGCGGCACTACCTGAATGTAATGACAGGTATATCAGTGCACTTTTCAATCACCCGCTTTGAGGGACCAGTCCCTCCACCGGAGATCAAAGAGATCCTTGCGGCGATGCTTCAGGTTGGTCACGGTTCCTTCGTTACGCACGACTTTCAAGCGACGCAAATCCAGGTCAGAGAACATGAGCATCTCTGTGTTCGGCGTGGTTTCAGACATGACTGCATCGTGCGGGAAGGCGAAATCCGAAGGTGAGAACACCGATGACTGTGCATACTGTACATCCAGATTCTCAATGGACGGTACGTTACCCACACTTCCGCAGACGACCACATAACATTCGTTTTCAATCGCGCGGGCCTGCGCACAATGGCGGACTCGCAGATAGCTGTTTTTGGTGTCCGTCCAGAAAGGCACAAACAGGACATCCATATCCTGTTCCGCAAGAATACGCGGTAACTCAGGGAATTCCACGTCATAACACACCAGAATACCTACCCTGCCGGCATCGGTTTCAAAAACATTGAGGGTATCCCCCCCTTGAATGACCCACTCATCCTCTTCCTGGGGGGTGATATGGAGTTTTGGCTGGCGGTTGATGGTCCCGTCACGCTGGCACAGGTATGCCACGTTATAAAGTTGACCATCTTCGCCTTCTTCCACCAGTGATCCTGCAACAATATTGATGTTGTAGGAGACTGCCATGCGTGAAATCTCTTCCTTGAACCGCTCTGTAAAGCCCGCAAGGAAGCGAATGGCCTTGGCCTGATTGGTTTGATCCGTCAGCCCCATGAGCGGCGTATTAAAGAGCTCTGGAAGGACGGCGAAATCCGACTGATAATCGGAAATGGCGTCCACGTAGAATTCTACCTGCTCGAGTACTTTTTCAACCGAATCGAATTCACGCATCTGCCACTGGATGGCCCCTACGCGAATTTCCTGCTTATCGCGGTCGATGACGCTCTCTTCCGGTTCATAAAGGATATTGTTCCACTCAAGTAACGTGGCATATCCCATCGAATCTTCATCTTCCGGCAGGTAATTACGCAGTAGGCGCTTCACCTGAAAATCATTGGAAAGCTGGAACGAGAGGATCGGGTCATGAATCTCCTTGCGAGAGACCTTGTCGATATACTCGGTGGGCGAAAGTTCCGCCGCATAGTTGTGATAATTGGGGATACGGCCACCCGCAAGGATCGCCTGATAGTTCATTGAACGACAAAGATCCTTGCGCGCTTCATACAAGCGACGGCCTAAACGATATCCGCGGTAATCCTGATGAATGAGCACATCCAGCCCATACATGGTGTCACCCTCGAGGTCGTTCAGGATGATTTCCCGTTGGCCGATCAGGTCGTCATATTTGTGAGGAATGGAGAAAACGTCGTATTTCACCAATGCCGTTAGTGCAATACCCACAAGAAGGCCATCATCTTCGATGGCTAACTGACCATCAGGAAAATCATTGATTAGCCCATCGATGGTTTCTTTGGGCCATGCCCCGCCTATATCGTTATAGATACTGTCCATGAGCTGTTTAAGCTGTGGATAGTCGCTGGGTTCCAGATTACGAATACTTAAATGTAGCGCTTCTTTTGACATGAAAAAGAACCTGTAAACAAAGTAGAGCGGGGTATGCGTAGATGGTTTCTCAGAGGTGATGACAAATGGTTGCCTTGTGGCATAGCCGCAACGATCAAATCTACATACACACAGGTGCCAGACGCGGTAAACCTGTTTGGGGCAAGAATCATATTCGGACAAAAGTCATATTTAGCCAAATGGCAAATGTCAATGAAAGGGATTGTACAGAATATGGGATTTGCGTCCGGCATTTTACCGTAATGATCATGGATGCAACTATTGCCGGTAAGTACCCGATGGGATACTCCATGCATCCATTTCGACTGACCTTTGCAAATAACCTCTAAAGGGGTATATATGGTATTTATCATACCATAGGACTGACCTCGCAACCTCTCTAAACTGTGTCAACATGTAAGTAATGGGCTCTTCTTCCGGACACACCCTTCCATTTTGGAGTGAAGATCTTCTGAAATGTGCAGACCGAACGAATACGATTGAATTGTGTCCGGCCTATACTCATATCATTTGTAGGCACATTCATCCTGTCGGCAACGTTTCTAGCATCCTGTTTCGTTGGATCGACAATCATCCTATCGAGGTTTTCAATGATAGATCTTTACTACTGGACGACACCCAACGGCCATAAAATTACCATTGCGTTGGAAGAATTGGGTCTTGAATACGACATAAAACCCGTCAACATCGGTAAAGGTGAGCAGTTTTCACCCGAATTTCTTGAAATAGCGCCCAACAACCGCATTCCTGCCATCGTCGATCATGATGTCACCGGCCCTGATGCACAGGAGGGTCCGCTGGCGCTCTTCGAATCAGGGGCTATTCTGGAATACCTGGCCGATAAAACAGGACGACTTTTGCCAAAATCCGGACGAGGTCGCTATATCACGCTGCAATGGCTCTATTGGCAGATGGCGGGCCTGGGCCCGATGGCGGGTCAGAATCACCACTTCCGTAATTATGCGACTGAGAAAATACCCTATGCCATCAATCGCTACGTAGACGAAACCGCGCGCCTGTACGGTGTACTGGATCGGCGTCTTGGGAAGTCATCCTATGTGGCTGGGGAGGAGTACAGTATTGCGGATATCGCCATTTGGCCATGGATCAAATCCCATGACGCGCAAGGGCAGTCACTGGATGATTTCCCCAATATTCGCCGCTGGTTTGCAAGGATTGCTGAGCGTGATGCCGTAAAGCGTGCCTATGCATTGGCTGATGAGGTCAATCCTTCGGCCAATAAACCGATGGACGACGAAGCACGTAAGCATCTTTTCGGCAAACGCTAAGACACCACAGCGTGATGGGTGACGCTCACGTATGTAAACACGTGTATAAAAGAGTGTCCCCCATTAAAGACGTTTTTATTAAACAAGAGATTCAGGGCGCTTGTTAATTGTTGAAAAGCCAGCCTGTTACATAGATTATGGCGCCATCCATGGCTTGTATCAGTTCGCTATAAGGCTACAACATATTGATTGTTGGACTAAATTCGTCGCTGTGGTGAACTTATTGACTCACAGGCCTCTAATGAATAAAGCGTCGAATAACGTTTGAGGACGACAGGTTTGTTCAACTGGGCGACAAAATGCTCAGGCGTAAATCCCCATTTCGATTCATCAATCAAGAGAGAGAAACATGTCCGACATACCTAATATTACATTCAATGATGGTCATACTATTCCTCAGCTTGGTCTCGGGGTATGGAAAACACCTGCAGATGAAACCGAGAAAGTCGTCAGTACTGCTTTCGAACTGGGCTATCGCCATATTGATACAGCAGCCATATATGGCAATGAAGAAGGTGTGGGGCGTGCCATTGCTGATTCCGGTATTGCCCGCGACCAGCTGTTTATCACCACTAAATTGTGGAATGAAGACCAGGGGTATGATTCTACCCTGAAAGCATTCGAATTGAGCCTTAAAAAACTGGGGCTGGATTACGTCAATCTTTATCTGATCCACTGGCCTCAGCCCCAGGCAGACCGTTATCTAGATACCTGGAAGGCTTTTCAACACTTGAAAGAACAGGGTGCTATTCGTTCCATCGGTGTTTCCAACTTCCGCGAAGAAGACCTCGATAACCTGATTGCCAAAAGTGGTGAAACCCCGGTTGCCAACCAGATCGAAGTTCATCCGTTGCTACAGCAGGATGCGCTGCGTGCTTACAATAAAAAGCACGATATCGTGACTGAAGCATGGAGTCCGTTGGCACAAGGCGGTGAGCTTCTCAAAAACGAAGTTCTGCAGAAAATTGCCCAAAAACATGGTAAATCAGCGGCTCAGGTCGTTTTGCGTTGGCACATTGAATTGGGAAATGTGATCTTCCCTAAATCCGTGACGCCGAACCGCATCAAGGAAAATGCTGATATCTTCGATTTCTCATTGGATAGCGATGATTTGAAAGCGATTGCAGGGTTGAATGAAAACAAACGATTGGGGCCAGACCCCTCTACGTTCTCATCGCTATAAGGCAGGAGTTGAGTCAAGGTTAAGACTCCGCCTCTGCCTCATGTGTGAATGTGTTCTGCTCAAGGTTGGGCGACGCGATCAGGCATGAGGCATGTTGTGTGAATCCAAAGCAGTGTCACTGAAGAGTGGCGCTGCTTTTTTTATTCCGTAAAGAAATAAAAAAGGCCGCGCGCCCATGCTGTCATGCATGTGACCGCACAAGCACGCTGCCTTTCTTAATCGTATCTTGATTAAAGGGGTTTGAAAGCGTGACAGATTGACGCGTTTCATGTGTTTGCGTATATTTGTATATATATACAGTAGTTGGTAATGCTCTTTTGACTGTCTTTTATGACAAAACGAGCAGTTTTGGCGCAAGCCGTACTGCTTCTCGTGAAGTGGAAAAACTGGGGAGCGAAGTGGCGCGAACCGGAGAGCAAAGTGACAGGAACCGGAGAGCAAAGTGACAGGAACTGGAGAGCAAAATAGTAGGTAACCGGGGAGGATGTCTTCAACCTCATGAGTAAACGCTTGAATGACACAAGGACCTCCAATATGTCGCACAACGGCCATTCTAAAGGGCCCTCAAAAGGGCGCGGGACACACCTGAATGTGCCCAACCGCTTTCATGCCGCACGAATAGAGGCTGTAGAGGAAAATGACTGGGAAAATGACGCGCCTCTACCCCGGTTGACCGAGGTTCGACATGAAAGGGCCAAAACTGTCATCAGCCGAAACCGCTCACCGGATATTCCGTTTGAACAGTCGCTCAATGCCTATCGTGGCTGCGAACATGGCTGTATTTATTGTTTTGCGAGACCTTCTCACGCTTATTGGGATCTTTCCCCGGGGATTGATTTCGAGACACGGCTGATTGCAAAAACCAATGTGGCAGAACAATTGGAAGCTGAAATCAATCACCCTTCCTATATATGTAAGCCCCTGGCATTGGGGAGCAATACGGATCCTTATCAACCCATCGAGAGGGAATTGAAACTGACTCGGCAAGTGCTGGGCGTGATGCTGAATTACAGGCACCCAGTCACCATCGTTACCAAGGGGGCCCTGATTCTGAGGGACCTTGATATTTTGAGGGATCTGGCCGACCAACGTTTGGTCCATGTATCGGTTAGCCTGACAACGCTTGATATTCATACAAAACGAGTGATGGAACCGCGTACGGCTTCACCAGCAGCACGTTTACGTGTGATAAAAACACTCAGAAAGGCAGGTGTACCGGTTAATGTACTGGTCGCTCCCATTATCCCGATGATCAATGATCATGAAATCGAGGGAATATTGTCCGAGGCGGCCGCGGTAGGCGCACAAGGGGCTTACTATGCACTATTGCGACTTCCATTGGAGCTGGGTGAACTGTTCGAAAACTGGCTGAATGAGCACTTTCCCCTGCGGGCTGAGCATGTCATGAGCCTGATTCGACAAAGTCGCGGAGGCCGTATTTATGACTCGGATTTTTCACAAAGGATGAGTGGCCGCGGAGCCATGGCCGAGTTGATTGCGCAACGATTCAAATTGGCTAAAAAACGCCATGGATTGGATCAAGCTAAAAGAGGTACTCTGGACTGCACTGCATTCACCCCTAAAGGAGAACAGTTTTCACTTTTTGGATAACGCACATAACTTGGCACAAACAGGCCAGCTACACGCATCTTAATGCATTAATGATGTTCCTGCTTGAAGGTAAAGATCGTAGGTAAACATTGAAGGCAAACGTTGAAGGTATAACACTGGCTGGAAGGCTGCACCGCCCATGACGGTGCAAACCCTCGATGCTTGGTACCAGGCCTTAGCGACGACCAATGAAGTAACCAATGGCGACACCCAGTACTGTCCCGGCGGCCACATAGGCCCAGGGGTTATCCTGTGCCTGATGATGGATGGTCTTGGCTCCACGTTTGGTGAATTCCTGAGCCTGACGGCGCCCATCCTCAAAGTGGCTTCCAAAACGCTGGAGCTGATCACTGGCAGTGTCGCGCAGGTTCTGCAATTGGTTACCGCCCTGACGAGCACCGTTTTTTAGCTGCTTGTTCAGTTCATCCGCATAGGCCTTGGCTTCTTTGCGACGACTGGATGAAAACAATCCTGACATACTGTGCTCCTCTTGTAGAGTACTGACTAAAAGTGATGTCTAACACTAACAAGCTTTCAGGAAGACGATGACACCAGAAGATCTCTTTGTATGAGGATCCATTGTTTTACGGCCAAGATACTACCGTTAAGCTTGGTGTCAGAATTACTTTTAAGTGTGCGTTATGCAAGCATTTAATTGTAGAAAAAAGTGTCTTTGTTGCTTTATTGCGGAGTGGAAGGGGGATTGCCTTCACTTTGTTTGTTAACCAACATGGTCGTTAGTGTGATTCTTTTCACTATTCATCAGATCTACACTGGCTTACCCTGTTCCTTTCAAAAGGTGTCTTAATGTCTCCTTCCCAAGAGTTGATTCAGATTGTCGACGAGCAAAATCGCCCCTGTGGCGCGACAACACGTGCCTACATGCGGCGGATGAAACTTTGGCATCGCGCTAGCTATATCTACGTGCAGCGTAGTGATGGTTGTATTTGTGTGCAGAAGCGCACCGCTATCAAGGATATTTACCCCGGTGCATTTGATCTATCCGCAGGGGGTGTCGTGGATGCTGGCGAAGCCATGCATGTGGCTGCCAAAAGGGAGTTGGCTGAAGAGCTGGGGATCACGGGGGTGCCATTAACGTTCTGTTTCGAACAGACCTATGTGGATGACACTCTACGTATCCATGGTGGTGTGTTCCTGGTGAAATATTCAGGAAAACTGGTGCTACAGGAAAGCGAAGTGGATTCAGTGCAGTGGATAGCGCCAAGGGAAGCTCTTGCCTTGAGCCCCGTCACTCCGGATAGTCACCTTGCTCTGATCCGCTTATTGGATGAAGGATGGCTTTGATGAACATGCTATTGAAAATGTCCTATAGGCACTGATAATAGAGTTATTGCATAACAATTCAAACAAGGAATGCAAATGTCGAAGACTGCAACAACTTCCGAGTCAGCATTGAGTCAGCCATTAACGCAGTATGCAAGCAACCTGATGGAGGGGAAGCGTATAAGAGTGCGCCCTGCACAAGAGGGTGATTACGGTATTCTGGCGGAGTGGTGGAATGAACCGGAAGCGTTGATTTTTCTCTCACCTCAGATGGTTGTTGCAGGTGCGCAGAGCGTAGAAGAACAGTTTCGTGGTTGGAGCAAGAACGATACCCCGAGTAGTTTGGGCTACTGTATTGAAGATACTACGACGAGCTCATTGGTTGGACACGTGACACTGTGGGGGATCCATCCTGTGATACGTTCGGCCACACTGGGAATTCTGCTCGGCCCCAACGATGTTGAAAAGGGCATGGGTACGGAGGCAGTGGCACTCATGTTGCGCATTGCATTCATGGAGCTTGGTCTCAACAAAGTGGAACTGAATGTGTGGGAATATAACGAGCGCGCTATTCATGTGTACCAGAAACTGGGTTTTGTTTTGGAAGGTACGCAGCGCGCTGCCTGCTTTCATGCAGGTAGATATTGGGCCAACCATTGCATGGGAATGTTGCGTGATGAGTATCTGACGATGCACTCCGATGACGTACGTATAGCGAGGCTATAGGTCAAAATACATTAGCGCAGGAACAGCCTTTTGGACTGGATATTTTTCATCAGGCGCAACTCCCGTTAGAATAGGCGCATCGTACATAAATGAGGTAATTGCGTTGATCATCCATCCCAAGGTTCGTGGCTTTATTTGCACCACTACTCATCCTGTTGGTTGCAAGGAAAATGTTGCAGAGCAGATTGCAGTCACTGAGAAAGATGGCGTCAGACATGACGGCCCCAAAAAAGTACTGGTCATTGGTGCGTCCAGTGGCTATGGGTTGGCGGCACGTATCACAGCGGCCTTCGGCTACGGTGCTGATACTCTGGGGGTATTTTTCGAAAAGCCCGGAACGGAAAAGAGAAGTGGTACAGCAGGTTGGTACAACTCTGCTGCATTTGATGAATTCGCCAAGGAAAAGGGGCTTTTCAGCAAATCCATCAATGGTGATGCCTTCTCCAATGAGGCACGTGACCACGTCATTGATATCATCAGGAATGAAATGGGCGGTCAGGTAGATCTGGTTGTCTATTCACTGGCTTCCCCCGTGCGCAAGCTGCCCGATACCGGTGAAGTCAAGCGTTCTGCTTTGAAGCCTATTGGTGAAACCTATACTGCCACGGCTATCGATACCAATCGTGATACCATTATCGAAGCGTCTGTAGAACCTGCTACTGAACAGGAAATTGAAGATACGGTTACTGTCATGGGCGGGCAGGATTGGGAACTCTGGATCAATGCGCTGGATGATGCGGGTGTTTTGTCTGATAAAGCCAAAACGGTTGCCTTTAGCTACATTGGTACAGACATTACATGGCCGATCTATTGGCACGGCGCTTTGGGTAAAGCAAAAGCTGACCTCGATGCTACTGCCCAGCGGTTGGATAAAAAGCTGGGTGCCAAGGGCGGTAGCGCCAATGTTGCTGTTCTTAAATCGGTTGTGACACAAGCCAGTGCCGCCATTCCTGTTATGCCGCTTTACATCTCCATGATTTATAAGATCATGAAAGAGAAAGGGTTGCATGAGGGGACGATTGAGCAGCTGAATCGCCTGTTCCGTGACCGCCTGTATCCGGAAAATGGTCAGAAGGGTGAAACCGATGAAGAAAATCGTTTCCGTTTGGATGATTGGGAGCTGCGCGATGATGTGCAGAATGAATGCAAGGCATTATGGCCAACGGTGACAACGGAAAATCTTTTCGAGATCACGGATTACGCTGGCTACAAGCATGAATTCCTCAAGCTTTTCGGATTTGAGAACCCTAATGTTGATTATGATGCGGACGTGAATCCGGATATCAAGTTTGACGTGGATTCGCTGTAACCGGATACGACCAAGGCACCGCAGTCGCCTTGTGTACTGCGAGCCTACCCCTGAAGCCCGACACTATTGATGAGTGTCGGGTTTTTTATTTATATCCTGTTGCGAATCATATTCGCCCGTGCGAGTAATCAAGACATTCAGGTTGGCGCCCAGCAGGACGATATAGGTAGATAGCCATAGCCAAATCAACAATATAACGACGGTTCCCAGTGAGCCATAAGTAATATTGTAATGTCCGAAATGGCTGACATAGGAAGAGAACCCTGCCGAGCACAGCATCCAGACGAGGGTGGCACCCCATGTGCCGGGTAAGTGAAGCTGCCAGTGTTGTTTACGGCGGTTTGGACCATAACGATAAAGCATGGCAATCGCAACGGATGCCATGACCAATAAGATGATCCAACGTGCATAGTAGAGAAACGAACTGATGCTGAACCCGCCGATCGCTGGGAACCAATGGAAGAGAGCTGGTAAAACGGCAACCAGCATGAGCGTAATGACAGTTAACAGTATCATGCTAAAGGTCATCGCAACATTGAGTGCGGTGAGCTGTACGATATTGCGTGTCTCTTTATATCCGTGAATGATATTGAGCCCTTGTACAAAAGCCCGCACACCCCGAGAGGCACTGAACAGTATCAGACATAGGCTTACCACAACTGTCAAACTCAATCCACGGGTAACATGATGAGAGGTCGCTTCTGCTTGTGTAGTGATGAGCGTTGCGACTTCGGAAGGCAGGAAATGGGTGAACGAGGAAAATTGTTCCAACACAATAAAGGGGTTGGAGACCATGGCAACGACGGTGATGACTGCCGCAATCGTAGGGAAAAGAGCCATCAGCCAATAAAAGGCGATGCCGGAGGCAATAAGGCTGGTGTGGTTTTCGTTCGATGCCTGATACAACGCCCAACCGTAACGAAATAACCATGTGTTGCGCACTTTGTCGATACGGTGCTTATTCACCGGAAAACTCATGAACGGGGCTCCAACTGCATAAAATCAATGAGGTCATGGATGCGTTTGTAGGATACTTGCGTGGGATGCGTTGGCTCGCGCGCAAAGGCAAGCATGTCATCATGAAACCAAAGCGTCCACATCCTGATCGCTCACCCTGATTCTGGCAAGACACTACCATGTAAATACGGCAGGATCACCTCGTGTATCGTTTTCACTTAAGCTTAGCACTGATTTGATCCGAAGCCACTCTACCTAAACAAACCCACCGTGATAAACCTGCCGTAATATTCGGATGAATGAACCTTCCTGAATAACAGGCGCTTCAGAATCAGGGCTTTATAACCAAAGATATGAGAGGTGGGAAAGGAGAGGAGGTGGGAAAGGAGAGGAGGTGGCAAATGACAAGCGCAAGCAAAAGCACCTGTCATTATGGAAAGTGCCCCCTTGGTAGAGGGATATTTAGTCTTGTTGGCGATGGCGTTGGTTACTGGCTTTAGGCGATTTACCCCCAGTGTTTCCACGAGCAGGACGCTCGTTATTCGATGCCCGAACGCGATCTTTTGATGCAGTTGATCTTCCGCTAGCCCCGGATCGATGCGCAGAACCGTGTTTTCGTTCGTTATCACGGTTGTGATGAGTATTATCGCTATGAGTACTGCTGTTACTACGCCGTGGCTTGCGGCGTCGATTTCCCTGCCCCTGTGCCTGCCGATGTTGAGAGGCTCCCCCCTGTTGACGATGATCTCGGGAGGGTGACGGTGCTGATTCCATAGCTGGTTGTGCAGCGGGATCGAAGTTTTCCGCGACGGCGACCGGTAATTTTTTATTGATCAGCCGCTCAATCTGCTTGAGCTGCCCCTGTTCTTCCGGCGAAACAAGTGACATGGCTTGCCCTGAGGCCCCTGCACGTCCGGTACGGCCAATTCGATGCACGTAATCCGGTGCCGCCTTCGGCAACTCAAAATTGATGACATTCGGTAATTCGGAAATATCAATACCGCGGGCGGCGACATCGGTGGCAACGAGCACATTCACACTGCCATCCTTAAAACCGGCCAGTGCCGAGGTACGTGCATTCTGACTCTTGTTACCATGAATGGCCGCCGCAGAGATGCCAGCACGTTCCAGGCGTTGGGTGACACGGTTGGCCATGTGCTTGGTTACTGTGAATACCAGAACCTGCTTCAATTGATGCTGTTTGATCAGGTGAATCAGCAATGCTGACTTGGCACCTTTTTCAGTTTTATAGATGCTCTGGTCGATCGCCTTGGCTGTTGTATTGCGTGGCGCCACATCGATGGAAACCGGATCAACCAAAATGGTATTGGTCAGGGCACGAATTTCGCTGGAAAATGTAGCAGAAAAAAGCAGATTTTGACGTTTCTTCGGTAACAACGCCAAAATGCGTTTTATATCCCTCAAGAATCCCATGTCCAGCATGCGGTCTGCTTCATCCAATACCAGTGTGTTTACCTGATCCAGGAAGATAGCTTTCTGGTTAACCAAATCCAGCAGGCGTCCGGGGCAAGCGACCAGCACATCAGCCCCCTGACTAAGCCGCTCAATTTGAGGGTTGATTTTAACCCCACCAAATACAACCGCTGTTTTAGGCCGTGGTTTCATGAACTGACTATATTCGATCACCGCTTCATGTACCTGAGCGGCCAGTTCCCGGGTAGGAGTCAGTATCAGCGATTTGACCTTTCGGGCGGAAACAGGCTGCTCTTGCGTTAGCTTTTGCAAAATGGGCAGGGTGAAGGCCGCTGTTTTGCCTGTCCCCGTTTGTGCGGCTGCCAAGACGTCATGCTGAGCATTAATGGCCGGAATAGCCTGAGCCTGTATGGGGGAGGGCTGCGTGTAGCCCGCTTTTTCAACGGCTTGTAGCAGCTTCGGGTCGAGTCCTAAAGAATCAAATGACATCTAATACGATAATCCTGGGAAAAATCCAATATGCCCTTACGTAATGGGATGCTGACAGAACAACGTGTCGGCCTCTCTCGTAAAGGCACCACTGTAATGAGTGGGTAAAAAGCCAGTATACCACACTGATTGCGTACACTTGTTTTTGTACAGCGAGGTAATGGATGAATTGAGTGTGAGGTGTACGTCCCCTTCGTATTAATGGCTACTGGGGAGTATTTGGCGGATTTATCCAGACGTTGAGTATGGTTGTGAAAATCATAGCCTTGCTCAATCGAGGGATTAGAAGGACTTGGCTTGCATACAGGCATAAGCACGCTAGACTGACGTCATATTTCCATTTTTCTTATTCTATTGGATGCACTGTAGGTAAGCGGCAGGAGCGATTGAGCTTTATTGCCCTCTGCTGTGCTGTCAGGAGTTTTTATGTCTGCAACCCCCACCATTCGTTTGGCGCTTTATCACTTTCAGTCGTGCCCGTTTTGCAGAATTGTACGGCAACACATTCAGCAAATGGGGCTGAATGCGATTGATATGCGTGATATTCAGTTGGATAGAAAAAACAGGCAGGATTTGATTGAAGGGGGAGGTAAACCTCAGGTGCCCTGCCTTTTGATTACTGATCAAGAGGGTAATCAGCAGTGGCTATATGAATCCGCTGATATCAATCACTATCTGGACAAAAACTTCGGATAAAGATACTAGTCGGAAAAATGTTTTTATTAAAATAATAAGGCTAGGGGGCTTGGCTCCTTTTATTTGAAAAGCGCCAGTGCAATTATTGTGCGCTGGCGCTCTGATTTACTTTTTGTAGTCTACACTACGTCGGGCTCATACTTCCTTGTAAAGCTCACTCCCTTCTTCCTTGAACCGTTCAGCCTGTTGACGCATTCCTCTGGCCTTTTCTTCAGCCGCGTTATCTAAAGTAGAATTATCGATGGCACCCCTATCAAAAGAGGCGCCATCTGTAGCAGCCTGATTGATCGCTGGATTTTGTTTTTTCCCGTATTTATCCCTGACTTCCTGAGTAATCTTCATGGAGCAAAACTTCGGTCCACACATCGAGCAGAAATGAGCTACCTTGGCAGATTCCTTGGGAAGTGTTTCATCATGGAATTCACGTGCGGTATCAGGGTCTAGCCCCAGATTGAATTGATCTTCCCAACGGAATTCGAAACGAGCCTTTGACAGGGCATTATCACGCCGTTGTGCACCGGGGTGGCCCTTTGCCAGATCCGCTGCGTGAGCGGCTATCTTGTAGGTAATGATGCCGGTTTTAACATCATCCCTGTTAGGCAGACCCAAGTGTTCTTTTGGAGTGACATAACAGAGCATGGCGCATCCGTACCAGCCAATTTGGGCTGCACCAATCGCCGAGGTGATATGGTCATACCCCGGAGCGATATCCGTAACCAATGGACCAAGTGTGTAGAACGGCGCTTCGTCACAGCATTCCAGCTGTTTGTCCATGTTTTCCTTGATGAGCTGCATTGGCACATGTCCCGGTCCTTCGATCATGACTTGAACATCGTGCTCCCAGGCGATGCGAGTCAGTTCTCCCAGTGTTTCCAACTCAGCAAATTGTGCAGCATCATTGGCATCCCGTATGGAGCCAGGGCGTAGTCCGTCGCCAAGAGAGAACGAGACATCGTACGCTTTCATGATCTCGCAAATATCGTCGAAGTGAGTGTACAAGAAGCTCTCTTTGTGATGTGCCAAACACCACTTCGCCATGATCGACCCTCCGCGCGAGACAATCCCGGTAGTACGCTCGGCAGTAAGGGGTACATAACGCAGCAGTACACCGGCATGGATGGTGAAGTAGTCCACGCCCTGTTCGGCTTGTTCGATAAGGGTGTCGCGGAACAGTTCCCACGTGAGGTCTTCGGCTACGCCATTCACTTTTTCGAGCGCTTGATAGATGGGAACAGTTCCAATAGGAACGGGGGAGTTACGAATGATCCACTCCCTTGTTTCGTGAATGTTCTTGCCGGTTGAGAGGTCCATGATGGTATCGGCTCCCCACCGGATCCCCCACGTCATCTTGTCCACTTCTTCTTCAATGGAAGAAGAAAGCGCGGAATTACCTAAATTACCGTTGATTTTGACGAGGAAATTACGGCCAATAATCATCGGTTCCAATTCGGGATGATTGATATTCGCCGGTATGATGGCACGCCCTCTGGCAATTTCTTCGCGCACAAATTCGGGGGTAATGTCCTCCGAAATCAGCGCGCCAAACGATTCCCCGCGATGTTCATGGGAGAGTTCTTCTTCCGCAAACTGGCAGCGTAACTGGTGCCTCCGCTGATTTTCACGTACGGCGACATATTCCATTTCAGGCGTCACAATACCCTGCCGTGCATAGTGCATTTGTGAGACATTACAACCGGGTTTGGCTCTATAGGGTGTTCTTTTCAAGTCGAAGCGTAGGGGGGCCAGCAAAGGATCTTCTGCACGTCGACGTCCGTAATGAGAGCTCAATTGAGAAAGGGGCTCTGTATCGTCACGCTCATCTATCCATGGGCGGCGCAACTCTGGTAACCCTTTGCGTATGTCGATATGAGCCTCGGGGTCGGTGTAGGGGCCGGAGGTGTCATAAACAAGTACGGGAGGGTTTTCTTCTATCTCAGTACTGGTTGTTGTTGGTGTTAGGGTGATTTCCCGCATGGGAACACGAATATCTGTACGTGACCCTTGAATGTATACCTTGCGTGACGCAGGTAATGGATCAATGACGGCCTGATTCACACTGGCTTTTTCGGCCAGAAAATTTCCAGTCAGTGATTTTTTCTTGCTTGCAGCAACTTGGTTAGGATCTTGTACTGTCGTCATCTCTCTCTCCTGAAGTCATTGGCTTGACTGGATAGAGCTGATCACGGAGGGCAGGGGACGAGGAAGTATACGGTCAGTGGTTCTGGTATAAGCAAACCGCATACACATTGGGAGACGCATACAACAAGAACAGTTGCGCCGCTTGATTCCTACGCCGGTACTAGCCGGATCAGGTTCTACGGGATCCACACTTGAGCGTTGCTCTGTGTGATCTCAGCCGGTATTACCGGCACCCCGTCAAGCAAAACAGGTAACATGGGTTACCCGGGCTTTAATGGAAAACGTTGTCTCGGGTGACGGCAACCTTGTTAGCGCCAACCCTTCAATCATCAACATTTTCTTTCGAGAACGTCCATACTGCCAGAGTTTTCACTACTGGCACTTTTCGCCACGATTAATTTCGAACAAAAATTCCTTTCAACATAAATGATATGTATCAAGAATTATTCAGACACAACGGTGCTGAACATGACGTTCACTTAAGGATATCCTCAAGATAGGCTTAGTGTGTTGTGTCCGGTGAATCGGGTCAAGTCCTATCTTCATTTCCTTCTTCAATAAAGCCATGAGGCAAGTTTGGAAGGAGATTCACGCCTGTCGAGTGCCTTCCATCCACGTATACAACGAACAATTATCCATAGATACAGGAAAGGAATCAGTACATAACCTATCACTATGATTGAAAGGACTGCCACGATGATACCGTAGAGCAGGCTGATCCAGAATGTTCGGCGCTGGAATCTCAGGTGTTCTTCCAGATATGGGGCAGAGTTGCCTCGGTAAATATAGGCCATGGCACACCCCACTACGGATGAGATGCCTACCGCAAGACCAATTAGATAAAGTACATAGATAATCCGGACAGTAGGGGTAATGTCCTGTTTATTATCCGAGTAAGGCGTGTTTTCTGATAGGGAAGTATTCATGTCATCGTCTCGTCTTTTCCCAACAGCATTCATTACTGGTCAGGAAGTTTTGTATAATCTTCGTAATCCTGGGTGATGCAGGTGCATTTAGTGCCATAGATCGAATATAGGACATCATCTTAGACACGACAAAAGCCAACAGTTCAAGGAGCAATAACATGCCTTCATTCGATATCGTCTCCGAATTCGATAAGCACGAAGCGACCAACGCCGTGGATCAGGCCAACCGTGAGGTGGAATCACGCTTCGACTTCAAGGGAGTGGATGCTTCTTTCACTCTTGAGGGAGATAATAAAGTATCTTTGGAAGCAGATGCTGATTTCCAGCTTAAGCAGATGCTGGAAATGCTCCGCGGCAAACTCATCAAGCGCGGTATTGATGCCCGTTGCATGGATGAACAGCCCCCTCAGCTTTCAGGGGTGAAAGCGCGTCAGGAAGTGCTTTTGAAGCAAGGTCTGGATCAGGTGGAGGCCAAGCAGATAGTCAAGTTACTCAAGGATGCCAAGCTTAAGGTTCAGGCCCAGATTCAGGGTGACAAGGTGCGCGTTACCGGCAAAAAACGTGATGATCTGCAAACGGCGATTGCTCTTTTAAAAGGAGAAAGTGGCCCGGATCTTCCATTGCAATACAATAATTTCCGTGACTGAAATTTCCGTAACTGATGTTGGCGATATCCGGATGATTTGATGTCGGCGTTATGGAGAATATTTTCGTTGGGAAATAATTCTCTGCTTTTTTGGATTGGCAAGAAGGCAATGCCGGCGTATAGTCCGCCCGTTTTCGGCATTATTCATGTGCTGTGTGGTGTTATCCGTGCTGGAAATTGTGGCTACATGTTACGTGTGTATCAGGTAGCCTTGTCTTGTTGATTCTTCCTTGAAATGGATTCTCTTTCCCTGGGAAGATTGCATGGAGTTCCTCATGCCCCGCCAAGTGTTTGCTCTGGTATTAGCGCCTTTACTGGGCCTTTTCATTATGGCTCTGGGGAGTGGCTTTCTCACCACATTGGTCCCCCTCACGCTGTCTGCTTCCGGTGTTTCCGTCGAAGCCATCGGGTATGTCACAGCTGCCTATTATATCGGCCTGTGCCTTGGGGCCGTGTTCAACGAACGCCTTCTACTGCGTATCGGCTTTATCCGTTCCTATGCCTGTTTTGCTGCGATAGTGGCGGCCACGACGCTCGCGCAGGCCTTGTGGATTGATTTCTATTCATGGCTCTTCTTGCGGCTCATTTGTGGTTGGGCGACGGTGGGGGTTTATCTGGTCATCGAAAGCTGGTTGCTTACCAGTGGTGAGAGCGCACAACGCGGCCGAATACTGGCGTTTTACATGATTTCCTATTACGCCGCATTGGCGCTGGGGCAGTTGTTGCTTGGCGTTTTTGATGAAGGTACTCCTTCTGACCCAGCGCTCAAGCCGTTCATCCTGATCGGGATGCTGGCAGCATTATCTCTCTTGCCTGTTGCCATATTGCCTCGTGTATCACCTACCCTTGAAGCGGCCGAGCCGCTGTCGCCATGGCAACTGGCAAAGTTGACGCCTACCGGCGTGATGGGCAGTTTTGGTTCCGGCATACTGATGGGGGGTATTTATAGTCTGCTGCCCTTGTACTTGCAGCATAATTCGCCTCCCTATTCGCTGGATCGAATAGGGACGCTTATGGCCATAGTGATACTCGGGGGGATGGCGCTTCAATATCCTATCGGGCGCTGGTCCGATCGCCATGACCGTCAGCGGGTTCTGATTGCGATTTCCATTCTCCTTGTTGCGCTCGCGTTACTGGTGCCTCTGGCAACAGGGTGGTTTGGTGCGCTGATGGTGACACTTTTCTTGTTGGGGGGCGGTCTGTTTGCCCTTTATCCTGTCTCCATGAGTCACTCGGCTGACCGGGCACCTCCCAGTGCATTGGTGGGGATGACTCAGGGGATGCTGTTGATCAATTCGTTGGGTTCCGCCGTAGCAGCCCCATTATTGACACCGTTGATGGCAAGAGTAGGCAATAATGGGTTGTTTGTCGGCATGGGTGTCATACTGATTGTTCTTGTTGGCTTTTTCATTTGGCGGCGCTCCCAGCGTCCTGCGCCCATGCCAGTGGCCCCTTTTTCACCAACACCGGCGCATTCAGCTGTTGGTGCTGAACTCACAGTCACGCCCGAGATGATTGCCGGCGCAGAGCAGGCCGAAGCCGAAGATGCAGCGCATGAAGAGAATGCAGAGCGTGATCAGGCTGAAGTGCAGGCATTGGATATTGAGCAGCAAATGGCCCAGAAGGGAACACCCATTACCGAGCTTCCCACTTTACGTAGTCAGGAGCCTTCCTCACTGGCTGCCGACGACCATGCGTATACTGGATCAAACCGGTTTCAGGACAAGAGTGTCACGGGGAATCCCGAAAAGGATGAACTCACTGATACGCACGCTTCCCCGAGCGTACCCCAAGGCAAACCGAAGCAATAATCCGGGGTTGGCCCGTTTTGTTCCCTCTCTATGAATAGAGTGTTATGAATATATAGCCATGCACGTAGAATCGTGAAATACAGATACGTGCATGTGGCTATGAATATGTGGTTATGGATATGTGGTTATGGACATGTAGTTATTGGCATGTAGCTATGGATTTGTCGCTATGAGCATGTGATCACACAAAGAAAAGCATGTTAAAGGTATCGGTCACGAGTTCTGCTCTCTATACTGTGAACGCTGCCGTTGTTTTTTCTGTTTTGCCGATTGCTTCGGCTTGATTCACTGGATGGCCAGTATCGTATGATTTGCGTGTTGGATGAGTATTGCAAGAGTAGAAAAGAGGTGTCTTTTTTATTCGACATGATCCGTATCGAACGCGAAGGCAGGTCTCGGCAAAGGTAGAAGCAGGTCATGCAGTTCACACTTAACGTACCGCAAAACAGCCAATTCAGAATCGGCTTTATCTACAGAATTGGTTTTACATAAAAGTAAATGGATATGAGTTAAATGTTGAAATGGGTCTCTTTGGCATTATTGGTGCTACTGGCCTTGATGCAATATCACCTCTGGATGGGGGAGGGCGGCATTTTCGAATTGCGGTCCATTACCGCTCGCGTAGATGCCTTGAACAAGACTGATCAGGCATTGCGAGAACGTAATGATCAGCTCGTGGCCGAGGTGATTGACCTGCGTACAGGGCTGGATGCCGTTGAAGAACGGGCCAGAACAGATTTGGGGATGGTGCGCAATGGCGAGCAATTCATGTGGGTGCCGGATGTTGCCAGTAGCTCCCCGGATTCTCAGCCAGATGACACCGATGGGAGTGCGGATAGTTCCTCGGAAGGAGGGGCACCTGCCGTTTCCAGCTCGTCCAGCTCTGGTAACTCGACCTCTGGACAACACTGATTATGACTGATGTGTCGCGGGAGGCCAGCAGTGTGCTCCCCGAGTGGTCAAGGGTTTTCAAGAAGCCGCCGCAAGGTTGCTTCAAAGCCACACCTGAGGATTTTTCGGTAACAGAAGAGCTTGGATTTGTGCCTGAAGCCTTTGGCCCTCATTTATGGTGTTGGGTTGAAAAACGTGGCATTGATACGTTACAGGCTATTTCCATTCTTTCACGTGTGACTGGCCTTCCGGCACGTGAAATTGGTTATAGTGGCTTGAAGGATCGGCAAGCCGTTACCTACCAATGGTTGTCGCTACCCCTGGAGCTTCTTGGGCAATCCGATTTGGCTGAAGAGCATATTATTGAGCTTCAGCAATCCGGTATCGTCGTGTTGCGTAGGCAACGCCACCCACGCAAGCTGAAACGTGGCAGTCACCGTGCCAATCGTTTTGTCATCACTATTTCGTTCGATGAAGAGCAACGTGACTTTCTACGCCAGCGATGGGAACAAATAGTATCGACAGGGGTCCCCAATTACTTTGGCCCTCAGCGCTTTGGTTATCTTGGGCAGAACATTTCCCGATCACGTGCATTGCTCAAGCGAGGTTGGAGCAAAAAGCAGGATCGAAAAGGCCTAATGCTTTCAAGCGCGCGCAGCTATCTCTTCAATTTGACGCTCAGTGCTCGGGTCGATGCAGGTAGTTGGAATCAAGCCTTGCCGGGGGAGGTGCTCAACCTTCAGGGAAGCAACAGTTTTTTTCAAGGCAACAAGGCGACGATGGCTGAAATAGCGCAGCGCATCGCTGAATTCGACGTACATCCTACTGCCCCTCTATGGGGTAAAGGTCAGTTGGAAAGTGAGCTGGACGCTCGATCTGTCGAACAACAGGCCGTGCAACGGGAAGCTGAACTAATAGACGGGCTTGAACGCGCAAGAGTGAATATGGCACGTCGGGCATTACGGCTTGTTCTTGAAGATGCTCAGTGGGTCGATATAGAACACGCGCCCGTAAATGCGCAGGTGAACCAGCGCGCTTCGGCGAGCTCGAGTCCTGGGCTGCAGGGCAGTGCTCGGTTATCGTTTTCGCTGCCTCGTGGCGCATACGCAACCGCCGTATTACGGGAGCTGATTGCCGCTGAAGGGCTCTAATTCGATCTCGCTTGGGTCTTGTCGCTTGCAGGCGGATTCAATCAGGTGAGGCATTTCCCTAATGACAAGTTCATTTGATTCACACCCTTTCCGTAATGCCACCTTCACTCAACATGCCTATACTCCAGCCGAAATAAACGGAATTGGCGTCACGTCGCAACGAGTTCGTGACCGTATGGTGGCTCTTCTTCATGCCGACGGAATATCCGATGCTGATGTGTTGTCCCTCATGGCATACGCTCCCCGCCATCTCTTCGTTGAAAATGCTTTTTCCCATCATGCCTACCGCTCCGATTCCCTGCCTATAGGGTTTAACCAAACGCTTTCCAAGCCCTGGATAGTTGCCCGAATGAGCGAGTTGGTTCACAGGGAAGAACCGCGTCGTGTATTGGAAGTGGGTACCGGCTCCGGATTTCAAACGTATTTGCTGGCCCATCTTTGTCGGGAAGTTTTCAGCATCGAAAGAATTCATGCACTCAGTAAAAAGGCAGAAGGCCGGTTACGTCGTCTGGATATCAGAAATGTCCGGCAATGTACGGGAGATGGCCGTTATGGTTGGCAGGCTCACGCGCCTTATGATGCTATTGTAGTAACAGCGTGTACGGCAGAAATTTACCCTGAATGGATTCACCAGCTTGCTGATGGTGGAGTGGTTATTGCGCCATTACAGACCGAATTCTCTCATGAACAACGATTGGTGCTGGCTCGGAAAAATGCTTCTTCTATACATCTTCAACAATTGGAAGCAGTCAGATTTGTTCCTTTGATCGAAGGAGTCTTGCGTTGATTCGGCAGCTACGAGTATTAGGCCAACACATGATGTGGAAACAACCGCGCGCATTGGGATGTATTGGGTTATTGTTTGTGCATGGCGGCATCGTAGGCGCTTTCGCAGAGTGGCCCGGGCTGTCAATGGCTACCCTCTTGTTGGCATTTGGTCATTACGCTTTCTGTATTGACAACTTCCATGCTCTGTTGAAGTGGCCCTTTACCTGGATCAACACTCTTTCTTCACGCACGGGTTATCGTTCATCTACGACTAAAGTTTGCTGCCCATTAGGGGGCAATTCCGGTTTAAATGAACAGAATCAGATTATTGCGCAATCAGAAGCGCCGTATCGTAGTGGTAGTCGTAACAATATTGCGAGCCAGGATAGTATCGATAGCCAGAGCCGGATGGATAGCCAACATTGTATTCATCGCAAAACAGGAGCGCGCGACACCGACCAATGCTCTTTTGTAAGTGGCGCAAATGTGGGGCTGTTTCTGGTTTTGCTTGCAGGAACCCTGGTTGGAATGTTCGGGTGCCAACCCTGGGTACTGCAGTGGGGCACGAGCCACCGCATCCTGGCCAATGCGCTCGCTCTGGGAGTTGTATTATCAGCCGTTATGCAATTGTTGATTACTACGCGGTTGATGGGGCTCAAAAAGTTTTTTGCACTGCTGCTAGGGCTTTTTTGTATGCATGCGTTGCCAATGTTGCCCTCTTGGGTGGGGGGTGGCTTTGGGGGCGGAGTGCTATCGGGCATCGTAGGTGCCTTCACGTGTTACTTGCCCGGAGTGAGCTTTGACTTTAGCCAGGCAATCATCGGGCATCCTGTGTTTCTGTCGCGCATGGAAAGCCATGTCACCATGCCGCAAATAGGCTTCGGCCTTGGCATCGTGTTGGCGCTGATAGTGTTAACATTTTTGTTTTTCGTCATGAAAAACAAGGCTCAAGGTTTGCTACGGTTGTTTTTAGCCGGTTTAATGGTAGCAACTTTCCCCCTGCTTTGGCCTTGGCAGCAGGTGGACGACTATCTTCTGACGGGAGCCGGGCAGGCTTTTCCCCTATCGGTGACGCATTTGTCTCCCTCGACTTATGCCATGATCACGGGTGAGCCTGCCCATCTTCCAGGGGCTCTAGTGTGCATACTGGCTGGATTCATGCTCACCTGTCTCACTGGGCGTCAGGGTTTCAAGAATACGGAGTAAAGGTAATGGTGAGGAATACACGAATGGGTAACCCGAACGATATTCGAGCGAACAGCTTCAAACAGTGGTTACGCCCGGGCTTGGCGAGTGCCATGGTGATGGTGGCTGCCCTTGCAGGGTGCGCGAGCAATTCCGGAGACCCCGTGATTCAAAACGCTAACTGGAATGGTAGCAATGGTGGTAGCAATGCCAATACCTCTTCCTCAAGTATCGGTTCAAACGACTCTACGTATCAGGTTCGAAGTGGCGATACGTTGTATAGCATCGCCTGGCGTCAGAAAATGTCGTATCAGGAGTTGGCTCAACTGAATAATATCCAGCCTCCTTATACCTTGAGTGTCGGGCAGAAACTTCGTCTGAATCAGAATGGCACAAGCTCGACGCCTTCGACCTCTGCGGGCAGTTCAACAACCAGTGCCAATGCATCGGGCACCCAAACTCATGCACTGGGCAATGATTCGGCTCCCGTTACTTCCAGCAATAGCGATAATTGGCTGCTGCCCTCCAACAGCAGTAATGGCGCGAATGGAACGAGCAACAGCAATGGTGTAAGTGCTGCAGGTGGAGCAGCGGCAGGCGCTATAGCCGGGGCGGCTGCTTCCAATGGGCAGGCGAATAACACTGGCACAAATTCCCAGGCGACCCCTGCTTCATCTGCGAATCATTCTTCCAATACTGCAACCAATCAAAATCAGCCTTCTACCGCTGGTACTACCACGGCACCTCATCAGGTTCAGGCTGCCGGTTCTGCTTCCAGCAGGCCACAGGCTGATGCAACTCGTAAATATGTGCCGGCCACCACTATCCATTGGCAGTGGCCTACAAATGGCACCGTTATTGGTCAGTATGGCAACAGTTCTGATATTACGTCGGGGATCGACATTGCCGGGCAGCAGGGGCAACCCATTTATGCCGCAGGGCCCGGCCTTGTTATCTATGCCGGTAATGGTGTGCGCGGATACGGTAATCTGATTATTATTCGCCATAATGATCACTACCTGAGCGCGTATGCACATAATGCTTCCCTGCTTGTTAAAGAGGGTGATGTAGTGGCGGCGGGGCAGAAGATTGCCACTATGGGTGATACCGAATCTTCCAAGGTAGAGCTACATTTCGAAATCCGTCAGGATGGCAAGCCTGTGGATCCAGTCAATTATTTGCCCAAGCAATAAGATGAACACGGCCAGCATTCTGCCCAGTTGACAGGATGTTCACCGCCCATTGGCAATGATAGTGTTGGTAGACGTGACAGTTGTGTACAAAGACTCGTGAGACACGCAATACGCTGGTTTGACACTAGTGTGTTGCCGCCACTGAGCCAGGCATCCTCAATGAACGGGTGCTCACTCATGCGCTTTCTGAGGGGCAGGAGAAGTGGATGATGGATTCTGCTTCTCATCATGGATGAAGGAGAGTTGTTATGTGTGCGATGACCAGTGTCAGATCAAAGCCTCCTGGCAAGATCGAAAGTACAATAAGTACAGAGGTTGAAGGAGACGTTTCAGAAGCCGATATCGGATTCGACGAAGAGGTATTGGCAACTGATGAAGAAGATAAAGAGGATGACGCAGCATTTGAAGAGGTAGTTGCACGGCACTCATCTGCCCGTGCCGAGTCATCCCATTCAGGCTCTCCGGATGCGACTCAGCTTTACCTGAGTGAAATTGGTTTTTCTCCCTTGCTTACGCCTGAGGAAGAGGTTCATTTCGGCCGTTTGGCGCGGCAGGGAGATCCGGTAGGCCGGCAACGGATGATCGAGTCCAATCTGAGATTGGTTGTCAAGATATCCCGACGTTACTTGAATCGAGGGCTTACCTTGCTGGATCTGATCGAAGAGGGCAATCTCGGGCTGATCCGTGCGGTTGAAAAGTTTGACCCCGAACGCGGGTTCCGTTTTTCGACCTATGCGACCTGGTGGATTCGCCAGACGATTGAACGCGCATTGATGAACCAGACGCGGACTATTCGTCTTCCCATTCATGTGGTCAAGGAGTTGAACGTCTATTTGCGTGCCTCCCGTGAGTTGGCGCAGCGATTGGATTATGAGCCAACGGCGGAAGAAATCGCTGAGCATTTGGATCGTCCGGTAGAAAATGTCAAAAAAATGCTCGGCTTGAATGAGCGTATCGCTTCAGTGGATACCCCTTCCGGCGCAGATCAGGAGCGTCCATTACTTGATATGCTGGCCGATGAAAACGAGCTGACGCCTGAATCCAATATGGTGGATACAGATGTCAGGGCTCAAGTGGATGCATGGCTTGATGAGCTTTCCGAGAAACAAAAAGATGTTGTTGTCCGACGTTTTGGGTTGCGCGGTCATGAATCGGCTACACTGGAACAAGTAGGTGCAGAAATAGGGCTTACGCGTGAACGAGTCCGTCAGATTCAGGTGAATGCACTTGAAAAATTACGCCGTACGTTGGATCAGCAGGGGTTAACCCTCGAATCTATTTTCGAATAGCGCTATTCAATTCAACATACCGGAATTATGATAAATACATGCACCCATGTATGTAAGAACTTAAACTATGATATTCTGGGTGGCATAATTATTCCGCGGCACCGTTTGTTCCGGCGCCCTCTATGGATCATTTCAAGATTATTGGATAGGAAGGCATCAATGTCGACGTTCAGAGTGCTGCCTCTGGTTCTCGGTCTCTCCCTGGCGCCTCAGTTGGCGCATGCGGCAGACTTAATCTCTATTGCTCAGGATGCATTGTCCAACAATGCCAGTCTGTTGTCCGATCGGGCCAACCTGAGTGCCACACACGCGGCACAGCGTGTCACATTGGGCCAATTGCTCCCTCAGGTATCCGCTACTGCGGGTGTCCAGCGTTATCGTAATTATCATAGCGAATCAAGTAATGCCCTGAATGGTTCGTATAATGAAAATACGGTTTCCGTACAGGCGACCCAAACGCTTTTCAACGCGACTAACTGGTACAAGCTTAAAGCGGCCAAGCGTCAGACTGCGCAAGAGTCCTTGAACTTTGCCAACAGTCGCCAGCTGTTGTTGTTCAATGTATCCAAGGCCTATTTCCAGGTGCTGCAAGCGAAAGAACTACTGGATACCTACCGTGCGGCGGAAGCTGCCTATCACCGTCAGTTAATCCAAACCCAACAGCAGTTTGATGTTGGTGTGGTGGCAGCTACGGATTTGCGTGAAGCCGAAGCCTCCTATGATTCTGCGCGTGCGCAACGTATTTCGCAGGAGAGTGTGTTACAGGTTGATTTTGACGCGCTCGAACAGCTGACAGGCAAACAGTATCCCAGTATTGATCGTTTGGCTGACAACATGCCGATCAAATCGCCTGAGCCTGTATCTCGCCAGGCATGGGTGGATATGGCGAGTACACAGAACCTGGCGTTGCGTGCCGCACGTGCAGCAATTGATCTTGCACGTGAGAACGTCAATGTGGCTCAAGCCGGGCATTTGCCCTCACTTGAAGCCATCGCATCCTACTCTCATGGTGGCACCAGCCGCTTGCCCGGCTTCAATGGTTATAATTCCATTGGTCTGCAGGCTTCCATTCCGATTTACACCGGTGGTGCCACTAGTGCTCAGGTACAGGAGAATACGGATAAGCTGGAAGCCGCACAGTTCTCTGCCATTGAACAGCTAAGAACCTCCGTTCAGCAGGTGAGTGCCTACTTTGCCCGTTCCAATTATGATGTCGATACGGTTGAAGCAGATCGCCGTGCCGTTGAGTCCAACCGCGTTTCCTTACAGGCAACACGTGAAGGTTATGCCGCAGGCACACGTACCATTCTCGACGTGCTGAATGCTCAGCAGAACTACTATAACGCGCTCTCTGATTTGGCAACGGCCCGTTACACCTACGTTTTGGACATGCTGCAGCTGCGTCAGGAAGCAGGTGTACTTGATTTGGGCACCTTGCAATCCTTGAATCGCTGGCTGGTGCATGATGACACACCTGTTCGGTTGGATGGCAAGGGTATCCAGCCCATTGGCAATGCCAATATTAATATCAACAATCTTGGGCATTGATTCCCGACAGGATCGATATTTCGATTGTTCATGACCGGTTGCGTTTCATTGTGAACCGATCCTGTAGGCTAACACCCCGTGACGACAATGTTCGTCCGGGGTGTTATGCTTTCCGGGATATCATCCGTGTGAAGTCGAACCGTGTTGTAACAGATCTTCGACGCGGATTTTTTCTTTGGATTTTTGGATGGATCAGGAAGCTTGTATGTCACGTCCATTGCGTGCCCGTATTAATCTCCAATCATTACGCCATAATTATCAGTTAGCCTGTAAATGTGCACCGAATGGGAAGGCAGTCGCTGTCGTTAAAGCCAATGCGTATGGGCATGGGGCGCTCATGTGTGCCCGCGCGCTTTCCGATATGGCTCCAGCCTATGCTGTGGCGAGCATCGAAGAAGCCATGGTGCTGCGGGAAGGGGGCATCAAGCAACCTATTGTATTGCTTGAAGGTTTCTTCTCTGCTGATGAGCTCCCGTTGATTGCAGCCAATAATATTTGGACAGCTGTACATAGCGAATGGCAGATCAACGCGATTGGGCGGAGTAACCTGTCTTCACCTATCCATATCTGGTTAAAGTTTGATTCAGGCATGCACCGTCTTGGCCTTGATGCGGATCAAATCGTTAAAGCATGGCAGTGTTTATCAGCGAGTGAAAAGGTGGCGGATTTGCACCTGATGACGCATTTTGCTACCGCAGACAGTCAGGATGACCATCGGTTCAAGTACCAACAGGCTCAGGTAGATCAGTTGACTCAGCGGCTGAGTGACATGGGCCATGAGGTGCCACGCTCATTGGCGAATTCACCTGCGACCTTGAAGCAGGTCATTTCGGCAGAGTGGTATCGTCCGGGGTTGATGCTTTATGGTGCTGATCCGCTTGAACACAGCAATGCGTTAAGTCGCCAGCTCCAACCGGTGATGACTCTGGAGAGTGAAATCATTGCACTTCGTGACGTCCCCGTGGGTGAGCCAGTGGGTTATGGCGGCCGTTTTGTGGCGGATAAGCCTACACGTATTGCGGTCGTCGCTTGCGGCTATGGCGATGGCTATGACCGCCATGCCCGCGAGGGAACACCGGTATTGGTGGAAGGGGAGCGTGCGTATGTCGCTGGGCGAGTTTCGATGGATATGATGACTATTGATGTGACACACCTGCCAACAGTTGCGCTGGGCGATAAGGTGACATTGTGGGGTGTGTCCTTGCAAGGGGCTGTGTTGGACATCAATGAAGTTGCCTCTTGCTGCGATACCATCAACTATACGCTGATGACGGGGGTTATGGCACGTGTGCCACGTATTCCCGTAGGTGAATAGAGCAGGGGAAAGGCTTCGTACGAATGGCAAAGAAAACCTATCCACACTCCTTTTGGCATCCTGCTTATTGGCCCACATGGCTAATGATTGGTGCACTTCATGTCGCAGCTTTCCTGCCATGGAAGGTCAAAATCGTGTTGGGCAAGGCATTGGGTGAATTCGGTTATCGTTTCATCAAGCGGCGCCGTCATATCACTGAAACCAATATCCGTTTATGTTTTCCTGAACTAAGCGCGGACGAGCAGGCACATCTGGTACGGCGTATCTTTCATGCCAATGGCATCGGCGTTTTCGAAACGGCAACCGCATGGTGTCGTGACCCGGAGCATATGCGCTACCGAGTGATTTATCGCGGTAGCGAGTATATTGAAAAGGCGAAGGCGCAAGGTAAAGGCGTCCTGGTGGTTGGTATTCATTTCTCCACGCTGGATCTGGGCGGCGCGCTTCATTCGCTTTTTAATAAAGCTGATGTCGTTTATCGACGTCATGATAATCCATTGTTTGAAAGATTCATGACGAAGGCCCGGCGGGGTATTCATGGCAATGCGATTGATCGGCACGATCTACGAGGCGTGATACGGCGAATTAAAGAGGGAAATATTGTTTGGTATTCGCCTGATCAGGACTTTGGTCGTGCAGCCAGTGTTTTTGCGCCTTTTTTCGGAATTAATGCTGCCAGCATTCGTTTAACGGCAAAAATAGCACGCTTAACAGGTGCGCCTGTGGTGCCGTTCATGTTCCATCGTAATGATGACAACAGAACGTACACATTGGAATATGAGCCCGCGCTCGAGGATTTCCCTACTGGTGATGAAATAGCAGATGCAACTCGGGTCAACGACTTCATTGAGCGTGCAATTCGACGTCATCCCGAGCAATACCTCTGGTTACATCGACGTTTCAAAACACGCCCGGAAGGGGAGCCACCTCTCTATTAGCAGGATGATATTGATGAGTGGCCCGCTAATACATTTTAGTATGTGTGAATTGAACACTATATGTGAATAAGAAAGGGAGCCGTTGGGCTCCCTTTTTATGGCCTTTAATGAAAGGCTGAATGGTGCTTACCTGTACACGCCCCCATTGGGCAACAGGCGATACATGCACAGGTATTCTTTCTTGTTCCTTTAGGCATCAATACGTTTGTATTTGACCTTCCTAGGTGTGTCGGTACCTACCCGCTTGTGATAGTCCGCTTCGTACTCGGAGTAGGAGCCTTCAAAGAAGACAACTTTCGAATCCCCTTCGTACGCCAGGGTATGGGTCGCTACACGGTCAAGGAACCAGCGGTCATGGCTGATCACCATGGCACACCCGGGGAATGCCAATAAGGCCTCTTCCAGTGCACGCAGTGTTTCCACATCAAGGTCATTGGACGGCTCATCCAGCAGCAAAACATTGGCGCCTTGTTTAAGCGTCTGAGCCAACTGCAGGCGCCCACGTTCCCCACCGGAAAGATCCTTCAGGAATTTTTGCTGGTCAGTACCCTTGAAGTTGAAACGCCCGACGTATGCACGTGAAGACGTCTCGTAACCGTTGATATTGAGGATATCCTGACCATCGGAAACGGCTTCCCATACCGTCTGGTTGTTGTCCAGTGCATCACGCAGCTGTTCAACATACGCGATTTTCACGGTATCACCGATGACGACTTCACCTTCATCAGGCTGTTCTTTGCCGGTCACCAGCTTAAGCAAAGTAGATTTCCCCGCACCATTACCGCCCACGATCCCCACGATTGCTCCTTTGGGAACCGTAAAACTCAAGTCTTCAAACAGTAATTTGCCTTCAAAACGTTTGGAGACATGATGGAATTCGATGACTTTGTCACCCAGCCGGGGTCCCGGTGGGATATAAATTTCATTGGTTTCGTTACGGGTCTGGAAGTCAGAGGACTGCATCTCTTCGAAGCGTGCAAGGCGCGCCTTGTTCTTGGCCTGTCGACCTTTTGCCCCCTGACGCACCCATTCAAGCTCCTGCTTGATGGCTTTCTGACGGGATGCTTCCTGCTTGGCTTCCTGTTGCAGACGTTGGTCCTTGTTATCTAGCCACTGCGAGTAGTTGCCTTCGAAAGGAATACCACGGCCGCGATCCAGCTCAAGAATCCAGCCGGCCGCATTGTCCAGGAAGTACCGGTCGTGGGTGACCGCGACAACGGTACCGGGATATTCCACAAGAAAACGTTCGAGCCAGCCGACGGATTCAGCATCCAGGTGGTTGGTTGGCTCGTCCAGTAGTAGCATGTCAGGCCCTGAAAGTAGCAGGCGGCATAAAGCGACACGGCGACGTTCCCCTCCGGAGAGGTGTTCAATTTTTGCTTCCCACGGGGGAAGGCGCAGCGCTTCGGAGGCTACTTCGAGCTTACGCTCAAGATTATGAGCATCTGCCGCTTCGATAATATTTTCAAGCTTGGCCTGTTTTGCGGCGAGCGCATCGAAGTCTGCATCAGGTTCAGCATAAGCGGCGTACACTTTCTCCAGTTCTTCCTGAGCGTCCTTTACCTCGCCAAGTGCTTCTTCCACCGTTTCGCGCACTGTTTTGGTATCGTCCAGCTCGGGCTCTTGCGGCAGGTAGCCGACATTGATGCCCGGCATGGGAACGGCTTCACCGTTATACTCTTTGTCTACGCCCGCCATAATGCGGAGTAGGGAGGATTTCCCCGCACCATTCAAGCCCAGAACGCCGATCTTGGCACCGGGGAAAAAGGAGAGGGAGATATCCTTCAGGATTTCACGCTTGGGAGGAACAATTTTTCCCACGCGGTTCATCGAGTAGACGTATTGCGCCATAGTGTTGTCGTGCCTTGTAAATGTCAGTCAGGAATCAGTTCCGTTATAGGCGGGAATGATAAAGAGACTCCACGCCAATGGCTAGTCATGGGCGAAAGAAAAGAATGTTACAGGGCCAGATAGGTGCTCAGGCCCTCGTACCGGTACGTTGTTGATCGCTGATGAAACGTTCCAATGAAGAGAATGTAAGAGTAAGCAGGTAGACGTCAGCTTTAAGGCCCGAAGGGTGCCGGGAGCCTTCGCCCCCTTACAGGATATAACACGCACTATGTTGGCAAATTAAATGACTATTCATCCTCTTAAGGGGACGTGAGCGTTCCGCCATCAGATTTTCGTTCACCAACCTTCAACATTAACAATACTGCCTGATTAGGCCGATCCAGGGCTTGCCCACCACTTGGCTATTCTCCCCAGTCATCCCAATCATCAATCATTTTCTTCAGACGGCGTTCCTCCAGCAGCGCTTCTACACGCCGACGTGTATCCGTATTCGCTTTCCCCTGGCGATAAGGGGAGTATTCTTCATCATTAACGGCTTCTTCAGAATTATCGACGTCAGTCTCCATATCGTCGAGAGTATCAAGATCATTGCTTTCAGTTGAGTAGGTCTCAGTATTCATTTTCCACCCCCATGAACTTCGTTCAATTCCACAGCGACAGTTATAAATGGCTATATAATCCTCTTCTTCATCGAAGACAAGCGCTTTTGTAGAATGTTCACTTCAATTCTTCCAGGGCAGCTTTATGTTTTATCGTAGTGAGGAGTAAAGACGTTATCTGATCGCGTAAAATCAAAAGGTTAACTGCATTAGCCAAATACCGCTTGAATGGAGGAGGGATTGTGAAAATTGTTATTTACTATTGTACACAGTGTCGTTGGCTACTTCGTGCAGGCTGGTATGCACAAGAGTTGTTGCAAACGTTTGGTGAAAGCCTTGACGAGGTCGCACTGGCACCCTCACATGGAGGACGTTTTGAGATTACCCTGGAGGGAGACGTCTTGTGGGAACGCGTCCGCGATGGGGGATTTCCCGAGATAAAAGTACTTAAGCGCAAAGTGCGTGACCGTATCGATCCGGAACGTAGTCTAGGGCACGTGGATCGTTGACACGTCGTTAAATTTGGTCCGAGCTGTTCCACCGACGTGGGTAAACGTGGATGGAACACCTCTTTTCCTGCCTAAGGCGGTGCTATTTATCTGCCTAAGGCGGTGCTATGGCGATAGTGAAGGCTTTAACGGCTGTTTCCCCTCTATTCATGCGGTGTTAGCTTTCAACGTTTGCCCCTTGCATGGAAGTCGTTGTGCCCTAGAATCTGTGAGGGAAGTGTTGATTTCTGCGTTCTGCGGCAATGCGCTTGTGTTTTTTACGCCATTGCCAGAATTTGACTCCTGTGGGGATCAGTACGCTGATAATGGCACAAATAATAACGACTATATAGAACGCATGTTTATCCGAAGCACCAGGGATGCCCCCCACATTGATACCGAGTAGGCCGGTTAAAAAGCTCAATGGCAGGAAGATAACGGAAATGAACGACATCAAGTACATGCGGCTGTTTAACAGGTCACTATGTGCGTTGATAATCTGATCCTGAAGCATCGTAATTCGATCCTGTAATGCTTTAAGATCTTCGGAACAGCGGTTCATGTGGTTGACTACTTCGCGTAACGATAAACGGTAGGTTTCCGTTAGACCGATGGATGGGTCGATCAGGCGCGTCAGGCTGGTAAGCTGGGGATCAACAAAACGGTTCAGGGTAATCATCGGGCGCCTAAGCTGTGCCAGTGATGATATGGTGACGTTTTCACCGTCAATGAACTGTTCTTCATAGGTGCTCAGGGATTGATCAATTCTCAGCAGGAATTCACCCAACTGATCCACCATGCGATCCGAGAGCTCTGCCACGATACCGGTGAGGTCTGTTGGGCCTGAGGATGAAGGAAAGGTCTCGCGGATTTCCTGTACCACTTTCAATGGGCGACGACGCAAGGTGATCAAGCGATTTCCGCTCATCCAAATGCGTACTGAAACGAGATCATCGGGAGCACTGCCTTCGGTTAGATTAATCCCCTGCAATGTTGCCATGATACCATCAGGGAATTTGGCTACCCGTGGGCGAACGGCAGATTCCATCAATGCATCCGAGACATTGCTCTCCAATCCGGCCAGCTTCTCCAGAAAGTAGGGGGTATCTTCAAATCTGAAATCGAGGTGCATCCACAAAGGGGATGGATCATTGGGCCAGCTTTTTATTAATTCGTCCTGACCGATTTCCTCGCCGTGCCCGTGACCATCAAGTCGAATGGCGCAGACAAACGCGGATTGTGTCTCGTTAAGTGTCATGAAAGCCCTCCCTACGGGCTATTTCGTCGATGTAACATGTTCGATTCAGCCAATGAGCAGCGTAGAATGGAGTAGTTAACACAGACTGACTCGCATTCTGAACTCCACAACGTCGCCAAGGCTAAGTGTACGCTGTTAGCCGATAATCGAATGTGTCAGAATACGCCACATTTCCAACCTTTCTGTGAATTTAAAGTGAAAAATGAATTTTCTACCGCAAAAAACAGCGTGCAAGTCCCTCAATTGAATTCGCGTGAAGTGCTTGCGACTCTCGTGCGTATCCTTCTCTATGTTGCGCTGTTTGCAGGTTATTGTCGTGGAATACTATGGGATGCTGCACGGTTGGTTCCAGACAATCTGAAATTTTCCGAGCGCTCCTTTACCGAAGTGGGGCAGAGCCTGCTATTGTGCCTTGCCATCGTTCTTTTGCTGTTCGCGCGCAAGCGTTACCGTGTCTTTTCTGTTGGAATGATGGGGCTGGCGATGTTTTTGCTGGTGTCTCTTGTCAGAGAAAATGACTATTGGCTGGATGCTATCGCACATGGCTTCTGGGCGTATCCTGCAATCGTTATCATTGCCTTGACAGCACGCTATCTTTGGATCATGCGCAAACGGTTCATTGATGAACTTTGTCTGTTCATGAGTACTCGCTCCTTTGGACTATTCATTGGAGGATTCCTGACGGTTTATGTCTATTCACGTCTGATAGGTCGTCAAGTCGTATGGGAAACCGCCTTGTCGGATCACTATGTCAGAATCGCCAAAAACATGGGCGAAGAGGGTACGGAATCTCTGGGTTATCTATTGATAATCTGTGCAGTAATCGAACTGGTTGTTCTTGCCCGAGCGTTGAGCCGTCGTATCTCCAGCCAACCTGGTATGAAGCCGTTGTCATCTGTTATATAACGTTTGTTGTATAGCATTCGTTTCCCGTGTGTAAAGCGCATAAAGGCACGTCGGCGACACGAGAGAATGTGAAACCGACATTCGTCGTGTAATGGACTTCAGCCTAAGGTATGATGTCGCCCATTGGGCTATGCCGCATGGTTCAAACGAGACAAGAGTGAACACGTCGTTCAGTCTCGTTCTGACAGAAAATGTGTGATTGAAGCGGTGCGTACCCAAGCGCTTCTTTCAACTGATGCACTGTTTTTTTAATGTTACTCCGAGGAGTCCTGCATGTTTACTCGAGACATGTCCCTGTCTGGTTACGATGATGCGCTGCTGAATGCAATGAAAGACGAAGTTCAGCGTCAGGAAGATCACATTGAGCTGATAGCCTCAGAAAACTATACCAGCCCCCGTGTGATGGAAGCGCAGGGCTCTCAGCTAACCAACAAATATGCAGAAGGCTACCCCGGCAAACGTTACTATGGCGGTTGTGAGTTCGTTGATGTTGTTGAAAATCTGGCCATTGAACGTGCTTGCGAGTTGTTTGGTGCTGACTATGCGAATGTTCAGCCTCACTCGGGTTCTCAAGCGAATGCCGCGGTTTATCAGGCATTGGTTAAACCCGGTGACACGATTATCGGGATGAGTCTGGATGCTGGTGGTCACCTGACGCACGGCGCCAAGCCCAGTTTTTCAGGCAAAAACTACAACTCCGTGCAGTATGGGCTGAATGAAGCTGGTCTGATTGATTATGACGAGATCGCACAGCTGGCCAAAGAACATCAGCCCCGCATGATTATTGCCGGCTTTTCTGCCTATTCCCAGATTGTGGACTGGGCACGTTTGCGTGAAATTGCGGACTCCGTGGGTGCATGGTTCTTTGTCGACATGGCACATGTGGCCGGATTGGTAGCTGCGGGGGAATATCCCAGCCCAATCAAACATGCACACGTGGTAACAACGACTACGCACAAAACCTTGCGAGGCCCTCGCGGTGGCTTGATTCTTTCAGCCGCAGGTGATGCCGATCTATACAAGAAACTGAACTCGGCCGTTTTCCCCGGGCAGCAGGGTGGCCCGCTGATGCACGTGGTCGCCGCTAAAGCGGTATGCTTCAAAGAGGCTCTGGAGCCTTCCTTCAAGGATTATCAGCGTCAGGTTGTCGTGAATGCCAAAGCCATGGCAGAAGTCTTTATTTCCCGTGGGTATGATGTCGTTTCCGGCGGGACTGAAGATCACCTGTTCCTGTTGTCCCTGGTCAAACAGGGCATTACTGGCAAGGATGCTGATGCTGCGTTGGGTCGTGCGCACATTACGGTAAACAAGAATGCCGTGCCGAATGATCCTCAAAGCCCCTTTGTGACCTCAGGGTTACGTATTGGTACACCTGCCGTGACTACGCGTGGCTTCAAGGCGGCGGAGTGCAAGGATCTCGCCAACTGGATCTGTGACCTGCTGGATGCATTGGCGGCTGGCGACAGCAGTGCCGAAGAGCAGAAGGTACAGGCCAAGGTAGCTGAGGTGTGTGGCAGGTTGCCGGTGTATAAATAAGTCAGGCAAATATTTCATGCACTTTTTCAGGAAAGTGCATTGGGTCTATATCCACTGTTTTCTGTGATAGGAAACGGTGGATATTTGCGTCAGGGGGTATGAGCCTCAAGATTGACGAATATCCGTTATTACCCATTTTGGTGATATGTTCCTGCTCGTTTTTGTAAGAAGATGTTACCCAAATGTTGCATTCTGGATAACTGTGTTGTCTCAGCGCTTACCAATACCTCAAAAGTTCAGTAAGATATCCTATTATCTTGGTGATCATTATCATTCATGTAGTCTTTGCAGGCCTTTGATAAAAACAGCATTTTCCGAAGTGATTATCACAAAGGCGTTTTATATAAGGATTGTTTCATGGCGGCTGATTCCGTTATCGTTCCTGTAGTTATGGCTGGTGGCAGTGGGTCTCGCCTGTGGCCTCTTTCCCGCAGCCTCAGACCCAAGCAGTTTCTTGAGCTGCTGGGTGAAGGTAGCTTGCTCCAGCAGACGATTCAGCGTCTTGAAGGCCTTAACGTTCTTGACCCGGTCATTATCTGTAATGAAGAGCACCGCTTTCTTGCTGCTGAACAGGTACGGCAGGCCCATATCAAGGGGGCGTCGCTTATTCTTGAACCAGTAGGGCGCAATACCGCGCCAGCCATTGCGTTGGGTGCGCTACAAGCGATCAGGAATGAAGGTAAAAAGGATGTTCTGATCCTTGTGCTTGCAGCGGATCATGCGATCAAGCAGAAAGAAGCCTTTCACGAAGCTGTTCAAAAAGCGCAACCGTTGGCCAGTGCTGGGCAGTTGGTCACCTTTGGGATCGTCCCCAGTCGCCCTGAAACCGGGTATGGTTACATCCAGCGGGGCGCACCCACCGGTGAAGGCTTCAAGGTGGAACGTTTTGTCGAAAAACCTGATGCCGAAACAGCCCAGGAGTATCTTGATAGCGGTGAATACCTCTGGAACAGTGGCATGTTCCTGATGCGTGCAGATGCCTATCTGGATGCATTGGCGCAGCATGCACCCGATATCCTTTCCGCCAGCGAAAAAGCAATGGAAGGTTCTTCCCACGATCTGGACTTCATCCGAGTCGATAAAGAAGCCTTTGCCTCCAGCCCGAGTGATTCCATTGACTACGCCATCATGGAAAAAGCATCCAATGTCGATGTTGTCGCCATGCAGGCGGGGTGGAGTGATATTGGTTCGTGGTCATCACTGTGGGACATCAGTCCGAAAGATGAAAACCATAATGTCCTCAATGGTGATGTCATCAGTCAGAATACGCATAATACATTGGCTTATTCTACCCATCGATTGGTTGCCACCGTGGGTGTGGATGATCTGGTGATCGTGGAAACAAAAGATGCAGTCATGGTGGCGCATAAGGATCGTGACCAGGAAGTCAAACAACTGGTAGAGCATCTGTCCAGGACAGGCCGTGCTGAAAAAGATAATCATCGCGAAGTTTATCGCCCCTGGGGCAAGTACGATTCTATTGACATGTCTGCTCGTTATCAGGTGAAACGCATTACGGTTGCACCGGGACAGAAGTTGTCGGTACAGATGCACCATCATCGTTCCGAGCATTGGGTTGTTGTTTCCGGTACGGCCCTCGTGGGTATTGACGGTGAAGAACGTTTGGTAGCGGAAAATCAGTCGGTTTATATTCCTCTTGGCTCTACTCACTTCATGGCAAATCCGGGTAAAATTCCGCTCGAGTTGATTGAAGTACAGTCTGGTGCGTATCTGGGTGAGGATGATATTGTCCGTTTCGAAGATATCTACGGTCGCGGGTAACATGCCGTGATCTTCCCTTTGGCAATAAAGCTTGATTCGTACCTCTAACGGGTCGACAAACAGCAAAGTCCAACGATAGCCAAAGGGTGCATCGATGAGTCATTTACTGCTGGCTGTTCAGGGGCTGACGCCTTTTGCCCGCTTCAATTTCTTGTGAATCGGCAATACGTAAAGTGTCGGCATCCATTCAATATATGATTATCAAAGCCTGTTTTCTCAACGTTCCTGATGGCATTTTCTCGCCACCAGGGGCTGGAAGCAGGCTTCCGTGCATTCAACCGTTATCCAAGGGTAAGTTTTAAACCATGCCACAGCTCAAGTGTTTCAAGGCATACGATATTCGGGGCGAACTGGGCCCTGAACTGAACGAAAATATCGCCTATCGTATTGGTCGTGCTTATGGAGAGTTTCTGAAACCTCGCACGATAGTCGTCGGTGGGGATGTTCGGGAAACCAGTGAATCGCTTAAGAAGGCATTGGCGAACGGTCTGTTGGATGCGGGAAGTGATGTATTGGATCTTGGTTTGACCGGTACAGAAGAAATTTACTTCGCCACCTCATACTTGGATGTTGATGGCGGGATAGAAGTGACCGCCAGCCATAATCCCATGAATTACAACGGTATGAAGCTGGTCACGAAAGGGTCGCGTCCTATCAGTGGTGATACCGGGTTGCGTGATATTCAACGTCTTGCCGAGGATTCAACGTTCGCCGAAGTGAGCGCAGATCAACGCGGGCAGTATCGCAAAACGTCCGTACTGAAAGAATACGTCGATCATCTGATGGGCTATATCTCTCTTGATAATATTGATCGCCCGTTGAAACTGGTGGTGAATTCAGGCAATGGTGCTGCAGGGCCTGTGATTGACGAAATCGAGAAGCGCTTTGCTGCTGCCAATGCGCCTGTAACTTTCATCAAGGTACACAATCAGCCTGATGGTTCCTTCCCGCATGGTATTCCCAACCCTTTGCTGCCTGAGTGTCGTCAGGACACGGCGGATGCGGTTATCAAACATAAAGCCGATATGGGGATCGCTTTTGATGGCGATTTTGACCGGTGCTTCCTTTTTGATAATGATGGGCAGTTTATTGAAGGATATTACATCGTAGGGCTTTTGGCAGAAGCTTTCCTGAAGAAGGACCCCGGTGCCAAAATTATTCATGATCCACGCCTGACCTGGAATACCGTGGATGTGGTCAAAACTGCCGGGGGGGAGCCCATTCTCTCCAAAACCGGTCATGCCTTCATCAAAGAGCGAATGCGGAAAGAAGATGCTGTTTACGGTGGAGAAATGAGCGCGCATCACTACTTCCGTGACTTTGCCTATTGCGATAGTGGCATGATCCCGTGGTTACTGGTAACAGAATTATTGTGTCTGAACAATCAGTCGCTTAAAGCGATGGTTGAGGATCGTCAGGCTGCATTTCCTGCTTCGGGAGAAATCAACAGCACTCTCAACGATGCTTCCGCGGCTATTGCGCGTGTGCGTGCGGCTTATGAGCAGGATGCCATCAATGTGGATACGGTGGATGGTATCAGCATTGAGTACCCTGAATGGCGTTTCAATCTGAGAAGTTCAAATACGGAGCCGGTCGTACGCCTGAATGTTGAATCAAGAGGCGATACAGCGCTGATGCAGGAAAAAACTCGAGAACTCCTCGCCTTGTTGCGAGAGGAGTCGTTGTAATGAATGGTATGTTGTCATCGGTCTATCGTTACCGTGGATTTATCATTGATAGTGTCAAACGTGATTTTCAATCACGCTATCAGACAAGTTTTCTAGGAGCCATTTGGCTGGTATTACAGCCCCTGGCCATGATTCTGGTCTATACCGTTGTTTTTTCTGAGTTGATGCGAAACCGCTTGGCCGGTATGGAAGGCCCCTTTGCATATAGTATTTATCTTTGTGCCGGGGTTTTGACCTGGGGGCTTTTCACTGAGATGCTTTCCAATCTGGTTAACATCTTTCTGGCAAACGCCAATGTACTTAAAAAACTGGCATTCCCTCGCATTTGTCTGCCTATTATTGTGACGGCCTCGGCCATTATCAATTTCCTGATCATTTTCGCGTTATATTTGATCTTTTTGATCTTTACCCATAATTTCCCCGGCTGGGTCTTCCTCACGATCATCCCGGTACTGGCTATTCAGATTGTGTTTACGCTCGGATTAGGCATTATTTTGGGTGTGTTGAATGTCTTCGTGCGGGATATCGGGCAATTCGTTACGATTCTTCTGCAATTCTGGTTTTGGTTTACCCCCATCGTTTATGTGGTGAAGACGTTACCTGCCAGTGTCGCTCCCTTACTGAACTATAACCCGATGGCGGTGATCGTTCACAGCTATCAGGTCATCATGCTCTATCATCAGTCTCCTGACTGGAAAGCACTCGGTATTATCGCCATTATTTCACTTGTTCTGGTGGCATTCGGTTGGCATCTGTTCAAGAAACATTCTGCTGATATTGTGGACGAGATTTAGTAATGATTATTGAAGTCAAAAATGTAGGAAAGGCTTACAAGCATTACTCGTCCAAATGGAAACGCCTGCTTGAAAAACTAAGCCTTAATAAAAATGCTGATTATCACTCCAAGCATTGGGTGCTTCGCCACATCAATTTTAGTGTTGAACCAGGCGAGTCCATCGGTATTGTTGGGGTTAACGGCGCGGGTAAAAGTACGTTGCTCAAGCTACTGACGGGGACTACCCAACCTACCGAGGGTAGTATCCACATTCATGGGCGTGTTGCTGCCATTCTTGAGTTGGGAATGGGCTTCGATCCTGAATTTTCAGGACGACAGAACGTCTTGATGTCAGGTTTGATGATGGGGTTCAGTCGTGAAGAGATGGAACGACTCATGCCCAAAATCGAGGAATTTGCAGACATCGGTCATTACATTGATGAGCCGGTACGTGTTTACTCCAGTGGTATGCAAATGCGTTTGGCATTTGCAGTCGCTACATCATCACGGCCTGATATTTTGATCGTGGATGAAGCGCTGTCAGTTGGGGACTCCCGTTTTCAGGCAAAATGTTATGCACGTATTGCCGAGTACAAGGAGCAGGGTACTACATTGCTGTTGGTGTCTCACAGTGCCGGTGACGTGGTACGCCAGTGTGACAGGGCAATATTTCTCAAGGATGGTGCCATCGAAATGGATGGTCCGGCCAGAGATGTGACCAACCTCTATATGGACGAGCTGTTTGGCAAGTCCGGTACCGTTAATCGGGATACAGAAGAGGATGATTCTGAATCCGAGTCATCTTCTGCGCAGACGGCAACAGGCATGTCGATCGCCTCCAGCAAGGATGTCTATGACACACGCCCCGGTTATCGCCCTGAAGAGTACCGCTGGGGGCAGGGTGGAGCACGCATTGTCGATTACCGGATTGAGTGTGGTGGGGAAGAGTTTCCTTCAACCATCGAAGCCAATGAAGTCGTCAACTTTGAGGTCAAGGTCAAGTTTGATTATGATTTTGACAGCGTAGTGCCGGGAATCTTGATCAAGGCGCTTGATGGCCTCTTCCTTTATGGTACAAACTCCTTTTTAGCGTCGGACGGCAAGGAGCATATTGCTGTCTCACGAGACGACGTCAAAGTATTCCGTTTCAGCTTTCCGTTGGATCTGAACAGTGGCGATTATCTTCTCTCCTTTGGAATTTCAGCCGGGAACCCGCATGCGGAGCTGACTCCTTTAGATAGACGCTATGATTCCGTTATCTTGCACGTTAATAAGCCCATGGGCTTCTGGGGGATTGTAGATCTTAAATCTACATTCACCACCAGTCATTGATAATCAATAAAGTGAATGAATGACTACTCTTCTTGAACAGAAAGTCGCCGACTTGCCAGAAGTTTACCAAACCATCTATGGCCATCCTGAATGGGATACGAATGCTTCACGTGACTGCAATGAACGTCTAGGACTGATCGAGCATCAGTACAGTGTGTTGTCTCACCAACTGGGTCGCCCTTTACGGGTTTTGGATCTGGGGTGCGCACAAGGCTTTTTCAGTCTTAGCCTTGCGGCACAGGGAGCACATGTCACCGGTATTGATTTTCTGCCGCAAAATATTGCCGTTTGTCAGGCATTGGCAGATGAAAATCCGGGGTTTTCCATTCAATTCAGAGAAGGGAAAATCGAAGAAGTCATAACGGTGTTGGAAGAAGGTGAATTCGACCTGGCGATTGGGTTGAGTGTTTTCCACCATATCGTTCACATGCATGGGCTTGCCAAAACGCGTGAATGGATTGATCGCCTGGCGACTGTTACCAGTGCGTTAATTCTCGAGCTGGCCGTCAAGGAAGAGCCTTTATATTGGTCAGTCTCGTTACCTGAAGACCCCAGTGAGCTCATTGCAAGTTGCGCGTTTTATCGTGTGCTGGAGCAGTTTCCGACGCATTTGTCGGAAATTTCGCGCCCTCTTTACATTGTCAGTAACCACCTTTTGTTGCTTGAAAACTTCACGGGCGAATTCAAGTCATGGGCTTCTCAGCCCTATCGTGGGGCGGGTAATGCCCATCATGGGTCACGCCGTTATTACTGGGGGGAGCATTTTTTCGCCAAGGTATTTAACGAGGCACTCGTCACCGGTCAACAGCTTAAAGGTGATCGTGAACGTAACACGCGTGAGCTTCAGCAAGAGTATGATTTTCTTTCAGCGCCGCCGGAGCATTTTGACGTTCCCGAGCTGATTGCTTATGGCACGGACGATGTTCTCCAATGGCTTATTGTTGAATCATTTAGTGGTGAACTATTAAGTGATTTGATAGCCCGTCATGTCTCTATTAACAGAGAAATTATTCTGGGCAATCTGTTGAAACAGCTTGTTCTGTTGGAAAAAAATGGCCTTTACCATGATGATGTTCGGCCATGGAATGTCATGGTGTTCAAGGATGAAGCCTGTCGTCTGATTGACCTGGGTTCGATTTCTCCTCAGCGGATTGACTGTGACTGGCCTAAAAATCTAATACTTTCATTCATGGTATTCGTGAATGAACTTTATGGCATTCAAAGTTACTTTAATGGGTTACGTCGCTCGGCTCCCATCAATCCATTTAACTTGCCTGCAGCAATCCGTAATTGGCTCTATGCGGTTTGGAAAACACCCGTCGAGGAGTGGAGCTATCAACTTTTAGAGACACTCTACGAGCAACGTGATGCCTTGCCTGATGCTTCCCATGGGATGACGGCGGTCGAGCAGTGGTTGAGCGCGCAGGAAGAAATTATTCTACAGAGCCAATCCATACTGCTGGATGTCACCCATCAGCAAGCGCACTTGCTGCACCGTTCTTTGGATCATGAGGAACAGCAATCTTCATTGATGGAACAGCAGATAGCGACAACACGGAAACATGATCGTTTGGAGCGGCGTTTTACCCATCTGATGGAAGAAGTGGCGCTATTGCAATCACGACACAATGAGCATCTTGATCTATCACGTAGTCTGACCGAACGTGTCGATAAGCTGACCCAAGATGAAGAGATAGTCATCCCCAAAACACCGGATGAAGAACGTGCAGAACTTCAGCAGGCGTTACATGGACGCACTCAGGAATTGGATGAGGCACATGCTGAAATTCAACGTCTGGTTGATGAAAATCATCACTTCAGAAGCGAGCTCGACATTCTGCATAATAGTCGCTCCTGGAAGATAACCCGAGGATGTCGATATGTGGGTAATCAGTTAAGGAAACTGAAGCATGAAGGTATTGTTAAGCGTGTTAAAGCCTTGATCAAAAAAATCCTGCGACGAATTATTGAGTTCTTGCGTTACCACCCGCGTATCAAGGAGTGGTTCAAAAGCATGCTGCAACGCATTGGGTTATTCGCTTTGGCTGAGAAAGTGTATTGGAAACTTTACAAATCTCAGCAAAACGAGCCTGTGAGCATGGCTGAACATCAGATCAATACATTACAAATACAACTTGATCATCCTGATTACTTGCCGAACGAAGTACGTGATATTTTCAATTATTTAAAAAACAAGGGATGAGGATCTGAAGTGCACATTCTTATTGATCTTCAGGGATGCCAATCGGATAGCCGTATTCGTGGAGTGGGGCGCAGTACGCTCGAAATGAGCCACGCGATTATCCGGCTGGCGCAGAGCAAAGGGTACAGAGTTAGCGTATTACTCAATGGCATGTATCCGGTAAATAATATCAATGAGGTGAGAAGCCTCTTCAGCGATGTGCTGGTTCAGGAAGACATGTATGTTTTTTCTGCTTTGGCACCTACCGCTTATTGTGTTGAAGAAAATCATGATCGCGATAAAGCGGCAGAAGCGCAGAGGGCGATTGCCATTGCCAATATTCGACCCGATATCGTTTTTATTACCAACCTGTTTGAAGGATATGTAGACGATTACACAGTGTCGATTCCAGATGTTGAAATGCCATGGAAGACCGTCTGTGTTTGTCACGATCTTATCCCTTTGCTCAATAAGCAGCGCTATTTGAGTGAGCCGCTTTTCAATGATTTCTACATGCGCAAACTGGAAGAGTTTGAGCGTGCAGATGCGGTTGTCGCAACCTCGATTTCCACTGTGGGTGAAGTGCTGGCCAACACCCACCTGCCTGAAGAGCGCGTAGTGGACATTTCATCCGCTGCAGGCCATGAATTCAAGAAGATCAACTATTCTGACGCCTACATCAAGGCATTCAGAAAGCGCCATAAGCTACCCAAAAAATATGTGCTTTCTCTTGCGATGATTGAGCCTCGCAAGAATGTAGAAGCATTGATTGAAGCCTATAGCAAGCTGCCCAAAGCAGTGCAAAAAAGCTATCCCCTGGTTTTTGCTTACCGTATATATCCGGAGGATGTTGAGCGTTTGCAGGGTCTGGCTAAACAACATGGGTTGTCGCCTGATCGTTTGATCTTTACAGGATACCTTCCTGATGACGACCTGATCGCGCTTTACAATCTATGTTCGTTGTTTGTATTTCCTTCTCTTCATGAAGGATTTGGTTTGCCCGTTCTTGAGGCTATGCAGTGTGGTGCGCCTACGATTACATCCAACGTGACCAGTTTGCCTTACGTGATTGGTTGGGATGAAGCGACCTTCGACCCTTACGATGTCAATGATATCGCGCGTGTTTTGAAAAAAAGCTTAATGGATCAGGACTTTCATGCTCGGCTGAAAGCACATGCCTTTGAACAGGCCAAAAATTTCTCCTGGGAAAAGACAGCGAGCACAGCCATGTCCGTGTTCGAAAAGGTGAATGCTGAACGTGTCCAATCGCCCATGGATATTGATCAATATATCAATGAGCAAATAAATACCATTCGGAATATTTCTTCGTTTGATGATGCACCGATGCTCGAAATGGCATGGTCGTTGGCACGTAATACTTTCCGTAAACAAAATCGGAAACTGTTGGTGGATGTGTCCATCCTTAAGGAACACGACGCAAAGACCGGTATACAGCGTGTATCTCGCAATATTTTGCGTGAGTTGCTGAAAATTGATGTTCCCGGGTATCAGATCGCTGCGGTGTATTATCGCTCGGGCGAATGTTACCGCTATGCCAATGACTTCATGAATACCAATTTCGGTACCCACTTTGGTGATGACGAACCTGTTCTCTTCACCAAAGATGATGTCATGGTGGTAACGGATCTGACAGCACACTTCTTTCCCGAGTTGAATAATGAACTCGACCGTATCAGAAGCATAGGGACCAAAGCCTGCTTCGTGATTCATGACATCATGCCCATGAGGCACCCGGAATGGTCTTCCGAGGGAATCAACCGCGTATTTCCCATCTGGTTAACGTCATTGGCGGAACATGCGGATCGTCTGATTTGTGTTTCAGGCAGCGTTGCCGAAGAGGTACGTGTTTGGCTTGAGGAGAATTCCGAAACGCTGAAACCAAATCCGGGGTTGGAAGTGTTCAATTTTCATTTGGGGGCCGATATTCCCCGGGAAAAAGACGCCGATGAATTGTCTGATCAACAGAAACAATGGGTTCGTAAAGTGACGGAAATCCCCTGTTTTCTGATGGTAGGTACAATTGAACCTCGCAAAGGGCATGAGCAGGTATTGAATGCCTTCGAATTGCTTTGGCAGAAAGGTGTTCAGGCCAATTTATTTATTGTGGGTAAACCTGGCTGGATGGTAGATAGCCTGTGTCGCCGTATTCGACATCATCCACAAATAAACAAACACCTTTTCTGGCCAAAAGATGTTAGCGATGAGCTTTTGACTGAGCTGTATGATGCGTGCTCGGCCTTGATCTTTGCTTCCTATGGTGAAGGATTTGGTTTGCCATTGATTGAAGCGGCTCAGCGTAATTTGCCTGTGATTGTGCGCGATATACCTGTTTTCAGGGAAATTGGTCAACATGGCGCTTTCTTCTTCTCCGGATTAGAAGCGAATGATATCGCGATGGCGATCACGCAGTGGATTGATCTTTACCAGCGCAATGAACACCCGAAACCCGAAGATGTACATTGGTTGACCTGGCGACAAAGTGCAGAGCTGTTGCTTGAGCAACTGCCACTGATTCCGGCTGAGAGAAATGGCCGTATTAGTGAACACGTGATCGAAAATGTAGTTGAGCAGCAGTCATGATACCCAGCTTACGGTCATGAGCTTTTACGATTGAAGTGTTATGTGAAGTGTTATGACCAAGGGTGTTGACTCCCTTGGGCATATTCATGCCTACAACTGGCTATCCATGGCGGGTGCGCTTTGAGGAATACTAGCAGCCAATATCCTCTACTGATGTGCACTGCCTATGACAAGAGGTCAGCTTGCCAATCAAGAGAGATACATCCAATGGCCGAATGCCATGAAGTCTGATACCTCAACGCATGTGCCGCCGATTGCTCATACTGACTTGGGAACAAAGAATACCTATGGCTACGATGCCCGTTGGGTGGGGGAGCATGGTATCGGCCGGTTTGCACGCGAGATTCAGTTGCGTTGTTCCGGACTCGCGCCATTGTCATTAAAGGGCTCTCCCAGTAGCCCCTTGGACCCCATCAAAAGTGCCGCCTGGTTGTTGATGCATCCGCATCGTCGTTTATTTTCCCCAGGTTATAATGCTCCCCTGTTTGGGGCTTCCCGTAGTATTTTTGTACTTCATGATCTCAATCATATTGAGCGCCCTGAAAGCCGTAGTTTCCTCAAATCTCTCTACTACAATAGTGTGATCAAGCGGGGGTGCCGGCGCGCAATGCGGGTATTAACCGTATCCGAATATTCGCGTCAAAGAATACTGGCATGGAGCGGTGTTCCCCCTGAACGTATCGTGAATGTCGGCAACGGGGTGTCTGAAGTATTTACATCCCATGAAGAAAAGAATGAAAAAGGGATAGTAAAGGCGCTGTTTGAGTCTGCATTGTTTCAAAGACCCTCGTCGCGAAGCTCATTGTCGCCAACAGACCCTCCTGAAAGACAAGGTGATCAAGATCATGGAGTCCGGCCGCCAAAAGGGCAGTGCAAAGACTTGGCGCCCATGGATATTGATGGTTTTGTCAGTCTTCTGAATGAAGATAGCGAGCTTTTTACCTATTTTTTGTGCGTAAGTAACCGGCGCCCACATAAAAATGAAAAAGGTTTACTCACTGCCTTCGCAAAGGCGGACCTGCCACCCACTGTTAAATTGGTATTCACCGGTCATTTAACACCTGAACTTGATATGGCACTGAATGAACTGGGACTTCAGGGGCGTGTCCTTTTTGCCGGGAAGGTCAATGATGTGATGTTGGCGATGCTTTATCGACAAGCTCGCGCATTGTTATTTCCATCATTCTACGAAGGATTTGGCCTGCCTGTGGTGGAGTCCATGGCCTGCGGAACCCCTGTCATGACTTCAACGACAACCTCGTTGCCCGAAATAGCAGGTGGAGCTGCCATGTTGGTGGACCCAAAAGATATCAACGCCATTGCCCACGCCATCATCCGGCTCAACAATGACGATAATCTATGTCGAACCTTGAGTCGCAAAGGTCTTGAACGTGCGAAAGATTTTAGTTGGGCAGCTGTTGCCACACGAGTTGAGTCAGCCCTGTTACAATGCCTGAACTAATTTAGTGGCATACCCTTTTGCGTATTCTCGTTAATGAATGCGTTTTAAAATAGACAAGAAAAACATGTGTCAGGAGATACAGGTGAGAGTGGCATTGGTAACTGACTGGCTGGTTTCTTACGCCGGTTCTGAACGCGTTGAAGAAGCGATACTGAGGCTTTATCCGAATGCAGATGTCTTTACCTGTGTTTATGATCCTTCCAGGTTTGAAAAAACTCTTTTCGCCAATGTATCGGTGACCGAGTCTTTCATCTCGCGGCTTCCCGGTGCACGCAAGCATTATCAGAAGTATCTGCCTTTGATGCCCCTGGCAGTAGAGCAGTTTGATTTGTCTGGGTACGATGTCGTTATTTCAAGCTCCCATGCGGTAGCCAAAGGTGTGATTACAGGGCCTGATCAGTGCCATATCTGTTATTGCCATACACCCATGCGCTATGCTTGGGATTTTCAGCATCAGTATCTCGAAGGTGCCGGGCTCACACAGGGTATCAAGGGATTACTGGCCCGCTATTTACTGCATCGCTTGAGAAATTGGGACGTGATTAGTGCCAACCGGGTGGATCATTTTATCGCCAACTCGCGTTATATCGCGCGTCGTATTGAAAAAGTGTATCGCCGGTCAGCGAAGGTTATTTATCCCAATGTCGATACGGATGCCTTTCCGCTGGGTCAACAGAAAGAAGAATTTTATTTGGTGGTCTCCCGACTAGTGCCCTACAAGAAGGTGCCCTTGATTGTTGAGGCTTTCTCCCGCATGCCTGACAAAAAGCTAGTTGTTATTGGAAGTGGAGACCAGCAGCAGGTTGATCAACTAACACACCAGTTGCCTGAGAATGTTGATTACCTCGGTTTTCAACCTGATGAAACTGTCAGGGAATATATGCAACGAGCCAAGGCTTTTGTTTTCGCCGGTGAAGAGGATTTCGGGATAGTTCTGGTGGAAGCACAGGCCGCTGGTACCCCCGTTATAGCCTATGATCATGGTGGGGCGAGCGAAACAGTATTGGATGGGGTTACCGGTATTCTTTATAACGAACAAAGCGCGCAGGCCCTTGTGGCTGCAGTGGAACGCTTTGACGCCAATGGCGTTGAGGCCTCAGCCCAACAAATACGTGAGCACGCAGGGACGTTTTCAGAAGCTGTCTTTGCAACACGAATGCAACAATGCATAACCGCTTGGTATAAAGCTACCATGCTTGAATGTAGTTCCCCCTCTGAAGAGACGCACCATGGCTAATCGTTCAGACCACACTTTGCGTTTTGGTAGGGACTGGGTCGTGGGCTTTTGTCTGCGATGTGCTGACCTATTGTCTTTGATTGTTGCAGGCCTGGCTGCGTATTGGTGGTTGTTTGGACAAAGCCATTTCATTTTGCATGAACGTTATCAATGGGCAATGCTGGTGGGTGGGCTGATTCAGCTTTGGCTTTTTCCATTGGTATCCGTTTATCAATCATGGCGTGGACGTTGGTTGGTCCTGATGATTTTCAGGTTGGTGTTGGCCTACGCCCTGTGGCTGCTGATAGCCGTCGTCGTCATGTTCAGTTTTCACCTTTTTGATTTTTCACGATTGTGGTTAGTGAGCTGGACGTTTTTGTCTGTTTCATTTTCATTGATCTTTCGCGGTATAGCGTATGCCGTAGCATTTCGTATACGTAGTCGTGGTAAAAATTTACGAAGTGTGTTGTTGATCGGTGATGCGGACTCATGTCGCAGTGCCTACAAATCATTGAAACTTGACCGTAGTCGCAGTTTCGAAGTGACACGCGTTCTAGTCGTCAATTATGAGTTTAAGGAACACTTGCACAAGTTCAGTGGTGTCGTTGACAGCTATGATCCGAACTTGAATGTAGCTGTGTCTGAAGACGAAGTATGGGTCTGCATGCCGTTGTCAAAAGGGGAAGAAGCGCACCGTATTATTAACTCCCTGGACACCGTTACCGCCAATATCCGGTTGATGCCGACCATGTCCGATTTGCGTTTGATCAATCATAGTGCCTCTACAATAGCGGGCCTTTATTTGATTAACGTCAGCTGTTCACCCATGACGGGCATCAGTCGGCTCAAAAAACGTATACTGGATGTCACGTTGTCCTGTCTTATTCTTGTGCTGATTTCGCCCCTGTTTTTTCTGGTCATGTTGTGTATCAGACTGGGCTCCGGTTCCCCTGTGTTCTATCGGCAGGAACGCGTGAGCTGGAATGGACATGCATTCCAAATGATGAAATTTCGCAGTATGGCTGTGGATAACGAAAAACAGGGTGTGGAATGGGGCGGTGCCAAAGGCAAATCCGTGACCCGTTTTGGCTCGCTCATTCGACGCACAAGCATCGATGAATTGCCACAGTTTCTCAACGTGCTCAAGGGGGACATGTCCATTGTAGGGCCCCGCCCAGAGCGTACAGTCTTTGTGGAACAATTTCAGTCTGAAATCCCCGGCTATATGCAAAAGCATTTGGTGAAAGCAGGTATTACGGGGTGGGCGCAAGTCAACGGCTGGCGAGGGGATACCAGTCTCGAAAAACGCATTGAAAATGATCTTTGGTATATTGAAAACTGGTCTGTATGGCTGGATATCAAAATCATAATGCTCACGGCGATTAAAGTGCTCTTCGATAAAAGTGCTTATTAATTGATCTGTTCAACACTTACGTCGGCTTATCTTCAAGAAATCATCAGGATGAAAGTATCAAATGGAAAACCTGCTTCTAGAGGTTTTTCTCTTTTGATTCAAAATACTGATATTGTCATCCTGATGCCCTCTATTATTAGTCAATGTGGTATGGTTGCATGTAATCCAGTACTGCAACGTTGAGATATCAATTTTCCCTGTACTTTCCGCTCCGTTGGTTTCCTGCCCTGTTCACAACAGTTTTTCGGTATGTTGACACTGCATGGCCTGGAACGAGTTGGATGTGAACAACGTCAGCACGGAATATCACACCAACAGTAATCATTGGATATACCCTCATGACTGCCTACCCTTCCCATCACTCATCGTCTACATCGGATGCAAACAAACCTTTGCTCAGGCAACTCTCTGAAATTGTGGGCGAGAAATATACGCTAACGAGCGACAGCTCGATGAGTCGTTTTTGCAAGGGAATTCGTTTTGGTCAGGGACGTGCTTTGGCTGTCGTCCAGCCTGGTTCACTTGTTGAACAATGGCGTGTCTTGAAGGCGTGTATCAAGTCAGATGTGATCGTACTGATGCAGGCTGCCAATACCGGGGTGACCGGCGGGTCTACACCGGACGGCGATGACTATGACCGCGACATCGTGATTATTAGTACATTGCGTATGGATCTGGTGCATGTCATCCATGATGGCAAGCAGGTGGTCTGCCTACCCGGTGCCACTCTTTTCCATTTGGAGAAAGTGTTGGCGCCGCTGGGGCGTGAGCCTCATTCCGTTATCGGTTCTTCCTGTATTGGTGCTTCCGTGATTGGTGGCGTAGCCAATAACTCAGGTGGTGCTTTAGTGAGGCGTGGCCCAGCCTATACCGAGTTTTCGGTGTATGCGCAGTGTACAGAAGAGGGTGAGGTAACGCTGGTCAACCACCTTGGTATTGAGTTGGGACGTGATCCGGAGGACATATTAACGCGGTTGGAAAAAGGTGATTTCACTGAAAGTGATATCTCTGATGACGGCGCCGCTTCAGATCATCATTATCAGCAGCATGTCCGAGAAGTCGATGCTGATACACCCGCGCGCTTCAATGCAGATCCTGCTCGTCTGTATGAATCTTCGGGTAATGCGGGCAAATTGTGTCTCTTTGCTGTTCGTATGGACACCTTCGAGCAAGAGTCCTCCACGGTTTTTTATGTCGGCTCCAATAAGACCAAAGAACTCTCTGTACTACGTCGTGCACTGCTGGAACCAACGCGTGAGCTCCCCATCGCCTGTGAATATATGCATCGAAGCTGGTTTGATATCGCGGCTGATTATGGCAAGGATACTTTCCTGCTGATTGAAAAGTTCGGTACCGATAAAATACCGCAAATATTCGCCTTGAAAGGCAAAATTGATGCTTTTTTTGCGCGAATAAATGTTCATGGCGTATCAGATCGTATCGCGCAATGGACATCCCGTTTGTTTCCCGATCACTTGCCCAAACGGATGAGAGAGTATCGTGATCGATATGAACATCATCTGATGCTGAAAGTGCCCAACCATCAAGTGGCGACCACGCGAGAAGTATTGGCCCACATTTTTGAGGGTGGGGAAGGTGACTTTTTCCAATGTACTGAAGAAGAAGGAAACAAAGCCTTTCTTCACCGTTTCGCGGCGGGTGGATCGACGGTACGTTATCGCCTGATGAATCAGAAAGAGGTGGGAGAAATTGTGGCCCTGGATGTAGCCTTACGCAGGAATGATGAGGACTGGTTTGAGCAGTTGCCGGACGAGTTGAACGATCGGTTGGTAAAAAAACTGTATTGCGGGCACTTCCTCTGTCATGTCATGCATCAGGACTATGTCTTGAAGAAAGGGGAGAGCAGCCTCGATTTCGAACATGCGATGTGGAAAATACTCGATCAACGAGGCGCCGAATATCCGGCAGAGCATAATGTGGGTCATCTCTATAAGGCAAAGCCCTCTCTTAAGTCTCACTACATGGCACTCGATCCCTGTAATTGTTTTAATCCCGGTATTGGTCAGACGTCAAAACTCAAGTATTGGGGGCATGAAAAAGGCAGCCTTGAAAACCGGCAAAATTCCAATTAATACCCATTACCCAATAAATGCAGATTCACACAAGAAAACAAGAGCAAAACATGCAGGCCAGTCCTCACACCAAAAAGACGATATCTTCGCCAAATGATTTGAAACTCCATTGGTCGGTGAGGCTACTGGATTCACTGATTATCCTTTCATTGGTCATCGGTTATTTCATGATGTCCTTCGACCGTAATAGTGCCCAACATCTACTTTATGGGGCTACATTTGCAGGATTGTTAGCAGCCGTTCTACGAATATGCCTTGTAACCTGGACAAAGTTCACCTACGGAAACACGAACAATGAATTATCCACTCCGGGGGGATATAAAGCTCCCTTGCAAAGTGGGGTACTCTTCGGCTTATCCACGCTATTATTGGTGGTTGCAGGTGTCTGGTGGGAAGTTGAGTATGGGGCATCTGGTCAACTGGCCTGGATGAATGAAATGGCCTGGAAAGTCTCCGGATTCTGGCTGTGTGCTACCGTACTGATTTTTTATTTTAGCGCCTTCAATGTCGAGATTTTCCGTTACGTAAAGGCTTTGCTACCCATCCTTTGCCTGATAGGGGCAATGGCACTTCTGGTGTCGGGGGGCAAGCAATATTTACATGGTATTCATCGTATTGAGCTAAAACTTGGGTATCCGGTTCCGGCTGGATTCATACTTGCCTGCCTGTTGCTGGTGGCACAGGTGGTATCGGCTTCCATAGTATGTCGTTGGCAACGGATGGCATATCTGGTTGTCATTGCACTGATGACTGCGGTGCTTGTCACATTGACAGGCACGCGTGATGCATTGCTGGTGCTTCTTTTGATTGTAATTGGCCTTCTTTGGGAGTATCGACACGGGCTTCCTCAAAGATTCCGCCAACCCTGGGTATACAGTCTTGTTGTATTGCTCGTCGCAATTGCGCTAGGGGCGGCTTTTGTAGCGCGTTTCGATCAGTTATGGGGTGACCTGGACAGTTTTTTCCACGGAGTGCCTTCGGGATCGATGGGCGGGCGTTTTGTGATTTGGGAAGCCGGTCTTCACTCATTTCTTGAAAACCCCTGGGGGTATACGGGGAATGCACGGTTTATGGTCGTTCAGGGGTTTCTACAACATATTTTGGTCGGTCATGAATTTCTGGTGCCGCATATCATGTGGGCGGCCCAGCATCATATGCATAGTGAATTGATAGAAGCGATGTCCCTGATGGGAGTGGTGGGGTTACTCGCCGTGGTTCTGTTTTACATTACCTTTTTCATGGCATCACGAAGAACCCTCATGCATCCAATGGGGCGATGGCTATGGGGGGGCGTTATCGTCTTCGGACTGGCTGAACCGATATTGAATTCAGACAAAACCGGCCTCTGTTTAGCATTTATCATCCCATTGTGTTTGGCATGTTCACATGACACTTCCTCTCGTTAGCATCATCATCCCTGCATTTGGTCGTGTTTCTTATCTGAAGGACGCGATATATAGTGCATTGGCACAAGATTATTCCGCTATTGAAGTGGTTGTTATCGATGACAATGGTCAGGGAACATCGGATCAACTGGCGACGGCCGCTCTTTTGGCTGAACCCGCATTTTGCGATGTCGTCTATCTGATCAATGACAATAATCTGGGAGTCGCGGCATCACGTAATAAAGCCGGCCATACCGCGAAGGGTCAGTACCTGACTTTCCTGGATGACGATGATGTGTTGATGCCTGAAAAAGTTTCATGCCAGATGCAATTCATTCGTGACGCACCTATTTCCTTAACCGCCTATGAGGAGACGGATGAAGCTCTGCAGAGTATCAAGCGGCAACATCAGCCAGAGATTTGTTCGATCAGTGAATTTTTAACTCACAAGGTATTTTCACAGGCCACGACTCTGCTGATTGAAAAAGCACTTTTTGAGCAAGTAGGCGGCTTTCCAGAAGATTTGTCCTATCGCGAAGATACCTTGTTAGTCATGAGCGCTCTGGCTCAGGTGGGGCAGTTGCATATCGTTGATAAGCCTTTATTCAAGCATCGCATTCATACCCAGGCGCGCTTGTCTCGTCGCCATCGTTCGTTGGAAGAGATGGCCCATATTCATCAACGCTGGTGTGAAGTTCAAGACCAGCTGCTAGCACAAACGGATGATAAAACTGCCCACCGTGTTCGTTTCGAACGGGAGTATGGGTTCTTCAAGGACAGCCGTCGCAATGGGGCCCGCTTCAGTGCCCGATATATCCTTCGTCTTCTGGAGCTGTGCCTACAGGCTGGACAGTTCTCGAAAGTTTTTTCCATTCTTGTAAAGGCCGCCTTTTAATCATTATCACCTCTACTCGATACGCATTTATTGAATAGAGGTGAGTCAGGAGACGTTCACTTCAAGGAAAGCTCATGTCTGAAGCGCCGGTGTGGGATATGATTTGGACAAGGCGGGGTTGCCAAGCCCGATTTGGCAAATCTAATGGCGCTCTGCCAGAGGAATACACCTAATCGCTGCTTCCAATTGTGATTGGGAAAGGTTGTCGACAGGCCCATCAGTGACGATGATCGCATGAGGCTCCCCGGTGGGAATCCAATGTCCTTTGTATTCGCGGTAAATACCGATTGTCGGGCGATCAAAGGCTGAGGCTATATGTAAGATGGCCGTGTCAGGTGTAATGACAAAGGCCGCATGCTTGATCAACGCCGCGCTATGATGAATGGAGCGGGGGAGGTCAGGCAATATGACATGGGGTGAACGCTTGGCCAGCATAGAGGCCTTTTCTTCTCCGGCCGGGCTACATACCACGATCATGGGGAGATGGTAGTGCTGCCAAAGCAGCCGAATGATCATCTCTGCTGTATCCAGTCCTATTTGACGACTGGGTTGGCTTCCATCCAGATTGATCACACCATACGCCGCGTTGCCCTCGAGTTGATGATTGCTTAGCCATTGAACCACCTCATCATCAATAGTATCAGGCAACGGAATTTCAAATCGTGCCGGAACATCGGCAATCCCAGCGTCTTTCATCAAAGTAGACCAGCAAAAGGGTAGTGACACATCCTCCTCATAGAGTTGGCTGGCATGTGCACACACCGGGGCATAACAACGCAAGGAGGAGTTGCTGATTTGCAGGTTGTTTCTTGCATGTAATGTAGAGATAAAGAGGGCGGTTGGATGACCTTTTTTTATAGAGGCGTCGACGCAGAGATCAATGCGGCCATGGGCAACGGTAATAGCTTTTGCTACTTTACGGATAGCCTTCAGATTTCGCTCTTTAAGAGGGGGTATTGTATAAAGCGTGATATTGGATTGTTTACCGTTATTGGCTGCCTCTTTGGACTGCTCAATCATCGGATCGAAAATCATCGCATTCTGATGGGAAGCCACAATGATAATGTGTTCAACCCCATAGGCTTGTAGCGCGCGCACGACAGGGAACGCTGCAAGCGTGTCACCAATCAGGCGAGGAATAAAAATAACGGCAGTGCGTGTTGGTTCGACCGGATAAGGCGCAGGTGTGTAATCATAGCGTTTGGCTTGCAGCCACTTGGTGAGTCCTCGCTCCCAGTCTTTAACAAGTGACATAAATATCTTTACCAGAAATCATTGGTCTTGGGTGACGGGGTGTTGCTGATAGAATGCCAGATACCATTCAACAAAACGTGCCACGCCTTCCTTGATCGATGTAGATGGTTGATAACCAGTGGCTTCCCTGAGTGCAGAGGTATCGGCGTAGGTGTTGGGAATATCCCCTGGCTGCATGGGAAGCAGTTCCTGTTGGGCCTCTTTTCCCAGTGCTTCCTCTAACGCTTTAATGTAGTCGGTTAGCTTTTCGGGGTGACCATTGCCTATATTGAACAATTGAAAAGGGGCATCACTGGTATCAGGGGTGGGGTTTGCGGGGTCCCAATGCGGCGCAGGCGCTGCAATATGTTCGGCCGCTTTCAAGATACCTTCAACGATATCATCGATATAGGTAAAATCGCGGGATTGCTTGCCATACCCATAGACGGGGATCGGCTCATCATCCAGAATCTTTTTGGTAAATTTAAACAGGGCCATATCTGGACGCCCCCATGGGCCATACACGGTAAAAAAGCGCAGACCCGTCATGGGGATTTTATAAAGATGAGCGTAGCTATGGGCCATGACCTCATTGGCCCGTTTGGTTGCTGCATACAGCTGTTGCGGATGTCCGACTTCCTGATCTTCTGTGAAGGGCATCTGGGTATTACTGCCATAGATGCTACTACTGCTCGCATAAATCAGATGATCAACCCCTGACTGGCGGCATCCTTCCAGAATGTTGCCAAATCCAACCAGATTACTGTCAATGTACGCTTGTGGATTTGATAGGGAATAACGTACCCCTGCCTGTGCGGCCAGATGGATCACGCGATCGAAGTCATGGCTTGAGAAACAGGTTTTCATGGCAGCTCTGTCGGCAATATCCATTCTTAGAAATGTATATGTGCCTTTAGCGGAGGCGGCGATTTTTTCCAGCTCCGCCAGCCGGGCTTCCTTAAGCGAAGGGTCATAGTATTCATTGACGTTGTCTACGCCGATAACGTCCTCACCTTGTGAAAGAAGCCGCTGTGCTACATGGAAACCGATGAAACCGGCATTTCCGGTCACAAGATATTTCATGAATAGGATGTTCCTTAAATAAAGTCCTTCGCAGCCAGGGGGCCCCATGGATATGGCTGCCTAGTCTAGCGAATTATGAAAAAAAAATCCTGTCGCAACCCTTTTTTACAGGCTAAATTCCTGCCTGATTACGTTGCCATCCCCCTCATCCACACAGGGGAAATGTCAGTTTGACCAAGCGATTTGTCTTGTGACGGATGAAATTCGAGGAGGTGGACTGTTACTCCCACTAGATTGACACTTTAGACAACAGCCCGTGAAAATAGCGTCAAATATCGTTATGTGTAGAAAGGCCCGAGTTCTTTTCATCCGGGCTTATACTTGGACTATCATTTGTTGAGCCTGAGGGCAGCGGCTCTTCCATCTCTCATTGATGCGTCGTTCATTACCATCCATTATCGAGAGTGGCATGAATAATCATCTATATTGCTGCAGCCCCTTTTTGTAGCGAAAACGTCAGGAAATGGCATGGCCTTTCATCATATTGTTGCTGCAGGACAATCTGCCTTCATCCCATCCTCCCTCTATCGTATGAAGGCGGATGCAGCCTTGCCCAAAGTACTTCATTTTGTTGATGATCCCTCCACGCGTGAGTTTACCCATGTGGGAAGTAGTTTGTTTCTACGTTCTGAAGATCAGCAGTTATTGGGTAAGTGGGTAGCTGATAAATATGATCGTCATCAGCACTTGGGGAAGTGGTTGGGGCGCGATATTCTATCCAAGCGTTTGATCGGGCACTATGATGCCCGCCGTGAGTACGAAAGTGCACAAGTTCTGAAGTCCTGTGGCCAGCGGGTTATTACGTGCCATGGCTATGGTGTTGCCTGTAATCCTTTGAATGAATACGGATCGCTTTATCTGATGGAATACCGGCCTGATGCCGTTTCCGGTAAAGTGTTTTTTTCTTCCCTGAATGAAGTGGCGCGGTGGCAATTTTTTGGAAGAATGATGGCATTGGCGATTGACTTGGCCGATCAGGGGTATTTTCACACTGATTTCCACTATGGGAATATTTTGGTAGAGCCCTCGGACACTCTGGTCTGGATCGACACTCATGTGAAGCCACTTTCTCACGTCCCTCATCACAAGGCACGTCAGCTGTTCAATATGATCAGCCCCACTAAGTTGGGAGGGGGGGCCTTCGCAGAAGAGGCGCGTCAACGTTTGGCGCATCACTTTCCTGAAGTCAAGTCATTGATGCAGCAAAAAAAGACGTTTTCATGAGCGTTATGAACACTCCCCACATCGTTATAGTTCCCTTAATGAAAGGATGTTTGTGGAAGGTGTAATGATATCTGTGAAAAGTAAAATGACGTCTGTAGAAGGCTTCAGGCACGGTGTAATTGAAACGGGACAACAGATTTCACCGTGAGTGGAAGTGGAGGTTGAGTGTAGGTAGAGGTAATGCCTGAACATACTCTGGTGACCAGCATTTTGCTGTCCCTTGTCACTGTGGTTTTTATCATCATTCGTTATACTGCTGCGATTATTCATAGACGATAAGGTTCGATATACGACATGTGCGCCAAACGTTTCGCTTTCATCATGAAGGACCTCTATGGCGGAGGTGCTGAAAAATCGTTGCTTTACACGGCGGACGAGCTTAGAAAGCGCGGCAATGAGGTGCGTTTTTATATCATGCGTGATTTCATCGAGCAGCCGATTCCACCCGGTTTGGACGTGATCAATCTCGCTATCCACAACCGTTTTACTCGTGCATTCAATTCTGTCTGGGTTGAGAAATGGCAAGCTCGGCAAATCGAGAAAGGAATGCGCGATTTTGCACCGGATACGGTGTTTTCCTGTTCTGCAGATAAAATCACTCGGCATATCCGTCATCCCAACGTCTATTTTCTGATTCGAAGTGACATCACCTCGACTCCCATGTCAGATGAGCGTCGTATCAAGCGTTATGAGAAAGCACGCCTTTTCTATAATCAACGACAAGTGCTTGCAGTTTCCAATGGCGTGTTGGCTAACCTTCTCGATTTCGTCAAGCTAAAGCCATCTTTTTCCAAGGCCATTTACACCCCTTATGATCCCACCCCTTTCCGAGAAATGGCCGCCGAGCCAACAGTCTTGCCAGCTCCTGAATATATTCTGAGTTTGGGTTCACTGGAAAAACGTAAACGTCACGATCGCCTGTTAAAAGCCTATGCGGCTAGTGGGGTGAAAACGCCTTTGGTGATTTTGGGGAAAGGGAAGCCTGAGGATGTTGACCGAGTCCAACAGCTAATACGGGAAAATGGGGTGGAAGATCGAGTGATTATGCAGGATTTCCGCAAAAATCCCTATCCTTTGATTGAAAAGGCACGCTTTCTGGTCTGTACTTCCGATGCTGAAGGGCTACCTCGAGCATTGGTAGAATCCTTGCTTTTGAAAACCCCCATTGTAAGTGTGGATTGCCCGTCCGGGCCGAAAGAGATTCTAACTCATGAGCTGGCGAATTTTCTGGTGGCGCGTGAGGATGAAGCCGGGTTGGCAAACGCCATAAAGCGAATGGATGCCGCTCCTGTAAAAATCGATGATCGCTACATTGAGCCCTATTTGCCCAGTGTCGTCCTGCCTCAGTACGAGGCCTTGTAAACGTAGAGTATCCTCATGGAGGAGCTTGTCATGCCTCATCGCCAGTTTTCACTGATTGTATTTACTGATCTGGATGGCTCGTTACTGGATCATCATACCTACCAGTGGGACGCGGCTCAGCAGGGGCTGGATGCATTGCGTACAGCCGGCATACCCATCATTATCATGACAAGTAAAACGGCCATGGAAATTGCCTCTTTGGCCAGTCAGCTTGGGCTGGCAGACTACCCCTACAGTGCTGAAAATGGGGCAGTTATTCATTTGCCCTCCCAGGGAAACACGGCTGCCCCTGATGCTCATTCATCCAATGTCATTACGCTCAGTAGTCGTGCAGACAAGCTTCATGCAACGCTTGAGGCATTAAGGTCGAAAGGGTTTGCGTTTGAAGGCTTTAGTGATGTGCCCGCTCAAACTGTCGCTGAATGGACAGGGCTTTCTATCGAGAAAGCCACGCAGGCTCAGCACCGTGTCGCTAGTGAACCTCTACGCTGGCTGGGTGATGAAGATGCTCTACAGCGTTTTCGTCAGGCATTGGATGATAATGGATTCGCGCTTCAACGCGGCGGGCGCTTCTATCATGTAATGCCGCATGGTACGAACAAAGGTGAGGCTTTGCAGTGGTTGATGAATTATTACCGAGCACAGCAAGCCCCCCATCAAGGTGGAGCTTCCTTGAAGGCATTGGCTTTGGGGGATGGTGAAAATGATCTTCCCATGTTGATGGCGGCTGACAAGGGAGTTCTGATCCGCAGTCCTATTGGCTTAATTTCCCAGGCAGATTCCTTGCCTGACTCCATTTATAAAACATGCAGATTTGGCCCTGAAGGGTGGATGGAAGGTGTACGTCACTGGTATTCCAACCTGATACCCTGAGCTGTCACACTTGCTGAGTATTGTTAGGGCAAGGCGTTATATGTTGCACCAGGCCATACTTTTATCTTTTCCCTTTTATCTATCCTTTTAAAAAGAAAGTTCCCATAACCATCAAGCAGGCATCCTTATATCACCTTCAAGTGATAACCAAGTTCTGAATCGTTTTTATTTCTCAAGTGAATTGCTGGCATGAATGTGCCAAGAAATATGCCATGGGGTTTTATATTCAAATTTGGGCTATATTCAATACGTTACGTTTTGACGCATTCAATGGCAGAACGGCCGTTAGTGCATAAAGCAGATGGTTTTTGCCATTAGGAGTGGTTGGAAGCGGTTGCCCTCTAATATGTCGGTGCTCACCTGTGTTAGGCATTATCAGATCGGCCAATGATGGCCGTTATTGATGGATAGCACATACGTTATCAATCGCAGGTGTGTGACTGGTGACGGGCAGTGATTGACAGACGAATTGGATCATCAGTGAGGAGAAGCAAGCCCTTTGTATCCATTCTCTGAACATGAAGCGCCGTATTCCTTTCAGCCAGGAGGAGAGACGCATGGGTGATTTTCATCAGAATGGGGTCATTACAACACTGCATAACCTCGTACAACGGCCGGTGGAGTCGTTGGAAGAGGAACTCAAGCGTTTTTCACGCCGACGCCCCATGGGGTTGATTCTGCCATCATTATTTTCTGAACTGGAGAGGCCTGCTCTTAAAACAATTCTCGATGAGCTATCTCAAGCAACTTATCTGACTGAAATTATTATCGGGTTGGATCGGGCAGACAGAGACCAGTTTTTGTTTGCGCGCGACTATTTCTCGCGTCTTCCTCAGCGCCATCGCATCTTGTGGAACGATGGTCCACGATTGCGAGAACTGGATGAGGAGCTGACGTCCGAAGGATTATCTCCACTGGAACCTGGCAAAGGCCGAAATGTCTGGTTTTGTTCAGGTTACGCATTGGCTTCTCGGCGCACGGAAGTCATCGCTCTTCATGATGCCGATATCACTACCTATCGGCGCAGTATGCTGGCACGCCTGCTTTATCCCATTGCCCATCCACAAATCAATTATGAATTCAGCAAAGGTTATTACGCCCGTGTGGCCGGGGGGAAATTGAATGGTCGGGTAGGGCGCCTCCTGGTGACACCGTTGCTGCAGGCCATGCAGACTGTCTATGGTTCGTCTGAATATCTCCGTTACCTCTCCAGTTACCGTTATCCTTTGTCGGGTGAATTTGCTATGCGTACCGAAGTCTTGGGTAATATTCGTATACCCGGGGATTGGGGATTGGAAATAGGTGTGTTGTCGGAACTTCACCGCAATTACAGCACAAAACGGCTCTGTCAGGTTGATATCGCCGATTATTACGATCATAAGCATCAGCCATTATCCGAAGGAGATAGTACACGCGGGTTATCACGCATGTCATTGGATATTGCCAAAGCACTCTTTCGCAAACTTTCAACATTAGGAGTACGCATTTCCAGTGATTCCCTGCGTACATTACAGGCGACCTATTATCGTACGGCGCTCGATATGATCGAAAACTATTATCACGATGCTCTTGTCAATGGCATGAAACTTGACCGACATGCGGAAGAGCGTACGGTTGAGTTGTTTACCAAAGTGATTGCGGATGCCAGCACCGATTATTTGAAAGCGGCAGAGGATGATCAGCCTTTCATTCCGAGCTGGAATCGTATTCAGTCGGCGTTTCCTGACCTTCTCAAGCGCATGTATGAAGCCGTCGAGCTGGATAATAAAGGCGATGTGTGAAGGCGATCGGATGCGGTGACGACGAGAGATGATGGGATGAACGTCATTTCCCGCATTGAAACTTGAATGAAACTGTTTCTCTGGCAATTACGTATCAAATAGCTTGACCTCTTCCTGTGCTTTACGCACAATGCCGACTACATTGGAGGGGAGTATTTCACGGGGTTTCCAATAGGCTGAAATTTCAACAGCCAGACTCACTGGTCGCATCAAATGTAATAGTGAGTGATCCCCGCAATAATTTCGTCATCACGAGCCAACGCTCCGGAATTATTGGCACCAAACTTAACCTATTGTTTGGTGAGAAAGAGACCTCCGGTAACCGACCACGGCTAATGCCGTGTTTACACTATGGTTAGCCGGAGCACTCTATGTCTATTCCACTCTGGGTTTGGGCCCTCTCCCTGCTCGCATTGTTGTTTCTCTTTGCTTTCGACTTCTTCTCCCATGTACGCAAGGCGCATGTTCCCTCATTAAGGGAATCCCTTCTGTGGTCGTGCTTTTACATCATATTGGCATTACTGTTTGGTATAGGCCTGTTCCATACCCTGGGGCATCAGGTAGGCATGTCTTTTCTTGCCGGGTTTGTCACTGAAAAAAGCCTATCGATGGACAACCTCTTTGTGTTTGCAATTTTAATGGCACGCTTCAATGTACCTGAAGAAGCTCAGCAAAAAGCCTTGCTTATCGGTATATTGCTAGCGCTTGTTATCCGTGGCGGCTTGATTATGGTAGGTGGTGATCTTGTTTCCCGCTTTAGCTGGATATTTTACCTTTTCGGCCTTTTCCTGCTTTATAGTGCGGTGAAGTTGATCGTCGAAGAGTGTTCGGATGACAAGGAAGATGAGTATCAACCCAATGCGTTGATTCGTTATGTACAACGTCGTTTGTCTATCAGTCCTGACTTTGATGGCAATCGTTTTGTGACACGTGTAGAGGGCAAACGGTGGTTTACCCCACTGGTTGTTGTGGTAGTCGCCCTTGGATTGACAGATGTCATGTTCGCATTTGATTCGATTCCTGCCATATATGGGCTTACTCAGATTCCCTATATCGTTTTGATGGCCAATGCCTTCGCACTGTTAGGGCTCGTGCAACTTTATTTCCTGTTGGGTGGATTGCTACAAAAACTTGTATATCTGGGGCTTGGATTAGCGGCAATTCTTGCTTTTATTGGCGTGAAGTTAATAATGGAATCACTTCATCACAACCAACTTTTCTTCATTCATCATGGAATGCCGTTGTCTACGGTACCCGAGATATCCAATGCCTTTTCGCTTGGGGTCATTATGGGAATATTGCTGGTGACTACAGTGGCGAGCTTGATCAGAAATCACTTCATTCGCCATTAATTCACTTGAGTGGTATATGGGTGAGGTGGCATGCCAGGGGCGTAGTATGGTAATGGGGCTTGTAGGTAGTCGAATAAGAGGTGTTGGCAGGCGATTACTGGTGAAAGTTTAACAATTACATCTGATAGACACGGTTTGATATCGATTGGGTATGGATAAAAAACATCAGCCTTTTTTGAGCTCCGTATTGGCAGCATAAAAGAGGCTGATGTTTTCGTGAGATGTTGACTGCAATCATTGGATAACAGTCACATTAACAGGTTTTGCCCGCGATTAAACCTTGGCGACCTTACGGAAACCAACGATAACCAGCTGCGCAATGACACTACCGATTACAGCCGTTCCCAAGCCAGTCATGCTGAACTGAAGTTCAGGCAAAATGCCGAATACCGAGCAGATGAAGCTGACAACAACGGCACCCAGTGCACCGCCACCCATTGCGCCGAGGAATCCAACACTGATTCTTTCGGGAATGACGATATTAATGATTGCACCAACAATGGCGCCTGTGATGATCCAGGAGAGAAGATCCATGGAAAATGTCCTTTGTGTGTAACAGGTGAACCCATGCTTACAAGGATATTATATTCAATATCCGCCTGTAACTTCAGTTTAACCTAATAAAGCTTCCGCGTCCGGGGTGTGCGACAATATTGCACAATAGGGGAGTTTATGAAGTCATGTTAGAATAGTCGTTTTTAATGGGTCTGTTCAAGACAGTCCATTGTTCACCTGTCATTTATACCCTTTTGTCCTGTCAATTGACGCTAACAAGGATAGGTCCCATGCATTGTCCCTTTTGTGGCACTCAGGAAACCAAGGTCAGTGATTCCCGGCTGGTCGCGGAAGGTGATCAGGTGCGTCGGCGTCGGCAATGCCTTAGTTGTGGGGAGCGTTTTACCACCTATGAAACTGCTGAACTGGTGATGCCTCGTGTGGTCAAGGGAGATGGTACGCGTGAAAGCTTTGATCAGGCTAAATTGCGCGCGGGGATGATGCGTTCTCTTGAAAAACGCCCAGTGCCTTCCGAGCGAATCGAAGCCTCGATGGAACATATCCGTCAACGCATTCGTGCGCGTGGTGAACGCGAGATAGGCGCGCGAGACATCGGCGAAGAGGTAATGCGTGAGCTCAAGCGACTGGATCAGGTGGCCTATATTCGCTTTGCATCCGTTTATCGCAAGTTTGAGGATGTTGCTGAGTTCAGGGCCGAGATTGATCGTCTCACTCAAGAACCCGTCTCGCCTTCGCTTACTTCAAATACGCCGGCGGTGGAACGAGACCCGCTGCCTGTTGGGGATGTAACGACTCATGATGAGTAATCCGGATGATCAACAGAGCTGCATGTCGGATAACGCAAGCTCTGCCACTTCCAATATTCACCCTCCACGTTTGGTGAACCATAACGACGAATTCTTTATGGCCCGAGCTATACGGCTGGCATGGAAAGGGCGTTATACCACTATGCCCAATCCGCGCGTAGGCTGTGTATTGGTCAGGGATGGGCAAATAATCGGGGAAGGGTGGCATGAACGGGCAGGTGAGCCCCATGCGGAAATTAATGCGCTGAAGTCGGCGGGGCAGGCCGAAGGGGCTACCGCTTATGTCACCCTGGAACCATGTTCACACCATGGGCGTACAGGCCCCTGTGCTGATGCCTTGGTGGCCGCTGGTATTACCCGTCTGGTCGTGGCCATGCAGGACCCGAACCCTGAAGTCTCTGGCCGAGGTATAGCGCGCTGTAAAGCGGCTGGAATGGATGTCACGGTGGGCGTGTGTGAGCAAGCCGCCAAAGACCTTAATCCGGGCTTTATTTCCCGGATGAAATATGGCCTGCCTTTTGTTCGGATCAAACTGGCATCGAGCCTTGATGGTCGTACGGCTATGGCAAGTGGTGAGTCCCAATGGATCACCGGTGCGGCTGCGCGTGAAGATGTCCAGCGCATCCGTGCGCGTTCGAGCGCTATAGTGAGTGGGATCGGCAGTATTCTTCTTGACGATAGCCGCTTGACGGTGCGTCTGAAACAACAGGAGGGGAATGATCATGACTCATGTCATCATCCTCTCATGAATCGTCAACCCCTTAGGATCATTGTCGATTCACAGCTTCGTTTACCCGTGAATGCCAAGGTAATACAGCAACCAGGTCGAACACTTGTGGTAACGTGCTGTCAGGATGCACAGCGAATAAAGGCTCTTCAGTCAGCCGGTGCGGAAATTCTTTATCAACAGGGTGTTGGGCAGTTTCGGCAGCTGCAGGTGACTTCAGCGGATCATGCGGCTTCATGGAGTGAAACAGGCCTCGCTAATGCCAAACCTCTGATTCACCAGCCGACCCCATCTGATGAGGCCGTTCCGGAGAGTACTCATGAACGCATTGATTTAAAAGGGTTGTTGAAATATTTGGCCCGGGAAGAGCAATGTAATGAGCTACTTGTTGAAACTGGTGCGACCCTGGCGGGTGCGTTTATCGAGGAAGAGCTAGCAGACGAATGCGTGATCTATATGGCGCCTACCTTGCTGGGAAGCTCGGGCAGGCCGCTTTTGGGAATCGATATCAATCGAATGGCTGATCAGAAGCGAGTAGACATTACGTCAATGCGCGCTGTTGGTGACGATTGGCGCATGACGATCAAGCTGAATCGTTTCGAATAAATCTTCAGTGATGAAAATCCGAATACATATCCGTACAAATAACAGGGTATGATATCGGTTGGAAAAACAAAGTGATCAGAAGTCACTGTTGTCAGTTATAATTTTCAGATCAAGGTGTTTGGGCACGCTGTTTTGAACACAATGTGTCGGATACAACACGATTGGAAGCATGTAAAGTGTGTGCGGAGTGTGCTGGATGAGTCAGTCAAGTAGTGAAACAAACAAGGGTGAACCTTTGAGTAATGATCATGCGGAGCAACCGGCGCATAAATCATCCGCCGGCAAGAATAGTCGCTCCAAAAAAGGAAATAGTGCACAGGTTGCCCGCCATGCCGCACGTGAATTGGCCGTACAGGCGCTTTACCAGTGGCAGCTTCAGCACCGTGAAAAATCCCTGACCACTATCGAAGTGGAATTCCGTAGCCAGCAAGCCGATGATGATATGCTTAAATCGGAGAACTGGGTTGAAGTGATGGGGATCGCTGATCTCGCACTGTTCCATAAATTGCTGCAGGGCGTGGGTAAATCCTGGCAGGCCATCGATGAAAAACTGGTGCCCTTGCTTGATCGCTCTTTGGGTGAGCTGGATGCTATCGAATTGGCTATCTTGCGTTTGGGTACGTATGAGCTCATGGAGCGTCAGGAAGTCCCTTATCGTGTGGTGATCAACGAATGTATCGAGCTGGCACGTGAATTCGGAGCAACTGACGGTCACAAATACGTCAATGGTATTCTCGACAAGCTGGCGACATCACTTCGCCCAATCGAAGTACAGGCGCGCAGGCGCTAACGGCACTTGCCATGACGGGTGAGTTCGATCTGATCAAACGGCATTTATTGAGTGCGGGCAACCGGTCACCCGGCCGTCGTGACGGTTACCCCAGCGGTACGGTTCCCGGTAGTGGTGTATTAATCCATGCAGGCGACGATGCCGCCTTGTTGGAGCCATCGCCTGAAAAGGGAATATCGGTCAGTGTAGATACTTCACTTGTTGGAGTGCATTTTCCAGCGGATGCGCCCGCCCACGCGATTGGTTATCGGGCACTGGCGGTGAGCCTCTCTGATTTGGCGGCAATGGGCGCCCGCCCGCGTTGGTGCCTGATGGCCCTGACGCTGGATCGCACCGATCATATCTGGCTGGAACAATTCAGTGAAGGCTTTCACTCTTTGGCCCGTCAGAATGGGATGACGCTGGTGGGGGGGGATGTCACGCGCGGGGCGCTGGCGATTTCCGTTACGGTCATGGGGGAAAATGACCCGACCGCTACGTTGCGGAGAGACACTGCCAAGGCTGGGGATCTCATTGCCGTCACTGGAGCGTTGGGCAATGCCGCAGGCGGATTGGCGCAATGGCAAGCCGGTCAACGCAACATTGGTGATAATCCCCTCATTCAAGCTTACCTCTATCCCCAACCTCGTGTAGCCGCAGGTCAGGCATTAATAGGCATGGCTTCTGCTGCCATGGATATTTCTGACGGATTACTGGCTGATCTGACTCACTTGTGTCATGCATCCGGGCTCAGTGCTGTCCTGGATACGGAAAGCTTGCCCATCTCTACAGAGCTTATCAACGGCGTCGGTGAATCTGCTTCATACGAACTTGCCCTTAATGGGGGGGATGATTATGAGCTCCTCTTCACCCTTCCAGAGCAGTTAAAGGATTATGTAGAGCAGGTATTGGCAAACTGCGGTGCCTCGCTTAATGTCATCGGTCGTATGAAAGCGGCGCCGGTAAGCTCAACGCACATGCACGATGCGATTGCCCCGGTGATCCATACCCCTCAGGGAGAACCACTTGTTGCCAAGGGATGGGATCATTTTGATAAGAGTGAGCAACTGACATGAACCGAACGCCAAAAAGTGTTTGGCACTCACCTGTCCACTTTACCGCTTTTGGTTTTGGCAGCGGGGCCGCCCCGTTTGCTCCCGGTACATTTGGGACATTAGCCGCTATCCCCTTGTATTGGTGTCTTTCCTGGTTATCACTCCCTATTTATAGCGTTATTCTGCTGATCACTTTTTTTGTGGGTATTTGGTTATGTGGCAGAACCTCTTGCGACATCGGCGTGCATGATCACTCAGGAATTGTCTGGGATGAATTCGTTGGCTATTGGATTACCTTGTGGGGTGTTCCCTTTTCGTGGAAAGCTGTCGTACTGGGATTTGTATTTTTCAGAATTTTCGATGTATTGAAACCGTGGCCCATCCGCACCATTGATCGCCGTGTGACTGGTGGATTTGGTATCATGCTGGATGATGTCATGGCGGGTGTTTTTGCCCTGTGCCTGACGCATCTGGTGTTGTGGATGTTTTGGTCCTGAAGTTTGTATCAGAAGTACACTTCACCGCATTAAAGCAGGCAGTGGTGGAATTAGCGTCCTGACATGATGGATCGAGTGAATAATTTTCACCGTGCACTGCACAAGAGTCGTCATTATGGCTGGTATTGGGTTCTGCAAAGCGTCGATGGAGTAAACGATGATATCCAGGGTTAGAAAGAAGGGAGCAATCGCCGCCTGTTTGGCTATCGTTGTCGTCGTTTTGATGAGCTATTTAGCTGCGCTGATCTATAGTCGTGATGTGTTTGCACGCTATCTGGATCGTGAGCTTCATACCCTCAATCAAACCACCGATATTCATTGGTATCGGACTGCCGTCAGTAAAGGCCTATTCAGCTCTTCACTGCAAGTCGTTGGTGAGTTTCCCGCTCAGTCGAATTTTCCGCTCCATAAGGTGACGCTGCCTCTCGTTGTGCACCACGGTGTCTTCCACACCACCGTGTATGGGCGCGTTGAACCACAATGGCGCTCTTCCCGGTCAGGCTCATCCTGCGACTTTGCCACCCTGTTTGCCCATTATCCTGCACCCACGTTTCATGCGTCCATCAACCAGCTGACACGCACGGTGCATGGTGAGGTACAGGCTGCTGATCTTCACCGTACATTGGCCGGCAACTCGATTACGCTGGATGCTACAGGTATTCACCTCCCTTTTTCTGTTAAAGGGGATCGTGTCATCTATGATATTCACTGGCACTCCCTGCAATGGGGTGATGGCCAACGTATTTATCGCGCTGGGGCCGGGCATGATTATGTGGATAGGACCTTGGCTTCTTTGCTTACTACCGCTAAACATGGTCATAGCGATCAGGCATACAAGGTGGATGCCTCTGACTTTTATCAGGAAAAGGCCGAAATAGGGGAAATTACCCTGACCGGGTTCCTGCCGCTGCCGCTTTTGTCCCATACAATTTCTCTGCAGGATCTTTCTTTCCAAGGAAATGCATCTCGGAAAAACGGGCAATTGACTTATCATGTTCTGGCATCCATTCGTCTTGCAGAAAGGGGCCGTTCAGAAACCAATGTTGAAAAAAAGGCAGGCAAAACGTTGGGGAGCTTGAAGCTGGATGAAACTCTGGACCACATTGATATGTCAGCATTGGCCCGGCTTCTTTCCAGTGTGAATGCGTATTCACGTGAGCCGCTCAATGGCCCGTCATCCGTTTCGCAACAACCCGACGAGGTGCACGACTCAGGGCCATTAGCGCCTGAAGTACCCTCCACGAACCAGGCACTGGCTCAGTTCCTGCAGCGTACATGGCCCGACATTCAGGCAATCTTGGCTGGATCGCCTCGTTTACGGATCAACCAGCTCACATTGACAACGCCGTTCCTTGATCAGCCGGTGACACTAAGCGGTTTGATCAACATCGATGGGCGTTCCGGTGTTCCGACTTCCTATGAAGCGGCTCATTCCGATGCCGGCCTTGCATGGTGGCGCCAGCACCTGCACGGTGATCTGGATGTGCTCCATGTTCCTGCCTCACTATCAGCACTCAGTGGTTCTGAAGATAACAGTGATGATATCAATCTGGTTATCAGTCATGGTGAGCTGAAAGTGAATGGCCAGCGGTTCTTCTCTCTCTTCTAAGCCCGCCAGAGCATGAAAGATGATTTTATTGGGTGTGCTGACAAGGTCGTCTTCATGTTCTGAAGCACGTGCTCTGATAAAGTCCACTCATCTGATATTGAGTGCACGCACTTGATAATGAGGCCTGTTGCCCTCATAGCTCCCTTAATAACCTATGCGTGTGATAAAGCACGCTCTTGTCTATTAAGGAAGTTGTGATGCCGCAAAGTGATAAAAACAATGCCCAACCCGGTCAGGGAAGTGCATATGCGCAGGCAGGTAATCAACAAATTGTGCGGGCTCAGGATGTCATGCCCAAACGTATCTATTTACTCCCCATTCATAACCGTCCTTTTTTCCCCGCGCAGGTTCAGCCCTTGATGGTGAGCCGGGAGCGCTGGGAAGCTACGATGAAAGAGGTTGCCGAAGGGGAGCATCATACTCTTGGGTTGATGTATGTCGGTGAAATCACCCATGAAGCACCTGAAGTGGAAGATTTTCCAACCATAGGCACAGCCGTCAAAGTGCACCGTGCAGAATCCGATGGGGATCAGATGCAGTTCGTGTCACAAGGGCTGAAACGCTTTCGGGTGGTGCGCTGGCTGTCGCGGAAGCCACCCTACCTGGCTGAAGTGGAATATCCTTCGGAACCCGTCGATGAAACGGATGATGAAACGCGCGCTTATGCCATGGCAATCATTAATGGCATTAAACAGTTGTTGCCGATCAATCCACTTTATGGCGAAGAGCTCAAGCAGTATCTGAATCGCTTTAGTCCGAATGAACCGGGCCCATTGACTGATTTTGCGGCTTCTATCACCTCTGCGGATAGTGAAGAGTTGCAATCGGTACTGGAAACGTTGCCGGTGCTGGAGCGGATGAAGCGTGTTCTACCGCTGCTGCGCAAGGAGATCGACGTAGCCAAACTGCAAAGCGAAATATCCGAGCAGGTAAACGCTCAGATGCAGGAACGTCAGCGTGAATTCTTCCTGCGTGAACAGCTCAAAGTGATCCAAAAAGAGCTGGGCATCTCTAAAGATGATCGCGAGAACGATATCGATACTTTCCGAGAACGGCTGGATGGCAAGGATGTGCCCGTTCGTGTGGAAGAACGTATCAATGATGAGTTCGGCAAACTCTCTGTGCTGGAAACCGGCTCACCCGAGTATGGTACTACGCGTAACTACCTTGACTGGCTCACCGCCATGCCGTGGGGAATTACGTCGGAAGACAAGCTGGACTTAAGTAACGCGCGCAAGGTACTGGATCGGGATCATGATGGTCTTGATGGCGTGAAAAGCAGGATTGTCGAGTTTTTGGCAGAAGGGGCGTTCAAAGGCTCCGTCGGTGGCTCTATTCTTCTGCTGGTGGGGCCTCCCGGTGTAGGTAAAACCTCGATTGGACGCTCGATTGCTGAAGCCCTGGGACGTGAGTTCTACCGTTTTTCTCTGGGCGGCATGCGCGATGAAGCCGAGATAAAAGGGCACCGCCGTACCTACGTGGGCGCCATGCCCGGGAAGCTCATTCAGGCATTGAAAGAGGTCGAAGTCGAAAACCCGGTGATTATGCTGGATGAAATCGACAAGCTTAGCCAGTCATATCAGGGGGACCCAGCCTCAGCATTACTGGAAGTGCTTGATCCTGAACAAAACGTTGATTTCCTCGATAACTATCTGGACGTCCGTGTGGACCTTTCCAAGGTACTGTTTGTCTGTACCGCCAATCAGCTGGATACGATCCCTGGCCCCTTGCTGGACCGCATGGAAACGATTCGTCTGGCAGGCTACATTACCGAAGAAAAGATGGAAATTGCCAAACACTACTTATGGCCAAAATTGCTTAAACGGGACAACATCCCGAAGAAACGTATCAATCTTACAGATACTGCCTTGAGAGCCATGATCGAAGGCTATGCGCGTGAATCAGGCGTGCGTCAGCTGGAGAAACAACTGCACCGGATCGTTCGAAAGGCAGCGGTTAAATTGCTTGAGGGGGAGGAAACGGTCAAGGTTTCGATCAAGAACCTCAAGGAGTATCTGGGCTCGCCGGTATTTCGTCAGGAGAAAGTACTCAAAGGTATTGGCGTTGTGACGGGGCTGGCATGGACATCCATGGGTGGCGCTACATTGCCCATTGAAGCCACAAAAGTGCATGCGCTGAATCATGGGCTGAAATTAACCGGTCAGCTGGGGGATGTCATGCAGGAGTCTGCCAACATCGCCTATAGCTACGTGCTTTCCCATCTGAAATCCTTTGGGGTTAAACCGGATAGTTGGGATAAAACGTTTATTCATCTTCACGTACCGGAGGGAGCTACTCCCAAGGATGGCCCCTCCGCAGGCGTAACCATGACAACAGCGCTATTGTCATTGGCGAAGCAGCAAGCCATTCGTCCGGGGATTGCAATGACAGGCGAACTGACACTAACAGGGCAAGTACTTCCGGTGGGAGGTATTCGTGAAAAGGTCATTGCGGCCCGTCGCAGTGATATTCATGAGCTTGTACTTCCGAAAGCCAATCAGGAAGATTATGAAGAGCTACCGGATTACATCAAGGCGGGGATGAAAGTGCATTTTGCGGCGCAGTATCGTGACGTTGCCAAAGTGGTCTTTCGCTAGCCAACACTTTGTTCACCACAATGCATGACAAAAAGAAAACACAGCCACTTTCCATGGCTGTGTTTTTTTCTGCGCTTTTCATCTGTTTAAACTGACGTATCTATCAGGACACGCAGACTATATAAATAGGCAGTTATTTCTGCCTGAACATTGCACGTTATGATCAGTCACGATCGAATGCAAACCCCGCCCATGCCTGACGCGTTGGCATGATTTCAAGACGATTGAAGTTCACATGATCCGGCAATGTAGCCACATAAAAGATATTGTCAGCAATATCACCTGCTGTCAGCGGTGTGGTGCCTGCGTAGACTTTATCGGAAGCTTCCTTGTCCCCCTTGGTACGTACCAGGGTGAATTCGGTTTCAGCGATACCCGGAGCAATATCCGTGACACGTACACCGGTCCCCAGCAGGTCACAACGCAGGTTATAACTGAATTGTTTAACGAAGGATTTGGACGCACCATACACATGGCTGCCGGGGTAGGGCCACTGGCCGGCCACTGAGCCGAGATTGATGATAGAGGCACCTGCGCCCGTCTTGATCAAGATCGGCAGTAAAGCATGCGTCACGTTCAAGAGGCCTTTGATATTGGTATCGACCATGGTGTGCCAATCTTCAAGCGACGTCTCCTGAGATGGGGCAGGAGAGAGCGCTAGCCCAGCGTTATTGACCAGTGTCTTGACGGCCTTGAATTCAGCCGGCAGGCTTTCGACGACCTCTTTTACTGCTTGCGCATCGGTCACATCCAGCTTGGCGATGTGAACCGGTACCTTCGCTTCAAGCTCTTTTTTCAATTCGTCCAGGCGTTCCTGACGACGTCCAGTCAAAATAACGGACCAACCTTCATCAGCAAAACGACGAGCGGTCTCACGACCAAATCCTGAGGTGGCACCGGTAATGAATACAATCTGACTCATTTTTGACTCCAGGGTTGAAGGGAAGTGGAAAGCAATACAGGCCATTGCCTGAGATATTTTTATAAACCTGTACTGCTTTTATAACGCTGAAATGTTTTTATAAATAAGACTTTAACGGCTTGTGAACGGAGTGCAAGTAAAAGTCGTCTCACACTGTCCCAAATTCGATGTCATATTGTCCTGTCACCTTTTCACAATTTTCCATACCCTAGACCAATCACTTGAAACGATAATTCAACAAAAATGGTTTTCAGGTAAAGGCGATCGTCAGGCATGTAATTGAGCGTGGCTTATGTCCTGCTATCACATGTTTTCGTAGATTCAGCTTGTCTCTTGATCAAACCAACCTATCAGGAGTTGTTATGGCTTCCCTTCACTCGAATAATACAGATTCAACTATCACCAACGCAGACGTAAAACAATTGGATCGTCAGGGCGTATTTCACTCATGGTCTACTCAGGGAACATTGGACCCATTGGTGATTAAAAGCGGGAGTGGGTGCCACCTGTGGGATTATGACGGGACGGAATATCTGGATTTTTCCAGCCAGTTGGTCAATACCAATATCGGTTATCAACACCCCCGGGTGATCGCTGCCATCAAGGCGCAGGCTGACGAACTGGTAACCATTGCACCAGCCCACGCCAACTATGCCCGAGGAGAAGCCGCCAAACGCATTCTTTCCCATGCGCCGAGTCATTTTTCAAAGGTATTCTTTACCAATGCCGGGGCGGATGCCAATGAAAACGCGATTCGTATGGCGCGTGCCTATACCGGGCGTGACAAAGTACTGTCAGCCTATCGTTCCTACCATGGCAGCACTGGGTCCGCGATTGTCGCAACGGGAGATCCGCGTCGTGTCCCCAACGAATTTGCGCGAGGGCATGTGCACTTCTTCAATCCGTACTTGTATCGCACGGAGTTCTGGTCGAAAAACGAAGAGGAAGAGTGCACGCGTGCTTTGCACCACCTGCGCCGCGTTATCGAATGCGAAGGCCCTGCGTCCATTGCGGCCATTTTGTTGGAGAGCATTCCCGGTACGGCGGGCATTCTGATTCCCCCTAAAGAGTATTTGAAGGGAGTACGCGCGCTGGCAGATGAATTTGGTCTTGTCCTGATTCTGGATGAAGTGATGGCAGGTTTCGGAAGAACCGGTAGCTGGCTGGCACTTGACCTTTTTGACGTGGTGCCGGATTTGATTACCTTCGCAAAAGGTGTGAATTCAGGTTATGTGCCTGCCGGCGGAGTGATGGTCTCCGACAGGTTGAATCGTTACTTTGATGATCACTTCTTCTATGGTGGATTGACCTATTCAGGGCACCCACTGGCGATGGCCGCTATTGTAGCGACATTAGATACCATGAAAGAGGAAGGCATTGTCGAAAATGCCGCGCGTATCGGGCGAGAGGTTTTAACACCGGGGCTAAGCTCACTGGCAGATAAACATGCGGTTGTAGGTGAAACCCGTGGAGTGGGTGTCTTCCATGCGCTGGAGCTGGTCAGTGATCCTGAAACACGTCAGCCATTGGACGATACCCGCATGGCGGCTTTCAAGAAAGGGCTGATCCAGCGTGGATTACTGCCTTTCGTCGCCGGTAATCGCCTTCATGTGGTGCCGCCTTGCATTATCACGCAGGAAGAAGCTCAAAAGGGGCTGAGCATTATAGATGAAGCGCTGTCAGATATTCATCTGTAAACTGCTTCTGAGCCAATAACTCGCGGGTAATTCACAATGTATGCAGGGCTTCGGCGAGTCGTCGAATGCCCTCATCAATGCGGGATTCCTGTATGGCACCAAACCCCAGTCGCATGAATTGTCTGGCGAAGTAGTCTTTATCATCAGTGAAAAAGTGGTAAGCCCCCGGCTCAATTAATACGCCTTTGTGCGCTGCCCGCCAACGAAGCTGTTCAGTGTCGCAACCGTTAGGAGCTTTAAGCCAAAAGGCATTTGCATATTCGCTGCTGATACGCTGGCAGTCGGGTAAATAGTGCTGGCGCGCCTGTTCCAGCAGTGACCATCGTTGACAGTTGTCCTGTTGATGATGACGCAAGCAGCGGTCGAAATGTCCCTGTGCAATGAATTGCGCCAATTGCCGTTGTAATGAGGTAGGAGGGTGTCGGTACATCAGCCGGCGTAATGCTCTCAATTCATCAATCAACTCTGCATCTGCCACGATATAGCCTAACCGGAGGCCGGGCGAGAGAGTCTTCGAAAAACTGCTCAGGTAGATGACGCGGCTCCCCTCCGGATGGCTTCTCAGAGCGGGTAGGGACGCCTGAGCAATTTTCAATTCCGCATCGTAGTCATCTTCAATAATAATCTGGTCATGGCACACCGCCTGATCCAATAGGGCCTGCCGTCTCTCGGGACTCATGCTTATACCGCAGGGGACCTGCTGGCTGGGTGTCACATAGAGATAGTGGCTGTTTTTGCTGGTTTCAGACAATGTGATGCCCTGTTCATCCACCGTACAAAAATCCAGTTGTGCACCCTGACGACTGAATATATTGAAGGCATCCCGATATCCCGGGTTTTCTATCGACACTTGTGTTTTGTGTGTAAACAACAATTGGGCGATCAGGAACAGGGCATTTTGAGCCCCCAATGTGATTAGAATCTCCTCGCTCTCTGCCATGATGCCGCGTCTGGGCAAAATACGAGTGCGCAATTGTTCTATCAGCGCTGCATCATCCTGATCATAACTATCGTTCAGCCACCGTTTGTCCTGTCGTTCATCCAGCAGGCGTCTCGCAGAGACTCGCCATTCAGCCAAAGGAAAGCGCTCCACTTCATGTTGTCCGTAAATGAAGGGGAAAGGGTAAGCGTTCCACCGGCTGGGGCGAGGCACGCTCGTATAGATACTTGGCTGATGAGAAAAGCGCTGTTGCCAATCAACAGTGTCACACCGTTCGGAGGTATCTCCGCTGGATTGGGAGGTGGGCCCTCTTGTATCCCGCCATACTCTTGCAGGTTCTTGAATGGGAGCTTCATTGCGTGTGGATGATACTTTTATCACCTCTTTTTCAGGCTGGCTTTTCCGGTTCCTGTACGCTGTAGCTGAGCAGTTGTCAGAACTGGCATGAGGGGAATTGCCATGCCGTTCAATATTCAGGGTATGCGCTGCTGTTTCTCCTGATGCATCTTCTCCTGAGACATCGAGAGAAGAAGTGTCCTGTGAGTGATGAGGTCTGGAGGGGGTAAGGTTTGAAGTATTTACAGGATGAGACGCGAGCCTTGTTTCAGGAGAAGCCTGCCATACAGCACGAGTCTGCGCCAGCAATGAAGGAGTGGAATAATCGGTGATGGCATCGTCAGATTCAGCGCGACTCACGTTTGCGCGATCTTGTGACGAAGCAAGGCCGCTCAGTGGGCCTCCTGCAAAGCTTTCCGTATATGCTGCATTCAGGTAATACCCGCTACACGGACGGCTGATCAGATAACCGTCTTCTACCAGTCCTTCATACACGATTGCTACCGTATTGCGCGATACCCCCAGTTGCGCTGCCAATTGTCGGCAGGATGGAAGGGCGGCCTCCGGAGGCAAGGTACCACTGTGAATCGCCTCAAGTAATAACTCACGCGTCTTTTCCTGCAGGGAACCGTGTTGTGAGGGCCTTAGCCTGAAATAACGTTTTGACATGGCGCAACCCGATCACTGGAATGAAAACTACACGCTTCTTATGTACATGAAATTGTCTTGATCAGAAAGGTTTTTTCTATCTTTTGATAGTGCCAAATTTTGATGGTGCTTGGGCATAATATTTTATACATACTAATTTTTTGAGTTTTTGTTGCTGCTATAAAATGGTGTGTGACTTTGTTCTATTATCTTTTATGATTTTATGGCAATATTGAAGGTCAAGTTCCCAAATGAAGTGAGGGGCGCCTCCTGATATTTCCCCCACGTCACTCTTTACTGATCACATTTTGCCACTACTTTCAGGCAATGCATCGGATATACAGGTTCAAGTGTTTTCCCACAACAATGGCCGGAAAGAGACAAGAGAACGTACAAGCGCAGTGAACGGAGCACACAACCGCTTTGGCAGGTAATAGACATTCAAATCGTTAAAACAGGCAGTGTCGGCCATAAATCGGGCCGTGATGAGGAGCTTTTGATGAGTCACTATCGTTCAAGAACATCGACCGCCGGTCGTAATATGGCAGGTGCCCGTGCCTTATGGCGGGCGACAGGCATGCAGGATGGAGACTTTGAAAAGCCGATTATTGCGGTGGCCAACTCCTTTACACAGTTCGTCCCCGGCCATGTTCACCTTAAAGACATGGGGCAGCTCGTAGCGAGGGAAATCGAAAAGGCCGGAGGTGTTGCCAAGGAGTTCAATACCATTGCCGTAGATGACGGCATCGCGATGGGGCATGATGGCATGCTCTATTCACTGCCTTCACGCGATATTATCGCTGATTCCGTCGAATACATGGTGAACGCCCACTGTGCCGATGCCTTGGTGTGTATTTCGAACTGCGACAAAATCACTCCCGGAATGTTAATGGCGGCCATGCGCCTGAATGTGCCGGTTATCTTTGTGTCGGGCGGTCCCATGGAAGCTGGCAAGGTAAAACTCATTGATCATGGGTTGGATCTGGTGGATGCCATGGTCATGGCCGCTGATGACAGTGTGGATGATGCTACGCTGAATGAAGTCGAAAACAGTGCCTGCCCCACGTGCGGTAGCTGTTCAGGTATGTTTACGGCCAACTCGATGAACTGTCTGACCGAAGCCATGGGGCTGGCTCTGCCGGGGAACGGTTCCATGCTGGCGACTCATGCGGACCGTCGCCGCCTTTTCGAAGAAGCAGGGCACCGTATTGTGGATCTGGCACGCCGTTATTATGAAGAGGGAGATGAGTCCGTACTGCCGCGTTCGATCGCCAATTACGATGCATTCAAAAACGCGATGACGCTGGATATCGCCATGGGGGGGTCGACCAACACCATTCTGCATTTGCTGGCCATGGCGCAGGAAGGCGAAGTGAACTTCACACTGGCGGATATCGATAAACTCTCCCGTGAAGTACCCCAGTTGTGCAAGCTGGCGCCCAATACGCAGAAATACCACATGGAAGATTGCCACCGTGCCGGCGGTATCATGGGGATTCTGGGTGAGCTGGATCGCGCAGGTGTGCTGAATACCACTTTGCCAACTGTGCACAGCAAGACACTAGGCGAAGCCCTTGATACCTGGGATATCATGCGCAACCCTTCACCGGAAGTCATGGAATTCTATAAGGCGGGCCCTGGTGGGGTGCGTACCCAACAGGCGTTTTCTCAGGATAGCCGTTGGCCTAATCTCGATGGCGACCGTGCCCATGGCTGTATTCGCGATATGGAGCACGCGTTCTCGCACGAAGGTGGCTTGGCGGTGCTCTTTGGTAATCTTGCCGAAAATGGCTGTGTGGTGAAGACTGCGGGCGTAGATGATTCCATTCTGGTGTTTGAAGGTCCGGCCCACGTGGTTGAATCACAGGATCAGGCTGTTGAGCATGTGCTCAGTGGCAAGGTCAAAGAGGGTGAGGTTGTCGTTATTCGCTACGAGGGGCCCAAGGGTGGTCCCGGTATGCAAGAGATGCTGTATCCCACCTCATACCTGAAGTCCAAAGGGTTGGGTAAAAAGTGTGCCTTGTTGACTGATGGCCGTTTCTCCGGCGGTACGTCTGGTCTTTCAATCGGCCACGTTTCCCCCGAAGCAGCCTCGGGAGGTGCCATCGCTCTGGTTGAATCCGGTGACATGATTCGGATCGATATTCCTTCGCGCCGCATCGATGTATTGCTGGAGCCTTCCGAATTGGCCGCACGCCGTGAACAAATGGAAGCACGAGGCGACAAGGCATGGAAACCTTCCATTGAGCGCACTCGTAAAATCAGTGGTGCCCTGAAAGCCTATGCCATGCTGGCAACCTCAGCGGATCGTGGTGCAGTACGTGACTATGATGCGTTGGAGTCCCGCTAAGCAAATGGTGCTTTTTCGTTCTTTTCGCTGATTGATTTACGTAGCCTGCCCTTTTTCATGGGCAGGCTTTTTTATGATCCGATGGAGGTTTTTAAGGCAGGAGAGGGGCCATATTTATTTTTACCTTGAGAGCCAGGAATCAGCGCCAGTACAACAAAAAATGAGGCTGAGTAATGAATGCCATGAGATGAACCGCCTATCAGGATCGTGAGAAGAACATAAGCGCCATCGAGTAGTGGAATACCCAATACCCACCAACCATTCATATTCAAGTCGTGAAGCCTTCGGATAGTAGAGAAGAGATAGATAAGAAAACCCAGGAAGGTCCAACATGACCAGAAGATGCATATGGCAAGTTCTGTATGTGTTAGTGGAGGAGTGGTAGGTGTGATGTTGATCGGTAACAGGTGCAGAGTATTGAAAATGCGAACAAGCACTGAACCGATGATGGCATAGATAATACCTATTATTGCATAGGGTAAGCGTGCCATTCGTCCTTTGATGGAAAATAGGCGACGTAGAAGTGGTAAGTCATCCCGAGTCGATAATTGCATTCTCATTCCTTTTATAATTGTTCTGAATTGACAGACGCTTTTGAATAATATGCAGAGACCTTGCTTTCTATCACCTCACTAGAGTGAACCTTGTAGCATCCAAACATGATGCGAAGACCATGTCAGTTTATGTAATCTGCTATCTATATACACTGCAAGCGTTATGAATGTGTTGGATATCCTGCTTGCCAGCCCTCCATCTTATCGTTATAGCGGGGTTACTGACTTTCACTCTTGAGCTGACGTTCCATTTTTGATCGGAAACGTTGCGGAAGGTTGTACACGTTATTACCAGGGATACGATTTCCGTTGCTCCTCGGCTGAACTCCCCTTTTTCATCTCATCCAGAAATTTACGTGCCAGATAGAGGCCTGCAATACTGCGAGCCTCATGGAAATCATCGCGAGCCAACAGTTCATCCAGTTTGCTCCAGGGGTAGCGGATGACTTCCAATGGCTCGGGTTCATCGCCAGGTAATGAGTCTGGATACAGATCCTGTGCCAGCATGACCGTAATGCGATGGGACATATAGTTGGGTGCCAGGCTAATCTCTTTCAATGCTTCGATTTGATGTGCCCCCATGCCGCACTCTTCTTTAAGCTCGCGATTGGCTGCAGAAACAAGATTCTCCCCCGGATCGACGGAACCTTTGGGTAGCCCTAGCAGGTACTGTTCGAATCCAGCGGCATATTCTCTGACCAACAGGAAATGTTCGTCGTCCGGCACGGCAACGATCATTACGGCTGCATGGTGGTTACTGTTTGCAAGCCGTTCAAACGTACGATGCTCCCCATTGGAAAATTCAAGGTCCAGCGATTCTATATGGAAGAGGCGTGAGTCAGCTACATGGCGGCATTCCAGAATTTTGGGAGGATGATTCGGCATCTGATATTCCGTGAGAACAGGGTGCGTTGGTAAGGTAAGGGCACTCGCTATCTTCCTGGCCAATCCGTAATTCCAACCATTCAGTGAGATAGATCAGTCGTTGTTAGCCTGGCGACGTTGATGACACCATAGCACGAGTTTCCTGGCGGCGGGAGTTCAACCTTGGCGGCATGATCATGGTTTCCAGATATGTGATCTACTGAAGCCCTTGCTGATTGGCATCATCATCCCCATATAGGAAGTATTCACCCAGAGATGTTGAGGCACATCCTGCCTTGCAATAAAGCCGATGCGCTATGTCCCTTCGCTTATTGATCGGTTTTCGCGAAGGGCCTTTGTTGGGAGCAAACATGGAACAGGTTCGACTCGATAAATGGTTGTGGGCTGCACGTTTCTTCAAGACACGCGCGCTTGCAAAGAAGGCCATTGAAGGGGGAAAGGTTCATTACAATGGTGAACGTACCCGTACCAGCAAACAGGTACAGGTGGGGGCAATCCTGCAGGTCCCACAGGGCTGGGATGTCATGGATATCGAAGTCATTGCCTTGAGTGATCAGCGTCGTAATGCCGATCATGCACGTACCCTTTACAGCGAAACCGAGGAGAGCAAGGCGCGTCGGGCCCATGAATCCGAATTGCGCAAAATGGCTCAGCAAAGCATGCGTGCGCCGCAACATCGTCCGGATAAAAAGTCACGCCGTGAAATTCAACGTTTTCAGCGGCAAGGGTTTGATGACTAAAGCGTAGTATTCGTGCGGTTATTGTTCACAGCAGTGAATGGTGGAAAATCCTTTTAAAGTGAGCCAAACGCCATTTGTCCTCTAATACAGGCGCAGCATACTGCATAGAGGATGTTTTTCATGCCATGAAATAACCGTGATATCTCGCTCACTTTGCGTTATCACCCTCTCTATGGAATTTATGTTATGACAGATACAGTATTTGACGGCCTTCAGCGTTTTACCTTCGATGACACGCGTGTAAGAGGAGAACTCGCTCAGTTGGACGACACATATCAGCAGGTACTCTCACGCCATGAGTATCCGGCACCGGTTGCCCGCCTGTTGGGTGAGTTACTGGCGGCGAGTGCGTTGTTGACTGAAACCATCAAACTGAATGGGATTCTAAGCCTCGAAGTGCGTGGTGAAGGCCCGGTAACGCTTTTGATGGCTGAATCCAACCCCGGTTCACAGGGTGTAGCCCAACGTTTGCGTGCGATTGCACGTTATGATGAAGAGAAAGTGACAGCGCTTCAGTCAGCAAGCAATGAAGATCCCACCTTCAACAGCCTGTTCGGCAATGGGCAATTGGTGATCACGCTTGATCCCGAGGAAGGGCAGCGCTATCAGGGTATTGTGGCATTGGACAAGCCGACTTTGGGGCAGTGTCTGGAAGATTACTTCGAGCGTTCCGAGCAATTGCCCACCCGTTTATGGTTGGCCTCCAATGGGCAACGCTCAGCGGGGCTTCTGGTTCAAAAACTCCCAGAAGACAAAACCCTGAGCGATCAGGATGCGTGGAATCGGATTGTGATGCTATCGGACACCATCAAGCCTGAAGAGCTGCTGGCGCTTACACCGAAGGATATTCTTTTCCGCCTCTTTCATGAAGAGAAAACACGTGTGTATGAGCCTTCTGCCTTGGCATTTGGGTGCACCTGTTCGCGTGAGCGTTTTGCTCAGGCACTTCATCGCCTTGGCGCCAATGAACTTCGTGGCATCATTAAGGATGAAGGCGAAATCGATACGCAGTGCCATTTCTGTAATACTCGCTACGTCTTTAATGCTGCAGATGTCGAGAGCCTGATTGAAAACCCGGACGAGCCCTCCCCGATGTTACACTAATGCCTGCGTGAGCCGTCCATGCAAGTGATAAGTGCCTGAACACGCATGGGTGTGTGTACATGCCCGGGTGTCTGTACAACTGCATCAGAGGCGGCCGCAAGTTGGCCTTTTTAAATAAACATGCTCTAATTCAGTACGTTATATCGACTGTGGCGCCTCGAAAGCCGTTTGCAGGGGCGTCACATGGAAAAGCTGAGCCATGCATGCAGTACTTGCGTTGTAATAAGCGCATGTGGCTTAGTGTGCCCGTTTGAGGCGTGATGCAGGTTAACCACTTGCTGTTAACACGCCCTTGGATAAAACATCTTCAGACATATTTGGTAGCCATGGATAAGCAGCAAAGTGCCGATCACGCTCAGGTCATTTTTCCGCGTTTGGCAGAAGAACTCAGTATTCGTCTCTCGCAGGTCAAGGCCACGGTTGAGCTTCTTGACGAAGGGGCCAGCGTGCCTTTCATCGCCCGTTACCGCAAGGAGGTCACGGGGGCATTGGATGATTCGCAACTGCGTGAACTTGAGGAACGTCTGCGTTACCTGCGGGAGCTCGAACAGCGCCGTGAAGCGGTGATCGATGAAATCCGTCAGCAGGGAAAACTGGATACCGCTCTGGAAAACCAACTGCGGCAGGCTGATACCAAACAGCGTTTGGAAGATCTTTATCTACCATTTCGCAAAAAGCGCCGTACCAAGGCGCAAATCGCACGTGAAGCCGGTCTTGAGCCATTGGCGGATGCTTTGCTGGCTAACCCCTCCCTTGATGCGGAAGCAGAGGCTATGCCTTATGTGGCCGCATCTCAGTCCATGGTGGCCGAAAACGGCGATAGTCTTGCCCTGTCTGATACCAAGGCTGCATTGGATGGTGCCAGGCAGATTTTGATGGAGCGCTTTGCTGAAGACGCTGAGTTGCTGAATATACTGCGTGAACGCCTGTGGCAGGAAGGGGAAGTTACCGCGCAGGTGGTCCCCGGTAAGGAGCAGGAGGGCGCCAAGTTCTCCGATTACTTTGATTACAGTGAGCCGGTAGCCAAAGTCCCTTCCCACCGCGCACTTGCCATGTTCCGTGGTCGCAACGAAGGAATTCTAAGTATTTCCATTCGTTTGCCGGGGGAAGAAGAAGCCTTGCGTCATCCTGCCGAAGGTATTATTGCCAAGCGTGTTGGCATCATACTGCCCGCGGCGACCAAAGGCCGTACTGCGGGTGATAAATCCGCACAATCCTGGTTGGCTGAGGTTGTCCGTTGGACGTGGCGAGTCAAACTTTATACAAGTCTGGAAACCGAGCTTTTCACACGCTTGCGTGAACATGCCGAGCAGTCTGCCATCGATGTTTTCGCCGATAACCTAAAGGATTTATTGCTGTCCGCCCCTGCAGGTGAGCGGGCTACACTTGGGCTTGATCCGGGGCTACGTACCGGTGTCAAGGTCGCCGTTGTGGATGGCACCGGTAAATTGCTGGATACTGCCACCATTTATCCGCACCCGCCGCATAACCGCTGGGCAGATGCACTGGCAGTACTCAAGGCACTCTGTCTGAAACACAATGTACAGTTGATTGCGATCGGTAATGGAACAGCCAGCCGCGAAACGGATAGGCTCGCGCAGGAATTGGTCAAGGGCGTACCCAGTGTGAACGGGCGTTCGTTAACCAAAGTGGTTGTCAGTGAAGCAGGGGCTTCTGTCTACTCCGCTTCTGAATATGCGGCAAAGGAATTTCCTCAGCTGGATGTCACTTTACGTGGAGCGGTTTCCATTGCGCGTCGTTTGCAGGACCCACTGGCCGAGCTCGTCAAGATCGACCCCAAATCCATTGGTGTTGGGCAATATCAGCACGATGTTTCTCAATTGAAGCTGGCCCGCACGCTGGATGCAGTGGTTGAGGACTGTGTTAATGCCGTAGGTGTTGACCTGAATACCGCTTCATCAGCACTACTGGCCCGTGTGTCCGGGTTGAATACCCTGTTGGCGGAAAGTATTGTGACCACCCGTGATCAGCAGGGCGCTTTCAAGGATCGTCGCAATTTGCTGGATGTCAGCCGCCTGGGACCCAAAACCTTCGAGCAGTGTGCTGGTTTCCTGCGTATCAATGGAGGTGATAACCCTCTGGATGCCTCGGCAGTTCACCCTGAAGCCTATCCGGTGGTCGCGCGTATTGCTGAATCAACGCACCATGCAGAGGGTACGTTGATTGGTGATAGTGCTTTTTTGAAGACGCTGAATCCTGCCGATTACGTTGATGAGCGATTTGGTTTGCCGACGGTCACCGATATCCTGAAAGAACTTGATAAACCTGGCAGAGACCCCCGTCCCGAATTCGTAGTGGCGACGTTCAAGGATGGCGTAGAGAAAATCACCGATCTGAATCCGGACATGATCCTGGAAGGTGTGATTACCAACGTGACGCATTTCGGTGCTTTCGTCGATATTGGTGTGCATCAGGACGGATTGGTGCATATCTCTGCGCTCTCCAATACTTTCGTCAAGGATCCCCGTGATGTGGTCAAGGCGGGCGATATCGTCAAGGTGAAAGTGATGGAAGTCGATGTTGAACGCAAACGTATCGGGCTAAGTATGCGGTTGGAAGACAACGCCAGTGAACAGGCGACTTCTGCCCCTGCACAGACTGGTAGTAAGCGGGGAGCCGGAAAAGGGCTCTCTGGCAAAAAACATAAATCCGATCAGGGTGGTCGTGAGGCCCCGATGGGGGCATTAGGTGCCGCCTTGTTGAAGGCGGGCGCCAAAAAGTAATTGGATTCATGGGGGTGGGCTTGTGAGCCGCCCCCATTTTGTTGGATAGTGTACCCCATTAATTGAATCTGAATGGCGCCACTTTCTGTACTTCTCCTGTTACAATGGCATATAGAGGTAGCAGAGGTGGTTTGACTATAGTGAACGCTGATCCAGCCACTGGGTGTCGTGCTTTCCACGCTGCCGAAAGTGGCCTGCATTCGTCTGAATGAGCGCGAAGCTGGCAATCTGGATGCGCCAGCCTTGATGGAATGAAGGTATATGCCCTTGTCTGAATCAATTGACAGTATCATTGCTTTTCTGCAACCGGCAATGCGGCGCGGTAGTATTGGTCGAATTCGTCGTGGTGTTGAAAAGGAAGGTTTGAGGGTAGAACCTGATGGACATGTTAGCCAACAGCCCCATCCACTCGAATTGGGTTCCAAACTCACACATCCCTATATCACCACGGACTATTCGGAAGCATTGCTCGAATATGTAACACCCGTCTTTTGCAAGCCCTCGAAAGCGCTTGAATTTCTGGTCGATCTGCACCGATTCACTTATCAGTATATTGGCAAGGAACTGGTGTGGCCGGCGAGTATGCCAGCGCTTCTTGAAGGTAATGAAAGCATTCCCATTGCGGATTTCGGCACCTCTAACAAAGGGCGAATGAAACACGTATATCGTCGTGGATTGGATGTACGTTATGGTCGTATCATGCAGTCCATTGCGGGTATTCACTATAATGTTTCACTGCCTGATGAACTGTGGCAGGTCCTGGCAGCGCATGAAACGGGGCAGGCTGAAGCCACATCGCTTGATGCTTCCACTATGGCGGACATGCGTTCCCGAGGCTATTTCCGCATTATTCGTAACTTTCGCCGTCACTCCTGGATCCTCAAATATCTGTTTGGTGCATCACCCGCCATTGATCGCAGCTTTCTGGATGGGCGAGACGATACCGGATTCGATAAAGTCGGCCAGCGTACATTGATTTCCCGTTATGCATCTTCTTTGAGAATGAGCGATCTCGGTTATCAAAACAAGGTACAGAATCAGCTTTCTGTCAGTTACGACAGCCTGCAAGATTACATAAAAACCTTGCGCTATGCGGTCAGTACGGCCTGGAGCGATTACGAACGGTTTTCCTCTGGCGGGGAGATTGGAGAAAACGGCAAGGATGGATGGCAGCAGCTGAATGCCAATATTTTGCAGATTGAAAACGAATTCTATAGCGATATTCGTCCCAAACGCGTAGTTCGCCACCATCAAACCCCCACCCAGGCCCTTGAGGCCGAAGGCGTTGAGTATATCGAGGTACGCTGCCTTGATATCAACCCGCTTTTACCGGTAGGTATTGATGAAACGGCCATGCGTTTCATTGATACGTTTCTGATGTTTTGTTTGCTTTCCACCGATGCGGTGATTACAGAGGAAGAAGAGCAAGCGCTGACTACTAATCAGGCACGTATTGTGCGTCGGGGGCGTGATCCAGAGCTGACCCTGATCGATGAAGGTGAAGAGCTGCCTTTGGGGGTAGTGGGGCATCGCATCATCAGTAGCATGCGGAAAGTCGCTGAATTACTGGATAGCAATGAAGAAGCTTCACCGCATATTGATGCACTTGATGCTCTCGCACCGCGTCTTGATAACCCTGAGCTGACACCGGCAGGTCGAATCTACAAAGTGCTGACAGAAAATAATGAAGATTTTGTCGAGTGGACGCTTGAGCAAGCGCGTTCGCAAGCTTCTTCATTTCGTGCCCGTCCCATCGACAAGGCTAGAAATGCTCTGTTCGAGCAGCTCAGTGAAACCTCGCGTATCCAGCAAGGTGATCTTGAACGGGATGATCCCCTTTCATTTGATGAGTTTGTGGCTCTCTATTTTGAAAAGGCACATCGTGTCGCCCAGGCTTCTGAAGAAAATTGATACCACGGGATTACGTCATCTCGAATGCCCGATAATTCACTCAAATTGTTCGTGGTAGTGGCATGATCCATTTGCACTTGAAAGCGTGCTGTGGAGGATCGGGAACAGACGAGTCAGCAATCTGATGTGTGGTGACGGATTATATTTACAGGACAGGATTTGAAAAAACCATGATAGACAAGCTGAACCGAATTGTTGCGCGTGGCTGGTGTTTGCTGGGCGTATTACTTTGTATTTTCATGATGGGCTTTGCCTTGTTGCTCCAGCATGTATGGGGGCTACAGCCTTGTCCATTATGTATTTTTCAGCGTATTGCCGTGATTGCCACTTTTATCGTGCTGATTCCCGGTGTGTTTCAGAATCCCAAACGCTGGGGCGGGATCGTTTATGGTGTGCTTGGGATCATTACGTCCCTTGCAGGTGTTGCACTGGCTGCACGTCACGTTTACATTCAACACTTGCCACCGGATGCCATTCCCTCGTGTAGCCCCGGGATTGATTACCTGATGCAGGTATTGCCTTGGCAGACGGTGGTTGCACAGGTTCTGGAAGGTTCTGGAGAGTGTGCTCAGATTCACGGTATCTTCCTGGGTATTACTTTGCCCGGTTGGACCGGTATCGGTTTCTTTGTACTTTTCCTGATCAGCTTGTTCCTGTTCATCAGTTCTATTCATCGTACTCGCCGCAAGAAAAGTAGTCGTCTCCTATAGTCGAGACACTGTTGCAGGCTTCACGAGAACGCTGGCTTCCTTCGGGGCTGGCGTTTTTTTATACCTCAGAGGCAACAACATACATGATGTGAGTGCTGAAATTTACGATGCAAGAAAAATGCTTATAGGGGAAAGAGGAAAAGAGGAAAAGTACTCATGGTGGGGCGCATACGGCCGGTTGAAGAAATGACTGATGATGAGAAAGAGTATTTCAAGAAGAACAAATACAGAGGAAACAAATACAGAGGTGAGTGCCCCGTGCACGGAAATATAAATCACAGGGCAATTCATTATCAGACAATTTACGGTATGCGCCGTATTTCAGCGCAATGATAGTATCTGCCAGCCTCTTTTTTCAGCTTCAGCACGTAGTTGATCATCAGGGTCTACGGCGACGGGATGATCCACCTTTTCCAATAAAGGAAGGTCATTGCGGGAGTCGCTATAGAAGCAGGCGTCCTTCAGGGTGATTTCAGGGTGCTCTTTTAACCAGGCATCAAGTCGTACTACTTTTCCTTCCCTGAAGCTGGGAATACCCTCAACGCGGCCTGTGTATTTGCCGTCCTGGTCTTCTTCCATCTCGATTGCAATAAGATCATCGACCCCGAGACGCTCGGCGATAGGGCCAGTCACAAACCGATTGGTCGCTGTAATGATCAATAGATAGTCACCTGCCTGACGATGTTGCTCCAGCAATGCTTCTGCTTTAGGCAATATCATGGGTTCGATCACGGCGCGCATGAAATCGTGGTGCCATTTATCCAACTGTTGACGTGACACATTTGCCAGTGGTTGAAGAGAAAACTCAAGATACTGATTGATATCCAGCGTGCCATTTTCATAGGCATGCAGATATTCATCATTGGCCTTTTTATAAGCAACTGGATCGACAGCGCCTATCCTGATCAGATAGTCACCCCAGGCGTGATCGCTATCTCCACGTATCAATGTATTATCCAGATCGAAAATGGCCAAACGCACAGTGCTGCTCCTGATGATGGGGGATGATTCACTTTATCTTCACTGAAGATTAGCGACTTCATCCACAATTGATGTGTAGTGTTGTTGTGTAGAATTCAAGTGTAATGTGAAAGTGAATTTACACGGAATTCGTAACTACTCCCATGCTTTTCAAAGCTAAATGTGGGAAGTGGTTGAAGGTGTTTAATGCTTTGTGGAAGAATGTCCCAAGCACGCCATGAATTTTAGCTATAGTACTTATTAAAGGTAAGATTTACAGGTACGATCAACGCTATAATCATGGTAAGCACACCTATTCCAATAATATTGCCATATACATGATCCCTTTGGGCTATAAATGTCATGTTTTGGCTTGAAAGTAGAGGTATACACCGTGATCGACCCCGATGGCTTCCGCCCCAATGTTGGCATTATCATTGCCAATCCCGGCGGCCAGCTGCTCTGGGCAAGACGGTTGGGGCAAGACTCCTGGCAGTTTCCTCAAGGGGGAATAAACTCTGGAGAAACGCCACAGCAGGCTCTCTATCGTGAATTGGAAGAAGAGATAGGGCTTTGCGCTCAGGATGTCAGTCTCGTGGCGAGTACGCGTGGCTGGCTGAGGTACCGGTTACCCAAGCGAATGATACGCACTCATTCAAGGCCTTTGTGTATCGGTCAGAAACAGAAGTGGTTTCTACTTCAGATGCGTTGTAATGAAAAACGTATCTGTTTTGACTCCACCCCAAAACCGGAGTTTGATGGCTGGCGTTGGGTGAGTTATTGGTATCCGCTCGGGCAAGTGGTATCGTTCAAGCGTGAGGTATACAGAAAAGCCTTGCAAGAGCTGGCTCCACGTTTGCAGCAGCTGTCCAAATAAAAAGGCTGAGCGGCAATGTATGCCGTCTATTTTGGCCTTCTTGAATCGTACCAGGGATAAACGCGAGTCAGGCACCTCGTCACTCGAGGCGGGGATGTCTGCTTGTGTACAATTTTGCTCTATCGTCCTGCTTTTAACGGGTCGTGATTCATCCTGTGTGCAGATTGCCTTTTTCATGTTGGCACATCGCTTTATCCCCTTCCTGAAGTCAAAATATACCTCCCTGCACTTTCGACGCTCGCCAACACGATTGAACCCTCGTAGAATAGAGTTGCCGCCATTTTAATAGAAGTGCTTTGGTCAGGTTTACATTCGGATTCGGATTTGGATTTGATCAAGGAAGTAACTTTTGGCACTTCGAAAAGCGTCTGTATTCCATGTGTAAAGGCATGCAGAGCAGGAAGGAGATCCACAGCGTATGTTGCATTACCCCCATTTTGATCCGGTACTCGTCCGAATCGGCCCATTGGCAGTACATTGGTATGGCATTATGTACATGATCGGCTTCGTGGGCGCCTGGTTTCTAGCGAGGCACCGCGCTTATCGCATCGGATTATCCCGCGATGATGTAGGCGACATGATATTTTATGGCGCACTGGGCGTCGTGTTGGGGGGGCGCATAGGGTACGTTCTCTTTTACGGTGAGAGCTTCTTTGACCGTAATCCGCTTTGGGTCTTCAAGGTATGGGACGGAGGCATGAGCTTCCACGGAGGCCTGATTGGTGTACTGGTCGCTGCCTATGTTTTTGCTCGTCGACACAAGTTGCAATGGGTGCGCTTATTGGACTTTATCGCCCCCATCGTACCCATTGGATTGGGCGCCGGGCGTATCGGTAACTTTATCAATCAGGAACTCCCCGGGCGTATCAGCCACTTGCCATGGGCCATTGATTATCCCAAATACGGACCCGAGCCACGTCATCCTTCCGCTATCTATCAGTTCTTGACCGAAGGTGTTCTTCTTTTCACCATCCTGTGGATTGTCTCGCTTAAACCGCGCAAGCGTGGCTTGATATCAGGCCTCTTCATGCTGCTGTACGGTTGTTTTCGCTTTTTCACTGAATTCTTCCGTGAGCCGGACCCACAGTTGGGGTTCGTCGCCTTCGGATGGATGACGATGGGGCAGGTGTTATGTATTCCGATGATTATTATTGGAGCAGCGATCATTGCGTGGTCACGCAAGCAGCCTGTCGAATATCCCGTCGTCTCCGCGGCTGAATTATCCTCCACGCAGGCTACCCGGTAAGCGGTGCGTACGCCATACATTTGAGTAACGGAATTTTATCATGAGACCCTATCTTGATCTTCTCCAGACAGTACTGGACAAGGGGACAACCAAAACGGATAGAACCGGTGTAGGGACGCGTAGTATTTTTGGTCATCAGATGCGCTTTGATTTATCGGAAGGATTTCCGCTGGTAACCACGAAAAAGCTGCATTTACGTTCAATCATCCACGAACTCTTGTGGTTCCTGAAAGGGGATACCAATATCGCCTATTTGAAGGAAAATGGTGTTCGTATCTGGGATGAATGGGCAGACGAAAACGGCGATTTAGGTCCAGTGTATGGCTATCAGTGGCGCAGTTGGCCGGCACCTGACGGAAGCCATGTGGACCAGATCAGCAAGGTTGTTGAATCGATCCAGAAAACGCCGGATTCACGTCGTCTGATCGTCTCTGCATGGAACCCTGCGCTTGTCGATGAGATGGCTCTCCCTCCGTGCCACGCTCTTTTCCAGTTTTATGTGGCAGATGGCAAGCTTTCCTGTCAGCTTTATCAGCGCAGTGCCGATATTTTCCTTGGCGTTCCTTTCAATATTGCGAGCTATGCGTTGCTGACGCATATGGTGGCGCAAGTCTGTGATCTTGAAGTAGGGGATTTCGTCCACTCTCTTGGTGATGCGCATCTTTACCTGAACCACCTTGAACAGGCGGAAGAGCAACTCAAGCGTGAACCTCGCCCGCTACCGCGTTTGGTCCTCAACCCGGAAGTCAAAAATCTGTTCGATTTTCGTTTCGAAGATATCGCGATCGAAGGGTATGATCCTCACCCGCATATCAAGGCCCCTGTGGCTGTTTAATTCCGGAGCTTCAGACCATGGCTGTCAGTATTTCAATGATTGCTGCTCTTTCCACCAATCGTGTCATAGGTGTAGAGGGCAAGTTGCCCTGGTATCTGCCCGAAGATCTTAAATTCTTCAAAACGGTTACCAGTCACAAGCCTGTTATCATGGGGCGTGCGACCTTTGATTCGATCGGGAAACCGTTGCCCAATCGTTTTAACATCGTCATTACTCGTAACCCGGATTTTTCACATCCGGGCGTGCGTATCAGCCCCTCACTTCCCGAAGCGCTTGAAATGGCTAAGGGGCATGCCGAAATCGACGGTATCGATGAGGTCATGGTAATCGGAGGTGGGCAGATTTATGCTGCGGCAATGCCCTACGCGGATCATCTTTATCTGACACGCGTTGATGTCGACATTGAGGGAGATACTTTTTTCCCCGAGTTCAATACGAATGAATGGTCACTGGCTGAATCCATTCAGGGATCGCCGACAGAGCATCAACCCTCATATCGATTTGAGCGCTATGATCGTGTGGGCAAGCGGCATCAAGGCACGGTCGAATAAGCCGGGTTTTCATGCATTTGCAGCCACACCGCATGTGCATAGAAGCATATAAACACCGCCTGGAAAGGGCATTTTGGTGTTGAATGCTTGAGCACAGGGGAATCGACATTTATCCTATGTCTATAGGATCAAGCGTTCGGAATATTCTATGCTTGTAAAATCCGCATCCTGTAAAATGCCATTATGCGGAAAATAATCTGTATTTGCTCAAGGTCGTTATGTAGGCGGCCTGACAGGCACTACTGAACCCATTCGTTAATGATTAATGATTGGTGATGAGGTTCAGAGTCCATTTTGATAAAGGAGCGCAATATTGGCATTTCGTTTCCTTTATCTGTAAGTGTTCATTACGCGTTGTGATCAGTCTTGCTGTTTTCGACCAAGTGTATTCAGTGAGGTGCATAACCTGATGCGCTTTGTACAAACGCTATATTCGTAAAAGTGTGCTAACAAAACGTATGGGGTTGTGCGTTGATAATAAATAAACCATTTGCAGTAACCGGGGGCAGTCAAGGTGGCTGATCTGCTTGAAACGCTGATCGAATCTCTCGATCGTAACTCTGAGCGTGTCCTGAGCCAACTGGCGCAGGCAACGCAGCATATTCACTCCTTGCAGGAAGAGAACGCTGCTCTTCGTCAACAACTGCAACAGTTACAATCTCGTCAGGCAGCAGGTACATACACTGCGGCGGAACCTCGGCGTGTGGATACAGTAAGCTCTGTTGCCCATGCGGTAGAGGATACAGATGCGTCCAGTTGTTCACCTGATCATCTGCCAACGACACAGAATCTGTCGGCCTCCCCGCAGGTGCAGTCTGAACATAAGGGCTATTCAGATAATGCCCTTTCCCGAGAGAGAACTTCAACATCCATGGGTGAAGGGGAAGGTTCCCGATTACCCTCAGAACAAGAACATTCTGAAGATATGAGCGAAATTAGCGATCCGGCAACTATCCCGTCTGAAGAAGCTCCTGCATCGGGAGCTTCCATTTCGAAAGAACAACCTCCTTCACCACAGGCATTGCTCAAAGAGTGGTACAAGCGTTACCCCAACGCTTTCTTCAAAGCCCATACGCATCCGTTAAAAGTCGGGATTCACAAGGATTTGATCGAACGTGAACCCTGGTCTTCCAAGCTGATTCGTAGGGCACTGGCCAATTATGTGAATCTTCCTCGTTATCTGAAATCCGTACGGGTTGGGGTGACGCGGGTCGATCTCGACGGTCAGCCTGCTGGCGATATCGGCGAAGATGATGTTCGGCATGCGCGAGAACAGCTTGATCTGTTGCAAAAAAGGCGCGCCGAGCGCGAAGAACGTCACGCTGCCGAGCGGATGAACCGCAAGCTTGCACAATTGAACGAGCGCCTCGGCCACTAAATATGGCATAATGGCCGGGAAATAGTTGTCCTGCTAACTTTCTGGCGTGCCAAGCTCACGTGTCTGTGCATCCCGATAGGCAATTTATCCCATGTTTAGCTATAGTCATGTTTATCTATAGTTAGCCATGTTGAGGCACTGAGGGCTGAAGGGCTACTGGTCCTCGTACTTGATGAAGCTGGCGGAACCCTTGCATACGGCACTCTAAATCGCTGTCTTTTATCGTATTCAATCAAGGTTGAGCGAGCCGTTTGCTCTCGTGGACGGGTTATTGGCAATCTGCCCAGGCTAACTCCAAGGCTGAAAAGGGCTTCCTTCAGAGCCTGGCTCGGCAACGCTTGATAAAAAGCCGTGCCTGAAACTGGCAAAGGGAAATGCTCTAACGGCTGCACGAATGTGGGGAGCTGTAGAGCTATACTGGGCAATGTAACGCACCCTTGTCCAATGGCTTCGCCCGAACAGCGGAGGGAGTTCTTCAAATTATGTCCCATGAAGAATGATTGTCATTGCCCAATGTTTTTGGGCGGCGTGGGAAATTTACCCGATATTTTTGCATGGGCAGTTGGCTGTTAAGGAGTTTTCTTCTGCATGTACCTTCATGAATTGTCCTGGAACGGTGTCTATTTCAGCCCGATGATTGTTTACGCCATCATCAGCCTGGTTATTTCCCTTGCTCTTCGAATATTGATTTACAAGCTGCCTATTGGTCGTTTTATTCTTCAGGAAGCGTGGTTTGATGTGGCTCTTTTCATGTGTGTGTTGGTGGGAATTAATTATTTGGCGATCTATACCCCTTCCTTTTTGTCCTGAATACGGTGATTTTTGATGCGAACTCTAGCTCGACTGATTTTTACCTTTATCATGCTGGCGATTGCTGTCACCGCAGGTATCTGGATCTGGAAATACTATCAATACACTCCATGGACACGTGATGGCCGTGTTCGAGCTGATGTCATTACCATCGCACCTGATGTGTCTGGTTGGATTACGCAATTGAATGTGGCTGATAACACCTGGGTAAATACAGGTGATGTTATTTTCAGGATAGACTCCGCGCGTTACAAGGCGGCATTGGATCAGGCAAAAGCACAGGCAATGGAAGCCAAAATTACCTGGCAGCGGAGTCAGTCCGATTACCAACGCCGCCTGCAGCTTTCAAGCCAGTCGATTTCCCGTGAAGCTCTTGAAACCTATCAATTGAATGCCGCTGCTGCATACGCGACTTATCAAGCGGATCAGGCTGCTGTCGAAACCGCTCAAATCAACCTGGATCGTACAGTGTATCGTGCACCCTATTCGGGCTATGTCGTGAACCTGGCATTGCGACAGGGTGATTATGTCTCCAAAGGAGTGGCTGATCTATCCCTCATTCGCGCCGATTCATTCTATGTTACCGGTTACTTTGAAGAGACAAAAATTCCCAGTATTCGTCCGGGCATGAAAGCCGATATCTGGCTGATGAGTGGCAACAAGCGCTTGCAAGGGCATGTGGTCAGTATTGGACGGGGTATCTCGAATGATGATGCTTCTGCAGGGAATGAGCACCTGCCCAATGTGGCCCCGAGCTTCACGTGGGTACGCCTGGCGCAACGTATCCCTGTCGATGTTGTGTTTGATGCGGTGCCCAAAGATGTCATCCTGAGTTCAGGGATGACAGCAACGGTGCGTATCGTGCAACCGAAGCAACATCGAAACCAGTATTATAACAGCAATGTAACGCGGGGTACTTCCAGTAAAGATGCGACCCCTGAAGAAACCGTTGCTCCATCTACCACCACACACAATACTTCTGATGGTGTCAATCAGGGGGGTGGAAGTGGTCAGTCACCTTATCGTGTTGTGAACCCAAATAATTCCACCGGTTCGCCATCAGCCAACAGCGATGCCATTCAGCCAGCTACTCAAGGCTAAGGCATCATGTTTGATGTTATATTCAGTTCGATACTGACGGTCACTGGGGCGATGTATCTGCTTCAGATGCTTCTCCTGCCATTTAGTCCTGGATACTCGCAGGGCAGCTCTTTTCGCCATCTCTCTCAGCGGGGGGTAGGAATGATATCTACCACCTGCCCAAGGCGAGGGCCATTCTGGTGTATTTCGAAAAATCTTTCTGAAGTACCAATGTATCTGTCTGAAGTACCAATGTATCCGATAGAAGGGGAGATATTGCATTGATAATATTATCGGCCCTTTTACCGTTGAATAGCCATATGTTGTTTACATGCTTTCATGGCATGTTTGAGCCAGTAGTGTCGATTAACTTCGGGAGTAAGTGGAAATGACAGCCTCCACGTTCAAACTGAATCCGAAACTGGCTACTTTTCTGACCCCATCGCCCTTCGCTGTACAGTTCATGATCAAGGGCATAGTGGCCATGGCAGCCGCCCTCTATATCACAATCCTGCTTGATTATGATCGCCCATACTGGTCTCTGATTTCAGCCATTTTCCTGCAAATTCGCCCCGAAAGTGGTCAGGTGATCGAGAAAGGTATTTGTCAGCTAATCGGTAATCTTGGCGGTGGTGTTTTGGGGTTGACCATTATCGCTTTTTTTGTACAAGCCCCTCCGCTGGCCTTCGCCATGATGGCTATCATTGTCTTCATATTATCGATGCTCTCATCCATGACATCGAACATGAATGTGACGTATCTCTGCGCAATGGCTGCCATTGTAATGGTATTGGTGGTGGCAATTTCCGTTTCTTCAAATGTCACTAGCGACCATATCTTTGAAATTGCAATACAACGTGTCAGCGAGATCAGTATCGGTGCCATCTGTGCCACGCTTTCAAGCATGCTATTGTGGCCGCAACGAGTCCACCTGCAAATGGCCGGGCATGCGCGCACTCTTTTTGAGCAGACGCTGGATAGTATGCAAATTTACCTTGATCCGCAGGACAAGGCGAAGGAACGCCATGAGTCCCTGCTGTCGGTGATCAATGCTCTGCTTTTGCTTGAGTCCGATGCCAATCCCGTAGTATTTGAGGGGCCAGCTGGCCCCGGACGGGCCAGAGCCGCACACCTGTTGTCGCAACGAACCCTTAGCCTGATTGCTGAAATGCAGGTGTTGGGGCATTTTATCCGAGACCATCCGGATTGGATGGACGAAATGCTGCTGGAGACGTTCGAAGCATTAAGACAAGTCGTGAGCAAGGTAAGACAAGAGTCTGATCCCGGCTTGCGTCGGCAGTATATGGACGATTTTAGGAAATGGCTCAAAACCCAGGGCGCAGGTGAGCAACACACAGCTCTCCAACATAGAGCCATTCAAGCTGTTTCCGATGTGGCCCAACTGATTATCGTAATGGATGAAGCGGTGCAAGCTGTTGTATCGCCGCGTAACCGCAAGCTCAAGGCTGCGCGTCTTTCACGTTATCACGATGTCCTCTCGTGCATGATCATTGGCTTGCGTTCAACCATCATGTTTGGATTGGGGGTTTTGCTATGGATAGGAACGGGCTGGTCAGTTGCCTTTCTTTTGATGATACTGCCCGTGGTATTCAGCATCATGTTTGCGAATATGCCTACCATCATGATGCTCAAGAATTTGCTCAAAGGCATGACGTTGAGCATACCCGTTTATCTCTTGATCAATGGTTTGATCTTGAGTGCGGCGCCCAGTTTCTATGAAATCTTTATACTGGTTTTCTGTGCCCCTATGGTGGTTATATTGTTCGGGTTCACCTACCGACCCACCCTGGCGATCAGTCTTGGTTTTTGCCTGACCGCAATTATCATGACGATGCCCGGGAACCACATGAATTTCAATATTGCGAGTGCGCTCGAACGCGGGATAGCAATGTTGTTGGGTGTCTCCATCCTTTATCCGCTTTTTCTGTTAATCAAGAATCCCAGTTCTCTGATCATGCGTCGGCGGTTGATCAGCTCAACATCGAGTGATCTTGCTGTATTGAGCCTGAGAAGCGGGGACAATGCGCTTTCATGGTTCAATGGCCGAATGGTGACTCGAATCCAGCACATGGCGACATTTGAAGATAATGCCCCCGGGCAGCGTAATCTTATCGAACAGGGTTTGTTGGGACTTAACCTCGGGCACGTCATTATCAAGCAGGCGCATCAGCTGATGACGATCAGTCGCAATCCGCAGTTACCGGGTATGATGCGGCGCTGGCAGGAAGCCTTGGCCGTCGCTTACCGTTCAAGTGCATGGGGATTAAATGATGATCGTGAGTTTCTTGAGCTTAGCAGCGATATTTATCACTTGATGCGTCATGACAGGCACATGGATGAAACGCGTCTCAAGCGATTTGAAGGGTTATGTTATCGCATCGCAATCTCGCTCAGACGTAATGCCGGGGCGAGCGAATCTCAAATCGATCAGCTTCAGAAAGTGATGATTCACAAAGGCATTGATACGAATGATCCTGAAGTAGAAGCAGAAGCGACAGCCGCGACCACGGAGGAGGTTCACTCCAAATCGGATACCAAGGACGGTAGCCTGGGTAATGATCTAAACTCCGATCAAGCGAATTCGGCTGAGGAATCGCAAAATGAAAAGGCTTCTGAAGGGGAGTCCAGCCGCATGGATTCTCACAAGAACAATGTTGACGAAAATAAACAGCCGTCCAACAAAGAGGATAGCTCAAAGGATAACTCGGATGATGCGCCTTCCAGTGAGGGAGACGCATCTGATGATGAGCCACCCAATCGTCCACACTAGGCTGTGCCTTGCTGACGGACCCTTGGCTTCCCTGTCACCTGTAAACCATTATTATGTGGAAGCGGCTTACCCTCATCCATCAAACATTTCATGAATGTAATAAATCAATGGCGAATTCCCGAAAGGGGTTCGCCATTGATCATGTTTTATCAAAATGTAGTAATGCTTTGATGCTTATATCATTGGCGCGAACACAATGCCGCTGACCCATTAGCCAAGGCTAGCGTCTAATACCGCCAACTGAGCCTCTCAAGCGTAGGCGCTCAGTTGAGAGACTTCGGTGACGGCTTGCCAGGGCGCGAATTAGAGGATTGCCCTCGCGTGTGAATTCGAGCCGCTGTACATCTTCACTACTTAGCCATTTACGTTGCTGTGACATATCGATTCCTCCTCAGATTGAACGATACCGAACGTCTCTTTCCGCGGCTTTTCCCTGCTGTCTTTTTCACATATTTTGGCGGTGTGAGCCTACTATTTGGCCAATTCGATTTTTTGTCTGCCAAGTGTAATGTTAGCGTATAAATATTGCGTTATCTTGACGCTTACCAGACAATTTTCTTTCATCGTGTAGCGTTAGATGTTTTTTTGAAATGTTTTGCTCAATAACTAGGTCAGAGACACAGATACTCCTATACTGGTTATTTTGGGGCTGGAGTTGTTACTGATGAATGCATACAAGCTGTTAAGCCATATTGCTATTGGTGCCGCTCTGATCATGGATGGGTGCTGTACGACGTATGCTGCCAATGAGACAGTAAATGTACATTCACTCTCCTCGTTGGCAAATCGTGTTGATGCCGTTCAGCCAGCCGCTTCAACGGATCATGAGACAACTTCATCAGATGTGGACCATACGCAAGGGCAAGAGGGGAATACGTCTTCGTCTGTTGCTCGCTCGGTAGTTATGCCTACAGTAGTAGTGCCGAATGCAGCGGTGGCTAGAGCACTTATGGCATCACCCTCAGCACCAGTATCTGCGGAGCAAAGTCATGGCGTTGCATCTTCGTCTTCTGAAGGAGAGAAAGCGGATGCCTCCAGTTCGCAGGAAGCCCAGAGCCATTCATCCCCGCAGGAAAATACGCCATCTCACCCGGACCTGACGCCTACAGGGTATATTGAAGCGCTGATTGCACCTTTGAGTGTTGCGAGAGACCTTGGCAAAAATTGCCAGCAAGTACTCTCGTCCAATACGGGAAATCAGGATATTTGCGATCAGTTTGATCGCGCTGTGGATAACCTGGCTCAGGACCAGGCCAAAATTGAAAAAACAACACCACGGCCCAAGGACACAAAGAGCGTGGCGCCCGAGCTAATGAGTCATTTCAATCAGCTCTCGCAGCAACTGAATCAGGAGGTTCAATATCTGCGGGCTTATCGCGCTACCCAGAAGTAATCGGTAACTTTCGTTGCGATGGCTGGCCATTGCCTATCGATACGTGACATCGATGGTTGCCGTCGCGTTAAAAGGGCCCGCCTTAGGGGAGTTACTCAGCCATTTCAGCCCAGCCGTAAAGGTGTTTTTTACCTGAGTACCATTAACTATTCCAAGAGCAACGGGGTTGTTCATCTTGACCGCGCTGTTATTGTTGGCCGGGAAAATCTGTATACCAAAGCCACTGTTACTTTCCGGTAGAATAGTGTCTTCATCCTGCACGGGGTTATTGGTCGAAAAAGTGGCCTGGAGCGTTTCTCCCCGGCAGGCTTGGCCGCTCTCTGGTGAATCAAGGCTGGCAACAACACTGAAGGGACGCTCTTTGGCGATTGTCCCTGCCTGTGTGTTTCTATCAGCGGTAATCATCCCGAAATCTACCGTATTACCATCATTTCCCTCAATCGAGATTTGTGGGTTACAGGAGACAAACCTGACATTATTCAACCCACTGATATACGCGGTGTAATTTGAATCACTTGTAGTATGTAGTCCCGAGTTTCCGTCCACACGAAAGAGGCTGTAAGTGCCGGTATTGTTAACTTGGCTGGTGGCCGAAGGGGCGTTGCCGGTGGCTTCTATAAAAATGCTGTAGGTAATGGTCAGGGTCTGTGGCTGTGCGCAGCGAGGCGCAAAAATATTCCACCATTGCCCTGGTGCACTCCCTGGACCACGACAGGCATTAACCGAGGCGGGTGGAAGAGTGGCATAACCCAAGTCTGTGCGTGTCATGTTTTTAGGGATGATATCAATGCTCTGATAATTGACACCTACGGCAATGGAGTTATTAATGGTCCCGAGTTGATCGCCTGGGTTCCAGTAAAGATACGCGTCCTCACCGAAGGGAGAGTTATTGGTATCGTAACAGGTGACATTAACGCTATATGTGGGTGAACGCCAAAGAATCGTTCCCTGTTTTGCGTTGGCCGGTACGGTGATCTGATGATCCAGTATAGTGATATGGCGTGTGACTCCACCGTAATCACCTGCATAGCAGGACAACCCCCAACTGCTGGCAGGAAACAGGCATGGGAGCAGGCAAGTCAACAGTGTAGTCAGAAGGGGAAGTAGGTAACGGCTATTCATGGTTGTCGTCCAACGTTGGAGTACACTCAAGCGTAAGCGTGTCATAGCCCAATGAAGCCTTGTCAACAGGCGGTAGTCCCTTCACAGGTATCACACAAGATTGATCTGGGGCTTCTCCCCAACTCACTTTCAATGTTTGACCATTTTCGACACCCGTGACATAGGCTTGGCCATTTGGCCCAACGACACCCTGTGCCTGGTGGTCAGTACTGATGATATTTCCGCCCAGAGGTAGCGGGGAGCCATCCTGCAATTGTGATTGGATGAGTACATTTTGCCCGGACTGTGTCGCAAAATTCGCGCGTACGATAGCACCTCGTGTGGGTACGACCTGATCGGAGGTATCAGAAATATTCAAGCCCGGGGGAATATCCTGCAGGTTGAGTGCAATCTGATTTCTTCGGTAGGCACTCGCGCCACCAATAATGGCATATCCTGCATGATTCAGATGTACGCCCTGTTGATTGACAACACCCACGCCGTCCGCATTTTTTGCATGTACCAACACGGTGGTTGATTGCAATTGGCGTCCGAATGTAATGCCGCCGCCATGGATAATTGCGCCCCCCGAGAATCCCAGGGACGTTTGTGAATAATGTGCGCCTCTTGAGTATCCGGCATTAATATCACCATCTGCTCCCATATAGTCGCCACTTAAAGAGCCATTGGTTTCATTCGAACCGCTGTGACCGACTTGTGCGCTATAGTTCAAGCGATTGTCTGATAAGGCAGAGCCGCTGATGCCTGTTTGTACGGAGTTGTCACCCGGCGATTCATGCGTGGCACTTGCTGTCACGTAAGTCGGTGATGAAGAAGAGCCCAGCGGCATCGATATATTGAAGCCGAGTTCGCGCTGACTTCCACTGAAGCGGTTCAGCGTATATTGGACAAACACACCATAGCTGGCTCCTAGCGCATGACCGTTGTAACCGAGTTGCCAACTTCGTTGGGGGCGGCCATCGTGCCAATAATTCTGATTGCTCAGGTTAATGAACACCTGGTCACCGTTCCAGAGAGTTTGGGTCAGTGATAAATTCAACTGTGAACGCTTATTGTAGTAATCAGTAGAGTAGGTAGAGCGCCTTCTTGTCTTCGTCCAGTCAGGTACACCAATGTAGTCGTTTGGATCCGTATCGGTATAGTCATAGCGATAGTAGCCATTGTGCCATTGTGCACGTTGCGAAACGGCGTCAGATAAATCGTAATATCCGGGGGTCGAATAACGATACCCGATGATGTTGAACTGAGTGCCCCAGCTATTCAATGATTTTGAATAGAGAAATCGAAGGCTGCCTCCCGTACTGCTTTTACCGGTTGCAATATGGGTGTTGGCCACCGTGTAGTCCACGGATACGGCTCCCCACCGTCCAAGCCCTGAGCCTATGCCTATATTTGCGGCTTTATACCCCTTGGCGACGAGTATGCCACCAAAAGGGGTCAGATTACTGCTCATGCCACGCCCAGCGGTTAACTGAATAAAGGCAGGATGATAGTTGTCCTGAAAGCCGCCATTACGATAATGTCCTGCAGAAAACTGATATCGCCATAGCCCCTCGCGCAGCATATTGGGTACGGCTGAATATGATTGATCAAACTGATGGACCGAGCCATTGGATTCAATGACCCTCACATGCAGCGTGCCACTCAAACTGCTGGGGGTTATATCGTGGAGTGCAAAGGGCCCTGGAGAAACATTGGTGCTGTAGAGGGTATAACCATTTTGGATGATTTCGACTCGTGCATTGGTGGCCGCTGTTCCTCTAACAACAGGTGCATACATTTGCAGGCTGGCAGGTAATTGATCCTGGTCGCTGGAAAGTTGAATACCACGAAATCTCACACTGTCGAAGGTATCGTTTCCAGTGTAAGTATCGCCAATTTGAAGATCCGATCGCCAGTGGGGCAAGTCACGCTCAATCAGGTTTGACTGTGTCTGCCAGTGGGTTTTGCTGCCTGTATAGCTCGTTAGAATGCCACGATTACGATAACGCCATGCTCCGATATTGAAGCCACTGGTGAGCCCCATATAAAAATAGTTTTGACTGTGTTGCCCACTGTACTCGTTATGGGTTGCCGTCACGTCATAACTGAGCAGTCCTGCGGTGATACCTTCATCCCATAACCGATGAGGGACATTTCCACTGGGGATCTGGGTGAGATGAATTTGTGCAACGTCAATATCCAATTGCTGGCTACCCGAATCGTATGAGACCTGAGTATCAGCGAGCTCCTTCTCTAATGGATAGCACTGTGCGGTAAGGGCCGAGTTTTTGGGGAGACGAATGCCGTAACTCGTCAAGGTAGCGGCGGTCAGGCAGGGGACAACCCCTTTGTGGCTGTTGCGAACAAAAAGGACCGGACGCTGATCAACCTGATTGCCATTCAGGAAAACATTGAAATCATAAGTTCCGGGTAAAAGATTATCACCATCTTCCACCGAGGCGAGTGTTGCAGCGCTCGAGCCTGTCTGAAGAAATGCCGTGTTGAAGTGCTCATCAGCCAACACACCATCAGGCATGATGGCGATGCTGATCAATACAATTCCCAAATGACGTTTTTGAGCGCTGAGGGCCATTTGGCGTCTTCCGTTACTGTCCTGATGCGACGGCTGAATACGTGATTACTGCGTAGATGCCTCTACCTGTGCGTTGACATGGTCATAGCCGCCATAGTCATTGATATATTCAAATCCAAACGCATGATTTGTCGCCAGCGCTTTTGCCAATGCACCATGAAGAACTTCGGCGGTTTGCCCTGGATTGATCATGTCAGTATCGAAATTGGCCGTATGTTGTCCATCTTTGGCTGTTAAAGAAGCAAAAGTGATATGTAGGGGCGATGGGTTGCTGACATAAAGAGCATTGCCCTTCAATGTCCATTTGAGAGATTTTGAGGCATTATCCAGACTGGAATCGATCCCTGCTGGACGATAAAACAGCTTGATTCGTGTCCTGATCGCAATCTGGAGAACATTGGCCTGCTTCGCTTCAGGCGGAATTTCCTGAACGTTTACCCAAAACAGAGATTCCTTGTCACCTGGAAGCCCATGCCCCGAATAAATAAAGCGTAATGATGCATGGCGGCCTGGGGCCAGTTTCAGAAGAGGCGGAGTGACTATCATTGGAAGCCCTTTGGGGATTTGGGTTTGATCCCCCGTGTCCAACCAGCTCTGTACCATGTAAGGCTGCTTTGCGTTATTGACCAAATCCAATGTGGCGGCATTCGAATCGCCGGAATAAACGACTCGTGTTGAAAGTACCTGAATGGCCGCGTTTGCCGGTGTATAGGCAGTTATACATGACAGTAATAACGCTGAAGCTGTCAGGCTTTTTCGCAATGGTATCATTTATATTTCCCCCCTTAAGCAAGAAGTGCCGGAGGCTTTCCTCCGGCGATTTTACTTAACGATACTGGATGGCAAAGGTTGCATCCGCATTGGCATCACCTGCGCCAACGGTATCAGCATAAGACTCATACTGAGCCTTGAGGTTAGCCGTAGCTGTCTTGTCAGAACCGGCAGAGATAACTGATAGCCCAGAGGTGGGGGACTCCTCACTAATAGGATAAACGTTACCGCTTTCGTCAGTGATTTTAATGCCAACACCGGTAGCACCACCGGTCACCGCTAGAAGATCCGGATGTCCAGAAGGGTTGTTGCCATCAAAACGGACGGTGTAATTACCTGAATCACAGTTTTCAAATTTCAGCGTGAATGCTTTTGCAGGTGTTGTATCACCTGACTGCTGAAATTGGCTGCTGGGCCATCTTCCCAGATCAACGGTTTGATTGTTGGTATCAGAAGTTACGTCACAGCTTGATTTAACGATTTCACCCTTGAAGTGAACCGTTCCCGTTGCTGCCATGGATGGGGCAGAGGCTGCAGCACCTGCCAAAGCCAAGGAGATGAGAGAGTATTTAATCAGTTTCATTATTCAATCCCAGTGCATTATCCATAAGGATAAAAAGCCTGTTTATATATAACCCGGGTTTCCCCGAATTGGTATTCATTGAGAATGATATTTATCACTCATTACATTAAAGAATTAGTTTTAAATATGTCATGCCCGAATGAAGAAGGCGGTTATTATAGTGCAATTGAATAAAAAAATTCAATCCATACAAGTTTTGTTATATAAGTCTTATATTGGCAATATTTCTCCTTAAAGGGTCAGTAAGTTATCATTTTTCTTTTATTCGGCATGAATTGACTGTCTGTTCATGCACTTACGCGATTGTGTATGAGTGTATGACGTATGTAACATATTTTTATAAAAGAATATTATAACACTCATATTGATCGACATTTATTTTATATTCTTTGTCCAATAGATTATGTTTAGCACTTCAACCAAGCTCTCGCTATCAACTTTCGAGGAAGTCTTATTTTTTGCTTAATTTATTTGTTAAGAAAATATTATTTTTTAAGGTGTAGAAAAGGTTTTGATATCAACAATAAAAAGGCACTCTCTTGTTATAGAGAGTGCCTTGATTTTTATAAAGACATTAAAACGCTTACTGATTAATCTTGTATGGTGTGGGAATTAGTCTGATAGGGTGTGCGGGGTCGCATGGGTTCCTTCAAGTTGTGACAGGACAATCACGCGTGGATGGAAAGGCATCAGTGTATTCTTGTGTGCAATACTGACGAGTGTTGTTCCTGGCATACGCTCCTTGAGAAGCTGATAAAGTGATTGCTCTGCCGAGAGATCGAGGGCTGCAGTCGCTTCATCCAAAAATAGCCATTGCGGCCGACGTAATAGTGCACGTGCAAAAGAGATACGCTGTTTCTCGCCGGGGGAGAGTATTCTTTCCCAATGCGCTCGTGTTTCAAGTTCTTTTATCAATTGAGGCAAGCCTGCATCCCAAAGGACCTCTTCAAGCCTATCATCATTGTAATGATCAGCCATGGATGGATAGGCCAGTACCTCTTTCAGACTTCCTATCGGCAAATAGGGAGCTTGTGGAATAAAAAAAGTGGAGGTCGGCATGGTAACTTTGCCTTGCCAGAACGGCCAATTACCGCTCAATAACCCAAACAGAAGACTTTTGCCCGCACCCGAAGGGGCTTCAATCAGTGTATTTTCGCCCTTATTGAGAACCAGGTCATCAATTGTCAGTTTTGAGGTGCCATCCGGAAGCTTCAGTTCAAGACTGGATAACTCGGGCCTTGCGTTTTCTTCTTGCCTGAATAGTTGACCGGGGCGCTGGGTCGGCTCCGGTAATTTGTCCAGTGCATCATTAAAATTATCCAGACGCTCGATAACGGTTCGCCAATTGGCTAAACTCGAATAACTACTAACAAACCAACTAAGTGATGACTGTACATTGCCGAATGCCATACTGATTTGGCTCAAATTGCCCAAGGTAATCTGTTTGGCAAAGTATTGCGGAGCAGCGGCAAAGAGGGGAAAGATACTGGCCAAATTGGAAAAACCGCTATTATAACCAAGCAATCGTTTGTTGTATTTAATGAGTGCGCGTGTTGCCTCCCAGATAGCATGAAATCCTGTTTTTATTTGTTCACGTTCGGTGCTGTCACCCTTCATTTGTGCAATGGCTCTACCATTTTCACGCAAGCGCACCAGACCAAAGCGGAGGTTGGCCTCGACTTTCTGCTTATAATAGTTAATGGAAATCAGCTTGCGTCCGATAACATGGGCCAGCCAGTTACCCACAAAACTGTAAATAATAGCCACCCATACCATGTAATGGGTAATAACAACGGTATGCCCTCCCAGCGAGAATGTCAGGTTCCCGGAAATGTGCCACAGCATGCCGATAAAGCTGGCGAGTGTCAGAATAGAGCTGAACAATCCAATAAAGAGAGAAAGGCTCAGGTGGGTATAAGCGTCTATATCCTCGGTAATACGCTGGTCAGGGTTATCCGAGTAGTGGTGGTCCAATTCAAGTTGATAATAGCGTGAATGATTGACCCATTTATCGATGTAATGGAATGTGAGCCATCGCCGCCAACGCAATTGCAACAGGCTCTGAATGAAGTACTGAAATATCGCAATGGAAATAAATACGATCAGATAAATGAGAAAATAGAGAACCAATCTGGGGAACACACCGTCATCAAAGTTTTGCAATGCATTGAAAAGCTGACGATTCCAGTATGAGATGTAAACATTCAAACCCACCATTGCGACCGCCATCAGAAGTATGGCAATCATCATGGCGAGTGCACTCCATCTTTCTTCTGATGTCCAGTAGGGTTTGGTTAACTGCCATGATCTGCGTAGGAAGTGGGGGCGTATCATTACCCCACATATAGGCTGGATTTTTTTATTTTCCGTTTCCATTGTCTCTCTCCGACCACCGATATCCTTGTAGCTTTCTTCTTCACAAGAATATATAGCATGCAGGAAGGAGGGGAGATAGGGAAAAGTGGCGTTTGGGCGAGCACTCAAGTTTCACTTAAAAAAGAGTCATGAATGCTCGCCCTCTTCAATGAGACATCGGGAGGTGCTCCCTTGAGGAGCAATAGCCTATTTGGCATTCGCGGCCTGACGATGGCCCACCAGTGTCACCGTTCGTGGGTGGAAATGCGCCAATGTGTTTTTATGCGCGATACTGATAATGGTGGTATTCGGAAGACGCTCGATCAGCAACTGATAGAGCGATTGTTCAGCCGAGAGGTCCAAAGCGGCAGTGGCTTCATCCATAAACAACCATTGCGGTTTTTTAAGAAGCACGCGTGCGAAGGAGATACGCTGTTTTTCACCCGGTGACAAACGCCGCTCCCAGTGAGCTCGTTCATCCAGTTCATTGACAAGATGGGGCAACCCGACGCTACGAAGGACATCTTCCAACTGTTCACGTTGATATGCTTTGGTCTCTCCCGGATATGCGAGCACTTCAGAGAGCGTGCCTATAGGCAAATAAGGCGTTTGTGGGACGAAGAAAGTGGATGTTGGCATTCTCACCCGGCCTTTCCAGAAAGGCCAATTACCGGCCATGACGCCAAATAAAAGACTCTTGCCTGAACCGGAAGGTGCTTCTATAAGGGTATGCTCGCCTTTGTTAAGTATTAGCTCATCAACAGATAACATTGATGTTCCTTGAGGCAATGCAAGTTCAAGGTCATTGAGTTCCGGCCGTGTATTTTCACTGCTTTCATAGGATTGCCCTGGACGATGCATGGGCTCTGGAAGTTCATCAAGCGCAAGGTTGAAATTGTCCAGACGCTCAATTACCGCGCGCCAGCTGGTTAAATCCTGATAGCTGTTCACGAACCAGCTAAGAGAGGACTGTACATTGGTGAATGCAGATGAGGTCTGCATCAACGTGCCCAAGGTAATTTGTTTGGTGAAATACTGTGGCGCTGCGGCGAAAAGAGGAAAGACATTCCCCAGATTGAGAACACCGGTGGAATATCCCGTTAGCCTTTTTGTATAGGTAATCAATGCACGAGTGGCATACCAGATATCCTTGAAGCGGTCGGCAATTTGTGCTTTTTCAACCTCACCTCCATCCATTTGTGCTATAGCCCGCCCATTTTCACGCAGGCGAATCAATCCGAAGCGTAGATTGGCTTCCACTTTTTCTTTGTAATAGTTGATCGAAATAAGTTTTCTGCCGACCAGATGAGCAAGCCAGTTGGCGAGCATGCTATAAATGAAGGCCACCACAATCATATAGTGTGGAATTGAGAAATGGTGCCCGAACAGAGTGAAATCGAGGCTTCCTGATATGTGCCACAACATGATCAGGTAACTGACCAGAGTGATCACTGAACCGAATAATCCGATGAAAAGAGAGAGGCTCAAGTTCGTCAGGTTGTCGATGTCTTCTGTGATACGCTGGTCTGGGTTATCCGAGTATTGGGAGTTCAATTCCAGCTGGTAGTATCGGGAATGATTAATCCATTTACTTGAAAAGGCGTATGTTAACCATCGACGCCACCGCAGCTGTAAAAGGCTTTGGAAATAGTAGCCGAGCATGACCAACGCGATAAAAAAAGCCAATCCGATAAAAAAGGTTATGACCAGCCGGGGAAAGGCGCTGATATTATATTGTTGCAATGCATTATAAAAACGGCCATTCCAATTGGTCAGATAAACCTGGACTCCCACCACTGCCGCGTTCATTAATAATGTAGCAACCAATAGTAATAAGGCACTCCATCGTTCTTCCGATGTGAAATAGGGTTTTAGAAGATGCCAAGCGCGACGTATAAAATGGCGTCGTATTACTTTATTTGTAGAATCAATAGGTTGCATTGTTTCTCTCAGTATCGAACGTGATTTTATTTTGTTTGTAATGGTGTTGGAGCGCATTGAGTTGATTCTTTTTTGAAATTTTTTGTTGAATCACTCTCAGTTTCTCACGATTGGACGACACGTTATACATAATCCTTGGAAAAGTGTGTGTCACGTGTACCTTTTGGTTTGTCATTGTATTTCCACGAATGCCCAAGTAAATAACAGTGACTAGATGATTTTTCAATAATCTCATTACTGATGGCATATGTCCGGTGCAAACTTGACTTATTGTGGTTATAACACCATATCCTTTATATAACCGGTGTTCAGTCATCAACCAGCATGTAAGAGGGCGGCTTAACTTGGTAGTAAGGAGAGGACTATGGCAGGCGGATGGTCAAGAGATGGTGCAGTTCAGGATCAGATTGACAGCACAGTAGAAGATGCCGTGAGTGAAGCGCGCAGCCGTATGCAAAAAGGGCCGAGTCTTCAGTGGTGTGAAGAGTGTGGAGAGGAAATTCCCCAAGCACGCCGTGAGGCGGTTCCCGGTGTCAGGCTCTGTATTGAATGTCAGGCTGAGTGGGATCGCGCTCATCCGCATTCAACGGGTTTCAATCGGCGAGGCAGTAAAGACAGTCAATTGCGGTGATAGCCATTGTGTGCTCATTTTCGCTTTAGCATTGTGATAAACTATAGTCAGTGAAAACCACAGCCAATGAATAACGAAGCAAACTTTTGACCTCTTGTCATCTTTGCTCCTTTGTTTCAGGGGCACGATTGCTTTGCGACTGTCGCAATCGTTTCTACCGCTTTTTATCTCATATTTTCCATGAGGTGTTCCATGTCTTCTCACTTTCCTCAAGTGCGTATGCGTCGTTTGCGTCGTACACCACAAATGCGCCATACCTTCCGCGAAACACGGCTTGCTCCCGAACAGCTGGTTTACCCTATTTTTGTTGATGAAGGCACCGATGAGTTCAAGCCTATAGAGGGTATGCCGGGCCAATACCGAATTCCCGAGTCCCAACTGGCTAAAGAGGCTGAACGATTGGCCAAATTAGGCCTGACATCTATCATGCCATTCGGTATTTCCCACCATAAGGATGACATCGGTGGCGATGCATTGAAATCAGATGGTCTGGTTTCCCGGATGGTCTCCACGATTAAAGATGCCGTACCGGAAATGACGGTTATCCCTGATATCTGTTTCTGTGAATATACATCTCATGGACATTGTGGGGTAATCGCGCACGATACGGTTGATAATGATGCGACTATTGTGAATCTTGGCAAACAGTCTGTCATTGCGGCTCAAGCCGGCGCCGATATCATTGCACCGTCCGCAGCAATGGATGGGCAGATAGAAGCCATTCGCCTGGCATTGGATGAAGCTGGCTATTCGCACATACCGATCATGTCATATTCCACTAAAATGGCATCCGCACTTTATGGCCCATTCCGTGAAGCAGCGGGTAGTGAGCTTAAAGGCGATCGCAAACAGTATCAGATGGACCCGATGAATCGCCGTGAAGCACTTCGCGAATCATTGCTGGATCAGAATGAAGGTGCTGATATTTTGATGGTCAAGCCCGCGTTGGCTTACCTCGACATGATCGCGGATATTCGTCGTGAGAGCCTGTTGCCGTTGGCGGCGTATCAGGTGAGTGGTGAATATGCGATGATCCGCTTCGCTGGGCAGGCTGGTGTAATCAATGAAGAAGCTGTCATTCGTGAAACTCTGGGTTCGATTCGCCGTGCGGGTGCTGACCTTATCATGACTTACTTTGCGCCCGAGCTATTGGAGAAAGGCCTCTAAGAGTGTTCATTGTTCGCAGAACAGGCACTCACTGCATGATGTTTGGATGACATGCTAATCAGTTTATAGGGCATTAACGGACGAGCTATTAACAGAAAGACGTTAACAGAAAAAATGTTAACGGAAAGCCTTATGACAAGCATGATCCCGGTATAGAAGTATTTAACCGTTTTTAACGGGACACGAAAGCCGCCTCCTGGTAATCAACGGGGCGGTTTTTTGCGTGTGTGCCTCCGGCGACAAGGTAGACCGTACCGCCAGCCAGGTCATGTTCTGTCGCTGGATCAGGCATCCTTTGTCAACGGCTCTTTTTCCCATTCATGGGTAAGTAGCCCCATGATCATCGTATCCCAGCGCTGGTTTCCTACTTGGGCTGAAGAACGTCTAATACCTTCTTCCCTAAAACCGAGCCGGCGATAAGTTTTAACGGCTGCGCTGTTTTGAGGATAAACATTCAGCTCAACTCTTTTCAACCCATCCCGAACAAAGGCATGCTCCAATACCTGTTTGACCATGTGGCTTGCATAGCCCTTGCCCCGGTGGTCGGGTGCCACAATGACACGTGCGAGCCGGCCTACCTGGTTTTCCCAATCCAGTACCAGTTCCAAGTGCCCGATCAATTGACCATCGCTATCTTCCGCCATCCAGCAATGGCGCACGGGAAGCTGAGCCCTGCTTTCATCCAAAGTCTCTTTTAACACGGCATGCGTAAGAGGGTAGGGGACCAATGGGCCTGTCCAGAACACATGGGCTTCCCTGGATGTAATCCAGGACATCAGAAGATCAAAGTGGTGCTCTTCGAAAGGCAGTAAACGAATAGGCGATAACATTTTGGGCATCCGTTTTTTGGCATTGGTTTCTTGGTATAGACTTTTAGTATCGAATCGTTGGCGTTGGTTTTCTGGCATCAGGCATATCAACTTGGGCTTTCATCTACATTATGTATCAAAATGGCATTGAGGACCTGATCTTTAACTGATGTTGCCTATCGTCCTGGGCGTCAGTGGGGTAAGCTATCGGTACAAGAAAGATCATTACTCAAAAGGAGTCCTGTTATGAAAAATCGTGCGCTGGGAACCACGGGGTTGGAAGTGTCACCGCTGGTATTTGGTGGCAATGTGTTCGGTTGGACGGCAGACGAAAAAAAATCCTTTGACTTGCTGGATGCATGGCTAGAGGCCGGGTTCAATACCATCGATACCGCGGATGTCTATTCAGCATGGGCACCTGGTAATGAAGCGGGCACCTCCGAAGCCGTTATTGGCCGTTGGTTCAAGGCTCGCCCGGGAGCACGTGAAAAAGTCGTGTTGATTACCAAGGTAGGCGCAGAGCTTGCGCCGGACAAAAAGGGGCTATCCGCGCAATGGATTTCCAAAGCGGTAGATGATTCGCTACGTCGCTTGCAGACGGATTACATTGACCTTTATCTCTCACATTGGCCTGACCCCAACACGCCTTATGAGGAAACCCTGAGCGCCTATCAGAAGCTGTTGGATGCAGGCAAAATACGCTCAATCGGGGCCTCCAATTTAAATGCGGTTCAGTTGCAGGAATCACTGGATGTTGCCAAGCGTGAAGGATTACCCCGTTACGATGTTCTTCAGCCCGAATACAACCTTTACGATAGAAGTGGCTTTGAAGGTGCTTTGAGCGACTTGTGTATTCGTGAAAATATTGGTGTCATCACCTATTTCAGCCTGGCTTCCGGCTTTTTGTCAGGGAAGTATAAAAGCAAGGACGATATTGCGGGTACATCACGCGAGCAGTTCCTCGGCAAATATTTCGATGAGCGTGGTGTCAGCATCCTGACAGCATTGAAAGATGTGGCTGAGCGCAACCATGCAACGCCGGCAGAGGTCTCGTTGGCCTGGTTGATTTCACGCCCCGGTGTTACTGCGCCGATTGCAAGCGCCACGTCACTGGAGCAGTTGGCAAGTCTTGAAAAAGCGGCGCGTCTGGAGCTTTCTTCTGATGACATTGCTGCACTGACAGCTGCCAGCGCTTATTGATCATTCGATGTCGTTACTTGCATCCGACTCTCTCTCATCCGACTCTCCCTTCCAAGGGTAGCAGCCAGCTGATGGGCGGAGCTCGGGTGTAAAAATTGATGAAGGTGCAAGTCGCGTTTGAGTAATATGATTTTCATGTGTGCCTATTGTTCTCTTATTATCCGTTACAGGGAGCCTTCATTTGAAACAGTATCAGGAAACACTGCATAAAGATTATGGGCAGTGTCTGGATGTTGATGAGTTGATCTATGATGGTCGCTCCGACCACCAGGATCTGGTTATCTTTCATAACCCTTTCTTTGGCCGTGTCCTTGCCCTTGATGGTGCTATTCAGACAACGGAAAAGGATGAATTCATTTATCATGAAATGCTTACCCACGTTCCTGTGCTCGCTCACGGCAAGGTAAAAAAAGCATTGGTCGTTGGAGTAGGGGATGGCGGAATCATCCGTGAACTCACTCGGCATGCTGGTATTGATGAAATTGTTGCCGTCGAGATTGATCAGGCCGTGATTGACATGTGCCTGAAATACTTGCCGAATCATTCTGCGGGAAGTCTGGACGATCCACGCGTACGTCTGATTATTGATGATGGGCTCAGGTTTTTGGAAGAAACGGATGAAACGTTTGACGTGATCATTACGGACTCCACTGATCCCATCGGGCCTGCGGAGACGCTCTTTACCGAACGATTTTATGAGTTATGCAGGAACCGCCTCAACGAAGGAGGTATTCTTGCTACTCAGAATGGAGTGCCTTTCCTCCAGCCCGAGGAATTGAGCAATACCGCTAAACGGTTGGCACCGCATTTTCCCGGTTGGCATTTTTATCATGCAGCAATACCGACCTATGTCGGCGGCAGTATGAGTTTTGGTTGGGGGGCTTTGGACCCTGAATCGCGACGGGTACCCCTTGAAGAACTGGAACGTCGGTTTGCCGAGAGCGGCCTGAAAACACGTTACTATACCCCTGAAGTACATCAGGCAGCCTTTGCATTACCTCGCTACATGCTGGATCTGATCGGTCGCTAACGCCAATTGGTGCCTCTTGTCGTCGCCATATGTTGGATCCGGTTTCTGCGCAGTTCAGTACCCAGTTATCCGAACTTTTACGTACCGGAGAGGCCGTTGCCCTCCGGTACGATGACTGTTATTTGCCACTTGGGTAAACATGGATAATCAGGTACCGATATTATGCGCCAGCCACGCTTCCCGGCTGATCTCCCAACGCTCAACAGGAAGCGTGCCCCCTACCAGTGACATTTCCTCTGTACTAACCCAATGCATCCCTTCATTGATGGAAATGCGGCGTGATCCTTCGTTTTCTACTGCTTTGGTGATCGTCAAATGCGGTTGTTCGAGCGTGGTAAACCAGAAATAAGTGACAGCCTTGCAGGCTTCCGACATGTAGCCGTTGCGCCGCCATTGTGGGTCAAGCCAAAAACCACGGTTTTCCGTCTCGGATATACGAACAACGATCTCCCCTATAAAGGTATCTGGCGCTTCCTTGCGGTAAATTCCCCAATTCCACGAGTTGCCTTTGTTCATGGCCGGTATGGCGATGTTTTCGATATAGTCACGGGCACCCTCTTCAGGATAAGGCCAGGGTATATGACTGCCCAAATAACGTACAATGTCCCATTGGGGGAAAAGGTGCTGCATTTGCTCTGCTACTGCGGAGGATAACGGCTTCAGCAATAGGCGTTTGGTTTCAAGTACAGGTACATTCATATGGTGACGCTTGTCAGCTCCTTTATTATTGTCAGGTTAGTGGCAATTTCTTCATCACAGAGCACTCCTTATTCACTGCTGACAAGATGCTCGATTTGGGTAAGCAGTTCACCTTCCATTGGCAGCGCTTTTTCAGCCTTTAGGTTTATACAGCAATAGGTGACTTCTGCCTGCGCAATCAGTGTTTCATCGCGGTATATTGCATGCGTAAGCTTCCCGCTTTTCTTTCCTTGTGTGACGGGATGAAATGTCGATTCAACAACGAGTCGGTCATTCATATAAGCAGCCGTACGATAACTGATATTAATGTTAACGACGACAAAGGCAATGCCACGTTCGGTCATCCAGTGAAGAAATCCGCTATTGTCAAAAAGCTCCCACTGTGCGGTCTCGGTAAATTGTAGATAGCTCGCATTATTGACATGTTGATAGACGTCAATGTGATAGCCACGGACGGTCAACGGAAATCGATAAGCCACGGGAACTCCTGAAGGGGTGTATTTGATGAAAAAGAGAGCGATACCGGCTTTTGACCATCATGAGTCTATACCGGGCTAATGGGGAGTGCCATAGGTAAGCCTGGCAGTGTGACTAAGGCATAGTGTCAGGAATGAAAAGTCCGTGGGGGAGAAGACGGAGCTTCGCTGAATTTTGAGAAGCAAGGTAGGAAAAGAACAGAATGACCGTTATAGAATAAAATAAAAATAGAGCAAAAGGAAAGAAGGTCGATACCTGTTGGGCAACGACCCTTTCTGGACAGATGTAACATTAGCCCATTTGCTTTCAATGTTCCTTGTTTCTTATGTTCTCTGCTTTCTACGCTGAGCAAACTCAAGCGGGGATATCCCCCTAAGTTCGCAATACTCTTTGAGAGGGCCACGAATCAACAGGTCAGTCTGTTTGAGTGCATCAATGGAGGCGGCACCGACCATCGTCATTAATAATCGAATCTGTTTTTTCCAGTCTTCTAGTGTGGCAATCACACTTTCGGTGCCATGAGTGAGCAATTCATGCAGCACAAATCCGGATACCCCTACAGCCTTGGCGCCCAGCGCCAGTGCTTTAACGACATCAAGCGGCGTTCTGACCCCACCAGAGGCCAATAAAATAGTCTCCCCGCTCGGCGTATATGCAGACGTGCCTGCAACGAGACTGGCCTCCAGCAAGGAAGCCACTGCGGATTGCCCCCATCCCTCCAGATAGCCAAGTTCTCGCGCTTCACGACGCTGATTTTCTATCGCGATAAAGTTAGTCCCGCCGCGCCCACTGACATCAATAAGGGAAATACCCCTTGCCTGTAACGCTTGAATGGTTGCTTCGCTCATGCCAAAACCTACCTCTTTGGCGATGACAGGAACACTGACATGGCGTTTGATTTCGGCGATATTATCCAGCCAATGGGTAAAATCGCGGTCTCCCTCAGGCATGACCAGTTCCTGCGGCGCATTAATATGCACTTGTAGTGCATCGGCCTGGAGCATCTCAACAGCTTTTCTTGCGGCATCAGGTGCAGTACCCGCACCGACATTACCCATAATGAAACCGTCGGGATTCTGTTCCCTTAGAATACTAAAGGTGGGAGCCAGTTCGGGCTTTTTGAGCGCCGCACTTTGTGATCCTGTGGCAATGGCGACACCGGTTGCCCGCGCAACCTCACCCAGCGCCTGATTGATCTTGCCTGTATTGAGGCTTCCGCCGGTCATGCCATTGATATAGAAAGGCAATGGCCACTCGATATCGCCCAATTGTGTGATGAGGGAGACATGATCGCTGTTCACATTGGGTAGCGAGTGGTGAACGAAGTCAATATGATCAAAATCGTTGATTCTACGTTCTTGATACAGCGCTTCCGCATGAGCGACGTGATCATCCTTGCGTTGCGAATGGCTCATGCAGCATGCCTTTTTTCGTTATGTACCTTGAGAGAGAGGGGAAGAATACCGTTATAGGTCCATGCTTCCAACAGAGCCGCCATGTCATCATGGGCATGGAAAATGGCGATACCACAATCACCACCCCCTGCACCGGATGTTTTTGCAGCGCCCCCATAGTGCTCTGCTTCTTCACACAACAGGTGAAGTTCCGGTGTTTCAATATTGGTGGCAGCACTTTGACCCAGCGAATGAAGTAGCCGACGATAGACGCGAATCTGATCCTGAATTGATTGCGTATCCGCTTGATCAAAGGCATCGACCATCGCTTTCATGCAGGTCTTTGCACCTGCGAGAAACTCGTCATAATGTGTTTCACTGTTTCCTTTGCGGGACTGAACCATGGCAACGAGCGCCGGTGTTGAAGCGGGGGCGCCGGTCCATCCGATCAACAGCCGAAGATCCTGTGGGGCTTTCAAGTGGCGGATATCAAGATGAGGCCATTCACGCATCAGCATGTCCGTCACTGTTGCGTGCTCACGAGTGTCGCGCGCCCATTGACGATCGAACGCTGTATAGGCTATCCAGCCGCCATAGGCACTGGTCGCCAAATCACCACAGGAGCCATTGGGGTGAATATCGATTTGTGCCAATGCCGCCAGTTTAAAGAGCATCAAGGGCGAAAGTGCCAGAGCATAAAAACGCGCGAGCGCTTTGATCGTAGCTACTGTGACCGCACCACTTGAGCCCAGACCGTATTTGCGCCCGGATGAATCGTCCAGTTGGCTATCAATATCCAGATGGTAGAAGCCGAGCTCGCGCCCCTGCTCCATGGCATAGCGTTCGGTCACATCGATGGCTGAGAGCACATAGGAGAAAGGGTGTTCCTCCTGATCCAACACCAGACGTTGATCACCATTCCGGTGCCAGCGTACGGGTAGGCGTCCATATTGATTGGAGGTAAGCGAACCAGCCTTTTCGGAAGGGGTGAGCCGTACTCTCAAAAAACGGTCAACGGCGACGAGAATAGCTGTATTACCGGGCTCGATAACGGCGTATTCACCCGCTATGTACAGCTTACCCGGCGCTGTTTCCTCAATGACTGACACTCACCACCCTCCTGATGACTGATTTTGTGACTTGATACGTTATACGATGTGAAAGGTTTCTGACTTCATCACTAAATGGTGATGAGTGGCCGCTAGACTGACTTGATTTTGGCTGAAGTGAATCACATCTGTCGTACGACTGGACACGAGTACCCATTGTAACAAATATGTTTATAACACGTACGTATTAGCATGAAGAAGTCGAGGCACCTGATAGTATTAAGCGATTTCAATACCCGGGCCGGGAAGGGCAGTCAACAAAGCCTCTTCCGGGAAATCCCTGGCCAAGTGTTGGTGCAATACTGGCAAGGTGCTTTTACGTGTAATGATTTTGACGTTGGGACCCGCGTCCATGGTGAAGTAGCACTCATGGCCTTCGGCACGTAACTCGCGAACCCGTTGCATGGCCATTAAACTGCCTGCTTCCCAATAGCAAAAGGGCGGATTGGCACTGAGCATGGTGGCATGCATACGCATGGCACTTATTTCAGCCAGTTCGCCCACGCGCGTAAAATCGCCCTCAATAACTGCTTTTTCCATATCGACAAGACGCTGTTGCGCATCTTCTACCCATGCAGAATAAAAAGGAGAGGTTTCAACAGTGCGCTTCATTCCTTCTCGGCTCGAGACAGGCTTGTGCTTGGCATTGATCACGACCACCAGCATGGCAATTTCATCCAGCAAAGGAGACGTCAATGGGTAGGCATAGGAGCTTTCGTCGTCATCGCCGGCTTGCCACAGGGCAAAGCCTCCATAAATCGAGCGACTGGCAGAGCCAGAACCCTTGCGTGCGAGGCGTGAAAGTTCGCGATCATTAAGCTCAAGGCCAATGGCATGTGTAGCGGCGCCTGCCAGTGCAGCAAAGGCTGAAGCCGATGAGGCCAGCCCTGCTGCAGTGGGAACATGATTATGGGATTCAACGTGGGCTTGCCAATTGACACCCTTCATGTGCCGGATTTTGTCCAGAAACTGTTGGACCTTCAACAATGGAGTACCCGTAACGACTTCGCCGTCGAGCGTGACCGTATCCTCTCCCACCTGCTCCGAGAAACTGACCTCGGTGGTGGTATGGAATGCATCCAACGTAAGCGAAAGGCTGCCATTCATCGGTAGAATCAGTGAATCATCCTTTTTGCCCCAATATTTGCTCAGAGCGATATTACTGTGTGCCGTGGCGCGAGCCCGTCTGCTCATGAAAGGGTATCCTTGACCAAGTGTTCTGGTGCCTGATGGTTTTCAAAGGAGTGAATCCAGACGCGTTGCGCACCTGCCTGATACAAGGCATCCGAGACTTTGTCAGCACTCTGTGCATCACGGCAAAGTGCCAGCATGCAACCGCCACCGCCACCGCCGGTGAGCTTCGCGCCCAGTGCACCATGCTGGCGCGCAGCGTTAACCAGTGTTTCCAGCTCAGGACTGCTTACGCCCAGGCGGGATAGCGTTTCGTGTGCTGCATTGAAGGTCTTTCCAAGGGTTATCAGATCATCATTATCGATACTTCGTTTTGCCTCACGGGTGAGTTCACCCAGGTACTGTATCTCCGGTTCGACCTGATCGCGCTGTTGCTCAAATCTACGCCGTACCGCTGCCACGGTTTCCCGGGTTCCACCCTTGATGCCCGTATCTGCAATAACGATATAGCCCGAGAGCCTGATTTCCACATCGGTAAAGTTGCCCTGATGGAAATGGACGGCGTGTTGTGATGTCGTGGTAACAGCATCCAGTCCACTGGGTTTGCCATGGGCAATGCGTTCAGAGATTTGTACCAGATCGAATAGCGATTGACGGGTAAGCGGTGTGTCATGGAGGTCGTGAATTGCTTTTACAACCGCGCCTGCCACAGCCGCACTGGAGCCCATGCCGCGCTCAGCAGGGACTTCACTGTCAATATGAATCACTAGACCTTGTGTATCACTGTTCAGCTGCTCAAGACTGGCATCCAATGCTGCGCGGATACCTGACAGCGGCTGGGGGAGTTCACTCATGGGGCCATCGTAAATTCTGCTTTTGAACCATGCTGGCCCACTGCCTCGCGTGACACGGGCATGCATCGTGATGCCCAATAAAGGGATTGCGATGGCAGGTTCGCCATATACGACGGAATGTTCACCGATAAGAATGACTTTCCCGCTGGTCGTTCCGTAGCCGACTCGTTGGGAAAGTGTTCGCTGCTCGCGTTGCATTAGGTTGTTCCAGTACTCATGTGACCACACCCCGATCACGTCGCCCACCGGTACCGCTATTTCGCTGGCACCCCTATTCCTTCACCACCACTCGTTCTTCACCATCACTCGTTCGTCAGCACTACTCGATTTATCGCTACCGCTTTGCCGTGATCGTATCTTCAATAACGCTATTTTATCTGTATCGTTTATAACGTTTACCAGTGAAGCAATTATCTCCGCAAAACAATTGTCTCTGTACAACCATTATTCATTCCTGCGCAACAGGGATAATGGATCGGTGTCCTGCTCGGCCAGTGCAATCGCTGGCCGTCATGGTGACCGCTATTATCTGTGGCTGTATTGGAGCCGCCGATGTATTGCGCATGGCTTCAATAGTCAGGTATTTAGCGTTCGCGTTGGGCGTACATGGTCATGTTTGCCATAGGGTACACGATTCGAGGGGTGGACCGCATCTTTCATGGCAATCAAATTGCATTGGGTTGCAGGAATTTTTGATGTAATGGCGCGGAAAGGGAAATGGCAGGTAATCCTGATAAAAAGCTGGTATACTCTGCGCCCAAAAAATACCGTTGACCATGGGTAGAACATAGAGTCATGAATGGGCCATAAAGGTTGATTTCGCATTGCTGGCGAGTGTTTGTAGCTGGCATGAAGATTTTATCATCTGCATCGAAGTCTGTTCGTCCCCTATGATCTCATTCTCAACGTATCAGATATTCAACAAGCCATTTTCAAGTACATCTTGCATGTACATCACGGTCAGCCCTTTACGCGGGCACCTACTGTGGAGAAAACCATGACAACCGAGTCAGTGCAGGACGCATCCCTGAATAGCCACCCTTCTGTGGATACTCCGAATACCCGGTCCGATCACACCATGTCGGATACTTTGAGTGCAGAACACCCTATTGTGGTATCGGCACTTTATCAGTTCGTCCACCTGGACGATTTTGAAGCATTGAGAGATCCCTTGCGTGAATTCATGTTGAAGCATGATATCAAGGGTACATTATTGCTTGCGTTAGAAGGTATCAACGGTACTGTGTCCGGTTCACGGGAAGGAATTGATGCCCTGTTGTCATGGTTCGAACAGGATGGCCGCTTCAATGGGCTCGAATACAAGGAATCCTTTTGCAGCAAACATCCTTTTTATCGTACCAAGGTAAAACTCAAGAAAGAGATTGTAACGTTGGGTGTGGATGGGGTGGATCCCAATAGCAAAGTGGGCACTTATCTGGAACCGGAGGAGTGGAATCGCTTGCTGGAAGATCCTGAAGTTTTGCTGATCGATACGCGTAATGATTATGAAGTGGATATTGGCAGCTTTGATGGTGCAGTTGACCCGAAAACCAAAACATTCCGTGAATTTCCCGAGTATGTGAAGAACAATGTGGACCCAACCAGGGTTAAAAAGGTAGCCATGTTCTGCACGGGAGGAATTCGTTGTGAAAAAGCGTCCAGCTATATGTTGAGTGAGGGCTTCGAAGAGGTATATCACCTGAAAGGGGGAATACTTAACTACCTCAAGGAAATTCCTCAAAGCGAGAGTAAATGGCATGGCGAATGCTTTGTATTTGATAATCGTGTTGCGGTAAATCATGATCTTGCACAAGGTCAATATGACCAATGCCATGCGTGCCGGCATCCGGTGTCAAAAGAAGATCGTGAATCAGAACAGTATGTGCCGGGTATCAGCTGCCCATATTGCTGGGATTCATTGCCAGAAAAAACACGTAAAAGTGCTATCGAACGGCAGAAGCAGATTGACCTCGCCAAGGCACGTAACATGCCTCATCCCATTGGACATACACAGCGTTGAAGTAAACTCCAGCGTTCATGATAAAAAGGCAGCCTCTATGGGCTGCTTTTTTTATAGATTTTTTATAAGTAAAGTTCGACGCTTTCTTCATCCCGGCTATTTACCTTTCGTCTTATTCTTGAGTTTCCAAGCAGGGTTGAAAAGAATTTATTTCTCCTCGGGTATAGCCTGGGTTAGGCACCCTATATGGGTGGATTGATTAACGTAACCGGTTGCCAATCAAGGAACACCCGCGTTAAAACATTGCTCCCCCTATTAAAGCTTGGTACAAAAGTGCTATTGATAGCGCTTTTTCATGAATTGTTGAAATGGTTCAAGACGTATTTTCGCTGTATGAACTGCGATGATTGATGAATGAGTGCCATCAGGAACAGAATTCAGGAATGGTTAAGTATTCGTACAATCCTGTTTTGGTAATAACCAGATGGTAGGTGAGGGCAGATGAGTTTCGAATCGGTCAAGGCATTTCTCGCCCAAAGGGCACCTGAGGTACCGGTGACAGAGATCAGTGAAAGCACCGCTACGGTTGAAGAGGCAGCCAGGGCTTATGGGGTACGTCCCGGCCAAATAGCCAAGACACTCTCCTTCCGTATCGATGGTGGAAAACCTATCTTGATCGTCGCCCGTGGTGATACCCGGATCGATAACCGCAAAATTAAAAACACGTTTGGTGGCAAGGCCAAAATGCTCTCTGCCGATGAGGTTGTTGCCTATACCGGTCAACCCATCGGAGGCGTTTGTCCCTTCGACTTGCCCCAGTCCTTACCCGTCTATTGTGATGTTTCCCTTAAATCCTTTGAGGTTGTGATGCCCGCTGCAGGATCGACTCATAGCGCTGTAGAAATTTCGCCTGAACATTTGATGACACTGGTCAACGGTGAGTGGGTGGATGTGTGCAAATTGCCGGAGACATCTGTATGAGTGCCATTTCGTGGTTGGGGCTTATCGTTATCCTGCTTCATATTGCAGGCATTATCGCTGCGATTGATGCCGTGTTTCGTGCGCGAACAGCGCAAGGCTCTATTGCCTGGGCAGTATTGTTGATCAGTTTTCCCTACTTTGCGCTGATCCCTTACTTTATTTTCGGGAGTTCCCGGTTTGGTAATTACGTTCAGGCGCAGCGTAAGGAGAGAGAACGCCTGCGCGAACAGGCCGATGCATTACCCTGGCAACCCGACCTTTCCCACCAGGCTACCGGGAATTTGCCGGCGACGGCACGCCTGACCCACATGCCTACCATGGAAGGGCACACGGTCAAATTGTTGATAAATGGGGACGCCACGTTCAAGGCCATTTTTTCAGCGATCGAAAAAGCTCAGCATCATGTCATCGTGGAGTTTTTTACCGTTCTTGATGATGATCTCGGTGAACAGTTGTTTGAACGTTTGCTGGAGCGGGCGGCTGCCGGTGTGACGGTCTATTTTCTATGTGATGGAATCGGTAGCCATGCACTCCCGCATTCCGCGATTGCACGTCTACGGAAGGGAGGCGTGAAGGCATACAAGTTTGTGACTCAACGAGGTATTGGGGTCAATCGTTTTCAGGTCAACTTCAGGAATCACCGTAAGCTGGTCATTGTCGACGGAGAGTCAGCCTTCGTGGGGGGGCATAATGTCAGTGATCTTTACGTGGGGAAAAAACCGCCGTTATCCCCCTGGCGCGATACTCATATTGAAATTCATGGGCCCGTCATTGATTGTTTGCATTACTCTTTTGCCGAAGACTGGTTCTGGAGTGCCGGCGAATTACCGGAAATTCATACGTCCAGCCACGCTCATAAAGGAGGAATGTTGTGTCAGGCACTTCCGACAGGGCCTGCCGATCAGGTTGATATCTGCATTCAGCAGCTGTTGGAAATCATCGGCAAGGCGCAGCATCGCCTATGGATGAGCACGCCGTATCTGGTGCCTGATGAAGCAGTGATGGAGGCGTTGAAACTGGCGGTCAATCGTGGTGTAGACGTGCGCATAATTGTTCCCGCACGGGCGGACCATGAGATTGTGTATCTGGCCAGCCGCCTGAGCGTACGGCGTTGTATAGAGGCCGGAATGCGTATTTTCCGTTTTCAGCCCGGGTTCGTGCATCAAAAGGTATGGTTAATGGATGATGAGTGTGCCGTCATTGGTAGTGCTAACCTTGATAACCGTTCCATGCGTCTTAATTTTGAATTAATGGTCGCGACTTTCGACCCAACGTTTGCAGCGCAGGTCGCCGAGATGTTGGAGGATGATTTTTCAAAATCAAAAGAAGTGCGGCAGGCCCATCTGGATGCTGTCCCAAAATGGCATCAGATAGGGGAACATATAGCACATCTCTTTGCGCCGATTCTTTAAGAGACAAGCTGCTGCCGTTCGCGATATATCAGGACCAGATTGCGTACATAGATAAACAGGCCGGAGACCTGACCGAAAATAAAGACCGGGTCCCGCCGGTATAGTGCATAGGCCAGTAGCGTTATTCCTCCTGCGAGGCTGAACACCCAGAAGCTGACGGGTACGACACTCCGCTTGACTCGCTCACTGGCTAGCCACTGAATCAGAAAACGACAAGAGAAAAGAGTCTGTCCCAAAAAGCCCAGGCCTAACCATAGAATGGGTATTGACACGTCAAGCTCCTTCTTCCTGTCATGCGAATAAGCGATGAGTAACGAAGTTTCATGATCAACATAGCTTCATGGTAATGACAGCCTCATTTTGCCAGGGGGTTATCCAAAGTGCTGGATCGTAGTGTGCCGTCAGGTGTGAATATCGCGGTTTTTGAGGACGCTTTCACGTCCTTTGCTGGTCTTTCGCTCAGTGGCAGACGGCTTCGCCTGTTTAACCACATGACGCCTATCATATCGATGATTCCGACCCACAGACGATTATTCACGCCATAGTGCGAACGCCCATATTGGCGTGGACGATCATTTACAGGTAACGAAATACAATTCCGGCCTTGCCCCTGCATTAACGCGGGTAGAAAACGGTGCATATGATCGAAGTAGGGGAGAGCCAGAAAGGCATCCCTGCGCATGAGTTTGAGCCCGCACCCCGTATCAGGTGTATTGTCGCTCAGTAGGGAAGCACGAATACAATTGGCAGTTCGCGATGATATACGCTTAAGTAATGTAGCGCGCCGGTGGAATCGATACCCTGCTACCATATCAATATCAGACGCGCAGGCCTCTGCCAGCATGGCAGGGATATCTGCCGGATCATTTTGCCCGTCACCATCCAGGGTGACCAACCATTTTCCACGTGCGCTATGGGCCGCTTCCCATATCGAAGTACTTTGGCCCCTGGCATGGTCATGTTGAATGGTTTTCAGCTGTGGATGGCGACGGCTGAGGCGGGAAAGTAGCTCGCCCGTTTTATCTGTGGAAGCATCATCGACAACAATGATCTCGTATTCCCTTGTTGTGGCAATCTTCCTCATGGTATCGATGCTCCTTTCATGATAATGAATGCGTGTATTCCAAGGGGTCCCTTCTTTATCTGACTTGTCCTTTGTCGCGAAGAAACGCTCCAGTACCTGGATAATTTCATTCAACAATGCTTCAAGATTGTCGGCTTCATCCTTGGCAGGAATCAGCACTGAGAGTGTGAGGGGAAACATGTAAACTCCAGTTGTATAACGATAAAAAGTCAGTATTTTCAGTGGGTTATATATTTGCACGCCGTCAGGGATTGGTGATAAGGCCTTTTTTCAGGCTTTCAACAGAAGTGCCTCGATGATTGGGCGGGTGTGACTGTCTGTGTGATCATCCTGAATGCCCTGCTTTGATCAGCGATCTGGCGGGAATCAAAAGCAATGTCCTGCCTTCGAATTGAAATGTGTTGGCATACTGTGAATGCAATGCGCCTGCCGGAAAGTCACGAAGTGAGCCCACCAGCCAAAAATCCGGATGTTCTTCTGCATAGCGTATAAGTGAATTGCGCACTGTGTCGGAAACAAGGGGATGTTCAAGTCGGCCACTAAATTGAAATGTTGCCTGGTAATTACCGTCGATATAGGTAATAGACTTACCTTTTTGCTCCAACTGTGAGAGGGCATGGGAGACAGGCCCAATCTCATAACGAGACTGATACTCATGAATGAATTGGTGGGCAAGCAGGGTTTCGATGATGCCGATACCCAGCGCAATCAATACAGCGCGTAGGCGCACTGATGCTACTCGCGTCAGATGCCAGTAAGCGGCTGCAGCCACCAGTGAAATGGCAGCAGCAAAACTTACCCACTGTTCAAAGCTGGGTAAGAACGTATTCGGTCCTTTCAGTCTTATGAAAAACAGGCAGGCGAGGGTCAGCAGGATAAAAAGACAGGAAAAACGCTTAAGTCCCAACTGCTGACTTGCCTTCTCCTGCGCCACTGTTTTTTTGTCCTCAAGGGAGATCACGTGGCTGAGCTGTCGAGAGATGAGCAGTGCTACGGCGGGCATGAGCGGAACGAGGTAATGGAGCTGTTTGCCACTAATCAGTGAAAATATCGTAAAGGGAAGTGCCAGCCACCAAAACAGTAGAGATTGCCCTAACATGCGCGGCCGCCATAGTGGTAATTTCAGCCAGTAAACCTGATTGATCCAAAGGCACCACGGAAACAAAAGTACAGGCAACCAGGCCAGATACCACCAGATAGGGCGCGCATGGGGTGCCGCAGGGCCACTCAAACGATCCGCGGTTTGTCCCCACAGCAAACTGTGTGCAAAAACATGTCCTCCATAATGGGTTGCGGGAAGAGCCCAACAGGCCAATATCATCGCGGCAACAAAAATACAGGTAACGAGTCGCCCATAATACTGTTTCAGGGAGGCTGGCAGCTGTGTTGAGACTGGCTCGGAGGGTCTGCTATCGAACGGATGTCGCCACAAAGGTGCAGTCATCGCCACGGGTAAAAAAACGACGAAGGCAACAGGACCTTTCGTCAACAGGGCTGCGCCTAGCCAAAGTGCTGAAACAAACGTGCCTTTCCATGACATTTCACCCCTGCGCGTCAAGGGCTCTATGGCACCTACCACACAAGCGGTCAGCAGCACATCAAACATGACCAACTGGCTGAAGGCGGTCCATAGAGGAAGAGAAAACAGGATCAATTGGGCGAGGCGTGCTTCCTGCAATGAAGCACCGGTGTTACGTGCGATCCTGTAAAGTTTGATGGCCGCGATCAAGGAAGCCAGTGGTGCTATCAGTTTGGGCCACCACGAGGAGAGGCCAGTGAGGTGCCAACCGATTTCGATCAACCAGAACAATAAAGGCGGTTTATCCGCGTAGGGCTGTCCGTTCATCAAGGGAACCCACTGGGAATGAGCCTGCCACATTTCCCATGCCACTGAGACATAACGGGTTTCATCGATGGGAAGAATGGGGAGAGTAAGCGCGCCCACGACGGTCACTAACCAGACTGCCAGTACCCACCCGCCGAGAGTATCTTCCCTCAGCATTGCAGCGCTTATTGGATTGGCGTGAAGGGGGCTATATTCGTTGATAGAAATAGACTCGCGACGCATGTGGATTATCCTGTTGGCACTAAACATTGCCAGTCAGGTTATCAACGAACAGGTTAATTCAGCGTTAAGGGCCTGCAGCAGTGTCAGTCGCGCATGACAGTACCGAGTTGGAAGGAGCCTTTTTTCATAAGGGGTGGGGCGATTGGGCGTCTGGATGGAGCGGATCACGAACCTGGCGGTAAAACAAAAACGCTCCAGTCTTTCAACTGGAGCGTGTACAAGCGCTTTAACGTAATTTGATATCAATCCCTGGACGAAGAGGAGTCCTCGGAAGTCGAATTACTTTGCTTGCCATCATTGCTGACTTTGTTATTACTGGGTTTAGTATTACTGGCTTTGCTATTGCTCGTCTTTTGGCGATTGCCCGATGTTTTAGCACTCGCTTTCTTCTTGACAGTACCGTTGGTTTCAGACGATTTCTTTTCAGCCGCTGGCGTATTTTTATCGTCCTTTTCCTTTTGAGCGGATTTCTCTTTGGCGGGTGTGCTATTCCCTTGATGATCGGGTGTTACAGCGTCCCTGGCCTCGGTTTCCTGAGGCGCTTTTGGGGATGTTTCTGTCAGTGTGTCAGTTCGATGGGACATGGCTTCCTGCGTCTTCTGCGCCGTGGATGTATCCGCATTTCCCTTATCATCGGATGACGTGCTTTCTGCCTTGGCAGAAGCTGTAGGCGATTTCACGGACACTTCATCGGTAGCGGCTTGGCTGGACGTATCAGCGTCTTCGAATGCAAGCCCGAGTACCTTGTGAGTATGTGCACGTACTTTCTTCAGTAATTCGCCGTTCTCTGCCAGCAAGTCCGCTCGACCTGTGAAGATGTTGTCGAGTTTTCCTTGCCACTCTGAGCTGTAATAACGTTCCGAGAAACAACGTTCGAGTACCTGTAGCATAATGGAGACTGCCGTCGAGGCACCGGGCGAGGCGCCCAACAATGCAGCCAGTGAATTGTCGTCGTTGGATACGATTTCAGTACCGAACTGCAATTTACCGCCTTCGTCATCATCCTGCTTGATGATCTGAACGCGTTCACCCGCGACTTGCAAACGCCAGTCCTCATCACGTGCATCCGGATAGAAGTCACGCAGCGCTTCAACCCGCTGCTTGTGAGTCAGCATGACCTGACCGACCAAATATTTCACCAGTGGGAAATTACCCTTGGCGACGTCCAGTATAGGCATGAAGTTACTGAACGTGATGCTCAGGGGTAGATCAAGCAATGAACCTGTCTTCAGAAAGCGCGTAGTGAAGCCGGCAAAAGGGCCGAACAGCAGAGATTTCTTGCCATCCACAACACGGGTATCCAGGTGGGGCACAGACATCGGCGGGGCCCCTACAGAGGCTTTGCTGTACACTTTTGCCTGATGGCGAGAGACAATATCCGGATCATCGCAACGCAACCATTGCCCACTGACAGGAAAGCCTGCGTAACGGCGCGCTTCGCTGATGGCACTTTTTTGTAACAGCGTTAAAGCGGCCCCTCCTGCGCCGATAAAGACAAACCTGGCCTTGATCTGGCGTATTTCCTTACCTTCTTTATTGACGATATCAACGTACCAATTGCTGTTACCGTCCTGTGTCAGATTCTGCACTTTCTGGTTATAGGCAACCTTCACATCTTTTTCGCGTTCGAGATAGTCGAACAGCAGGCGCGTCAGAGCACCATAGTCAACATCCGCACCTTCTTCCACGCGTGTGGCAGCAAGAGGCGTATCCCCCGTACGGCCTTCGAATAACAAGGGCGCCCATTCCTTTATCTGCTCATTCTCTGTAGTGAACTTCATACTGGAAAAGCAGGGGTGAGCATGCATGGCAGAATAACGTTTGTTCAGAAATTCAACGTCGTCCTTGCCTTTTACAAAGCTGATGTGGGGAACGGGGTGAATGAAGCGATCAGGTGAGTCAATGGCATTCTGTTCTACCAGATACGCCCAGAGTTGTTTGGATTCTTCGAAAGAGGTGTTGATTTTGACCGCTTTGCTGATGTCGATGGAGCCATCTTTTTGCAGAGGTGTGTAGTTGAGCTCACACAATGCTGCGTGCCCTGTTCCAGCGTTGTTCCAGGCGTTCGAGCTTTCCTGGGCCGGACCGGCGAGCTGTTCAATGATCTGAATATTCAGATTCGGTTCAACCTGATGCAAAAGGGAAGCTAAAGTGGCACTCATGATACCTGCGCCTACGAGCAGGACATCTACCTCTTCCGTTGAAGTGGTCATACGATCAAGGCTCCCTATCTGGAAATGTCATATTGTACCAGCCAAGTGTAGTCAATCCATGAAGCGGTGCTCACGCATTAGCACATCCATCAGCCTCTAAATCATAAAGACTTCAGCGCTTACCCACATGTGAGCCGTATCGGTTAAACCGTGATGTCTACACCTGTCCTAGGCTGACTATTCTGTCACGTTTGAAGACAGATGTTGAGCCTCACTGCGGCCTTGGGTATGAAAGAAACGTGAATTAATGCCAATTCAGGTGAAACAAATTACGGAAGGCCCCATAACATGATAAATTTTTGATCAGTAAATGGGAAAATAGTGACCACTTTCACGAGTCTACACGCTATTGGCAATGTAAAAATTCAATAAAAGATGACACATTCCAATAAAAACAGCTTTTTTGAACGACATATTTCACAGATGACGGGAAGATCATGAGTACTTTGCGTAAAACGATCCTTAGTGAATTGGCAGTCAAGCCAAATATCGATGCTCAACAGGAAATCGCCCAGCGCGTCAGCTTCATTCAGGACTATATAAAGAAAAGCCATACCAAGGGGCTGGTGTTAGGCATTAGTGGAGGCCAGGATTCTGCTTTGGCAGGGCGGTTATGTCAGCTCGCTGTAGAGGGGCTGCGCAAGGAGGGGTACGAGGCTCATTTTTATGCGGTGCGTCTCCCTTATGGTGAACAGGCTGATGAAGCCGATGCGCAGATTGCCTTGAATTTTATTGCACCTGATTATCGAACAGTCATTAATGTCAAAGCCGCCGCTGATGCCAGCGCTGAAAGTGTCGCCAAGGCCTGGGCAGAGGCATTGCCCGATAAAAGCGAGTCGCGTCTGAGCGATTTTGTGCGTGGCAATATCAAGGCGCGTGAACGGATGGTAGCTCAGTATGCACTGTCCGGGCAGGTTGGGGCTCTTGTGGTGGGAACCGATCATGCAGCGGAAGCGGTCACGGGCTTTTTCACCAAATATGGTGATGGTGGGGTCGATATCACACCGCTCACCGGTTTAAGCAAGCGGCAGGGGGCCCAATTGTTGGCTGAACTGGGAGCACCGGCCAGTATTTCCAGTAAGGTACCGACGGCTGATCTTGAAGATGACCGCCCTGCATTGGCTGATGAAGAGGCGTTAGGTGTTCGCTATGCCGAGATTGATGATTATCTGGAAGGGAAAGAGGTGTCAGAGGCTGTTGCCAAGCGTATTGAGTCACTCTTCCTTGCAACACGTCACAAACGTACTGTCCCTGTCACGCCTCAGGATACCTGGTGGAAATAACCCTTGGTGAGAAGCGACGATTTTTACATGCATCGTGCCCTCGAACAGGCGCATCTTGCGGCAGAACAAGGTGAAGTTCCTGTTGGTGCAGTCGTGGTGAATAGTGCCGGTGATATTATTGGCCGCGGTTTTAATCAACCGATTGGTGCGGGGGATCCTTCCGCCCATGCTGAAATTATCGCCATGCGTCAGGCCGCGGAATATCTGGATAACTATCGTTTATTGGGCTGCACCCTGTACGTGACACTCGAACCATGCATGATGTGTTTGGGTGCGGTGATCAATGCGCGGCTTGCTCGTATTGTCTATGCCGCCCCTGAGCCTAAAACGGGGATGATTGAATCCAGGGCCAATCTGCTAATGCAGCCTTGGCATTCGCAGGTGCCTGCCGTTACTGGGGGGGTATTGGCCTCTCGTTCGAAACGCTTACTCAGGGATTTTTTCGCGTATAAGCGCGGGCACGGCGACACGGCGACCAGCGAGGATTCAGATTGAGTGGCTGATAGCCTTGGGCAAATAGCCAAAATGTGGGTAAAAAGCACTCCATTACGAGCATGGGGCTACCATTTGATGTCCACCTGTAACTTGCCAGTCTGGTCGGTTTTCTCCATTGCCCATGATGGCTTTTGTAGAAAATCGAGCGCCGGGCGAATAACGGGGTATGACAGCATGGCTTTTTGGTGCCTGAGGTGCATCGGCCTGATGCTGTGTCGTTATGATATTGCTCAGGCCCTTCCGACATCCTGAGCAGGCGTGCCTCCCATGACGTTCTGTTTTGATGCGTCACACCAATCGGCCATGTACACCACTGAAAAGGCGTTCGTCGAATATTGGCACGATGGTAAAGTTGGCTTCCCAAAGGCGTATTTCCGCAATGTCTGAGCCCTCGCCAATCGCCTTTCGAAGCGCTCAGGGGCGTTAGACTTCGCGCAGCGACACAAGGGATACCGTCCAACGCCATTACGACCTCTCTTACCCATGCTTCTTCCCCGGGGTGAAGTTCCAAAGCCTTTGCTTCATCCTGCCATACCCGTTCTTTCCCCTCGAAAAGAACTCGTAAACTGAATTCACCTAATGCTTTAAGGGCTACTGTCAATGAACCCTGAAGGGTCAACCAGTGCCTCTGTTCATGTGTGAGCGAGAAGGTAGCCTGATGCCAACGTGATGAAGGGTCAGGGTATCGTATTGCCGAAGGGGTATTCATACCGGTATAGATCCACTACTTGCGTAAAGTCGTACACAATAATGCAAGAGATTGACGAAAAGCGGAATGAGACAACGATGAAAATAAATTCAGCTTCCCTTCGCGACTCTCACCAGTTTCGAGTATCATATCGACCTTTCCAAGAGGACCGGTGAAGGGCTTCCGGTTTTCAACGATTACCTCCTTACATTCGCCATTTCGCTAGAGGCCACGTCGTCATGCTCGAACTGCAAGGCTCCCGTGCACTTTCCGAGTTCCGTCATGCCAAATTGTTGGATCGACTCCACGAGGTCACCCCCACGGTCCGCTCATTCACCGCCGAATACCGTTATTTCATTGAGGCAAAACGTTCGCTCGAAGCCTTCGAGCTTGAGCGTTTAAAAGAGCTCCTCAATGCGAATGAAGAAAGTCCACATCGGGAGGGCAGGCTTTATCTGGTCGTACCTCGACTGGGGACATTATCCCCCTGGTCCACCAAAGCCACTGATATCGTCCACAACTGTGGCCTTGAAGACGTGGTAAGGATCGAACGGGGTATCGCTTTCCATGTGGTTCTCGAGCACGAAGAAGCGAATGTCGAGGAAGGTGGCGAGGAAGCGACGGTAAATGCCGTTGCGGCCGTGTTGCATGACCGTATGACACAGACGGTTCTTTTCGATTCGTCAGATGCCGTACGTCTCTTCGACTTGCATCACCCCAGGCCCTTGAGCCAGGTGGATGTCATTGCTGAAGGGCTGCCGGCACTGGAAAAGGCCAACCGAACGCTTGGCTTGGCACTGGCGGATGATGAAATGGAATATCTGGTCAGCGCCTTCCAACGGCTGGGGCGTAATCCGACGGATGTTGAGCTGATGATGTTTGCACAGGCCAACTCCGAACATTGTCGTCACAAGATATTCAACGCGGATTGGACGATTGATGGCGAAGCTCAGCCTTATTCGCTGTTCAAGATGATACGTTACACCCATCAACAATCGCCGGCAGGCGTGCTCTCCGCCTATAGTGATAATGCCGCGATTATCGAGGGGCCCACAGCCGGGCGCTTCTTCGCACAACCTCACGATCAGGTATATGCGGCCACAAAAGAACCCGTCCATATTCTGATGAAAGTGGAAACGCACAACCATCCCACAGCGATTGCGCCTCACCCCGGTGCTGCCACGGGGGCGGGTGGGGAAATTCGTGATGAAGGTGCTACGGGTATTGGCGGGAAGCCCAAGGCCGGATTGACCGGTTTCAGTGTCTCCAATTTGCGTATTCCTGATTACACACATGCGTGGGAAAAGCCTGCCTATGGCTATCCTGAGCGTATCAAGTCAGCGCTCGATATCATGCTTGATGGGCCTATTGGGGGGGCGGCCTTCAACAATGAATTCGGGCGTCCCAATCTGACTGGTTACTTCCGTACCCTGGAAATGGATGCGCCCTCCGTGACAGGCGAACAACGTTATGGTTATCACAAACCCATCATGTTGGCAGGTGGCTATGGCAATATTCGTGACGCGCATGTGCATAAGGGGGAGATCCCCGTGGGGGCGAAGCTGATCGTGCTGGGGGGCCCTTCCATGCTGATCGGTTTGGGCGGTGGTGCTGCTTCGTCTGTTGCTTCGGGCGGTTCCGATGCATCCATTGATTTCGCTTCCGTTCAACGGGATAACCCCGAGATGGAGCGCCGTGCACAGGAAGTAATCGACCGCTGCTGGGCGTTGGGTGAGCAAAACCCGATCTGCTTTATTCACGACGTGGGTGCAGGTGGCCTCTCCAATGCCTTGCCAGAACTGGTGAAGGATGGTGGTCGTGGTGGCCTCTTCAATCTTGCCGACGTGCCCAATGATGAACCCGGGATGAGCCCGCTGGAGCTCTGGTGTAATGAATCACAGGAACGTTATGTGCTCGCAGTGGCACCCGAGCACATGGATGTTTTCGATGCTATCTGTACGCGTGAACGCGCCCCTTACGGGGTGGTAGGGGAAGCACTGGAAGCTCACCACCTGACGGTCAAGGATGGGCGTATCGAGCAGGGCGAGGATATTCCCCGTGAAGCCGATGTTTCCCTTGCTCGTGAAGAGACTCCCATTGATTTACCGATGGATGTGCTCTTCGGTAAACCGCCCAAAATGGCGCGTGAATACACCACAGAATCTGTCCATTTCCCTTTGCTGGAGCTGGATAGCGTCACGCTGGATGATGCGATGGAACGTGTGCTGACACTCCCTGCGGTAGCATCCAAGAGCTTCCTGATTACTATTGGTGACCGGTCCATTACCGGCATGGTGGCACGAGATCAAATGGTTGGGCCGTGGCAGACACCCGTCGCTGATTGCGCGGTAACCACCAGCACCTTTGATACCCTTGAAGGGGAAGCCATGGCGATTGGCGAACGCACGCCGACAGCCATTATCGACGCTGCAGCATCGGCCCGCATGGCAGTGGCTGAAGTGATTACCAATATGGCGGCAGCTCGCATCAATAAGTTGAGCGATATCCGGCTTTCAGCCAACTGGATGAGTGCAGCCGACCAACCCGGGCAGAATCAGGCGCTGTATCAGGCCGTCAAGGCGGTAGGTTTGGAACTTTGCCCAGCTCTCGGGATTGCCATCCCAGTGGGCAAGGATTCCATGTCCATGAGCACACGTTGGCAGGATGGCGATGAAGAGAAACGCGTTACAGCGCCGCTTTCCCTGATTACGACGGGCTTTAGCCCTGTCATGAATGCCATGCAGACGCTGACACCGGAGCTGACGCAAGAAAGCGGAACCGTTTTGCTATTGATCGATCTGGCGCGAGGCAAAACCCGCCTGGGTGGGTCTGCATTGGCTCAGGTGTACAAGCAGGTGGGCAGTGAAGTGCCGGATGTTGACTCCAGCGAGGATTTGGCCAACTTCTTTGCTGCTATCCAGCAGATGAACGAAAATCAGCATTTGCTGGCTTACCATGATAGAAGTGATGGCGGCTTAATGGTTACCCTGGCCGAAATGGCCTTTGCCAGCCGCGTAGGTTTGGATATCCAGCTCTCCCAGCTGACGAGGGAAAAAGAGAATGCCCTGAACGTTCTCTTCAATGAAGAGGCGGGGGCTGTTATTCAGGTACGCGAGAGCGACCTGATGGCAGTGAAAGGGGTATTGGAGCAGTATGGTCTGGATGATACCACCTTTGCGGTAGCGCGCTTGCGTGATGATGACCATATTGTTGTCACGCATCAGTCCGACGTATTACTGGATGTTGACCGCATTACCGCTCAACGACACTGGGCTGAAACCAGCTATCGTATTCAGGCTCTGCGTGATAACCCCGAGTGTGCGCAGCAGGAATTTGATGCGCTTCTGGACAGAGACGACCCGGGCCTTCATGCGTCCTTGAGCTTCGACCATGAAGAAGATGTGGCAGCACCTTATCTGAATCTGTCGACACGTCCACGTGTCGCAGTTTTGCGAGAGCAGGGTGTTAACGGGCATGTTGAAATGGCAGCCTGCTTTAATCAGGCCGGTTTCGATGCCGTTGATGTTCACATGTCGGATCTGCTGGAATCCCGTATCACGTTGGAATCGTTCAAAGGGTTGGTGGCCTGCGGTGGCTTCTCCTATGGGGATGTATTGGGTGCGGGCGGCGGTTGGGCCAAGTCTGTGTTATATCACAACGGTGTTCGTGACCAGTTCGCAGCCTTCTTTGAGCGTAACGACACTTTCTCTCTAGGGGTTTGTAATGGTTGCCAAATGTTGTCGCAGCTTTCCGAACTGATTCCGGGAACGGAGAACTGGCCGCGTTTCGTGCGTAACCGTTCCGAACAGTTCGAAGCTCGTGTTTCCATGGTCGAGATTGGTGAAACACCGTCCATCATGCTGAAAGACATGGCGGGTTCTCGCTTGCCGATTGCGGTTGCGCATGGGGAAGGGTTCGCACACTTCTCCAGCGATGAGCAACAGCAGCAGATTCAGACACAGGGTTTGGTTGCAGTGCGTTATACGGATAACTATGGCGAAGTGACTACCCGCTATCCTGCCAACCCCAATGGTTCACCAGAAGGTATCACGGGTCTGACGTCTGCGGATGGGCGTGCATTGATCATGATGCCGCACCCTGAACGCGTGTCCAGAGCCGTCACAAACTCCTGGCGCCCTGCTGAATGGACGCAGGAGGGGCCCTGGCTCAGGATGTTCCGCAATGCGCGTGTCTTTGTAGATTAGGCGACGAGATCCAACACGAAAACGGGCCACATTCATAAGCTGAATGCGGCCCGTCGATGTTTTGGGAAGGGATACATGTAGGGATAGCTTTGGTTAGTTCCGTTATAATGCTTGGTTGCTATTGTAAGGAGTGGATGCGCGGTTTATGTCTTCCCGTAAATAGGGATGGAAGTGTGTGTGGGCCGTATGAACGGATTGGGCGGCCGTTTTCCCTGTATTTTGTAGGTAGTCAGCAACAACGGTATGCCCGATCCCATAGCCGATCCACCTTGGGACGTTATCCGAGCCAAAGAACCACTCCCAGTGATTGTAGTCTGGATTATTCCATTCCTTATTGGCTTTTTTGAGGAAAGGTTCCAATTCACTCTTGGGTACCGTTTCCCAGGGGGCAGGTGGCGCCCCCGTGAGTTCTTGTGCAAAAAATCCGGCGAGCCCCTCTGATACGAGCGCTTCACCCAGGGTCTCACCATAGCCTGGGCCATCCCAGCGGGATGCATGGTGAAGCTCATGAGCAAAGGTGCTGGCCAGCTCCTCACGGATATCGACTTTATCAATAAGCACTTCCGGCGAAATAAAGAGATTGATCAACCCTGGCTCAAAGCATCCTCCACTGATAATGAGTTCCGGCATGCTGGAACGACTAGCTCTAACCGTGACATCCAGCGGCTGTAGAGGAATTTGTTGATCGGCCTTGTGATAAACCTCTTCGAGGATTTGGATGATCTGATCATGAATAGCAATGAGTGTTTCTCTGGCATCCAGAAGATGAATTTTCATTATGGTTATGCATCCTTAATCCAACTGCACGGAATAATACTGGAACCCTGTCATTGAATTTATGTCACTGGTGCTATTCCGGCAATCGCTTTCTTGACTGATGATTCTTATGTCTCCTGATACGCCTATTCTTCGTCCTTATCAGCAGGAATCTGTTCAACGCGTCATCGAGCATTTCAAAGGTAGCTCTGATCCTGCGGTTGTTGTACTGCCCACGGGGGCTGGCAAGTCGCTGGTAATTGCTGAACTGGCTCGGTTGGCACGTGGCCGAGTGCTTGTGTTGGCGCATGTGCGTGAACTGGTTGAACAAAACCATGCCAAGTATCGTGCCTATGGGCAGGAAGCCGATATTTTCAGCGCAGGCCTCGGGCGTAAAGAGAACCAGCGCCAGGTAGTCTTTGCTTCCGTGCAATCGGTCATTAATCGCCTGGAGGAATTTGCCACGGGTGATTTCACCTTACTGGTGATCGATGAATGCCATCGGGTGGATATCTTTGACACTCGGGCTGATGTGGATGAAGAAGCGATTACCGATGCTGATGCTGACGCTACGAATGAACGTCAAAGCCAGCAGGATGCGAATAGCCATGGGAAAAAACAGGCCGGGCGAAAGAATAAAAAATCAGTGTCCAGCTATCAGCGTGTCATTACAGCCCTCCGTCAATCCAATCCTTCTCTCAAAGTATTGGGGTTAACCGCTACGCCTTATCGTTTGGGGCAAGGTTTTATCTATCATCGCCATTATCATGGTTTCGTGCGCGGAAAAGAGGATGCTTTTTTTAAAGCCTGCGTGTATGAACTGCCCTTGCGATGGATGGTTAAGCAAGGGTATTTGACGAAGCCTGAACGCATTGATGTCGCCGTGGAGTCCTACGATTTCTCGCATTTGCTGCTGACGGATCAAGGCCGGTTTTCTCCGGGGGATGTTGCCTCCCGTACCGAGCACAAGCGTGTTACCCCGGGTATCGTGGCGGAAATTATCGAACGGGCAGAAGACCGCAAGGGCGTCATGATCTTCGCAGGCAGTGTAGATCATGCGAGGGAGGTTGTCGGATTACTTCCCCCAGACAATGCAGCTCTGATCACGGGGGAAACGCCTCTGGATGAACGAGCGCGTCTCATTGAGGCATTCAAACAGCAGCAGCTTAAGTTTTTGGTCAATGTTTCCGTGTTAACCACGGGATTTGATGCCCCGCACGTGGACCTGATTGCGATCCTGCGACCTACGGAATCTGTCAGCCTCTATCAACAGATTATCGGGCGTGGGTTAAGGCTGGCGGAGGGAAAGCAGAATTGTCTGATACTCGATTATGCAGGTAACCCATGGGATCTCTATGCGCCGGAAGTGAGCGAACCACGGCCGGCTGCCGATACCGAGATTGTTCAAGTGCCCTGTCCCTTGTGTGGATTTGCCAATCTGTTTTGGGGGCGACGGGACGGCGATATCGTACTTGAGCATTTTGGGCGACGGTGTCAGGGGTTGATAGAAGCCGACGGAACTTCCCCCAAAGGTATTCGGCTTCAGCAGTGTGATTACCGTTTTCGCTTCAGGGAGTGTCCGCATTGTGGTGCCGAAAATGATATTGCAGCACGACGTTGCCGTGAGTGTCAGGCGGCTTTGGTTGATGTCGATCGGCAGCTCAAGGAGATTCTTCGTCTGAAAGATGCGCGTGTTGTCAAAGTCGCGGCCATGCGCCTCTCCCGCCAGATGAATGGACGTGGCGTAGAGCGCCTCAAGGTTGATTATCTGGATGAAGAGGGGGAGGGCGTCAGTGAGTGGTTTGCGATGGAAACGCAGGCACAGCGCCAACTCTTTGAGGATGTTTATTTAACCCGTCACATGAAAGCGCCGGGTGTCACTTGGCACCCGGCTTCATTGGATGAAGTGCTGAATGGCATTGATCGCCTGCGAGCGCCTGATTTTGTGATAGCCCGCAAGGTAGGACGCTACTGGCAGGTCCGCCGCAAGGTGTTTGATTACGGGCTGCAAGGCGGGCGTCAGCAATTACCAGACAGCAGCGGAGCAGAAAGGGTGTATGTGGAGAGGTGAGGCTCAAGCCATATTGGCTTCACTTTCCTTCATGTATTTCTACTCATCATTGACACGAATGCTGGTGAGGAACAAAACGTCATATGTGCTGCAACTAGATAAGCTGGTTATAAACACACGTCGGGCAAAGCCACGGTCGGGTAAACGTCCCCTCTACATGTATTTTCCAAGCCGCCTAACGAAGCTTGAAACCTTGCTGTTCTACCATTAACCGCAATTTTTCTCTTCCTCCCATATAGTGCATGCTTGTCATAGATTCTGTGATGGCATCCGTCCATGTCTTTTCACTCATGCTCTGTGAGGCCCTGAAGGTTTGAGATGCTTCCTCGAATCCAGCAACGTATTTCTTGTAGCGCTCCTGTGCATAATGGTTGTGATGTAGCACCATTGCCTGTGCTGGGCGAGGGCGAATTTCAGTCATCACGTCAGGATCAGGAACACCCAAAGCCATTCCAAATACCACCATGCTATAGGGAGGCAATCCTATAATGTCAGCCACCTCCTGTGCAGCATTTCTCATCATGCCTAAATAAACAATACCCAACCCGAGTGATTCTGCTGCAATGGCTGCATTTTGCGCAGCCAGGGCAGCATCAATCGATGCCATTAAAAAAGAATCCAAATAGGAGAGCACAAAAGGATCATCACCCATGGCTGCCGTGATTTCTGCAGATCTGGAGGCATCGGCAATCCATAATAATAATGCAGGTGCTTCCTCCATGAGAGGAAGTCGTGTAGTTGGAATTGTACGAGCAATAGCCTCGGCAAGTGTTTTTTTCACCAAGGAATCAGTGACGGCAACGAGGCTCCATTGGTTGAGAGCTGAAGACGTCGAAGCCGATTGCGCTGCTGCGGTGAGTGTTTCCAATGTCCCTTCCGGAAGATCCTTTTGCAAGAAGTGTCTAACGGAGCGGTGGGATAGTATTGTCTCTATTTCCTTGGTCCAACGCAGTGTATCGGGTGCTTTCTGAGTCCCATAGCGTTGTTGAAGTAGAGATTCCTGATGTGTGTATGCTTTAGTCATTTTGTTTCTCTCAAGTTCACAATTGGAGCTGACTTAGCATACGTAATTTTCATGTTTCCATAATGGGTCAAAAGATGCCATCTTTATCCATGATTGTGTACAGTGGGTGTGGTTATTTATGGCTGTATCAATAGTGGTTGTCCCTTTGAAGTAATTTCCAACAGGTAATGAATCGATGGATCACTTGACGGCGATAAAAGCCTTCCAACGTATCGCTGAGGCAGGTTCGTTTACTCGTGCTGCTGCACAGTTGGAGATGCCACGTTCCTCATTGAGCAAAGCCCTGCGTGAATTGGAAAATCATCTTGGGGTACGTTTGCTCCAGCGTACTACTCGTTCTGTTTCTTTGACGATAGAGGGGGCAGAATATTACCGCCGAATCTCTGATATCGTTGCCCAGCTGGATGAGGCCGATCTGGCATTACGTGGAATGGGCGCAATGGCGCGAGGTCGTATACGGGTGGATATGCACTGTTCGTTGGCAGAGTTCGTCCTGATTCCACGAATGGATGATTTTCGACAACGCTACCCCGACATACAAATAGCATTGGGAATAACAGATCGGCCTGTGCGTTTGGTAGATGAAGGTGTTGATTGTGTAGTTCGTGCTGGCGCATTGAACGATTCTGCACTGATTGCACGTACTTTGTTCAATGACAGAGTCATCACCTGCGCCAGTCCACATTATTTGGCCCATCATGGCACACCTGACACACCACAATCATTGCAGGATGAACACCAGATTATAGGTTATTTTAGTGCCGAGACGAGTGAAATATGGCCCATGTGCTTTCGCCAGGAGGATACGGAATATCAGATTTCCCGCTTTGATATTGCAGCCAATAATAGTGCTGGCGTGATACGCATGATGTTGTCAGGGTTAGGAGTGGCGCAAATTCACGAATCGGTAGTCTCTCAATTTCTGGCCTCTGGTGAGCTCGTGACTTTGTTGGATAACTATTCGACATTCACTACCCCTGTTTCCGTCATCTATCCGTCGAGTAGGCAATTGAGTATGCGTGTCCGCATTTTTGTGGATTGGCTCGTTGAACAATTCGGGCACTAAAGGTTTAACAGCATTCGCTGTGATACGCGGGAATTTTCATGTCGAAACCCGTATGGGCTATTTTGACTGTTGTCCAGACAAAACCATTGGGCGAAATTGAGCAGGGTTGTTAAACTAGCTTATATATTCGCTTCTTTTGCCCATTTAGCCGAGTTCCCCATGAGTCTCGACGCTCCTCCCACCAATGAGTCTTCGCCAAACGGCGCTACCTCTGCTTCAACAGCAGGTGTGGCAGCATTGTTTGTTGCGCGTGTTGATGGGGAAGAGGTCAAGGAAATGCCTCAGGATCTTTATATTCCTCCTGAAGCATTACGTGTATTTCTGGAAACGTTCGAAGGGCCACTGGATCTTCTACTTTATTTGATTCGTCGGCAGAATCTGGATATTTTGGCCGTCAATGTGGCCGCGGTCACACATCAGTACATCGAGTACGTGGACATGATCGAGACCAGTGGGATTGATCTGGCGGCTGAATATCTGCTGATGGCAGCCATGTTGGCCGAGATCAAGTCACGAAGTCTGCTACCTCGTCAACCCAAAGAAGGGGACGACGAGGACGATGAAGATGATCCCACTGCTCTTCTGATCGAACGGTTGAAAGCCTATGAGCAGCTTAAGCTGACAGCTGAAACCCTCGATACCTTGCCGCGTATGGGAAGGGATTGGTTTAGTGCGAGTCCTGAGCTTCCACCAATTGAACAACGTCTTGTGCATCCCGACGTTTCACTGGATGAACTGTTATCGGCACTTGGGCGTTTGCTGAGTCGGGTGGAACTACGGCAAAGCCACCAGATCGAGCGTGAGACGCTTTCCACTCGGGAGCGTATGAGTACGATTATTGCACAACTTCACGCCGACCAGTTTACGCCCTTTGAGTCACTTTTTACGCTTGATGAAGGTAAGGCGGGTGTTGTAGTGACGTTCATGGCATTGTTGGAACTTTGCCGGGAGCAAATGATCGAAATCGTTCAAAATGCTGCACTTTCACCTATTCATGTCCGGCTTCGCGAGTCGGCAGGGGGCGATCCTTTTGCAGATGATAGCCCATTTGATGATGCTTCTACCGGTCAAAACAGGCCATCGGATGAAAGCCCTTATGACTGACGCCTTTATGATTAACTTTCTTCCGGCGATGAAAGTGTATTCGAAGATCAGGATGACCCATGACTGAACCTTCTTCGTCCCCTTCATTGGATCGCATTATTGAAGCGGCGTTATTAGCCAGTGGAGAACCGCTCGGGCTGGATCAGCTGCTGGTATTGTTCGATGAATATGAGCAACCCTCTCGGGGGGAGATTCGTGCAGCTCTCAGTGATATAGAACGGCGGCTTGAAGGGTCGGCCATGGCTCTGATCGAAAGTGCTTCCGGATTTCGTCTGGTGATTGACCATTCGCTCTCTCGGTGGGTGTCTCGCCTTTGGGAAGAGCGCCCGCAGCGCTATTCTCGAGCGTTGTTGGAAACGTTGGCATTGATTGCCTACCGGCAGCCGGTCACACGTGGGGACATCGAAGAGGTCAGAGGGGTTTCCATCAGTGCCACGATCATGAGGACGCTACATGAGCGTGGCTGGATTCGAGTGGTTGGGCATCGGGATGTGCCAGGGCGCCCAGCCGTCTATGCCACCACGCGTAGCTTCCTGGATGACCTGGGGTTACGGACATTGGAAGATTTACCGCCGATGGCCGAACTGGCTGAGCAATTTGCTGATGTGCCTGATGACACCACTGCATCCGAAGATGCTGAAACGTCTGCGGCCATGGCGGCTACTCAGGCGCTTCTGCAAAACACGAATGATGATTTGGAAGAAGATGAGCTGGATGCGGCTATGGATACGTCTCATCTGGAAATAACACGTCTGGATTTTGGCCAGATCAATGAGCGTTTGAATGAACGCATGCGTAACCGGAGCTCGGCTCATGTCGAAGCAGCGGACATCGAACATGATGAGTCTGCTGCTGAAGACGGGGTTGCTAGTATAGATGTTGATGAAAATGCGACTGAGCACTCTCTAGATCCCAATATGGGTATTCAGTCGAATGATACTGTCACTCAGTCACCTCATACCGAGCCCTCGGAGACGCCAATACACGACGGGAGGTCGTTGAATAAAGATGAATACTGAAAATAGTGAAAAGCTTCAGAAAGTACTTGCACGCGCCGGTTATGGTTCGCGCCGTGAAATGGAAGCGGCTATCAGCGATGGTCGCGTCAGCGTAAATGGAGAAGTAGCCACGCTGGGGGACCGTATCGAAGGAAACGAGCAAGTTAGCCTCGATGGTCGCCCGGTCACCTTGCGTAGTAATGAAGAGACGCCACGCCGCGTTATCATGTATAACAAGCCGGAAGGTGAGCTCTGCACGCGTAAGGACCCGGAAGGTCGCCGTACCGTGTTTGATCATTTACCTCGCCTGAAAGGAGAGCGCTGGATTGCGATTGGGCGTCTGGATATCAATACCAGCGGACTTTTGCTCTTCACGACGGACGGCGAATTGGCTAACCGTTTAATGCATCCCTCAACACAGATCGAGCGTGAATACGCCGTGCGTGTCATGGGAACGCCAACACCGGACAACATTCGAGCCATGGTTGAGGGTGTGACACTGGATGATGGCCCCGCACACTTCACGGATGTGCAGGAATTTGGTGGTGAAGGGGTGAATACCTGGTTCCACGTGGTGATTCTGGAAGGGCGTAACCGTGAAGTCCGCCGCTTGTGGGAATCGCAGGATTTGACGGTGAGCCGGCTCAAGCGAGTTCGTTACGGGAACGTCTTTCTTGATAAACGGGCCAAGGCCGGAGAGTGGACAGAACTGACGCAGGATGAAGTCGACGACCTTGCCCAGCTCGCTAATCTCCCTTTGCGTAAAACACCGGAGCTTACGCCGGACGAGAAAAACCGTTGGAGCCGTGACAAGAAAAAACGGCGTCCTGTAAGGGGATTGCGTGAACCTCATAGTCCTACTGCGCGCGAAAACCGTCGTGAGGCACTGAATTTTGGTCGTGATGATGAGCAAGAGTCACGTCGATCACATGATCCACGAAAAGGGCAGTCTCCTCGTGGAGGACGCGCTGGCTCTTCAAGTGAGAAGGCACGTGGTCGTTCCAACCGCTACCATAAATAGTCATAGTGGTAGGGGCAAAGATGTTGGCCTGAAGATTGAAAAGAGTAGGGATGAATGAAAGCGATATTGCCTTTTTTGAGCATCGCCAACAATTTATTCCACTCTTTTTAATCAAACACTTGCAACAAAGCGAGGGTGCGGGTATGATTTCCGCCCGTTGAGTAAGGGTCGTTAGCTCAGTTGGTAGAGCAGTTGGCTTTTAACCAATTGGTCGTAGGTTCGAATCCTACACGACCCACCACTCATCAATTACAGGCTGAAGAAATATCGAATTCTTCGTGTAATTATAGAAATATATCCAGATGTACAGAAAGCTATCCATGTATATGGATAAAATTCATCTGGGTGTATTGATAGAAGTTCAAGCAGAGAAAATGCGGATTGTTAAGGGTCGTTAGCTCAGTTGGTAGAGCAGTTGGCTTTTAACCAATTGGTCGTAGGTTCGAATCCTACACGACCCACCATAGCAACCGTGTTCATTTACCAATACTTGATATTAGTATTCGAGCTTGAGTATTATTCTGCTACATCCGGCGAAAAGCCGGTTTAACAAGGGTCGTTAGCTCAGTTGGTAGAGCAGTTGGCTTTTAACCAATTGGTCGTAGGTTCGAATCCTACACGACCCACCAGATTTAAAAACCCCAGCCAAGTGCTGGGGTTTTTGTTTTCAGGCAATCCTTTTTCTACGGTGCGTCTTCTATGCCCAGTTTCTGGATGATACGGTCATACAGATAGGCTTCAGGTCCCTTGATCGCTCGTTTCAGATTTTCAAGAAATTCTCTTTCCGGAAATTTGATGACCCCTGCCGCTTTATAGGCGTCCAGATCAATAGCGTACAGTTCTTCATCCCTGACAATAAAATTCTTGGTATTGAGACCTCGGCAGTGAATACCGGCTCTGAATAGCGTGACGATCAGTTCAACAAATTTTTCCTGCAATTCGGGGTGATCAGGGAGTAACTCTCGTAGTTGGCTCCCCTCGATATCACGGGTTTCCAGATAATAATTTTCAGCGATGAGTATTTCGGGGACACGGATACCCTGTTCGGTGAGCTGATGTGCCACCAGCGCAAAATTTTTCCCGGGATAGGGGCGGATATGTAAAAAGTACCTCAAACGGTCAAAACGCTTGGGTGAAAAGGTCTTGATGTAGACCTTTCGTCCACGATCATAATAAACGGTTGAATACTTCCCGCTTAAAACAAACTCCATAGAGGCTCCGACTTCAGGCGTACGCAATATATTCATTACTTGGTTTCTAGGGATTGTAGGGTTGTCACTATATAACAATTGTTTTCAAATGAGGCTGGCCACGTCGCGGATTGCAATGATGACAGGTGAATGGTGATTATTCACGTTGGCTGATGGTTTCGAACTGTGTTGTGCCTCAAGTGTTTGCTTGTATTAAGGCAGTTTAATTCATTGGCCGAAGGGTGTGTGAAGATTTAGGATGAAATCAGGGAAACCTGTACCTTGAGCATGTCGCTATATCATGGAGCGTCTGTAAAATATGGGGCTCAAGAGTGATTGTGCCCAAAGGGTAGCGGTAACTACTTTGACGTGGGTATTTTAATGCCCGAATTTTAACATCCAAGCTTTGACACTGATGGGGAGTTCGGTTGATGCCAGGGGTAGATGCGCCAGAGATCGTGCTACAGGTGGATGCAAGAGGGCTATCATGCCCTTTACCATTACTGAAGGCCAAGCAAGGCCTTGTGGGGCTGAGTGAAGGGGAGTGTTTGGAGCTGCTGGCTACGGATAGTGGCTCATGGGGTGACGTTGCCAGTTTTGCCGCGTTGAGCCACCATACACTCATCTCAAGAGAAGAAGAGGCGGGTGAATATCGCTTCGTTCTTCGCAAGGGCGTATGAGCTGTTTCAAAACACATACGACACTTCTTATACTCACCGGGCATTTTCAGCCCGGCTTGCCTGTTTCAGGACAAAACTGATGACTCTTCATCGTGAAGATCATGAAAGAGCCCGAGTAGCCTCCAAGACCTCTTCAGCATGTCCCTTTACTTTCACTTTGCGCCATTCCTGCGCCAGTTTGCCATCTTTATCGATCAGAAAAGTGCTACGCTCAATGCCCAGGTGAAGTTTGCCGTAGAGTTTTTTCTCCTTGATGACATCAAATTGTTTACAGAGTATTTCTTCCGGATCGCTGATGAGTTGAAAAGGAAACGCCTGTTTTTCACGAAAGTTTTCATGGCGTTTCAGTGTGTCGCGTGAAATACCGACAATGACGGTATTGGCTTCAGTAAACTGTTCGAACAAGCTGGCAAATGCCAGGCCTTCGTTTGTGCACCCCGGGGTAGAGTCACGTGGATAAAAATAGAGAACCAACTGCTTGCCTTTGTGGTCGGAAAGATGAAAGTCATCCTCACCGGTGATCCTTATGGGGCTACTTTCCTCTGAAGATGAAGCTGAAAGTGCTGTAAAATCGGGCGCAGGTTGGTTTAATTCAACGCTCATGAGAATCTCCGCAAGGCTGGCTGTGGCAAAATATCTCGTCATGAAGAGGTATTTGACCGGGTGAAAGGGCATCAATACCTAAAAGGTGGCTGTACAGCGAGAACGCTCAACAGTAACATTGGAGGCATTGAATTTCAGTCCCACTGAAGCAGGATAATGATCGAATGGATTATAATCCCTGTCGGGGTTTGGTCCAGCGGTTCCTGATCGATTGTAAATGAACACGGGTTCATGCCAAACGGCGCTTATAAAGGTTTGTAGAAGGGAGTAACACATGATCACTGGCAGTATGGTTGCCTTGATAACGCCAATGCGGCAAAACGGCGATATTGACTGGGATGCGCTGCGCCGCCTGGTAGACTTCCATCTTGAAAATGGCACTGATGGTATCGTGGCCGCTGGTACGACAGGTGAGCCTTCCACGATGACGTTTGATGAACATTTCAAGGTTATTGGTGCCATCGTGGAAGCCTGTGATGGTCGTATACCGGTCATTGCCGGTACAGGTGCGAATGCTACTTGGGAAGCTGTTGAACTGGCGAAAAAGGCGAAATCCCTCGGGGCATCCTACTGTTTATCGGTCACGCCCTATTACAACCGTCCTACACAGGAAGGGTTGTATCAGCATTTCCGTGCAGTCTCTGAAGTTGGTTTACCCGTCATCCTTTATAACGTGCCCAAGCGTACTGGGGTGGATCTCTCCAACGATACTGTCTTTCGTTTGGGCGAGCTTGAGAATATTGTCGGATACAAGGAAGCTACCGGTGATATCGATCGGGCCAAAGCATTGGTCGAACATTTCAAGGGGACTGATTTCGGTTTGTACTCTGGTGACGACCCGACCTGCTGTGAGTTTATGCTGGCCGGTGGTAATGGGGTGATTTCAGTTGCCGCCAACGTGGCACCGAAGCTCTATCATGACATGAGCGTAGCAGCGACGATGGGCGACGTGGACGTTGCTCGCGCCATCAATCGCCAATTGACACCACTGAACGACGCCATGGGTATCGAACCGAACCCGATTCCGGCAAAATGGGCACTTGCCCATATGGGGTATACCGAGGCAGGAATTCGTTTGCCACTGACCTGGCTTTCCGAGCAACATCACTCAACCGTCGCAGACTCTCTGAAGCTCGCCGGAGTTAAACAATAATGGTGCCCATGTTCAATTTGAAACGCTCTGCTCTGTTTGCTGTTCCAGCCATCGCCGTTCTTGTGCTCAGTGGGTGTGGTGGAACCAAGTATTACTCCGATCGTAACTACGAATACTATAACGCCAGGCTTGAAAAACCATTACAGTTACCGGCATCTCGTTATCAATCCGAATTCATTGATGCCATGCCAGTCCCTCAGGCAGCCGCACCCTTTGTGGCACCCAAAGGTCATTTTGTGACACCTCAGCCACCCGGAATGAATCAGCAGTTCAAACCGAGGGTATCCATAAGCCAGGCCAATAATCAGCGTTGGCTCGTAGTAAATGACACGCCTTCTGATGTATGGCCCAATCTGGTCGATTATGCTTCACAGCACGGTGGCGGAGTGAAGGCGACATTGCCACAGCAGGGCACGATCGAAACCAATAATTTCGTGATTGCTGTGCGTCAGGGTTCGGATACATCCTCTACTGATGTTTTCTGCCTGAAGAACAATACGACCAAAGAGTCCTGCATCAGCGGATTGAATAGTTATCTCTCCGAGCAGTCCGATAGTAATGCGACTGATGTTGATTCTGCGGACTAATGCGATTTTCGTCATTGGGCAGCGGTAGCAAGGGTAATGCTACGCTGGTCGAAAGTAACGAAGCACTGGTTCTGATTGACTGTGGTTTTGCGGCACGTGATGCTCTTGAACGAATGGCACGACTCGGGGTTGATCCGGCAAAAATAGATGCTTTGCTGATCACCCATGAGCATGGTGATCATCTGCGGGGTGTTAAAACCCTGGCCAAACGGTTGAAGCTTCCGGTGTATCTGACAGCTGGCACGTGGAAAGCCGGTGCAAGCAAGCTGGCAGGTTTGGAGCGTTTGCAGATCATCAATCCTGAGCAGCGTTTTGAAATCAGGGATATGACGATAGACCCTGTCACAGTTCCGCATGATGCGCGCGAGCCTGTCCAATATCGGCTTGAAGCCGCGGGTCGAGTGTTGGGGGTGCTAACGGATCTGGGCTATGCCACGTCACATGTGAAAAAGCGTTTCGGTGATTGTGATGGTCTTTTTCTTGAGTGTAATCATGACCGCCAGATGCTGGCAGAAGGGCCTTATCCCCCCAGCCTGAAGCGGCGTGTGGGTGGGCGTTGGGGGCACTTGGCAAATACTCAGGCGATCGAGCTACTGCAGGAATGGGGTACGGATCGACTTCAGAAGGTGATCGCATCTCACCTTTCCGAAAAGAATAATCGTCCCGAGTTGGCCCATGAAGCGCTTTCTGCACTTTTCGAGGCAGATGGCGCACGTTTCCAGGTGGCTGACCAGTTTTTGGGAATCGGATGGCATACATTGAGTCGCTCTAAAGCGCGAGAGCTATAGTCTGCTGTTGCTGGTTCGAGTACTGATTATTTTGGCAACAATGGTGCTGGATTCGCTTACGGCTTTTACAGGCATAATGTCTCAGGGATTAATCTTTAAGAGTGCTCACTGCCGACTAGAGCCCACGGCCGCGAGAAAAACCTTTTTAGATCTGTATTTTTGTCATTCAGTTGGCCACTATTACCAATTGTTTGTCCATCGTCTTACATCTTGACCATATACACCAAAGCCAATAGCGGCTCGGTATGGATGAGAAACATTTTCATAGGTTGTTTACTTACCGCTGACTTTTTACAGACAGCACTTCCCGGGGAAGCAGGAAATGGAAAAACGCGAAGAACTCTATGCGGGCAAGGCGAAGTCTATTTTCGCTACGGATGATTCTGATCTTTTGATCATGCATTTTCGTGATGATACCAGTGCCTTCGATGGTCAACGCATTGAGCAGCTTGAGCGCAAGGGCATGGTTAATAACAAATTCAATGCTTTCATCATGTCCAGGCTCCGCGATGCGGGCGTACCCGTTCATTTTGAGCGTGAGCTGAATAGCCAGGAGTCAGTCGTAAAACGCCTTCAAATGATTCCGGTGGAATGTGTTGTACGCAACGTTGCGGCAGGAAGTTTATGCCGACGTTTGGGGGTTGAGGAGGGCAAAACCCTGACACCGGCTACTTTCGAGCTGTTTTTGAAAAATGATGAATTGCATGATCCGATGATCAATGAGTCGCTTGCGATTACACTTGGGTACAGTACTCAAGAACAGTTGGAAGAGGCCAAGGCCATCTCACTCAAAGTGAATGACGTTCTCACCAAGTTGTTTGGTGAAGCGGGTATTTTGCTGGTGGACTACAAACTGGAGTTTGGTGTCTTCAATGGCAAGTTGTATCTGGGCGATGAGTTTTCGCCCGATGGTGCCCGTTTGTGGGATGCCAATACCCGTGAAAAGCTGGATAAGGATCGTTTCCGCAAGGGGTTGGGGGGGGTTATCGAAGCTTATGAAGAAGTTGGTCGCCGAATTGGTATTGCGTTCGACTAATTCCTGCTTCTTGCTGACGCATGGATACTGAGCACACTTCCATATCCCATGATGTGGAGGAGTTGCGACGAGTATAGAAGTAGCTTAAGGGCGCCCAATTCTGCCAGGACAGAGGGCGCCTTTTTCATTTTTCATGAGATGAAAAGCTCTCTATATCCACCACTTCGATCGTCAGAGTGGTGCCTTTCATTATTGCCCTGAAGCGGATGTCCTTGTCTACAAGCCGTACGCCGTAAATTCTTTCTTGATGGTGACTATCATCTGGCTGTGCTTTACATGCTCCAGCTTCATTCTTCTTTTGTGTTTTCGCTGTAGAACTTGATGTTCGATGATAGGCCGGGCGTGGATCCTGTGCCAATACTTCCACAATCAAGGCTTTTAAGGTGAGGGCATTTGTATCTCTTGCCAGTTGTTGGGCCGCTTTTTCTGAAAAGATTACGGGTAGCCGGGGCGGTGGCTTGGGTGCCCAGTCTGAATGTGCATCAGGTATGCTCTCGGCCCATGGTAGGTAGGGTTTGATATCGATGACGGGTGTACCGTTGACTAAATCATGTCCACGAATCCGTAGGCGTACACCGTTGCGTGTATCAGTGCCAATCAGTTCGACGAGGGATTGGCCCAAACGATTGGGACGATGCGTTGAGCGAGAGGCAAATACCCCCACTTTTTGGTTACCGCCCAACCTGGGAGGGCGGACGAGAGGGCGCCACTGGGTGGGACTCAAATGGAAAAGGAATGTGACCCATAAATGGCTATATGCCTCTATTCCCCTGATAGCATCTGCCTGCGCATATTCGTGAGCCAGCACGATCTCGGCCGTGGCAGAGGGGGCTAGGCCGGGTTGGCGTGGAATTCCGAATTTATCAGGATAGCATCCCTCGACATAGCCAATGGGGTCCAGAGTAAGTGCTGTCATGCAGTGAAATTTCCAGAAGCTAAATCGTTTGATGGGGAGGAACAATTTTATAATGGGAGATGTCGAATCGGTTTTGAGCGAAAACAGGTGAATGACGCCGTGTGTCGCGTTTGGTGATAACCTTTACCTTAAAATGTAGGTGTTAGCCCTGATTTTGCAGTGTTTCTCCGTTCAATTTATCATGCTCAGCCAGTGGGCAAGCTTTTTGATTTTATCACTGCTTATATCGTAACTGAATCTGATCGTTTTTGTTTTTGATCCCTGAATGAGACCTTTTCATGCCACAGACCTCTTCCCAGTCGACTTCCCCGGCTTCCCGACATGTACATCGACTGAGGGATGAATTTTTCAATGAACCCCAACGTAATCTATATACACTCGCATTGGGCTTTATAGTCATTGTGGCTGCCATTCTCACGATGATCTACTTTTCGGTGGAACATCATTCGCTCACCAATGGGCTACCAATTCTAATACTCATGATCATTTGGGCGCTCATCATGGGTATTCATTTACTTCGTCGCAAACGCAGTAATCCTGTCTTACGGCTTGAAAAATCACGCCTTCGCTATTTCGGAGGAATGATATTAGCGCCACGTTTGATAAGCATCGATTATGATGAGATCAAGTCAATTGAAAAGGGGCGGAATGGCAGCGCTGTTCGTTTGAGATTGAAAGAGAAAGGTAGGGTAAGAACGATTCCTATCGGCATGCTGCCTCGGGTAGAGCGTGATCGCTTTGTGGCATCTTTGAAGGAGCGGGTGTAACGAAAACTCTTTTCAAGGGTGAATGCGCGTTAAAAAACGTGTTATTCAACGATGACCATGTCCGGATATATCCGATTTGGCTCTCCTTTCACCCTCCAAGGGATTGTATAAAGCGAATACAGTTGGAAGCACTTCTAATTTGACTGGAGATTCCAACATGTATCCATCTTCATCTGCACTATTGCTCGTCGACGTTCAGCGTTCCTTTTTCTACTCGCCATACTGGCAATCAGATCACTTTCCTACGTTTAAACGCAATCTTCGTTCTCTGTTGGATGCCGCAGGGAATGTTGGGATACCACTCGTACGTATTCTACATAGTGAACCGAATAGCAATGGGCCTTTTGATCCCGTGTCAGGACACGTTGTGGCGATGGAAGAATTCGAGGACGCTGCTGACCTGCTCATTTACAAGCATGCCCACAATGCCTTTACCGGAACTGTTCTGGAAACATGGCTTCGTGAAAAGGGGATAAACCACCTATACATATGTGGCATTCGAACAGAGCAATGCTGTGAGACAACCACACGCGTTGCGAGTGATCTCGGCTTTACCGTCAGTTTTGTACTGGATGCGACACTAACGTTTGATATGTCTGTACTAGGAATTGATCTATCTGCTCAGGAAATTATCGCGAGAACGGCTGTTGTGCTCGATGGTCGTTTTGCAGAGGTGACATCCGTTGAGTCTTGCCTGAATAAATGGAGGCAATGAGTGATCCAATCCAGACCTGTCGTCGTCAAGGTGGTTGTTCAATCCGGTATTGTTCCGCTGGATCTGGTGGGACCATGTCAGGTATTGGAGAGTGCCAATCGTCTTGTTGATAGCGATCCACGCTTTTTCGGAATACCTCCCTTTCAAGTGGAATATATAGGTCCTTGCCCTGAAATAGAGTGGTGGGGAGGCTTGAATCTCTCTGGTATAGCGCCTTTACCTGATAGTTTGGATGATACGGATCTTCTATTGCTGCCAGGATTATATAGTAATGAGTCCCCTCATCCTGAAGTGGTAGGTTGGCTTGAAAACAAAGCCTTGAATGCACGAACTTGCATGGCTGTGTGCTCCGGTGCAATACAATTGGCTTTGGCGGGGCTATTGCGAGAACGTTCTGCAACAACACATCATTCCCTCTTTGAAATGTTGAAGAACATCGATCCAACTATCGATGTCAAACGAGGGAGTATTTATGTGGCGGACGGTAATATTATTACCAGTGCGGGTATATCAACAGGTATTGATACCCTATTAAATTGGGCAACGCATGTTGTCGGTAATGAGCTGGCCATTGCGATTGCCAGAGACCTGGTGTTGCCGTTGCGCAGAAGCAGTGATTTTCCCCAGCTAAGTTCGTGGCTTACAGGGCGCCAACATGCCGATAAAGCCGTTCATCTTGCTCAAAATCTAATCTCCATGAGTCCTGAGCGTTGCTGGACGATGTCACTATTATCAGAAAGAGTTGCGTTAGGGCCGCGCCAACTTTCGAGACGTTTTCGTGCTCATACGGGTTTGACCATTGGTGAGTATTATCGGCAAATTAGAATTGATCGCGCCACGATGTTGCTCAAGGAAACCACTATGCCAATTTCCCTGATTGCAGAAGCCCTGGGTTTTGGAGATGAGCGTCATTTCAGGCGGTTGTGGCAAAAAGAGAAAGGCATGAGTCCTGCCAGATGGAGGAAAAGAAACGCGTCTTTGAATGCGCAATCATATTTGTAGATAATTGCTTTAAAAAAGCCCCCGCACTCTTTACGAATGCAAGGGCTTTCGAGAATATGACGACAGTCAGTCAGTTGAATTATTCACTCGCTACATCATTGGCATTGCTGCGCATCTCACCCTCAACGGCATGATTTTCAATGGCCAGGTCAATGAGTCGGGTCAGCAATGGGGTATAGGAGAGGCCTGTCGCTTCCCAGAGCTTCGGATACATACTGATCCGTGTGAAACCGGGCAGAGTGTTGATTTCATTGACAATAACCTGACCTTCCGGTGTCAGGAAAACATCTACCCGTGCGAGCCCCAGACATTCCAGTACGTTGAAAGCCTTGAGCGCCGTTTGGCGGATCGCATCGGACTCTCGTTGGGTGATATTGGCAGGAATATCGACACTGGCCCCTGTTTGACTGATATATTTTGTGTCATATGAGTAGAATTCATCACTCAGGATAACTTCGCCGCATACGCTGGCTTCTGGTGTTTCATTCCCCAATACCGCGCATTCTATCTCGCGCCCATCAATACCCGTTTCAATCAGTACTTTTCGATCAAAGCGGAACGCGTCGTGAATGGCGGGGAGCAACTCTTCCTTGCTTTTGACTTTACTTACCCCAACCGATGAGCCCTGATTAACCGGCTTGACGAAGAGAGGAAGCCCCAGCTCGGCGATAACAGCATCCAGATCCAGTGTCTTTAATGACGATTTTTTGATGGTAATGAAGGGCGCTACCGCGATACCTGCGTCTCTTAACAGACGTTTGGTTATATCCTTGTCCATACAGGCCGCCGAGCCCAATACCCCTGAGCCTACCTGAGGGATATCCAGTATCTTCAAAAGCCCTTGTAATGAGCCATCTTCCCCTGTAGCGCCATGGACGATGGGGAACGCTACATCAATATTGGCAAAATCGGTTTGATGATCCTGTATCCTTAGCCATTCACCTTCAGGGCGGCCAGGCGCCAATGCCAGTTTATGATCGCTGTCTACCAATGCGATGGTACTTGGGTCATCTGCATTCTGTAGATAATCGGCGGCATCAGATAGCTGCCACTGACCATGGCGATCGATACCAATCAGCACGATCTCATACCGGGAACGGTCGAGCGCGTCATAAATATTACGGGCGGATTGCAGGGATACTTCATGTTCAGTGGATTTGCCACCAAAAATGAGTCCAATTCGAGTTTTAGTCATGATATCGCTTGTCATTAATGGACTTTTGAAGCAAGTTTACACGGCTTGTCGATGTCTTCCCAAGTCTTCTGGCAATAAATTATGAATTCAGGCATATGCTTGCTATCAACTCAATGGCACGTCGACCCACTGTTTGAAATAGGGGCGCTCGTGAAGCCGTCTTAACCATGCTTCCAATGCAGGAAGTGACGGGTGTTCGAGTGAGGGAATCAGGTTCCAACAGGCTACATAAGTCCCGACAGGGATATCTCCCAATCCGAACTCATTGCCACTGAACCAGCGGCTTTGTGCCAATGCTTCATTAACGATAACCATGGCCTGATTAAATTTTTCGCGGGCAGTTTGAATAAGTGCTGCGTTTTGCTCGGAACTGGGTGTTCTGACACATTGCCTGATGAGTGTGCTGTAGTGTGGCATTAGCGTTTGATTGGCCCAGTCCATCCACTTGTCGGCACTGGCACGGGCTTCCAGTGTCGCAGGTGAGAGGGTGGTATGTTCACCGTAACGTGCTACCAGATAGCGAATGATGCTATTGGATTCCCACAGGACAAAACCATCGTCTTCAATACAGGGAATCAGTCCATTTGGATTTTTTGCTTTGAATTCAGGAGTATTCACCACACCGAATTCACCACCCGCATCAATACGATCAAACTCGATACCCAACTCGCTAGCGCACCACAATACTTTCTTTACGTTGACTGAATTGGCTCTCCCCCAAATTTTTAGCATGGTGTCCTCCCTGACATCCTCTAGCCGATGCTACGTGACTCAGCATTTGTTATGTACTCATCGTTTATAGTACACGGAATCAACAGTTGCTCCTGATTTGTACCATGACCATGCCTCTATAGGGTGATGTTGACCGAAGAATTCTCTTTCGTAACATGTTTCGATCCCGGCAACCTGGCTCGCTGAGACTAATGTCTAAGGTGCCAATAGAGTGATAGTTTCTGGTATAAATATGCGGCGGAATATCGGTTGCACGGGCTAAAACATTGGGATCGTGCATATTTTATTGCGTTATTTCATTAGAAACATGGTCGAAAGAGAGGTGCCAGACTGGCAGCGAGCGGTTGATTACGGTATCTTTCCCCGCAATTATTGCTGGATGTGATTCAATGTAGTCGCACTGTGTGCGGTATACTATCTGGCATACGATTGCTGTTATGTCGCTGTTGAATTTGCTGAAATGTCGCACATTCTGTTCTATGCCCTTTCTACGTTAGAGTGATGCCACATTTCTATATTGGAATCCAATGAATCGAATGGCGCCATCCGTATGATGGCATATTCGTAGCTATTCATGGGATAATTCCTGTGTACAGCGGCGGGTTATCCTTGGCGCTTTTCCTGGAAAGCCGTATAGAAAATGTTCAGCCATAGGCGTCAGGTTATAGCTTGTTTGTAGCGGTAGCGACGAATGCATGAGCGTTCCAGTATCGCGCCTGCCGATTATTTCGGACACAATCGAATTTATACGGTGGAAGGGTCTACCTTTCGCCAATAGTGTATTCATGCTTCCAACAGGCTTGGAAGCCAGTATTGAAAACGCCGCTAATAGCGGTACGCGTACTTGATGGGTGTCAGGGCCGGGCATGCTCTCCATCAGTCAGGGTAAAGAAACCTTGCCTTTACAATAGGCAGGTTGCTAACCACTTCTGCGCGTTCACCACGAGTGACAGTGGTATTAGATCCAATTTCCCATTCGGAGACGCCCATGAATTTCGAGGCAACAGAAGACATCGATCCAATTGAAACCCAGGAGTGGCTAGACTCACTGGTTTCAGTGATGGATCGTGAAGGTGATGAGCGTGCTCGCTATCTACTCAGCCGTCTTGCCGATCGTTTGCGCCGTGATGGTATGCGCCCTGCGATCTCTCCCATTACCCCGCATCGCAACACGATTCCAGTCAATCGTGAAGCGCGTATGCCGGGGGACGTTTTTCTGCAACGCAAGATTCGCTCTGCCGTGCGCTGGAATAGCGTGGCACAGGTATTGCGTGCCAATGCCAAGCACAAGGGGTTGGGAGGGCACCTGGCCAGCTTCATGTCCAGTTGTACTCTCTATGAAGTCGGGTTCAATCACTTCTTCCGCGGTAACAAAGGGGAACAGAAGGGCGACATGGTCTATTTTCAGGGCCATATTGCACCGGGCATTTACTCCCGTTCCTACCTCGAAGGTCGCTTGACAGAAGAACAGCTTGATAACTTCCGTCAGGAAGTGGACGGCAATGGCCTTTCTTCCTATCCACACCCTTATTTGATGCCTGATTACTGGCAGTTCCCCACCGTATCCATGGGGCTTGGTCCGCTGACCGCCATTTATCAGGCGCGCATGATGAAATATCTTGATGCACGCGGCATTGAACCGGCAGGTGATCGAAAAGTCTGGGCGTTCCTTGGTGATGGTGAATGCGATGAGGTCGAGACGCTCGGTGCCATTCACGTTGCACGCCGCGAAAATCTGGATAACCTGATTTTTGTCATCAACTGTAACCTTCAACGTCTGGATGGTCCGGTACGTGGTAACGGCCGCATCATGGATGAATTGGAAGGCATGTTCCGTGGTGCCGACTGGAACGTCATCAAGGTGGTATGGGGCGGTTTATGGGATCGCCTCTTCGAAATGGACAAGAAAGGCTATCTACAGCGCACGATGGATAGCACTGTTGATGGTGAATATCAGAGTTACAAGGCGCAGGGCGGTAAATATAGCCGTGAGCATTTCTTCGGCAAGAGCGAAGAAACCCTCAAAATGGTAGAAAACCTTTCTGACGAGGAGATCTACAAGCTCAACCGTGGCGGTCACGATCCGCAGAAAGTTTATGCGGCGTATCATGAGGCCTTCCACAATGCCAATGGTCGACCCACTGTCATTCTTGCGCATACCGTCAAGGGTTATGGCATGGGTGGCGGGCATGGTGAAGCTGAAATGGAAGCGCACCAGGTCAAATCCATGGACAATGATGCGCTCAAGGGCTTCCGCGATCGTTTCGATATCCCTGTGACAGATGAAGAGCTGGCTCAGGGGATGCCTTATTATCGTCCCGAGGCTGACTCACCCGAGATGCGCTATCTGCAGGAACGTCGTGCTGCACTGAATGGCTATTTGCCTGAGCGCGAGGATGATTTCGAGGCGTTGGATATTCCCGCTCTGGATGACAAGATCTTCGCCAGCCAGACAAAAGGCACGGGTGAGCGTGAAATCTCTACCACGATGTCGTTCGTCCGTATTCTGCATGGCTTGCTCAAGGATAAAACGCTGGGTAAACGCGTTGTCCCCATCGTGCCAGATGAGTCACGTACGTTCGGGATGGAAGGGCTATTCCGTCAGGTCGGTATCTATGCCAATGAAGGGCAGAAGTACGAACCTGAAGACGCCGGTCAGATCATGTATTACCGTGAAGACCGTCAGGGGCAGATTCTTCAGGAAGGGATCAACGAAGCGGGCGCCATGTCGTCGTGGATCGCGGCTTCGACAGCCTATTCCAATTACGGTGAGCCACTCCTGCCATTCTACATCTACTACTCCATGTTCGGTTTCCAGCGTATTGGGGATCTCGCCTGGGCAGCGGGTGATATGCAGGCACGGGGCTTCCTGTTGGGCGGCACCGCTGGGCGTACGACATTGAATGGCGAGGGTCTGCAGCATCAGGACGGTCATAGTCTTGTGCTGGCCAGTACAATTCCCAACTGCCGTGCCTATGATCCGACTTATGCGCATGAAGTGGCTGTTATTGTACGTGATGGCCTCAAGCGGATGTATCAGGACAAGGAAAACTGCTTCTACTACCTGACACTGATGAACGAAAACTATGTTCATCCTGAAATTCCAGAAGGGAGTGAAGAGGGCATTATTCGGGGAATGTACCTGCTGAATGAGGCTACAGATAATGACGCTCCACGTGTTCAGCTGCTGGGCTCGGGTACCATTTTGCGTGAAGTGGAAGCGGCGGCAGAGCTGTTACATAATGATTTCAATGTGGCCGCTGATATCTGGAGTGTGACCAGCTTCAATGAATTACGTCGTGAGGCTTTGGCGTTGGATCGTCAGGCATTCCTTAATGTTGAAGAAGAGCCTGCCAAGCCCTGGGTAACGCAGTGTCTGGAAGGGCGAGAAGGCCCGGTCATCGCCAGTACCGATTACATGAAGCTTTATGCCGATTCTGTACGGGCATGGGTACCGGCCGACTATCACGTATTGGGCACTGATGGCTTCGGTCGTTCTGATACACGTGAAAAACTCCGTCATTTCTTTGAAGTCAATCGCTATTTTGTCGTGATCATGGCACTCAAGGCACTGGCTGATCAGGGTAAACTTGAGCGTCGTGTTGTGAAGGAAGCGATTGACAAGTACGGTATCGACCCCAGCAAACCTGACCCTCTGTATGTATAAGTAGTCGATATGAGGTGCATGTAGGAGCGGTTCGATTCAAATACATGCCCTGTGCATATCCACGACGCATATCAGGAGCATTCACGTGTGAAACTGTCAGGGTGAGTCATGGTTGTTTCACACGTATGCGATTTGCATACAAGGTTAATGACCCATTCAGCGAGAGTATGAGCTGATGAGAGGAGCGCTAAGTTGAGCAGCGAAATCATCAAGGTACCCGATATCGGGTCCGACGAGGCAGTCGAAATTATTGAAGTCTCGGTAAAAGAAGGCGATGAGGTATCCGCGGAAGATACCCTTATTACCCTTGAGTCCGACAAGGCCTCCATGGACATTCCTGCTCCCAAGGGTGGCAAGGTCAAGCGTTTGCTGGTTGCCGAAGGGGATAAGGTATCCACAGGTGACAGCATTGTCGAACTGGAAACTGATGCCAGTGAAAGTAGCGAACAGCGTGATGAATCTACTACTGCTGCTTCCGAGGCTTCCTCCAGGGAAGAGCCCACACAGGCAGAAACATCTGCGACAACTCAGCCTACATCCAAATCGGCTTCCACGAGCAGCGAGATTGATATTGTTGTCCCTGATATCGGCGATGAGGCGGCTGAGGTAATTGAAGTCGCGGTTTCTGCTGGAGCGGATATCGATGCTGAGGATACGCTGATCACTTTGGAGTCCGATAAGGCCTCCATGGATATCCCCAGTCCTGTTCAGGGGCATATCACGGCCATTACCGTCAAGGAAGGGGACAAGGTTTCCACTGGGGACGTGATTGGTCGTATGAAAGTTGCAGGCGATGAAACGTCTTCAGCAGTTGATTCGCAACCGGCTGGAGAAAGTCCGTCGTCTTCATCTGAAACTGCGGCAGGTGCTGTCTCTGAAGCTCCAACCACATCCGCACAGGCATCTTCCAGCGGAAAGGCCTCGGGAACAGAAACCAGGGAGCTTCGTGTCCCTGATATTGGCAGTGACGATGCAGTACCTGTGATCGAGGTAGCAGTCAGCGAAGGGGACTCACTGGAAGAAGAAGCCACCTTGCTCACACTGGAATCTGACAAGGCCTCCATGGATATTCCCAGTCCATATGCAGGCAAAGTGGTTTCTGTCGCTGTGAAGGAAGGGGATTCACTCAAGCAAGGCGATTTGATTGGTACGATCGAAGTCACGACGAGCGCACCGGCCGAGTCGAAAGCACAGCCGCAAGCAACGCCTGTCTCTGAAACGCAAAATGCTTCTACTGCTGCGTCAGCCCGTCAGTCCTCGGATGCTTCTGCCCAGCAGCGTGCTGCACGTGATGGATTCGAGCCCAGTACCGAGTCATTGAGTGAAGAGCAACGCAGCACACGTTCCAGTGTGCATGCCGGCCCAGCTGCTCGCCTATTGGGACGTGAACTTGGCGTTGATCTGACGAAAGTCACACCTACCGGCCCTCGCGGACGTGTTCTGAAAGAAGATATTCAGTCATACGTCAAGCAGGCATTGAAAACCGCACAGAGTGGTCAGTCAACGGCGGGTTCGGCTGCTTCTGGTGCAACGGGGGCGGGTATTCCGCCGATCCCGGCTGTCGATTTCTCTCAATTCGGTGAAATTGAAGAGAAGCCCATGGGCCGTTTGCTCAAGGCGGGGGCAACCAATCTGCATCGTAGCTGGCTGAATGTGCCACATGTGACGCAGTTTGATGAAGCCGATGTGACTGAGATGGAAGCATTCCGTCGTTCTGTCAAGGAAGAAGCTTTCCGTGAAGGAGCGAAGCTGACGCCGCTTCCTTTCATGATCAAGGCGGTGGCTTATGCGTTGAAAAAATTCCCGCAGTTCAATGTGTCACTACACCCTGAGGGTGACAAACTGATCTGGAAGAAGTACGTCAATATCGGTATTGCCGTTGATACTCCCGATGGTTTGATGGTGCCGGTGCTGCGTGATGCCGACAAGAAGAGCGTGATCGAGATTGCTATCGAATTTGCTGATCTTGCCAAACGGGCGCAGTCCAAGAAGCTGAAGCGTGAAGAAATGCAGGGGGGATGTTTTACCATCTCAAGCCTGGGGTCCATCGGAGGTACCGCCTTTACGCCAATCGTTAATGCACCTGAAGTGGCTATTCTGGGCATTTCACGGTCGCAAATGAAACCGGTCTGGAATGGTTCCGAGTTCAAGCCTCGCCTGATGATGCCGTTGAGCCTCTCGTATGATCACCGTGCCTTGAATGGTGCGGATGCAGCTCGATTCACGGCGTATCTTGCAACGCTGCTGAGTGATATTCGTCGTTTGACGCTGTAATACGCTCGCCACTCTCGCCACTATAGGGGCTGCCTAACCAGCCATAGAGTGATCACACCCTCCATTCATCTTGTTATATACAAGGTGAGTGGGGGGTGTTTTAGTTGCATGCCGCTATACGGAGTGTGGCGTATTACTGGGGGCGGTCAGGCCTTTATTTATTGCCAAAGCAGACGCACTGTTTTATTTAATTGCCAATGGCGCGCGTGTCATGAATTCGATGCAGATGTACAAGCGAAATTAATTGACTGTGACTGCCAGAAGTTCGTTGAAAACGTTATACTATGTGCTTTCACTATTCATACCAATCAGTTGATCAAGGAGCGCAGAGCGATGCGTTTGATTTTGTTGGGCGCCCCCGGTGCCGGTAAAGGTACGCAGGCCAAATTCATCTGTGAGCGCTTTTCCATTCCCCAGATTTCCACAGGCGACATGCTTCGTGCAGCTATCAAGGAAGGGAGCGAGCTTGGCCGTCAGGTAGAGCAGGTCATGAAAGAGGGTAAATTGGTCTCCGATGATCTGATTGTGGCGCTGGTAGAGGAACGTATTCGCCAACCGGATGCTCACAATGGCTTCCTTCTGGATGGATTCCCCAGAACCATTCCTCAGGCTGATGCGTTAAAACAGGCAGGTGTTCGCATTGATCATGTCGTCGAAATTGACGTCCCTGATGAAGAGATCGTGAAACGCCTTTCCGGTCGTCGCGTGCATCCTGACTCGGGTCGCGTTTATCACGTTGTCTATAATCCTCCACGCGAAGAAGGCATCGACAACGAAAGTGGTGAAGCTCTGATCCAACGCGACGATGACAAGCCGGACACCATTCGTAAACGTCTCGAGCAGTACCATGAGCAAACCGAGCCATTGGTTGGGTACTACAAGCAATGGTCAAAAGAGGCGCCTGAGCTTGCACCCAACTATATCCACGTCAATGGGGTAGGAGCACTGGATGCCATTCGTGCTCAACTTGTAGAAGCGCTGGAAGGCTAATCGCTGTATGAGCCTCACGCATATTCTTGCTTTGGATGCTTCCTCGCAGGCATGTTCGGTAGCGCTATGGTCGGGTACTCCGGAAGGGCAGATCTCCATGGTGCACCGTTGGGCGTTGGTGCCACGGCAGCATACCCAAAAGCTGCTGCCCATGGTGGATGAAGTCCTGAATGAAGCCGGTTGCAGGCTTAAGGAGGTAGATGCCTTTGCCTATGGGCACGGCCCCGGTTCCTTCACAGGTATTAGGGTTGCTTCGGGAATCGTACAAGGGCTGGCGATGGGGGCTAACAAGCCCCTGTTGGGTGTTTCGACATTGGAAGCGTTAGCATTGCAGGGGGCTGAAGAACTCCGGCAGCATCATCCCGCAGTTGATGGTCTACAGGTATTGGCGGCACTGGATGCCCGAATGGGTGAGCTGTACGTTGCCCCGTATCGGGTCAAGGCCGTGAATGGATGGATAACACCAGAGCCGTTGGATGAAGAACGTGTCCTCAAACCTGATACGCTGATTCTCCCAGAGGGGGAATACAGGGGGATAGGGGCCGGTTTGAATTACCTTGCTGACTTTCCCCATACTGCCCGTGAGCGCATCGTATCGGTAAATCCGACCGCTGAGCCAGATGCGTACTACATCTCCCTGTTGGCCGCGCAACGTTATTTTGCAGGGGAGGCCCGTCCTCCTGAAGAGGTCCAGCCTGTCTATCTGCGTAACAACGTGGCCTCTCGGTCCACCCGTGACCCGCTAGGCTGATCCCATGCCTGCTTCCCATACTATGTCTGTAAAAGCGCCCTACCACCTTGAGGAGACACCCGAAGGATTGGTGCTGATGTCGGATGATGCCGGTATGGGATCACCCTTACGAGTGGATTTTGTTTCAGGCAGGGCGCTCCATCGACGTAAATTTGGGGGTGGCAAAGGGCAATTAATCGCAAAGGCGTGTGGTTTCAAACCAGGTATCGTTCCCAATATCATTGATGCGACGGCTGGATTAGGTCGAGATGCCTTTGTTTTGGCAACATTGGGTGCCGAAGTATTGATGATCGAACGAGTACCTGTTATTGCGGCGCTGTTGGCAGATGGCTTGAAACGTGCTCAAGTGGATGAGGAAACGGCCGATATTGCAGCACGAATGGTACTTCGTCAGGGGAATGCAGTGACGGATATGGCAACGCTTGTTGCCAGTAGCCCTGTTCCCCCGGAAGTGATTCATCTTGATCCAATGTTTCCCCACCGGACGAAGAGTGCACTGGTCAAGAAAGAGATGCGTATATTTCGGGATCTGGCGGGCGCAGATGATGATGCCCACTTGTTATTGGAAGCCGCATTGGATGTAGCGACACATCGTGTCGTAGTCAAGCGGCCTAAAGGCGCACCTCCCATCGGAGGAAGGGCACCCAATCATATTATCGAAGAGAAAAACAGCCGCTACGATCTTTATGTTCATCGTGCGCTCTCACGCGTTTAATATGTATTTTCATGAATCATGATTTATGATTCGATCAAGCGGATCGAAGTTGTTTGAGCTGACCACATATTGGCATTACCAAATATGAATATAACGTGCATATGGCGTAATGCGAGGCTTTCCTATTGTTACATTACGGCTGTAACTTTTTGATTATAAAGTGTTTTAATGTTTTTTCGCGTGCTATATAAATTGCCTCTCCATTATATTGAATAATGCCATATATTCACTTCTTAAATTAAATGTTAAATTGAGCGTCCTTGGAACTTTCATTATTAAAATCATGGAGCGTCATTATGAAACGCATCGTATGCGCAGCAGCTATTGCACTTGCCTTTGGATCTTCTGCAGCGATGGCCTGCCCTGCAGGCACTCATCTGGTAGGCGGCACTAACTCTCACCACAAAGGCGGCTATTGCACGACTTCCGCTTCCGGAGCCAAATCCAGCGCTTCTCATCGTGCTCATCGCACTGAAGAACGTGCAAAGAGCCACGCACGCTCCACTGAAAAAAGTGCAAAAAGCCATGCACGTTCTACCGAAAAGAGCGCAAAAAGCCACGCTCGTTCTACTGAAAAGCACGCAAAGAAAGAAACGTCTCGTCTGAAGCATCGTAGCTCTTCTGCAGCACACCACGCTCGTAAATCTGCTTCCAAAGCCGAGAAATCTGCAAAATCCCATCTTTCCAGCCTGACACATCGTTCATAAGTAATGCTTATAACGTTACGAGAGATCAAATCGTCCTAATTGATCTCTCGTTATGCTGAAAGATTGATTCACCTGGAGGTGAATCCCGCACCCCGCCACTTGAGAGATATCGAGTGGCGGGGTGTTTTATTTTATTAAGAGTTAATGCCCCCTTATCCCCAACGCAACCAGTGATTCAAATAGCGGTCCTTACCCCAACCGGTGTGTTGGAAGGGTGGAATATTCCCTGTGATACAGAATAAAAAATGCCCCATCCAACAGATATGATATCCATTCAATGAGGCGCATTTAGATCAGTACTATTTTATATATCAAACCGCGTATCAAGCGGCATTTTTCTCATTCAAAAACCAAAAGCCACGCTGGCGTAGAATGTGCGCAAAGGCGCTGGTTCGTAATAGCGGCTGTTGGCATCGTTCACCCGGATATTGGAGTAATAATGGTGATTGAAGATGTTATCAAGCCCGGCTGAAAGCGTTAATGCCTGTTCATGCGGTAGTTTGAAGACATAACTTCCACGCAGGTTATAGACCGAGCTGGATTTTATTTTGACGGTATTGGCGTTGTCAGCATACATGTCACTGAGATACTGATTTTCTGCCGTAAGTCTCAGATTATCATGTTGCCAGTTCAGACGAGTGGACCACACGCGCTGGGGCAGGCCGGGCAAGCGGTTATGGCGCTGAATTGTCGTTCCGGCAAGGTTATCACTGAAACGTGCACGCATGTATGAATAATCGGTATCCGCACTAAAGCCTGCGCCCAGGTAGGTACCCACCCCTAGTTCCAGGCCTGTACGCCGTGTCCGCCCCGCATTTTGATAGTAGGTCTGCTCAAAGGCATTATTATAACCGACCAATTCATGTTTCGAGCGGATTGTGTATACATCCACCTGGTAATGTGTTTGCGTTGAGGGGAAGTCGCCACGCATACCGAGCTCATAATTGGTAGCACGCTGGGGCTTGATCGTAGAGTTGAAGCCAGCGTTACCATCTGGGCGAGCAAACTCGGTGAAGGTCGGTGTCTGGAAGGCGGTACCGATAGTGGCATAAGCTGCATGATGCTGCAGATATTGCCATGTGATGCCGTTGGAGTAGCTCCACTGATTGAAGCGGCGCCCTCCGGAGTTGGCCGAGTTTTGCCTGTCATGAATGGTGAGGTGGACATTGTCATAACGGACGCCGCTGGTGAGCGTCCAACGTGGCGCGAGTTTTATATCTGCTTCAGCAAATACACCGGCATCTGTACCGTTTTGTTCCTGATCGCCATTGCGGGGAATTCGTTTCCAGTGAGGCCAGCCATAGAATTTTGCATAGCGGTGGCGGTTGTCTTCCATCCGGGAAACATCTGTTCCCACGATGTAATGCACTGGCAGGCTGACAAGATGAAGATCATTGGCGTAGGTAGCACGTCCACCAAACTCATGGCGCACAAATTCGGGCACATTACCGGAGCCCGTTACTTTTGAGGGGAAGGGGAGTACCTGATAATACTTACGGCGACCGAACCATGTTGTTGCGTTGAGTTGGCCCCCTCCGAGGTCAGTATCTTCATAATGCAAACCGACGATTTGCTGGGATGTTTTGGAACGGGCATCCAATGGCACTGAATTAAAGTTGGACTGGCGGCGGTGGGCTTTCACCTGAGCCAATGTCAAGCCACCCGGATCTTCCGCTCTCGGCGATTCCATCACATTGCCAATAAGCGTCAATGACTGATTGTTCGTGAGTTGATATCCGACCTTACCATTGAACAAATAGCGCTTCACTTCAGAGTGATTACGGTAACCATCCTGCTTCAATGAAGTAAAACCTATACTGTGATTCCACTTTCCGTTTACGCCCGAATGGCTCACATGAAATTGACGCAGTCCATAGCTTCCACCCGTCATGCTAATGTGGCCGCCGGCATTTCTTTCACTCCCATCTGCAGTCGTGTAATTGATAACACCCCCCGCGGCATTTCCGTAAAGGACAGAAGCCGGGCCACGTAGCACCTGAACACTATCAACATCATTCAGATCCAGAGCGTCGATCTGGGACTGACCATCAGGCATGGTATAGGGAATGCCATCGATATTGATGGTAATCCCACGGATCCCGAATGCACTTCGTGCACCGAAGCCCCGCATCGAAATCTTTGGTCCTTGCGCATAGTTTTGATCATTCATCAGGAACACGCCGGGTATTTGACGCAGTGCTTCGTCAGGTTGAATCCCGGGGCCTGCTTCATGGATTTGTTGCGCATTAAGAACACTCACAGCACCCGGCGTGGTCAATAGAGGGCGCTCCAATCGTGTTGCAGTAACCTCGATGGGTGACAGGACCTGTGGTGATCGATCCGCGGGTGCCACCGGTATTTTTCGCTGCTGACTCGCCGAATGAGGGGCGAGTTCAGTACTGACAGTGCTTGCATAACTGTGGTAGGACCATGGCCCCAACGCAATCATGATGAGTGAGAGTTTCTTGTTCATCATTATCCCTTGTTTGTCCCTTGCTACTACTTTGGAGTAGCTATTCCTTGTTAGTTATACTTTTTCAGAAGTCATTTCAAGTAGGCAGCAAAGTCTACTTCTGCTGCTTAAATCATGATGGGCTTTAGATATTGCTTATGGACACGCTATTCATCGACATTCTTTCGTCAATACATTCACGAGTGAAAGGCTGTTCGTGATAGTGTGAGCCTTAACATGAGGGCGCGATATCATGTTGAGGAAAGCTTTGCCCTCAGCGATTTCCGCCACGACGCGTCCCTTTACGAGTGCCCCCTTTTTTTGCATTGGAAGGTCCCTTTTTTTCCTCTGGAGCACGGTAAAGAAGATAGAGATCAAGGCATAGCTCAGGTAATTGGTTAGCCATTTCGGTTGCTTTTTTAGGGGAATTGGCCAATGCCTCCAGGTCGGGGTCTTCATCCGAAAACAAGCAAGAAAGCGCCATGAATGGAAGTAATAACTGTGCGGCCTGTTCTTCTTTGGTGCCAAACCAGGCGTTTTCATCCAGAAAAACAGCTTCCATAAAGCCTGCACACCAGAGGCACACCGGGCTCTCCATTAGCTCATCTTCAACTTCAGGGTCGAAGGGCAGCTCTGGAAGCAATCCTCGCTCAAAGGCTTGAACGGCGTTATTATGCAATTGTTCCAAATAGCCCAGAATTTCGTCTCGTGTCGCATCATCCTTGAATTCGGGTTCTCCATTAAAGAGAATGGAAATCCAGGTGCCGGGTTCTGTTTTGGTGGGTGCGATGGCTAACGCAACCAGAAAACCGTGGGCCCCATATAGATCCAGTGCTTCAGGATCGACCTGATCCGATTCGAGAAAGTCATCGAGTATTTCCAGTACCTCATCATCCACAAGTGGAATCTGGTGTGTATCCTGAGTTTCCGATGATGAAGGCGCATTCATGGGCTTTGTCTCCCGCAAGGTAAATGGTTTCCGGCAATTAACCCGTGACTTTGTTCCAAAGCCTATGGAAACTCACAGTACTTAACTACCTGATGGCACCATTCTATCAAGCATGACAACTTATCAGCACGTTTCCACACAAAATTTCCTGACGCCTTATGCAGAAAAGGATAGCTCATATCTCCAGTCGCTCTCTTTATCTTTACTGCAAAACGCGGTTGAAGAGCAGGTAGAGCGATGTATGCAGCATGCGAAGACATTCTTTCCGACGTTACCCTCTCCATCTGTGTGGTTCGACTTACGCGGCAAGAGTGCCGGTCAGGCACACTTCGGTCGAAAAGGATTGCGCTTCAATATCATTTTGCTGCAACAGCACCCTCTGATTTTTCTGAATCAAGTGGTACCCCATGAAGTAGCGCACTGGGTCGTTCAGTATGGAATCTCACCTCGCGTTGCTCCCCATGGAAAAGAGTGGCGTTATATGATGACGCATCTTTTTGGCATACCCGCCGATGTAACACACCGTATGGATGTTTCCCGCGCCAGTCCATCGCCGTTTCTCTATCAGTGTCAATGTCGTGATGAGCATGGGCAGTTAGTCATGCATGCCTTTACTACAAGGCGCCATAATATGGTTGGAAAAGGGCGACGCTATGTGTGTAAGCGTTGTCGCTCAGAACTGGTCTTTTATAAACATGCACCTGCACCCTGAATATGCTTCGTGATTATCAACCAGTGTTATCAGGTGAAATATTGTATTACCGGGGGGCTTGCTCGTTATCTTCATTTACGAGTAAAGTCCTATGGCGAATTTTTTCAGATGAGTTACCGTGGCAAAAGTGGGAACCATGTTTCCGAAGGTGGTCTCATTCTGATAATAAAATCTGGCTCTATGTTTTTTGTTCCCAACGTTATATGTTAGTGAGCATGGCCTTTTGGTCGGAGTGATTCATCATCATTGGCGTAGGCTTTGCCTAACGGATAAAACGTATAAGGCCGGTATCGCTATATAGCGAAATTATAAATTATATGCATGGCGTTTATATTGATAAGTCGGTATTTCCAACTGGATCAATGCCGCTTGAAACGTCACTATAGCGTTATGATGTTATCAACAGCGATTTCGCATGAGCTGCGTAATCGCCATATTCTCATGCGTGTTGGGAGAGAGCTTTATGGTCTTGGCGCAAAAGTTTATTGTCGCAGACGATCACCCGCTATTTCGTGCAGCGTTGACCCAGGCCCTGGGGAATGTTGTGGAGAAAGCCGAAATTGTTGAGGCCGATACGATGGACGCGACAATGGCCGCCGTTCATCAGCATGTTGATGCAGATCTTATTCTGCTGGACCTGCATATGCCGGGCGCTCATGGTTATTCGGGGTTGATTCAGCTGCGTGGACAGGTGCCGGACATTCCCGTCGTTGTGGTTTCCGGGAGTGAAGAGCCTCATGTGGTACGTCGGGCGCTGGATTACGGTGCCTCTGGTTTTATTCCCAAATCATCTTCCCTTGAAACGATCAGTGAAGCCGTTCGTGCTGTGTTACAAGGTGAAGTTTGGTTACCTACAGGCTTGGCTGAAGCCCTGGGTGAAGCAGATGAGGAAGACGCTCGTTTTGCCGAGGCTATTGCGTCGCTGACGCCTCAGCAGTTCCGAGTATTGAACATGTTGAATGAAGGGCTGCTGAACAAGCAGATTGCCTATGACTTGAATGTGTCTGAAGCGACCATCAAAGCGCATGTGACGGCCATTTTGCGTAAACTGGGTGTGCACTCGCGTACACAGGCCGTTATCGCTGCTCAACGTCTTGAAATTGAGCCACCCAAGGTTGAAGACATTTAAAGCTTGTTCAAGGTGCCTTTAGTGAGAACGGCACTCGTATTACAACGATGATCATTGTGGCCCCATGGCGGGGTTTTCCGTCCGCAAAAGGCATGCTCACCTGGCATGCCTTTTTCTTTTTTGCGGCTTTAGTGAGCAGGATGACTACTGCCTGAATCTTCTCGCATTCCGTTTTGCTTGCAGCAGGCGAGTGAGCAGGGCGCGTAACGACGCCGGACGCAGGGGTTTATTCAGCAAATGGTAGCCGGCCCGGCGCACTAGATCAGCAACTTCCTCTGTTCTATCGGCTGTAACCACGATACCCGGGACTTCTTCCCGAATCTGTTCATTAATCGCTTCAAGCGCCATCAGGCCGGTAATTTCATTGTCGAGATGGTAATCCGCCAAAATGGCATCCGGTACACCATCCAGATTACGTAATACTGACTTCGCCCCGCCAATGGTTGTCGCCGTATAGACCTCGCATTCCCATCCCTCCAGAATGGCTCGCATACCTTCCAGTGTCAGTGTTTCATTATCAATACAAAGAATACGCGTTCCCTTGAGTTTATTTCCCGCCATGGCCCGCTTTTGTTGCGGTGTTTCACGCGTAATGCTTTCTCCCTTGAACCACGGGACCTGAAGAGAAAAAACAGTTCCCTTGCCCAATTGTGAGTGAACCTCCAAGGGATGATTCAACACTTTTGACATACGGTCAGAAATGGAGAGTCCAAGGCCAAGCCCTTTCTCACTTTCCCGATGGCGTGTTTGCTGGTCAAGCCGGCGGAATTCCTGGAAAATTTCGCTCTGTTTGGATTCGGGTATGCCTGGACCTGTATCCCAGACTTCCACGACGATATGCTGTCCGCGGCGACGACAGCCTAGTAAAACTCTGCCTTCCTGAGTGTATCTGAGTGCATTGGAGAGAAAGTTTTGCACGATGCGGCGTAACATTTGTGGATCTGAATCAATCACAGCATGCGTTTCCACAACATGGAATTCGAGTCCGCGTTCTGCGGCCATTACGTCAAACTGTGCCTGAAGAGGACGAAAGATTTCACTCAGGTCAAAGTGTTTACGCTTGGGCGTGAGTGCCCCTGCATCCAGTTTGGAAATATCCAGCAGAGTGCTTAACAGCTCTTCGGCAGACTGTAATGAATTATCGATATGGTTCAGCGTATTCATGTGCTCGCTGCCCACGAACTTTTGTGATAGGGCAGAAGTAAAGAGCCGGGCTGCATTGAGTGGCTGTAATAGGTCATGGCTGGCTGCGGCCAGGAAGCGAGTCTTCGATGCATTGGCCCCTTCGGCTACCAACATGGCCTGACGCAACGCCTGTTCCGCCTGAGCACGCACCGTATTTTCCTGTCGAAGCGCTTCGTTAACAGCGGAGAGTTCCTTGGTTCTTCCACGAACGCGTTCTTCCAGATGCTCATTGGTCTCTTTCAATGCGATTTCAGCCAGACGACGTTCGGTAATATCCTGATAGAGGGCGAAAAAACCCAATACGCGTGCGCCTACACCAAGGTGGGGGGTGTACGTCGCCAGCATGTAGTGAATACTGCCATCCTGATCATCAATCGAGAGCTCATAGTTGACTCGTTCACCTTCCAGTGCACGACGCACCCATGGAGCTCGCACTTTCCAGTCCCGATCAGTCATGACCTCGTCAGCATATTTGCCCATCGCTGACTTTCGATCAATCTGCATGAATGTTTCGTAGGCATGATTGGTAAATAAATAGCGGCACTTGGCATCAAAGTAGGCGATCAATGCAGGTACATTGTCAGTGTAGATGCGGATATTGCTTTCCGATTGCTTGAGCGCTTCTTCCGTTCGTTTCTGATCGGTAATGTCCTGATAGGTATAAACATAGCCACCCCCCGGCATGGGATAGCCCTGAATATCCAGCACGGTGCCATTATGGCGATGGCGTTGTGTATGGTGTGGAGCAGCGGTCTTCAATTCCGACATCAAGTGATTGACATGTTCCTCGACATTGCCGGGGCCATATTCCCCCAGCTCTGCATTGTAGCGAAACACTTTTTCGAAAGGAGTGCCGACACGTATAAGATTATCGGGGAAATCAAACAGCTCAATATAGCGACGGTTCCAGACCACCAGTTTCTGATCATGATCGACCACGCTGATCGCTTGATGAAGGTTTTCGATAGTGGATTGCAACAGCGTTCGATTGAACTCGAGCACCTGCGATGACTCGTCGATAATGGACACAACATCCGAGAGTTCGATCCCCCGGCGGGACAACGCCGAATTAATCACAATGCGTGCAGACGATGCCCCAATGGCTGTTGCCAACAGGCGCTCCGTGAATTGAATGGTATCGAATGTCGCATGTAAATTGATCGGAGGGGAGGTTTGATCACCACTCAAATTCAAGTGTTCGCGGAAGGCGCGGTCCACCTGTTCATCATTAAGGAAACGTTTGCTCAACCCTGTCAGGTCACCAATGGTCGTGGTTCCGGTTGAAGGGCGGTTCAGCGTAGGTTGCAGGCTGGCGCTGTCAACAAAGAGGGAAGCCTGTATCCTTTCGACGACCCTTGGGCGAGTAATCTGTGATATCAGAATATAGAAGAATAGGTTCCAGCCAATTGAGAGTAATACGCCTTGCGTGAAGGGGCTGGAAATATGAATGTTGAAGGGATGAAGCGGGCTCAGCCAACTCAGGCCGAATGGGCCTTGCGTATTGACTGACTCACTGATGACGCCGGCACGGATCAATGTGGGGAGTAGCAGTGTATAGGCCCATAATGCCAACCCTACGGTAATGCCTACGCTCACGCCGTAGCGATTGCCCCGTTTCCAGTAAAGCCCACCAATAAGTGCCGGTGCCAGCTGCGCCAATCCTGCCAATGATAACCAGCCCAATGCCGAAAGTGAGCTGGTACCCCCTGTCAGGCGGTTAACTCCATAAGCCATGGCAATAACCAGTATGATGATGCAACGGCGTATGCGTAAAAGCCAACGAGTATCATTGCCGCTCGTGCGATTGAACCAGCCGAGGTTGTGCATCAATGGGATGATGACCTCGTTGGAAATCATGATGGAAAGAGTCACACTGGCCATGACCACCATACCGCTACCAGCAGCAAATCCACCGATAAAAATGATCAGCCCCAGCCATTTGCTACCCAGCGTGAGGGGCAGGTTGAGGATATAGGTATCAGGATCAATATTGGTTGAGCCATACAGAGCTACCGTCAGATGCAGTACAGGGATAACACAGATGACGGCAATAAGCAGATAGAGCGGAAACAACCATCGGGCTCGGCGATCGTCGGCTTCATTCGTATGTTCGACCACCGTCATATGAAACTGCAAAGGCACGCAGAAGACTGCCAACATGGCCAGTAAAGTCTGTATCCATACACCATGTCCGAAGGGGTGCCCAGACTGGTAATCGATATCCATCGTGGGCATCGGATGATTATTGGCAATCGATAAATGCTCTTTCAAGCCTTCAATGCCATGCGTTCCAATCCATACGGCCACTACTGCAAGGATAATACCGGCAGTTATCTTCAGAATGGACTCGAAAGAGATGGATTGAATAATCCCATCATGGTGCTCAGTCGCATTCGTTTTGCGTGTTCCAAAGAAAATGGCAAACAGCGCCATGAAGAGAGAGAGATATAATGCGTTATCTCCCTTCACTGAAGTGCTGACGAAATCACTTCGAGAGGTAAAAATATTGAAGCTGAGCGACATTGCTTTCAGCTGCAAGGCAATATAGGGAAGAGTGGTCAGAAGCGCAGCCAATCCGCAGAAGGCGGCAAGGGCTTGTGATTTACCGTAGCGTGAGGCGATGAAGTCCGCCAGTGATGTGACATTCTGAAGCTTGGCTACCCGAATCATTTTCTGAATGACGGGCCAAAACAGCATAAAAGTGAGTATTGGCCCCAAAAAGATGGGCAGTTCGCCGTAGCTGTAACGTGCACCTTCGCCGACGGCGCCGAAGAGTGTCCAGGAGGTGCTGTAAACAGCCAGAGCCAGACTATAAACCACGGGGCGACGGTGAATGCCCCCGCGTTGCAATGCCAGGCGATCTCCCATCCATGCGATAGCAAACAAAAGGCCAATGTAGCCCAGTGAAATAACGATCAGTAGCCAGCCTTGAAACATGACACACTCCCTGTTGACGTACACGTGAGTGTAACAGTCTCTTGGCCTAAAAACGTCAGTTTCCACGATAATTGAACATGAATTCACGTGTGTATCCACACGGGCTTTGCGTCAATCCTGGTTGGCAATCGATGTCGGCAGGGAATGCCCTTGAATGAGTCGCCTCTTGTTTGCGATTGAAGACCGGACAGGAACGTGTTGTATTCAGCCTGATTTCGTCACCTCGGGGTTCAGTGGTATCATCTTGCGAATTGCCCTTTTTCCAGCTTTTTCAGTGAAAAACATGCCAACTTCCTCTTTCTTTACCGACAACGACATTTCTGCCGATAACGATCGTACGACATCGAATGTCGAGACTCCCCACCGCCCGGACACTTCGCAGAAAGGTGCGTCCCCTGACGTTCTTGCCCATGAGCTCAGCCCTACAGCAAGAGCACAATCCGAGGCTGAAGTAGTCAATGGAGACACTTCAGATGATGCCTCTCTTGACGCGGCCCAAGGCAGTGCAGCTCATCCTGATTTCGGTCATGATGCAGATGCGCCCAAGCGTCGTCGTGAATTCAATAAATTGCAAAAACGCCTGCGTCGCCTGGTGGGTAATGCGATTATCGATTATTCGATGATTGAAGAGGGCGATCGCATTATGGTGTGCCTCTCAGGGGGCAAAGATTCCTATACGATGTTAGAGGTACTACGAAGCCTTCAACGCAATGCGCCAATCAATTTCGAGCTGATTGCCGTTAACCTTGATCAAAAGCAGCCGGGATTCCCCGAGCATGTTCTTCCCGAGTACCTGAAAAAGACGGGGGTACGCTTCCACATCGTGGAACGGGATACCTATTCGATAGTGAAGGAGAAGGTGCCTGAAGGAAAAACGACCTGTGGGTTGTGCTCCCGTTTGCGTAGAGGAACACTTTATGGTTTCGCAGAGGAGATCGGTGCTACCAAGATCGCTTTGGGGCATCATCGTGATGATATTCTTGAAACCTTGTTCCTTAACATGTTTTTCGCCGGCAGTTTGAAAGCGATGCCGCCGAAATTATTGTCTGATGATGGTCGGCATATCGTTATCAGGCCGCTCTCATATGTGCCTGAAGCAGATATTATCGAATACGCCAATGCCATGCAGTTTCCGATTATCCCCTGTAACTTGTGTGGGAGTCAGGAAAATCTGCAGCGGCAAAACGTCAAGGAGATGCTGCAGAAGTGGAACAAAGAGCATCCGGGGCGCATTGAAACCATGTTCAAGGCGGTAACCAACATTGCACCTTCTCAATTGGCTGATCGGAATTTGTTTGATTTCAATCACCTTGAACAGAAGCGTCATGAGCGCTTGAAGGATCGAATTGATCTGCAGCCTATCGATGAAGGTGACGATTCACTCGACTGGCGTGTGATTCGTTAAATAGAGTGGTAATGTAAATAAACCCTCCATATGAGAAAAACTGTTTGACTTTCATGGGGGTATAGGTAAAATGCGCAGCCACATGAACGGGTGGTTAGCTCAGTTGGTAGAGCACCAGCCTTACAAGCTGGGGGTCACAGGTTCGAACCCTGTACCACCCACCATTCAAAATGTTGAACATCAGTTGAAATAGCTCGTTAAGCGGCTAGTCCGAACTGTTCATTTTGGATTGTGTTTTGAAAAGTTTAGTATGTTTTAAAATGTTCATGTCGCTGTTTCCTGATTTTCAGGAGCATTATCCAACGTGATTCATGTTGTTAATGTCATACAGATGTGTTTTGCACAAATGCTTTTTTGCATGGAAGTGGACCGGTAGTTCAGCTGGTTAGAATGCCGGCCTGTCACGCCGGAGGTCGCGGGTTCGAGTCCCGTCCGGTCCGCCATTATGCATCATGTAAAGCTAATGTATGATCTTTGACTAAAGATTGAGCGAAGAGTCGCAGATCGAGTGTTGTCACACGGTAATGGGATAACAGCTGTTTGGTTATTGTTTGATCATTGCATATTTATCATGGTATGAGTGCTCATTTTTGAGCGTGATTAGCGTGATTTCAAGTGGACCGGTAGTTCAGCTGGTTAGAATGCCGGCCTGTCACGCCGGAGGTCGCGGGTTCGAGTCCCGTCCGGTCCGCCATCATGATGCAATTACGATAATTGGACACCATCAGGTAGTTGTGGGTAGTATCCCCATTCCCGAGAACAGGGAATGCCTCTGATGGGTGGTTAGCTCAGTTGGTAGAGCACCAGCCTTACAAGCTGGGGGTCACAGGTTCGAACCCTGTACCACCCACCATTTAAAGTGTTGGCTCAATTTGAGTAACACCGAATCTCGGCAAGATTCAAATGGTTTTTCTTATGCGGACCGGTAGTTCAGCTGGTTAGAATGCCGGCCTGTCACGCCGGAGGTCGCGGGTTCGAGTCCCGTCCGGTCCGCCATTCATGATCTCCCCCCCCTGTATAATCTATCCCCTCGCTTTTTCCTGTTAAACCTTGTCCGTATAATTTTTTGCTTCATTGTGCTTCTAAACCAGGTCTTATCTGTAAACCCGATTGTATCTGTAAACCTGACCAGTGAACTTGTCGTGTGATCTCTGTGCCGAGTCAATATCGCTACATGTTGAGATACTTACCGTGCCTTTATTACCTGGCGGAGGGAATGCTACGCAACAGGATGCTGTTGTGAAGCGTCCAAAGGGAGGAGTGCGAGCGAGTGGCAGGGCGGCCAAATGTAGAGCGCCCAAAGGGGTATGATCCTGCAATAAAAACCACTCCGAAAAGTGGTTTTGTGTCCTGTTATGTATACATTATGAAAACCGGGGATCAAAAGGGAATATCATGTATATTGCCCATCCCATGTTCCCTGTCAATGTAGCTTGAGTTTTGGCTGCAACCATCGATTCAGTCGGTCTACAATCACCTTGGCGATAGTTCTTGGCCAACCGTATATGGCAAGCTGGTGCATGCGGTAAAGTGAAGTGTATGAGATTTTCGCCAGCCATCCTTCAACAAAGAACCCACGCATTGATGTCCCTCGCATAATGCTTCCGAATGTTTGAAATTTCGAAAGCGATACCAGCGAGCCCATATCCTTATAGATAAATGGTTTTAATTCATCCCCTCTTAGCAAGCGTTTGAAATTAGCCAGCAGTTGAGAGGACATTTGATGAGCCGCTTGAGCTCTGGGCGGTACGAATCGGTTTTGTGGTTGAGGACAGGCCGCACAATCACCAATCGCAAAAATGCGTGGATCATCAATACTTCGTAGTGTTTCCTCGACCAGCACCTGGTAATTGGGGCGCGTAGAAAGTCCCAGAGTTGAAAGAAGTCGGGGGCCTCTAACGCCTGCGGCCCACACCAGCAGATCAGCATTTATGCGTGCGCCTGTGGTAGTCTCGAAGCCTTTCTCATCCGCCTGTGATACCTGGGTGCCCGTGTGTATTTCGACACCTAATACTTGCAGCTGCCGATTCACTTTTTCACTGATACGTTCACCCAGAGCAGGCAGGATGCGTGGAGCCGCTTCTATCAGATGTACTTTCAAGCTATTGCGGGGAAAATCGTTGGCGTTGTAGCTATTCAGCATTTCGATTGCATTGAAAAGCTCGGCCGAGAGCTCAACCCCGGTTGCCCCTGCGCCTACAATAGCCACGGTCAAATCACTTCCCTCATGTTTCTCTGAACTGGCCGTACGAAGGAAGGTATTCAGCATTTCTCGACGAAAGTATTCAGCCTGTTGAGGGGAGTCCAGAAAGAAACAATGATCTTTTACCCCTGGCGTTCCAAAGTCGTTGGAGACGCTTCCCAATGCAAGTACCAGATAATCATACTCGATATGCCTTTCAGGCAATATTTGCTGATGTTTATCATCATTGATGGGGGCGAGGGTGACCTTTTGTGCCTCCCTGTTCAATCCGCTCATCGTACCGAGTTGGAAACGATAGTGATTGGACCTGGAGTGGCTTTGGTAAGATACCTGATCAAGATCAGTATCGATGGCCCCTACGGCGACTTCATGCAACAGGGGTTTCCAAATATGGGTTGGGTTGCGATCAACCAGAATAATGTCGGCTTTTTTTCGTCGTCCAAGCGCTCTTCCCAAACGGGTTGCCAACTCTATGCCTCCCGCACCACCGCCTACAATTACTATACGAGGAAGCGTCATACGTACTCCAGAGCAGTACAGTCATTAGAATTCTGTTTACAAGTTTAGCAGCATCTGATGCGGTATAGGGCGCTATCGCTTTCGACGATAGGGTAATATGACCCTCCAAATTGATCGAATGCGGGTGTGATAACTACCGTGTGGTTTCTAAATACTTCCAATGGGAACGTAATAGGCAGATATGTACTACATTAAGTCAATGAATGAGTTCATGCTGTTTAACCGCTAAGTGCAGGTAAAAATTGTGGAGATATGGGCGTATGAACTGAAAAGCACTGTTCTGAGCTCTCTTCTCAAAAGGGCTGATTTAATGACATCAGCCAAATGGTATTGAATAGAGGTTGAATAAGTGCAGGCGAAGGTAGTGAGACGTTAGGGGGGGTGTTAGGATACTGTATCTGATTTCAATGGTTATTTTGTTTTGCGCTTGAGACTTTTGTCTTTATGTAAGTTGCTTTCCTGTGAGTAAGTAATTTTTCTAACATTTTGTACATGTTTTTGATAAAAGGAGTACTGCGCGTGCATCCCGCACTCGATTCCATCCGACTCATCATCTGTGACCTTGATGGAACCTTGGTAAATTCCTTGCCGGATCTTTCCCATGCGCTCGACTCAATGTTGAAAGAGGCTGGATTCTCCCCCGCTGGCCAAGAGAAAGCCGCTATCTGGATTGGTAATGGTACACGCATGTTAGTGCGTCGAGCCCTGGTGGATGCTGGGCTTACCGAAGGCGATATTGATGCCCAGTTGGACAGGTATCTGGCGTCTTTCGACGCTCATTACGCCAACCATGTATGTGAACAATCCTACGTGTATGAAGGTGTGAGGGACTTTCTTCATATAAATAGGGAAGCCGGTTTTTTATTCGCGATCGTGACCAACAAGCCTAGCGTTTTTGTTGGCCCTATTCTCGAAACACTGGGCATAAACGATATTTTTGACGTTGTCGTTGGTGGAGACGAACTTGAGGCGAAAAAACCGGACCCCGCTCAGTTACACCATGTTTGTGATGTGCTGGGTATAGACCCGGAAAGCTGTTTGATGGTGGGGGATTCACGTAATGATATTCAGGCGGCCAAAAGTGTTCCCATGCGCTCTCTTGCAGTAACTTACGGATATAATCATGGAGAGCCGATAGAGCTTAGTGATCCGGATTGGCTGGTAGAATCCCTGGAGGATGTCGTTTGATGACCCAGTGTATAGTTGCGCTTACCGGATAACGTGATCCCGTTGAAGGGCGGGCAAGTGGCTGTTTCTTAAGGTCTAAAATTTCTGGATTGAAAATAAAGGAAGTAGCTTGCCTATGAGCTCTCGCTTTCTCCAAAGATTTAAATTTCTTCAGAAATTACAACCCTATGAAGTAAATCTGCCAAGATCAAAACGACCAAAAGCAAAACACGTCTTCGCTTCATGCCTCATGGTGCCAAGAGCTGCATCCCATCCTTGCAGACGGTATCATAAGTGCATGTCGTACTAAGTTGTACCCGTGTTTCTTGGCGTGGCTTGATCCGTGGTTTTCGCTCAAGGGAATACGGGATATAGCGCATGAATGCTTTGCATGCGTATCGTTTTCAATAAAAAGCAAGAAGACCGGCCTTTAAATAACAAATGAGCCGGCATTTAATACTGCCACAAGGATTTTAAAATGACGCCCGAGCGTTTTGCTGAACTTGCCGAGCAAGGTTATAACCGGATTCCCGTTACTCGGGAAATTCTGGCTGACCTTGATACTCCCCTCTCTACTTATCTCAAGTTGGCAGATGAACCTTGGACCTTTTTGCTCGAGTCGGTTCAAGGGGGCGAAAAGTGGGGGCGTTACTCCATTATTGGATTACCGTGTCGTGAACGTATTGAGGTCCATGACTTTACTGTTCAGCACTTCAGGGATGGTGAGCTTGTGGGTGCCAGTGAAGTGGAGGACCCCCTTGAGTGGATTGAACAGTTCCGCAAGACTATCAATGTACCTGAGGTCGGTAATACCGCCATGTTCGGTGGTGGTCTGGTGGGGTATTTCGGTTTTGAAACGGTGCGTTATATCGAGCCCAAGTTACGCAATAATATAAAACCGGATCCAATGAATATTCCTGACATCCTGTTATTGGTATGTCAGGAAGCGTTGATCTTTGACAATCTTTCAGGCCGGATAACGGTACTGACACATGCTGATCCCGCACAGCCTAATGCGTTGGGTCTGGCAAACAAACGGATAGACGATCTGGTTCGAGAACTGCGTGACCGAACAGTGTCATTGCGTAGCCCCGGTACAGGTCGAGTGATTGATGAAAACAATTTTTCGGGCAGTTTCACGGAACAAGGTTACAAAGAGGCTGTTGGAACCATTAAGCAGTACGTTCTTTCAGGCGATTTGATGCAATGTGTTCCTTCACAGCGCATGAGTATCGAATACAAGGCTACACCTTTGGATTTGTATCGGGCTCTTCGTACACTCAACCCGTCCCCCTATATGTATTTCTTCAATTTGGCTGACCACTATGTGGTGGGTTCTTCACCAGAGATACTGGCACGGCTGGAGGAAGGGGAAGTTACTGTACGTCCTATAGCCGGAACGCGGAAAAGAGGGCGGGATGCAGAGGAAGACCTTCAGCTTGAGCAGGAGCTGCTCTCCGATCCCAAGGAGCGAGCGGAACATGTCATGCTGATTGACCTGGGACGTAATGATGCGGGGCGTATCTGTATCGATGGTACCGTTAAACTGACGGATAAAATGACGATCGAACGATACTCGCATGTCATGCATATCGTCTCCAATGTCAATGGTCGGCTTCGTCCCGAGTTGGGTCCCATGGATGTGTTGCGAGCCACTTTCCCCGCCGGCACCGTCTCCGGGGCAGCCAAGGTGCGGGCCCTTGAAGTCATTAATGAAATAGAGCCAGTCAAGCGTAATATCTATTCAGGCGCGGTGGGCTATATTTCATGGCAAGGTAATATGGATACAGCGATTGCCATCCGTACCGGTGTAATCAAGGACGGGCAATTGCATGTTCAGGCGGGAGGGGGCATCGTGGCAGATTCCAATCCCGAGGATGAATGGCAGGAAACATTGAATAAACGTCGTGCGCTATTTACCGCTGCGGCCATGGCCGAAAAAGGTTTGGATGAACTGTAATCTTCGGCTTTTGCGTCATTCCCTGGCTTTATCAGCTTAGAGGCTAACGCTATCTCAACTTTGCCACTTAGTGAACAGGGCGAGAGGGAAGAGGGGCTGAGTACCAGATGAATAAGTGGTGTTTCTACTTGTCACTCGCCTTGAGTCGATGTTGAAAGGGTCTTTGCCCGGGAGGTATTTATTACTTATTTGCATTATACGTTGCTAGGGGTATTGGCATTGTTGCCTATGGCCAACCCTCTGACGAGTGTGTCGCTCATGTTGTCGCTTGGTGCAGAGCTTGATGCCACGGAGCGTCTTCGGCAGATCAAACGTTCAACTGTTTATATCATTCTGATCATGGTGGTTTGTTACTATGGGGGTAACTTCATCATGTCGGCTTTTGGTATTTCACTGCCGGGGTTACGTATCACCGGTGGCCTTGTCGTTGGCTATATTGGCTTTACCATGTTGTTCCCGAGCAGTCAGAGTGAAGAGGATGCCCAACATCAAATGTTGAGCAAAGAGGATAAGGAAAAGCCCCATGTGCGTGACTTATCCTTTGTACCTCTTGCTTTGCCCGGTACTGCAGGACCCGGAACGATAGCAGTCATTATTAGTGCTGCGGCGTCGGTAACTCCGGATCAGCGTTGGTCGTTAGCCTTGAATGCCGGTGTAATATCATCAATCATCATCATCGCGCTGATCTACTACATTGCCATGAAAGGGGCGACGGTCATTATGCGTGTTCTGGGAAAATCGGGCATTGATGCCATTTCCCGGCTGGTGGGCTTCCTGTTGATAGGAATGGGCGTACAATTTCTCGTTAATGGTATTAGCGTGATCGTTCAACAGGCATAAGGCGTTATAAAGGATATATATAGCCCCTGCAAAGTTTGCATTTTGTAGCAGGGTCTATATCCTTGCAGACTCAAGACGGTAGTCGCTGGTTGCTGTAATTGAACGGCAGCGGGCGGTCGTCTTTTTTTATTTGTAGATAACATTGTTTTGTCCGCTTTAAAGTCGATCGACTTTTAGTGAACTTACGACGAATCAAGCGTTGTGACATAACGCTATTGCGTATTCCAGCTTGTATGAATACGTCTGAGCAATGCGAAAACAGTCAGGTGCTTTGGTTTATCGCTTTGCATGTATCGTTTGGCAACAGAGCAATTGATCATCAATTAATCAGTAGTAGGCACTTTTGAAATACTACCCATATTGACCAGCCATGGTCGAATGGGAAGTTCGCGTGCTTTTTTTGCAGGAAGGTCATTGGCGTATTATCACCCGCAAAGGATGAATTACGTCTTTGGCTTTTTTTGATGGGCCACCAGGTATAAGAACGGTTATCAAAATGACAGAGGATGAACCTACACTCTCGATTTCACCGCGGGAAGAGTCCTGCGTGGGATTAATGATTGCTGCGATTGGTGTCGTATTTGGTGATATCGGTACCAGCCCCCTGTATGCGCTGAGAGAAGTACTTACTGGCGGCTATGGTGTAGCGGTAAATACAACCGGTATTTTGGGTGTATTGTCGCTTATCTTTTGGGCATTGGTTTGGGTAGTCGGATTCAAGTACCTGCTCTTTGTTACCCGCGCAGATAACCATGGGGAAGGAGGTATTCTTGCCCTCATGACACTGGTGAGAAGTGCCGTGAAAAAACGGCGTAGCAAGCACTTGCTGGTACTTCTTGGGTTGGCAGGTGCCGCGTTGCTATACGGTGACAGCATGATCACACCGGCAGTTTCCGTGCTCTCTTCCGTAGAAGGAATCAGTATCGCACACCCGGGGTTAACGCATTTTATCGTACCGGTTGCCATTGTGATTCTAATGCTGCTTTTTTTGATTCAGCCATTTGGAACAGAGCGCATTGGAAAGTTATTTGGTCCTGTGATCCTCGTCTGGTTTATTGTGCTGGCACTTGTTGGCCTGAGAGGTATCTGGATGGCTCCTGAAGTACTGATGGCCCTTAACCCCTTGCGGGCCATTTTCTTCTTCCGTGATAACCCTGGTGTGGGGATTTCCATTTTTTCTGCGATTACCCTGGCCATCACAGGGGCGGAGGCTCTGTATGCCGACATGGGGCATTTTGGCCGTAATACAATTGCAAGGGCGTGGTTGCTGATTGCATTTCCTGCATTGGTCCTTAACTATTTTGGTCAAGGCGGGTTAATTCTGTCCCATCAGGGAACGTTGCAGAATCCCTTCTATGAGCTTGTGCCTCACATGTTACTGCCTTATGTCATCATACTGGCGGCATTGGCATCCATTATTGCTTCGCAGGCTGTTATAACGGCAGCGTTCTCGATTAGCCAGCAGGCCATCAGTCTGGGCTATTTGCCACGGTTGCGCATTTTCCACACATCGAATGCATCCATCGGGCAAATCTACGTCCCTATTGTCAATTGGACGGTGATGATTGGCGTCATCATTCTGGTGTGCAGTTTCCGTAGCTCAGCCAACCTCGCTGCTGCCTATGGGGTGGCTGTGACGGGTACCATGTTGATCACCAGTCTGTTGATCTCGGTTGTAATGAATCGTCGCTGGCGCTGGTCATTGATTCGGGTCTTGCCGCTTTCGCTGTTATTCATTGCGGTTGATGTCCTTCTGTTTGGCTCGAATCTGGTGAAGTTTTTCCACGGGGGCATTGTTCCAATACTTATTGCCATCATCGCTTTCTGGCTGATGATGAGCTGGAATGGCGGTAAAAAACGTCTCTTGCGTGCGCTTATTCCTCTGGAGCGTTCACTTGGCGAATTCATTGAAGAGTTGCGTGAAAAGCGAATTACCCGTATTGAGGGGCAGGCCATTTACCTCAGTTCCCCCGGGAGTATGCTGCCAACGGCCCTGAGCCGAAATCTGGATCATAACAAGGTCATTCATGAGCAGATCGTGTTGGTGACTGTTCGTATATGTGATGTACCGCATCTCAAGCCTCGAGAGCGCTGTGAAGTCACGTTTCAGGAGCAGGGGGTCACCAGTACGGTACTGAAATTCGGTTTCATGGATAACCCCGATGTACCGGATACACTCGATCGGTTCAGTGAACATTTGGGACACTTGAATATCAATCGGGCCAGTTGGTTTGTTGGGCGTGAAACATTGATCGTGAACCAGCGTTTCCGCTGGAATAGTGCGATGTTTCGATTTATGCGCCGAAATGCCAGTGGGCCGATCAATACCTACAGCTTGCCAGCGCGACAGGTCGTTGAAATCGTTACTCAGGTGGGTTCATAAAAACGAAAACAAAGGTTCTGTTGTTCGGAAGAAGGCCTTTGGATGCAAATTTATACTATTTGTGAACACTGTTTTCTTATTTTGCTCTTATCATTGTTTGTATGAAGTCAGTAAGACCGAATTTGTACACACTGATGAGGTACGATATGAAAAAGTACATTGCTATTGCCGCGTTGGTATTTCCTTTGATGGGTATGTCAGGACTTACGAATGCTGATCCCATGGGCCCTCAGAATGGAAACATGGAAGGGCCTGCGCATGCTATGCACGCTGATGGAGGCCCACATGGCGGGCACGGGCATCACCTTCACGGTGGTGACCATAGTGGCCCTCAAGGTGGCCCCGGATATCAGGGAGGGCCGAATGGAGGCCCACAAGGTGGTTACGGATACGATCAAGGCCCAGGGCCTGACTATGGGTGGAAACAGGGTAATCGTATGCCATTGCACTATTTTCAGGACAATGGTAACTGGGTGAATTGGCAAGCGTATGGATTACCTCAGCCGCCGATGGGCCAGCACTGGATACATGCCAATGGCGCCTATTATTTGACGGCTGTAGCCACCGGTATCATTGCCAGTATCGTTATGCATCCGTGATTCCGCTATCTCAAGGCATATGCCTATCTCTATAACCCTGAGGTTTTGTAACCTCAGGGTTTTCCATGCGAACATTTCCGATTACCTATATAAAATATCCTGTCTTATTGATTTTAATGAATTTTACCTTTTCGCCTTTTTCGGTCAGGTAAATGCCTCCCTTATAAAACGTATTCCTGCCATTCACACATTTCGTAAGTACAATGGATTAAATTAATTTCATAAATGAACTAAAAAAATATAGCAAAAAGTTGTATATATTCGGCAGTGGTCACTATGGCAGATAGCGCGGTCAGGATAGAGTGAACTTCCCATTGTTCTACATAAGGTGCGACATTTTGCCCTATGTTTACACACGTTAAAGCCTCATTATTACCTTTACATCATTTCTCAAACACTCTATATTTTTCTTAAATAATATTACATTTGTGTATTAAATGTTGAGATTGCATGGTCATGTCATGTGCCATTAATCCTGCATCGTGTATTTCGTCCTTTTTTCGTTTGACTCCCATTACTCTGGTGTAACCCCTATTTACTTATGAACAAGTTTGAAAAGCGCTTCGCTGCTACAGAGAGTCACATTGAGGTCACCCGCCAGTCCTATCCGGCCTTTCCTCGGGAGTCAGCTATTGTTATCCGTTTGATCAAGCACCTCTACCGTGTTGTGCAGGATCAAACAAACGTGACATTACGCCCCTGGGAAGTTAACCATGCTGAATTCAACCTGCTGATGATGCTACATGGAACGAAAGGGCATTCCATGTCCCCCTCTGAATTAGGCGAGGCAGCTGGGGAAAAGCTCGCGAATATTACTCGTCTGATCAACCGTTTGACTGAAAAAGGGTTGATTCAACGTGCTCCCAATGATGAGGATCGACGCCGTGCTGTTGTCTCCCTGACACATGAAGGACTCGCCTGTGTACAGGAATTCCTGCCTCCCATCAGCCAATTGCTGGAGCAGGAAATGTGTGCGTTGACACGTCTTGAACAACACATGCTTGAGCTATTGCTGAAAAAAATGCTGACGGGGCTGGAAATGGGTGATCAACAGGATCAGGACGATGTCCAACACTTCTGAGACTGATACCCTCCCATCTCCTGAATGGCGTGCCAATCTGACGACGGCATTACGCCAGGAAAAAGCTACCTGGATCTTTGTATTCAGGGCATTGTTATCCCTGTTTTTAACAGGATGGTTGGCGATGCGATTCAGTTTGGCCTCTCCTTCTACGGCGATGCTTACCACGGTGCTGATACTGAATCGGCGCTCTGGAATGATCATTGCCAAAAGCTTTTACCGTGCGATAGGAACCGTTGTGGGGGGAATTGCCTCCATTGCATTGATTGCGCTGTTCAGCCAGCACCGGGAACTTTTCCTTCTGTCGTTTGGTGGTTGGATTGGCATATGCGCGGTTGCTGCCGGTTATCTGCGTAATTTCAAATCCTATGGCTTTCTTCTGGCGGGGTATACCACCTGCTTTATTACGCTAACGGTGTACAACACGCCCTTGAGTGTCTTCGATGCGACGGTAGCTCGAGGGAGTGAGGTCATGCTGGGCATTATCGTGACCACTATCGTGAATGAAGTGATTTTCCCCGAGCGTATGGGAAAGAGCCTGTGGAACCTGTTGGACCGCCAATTTGACGATCTTGTCGCTTACATGCGTATGGGCTTTCCCGATACGCTTTCAGCGGCCAGAGTCCAGGCCTTGCATACTGATTTTATTCGTCAGGCAGTTCAAATCGAAGACTTGCGCTCATCGGCCATTTTTGAAAGTACGGAAATTGCTGCACGTAGTACGTTTATTCAATATGTAAATCAGTGGTATATGCGTACCACGACCAGTTTTCACTCGTTTTATACACTGGTGGTTCGTATGAAAAAGGCGGGTCACGAACACAGTGTAGAAGAAGCCTTCAAGCTTTATGAGAGTTTATTGAAAGCGATAGGACAAAACCCCTGGGGTAATCGTCAGGCCGGCCTTTTATATGAACGACTGAGGGTTAGTGAGCAGGAAATCCGGGAAGGAGCAGCACAGGCCATGAGTCGTTTTGTCGTCAATTCAGACGAATATGTGGCTTTTGATGCACTGGTTGGTTTGTTACTTCGCATTATTGATGAACTCGAACATTACCTGAAGAGTCTGGATCGATTGCACAATGGGCGTTCTCGCCTGTTCCATTTGACCCATCCGCCTTTCAAGCGAATGACCGATATAGTGCCTAGTATCATCAATGGTGTGCGTTGTTTTTTGGCGATTGAGGCTATGGGGGCGTTCTGGATTTACTCCAACTGGCATTACGGGCCCAATGCACTGCTGAATACCGGTATGTATTGTGCGCTGTTTTCCAGCATGCCGAATCCAGCAAAAGTTACCCTGCAAGTGACCTACGGTTACGGTCTGGCGTGTATTGCTGCTTTTTTCTTTATCTTTCGAGTGATGCCTCTGACTGACAGCTATTACCCGGTCATGTTTGCGTCGTATGTGCCTTTTGTGATGCTGGCGTTTGTCGCGATGGCAAAACCCAAATATTTTGCGATAGGGCTTGGGTATGCCATTTGTATTGTATTTATTGTTGGCTTCAAGAACCCACCCGTCTACGACGTGGCGGGGTATCTCAATAATGCGATCGCGCAGATGATTGGGATGGCCAGTGCGGCTATTGCTTTTCTGTTATTACCGGCTGCCAGCACCCTGGGATGGGTAGCGAAGAGGGCTCATACCCAAATGCATCGTCTTGTAGGTTACGCTGCAGTCGAACCTCTGGAAGGTCTGCATGAGCGTTTTGAAAGTGGCAGTCGAGATCTCTTCAATCAGCTTCTGGGAACGACCAGCGCTGTCAACAGTAGCGAGCTGGTAAACCGCGCGTTGGCTATCAATGATGTAGGACAAACGCTGATAGAGATAAGAACCATTGTCGCCGAGCGACCTTTCCTGCCGGACGATATCGTTAAGGCCATACGTGCCACTATTCTAATGGTTTCCCTGTTCTATCGTAATCCTACACGGGAGCGTTATCTGAGTGCACTGAATAGTACGCGTAATACTGACCACATGATTCGTCCACTCAAGGATAAAGATGAAGAGTTGCGTCGACATTTCTATCTGCTTTATCAAGCGCTTCTGGATGCGGATGAGCACATGAGCTATGTCATCAAATAACGTGTTGTTTATTGATTTTCATCCACGACGAAGGAGGAGATAACGATGCCCCGAGAAATGGTATTGGGTGATGCACTGGTTCCCGGGCTATTGCTCGTTTTTTGTCTGGTACTGGCGTGCATGTGGCTGATTGACAAAGCGGCCGTCAAATACGGTGTGTATCGTTATGTCTGGCACCCCGCGCTCTTCCGACTATCGTTATTTACCGCTGTTTTTGCGTTGGTAGGGCTGATGCTGTGCTGATGAAAGCATCTGATACAACAGCCTGTATGGCCATGATAATGGCAGTAAACCTGTGTGCGCTGATCTTCCTTTCAGTAGGTAATACCAGGTTCAGTCATCGTGATTATTCTTTTTTATAGCAAGAGTATCCAATGAAATCGGTCAATTTTTTCAAGTGGGTCATCACTGGTGTGATGTTTATCATTGCCGTTTTACTGGCCTACGCATTGTGGAGTCACTATATGTACTCCCCATGGACGCGTGACGGGCGGATTCGGGTTGAGGTAACCAAAGTGTCTCCTGATATCAGTGGTCTGGTGACTGCTGTTAATGTTGAAGATAACCAATATGTGCATCGGGGCGACGTGCTAATGGTAATTGACCAGCAACGCTATGGCCTGGCACTGGATAATGCCAATACCCAATTGGCCCATGCGGTTGCCAATTACAATGAGGACGTTTCTGCTGTTAACGTGGCCAGGGCGACCGTTCAGGCACGTTACAGCAGCTTCCAAATGTATCAGGACCGTGCAGACCGCCGAGCCCGCTTATCAGCATTGGCAATTTCCAAAGAGGATTTGGCCGATGCGCAGTCGACCGCAGAGACAGCTGAATCCGAATGGCATCAGGCGCAAGCAGCACTTCAGCAACAACAGAATGTACTTGCCGTTGCGCAAGTGGTAATCAATCAGGCCAAAGTGGCTGTCAGTCAAGCCGAGTTAAATCTCAAGCGTACTGTGATTCGGGCACCCGCCGATGGTTACATGACGAATGTGACGGTGCGTGTAGGTGATTATGCCAATGCAGGTGCGCAACAAATGGCGCTTGTGGATAGTGATAGTTACTATATTTATGGTTATTTTGAAGAGACCAAACTACCAAACCTGCAAATAGGCGATAGAGCGGATATTCGGCTATTGTCGGGAGGAAGGGCGCTTCACGGCACCGTAACGGGTATTGCCCGTGCGATTGCAGATACAGAAAATACCAATAGCAATAATCAACTGTTGAATGTGAACCCTACCTTCGATTGGGTGAGGCTCGCTCAACGGGTCCCTGTACGTATAGCGATTGATACACGGCATATGCCAAAAGGTACTTTGCTTGTAGCAGGAATGACCGCAACGGTGATTCTACATCCGGGCAGCGCCAAATCTGACGACAATGCTCCTGATATATCTACAGTCAGTCACTCTGCTGATCACTAAAATATTGGGATGTGCAAGTCAGTATTGCATATCATGAATAGATCATGTTTTCCCTCGGGCCCTCTGATGCACGTTGTAAGAGGGCCTATTTCTCTTTAATTCCCTGTCGGTCTATCAGCCTCCTTTCTCATCCCACATGATTTGTTGATTCTTCAGGATACTTTGGTATCTGTAGCGGCTGTGCGAGGACCATTAAGGGTTAGCCGCTCAATTCCCTTACCCAAATCCTCTCCGGTAGGCGCCTGAAAGATCTTAAGGTTAAAGTGCGCAAAGATCGCATAGATGTATTCGGAAAGTTCAGCTTGTACTTCCTCGAAATCCATCCAAAATACCTTGGAAGTAAAGCAGTATATTTCGACGGGTAACCCTTCCGATGTAGGCGCCAGATAACGCACCAGAATGTACATGTTACTGACAATGTCATCGCGGTTTTTCAAATAGTGCAGAATATGGGCACGCATCAGTCCCAGATTGGTAATTCCCGCATTAATCAATTCCTGAGCGCTCATCGACAGCAGGCGGGTAGGGGACAAGGCATCTTCGTCTTCTTGAACATGCGTTTGGTCGATACCTTTCTCTGGCATTTCACCCGACATGAAAGTGGCGCGTAGGTGCTTGAGGAGTTCGTCCGTTGCAAAACCAATACTGTTCTGGTCAACAAAGAAACTACGTTTTATTCGTCTTCCTCCGGAAGAGAACATCGGTTGCCAGTTAATCCATGATTCCGTGATGAAATTACGCATGGGTACGCGGGCAATCGTGTTGTCCCAATTACGGATCTTGACGGTATGCAATGCGATATCGATCACTTCACCATTGATGTTTTCTACTGGTATTTCGACCCAATCGCCGAGCGAAATCGCCTTGGAGGAGGATATCTGTATATTGGCAACGAATGAGAGGATGGTATGTTGAAAAATCAACATCAGAACAGCCGCCGCCGCACCGAACCCGGACAAAATGATGCCCGGTGGGCGGCCAGTCAACGTGGCAAGCACCAGAATAATGGTCAGAATGACCAATATGATTTTACTGAGCTGGACGTAGCCTTTTATAGACCGATATTGAACCTTGCTTTTTTTCGACCAGATTGAATTTATTGCATCCAGTAATTCACTCAATAATAGCGCCACACAGATGATGCAGAAAATGGTGCTTCCCAATCGCAGGGCATTATCCAGAAAAGAGGGAAGGCCAGTTAGCAGGTTTAGACAGCCCGCAAAGACCAGCGTTGCGGCCAGTAATGCAATACGACGTGTGACAGTTACATCTTTCTGGTGGACCGTATGATTACGCAGAATGAAGCGTTTGACACTCGTGCGCAGGAAAATGCGTGATAACCAGTACGTGATCGTGCTGATCAGTAACAGCCCAACGATAGCAATGATGGTGTAGGCAAGTTCATTATGCCAAAGCCACAGAATGGACGAATGAATGATATGCATGAGGTGCGCCTCCTTGTGGGAATGACTCATCCATGCATAAGTCCCAACCGGGCAGATAACAAAGGATGAACTGATAGATGCATACAGTACTGTTAAATATCAGGCTATTGTCGATTTTGAGGAAGGAACCTGCAAGTAACGTGGTGATAACGGGTTTTTTTTTTCGTAAACCCCTTTAATACTCCGTGGCAATATACAGGGGGATAATCTGCTCGGCATGTTGCCACGGAGTAGGTTGAGCCATGTAGCTCAAGGGTCTGTAGCCAATGGTATTAGCTGATGGAAACTCACTGTGCTAGCTGATCACTGTGCCAGTTGAATAGTCCCATTTGCCTTTTCCGCTGGCTTTCCTTTTGCTTCTATCGTTGTAATGGCTTTGTTGGAGTCCCAATGTTGTTCACTTGAATACTGAGTGCCTGTTTTAGGATCGCTCCAACTCAGAGTGAACGTCTCCGGTGTGATTTCGACGACAGAGAAAGGTGCACGATAAACCGTATGGTGACCAGCATGTACGTCCACTACTTTGTCATCGTTGAATACCAGACGGAAGTGCTGTTTACCCGCTGTCAGCGCAGCAGCGGAACCTAATGGTGGGTAAGGCGCATAGACCTTCCACTCTGCTTCATGTTTGAAGACCTTGGCGCTCATCTCCAGTGAAGATGTGTCACCGTAAGTGGGGTAAGCATCCTTCATCGTCTTGACAATACTATCAACCGTAGAGTCCTGCTTTTCAAAGGCGGCTTTAAAGCGTTGTAAGTAAGTACGATCCGCATCCAATACCGAAGGGGAATAGTCGGCTTTCACATAATGGGCAGGAATGATCTGTTTGGGATGTAACGTTTCGATGACATCAAGACGGTGCAACCACTCGTCTATTCCTTTTACATTCTGAGTATCCGCCAGCCAAATGTGTTGGCCTTGCTGGAATTCCCCCCCACCGACAACCGTACGTGTGGAAGGAATCCACAGGAAGCTGTGCTGGGGATCCTTACGATGTTTGATGATGTCGATACGCTGGCCATCAAGCTCGAGGCTATCGCGGTTGTAGGCGGTAGGCGTTATCAATTGGGTGGGAGCATCATCCCCCAGGGCTTTTTTCCATTCCTGTAGTTTTTGATCCTTGGAGGCATTGATCAGATACGCTGTTTCCGGCGTCGACAGAATGGGCGTATCGGGGAATGCTTCTTTAAGTACCTGCAAGCCAAAGTAGTAGTCAGGATCATTGTAGGAAATGAAAATGGCTTTCAGATGTTTTCCTGAATGCTTGATCAAATCCACGACTTTGCGGGCATTCGATGGCTGAAACTGTGCATCAACCAGAATGGCGTCCCTGTTACCGGTGATAAGGGTGGACGTGATAGGGAAAATGCCATTTGTCGTCGGATTGAATGTCTGGATCTGCAAATGTTTCGCCTGATGTGATGTTACCCCGGCCTGCTCGGTTGAGGCCTGTGCAGGGAGTATTGAGGTAGCCAACAATGTGGATGCGGCCAACGCGCCAAGAGATGTAACGAGTAGTGTATGTGCTGATTTCATCATTTTTACCATGTCATGTAATAAGTGGTCGTAATCAGTGATGGTATGGCGTCAACGACCGGGTAGGTGAGTCACACAGTAATAGTAGGTGCTGGAGAAGTCTTGAGGGACATTCTTCCTTCAATTCCTTTTCTCCTGATTTTTCCCCGGACGTTGTAGAGCATAGAAGTAAACATGCAATGATGTAAGTACGTACAAAAATGTAAGTGTAGGGTAGGCGACGGAGGTTAGAAAAAACGGCTTGCTCATGACATGTCTCTGAACACACGGGCTGGCCTGTAATGGCATGAATTACGTTTGGAGCATTGGCTCTTTCCAAAAGGGCCGTTTTCCAGAAGGGCCTTTTTTCGGTAAGACTGTTCTTGTTCGTTAGGGGAATAGCCTTTCATCGAAGGATCTGTTGCCTTTCGAGTATTGACTGCAAGGCTCAGGAGTAGCACTATATCTGCATGATTTTATTTTCCATTATATATCCTCAGGTTCAGGCAGACGGGTGGCGTGCTTTTCCAAGTGCGGCGTCTTCCCCTGTCTAAAGGGTTTATATGGAATGAAATGAAGATGCCGCCCACTGAGGCGGCATTTTTGTGCTGGGGCAGTGGGCAGGCAGCTATTATGAACAGAAAGCATCTATGCACTACTGCATATCCGAGCAAGAGAGGTTTTATCATGAAAGTTTTGATGATCGACAATTACGATAGCTTTACCTACAACATCGTCCAGTATCTGGGTGAGTTGGGTGCTGATGTCCAGACTATTCGTAATGATGCACTCAGTATAGACGAGATTGATGCGCTGGATTTTACGCATCTGGTTGTCTCTCCCGGCCCATGCTCGCCGAATGAAGCCGGTGTCTCCACTGCCTTGATCAAACATTTTGCGGGTCGTAAACCCATTCTTGGAGTGTGTCTGGGACATCAGGCCATTGGACAGGTATTTGGCGGCAAAGTAGTGCGTGCCCCTCAAGTCATGCATGGCAAAACATCATTGGTATCCCATGATGGGAGAGGAGTGTTCGAAGGGCTGGAAAACCCGTTGGAAGTGACTCGGTACCACTCTTTGGTGGTAGAAGCCGATAGCCTGCCGGAATGCCTTGAAGTGTCTGCGGTCACCGTTGAAGAGGATATTACACCTGGCTTGATCATGGGGCTTCGTCACAAGACGTTCGAAATTGAAGGCGTACAGTTCCACCCCGAATCGATTCTTTCCCGACAAGGGCATGAAATGTTGGCCAATTTCCTCAAGCGTACCAGTCCGATGCGGGAAGATACGTCCGCGGAAAAAGCATCAGCCTAGGTTATATGTTCTGAGTTCGAGATATTGTCCAAAAATGTGGCTGGCTTGCGCTTGTCTGGTTTCTGACGGAGCGTGCCATTGTATAATCGTTGCGCATAAATCTCTGATCGGAAAAATCGGGTTCAAGTCACATTACTATAAAAGCATGGTTTGAATCGCATCGTCATAACACACGACGCTGAAGGCGAATAATTCGGTATGAATGCAACACCACAAAAGAATGCAGCTGATCCTGCACAATCACCGCTCGAATTCAGTGCAGTACTGAAACGTATCATTGCGGGTGAGTCACTTTCCTCTCCGGAAATGTACGAGCTAATGCGACTGATCATGCAGGGCCAAATGAGTGATGCCCGAATGGGGGCTTTGCTGACAGCATTATCGGTCAAGGGTGAAACAAGCCGGGAAATTTCGGCCGCCGCTCAAGCCATGCGCGACCTGATGCATCCCGTCTCCATTTTGAATCATTCTGCTGTCGATATAGTGGGTACCGGCGGTGATGGTGCGAATCTTTTCAATGTCTCGACGGCTGCCAGTTTCGTTGCGGCTGCAGCAGGCGTAACGGTGGCCAAACATGGAAATCGTAGCGTTTCATCGTCCTCAGGCAGTGCTGATCTTCTTGAATCTGCAGGTATTTTCCTTGGGTTGAATAATGAACAAGTGGCCCGCTGTATTAATGAAGTGGGTATCGGTTTCATGTTTGCTCCCAATCATCATCCAGCGATGCGGTTTGCCGGGCCTGTCCGCCGCGATTTGGGCGTTAAAACACTCTTTAATGTGCTTGGCCCGTTGACCAATCCAGCAGGCGTGCATCATCAAGTGGTGGGTGTTTACGATAAGCGTTTGATTGGTGTTCTGGCTGAAGCTTTTCAACATCTGAATAGTCAACATGCGCTGGTGGTTCACTCAGCGGAAGGATTGGATGAGTTGTCTATTGCCGAGAGCAGTTTTATTGCTGAACTCAAGGGCGGTGATATTCATCATTACACCATCACGCCTGAATCAGTCGGGTTACGAGCAGCCTCGCTTGATAGTCTGAAAGTGGTGACGACGACCGAAAGCTTCCAGCGTGTCATGTCTGCACTCAATAATGAGCCAGGCCCCGCTCGTGATATGGTGGCATTGAACGCTGGCGCGGCCATTTATGCTGCCGATCAAGCTGCTTCTTTAAAAGAGGGCGTCACACAGGCATTGTCTGTCATGGCTTCCGGCGAGGCTTTGAAAAAACTGCATCAACTCGCCGAATTTACACAGCAATTTGCATAGGGAGCAATCGCATGTCTGCCTTGCCAACCGTATTAAGTCGTATTTTGAATCGAAAAAGAGAAGAGATAGAAGCACGTCGCTCTGAAAGGCCTCAAACACTGTTGGAATCTCAATTACAGGAAGCACCTGCTACACGTGGTTTTGTTAACGCTTTGCGTTCAAAAATAGCGGCCGGTGACCCTGCTGTCATTGCCGAGGTTAAAAAAGCATCGCCTTCCAAGGGCATTATTCGTGAACATTTTGATCCTGCAAGCATCGCCCAAAGTTATGAAAAAGGGGGGGCGGCCTGTCTGTCTGTGCTAACCGATGTCGACTTTTTTCAGGGAAGTGATCAGGCCCTTATTAATGCACGTGCGGCATGCAACTTGCCTGTTCTGCGCAAGGATTTCATTATTGATGAATACCAGCTTTATGAATCGCGCGTTCTTGGCGCAGATTGCATCTTGCTGATCGTCGCTGCTCTTGATGATCAAGCGCTGGCTTCTCTTCACAGCAAGGCCACTGAACTGGGACTGGATGTGTTGGTGGAGGCCCATAATGAAGAAGAGCTGGATCGGGCTTTGGCGCTCAACCTCGATCTGGTGGGCGTCAATAACAGGGATCTTCATACCTTCCATACCACCCTGGATGTGACCTTCAATCTATTGCCTAAAATTCCTCAAGGCGTGACGTTGGTGACGGAGTCAGGCGTGATGGGGCATGAAGATGTGGAGCGTCTTCGTGCGGCAGATGTGAATGCGTTTCTGGTAGGGGAGCGTTTCATGCGAGAAGAGAATCCGGGCGAAGGCCTTCAACGGTTGTTTTTTCAAGGATAATCATCCTTGATACTGTACTTGGCCTGTCGCCCTGGATGGGTAGTGGTTGAATATATGCGGTGGTTTGATGTGTATTGTTGAGCGTGTGCATCACACAAAAAATGGGATGGCCCCTAGTGGGTACCATCCCGTTTTTTTTATAATGAGCGGACTAATCGCCTGCCGCGTACTATCCTTCGTGTTTCAGGACGACGACGGCCTCAGCGGTCTGCATTTGGAATGTCAGGGTTTCCTGTAGATAGAGCTCTACGGATTCTGCATCGTGTTGCAGGTAGCCGATGGAAATATCCTGCCCCAACCATAGGTCGAAGTCGCCCCCACGGGTAGAGACCACTAGCCCGCCTTTCAATGACTGGCTCCAAATGATAGGCACTTCGACCAGCTGTTCCAGACGGCGCAGTACGGGGTAGCCATCATCGGCACTACCGGAAGCTTTGGTGTAGGCTTCAGTGCCCAATACGAGCGCATACGGGCCATTTACTCCAGCCTGACGCAACTGGGTAAGTGCCTGAGCAACAGCATTGGGATAGTCGGACGCAGATTCAGGTAATGTGATGATGTCATTGCTGGTTTCCGGCAGAATACCATCAATACCGCCATCTTCATAACCGTTGAAGATAAGGGAATCCTCAGCAAAAGAGAGTTTTTGAGCAGCATCTTTCAGGGGTTGCCAATCAGAGTCACTGGAACCACGAGCGACGTCGTTGATGGCATCACGGGTTAGCTTGAAGGGAATTCGCAGCTCGATCACCGGATTAACCTGGCGTTTAAGCGTACGCACACCATCGACAACAGGTGAAACCAGTTGGGTGTGGCCCTTGCCCACGGCAGAGAGATCAAATCCCTGCGGTTCATGGACATCCACTATTTGACGGCCACCCAGATATTTTTTTAGTGTCCGAGAAGCCTCTTCCTCAATTTCTGCCCAGGCAGAAGGGGATATAGGGGCCAATTCGCGATATAGGTTATTCATTGCATTCTTCCTGTATTGGCAAGATAGTCCGTAGCATTAATAAAGCATTATCCTTGGATAATGAAGCTATCGGCACTTATCCCTGTTGATAGGGGGATTGTCTATTTGACTGGCTTCAGTGAACCAATATTCAGTGATCCGGTAGCGGCTGATTTTTCTGGTGAAGATTGAACATCGTTGGAATGTGGGGATGTTTCGTTTTCTTCGACCAGCGGCTCACCAGAACTCAAGGCATCGAGCAGATCGGCGGTAGGAACGAAAAAGAGTCCCCCTGTAATGGCCGTGCTAACATCAAGAATACGGTCATAGTTGCCCGGCGGCAGGCCAATAAACATGTTATTAAGCATGGTTTCTATACGGTCCGGGTCCCTGCCGTAGCCAATGAAATAGGTGCCGTATTCTGCATTTCCCGGGCTACCAAACGGCATATTGTCGCGCAGGATCTCAAGGGCATTCCCTTCACTGTCCTCAATGTTGGTAAGTACATTGTGGGCATAGCTCGCCTTTTCCTCATCGGCAAACTCGATATCCGACAGCTTGTGACGGCCGATGATAGTCTCCTGATGCTCTACGGGCATCCGATCCCAGGTTTTCATGTCATGTAGATATTTTTGAACGATGACATAGCTACTGCCCTGGAAAAAAGGGTCTTCGTCACTGACTAATACAGCTTCATTTAAGGCAGTACCTACCGGATTTTCGGTACCATCAACAAAACCGAGCAGATCACGATTATCGAAGAATTTGAATCCCTGAGTTTCGTCTTCAACTTTAACGCGATCACCCAAGGTATTCATGATGTGGTGGGCCAGCTCGAAGCAATAGTCTTGTGTAGCTGCACGGATATGCAGCAAGATATCTCCCGGTGTAGAAGGCGCGAGGTGTACGCCTTGAATTTCCCTGAAAGGGTGTAATCCCTTGGGTTTGATGCCCGGGTTTAGATGCTCCCATAGGTGGGCACCTATACCAATAACACAACTTAGCCCTGCATTCTTGTTACGAAAGCCTACTGCTTTAACGAGAGACGGGAGGGTACCGAAGAAATCCCGTACGGTAGCGAGCGTTTCATCATCGTAATTGCACGAGAGCGTAAGGAAGGTCGCGCAACGTGTAAGTGAGCCTTCAACGTCTTGACTATTCATTGGACTGTTTTTCTACCTTGAAGAAATAAGGCAGCGTTCATTCAGACGCGCCAACAGGTGTTTTTTCAGAATCCGGGCAGCAAGCGAGTCCACAAGATGCGTTGTTATTCGAATAGAGCTGTACAACGCATGGAAAAAAAGCACACTGACCAAGATCAGACTGAGGGAAGCTTCATTAGACTTGCATTCCCCGCATCCTGCCTAACTGAATACTAAAAGCTGTATTTGAGTCATGTAGGGACTCAAGTTTTATTCGATAATAGCACGCACTTCAGCAACCGAAAATGAGAGAAACCGAGCAACCCAATATCCAACATTTCGGACATGCCGATGCTCACCCGGGTGTGCCTTCAGTTTTCAATTTATGCGTGAGGTCGGGCTCGAATGATTTGAACAGCGTAGGATCATCAGTAATGACACTGTTGACCCCCAGTTTCCACCAGGGTTTGAACGCCTTGGGGTCATTGACGGTGTAACAGATCAAATCGAGCGCCATTTGTTGTGTCTCTTCCACAATAGCCGGATACAAATTTTCCCAGTTGGCGATGACACAGGCTGCACCAATGCGCTCAACATCCCAACGCCACACACGAGGGACTTTATCATCGTATCGTATGCCGAGATTCAGCGCGGGTGCCAGATGGCGTGCCCGATACAAGGCATCCTGGTTCATGCTCGCCACCAGAAGTTTTTCTTTTGGAAGTGAATCGTGCAGTAGTGGAATAACGTGTTCGGTAAGGCGGATCGGGTTTCGCGCAGTACTGACTTTTAACTCCAGAATCAGCCCCAAGTCCAGCGCGCTTACAAGCGCCAGTACTTCCTTGAGTGTTGCAATGCGCTCGCCGTTAAAGTCGGCTGAAAACCAGCCGCCCACATCAAAGCGTTGTGCTTCTTCCAGGGTGATTTCCTGCAGGAAAGCCCGGCTATTACTGCAGCGTGCCATATGAGCATCATGCCAGATAACCGGTGTTCCATCAGCCAATAGCTGTACCTCAAGTTCTATCCATGAGATACCTGCCTCTGCTGCTGCCTTGATAGCAGATAGCGTATTTTCGGGAGCTACAGCAGCATAACCACGGTGAGCAATAAAACGGGGCAATAACATGTGGATTCCTGCCGGTCGAGTTAGATTTTGCTGAAAGAGACTGTAAAATGTCTCCTATACTATTCCAATATTGTTATTCCATTGAAGACTTTCTCTGCTGTAATTTCAGCTGGTCACCCTTTTGCCAGCGTTACTTCGGAGACTGATACTGATGCTTTATTGAAAAGTGTATGTTACCTGTTTGTTTTAGCTCCAGTATATCAGATGGTGTTGAAGGCCTTTGGCACGGTGTCATTGTGCGAAGAACACCTCTGACCCTGTTGGAGATTGATGTCTTTTATTATAGGACTCTGCCAACTGGAGGGGACTTAATATAGGCTGTTAATACACTTGGACGGCAAGATTTCATCTCACAATGGTTTAGCATTTATGACTGCCCCCGATACGTATTTGCTTATACGTATCCAATACTGGTTGCTATAAAAATGAAAAAACTGATCGAAGTGACGGATAACCATGAGCGCGATGCATGTGTGGCACTCATGTGTGCTGAAGTATACGGCCACAAGGCGGGGCTTAAACCGTTATTGCATTACACTGAAGTTATGAAAAGTCTTCTTCCCAATTTTGCTGCACGTGTAGTTGCATTGGCAGAGGACGACAAGTTGCTATCAACCGCGTTGCTTGTGGTTGAAGAGCAAGGCAAGGCGGTATCCCTGGAATTGATGGCTACTCCTGGTCATCTCAGAGGGAAGGGGTATGCGCGTGAGTTGCTTGAGCGGTTGACCAAAACCACTGCAATGCGTGTCGAGACGAGTGATCCCTATCTGGAAGGGTTTTTCACAACCTTTGGTTTTTCTCGTTGGATGGACAAAGTGGGTGCGAAAAATACGCGTATTGGAGTGAATAAACGCTACCCGTTCAAGGATTCAGAAAGTATGGATGATTTAGTGACAGTGGATGAAAACGTTATCATTCGAAACTTCAAAAGAGATGCGGGGTCTTTTGAATATTACACTCAGCGTTTTGTGGATGGTGTTGAGCGTTCCAAGGAGTATTTTGCTTAATTAAAGATCTATTTCTATCTGTCCGGTTGATCTTTATGAGTCTTTATCCCCAAGTGAAGCATGAGTTCTATTCGATCTTTTGGTCTATACAAATCCTTGGGCGGGGCAATGCAATCATATAAAAAGCGCGCCTGAACCAGACGCGCTTTTTTCTGCTTAAAGGATTAGATCGGCGCAAACACCTTTTCAGGCACAGGGCTCAAGTCAGTCTGAGCCTCACCCGAGGTTTTTGCTTTGTAGTAATCCGCTGTACTTTTGGCAAGAGGCTGCTTGTTTCTTACTTTGTCAGCCAGTTTTTCAGCCATCATGATCGTGGTGGCATTCAAATTACCCGTTACAATCAGCGGCATTAGGGAGGCATCAATAACACGTAAACCTTCCATACCATGCACACGACCTTCGCCATCGACTACGGCCATGTTATCGTCGCCCATACGGCAGCTCCCGCAGGGGTGATAGGCCGTTTCTGCATGCTCACGAACGAATGCATCGAGTTCTTCATCCGTCTGCTTATCGGCACCGGGCGCGATCTCCTTGCCACGGTATTTATCGAATGCCGGCTGGGCAAAAATTTCACGTGTTTTACGGATGCAGGCGCGAAACTCCACCCAATCCTGAGGATCGCTCATGTAGTTGAACAGAATGCTGGGCGCTGCTTCCGGATCACGTGAGGTAATCTTGACGCGTCCTCGGCTTCTGGAGCGCATGGAGCCGACATGTGCCTGAAAACCATGTGCCTCAGCAGCACTCTTACCGTTATAGCTGATCGCAATCGGCAGAAAGTGATACTGGATGTTGGGCCATGGCTCGGACTCATCAGTACGAATAAATCCACCTGCTTCGAACTGGTTACTGGCACCTAATCCGGTCCCCTTGAACATCCACTCGGCACCAATTTTAGGTTGGTTAACAAGTTTTAGCGCAGGGTACAGAGAGATTGGCTCCTTGCACTCATACTGGATGTACATTTCCAGATGGTCTTGCAGATTCTTGCCCACACCGGGAAGTGCATGCACCACAGGAATATCCAACTCTTTCAACCATTCGGGATCACCTACACCTGAGCGCTGAAGCAGGGCAGGGGAGGCAATGGCACCTGAGCATACCAGCACTTCCTTGCGTGCCTTCACTTCGGTATGTTCACCGTCTTTCAGGTATGTCACACCCACAGCCCGCTTGCCTTCAAAGAGGATACGATCGGTGGTGGCATGTGTTTGAATTGTCAGATTGGCACGTTGTTTGGCGGTATCCAGATACCCCCGTGCTGTTGACGCACGACGCCCTTTCTTAGTGACGGTACGATCCATGGGACCGAAGCCTTCCTGGCGATACCCATTCAGATCATCTGTTTCAGCGTATCCGGCTTCCTTGGCGGCTTCAACGAACGCACGGTTCAACGGATGATCATCAACGTTGGATGTTGCTACTGACACTGGGCCATTGCCACCATGATAATCGTTGGGGCCGATATCCCGCGTTTCTGCCTTGCGGTAGTAGGGAAGGCAATCGGCATAGCTCCAGTCCTGCAAGCCGGGTTGTTCTGCCCAGTTTTCCAGATCCATGGCGTTACCGCGGATATAGCACATCCCGTTAATCAGGGAGGAACCACCTAGCCCTTTACCTCGACCGCATTCCATTCGGCGGTTATCCATAAAGGGTTCTGGATCGGTTTCATACGCCCAGTTATAACGTTTTCCCTGAAGGGGGTAGGCCAGTGCCGCGGGCATCTGGGTACGAAAATCCATACGATAATCGGGGCCACCTGCTTCCAGAAGAAGCACAGAAACACTGGGGTCTTCCGTCAGGCGTGTTGCCAGAACGTTACCAGCGGAACCAGCACCTACGATAATATAGTCAAACTCACGAATATGATCAGCCATAGAATACTCCTTGTCCTGATACCTGTTGCTTGGCAACAGGCACCCATTTAGTTGAAGGCACGCCCCGGTGCGGCAGTACCGGGGCGGACGGACGGTGTGTAAGTCCAGCCTTAGAATGCCGGTGGGAATTCGCCCATTTCGATTAGAACGGATTTGTTTTTGGTGAAGTGCTGAAGAGTTTCAGCGCCGTTCTCAAAACCGACACCAGATTGTTTATAGCCACCGACGGGCATTTCCGCCGGGGATTCACCCCAGGTATTTACCCAGCAAATACCCGCTTCGATTTTATGAATGACACGATGAGCGCGGTTCAGGCTTTCGGTGAAAATACCGGCAGCCAAACCATAGGTAGTGTCATTGGCGCGACGAATCACTTCTTCTTCATCGTCAAAGGCCAGGATGGACATGGCCGGCCCGAAAATTTCTTCCTGCACAATACGCATACCATCAGTGCAATCTGTGTAGACAGTGGGCTCGACATAAGCGCCTTTGCCAAAATCACCTTCGGTTATACGATGACCGCCAACGAGGCATTTGGCACCATCTTCTTTTGCAATATCGAAGTAGGAGAGTACTTTTTCCATGTGTTCAAAGCTGACCAGTGGCCCGAAATTGGTATCCGCTTTCAGAGGGTCACCTGTTTTGATACGTTTGACGCGCTCAAGCACCTTGGCCTCGAATGCTTCCTTGACCGAGCGTTCAACAAAGACACGTGTTCCGTTGGTGCATACCTGACCGGTTGAGAAGAAGTTCGCAACCATCGCTCCATCTGCAGCACGGTCCAGATCAGAATCAGCAAAGACGATTAGAGGAGATTTACCCCCCAGCTCCATGGTGACTTCTTTCAGTGAAGAAGCGGCAGACGCCGACATGACTTTCTTGCCGGTACCTACTTCACCCGTAAAGGAGATTTTGTCGATTTTCGGATGGTTGGTGAGTGCAATGCCGACTTCTGCAGCACCATGAACCACGTTGAAAACACCGTCCGGAACGCCTGCTTCAGTATAGATTTTGGCAAGTTCCATGGCCGTCAAGGGAGTGACTTCACTGGGTTTGAAGACCATGGCGTTACCTGCAGCCAAAGCCGGTGCAGATTTCCACAATGCGATCTGAATCGGATAGTTCCAGGCACCGATAGCGCCACAAATACCGATGGGTTCACGACGAGTGTAGAAAAACGCAGAGTCACGCAGTGGTTGTTGGACACCCTCGAAAGAGAGAATAGCGCCTGCAAAATATTCGAGGACATCCGCTCCAGTAACGATATCCACTTCCTTGGTTTCAGAAATGGCTTTACCTGTATCCAGCGTTTCAAGGTGTGCCAGTTCGTCATTACGTTCACGCAGAATATCTACGGCACGACGTAGAATGCGAGAGCGTTCAATGGCCGTCATGGCTGCCCAGACGCGTTGACCTTCAATAGCAGCATCTACCGCGCTGTCGACATCGGCACTGGAGGCTTCCTGCACGTGCGCCAGTACTTCACCGTTTGCCGGGTTGATAGTGTCGAACGTTTTTTGTGATGTGGCATCAACGGTTTTGCCATTGATATAAAGAGAAACAGTAGAGGGTGTGCTCATGGTTCGACTCCTGGAATCTGTGTTACCCAATCAGGGGGTGGCCTGAGGGAGTGAGTGTTCGGGATTCGTTTTTTCTGATCTGCGTATGGTTCTTATATGCTGCTGAACCTGGAAATATGCAGCAGTACGGTGATTCATGAGACTGACGTCATTAATGTTGACGTGGTGTCAGCTGATCCCATGCGTAACTGGTAGCGATACGTACGGCAGCATCAATATCGAAGCGTTCCGGCATCAGTGCGCCCCTTAGCCACAACCCATCAATTAATGCCGCGAGTCCACGGGCAGCATCGCGAGCCTGTACAAGAGGTAATCGCCGGCTGAATTGATAGCTCAAATTGGAGTATAGACGACGATCATTAACTGCTTGTAATCGCTTCAGTTGGGGGTGATGCATACTGGACACCCAAAAGGCCAACCAGGTCTTGATGGCCGTTTCGCTTAACTGTGATCGGTCAAAATTTCCTTCGATAATCGCGCGGATATTACCTTCGGTATCCTCAGGTGAAACCGATTTTCGGCGGTGTGCAACCGCTGTCTGCAATTCTGTTAGCACTTCGCGCATCGTGGCTTCGATCAAGCCATCCTTGCCACCGAAGTAGTGACTGATAATGCCTGATGACACCCCAGCCTTTTTGGCTATTCGCGCGATGGTGGTGTCTTCGAGACCATAATGCTCAATGGAGAAAAGCGTAGCGTCTATCAGCTGCTTGCGGCGTATGGGTTCCATTCCTACTTTGGGCATGCATCACCTCCACCTGACTGATATTTGACGATATGGTTCAAGTGTAGCGTATTTTAATTGAACGTTCAATCAATAAAAGAGACGAGCTTCATCGAAGGAGTGAGAAAGGCCCAGGTAAAATCGCTCTAAAGTAAGGCAGTGTAGTGTAAGTCAGGTGTAGGTGAAGTGGTTTAGGTTAGGTTGTACGTAAGGTGTAGTTAAAACAGTAAAACAGTAAAACAGTTGCGTGGCTTCGTAGTATGACTCCATGGTACAAAGAAAATGTTGTGAGGGAGAAGAACAGGGGATGCGAGGGGGAAGTAGCGAGCAGAAGTAATAAGTAAGTGTGTGATAAGCAATCAATAATAACCCTAATTGATTATTCAGGAATACATGACCGTGTTGATGATACCGCCCGAACAACAAATGACTGTTTTGAAGGATTGGTTACTGCAGGATGAATGGCGATTGCAAATCATGAAAACCGTTGCTCAGCTGAATTTGCCTCAAGGGTGTGTGGCTGCAGGTTTTGTCAGAAATCTGATTTGGGATCATCTACATGGCTATAAGACCGCAACGCCTCTGGATGATATTGACGTTATCTACTTCGATCCTAATGCCACTGAAAGTGAGCGCGATATCCATTATGAAGTGCAGCTGAAGCAGCTATTACCAGCACGTTGGTCAGTCAAAAATCAGGCACGCATGCATATGCGCAATCATCATTCACCCTATGTGTCCACTGCCGATGCCATGCGTCACTGGGTAGAGGTTGAAACTGCGGCAGGCGCCTATTGGCAGCCACTGGAAGAAGAAGCTGGCAATACGGGGCATAGTTCAATACGGCAAGGTGACATTGAAATTGTTGCTCCTTTTGGCTTAACGGCCAATTTTGCCGGGAGTATTACATTCAATACAGTTGCTCCCAATCGTATTGCTTTCAAAGAGCGCATGAGTAGGAAGAGATGGAAGACGCTTTGGCCCGAACTGATAATAAAACACGATGGGGATGGTTATAATATATTAAGTGATCCTTGTGGTGTTTAGCCATCCGTTATTCTGAATAATCATCCCAAACGGTTATCACGCAGTTATATAAAAGGGTGCTGAAAACCGCTAAACAGCGTTTGTGAACTCTTTTAAGGAAACTCATATTGCGAAATGATGTCATAGAAAGTGGACGATATTTGTTTTGTTCCTGTTGTTTCCGGTTCTTATGGTTCTCTGTTGATGAAGTATACTTGGCTTAATGTAAATGTTGGGTATGTATTAATTCGATCAGGGTAAAAACAGGCATAAACATACAAAATGTTCTACCTTTACATTTAGGTTCCCATGTAACTTACGCTGTTTTTCTGAAATTTTGTTAAGGAGTGACACATGAGCGGAAAGTTTGAAATTTTCAAGGCCACCAATGGCAAATTTCATTTCCATCTGAAAGCAGGTAATGGCGAAATCATCCTCTCCAGTCAAGGGTACAGTACCAAGTCCGCTTGTCAGAATGGTATCGCGTCTGTTCAGAAAAACAGTCCAAGTGATGAACATTATGAACGTTTGACGGCCAAGGATGATTCCCCTTATTTTCATTTGAAAGCTGCAAACCAGCAAATTATCGGTAGCAGTGAAATGTACAAATCCGTACAAGCGCGTGATAAAGGTATTGAGTCGGTTAAAACCAATGGTTCGACCACCACCATCAAGGATTTGACTGAAGAATAATCAGCTTACATCCTCTGGTATATAGCCAAAAAAGCGGATATCACTGTTGTGAATCCGCTTTTTTATGCTCTTTTTTTCTTCAGTGATAGACGCCGTTTTGTAAGTGCTTATGGCTGGTGTCGCTGTTTGAGTGAAGGTTGAAGGGGCGCACTTATGTCGATTTTTCATAGCGCAGGGCAGAGGTAGCGTAAAAGGGTGGTGCGATCCAGCGCGAAACTTGCGTTGCCAATAGTGCAGTGGCCATTAGCGCAATAATAAGGGCGTGTCCATCTGTCATCTCGGTAACGATGATAAAAGAGGTAATCGGGGCCTGCGTCGCAGCAGATAAATAACCCACCATGGCAATTGCTATCAGTACCGGTAGAGGAACGCTGAAGAAAATATCATGTATCAGGCTGCCAAACCCGGCGCCTATTGAGAGGGATGGGGCGAAGATTCCTCCTGGTATACCGGGAAGGTAAGACAAAACCATGGTCGCCATTTTGTAGAATGGATAGAGTACGGGTAACTGGTAGTCATTATTGTCCAGCAGGCTGCGTGCCTGTTCATAACCACTGCCATAAGTGCTTCCATGTGAAATGATGCCGATAATTGCCAACAGAAGGCCGCACAGTGCAGCAAAGCGGATAGGATACTGTTGTCGAAGCCGATGCATTGGCGCAGGCATCCAGTGAGCCGCATGGAGCGCCAGCCAGGCGAACCCTCCGCCTGCCGCCCCCGTAATGACAGCCGTTAGTACAATGGCGGGTACCATTAGCCATGAAAAGTCATGGGTATTGATATTCCCGAAATAAGTATAGTTGCCATCGATCCCCAGTGAGACCACACCTGCAAGAATAATGGTGGTCACAATGGTGGTACTGGCACGGCGGGAAAAGCTGTGAAGGAGCTCTTCTATGGCAAACATGATGCCAGCGAGGGGGGTGTTGAATGCCGCCGAGAGTCCTGCCGATGCACCTGACAGGGTGAGCTGACGCTCCAGTGCGGTATTGCTGTGAGGGTATAACCGCCGCAACTGATACATAATGGCAGCCCCTACCTGTACGGTGGGGCCTTCCCGCCCAATGGTGAATCCCCCCAGGATCGCCATAAACGAAACCAGTATCTTTCCTATCGCGATGTGTGGAAGTAGTAGCCGATTGCCCAAATGTTCACCCGGCGCTTCCAGCGTTGCGACTACCTGCGGAATTCCGCTTCCTTCAGCACCATTGAAGTAACGCCGCGTAATCCATGTGCCTAATGCCGCGACGGTAGGTGTCAGTATCAGCGGAAACCAAAAGCCTATTCCCAGCATCAGTTTGAAGATATCGTAGCCCCAATCAATCAGCTTGGCATACATTACCGCCACCAGCCCGACAATAATCGCGCCTGACCACAAGATGCCATACTGATACCACAAGTGCCTTGCCTGATGTTTGAATGAATGTTTTGAAAACGGGTTATACATAGTGATGGGGACTGGAATTCAACGTTCAGTGATAAGGATAGTAGTGTAAATAATCACGCTGCAGGGCTGATCACGTTCGAATGAGTGCTACTGGGTAAGAGGCACCATGACATCGTGTTGTTTCACCTGATTTTCAAGAATGTTCTGCGCCATCTTTTTCAAGTGTGGGTCCGTGCCATGGTTAATTTCTGCCTTGGCATAGGCAATGGCGCGCAGGTGATGGGCATCCATGAGTCGGGCAAACTCTTCATCGGTTGATGATGTTGAAGGCGCCTGAAATGCTTCTCTTGCATGACTATCCGCAGTAGCCAGTGCGTTTGTGACGGCATTTGCCACAGCAGAAGGGACGTTGGGATTTGCCTTCGTTGTAACGGGTTGGCTTCGATCTGAATGGGCAACGATGCCCGCAGCAATATTCCGCAATACGGGATTATACCCACGCGCCAATTCGATGCGTGAGAGTTCTACTCCACTGAAATGCTGGGGTAAAAGAAAACTGGCAAAATCCTGGTCGACTGAACCTACAGGCGGCTGGGATTCAATCCTTTCTACATAACTGTTTTTTGCTTTGGAAAATATATCAGTTGTGGCTGCCAGTGCTGTAGTACCCAATACCAGCTGCGCAACAAAAATCAGGCTTAACAGTCGTAGGACGTTCATCAGTGAGTATCCCCGTTTGGCGATCGCATATAACATGTTGTTCAAGAGTATGGTGCTTTGAACCAGAAGCAGGCGATGACGACCTCCTATACTACACCAAATCTCAGGGGAGGATTCTTCAATATATCATAACGGATACGTTCTCCTTTTCTTTATAAGTGTTATAAGTCCTGGTTAACACTTTTTGCAGATACCATTTTACATTTGGTTGATGAAACAGCCGTCAAGGTAAAGTTACGTATAAGGGCGACCTGTCGTAATTTTTCCTGTCTTGGGAATCGGGCAGACACACCTATGGCAGAGCATGATCACGCCAACATGGCATTTGAAAATGGGCATTTGAAAATGAAAGTAAAAAAGGCTGATGGGGTAAGAGTGTTATAGCTGCGTGCTTGCAGGTCGTCTATATGTATTGGTATGTTCTGAAAACGACATGCCTATATTTTTTTCGAGGGTTCTCCCTATACTCGGACTCATAATAAAAGGGCATGTACATACACGAATGCCCTGAATACACGAAGCCACTTCCAATAATAGGAATAACAATGAAAACAAACTCTGGTGAACTCAAGCAAAAGTTGGGCTTGCTTGATCTGACGCTTTTGGGTGTCGGGTCAATGATCGGATCAGGTTGGCTTTTTGCAGCAGCAAAAACCGCGGGATATGCTGGAACCAATGCAGGCTGGGCATGGGTAATCGGGGCCTTGATCATTTTGGTCATTGCCCTTGTGTTTGCTGAAATTGCGGCTGCATTACCGCGAGCCGGTGGCTTTGTCCGTTATCCGAACTTCACGCATGGGAATGTCGTTGGTTTCGTCATAGGCCTGAGTGCCTTGTTGGCCTATACCAGTACGGCAGGGGTAGAAGCAGAAGCAGTACGAGAGTATGCCGTCTATTGGTGGCCGGCACTTGGGAATGCTGCCGGTAATCCGACTGCCCTCGGGTTTGCACTTCAGATTGGGCTGTTGGTCGTTTTCTTCCTGATCAACTACTGGAGCGTAAAAACCTTTGGTCGTGTGAATACGGTCGTGACCACCTTCAAGTTTGTAGTACCTCTCATGGTACTGGTCACGTTGTATGCCTATTTCAACGGTTCGAATTTCCATGAAGCGCCCCCCACCACGGGTTTGCATGGTATTTTCAGCTCATTGACCGGTGCGGGTATCGCATTTTCCTATCTGGGGTTCCGTCAGGCGGTAGACTTTGCCAGTGAAGCCCGCAACCCTCAGCGTGATATTCCTTTGGCCATCATGATCGCCCTGGCTATTGCATTCATCGTCTATCTACTGCTTCAGTATGCCTATATCGGGTCTGTTCCCAATGACGTATTGACGCAGCATGGATGGGATGGCATTGCTGCGCTGTATCACTCTCCCTTCGCTGATGTGGCAGTTCACCTTGGGGTGACATGGCTGGTGACCCTGATTCTGGTCGATGCCGTTATCTCCCCCGCCGGTACAGGAAATGTGTTCCTTGCGGGTGCCAGTCGTGTATTGTTTGCCTGGGCGCGTAATGGTCATCTGTTTGAAATTTTCGGCAAGATTGATGAAAAATCAGGTGTTCCGCGTGGTGCTTTATGGTTGTCCCTGATTCTTTCCATTCTATGGATGTTGCCGTCCAACTTTCAGGCCTGGGGTGGTTTGATCTCAGCCTGTACCTCGGCCATGGTATTCACTTATCTACCGGGGCCCGTATGTTTGGCGGTATTTCGCAAGAAAGCGCCAAACATGCCTTTGCCTTTCCGGTTGCCTGCCTATCAGGTGATTGCTCCCATTACGTTTATCTGTAGTTCCTTGCTGGTGTACTGGAGTGGTTGGGCAGCCAATGAAGTGTTGCTGGGTGTATTGATCGTCGCCTGGGTTGTCTACTCGATTTTTGGTCGTAGCAAGGTAAAAGGGGGAGGGGATGTATCCTCCGCTGTCTGGATGCTTGTGTATTACGTTGGTATGTATTTTATTTCGTACTTTGGCAGCTTTGATGGAACAGGTGCATTGTCCAGCCCCTGGGACATTATCCTGACAGCCGTTCTGTCACTGATATGCTACTACTGGGGTGTTGCCAGCAGTTTGAAAACACTGCGCATTGAAGGTGAATAAACCTCCATTGGCCGACGCTCACGAATAATTCTTTATTCGCGCTCGTTGGGGCCTATAGGTAGCCCTATCCTTACAGGCCGTTAAATGAAGCCGGGTACTGCTTTTGCAGTCCCGGTTTTTTTATGCGTGATATTGACCTGTCAGTTTTTCTTGACAGGTCATCTTTTTTATACGATATATACATGTGTAAGTTTTTTATTACACATGAAAGATGGAGCACTATGAAATTGACTGCCGAGATGCTGTCCAGCCAGCTGGCCGCCATTGCCAGTCCCCAACGCATGCGAATTCTTGCATGCCTGGCGGATGAGGCAGTGCACGTGAGCGAACTCGCTCGACGCGTGGGTATGTCCAGGCCATTGCTGTACATGCATCTCACCAAACTTGAGGAAGCAGGATTTGTATCCAGCACTATGGCGCTTTCAGAGAGCGGCAAGGCACTCAAGTTTTTCAGTATTCAACCCTTTGATATCCATGTCACACCCAATGCGATTGTGCAGGCAGTTCATGCGGAAAATTCGGATATTTCAGCCATATCCACGAAAGAAGATTAAACCAGGGAGATCCAACATGTGGGATAACATTACATTTACAGCAGTTCTATTGATGCTGGCCTTTGTAACAGCCACTATCGCCCCCGCAACGGTGTCGGGAGCATTGGTACCCTCAGCAGTGGCTACGTCAGGTGCCAGTATGCTGCCTGCTCCAACAGCATCGTCAACCATGATTTAAAACGATAACGAAAAGGGAGATACAGTATGGATTATAACGGCATGTTGTTTTTGTTGATCTTTGTCGTCCTTGCCTTGGGGTGGGGCATCAAGGTCTCCATTCAGGCATATTTCCGCGGCCGAACCATGATGTCTGAAGCCAATAATGAAGAGATCGAAAGCGCCTTGATCAATTATGCAGAAGTGAATCGCCAGTTATTGGAGCGATTGGCGAAGCTTGATCACATGGATGAGCGCCTTGCCAGGATTGAGAAGACACTGGATGAGATACCTTCCTGACCACATCATGTATGCCAGATGCTCGAAGTACTAAAGGGATTAATAGGGAAACGACAATGATAATGATAATGCCCAATACTCTTACTATTAGCTCAATAAAAAAAACGGTTGATACAAATACAAAGAGTCATAAGAAGTTTGGAAAGGCCATTCTTCCTGCGCTCAAATATATGGTATCTGTTGCAGGTGCGTTGGTGAGTATGCATGTAATGGCGTCGACATCGCCGTTTGATGATGCCAGTGAATATGCACATACACCCTGGCAACAAGCCCATGGCTACCCTTACCGTAAATCGTTCACCCTTGATCAATTCAGCTCGATTGTGACCTCGGGTTCAGTGGATATAGTGGTCTTCAAAGCACCGATACCTCAAGTGATCGTGGCCTCAAAGCACCATCGGGATCTGGACAAGGTGAGTATTCGAAACCGTAATGGTACGCTGACTATTGGCAGCAATATATCTTCTGGTTTCCACCTGTTCGGTTTTTTATACCCTAGTGGGAGCGACTCGACGGTTGTCGCTATTTCTACCCCCGCATTGTCACGCCTTAAAAACCGTGGAAGCGGTGATACCTATATTCATTTTTCCACTCCGGAGGCGTTGACGTTGAGCACGGTGGGTGATGGGGATCTCACCTATGAGGGAGACAGTCAACGCCTGACCCTACAATTGCAAGGATCAGGTGATGGGCACGTAATTGCTCACGTTGAACAACTTGTTGCCGATTTGTCAGGTTCAGGCGATCTGAAACTTGGGGGACAGGGTAATGCGTTGGATCTTACCTTGAATGGTTCTGGTGATGCAGATACGCGGCATTTCCTTGTGCCTTCAGTAACACTTCAGTCAATGGGCTCCGGGGATGCACATATTTATGCTGCTGAAACACTGCAGGGGAAAGTGATGGGCTCTGGCGATTTGACCATTTATGGTCACCCGGAGACCAAAGACCTTGGCTCGAACGGAGCTGGGGATATTGCTCACGCACGCTGAGTCATAAAGTCTTTTATATCGGCTGCGGCGCCAGGAGAGGGCATGTTTTATTTTTTTATGTGTCCTGTTACGTAGCAATCCACTCTATCGCTTTGGTGGGGGATGCGCCTAAGGCAGCGAAGATTGGAAGAGGAAAGGTGTGAGACTCAGATGCGAGAGGCCCGATGGGTCGCCTTGCGATAAGGTCGCACCATCGAGCCCCGTTTTTACGTTTCTCGTTGAAAATATCTCTGACTGGTCTGCGTATATTACTCAGGCTTCGGGCAGGGGATGACTGTCAATGAACGGACTCCCTGAGCGCCATGAATCAGTACCCCCTGTATATCAGCTGTTGCTGATGGCCCCGTCATCAATACGCAGTAGTTGACTTCATGGAAGTCGGGGCGGGCATACATCTCATGCAGGTTATAGACAATATCCTTTGGATCAAGTAATGCGACCAGATGTTGTGGGAAATAGCCCAATGTATTGATCTTGAATTCGTCCTCGCTGATCCACAAAGAGCCTGTTTCTGCAACACCGTATCGGGCTCTCACTACACCCACATCCACCGGTTCCAGATCAGCCGGTGTCTTGAATTCGCTCAGGTCATAATCGGACGTGACCTCGGGTACGACTGAACAAAATCTGCTCCCCTTCGGAAATAGTGTACGTACGTTATCCTCAATGGAGACAGATTCGGCAGGCTTTTGCCAGACACCGCCCATGAGAGTCAGTGTCTTTTCAAAATCGGCGGCTGTTCCTTTTTTCCCCTCATTGAAGTGAGGGACCTCAGGGTGCTCGGTTTTTGTACGACCGGCCCGGCGAATGCGCTCAAGTATGGCGTCACGACTACTCATTTTTCCTCTCCTGATTCATTCCTTTTCTTCCTGTTGGCTTTGTACCACTGATGGAAGGTCTGTTTGGGAGGCTCTGGATTTTCACGATGGCGCCCCCAAACATTCAGTGGTAGATAAGTCAACGAACGGGGAAGGATTTTGAGTGCCTTGTCAGCAGCAACGACGGCCGTCCGATAAATAAACGGGTGCTTGAGAACCTGTGCTGCACCCATCATTGAGGCAGATTTCGAAAAAGAGAGTTCGTGTTGTTCAGCGACAATACGCCGCCACTTGTAGATTTGCTCGTGTATATTGATACGCACCGGGCAAACATTGGTACAGCTGCCATTCAGTGTAGATGCAAAGGGCAGTGTGCTGTATTTCTTCAGATTAAACGTAGGGTCAATGATTGCACCAATAGGTCCTGAATACACGCCTCCATAACTCAAGCCTCCACTACGGCGATACACCGGGCAGGTATTCATGCACGCGCTGCAACGGATACATTTCAGTGAATACCAGAAATCATCCATGGCCAAACGTTCACTACGGCCGTTATCCACCAGAATGAAGTGCATTTCACCGCCTTTACGTGGGCCACGGAAGTGCGATGTATACTGAGTGATAGGGGAACCCAGTGCGCTGCGTGAAAGCATGCGAATGAACACGCCCAGATCTTCCTGTCGGGGGATCAGCTTTTCAATACCGATAGAAGCAATGTGAAGAGGGGGAACATTCGAAGAGAGATCGGCGTTGCCTTCGTTGGTACATACGACCACTTGCCCCGTTTCTGCTACGGCAAAGTTGCAGCCTGTCATGCCGGCACCGGCTTTTTGGAAGATGGGGCGCGTGGCTAAACGCTGCTGCCAGGCCAGGTAGTGGGCATCCTGATTATTGGGGTCGGTATGCAAGGTTTTGGCAAATACACGAGCCACATCCGATGTCAGCTTGTGTACGGCCGGCACTACAATATGACTGGGCATTTGGTCATCCAACTGCTGTATGCGTTCGCCCAGATCCGATTCCACTACCTCAATGCCACGTTCTTTGAGGTAGGGGCGCATTTCACACTCTTCAGTCAGCATGGATTTGCTTTTGATGAGTGTATCAACCTTATGTTCGCTCAGAATTTCGTGAACGATTCGGTTGTGTTCTTCAGCATCCTTTGCCCAGTGTACAATGACACCATTGGCTGTGGCGTTCTGCTCGAATTGCTGCAGATAATGATCAAGATGGCTAAGCGTGTGTTCTTTTATCTCTGAGGCCAGTGTCCGCAAGGTTTGCCATTCAGGGATCGCATGCATTTGTGCATCGCGCCCCTTGCGAAGATCCCACAATTTGGCATCGTGAAATTTAACATGTTCTTCCGAAGCCAGAAACTTGCGTGAATTGGCGACATGGTCGACGGGTTTCATGCGGTTTCTCCATTCAGAATCTGGGCAATATGGATGAATTTGAGATCGAGCCCCAGTCGTTGCGAACAGCCTTTCTGGTGCATTAGGCAGGAGGAATCCGCCGAGACGATATATTCCGCACCTGCCTGTTTATGATCTTTCACTTTGTCGTTACCCATTCTGACGGATACCGGCTCTTCACCGACAGAGAAAGTTCCTCCGAAACCACAGCATTCATCCGGCCGTTTGGGTTGAACGAATTCGATATCTTCCACCATGTCCAGCAAGTCCATGGGTTTGGAAAAAAAGGGCTCGTCTATTTCCGACATGGAGGCCGTTCTAAGTGAACGCAGGGTTCCGCAACTATTGTGCAGACCCACCCGGTGGGGAAAACGCGGTTTCCAAGGCAGTTCTTTCACCTTGAGTACGTCATGAAGAAATTCGACGAGTTCATAGGTATTTTCACGAACACGGAGTACGTCGTCGGTTTGTTCTATAGCATCGAGGTTGTCTCGAACATGATGAGTACAACTACCGGAGGGAGAAACGATATAGTCGAAATTGGCAAAGTTTTTTACAAACAGTCTTTCAGTCGCCGCGGCATCCTTTTGGCATCCGCTATTGGCCATGGGTTGCCCGCAGCAGGTCTGATTGGGAGGATAACTGACCTCGCAGCCGAGTTTTTCGAGAAGTTCGAGTGTGGCGATACCCACTTCCGGATAGAAGGCATCGATAAAGCACGGTATAAACAACGCTACTTTCATGGGATTAACCCTTCATAAGCCTGATCACGGTCGATGCCTGTTGGTCAGCGGTGCGCTGATTCAAACATCCTGATTTTAATATATGCTGCTTTTGATATAGGTCGGTTTACGGACTATTGCTGACGGCCATGTTGCCGCTCATATCAATCGTGATGAATCGATTTGCTATTTACTGGTCGATTGCAAGCCGGTTTTTGGCCGTTTCGGGGTCACTGCCTGTACTCAGGGGTATTGCCTGTTGTTATGGCATTCCCTGGGGTTCGCACATGAGCCCTTTGTACTGGCTCAGGGAATCGGGCTGCCACACCCGGTTGTGGAGTCAGGATAGTTCATTAAGAGAAAATTAGCCTGAATACCATCATTTCATTTAATGATGTCTTCATGAATCATTCCTTTGTTCAATACCTACGATAACGTGTATGTTGAATCAAGATATTGGCGGATGGTGTTGGCGGCTATCTTGTAATTACTGAATGTCATGCCATGTTATCGTTACGAAAATAATGAGTATTCGAATAATCGTTATTCAAACCACCGTTATGTAGCTATTCAAATTACACGTAATTGAACGACAGCTATTCGAACTAGAGTTGATAGAGCCAGAATAGCTAGTACGAAGGTTGTCAAAACGATGGTTGTCAAAACGACGGGTGTCAAAACTGCATGGGTTACTGAACCCATGAGTCGCTCTTCATGACGGTGAGCTGACAAGGAAGACCTGGATTGTCCATTCCCTCGCACGGCCATGTTTTGAAATGGCACGATCTTGAAGGGCCACGATCTTGAAAGACCACGATCTTGAAAGACCATAGCCTTGAATCGCCATGAAGAGCAGTAACAAGTAACACAATGCGATGGCTTATAACATGTCTGCCAGTGTGCCGTTTGCAACCATCAGTTTGGGGTTATCGGCGTAGTCGACGGGGATAGCGACCACTGATGGCCCTTTGGTCTGTATGGCGTCACGCAGGGTATCGTGCAACTCTTCCGCAGAGTTGACAGCAAACCCGGCAGCACCCATGGATTCGGCATAGGTTTTGAAATCGATATCACCGAATTCGACACCAGAAGGGCGACCATATTTTTTGTCTTCCTGAATCTTGACCATGTTGTAATGATTGTCGATCCAGATAATATGCATAATGTTGCAGCCCAGACGTACCGCGGTTTCAAGCTCCATACTGGATTGCATGAAACTGCCGTCACCTGAAACAGAGATAATTTTTTCATCCGGACGTACCAATGCCGCTGCAATAGCCCAGGGGAGGGCGACACCCATGGTTTGCTGGCCGTTACTGATCAGTAACTGACGTGGTCTGAAGCTGTTCAGGTAGCGCGCAATCCAGATGTGGAAGCTGCCCATGTCCACACACATGGTGACGTTTTCTTCCAGCAGCTGCTGTAGCTCATTGACAATCTTGAGTGGATGAACGGGGCTACCAGTGACTTTACTGGCTCGTTCGGACAATGCATTGCGTTCTTCATGGATACGTGACAGAAGCTGCTGCGCGGCGCTGGTGAGTTCACGTGAATCGAGCAGCGGCGTCAGTGCGCTCAGACTTTCAGCAATATCACCAATCACTTCAACCGTTGGCTGGTAGCTGTTATCAATCTCGGCTTCGAGTGAATCCAGATGAATCAGGGTGTGCTGATTCTGACCATTCCATTTGAAGGGTTCATACTCGGCCGGATTGTAACCAATGGTAAGAACAACGTCTGCTTCTTTCAGAAGTTCATCGCCGGGCTGATTGGGCCAGAGGCCAATACGTCCTGTATATAGATTCAGATTTTCGCGTTTGAGGGTACCTGCTGACTGGAAGGTACCCGTTACGGGCATTTTGCAATGGCTCAACAAGTGGTGAAGCGCTTCTGCATGCGTCGGAACACTGGCTTCCAGGCCAACAAGGATAGCCGGTTGTTTGGCATTATTGAGCAGCTTGGCCGCCTCTTCCAATGAAGCCCGACTTCCTGCACCTCGGCGCGGAGAAGTGGCTTTTACCATTTTCTGATCTGCCACATCGGTATTCATGATGTCATCGGGTAGGGCGAGGAATGCGGCACCGGGGCGTCCACCTTCAGCGATACGCAGCGTATTGGACAATGCTTCGGAAATAACTTCGGGAGAGGTAATTTCGGCCGAGTGTTTGGTCACTGGTTGAAACAGGCTGACTGTGTCCAGTGTCTGGTGTACCTGTTTCAGGCGGTCAGACAGTTTAACCACACCTCCCAATGCCAGCATGGGATCGCCTTCCGTATTGGCAGTGACGAGCCCTGTGGTCAGGTTGGTACAACCGGGGCCAGAGGTTACCAGTGCCACTCCGGCTTTGCCTGTCAAACGACCCACGGCACCGGCCATAAAGGCAGCATTTGCTTCGTGGCGAGTAACGACAGTGGTAATGGAGGAGTCTTCAAGCGCATCAAAAACACGGTCAACCTTCGCACCGGGAATGCCGAAAACCCACTTTACGCCATGGGCTTCAAGCTGGCGAATAATGAGATCGGCCCCACTGGTACGTGGTTTTGAACCCAGTGCCTGCCCTGTTTTTTCACCCTTTGTATTTGAAACTGTATTCGAAATTATATCTGACATTTCTTGACCCGTACTATGTCTATTTGACACTCACGTTCAATGACTGTGTCTTCCTGAATAGTGAATTCAACAGCAGATTTTGAACGTGTTTGCCTATGACGATACTCATGAGAGCATCGCCATAATGTTTAAGAAAGAAGTCGAGAGTCTTTGGATCAGGCTTCGGCTTTACGAATGGCTGCGTCAATATCTTCAGGATAGAGATCAGCGTTCAGGAAGTCCTGATTGCCGGGTAGATCTATGCGAAGTTTACTGACGATACCGAGCTGCAATCTGGCATTCTTCAAGCGGTATTCGAGGACGTGTCCGCCCCCATCACGCTTATCAGAGATATAGTGGATGTGGTAGCCAGCGACATTGACACCTTGCAGGTAGGGCGGACATCTGAACCCGATCATGGTGCCGTGAGTGTCATTGAAATCGAACGTGGGCTGTTCTGCGATGGCTTCCAGCATGGGCTTGTACGGACGTTCCTGACGCGGAACGGTACGTGTCCTGACCAGTTCGAATTCGCCATCCAGTCGAATGGCACAAAACAGATTGGGAGAGGGAACAAGCTTGTCGATGAGCGTTTCCACGTCTTCGTGAGTCATGGATTCTTCAAGTTCAAGCTCGACGGTTGGGCGAAACCACGTCACTACAGCGAAGGGGGTCTGCTGGTCTTCGGATGTCTCGCTGGCGGAGCCATCCGAACGCAGCTGATAGGATTCCTTGTCAAAGGCAATGAGCTCGCCATCGAGGTCATTAAAGGTTCCCAGGCCGAAATCACCATGGGTAAACAGTTCTTTTAACGTGGTATCTCCTTCGTATACACCCGCAATCAACCCGCTCATCAGAGAGGTTTGATACACTTCAATATCAGTAGCCGGTGCGAGTGAGTGCTCCGGATTGTTGGCCATATAGCTGGCAGCAATCTGTTCAGCACAATTACAAGTGGTATTGGTCATAACATAAGCCCAATCAAATGTGTCCGCCCTTGATAAACATCGTCAAGGATTTTGTTATGGGAATATTATGGGATTTCTCGTGATATTAGTCCAATATATAGATTGTACGTTTTTGAGATTTTTTTGATATGGATCTAAGGCAGCTGAAATATTTCCTCGCCGTTGCTGAAACACTGCACTTTACGCGAGCCGCTGAGCATTTGGGGATAGCTCAACCTCCTTTAAGCCAGCAGATTCGCAAACTGGAAGATGAAGTGGGCGCGCAGCTTTTTCATCGCTTGAGCCGTGGTGTGGAGCTGACTGAAGCGGGTAAGCGTTTACAGGAAGATGCGCGTCACGTGATTGAGTCAGCTGATCAAGCCATGATCAATGCTCAACGTGCTGCGCGGGGGATTACGGGGCGAATCCGACTGGGTTTTGCCTCGTCCTCTGTGTTCCATTCCAATATCGCATTGGCTTTGCGCGTCTTTCGCTCTCGTTATCCTTCTGTTGAACTTTCCCCCCATGAAAGCGATTCACCCTCACTGGTGGAGGCTGTATGTGAAAGCCGACTGGATGCGGCATTCGTACGTTTACCCAGCCTGAGAGATGATCTGCGCTACGATATAGTGGCTCGTGAGCCATTGCGCTGGGTACTTCCTGCAGAGCACCCGTTGGCGGGGGCCGAATCGGTGTCACCCGTGGATGTCATGCAGGATCCACTGATCATGTCTCCCTCCTGGACGAGCCCGGCACTGTATGAAACGCTGCTGAATGTCTATCGTGAATCGGGGATCGAACCTCAACTCGCACAGGAAGCCCCTCAGGTTTCTTCGTGCCCTTATTTGGTAGCCAGTGGCTTTGGCATTAGCCTGATTCCGCAGTCGGTATGTCAGGTTCGTCATGAAGGCGTCAGTTATCCGGCTCTGAATCCTCATTCTCCCTTGATTGACATTGTTTTGGTAACACGTCGTTTCGAACATTCGCCTACTATTCGTAACATGGCCAATGTTGTTCATCATGAGTTCCATGAGCAATTCAAAGAGGCTGAACGAACTGCTTGAGAGCCTGGAGAGGCATGTTCAGGCAAATGGCGCGTAGAGATGTGGCTGGCTGAATTGCCTGGCGTGCAGCTGTGGCAATACAGGAGGTGTGTGAGATGATCCATTCCCCGAAAAAGCGCGCCGCAACCATGTTGGAAGGGCACTCTTCGGACAAACAGGCAGTGAAGAGGCAAAAGGGCGCTTTGACACTGGAGAAGCAGGGCCTCGAGTGTATCTCGGAAGAACAGCGTACTGCTCGGCCTGCCCAGCTCTTCTGGCCCTGGTTCTCATCGAATGTTTCTGTGTTCAGCATGAGTTATGGCGCCTTTCTCTTAGGGTTTGGGATTTCCCCCTTGCAAGCTATCCTTGCGGGTGTCGTTGGCATCGTGATTAGTTTTTTGCTCTGTGGATTGGTCAGCATTGCGGGTAAACGTGCGAGTGTTCCCACGATGGTTTTGTCACGGGCGACCTTCGGTGTATATGGTCAGCGGATTGCGGGTGTCATTTCATGGATGACATCATTGGGTTGGGAAACCTTTCTGGCCATCGCTGCTGTATTGGCAACGGCGACAGTCTTCGAGGCATTGGGCTGGGGGCATGGGAAGCCTATATTATTAGTGGCGACGTTGGTCGTCGCAGGTGTCATCACCCTTATGGCGGTATTGGGCTATCACGCCATTATGCGGTTACAGGCAGTTCTGACCTGGGTCACTGGTATCGCTACGGTTATTTTTCTCTTGTTGATCTTTCCTGATATTCATTGGGAAACACTGCGTCAGCAGACATCTTCTGGCCCGTTGTCGGCAGTTATCGGTGCGAGTGTCATGACCATGACGGGGTTTGGTCTTGGGTGGATAAATATCGCTGCCGACTGGACACGGTACCAGTCCCGCAAGGCGAACGATGGTGCTATCGTTTTCTGGAATGTAATAGGGGGCTCTACAGCGCCGATAGTGCTTGTCATTGCAGGAACGTTGCTCGCAGGCTCTTCTGAAGCGCTTTCACGACATATGGGTAATGATCCTGTGGGTACGCTGGTCTCGTTGTTACCCATATGGGCGCTTATCCCTTTTTGGATCATTGCCTTGCTGACATTGGTGTCGGGTGCAGTGCTCGGCATTTATTCATCCGGCCTGACATTGTTGAGCCTCGGTTTGCGTGTATCACGGCCCTGGGCGGCAGGTATTGATGCCATGTTGCTCACACTGGGGACCTTAGGTGTCGTTTTCTTTTCAACAGGCTTTCTTGCACCTTTTCAGAGCTTTTTGCTGACTCTGGGCGTGCCTCTGGCGGGGTGGGCCGGCCTGGTTATGGCTGATACGTTATGTAGAAAGTCACCTTATCAGACACAGGCTTTTTATGACCCCCAAGGACTTTATGGCCGCTATGATTTCTGTGCACTCGCCATTCTATCGGTAGCCTCTCTTACTGGATGGGGTCTGGTAGTGAATGGATTTTCAACACAAGCTCACTGGAATGATTGGCAAGGGTATTTACTTTGGTTGGTGGGCGGCAAGAGTGCACTTTGGGCCTCAGCCAATGTCGGGGTGCCTGTCGCGTTAGTCATTGGCATGGCAGGAGGGCTTTTTCTCGGAAGAAGAAAAATTGTTTGGCAAGAGCGCACAGGGCATTATTAAATTAATATTAGAATAAAACCGGAATTTGGTTTTTACTTTAATTCTGTAGTAGTAGGTTGCTTAATAAATGCTTATATAATAGGCCTTCTTTAATATATATAGTCATCTGATAGTTATCGGTATTTTAGCGTGAGAAGTGTTATAAAAAACTATTGTATTGAGTATCCCAATGTACACGGATTATTGATGCACTTTTCACAGTAAGCCATTACAAAAACGCCGGTGAAATATTCCCCGGCGTTTTTGTTATCAAGATCAATACCACAAGCTTAAGGATCTGTAGCCTTCAACACTAGAGTCTTGTGGAGGGTATTGTATATCAGATGGTGAGCCGCCTCCCGGTTGAATGGCGGTGTTACCATAACTGTTGGCTACCTGTTGGGTTGTGGCTTTTGGAGCCTCTGCGCTTGTAGTGCCACCGGCGACTGCCTTTAGTTCAGTATGATTCAGCTCTTTCATTTATCATTACCTCTTGTGCAACAATAATGGGATTAAATTCATGGTGTTAAGATAAACATAACAATTCCACGAACTAACCATACCTGCAATATGTGGTATCCAAATTGCACATTGGAGTATAGAAAATATTTGAAAAGATGAAAATAATTATCATTGCCGTAAGAATAATAATAACCTATTGAAAAGACAGTATGTTATTGGTTCAGCCATGAGGTTATACATAAAAAATCTAAGGGAGAATGATAGGTATGCAATCTATATTATTAATATTTGATTAATGAATAACGGTAAAAGACGGATGACAGAAGTGTGGGTGGGGTACGATTCGCTTTTGTAGGATGCTTGTGCGTATGAGAAATTATATGCGGAGTATGTTAGGCAGATTATTTTATCTTGCCAATTTATCGATATTCGATAGGCGAGTATATAGAATGCCTTTGAGAATAAGGCGAGAGGCAAAAATGGTGGCTCCCCGAACAGGACTCGAACCTGTGACCCAATGATTAACAGTCATTTGCTCTACCAACTGAGCTATCGGGGAATAGAGATATGCGATGAAAAACAATTCATCGTTGTAGATTGTACTTGGCTCCCCGAACAGGACTCGAACCTGTGACCCAATGATTAACAGTCATTTGCTCTACCAACTGAGCTATCGGGGAACTTCCTAAGTACGCGGCGTAGTATACAGGGCTAATCTTGTACGTCAATACCCGGAATAAAATTCTTTATCTTCTTGTTCCTTAAGGAGTTAATTTAAACTTTTGTTGTCTCTACTTTTACAGCTTATGCATTTCCTGTTTCACTGAAGGAACATTGGCAGGTTCACTCAGGTATGCAGTTTTATCATCAATCAAGGAGACAGCATGACTTCCCTTATCCGCCTTCCCATGCGTAATGTGATCGCAGCAGCGTTGATCGGTTCGGCTGCTTTTATGGCGCAATCAGCGCTTGCCGATTCCCCGAATCAGATCCATGTCAGTGCGCAGGGCTCTGTAAATGTTCCGCCTGACATGGCGACGCTGAATGCAAATCTTGAAGAACAGACACCTGGCGTTCCCCGTGACAGTAGCAATGGGGTTGATGCACAGGCATTGACGAAGGCGAGAAACCAGCTTGAACACCGTTTCAGTGGCTTATATCAGAAAATTCGGGCAGCAGGCATTCCTGAAAAGGATATCCAAGCGGGTTCGCTAACGGTTCAGCAGGATCAATATTCAGTTAATCAGTCCAGTGATTCGAAAAACAGTACCCCAATGGTAAGAACCCGGTTGAGTCGTCCGCTGACGCTAACCATCCATGATCTGGACAAAGTGCCCGCGGTGTTGAATGCCCTGACGGCCGCAGGTGTGAATCAGCTTTCCGGGGTCAATTATGGGTTATCCCATCCTGAAAAGGCTCAGGATGAAGCATTACATCAGGCTGTTGCCCGTGCGCTGGATAAGGCGCGCATCATGGCGAGTACTCTTGGGGTTTCATTGGGTGATGTCATGAATGTGGAACAGGAAGGAGGGCAAATTTATCATCCCATGATGATGATGGCGCGCAGTGCCGCTCCTGCACAGGCCGATGGCAATGCTCCCGCGGACTATCATCAGGGTGAAATCAATCAGAAAACCACGGTGAATATTGTCTGGGGAATACGTCAATAAACGCGTGAGGTGATTGTTTGTCTGTTTATCGGTGGCGTGGTGTTGCCTTGATGATAAACAGGTGAAGAAAAACCGCGCCCTTCGTGAACATGGAGGGCGCGGTTTTGTTTGTTAATGCCGGGTCGGTGTAGCCAAATCAAGGTTGACAGGTGCATCGAACCTTAGCTGTGGTTTGGTGGTGACTGGGGCATCATCTTCCACAATTGTGAATGAGAAGTTTCGTGCCTTTAATGTCCCGTAGCCTCGGTGTACCAGGCCAAAGTGAATGCTTTCGTCCCATTCATTCACTTTCAGTACAATACTCCGAGTGACCCAATCATGTGAGCCGATGAGCGCGCCTTTTTGCTCATGATTGAACAGGTTGTCGAAGCTTGATATCTCACCCGTGCTGGTATTGATTCTTAACCAGATACTGGTTTGATCAGCATCCAGGCTACTGACTTCTGCACTAAAACGTATTTTCCTGCCGCGATATGCTTGTGCTGAAATACTCTGCATAACAACGCCATAGGTATCGCTCATATTGATGCCGGATGATGGCTGGAAGAGGTTTTCGATCACACATACATTAGGTTCATCCGGTGACAATCCTATACGATAAATCTCCGGTGATGTATGGGACGAAATCCTCCATCCTTCGGGAAGAGGGAGCAAATCGGGCGCGTCAGTGATTTGCTTCATTTTGGCAGCAAGAATATTCCAGTTCATCGCACCGAATTGTTGGGCGACCAACTCCAGACTTTGGGCGTGTGAGATATCAATCCCGCTTTTGGCAAGCGACTGGCGTAGAGCCTTGGCCATGACTTTTGGATTGATATTCGTAAGTGAAGGCATGTTGTAGATCTCCGATCCGAGGACGACGAGATAGCTCTACAGCGCTCGCATTGCTGAAAAGTCGTCCGAGAAACAAGAGATTCCTGAAAGAAGTGGATTCCCTGTTCACCTTCCCTTTCGTTGTTAACGCATAAGGGGCGAGCGGCAGGCCAGAGAAAGCCTTTTGTTTAATGTATCAATTTTCTTCGGAAATGCAATACTTGATGTGTTGATCGTGGATACAGGGTGCCTGCTCGTTCAGAAAGGGCATGGTGCGTCTTTGATAAATCTATTGCCATGCCTCTATCCAATGATACTTTCCTGCTGCTTAACTTTCCTCAATAGTATGCCACCACCTCTACCCTGTACCCCCTTGACTACGGCGCCATCATTATTCGGTGCTCTCGTAACAATGCCTGCAATGGGTGTTCCAGTGTTGTTTGAGAAAAGCGTTTTACCTGACTACGGCAAGAGTATCCTGTTGCCAACAGTTGTTCGTTGTTGTCGGTTTTTTCTACCTTGGGTTCCCACGAAAGGGCATAAATATGCCTTGAAGTATCGCGGTTGCGCGCCTCATGCCCATAGGTCCCGGACATGCCACAACAGCCGGAATTTTCAATGGAAAGCGTAAGCCCAAAAGCCTCGAAAAGTGTTTGCCAGGCTGATAGGGCGCCTGCGGTTGTCGTTTTCTCGGTACAGTGAGCCATCAGGCGATAGTGAGTGTCCGTGCTTGTATTCTGTTTTAACGGCACGTTAATCTCATCCTTGTGCGATGCGAGCCATTCTTGCAATAGCGCGACTTTGGGCGCTTTCTTGGAGGTGAGCACCTTGGCGTACTCCTGACGATAGACGAGGGTCATCGCGGGATCGATTCCGACCAGCTCCACACCTGTATCGGCCAGTGCATTGAGGCGGATGCTTTGTTGGTCAACCACCTTTCGGAAGCGGTCAAGAAAGCCGTAGACCTGTAAAGGTTTGCCATTGGCTGCATAAGGGCTAACAAATACCTGTACGTTCAGCCGGTGGAGTAATTCAATAATATCCCTGACGACCGCAGTATCGAAATAGGTCGTGAAAGCATCCTGAACAATGACGAGTGATCTTTTCTTTTCGTCCTCGCTGAGCTGGTTCAATCGTTCTGGCGTGGCCGTTTCAATACCCCAGGCGGTCAGCTGTTTTGCCAATGGCGCTCGAGTCAACGCTGGCATATCTACCAATCCAATGATTTTCTCGACACTGCGTGACACGGGGCGCCAGCTCGCGACAGTGTTATACGCTGCTGCCATGGGGGCGAGATAGGGAATGAAGGCTTCCAGTGAAGCCACTACGTAGTCTCTTGGCGCGCGCAGGTATCGCTGATGATAGAGGGATAGAAACTCGGAGCGAAAGTCAGGTACGCTGACTTTGACCGGACACTGTCCTGCGCATGATTTACACGCCAAACATCCCGCCATGGCATCGTAGACTTCATGAGAAAAAGCATCGGTATCTTTGCCCAGATAGCGTTGCCAGGTGGCTCGGGCACGTTCAAGGAAATGCTTTAAAGTATGTGCTACTCGTTTGTTGCCGGATACTTGCTGAGGCGAATAAGGCCCTTGTGAGGTGAGGGGTGCCTTGGCCTGTTGCTGCCTTAACAGCCATTCCTTGAAGAGTGTGGCCCTCCCTTTGGGGGAATGTATGCGATTACGTGTGCCTTTCCAGGAAGGGCACATGGCATCGTTCGGATCGTAATTGAAGCAGGCACCGTTACCATTGCAATGCATCGCGGCACCATAATATTGCCACACCGCTTTATCAAGCTGGCGGTCCCGTTCCCCTCGGGTAGGGACTTCATCTATTTTCAATAATTGCCATTTATCAACTGCATTGATATCTGAAGAATGTTCTATCGAGCTAACCTGTTCTTCACGATTTGGCAGAGGGGTAGCAATTTTACCTGGATTCATCTGGTTGTAGGGGTCACATGCTGTTTTGATTTCCTGCAATAGAGGATAAAGCGCTCCGAAGAATGCGGGTGAATATTCGGATCGTACCCCCTTGCCATGTTCACCCCACAGTAACCCCCCATAATGTTGAGTCAATTTGACGACTTCGTCACTGATAATACGAATGAGTTTTGCCTGTTCCGGATCTTTCATATCAATAGCAGGGCGCACATGCAGAACACCTGCATCAACATGACCAAACATGCCGTAACTCAATTGATGGTGATCCAACAAATCACGAAAGTCAGCGATATAATCCGCCAGTTGTTCCGGTGGTACCGCTGTATCTTCAACGAAGGGAATAGGGCGCTTTTCCCCTTCAACATTCCCCAATAATCCTACCGAGCGTTTACGCATGGCATACACGGTGGACATTTCTCCGCGCCCCCATGCAACGGTGCTACCCAAACGTTCAACCGCCGGGTCACTATCAAGGTGAGCCTGAAAATGTGTGACAACCTCTTCAAGTTCTTCAGCTGTCTCGGCATTGAATTCGACCAGATTGATGCCGGCCGTTGGTGTGTCTCCTTCGGGAAAATAGGGAGCGACCTTTTCCCACACCATATCTTGCATGGCGAGCCCCAACACTTTGCTGTCGATTGTTTCGATAGACGTGGGGCGCGTTTTGGCTTTCATCAATGCCGTGGCATCCCGCAGTGCATCCATGAAGGAGGCATAGCGTACGTTTACCAGAGCAGAATGTTTGGGTAGCGGGAGTACATTCAGCGTGGCTTCAACAATAAACCCCAGAGAGCCTTCCGAACCACACAGGAGGCTTCGCAGGTCCAGACGCCCTTGTTCATCACGCAAATGTGCCAGGTCATAGCCGGTCAGAAAACGGTTCAAAGGGGGGAATCGTTCAATGATGGCATCATGATGACGATCGTAAATAGTACGTGTTGTTTCAATCAAACGACCTACAGCGCCTTCCTGCTGAACGAGTTCTTCCTCTTCCGAGTGTTCGAGGACTTTGGCTTCGAAGCGCTCCCCCCCCAGTAGTACGGTATCCAGGCTGATGACATGGTCGCGTGTTTTGCCGTATTCGCAACTTCCCTGACCACTGGCATCGGTATTGATCATGCCGCCCAGGGTGGCACGATTCGAAGTTGATAGCTCTGGTGCGAAAAAAAGGCCGTAGGGTTTGAGTGCCGCATTTAGCTGATCCTTGACGACACCGCTTTGTACGCGTACTTGACGATTTTCGACATCAATATCAAGAATTGCATTCATGTGGCGACTCATGTCAACCACAATACTTCTGGAGAGAGACTGTCCGTTGGTACCTGTCCCACCCCCTCGCGCATTGAATTCAAGCGTTCGGAATGCTGCATCTGCACTTAAACGGGCAATCAGCTCGACATCATGGGACGATGTGGGAAATACCACCAACTGGGGAAAGCGCTGATAGATGGAGTTATCGGTGGAAAAAACTGTTCGCTGTGCCTCTGTATGATCGATTTCACCCATAAAGCCGGATGATTCAAGTTCGCTTGCAAATCGAGCGTAAATGGAATCCTTGGAATGAATGGGGGTATCAGACAGAAGGGCAGGCATAGTGATCTCCAGGGCGTAACAGTGTTTTTATTTTAGAGGAATAGTCGAAGAGGGTCACTTCATGAATGCGCAGGGGGAGGCCGTGGGAAGGAAAATGCGTGGATATTCTGGTTTGGCCCGAGTCCAGACAAAAAAATGCCCCGCACTTGGCGAGGCATTTTGATTTGCAGATCTGGCCGTTATTAGAAACGGAAAGTCAGACCAGCACCAACGCGGAGAGGGTTGAAGTAACGGTTGTAACCGAAATTACCCTTCATTTTGTTGGGGGAGTATTGAACGTTAACGTTGGCTGCGAGCCAGCTGGTCAGGTAGTAGTCCAGACCAACCTGAGCGGTCGGAGACCAGATGCTGCTTTCAAGTTTACCGTTGATGCCGTTATGCAGCTGACCACGATGAGTAACGTCGAAGTAAGTCGCACCAACACCGATGTAAGGCTGAACCTGGCTAGCATCGCCACCCAGTGGGTAGTATTGACCCAACAGAGTGTAGGCTTCGTACTTGGCGTTTACAGATTTACCACCGAAACGAGAGTGGAAGTTCTGCTTCTGCCAAGGAGCGTTGAATTCAACACCGAATTTGTCAGTGAATTTCCAACCCAGAGCAGCTGCCCAGCTATGGCTGTTCTTGGCGTGTGAAAGGGGAGCGGTTTTGATGTAGTTACCACGTACATAGAAATCGCCCAGGTTGCCATAGGCCATGGCCTGTTGAGCACCCAAGATAGCACCACCAGCAACCAGTGCAGCGGTAAGAACCTTTGCAGTTTTCATAATAATATGTCCTTTAAGTCCCTTGTAAAGATATATCCCTACATCCGATTTTTATGGTTGGCTTGAGGCGAACCCCGGCTAAGGATAGATCAATCCAAACAATATGCCTTCTGTTCATTCCTTGATAAAGAAGCTCTGGCTCCTGAACGAGTACTCCACTAGGCTCACGTATGGCTGTTGTGAGGGCACTGCTTGATCAAGAGGGCAACTCCAGTAAATGATCAGTGAAATGACATTTTAGCAAGCAACCCGCATACTATAGAAAACAGTGTTCGTTTTGTCATGTATTTAAGCCAAAAAAAAATGATTTTTTTTGTTCAGAAAAGTTACAGATTCATAACTACCTGAAAAAAAATACATTTTAAGATTTGGTGTCAGACATGATCTTGATCAAGTCCAATACAGACACTACCGTTGTACCATATTCCATTAACTGTATTCTGGAATTGCTCACCTGTCAGGAATCACCTGCTAAAGCTTAGGCTAAACAGGTGCCCCTGTCTTCCTGCTAGAGGATATTTATACTTACAGCTACGCCGTAAGTAGTAAAGTCATCCATTAGTACGGTGCAACACGTACCTGTGAACCTGAGCCAATCAGGCGTACACGTTGGCCAACGTGGTAGCTGTTATCGGCAGCCTGTACGATAACGAGGCTTTGTCCGTCATCACGTTTGACCTGAACTTCCATGCCATTGGTGTTTTGTGTTGAGTTCTGCACCTGATTACCCACCAGTGCCCCCCCCACTGCACCAGCAGCAGTAGCAAGATCGCGGCCACTGCCATTACCGAATACATGGCCGAGGAAGCCACCCAGTACGCCACCGCTAAGTGCACCAAAACCGTTTTTATCCTGGTCCTGGATTTTGACGCCACGGATGGAAGTGATAGTGCCATAACTGACGGCCTGGGCTCCCATCACTGTTGAACCGGAATAGGTATTACCGTTGTAGGCTTCGTTGGCACAACCACCCAAAGCAAGGGTGGCGAGCAACGCAACGCCAGCCATTTTCAAACCTGCTTTCATTTGATGAACCTCCTGTTTATCAGCGATTCTCCGAAGATTATTCACATTACTTAATCTGGAGACAGATCCATTACACATGAACCCGAATGAAAACGCTGTTCAATAACTCGATTCTAGCGTTAAAAAGTTAAAAAGGCTACTGCCATTATTTCGTTTCTTCTATTAAACCCATATTCATGACAGGCCTGAATATAAGGGAATCAGCGTGGCTACACTGCAATATACATTAATTATCGCTTTCACCGATAAGTGAAAGGCTACCACGCTGGAGGAGTCCGATAATAACGTCAGCCACGTCAGGATCATCCAGTATATCTGACTCAATAGGGGTCGCTGGATCAGCCAAGCTCTGGGCCACTTCAAGGCGTGTATCCAAACCATCACCATCCACGAATAGCGTAGCACGACCATTTTCTTTGGGCGCATAAGCAAACCGTGATCCCAAAGAGCGCTCAAGAAATGCCCCTTCATTCAATTGTGCAATCACATCATCCACCCTGATAGCCTCTTCAGAAGCAACCAACTGGTCAGGGTACTTGGTTTGGGTCATATAGCGTCCAAACCATTGCGTCAATTGTGTTTTGTCATCCAGTCGATCAAGGATCAACTGACGCATGCGCTCAATGGCGGCATCATCCAGCAGCGCTGGATCCTGCTCGCTCAGTTCAGGGTCAGCGTACCTATCACTGGCAGTCAACTGTTCCCCTCGATAATCCGCCCATGAGGTCACTGCTTCATCGGCAGACGGGGCTCGGAAGCCTATGGAGTACGTCAGGCAGTCATTCGATGTACTTACCCCGTGGTGTGCATAACGAGGGGGAAGGTAAAGCATGTCACCTGGTTCGAGTATCCAGTCTTCGCCTTCGACGACATCGAATTCCTTTAGAATTCGCAAGCCAATACCTTCGACAATGGCGGCTTTTTCACCCTTGAAACCGCCCAACTGCCAATGACGCTTACCACTGCCTTGCAGGAGGAAAACATCATAGTTGTCGACATGAGGCCCAACGTTACCGCCCACAGGCGCGTAACTGATCATGATGTCATCCAGCCGCCAGCGTGGAATGAACGAAAATTGCTCCAGTAGCTCTGCCACTTCCGGAACATAGTGATCGACTGCCTGTACCAGTAGTGTCCAGTCTTTTTCCGGTAAGTTCGCGAAGGTTTCTTCGTCAAAAGGCCCATGACTGACTTGCCATGGTTTACCATTCTTGCCCACACTTTCAATCAGACGTGACTCGACATCTTCTTCGCAGGAGAGGCCAGCCAGTTCATCCGGCGATAGGGGAGACTCGAAATCCGGGATCGCCTGACGGATAAGTAATGGTTTCTTTTGCCAGTACTCAGCTAGAAAGCGTTCAACTGTCAGGTTTCCCAGAACGTGTTGATTCATTTGATACGTCCTCGTTCATCATATTGATGGACTTGTTCTGCTGCATTGCCTGTATAGGTGGCGGGCGTCAGTTGCTTGAGTGACAGTTTTACGTCCTCAGGGAGTGTCAATGTATCGATAAAGTCAGCAAATCCCTGTTGATCGATCGTGCGTCCTCGTGTCAGTGCCTTGAGTTTTTCATAAGGCTTTTCGATTCCGTAACGACGCATGACGGTTTGAATCGGCTCCGCCAGCACTTCCCAGCTATGGTCCAGATCTTCGGCAAGGCGTGCTGGGTTGGACTCCAGTATGCTGATCCCCTTCAGGGTGGACTGATAACCAATAACAGCATGGGCCAACCCCGTACCCAATGAGCGTAAAACGGTAGAGTCCGTGAGATCTCGTTGCCAGCGGGAAATAGGTAATTTTTGTGCAAGATGGGTCAGTAGTGCATTGCTGACGCCGAAATTGCCTTCTCCATTTTCAAAATCGATGGGGTTGACTTTATGCGGCATCGTGGATGAACCAATTTCCCCTTCTACTGTACGCTGTTTGAAATAGCCGAGTGATATATAGCCCCAGATATCGCGGTTGAAATCAATCAGAATGGTATTGAAGCGGATAATGGCATCAAAGAGCTCAGCAATGTAGTCGTGGGGTTCAATCTGAGTCGTATAAGGGTTGAAGGTAAGCCCCAGCGAAGTGATAAAGGCTTCCGCATTGGCATCCCAGTCAATCTCGGGGTAGGCCGCCAAGTGGGCGTTGTAATTACCAACGGCCCCGTTGATCTTGCCGAGTAATTCGACACTTTCCACTTGCCTGAGTTGGCGTTTGAGGCGATAGGCAACATTAGCCATCTCTTTACCCAGCGTGGTTGGACTGGCTGTCTGACCATGCGTACGTGAGAGCATGGGTTGCTCTGCATGTAGTTGAGCCAATGCTTCAATGGCCTCTACCATCTTGCGCATGAAGGGCAGAACAGTGCTGTCCAGACCGCCACGTAACATAAGTGCATGGGAAAGGTTGTTGATGTCTTCGCTGGTGCAGGCAAAATGTACGAATTCGCCTTTATTCGCGAGTTCGGGGAAGTCTGCAATTTGCTCTTTGATGTAATATTCGATCGCTTTTACGTCGTGATTGGTTGTACGCTCGATCTCTTTGATGCGTGCTGCTTTTTCCGGCGTAAAATCCGTAATCATCCGATTGATGAAGGTCGTGGCTTCAGCTGACAGCGGATGCAATTCCTCAATCCCCGGGTGATTGGCAAGTTGTTCGAGCCAGCGCAATTCAACAGTCAAACGAGCATGCATTAGCCCGAATTCACTGAAGTACGGGCGAAGATCATCCACTTTGCTGGCATAGCGACCGTCAATCGGTGAAAGGGCTGTCAGTGTAGAAAGTTCCATCAGGCATTCCAGAAATAGTCAGGAGAAAGAGATAAAGTTAACGGTTACTGATCCTTCGAGGCGTACAGGGAAATTCCACAAGGAAATACGCCGTTTATGCTGTGTATCGCCGTTTATGCTGTGTATATAGTACTCATGTTCAAGCGCTGTTGATATTGAAGCCGAATCATTTTGACGGTGCTGATGATCTTCACGTCATCGTGTTCTGGCGCATATCGGTACAGAATGCCCCGCATCACGATGGCAACGACATGAGAGATTGCCTGATTTGCTTGCGAGCCAATAATAGCTGCCATCGGCGTCCACCTTCATGGCGCCACAGTACCGCAAAACGAATACCTGTTAACAGGATCGCTCGAATTCTGTCGGCCATATGCGTGGATGACATCAGATCAGGATTACCATGTACAACAATCCGGTAACGTAATGTGGATAACGTATTCTGATAAAGCTCACCTAACGCCAGAATGACATTCTCATGCGTAGGGCCGAAATGTTCGGCCTGTTGATGAATGCGCTCAAGCCTTTCCGATAGGGTGTTGAGCATGGCCCGGTCGCGCCTCATTCGATGGGCCAACATGAGCATCGACATCGCGTAGCGCGTCACCTCTGAGGAGGGATTGTTGGATTCCAGCAATTTGCTTGCTGTTCGAATGCCGGTACTTAAATGAGCGATGTCATGGCCGTAAATGGCTTCAAACGAGGTCGGATTAGGTTCGACTGTCGCATGGATGAGCGTCTCCCATGCCTGCTGGTTGTAGTGCCCTGTGCGGGCAAGCTCATCAACTACCACGGCCGCTTGAAACACGCCACTGAGCGCCAGTGCACGGCGCTGTTCTTCATTCATTGGGCATACTCTTTTTCAACGAAATCGATACAAGTGTTACTCGCCGTGGCCTGTGTAATGATGGCGCCCCCCAGGCATTCCTCACCACTATAGAGTACTAATGATTGACCCGGTGTGATGGCCCGTTGTGGATCATCAAAGATGACATGCACACCGCCATCTTCACCAAGTGTTACGGTACAAGGCTGGTCACTTTGTCGATAACGTACTTTAGCTGTTAACGGAAGGCCGCTTTCTATACCTTGTGGGGGAGCCGCTGCAATCCACTCAACGGGCTCACTATCCAATTCATCCGCATACAAAAGCGTATGGTGTTTGCCCTGAACCGCAATCAATACATTACGGTCAAGCGCTTTCTGCGCAACGTACCAGGGCGCTTCAGGGTGATGGGGAAGGCCTCCAATACCCAACCCCTGGCGCTGACCGATGGTGTAATACATCAATCCAATGTGTTCGCCGATTTTTTCACCTTCAGGTGTCTGAATTTCACCCGGCTGTGCTGGCAGGTACTCCTGCAGGAATTCAGTAAATCGCCTTTCACCGATAAAACAAATACCGGTGGAATCCTTTTTACGTGCCGTAGCCAATTCCAGCTCTTCGGCGATGGCTCGCACTGTGCTTTTTTCCATTTCGCCCAGAGGAAAAAGGCTTTTTTCAAGTGCCTGATGGGGCACTGCATAGAGGAAGTAGCTTTGGTCCTTATTGACGTCACGCCCTTTGTACAAATGGCCGTTGCTGTCACCACGGACGTAGTGACCTGTCGCAATCAGGTTAGCGCCCAACATTTGCGCATAATCCAGAAAAACCTTGAACTTGATTTCACGGTTACACAGGATATCGGGATTTGGCGTTCGTCCTGAGCGATACTCGTTCAGGAAATGTTCGAAAACGTTGTCCCAATATTCACTGGCAAAATTGGCTGTATGCAAGGGGATACCGAGGCGGTCACAAACTGCCTGTGCATCTGCCATATCAGTTTTGGCGGTGCAGTATTCAGTGCCGTCATCTTCATCCCAATTCTTCATGAACAGGCCTTCGACCTGAAATCCCTGATGAATCAGCAGTGCGGCGGTGACCGACGAGTCAACTCCTCCCGACATCCCCACGATGACTTTGGTATCGCCAATGGCACCATTTACCAGCCGCGGATCATGGCTATAGTCGGGGATTGCCCCTGATGACAATGAATGTATGTGTGATACAGATGAAGATTTCATAGGAGGGTATCCCGTGATACAAGTTTCACTGTGTTGCCTGCATGCAGTTGGAAGCCCGGCTACCCGTTATGAAGAGACCGGAGATATTATGCCGAAACCAAGGTAAGGCTGGATCCGAACGGCAAGTTGGAAAACCATGTTTACGTTTGCTTTTCCTTTTTGCTTCTGAACGTGCTTGCCTGCATATGGTTTATCGGCAACAGTGGCGAAATCTTTAATAAAATTTGTGCCATTATACCTGAAGAGTGGCGTGGACTTAACAGCCGTTTTCCATGTGTCATGTGTGTAGTCGAAGACGTTACTCACACTGAAATAAGCCATGCCTACTCTTTTATTGAGGACGTTTATTTCGCTGGAGCATCAATTTTGTTAAGCGCAACAATTTCGTTAAGAGCAACTATCCAAGAGCAACTATCCAAGAGCAACTATCTCGCCATGAGCGTCTATTCAGACAGAGGGAATCTTGTGTTTCGTGCCTGTGTCCTCGCTGTGCTATCTAGGCCCATGGGTTTAGTGGGGGATGCTCACTTTTTGCTTCCACTTCGAAGATTTTTCCCATGTGATTGCCTGTCATTCGCATGCCTTGATGTTGCTCTTTGACGGCGATGTCCTGCATCTGAAGTTGAATGCCTGCCTTTCGGGTAGTGCCTGTTTGCAGGACGCCCGTTACGCCCGGGCGGCGGAGCCTCGGCGGTAACTTTTCGGTATTCGCCTTGCGGTAACCCATCCAGTGCCCACGGGCCGATAGCAACGCGTATCAGGCGGAGAGTGGGGTGACCGATGTGGGCTGTCATGCGTCGCACCTGACGGTTACGTCCTTCACTGATGACAATTTCAAGCCATTGTGTAGGTATATTGGCTCGAAAGCGCACGGGAGGGTATCTTGCCGGTACGTCGGGAGGAGGTATCAGTTTGACTTCAGCAGGCCGCGTTTTGCCATCCTTAAGCTCAACGCCTTGTCTCAATGCGTTCAGTGCGCTTTCATCCGGTATGTTCTCGACTTGCACCCAGTAACGCTTTTTCATTTTATGTTTTGGGTCTGTGATGTGATGTGCTAATGCACCATCGGCCGTTAACAATAAAAGCCCTTCACTGTCGTAATCGAGGCGCCCCGCTGCATAAATGTCTGGGATTTCAATAAATGCTGCGAGCGTTGAACGTGGCCCGTTTGCCGGCGGTGCGCTGTCGGTGAATTGGCAAAGCACCTGAAAGGGTTTGTTAAAGAGGTAGAGATCACTCATTGGATTCACACCGTAGACACTGTTAGCACGAGAAGGTATTCACGCGCTGTTTCTGTCGATTAATAGATCTTTTGATTGATTGTTTCTTTTGGGTATATGGTAACGTATGTGATCCTCGCTATAATATGAGTGTCTCTTCTTTTTATTTACCTTGTTTAAACGTCATGTTGGCATATTGCCCTCTTTGACGCCTGATGTTTTGCTTAATCCTGATATTATGCTTAATACAGGTGGTTGCCTCTGCTGTCAGGGCTTGTATTTGAGGTAAATCGTCTCCATATCTCAAACAAGTGTTTCCTCCTGATTATGAAAACAGCCGTTTAATGGTGTGGTATTCGCAATTGTGGTGTCTGAAAAAGTAGCACCCGAAAAAGCGGCATCCGCAAAATGGTATTTCAGATTTCGACATTTGAAAATGGAGTAACTCCATGCCTCTGTTAGCGCCCGTGAGTCATGCTGTAAGCTGTGGCGGTGGGGTGTATATGTCGATGGTTAATTGTGTGTGATATTCCTTTCTTTCCGTTTTCTGATATGAAACTGATGGACAAATATCACGTTTTTTGAACTTTCTGCTTGTATTCATCGGTTTGGCCTCTTATGTTCGAAGAAACAGGATTTGTTGATGTCACTGAAATCTCGTTTGTACTGTCTGATTATCAGGCGTTCGAAGAGAGTCATGTATTCGAACCTCGGGCGCAGGCAGATGAGCCAGGTGCAGATTACGGGGATAACGTAGAGGAGCAGGTGAGCGAACCTGAGTTGGCGGAACCCCCTATGTATCAGGTCATTTTGTTGAATGATGATTACACGCCGATGGAGTTCGTTGTCGAGATTTTGCAGACATTCTTCTCAATGGACCAGGAAAAGGCTGTACAGGTAATGCTGGCTGTTCATACTCAAGGCAAGGCAACGTGCGGGATCTTTACCCGCGATGTTGCGGAAACAAAGGCACATCTCGTTAATGAATATGCGCGAGAGTGTCAACATCCATTGTTATGTGACGTTGATCGGGTGGAATAAGCCATCCCGATGGCCAGAGGGGGCTCTTATGTTGAGTAAGGAACTGGAACTAACCCTTAATACGGCCTTTACCGTGGCGCGATCAAAGCGCCATGAGTTCATGACCGTCGAACATCTTTTATTGTCCTTGCTGGATAATGCATCCGCTGTGGACGTCCTGCGTGCTTGCGGTGCCAATGTGGATAAACTGCGCACCGACCTGCAGGATTTCATTTCCGCGACAACTCCGCTTATTCCTGAAGAACAGACCGAACGTGAAACCCAGCCAACGTTGGGTTTTCAGCGTGTGTTGCAGCGCGCGGTTTTCCATGTTCAGTCCTCCGGGAAAAGTGAGGTCTCCGGCGCCAACGTATTGGTTGCGATTTTCTCGGAACAGGAAAGTCAGGCCGTTTACTTCCTGAAGCAGCAGAATGTTGCCCGGGTGGATGCCGTCAATTACATCGCGCACGGTATTTCCAAGGTCGCGGGGCATGACCAGTCCGGTCAGGGCAGCCAGCGTAGTGGTGAAGAGTCTGAAGAAGGTGGTGCTGATCCCGGTTCTCATCCGCTGACAGGCTTTGCAACCAATCTGAACGAACAGGCTCGAATGGGGCGTATTGACCCCTTGATTGGTCGGGATCATGAGCTGGAACGTGTAATTCAGATACTGGCGCGTCGTCGCAAAAACAATCCGCTGTTGGTAGGTGAGGCTGGCGTTGGTAAAACGGCCATTGCTGAAGGGCTTGCCAAGCGAATTGTTGAAGAGCAGGTGCCGGACGTCATCAAGGACGCCGTGGTCTACTCGCTGGACATGGGGGCCTTGTTGGCAGGTACCAAATATCGCGGTGACTTTGAAAAACGCCTCAAGGCACTACTTAATGAACTGAAAAAAGAGCCGGATTCAATTCTGTTCATTGATGAAATCCATACCATCATTGGGGCGGGTGCGGCTTCAGGTGGCGTGATGGACGCGTCCAACCTGCTTAAACCGCTGCTCTCTTCCGGGGAGCTGCGTTGCATTGGCTCAACGACGTTCCAGGAATTCCGGGGCATTTTCGAAAAGGACCGTGCGTTGGCACGTCGTTTCCAGAAAGTGGATGTGCCGGAACCTTCAGTCGAGGACACCATTCGTATCCTGAAAGGGCTGCGCGGGCGTTTCGAAGAGCATCATCAGTTGAAATACACGGATGGTGCGATGGAAGCCGCTGTTCAGCTTTCGGACCGGTACATTAATGATCGTCATTTGCCTGACAAGGCAATCGATGTGATTGACGAGGCGGGTGCGCATCAGCACCTGTTACCGGCTGAAGCGCGCTTGTCCACCATTGATGTTGAGCAGATTGAGTCAATTGTGGCTTCCATTGCACGTATTCCGCCGAAGAGCGTCTCGAATTCGGATCGTCAGTTGTTGGCGAATCTGGAACGTGATCTCAAAATGCTGGTATTCGGTCAGGATGAGGCCATTGAAGGTCTGGCAGCCGCTATCAAACTGTCTCGCGCGGGCCTGAATTCACCGGATAAACCAGTAGGTAGTTTCCTCTTCGCCGGACCAACCGGGGTGGGGAAAACCGAAGTGGCCAAGCAATTGGCGCAACTGATGGGTGTGGAACTACTGCGTTTCGATATGTCTGAATATATGGAACGTCATACTGTATCCCGCCTGATCGGTGCACCGCCCGGGTATGTAGGCTACGATCAGGGGGGGCTGTTGACCGAAGCTGTTACTAAACAGCCTCACAGTGTGTTGCTTCTGGATGAAATCGAGAAAGCACATCCAGAGGTCTTCAACATTCTGTTGCAGGTGATGGATAACGGTAAGTTGACGGATAACAATGGGCGTGAAGCCGATTTTCGTAATGTGATTGTTATCATGACCTCCAATGCCGGAGCGGAGGAAGCATCACGCCGTTCTATCGGTTTCCAGCATCAGGACAATTCCACGGATGCCATGGAAGTGATTCGCAAGACGTTTACACCTGAATTCCGTAACCGTCTGGATGGTATCATTCAGTTCCATGGGCTGGATGCGCAGATTGTTCGTAGCGTCGTCGACAAGTTCCTTGTTGAGCTTCAGGCGCAGCTGGATGAAAAACGTGTACAGTTGGATGTGAATGAAGAGGCTCGTGCCTGGCTTGCTGAACATGGATATGATCCGGCCATGGGCGCGCGCCCGATGGCTCGCCTCATTCAGGAACAGCTGAAGAAACCCTTGGCTGAGATGATCCTGTTTGGCGACCTGGCGGATCAGGGTGGAACCGTTCATGTGAGTGTCGAAAACGACAAGCTTCACATTGGTTCTGAAGCGGCAGTAGCGTCTGAGTCCGAGGAGTAGTTGTTGCTGATAGGGTCATTAGCGCGCTAACTGTGGTAGAAGAATAGGGTAGGTGATCAGGTGTATTCTCCTTCCAATATAACTTCTGAACTGCTCGATGACATCTAAACTGCTCGGTGTATCACTGGGCTTCACTGAAAAGGTCTTCCTTCGGGAAGGCCTTTTTTTATGTAAACGGTTTCAATATGAATTGTTTGGCAAGAAGAGGGCGCTGATCTTGAATGACAGGCTGAAGGCGCGCATAAAAAAGGCGAAACATCACTGTTTCGCCTTTTTGCCGCGCTTGATGGGTAGATTTGGCTACCCGACCGCCATTAACGGGCGCGGTATACGATGCGTCCCTTGGACAGGTCGTAAGGAGTCAGCTCCACCTTTACTTTGTCGCCTGTCAGGATACGAATGTAGTTCTTGCGCATTTTGCCGGAAATATGGGCAGTCACAATATGACCATTTTCCAGCTCTACGCGGAACATGGTATTGGGCAGGGTGTCAACAACAACACCTTCCATTTCAATATGGTCTTCACGTGCCATGTAGGCCTTTCCTCCAAGGATAATTCAGTTCGAACTTGCAAAGCGCGCCAGTTGTTTACCCTTCTATAATTCGGGGGAAACAAAACAAGGCGATAATGATAAGCAGCAGGTGCGAAGAGCGGGGTGACGTGTGTCGATTATGCCCTGATAGCTGCATGACTACGCTTTTCATCGCCGCGAGCGAAGTTCATTACCGCATGATTAAGAGGGCGGGTCGCTTGTCGGCGTGGCAAGAGTGGCGAGATTATGCCATATTTCAGGCATGGGGCAAAGTGGATTATTGTTTTAGTTGAATGATTAATCAAGACGATGCCATTGGCGATTTTCGAGATATTCCAGTGGTCTATAGTTTCCCTTGTAGTTCATCTTTGGGCTGGCGTTGATCCAATACCCTAGATAGACATATGGAAGCGCCATCTTACGGGCCTGTTCTATCTGCCACAAAATGGCAAAGCTGCCAAGCGATCGACGTTCATATTCACGTTCGGGGGCGAAAAACGTATAGATGGCCGATATCCCATCTTCCAGTAGATCGACTACCGCGACAGCTACAAGCTCTTCTTTCAGACGGAATTCAATCATACGTGAGAAAGAGAATGAAGAGGTTAGAAACGAACGGTATTGTGCTTCATCCGGTGGGAACATGTCGCCATCCGTATGTCTGCCATTGATATAACGCTGATACAAGGCAAAATGCGTTTCGTTGAATATGGCGGGAACGATATGGGTTGTGAGATCAGCATTACGATTGGCCGTTTTGCGTTGGGTTCGATCGGGCTGAAATACATCCACAGGAATACGGGCTGACAGGCATGCCTGACACTCTGAGCAATGTGGGCGATACAGATGTAGACCGCTACGACGAAATCCTTTATCTGTCAGGGCCTGATAAAGCGCATCAGTGACATCCCTTTCCGGATCCAGAAAGAGTGTACTGGCGTTATTACCGTCAATGTAGCTGCACGAGTGCTCGGGCGTTATGAAAAAACGTAGAGTTGGATCTCGAAAGAGTATTTCTTCCAAACTCATGGCAATTGCCTCATCGTGTCTTTGGCGTGATAGTTATTCATGCTTGAATTGTCGTAATCGATAGATTTAGTCTACCTTTGTAATCCAACGTTATTCAACATTATTGTTAATGCTACTGATGTCGTTAATGAGTGATTCGCCTGTAAATTCGTCCCTGAGAGAAATCGCCATAAACAGAGTTCCCCTCGCATTCAAGAAAGCCCCCTCTTTTAGACCTGCTTGATTATCGGCCACGTTTACTAAAAGTTTAGCGAGCAATCATAATTTCACCGCATGAATTTGGCGCAAATGTATCAAAAACCAAATTGGGCACGATATGGCGTAATATCGGCTTTCCATGACGAGGGTTTTTCGCTGCGAAGAGCAGCAATCAGGAGTTGCAATTCGTGGTAATTCGTTCCGGAGGACGACGTGCTGGGCGCGATAGCGTGTCTGCTGGATGCAAAATGAGTTTGCGTAATAGCGGTATTCTCAAATGCGTTTTTTTCTGTCTGATCTTCAATCATGGGAACGGCACGTATGGATGACGTTAACTGCTGACAAAACGCGTTGCGGGAAATTTCTTCTGCGCCCAGGCTTTCCAAATGGGGCGTATGCATTTGGCAGTCAATCAGATCAAATCCGGCGAGATCAAGTAAGCGTGTAAAAAGGGTAAATGCTACTTTCGAGGCATCATTCATGCGTGAAAACATGGATTCACCAAAAAAGACAGTACCAAGTGCCACTCCATAGAGCCCACCGACAAGACTGTCTTCGTGCCACACTTCCACGGAGTGTGCGTACCCAAGCTGATGCAGCCTGATATAGGCGTCCATCATGTCATCAGTAATCCATGTGCCATCATCATGACCCGTTGCACAGGCGTGGATGATTCGGTGGAAATCATGATCTATGGTGACGCAGAAGCCACCATTACGGATACGCTTCTTTAGACTGCGTGTAATTCGTAACGAGTCGGGGAAGAGCACCATGCGAGGATCGGGTGACCACCACAGTAGGGGCTCTCCAGGGCTATACCATGGAAAAATGCCACGCTGGTAGGCCGTCAATAGCCATTCAGGGGTAAGCCTTCCGCCAGCTGCCAATAAACCGGATGGTTGTTCCATCGCATCGTCGACCGAAGGGAAGTCCGGGGCGTCGGTGGTGTCATCCAGCCATGGCAATAATGTGGGCACAGGCATGCTCCTTCGCATAACGAAAACATAGGGTGATTCGCACACTAACAAGATTGAAAAAGGGAGATTGTCTTTTCATTTTTCCTCCCCATAAAATGCACAAATAGAATACGCTACTGACGGGTTCAGCAAAACCATCTTCCCTAATACCCATGAAGGCAGAAGCATACGTGTGAAGCGCGAGGGAGCAACCACTCTTCGATTGAAAGTATTCCATTCGCTTGAAACATTCATCGGTTCACTGTTTCCTGCTAGGATAATGCCTTTAATGTGATATTTTTCGCCATCTGACAAAGTGTTACAGACACCTGAATAGCAAATGTTGTATAAGTAACGGCTTGTTTGAGTGTGGGGGAGGGCGGTTATTGTCTCTTTTTCCTCTTGTGTCGGTGCGGATTTTAGTCTGAAAGTCACGGGTTTTTATCTGAAACTGAATGTGGACATGGAGCGGCTAAAAGAGTGGTATTTCGCTCTTCTCATCTGCGTCAGTATATGATGATATATACAGGTAACGCCTTGTTGATAAGTACATATGAGCAATGCAGCTCAATTTTTTCGTACGTTGCAATAAAGAAGATGAAAATTACGCAGAAAGCAATGTGTTGTAAGGAATTACGTGTAGGCAACCACGCATAAATAGGCAACCACGCATAAAAATGGCACGTCAGAGTCGGTGCTCCAAATTGGTTGCTTCAAATAGATAGCATGGTGTAGATACGCAGCGCCAATGGGAAAGCGAAAGAGTGGCTTTTCATGGATGGCATTGATGAACGTCAGGATTGATCCAATTCACCATGGCAGCAACGGGTTTAGACCGTGATTGGCTGCCCTGGGTTGCTGGGAAATCAGCAGTTTCAAGCGGTGATACCCTCCAACGAAGGCGTGTTACCCATATGATAGAGCGTCTGGTATGGCGCGTAGGGGATTTACATTGAGTGTCAAAAAAAGACCACAATCATCTACAAGTCGCAAAAGCAGGCCGGTCCAGACACGCAAGGCAAAAGCCCGTCAATCTCAGACCAAGAAGGCGGTGAATAAGAGCTCGCCGCAAGCTCGTAGTAATGCCAGAGCCTCAAAGCGCGCTGTGACTCAGGGCAAGCGTCAGCAGGCGCTGGCGCGTTCTACCGAGCGAACACAGCATGAAGCATCGGAGCGCTTTAGTCGTACGCTTCAGGGGACCACCAAAGAGGGTGTGGCTATTGTCATGCTCGCTATCTGTGCTTTCCTGTTGCTGGCACTATGCAGTTATTCAAGCGCTGATCCTGGTTGGTCCAGTAGTGGTCCGCAAGCGGGCGTCAGTAACTGGATGGGCCAGACCGGTGCATTAATCTCCAATTATTTGCTCTCCTTTTTGGGGACGTCTTCCCTGTGGATTCCCGCACTGTTTGGTTTCATGGGCTGGCGTCTTTTTTCGATAGATGCGGCTGTACTGGTTTGGGATCCCATGCGGCTGGGGATACGATTTGTCGGTTTGATACTGACGCTGACAGGCTCTTCAGTCCTCTTTGATCTGTCGCCACTCTCTGATTATGCCAATTTGCCTTCCAAGGCTGGTGGCATTGTAGGCCAACAGATGTCTCAGGATATTGGCAACATGTTTGGCCATTATGGCACGGTGCTGGCCGCTTTGGTCATGCTGTTGTGTGGTATGCCTCTATTGTTCAACCGGTCGTGGGGGAATATTGCTCAGGCTGTTGGTACCGCAGCAAGCCAGTTCGCACTGTTTCTCATGGTCAAGGCCAAATGGATTCGTGCCAAGCTTGATCGGAAATCGCAGGATTCCGCGGATGATGATATTTCCCTGGAAAAAGACGCCAGTGCATACTCTCCCGAGCAGTCCGAGGACGATATTCTTTTCCAGGAAAGTGAAAAACGTCAGGGGAATCGTATCCTTGCGGCATTGCGTCGGGTGGGTGAGTTTTTCAAGCGTGATAGCCGGCGTGCTCCTTTATTGCCTTATGGTGAAGAGCATCCCGATGCCTATCATGATGACTCCGCTCATGGGGTGAATAGTCTTCACGCCTCTGGCACGCAGGAATATGGTGGCCGGGAATATGACCGCCGCCCTCCATCCGACTACGACAGTTATCCACGGGGCACTGAAGATCCCTATAGCTACCATGATGATACACGTCCCCATGATATTCCATGGGAGGAAGTAGACCACATGCCTTCACGTCGAACTCGTGATGATCTGCGTGAACAGGACCCGTATGTGCAGGCCCGGTATGAGGACAATACTTCTTATGGTGACGCGTTTGATTCAGATCGGCGTAAGCCTTCTCGTTACGACGATTGGCCATTGCGTCATATTGGTGAATATCAGTCCAATGCACGTCATGATGCCCCCGATGAAGAAGCGTCGGATGTTTATGCAACGCCGGGGGCGTCTGCCTATGGGGATCATGGTTCTCATCGATATGGTGATTCAGTAGAAACACGCTCAAGGGAAACATCGCCTCCTGTTTCCGATGCTGAACCATCTGAGCCTCACAGCGCCTGGCCAAAACATCATGCGGCTTATTTCTCTTCACGTCCGCCTGTAACGGTCGATAGTTTGAAGGCTCATGACTCCAGATCCACTGATCGTCATGAAGATAACGCAACATTGTGGGGTAGCCCTGCATCTTCAGTATCTTCCGAGTCCGCCACAGGTTTTCAAAGCGGCGATAATAGTGCGAGTGAAGTATCGCATGGTCATACCTCTGGGCTAGAAAAGGCCGCCACAGGTCATGCAGCAATGGGAAGTGCCCGTGATACAGTGCGTACCACAGGGAATGATGCTGGCAATGGCTCAATACCTGCCGAGGGATCGCCCTCCAATGTTATCCAGCTGAATCGGTTTGCAAAATCAGGTCCGCAACGTCCTTCTGTATCTTCCGCCGTAGAGCCAGGCTCTTCGTCAGAAGCAACTTCTGCGGCTGCCCGGCAGGATTCGGGGTCCTCAGACCATGTGCCGCATTCAGGCGAACATTTGTTGCCGACGGACTATGCGCCTACTTTTGACAAAGAGTTACGGGCTTCTGATGCTCATGAAGACACAACGCGTGCTCACGAAGATACAGCGCGCGAGAATAGTGCGGGTGACGATCATGCGCCGACTTCTGCGGATAAAGTATCTCGTGAAGGCCTGACGAATACGTCTTTTGATACTCGGGATTCGCAATCAGAGAGGGAGCGGGCGTGGGATACCGAAGGAGATGTGACGCGTCGGCGCATACCTGAAGCATTTTCGGCACATTCATCTGCTTCTGATGGATCTCAAACTGAAGCTTCTCACCCCGAAGCATTCCGCACAGATGAAGGCGCATCTCCCGCTTCTGATGATGCTCAGTCTGGAAATTTGCCGACCAACGCAGGGCAGTCAGACATAACGCCTGATATGGGGAATGCCTCTTCGGCGGTTGGCGCCTCACCCTTGCCAAACAAACCCCGTATTCGTGTCGGGGGGAACCAATCTTACCCTGCCAGCACGAGTGAGAACGGCAGTGAGACGAGTGCAGAACGTGGCTATCAATCATCCGTGTCCTCCACGGCTGCACATGAAAATACGCCACGTACTCCGGAGGCCCCCTGGGGCACGCCCAATGCTTCACATAGGAATCATCAAAGTCAGAACGAAGGTGATTCTGTCCATGACGGGCAGGCTAATACGGGGACGTCTCAGCTTGCATCCATGGAACGTCAAGGGCATAACGCGGAATTTCAAGAGCACAAAGAGGGTGAGAAAGGCCTTTTCGGTAATAAACCAGAGGAGGCTACAGATGAGCTGGCTGCTGTGCAGCCGGTTGCACCGGAAACATCTGCCCCCCCACAACGGCCTGTAGAGCAACCGCCCATAGCTTCCGCTCAGCCGCCATCGCCGTCGAGTGCATCAGTGTCTGAAACACCTGTCGGTGGGGCTGCTCCCTTGAAAGTGTGGACAGTGGATCAATTGCAAAATCAAGGCGGCAATGGAGATTCCATTGCGCTCGAGGGCGAAATGCCGTCTACACGTCTACTTACGCCAGCCGATGAAGCCCAGCCTTCCTATACACAGGAAGAACTGGACGAGATGGGTAACCTGTTGGAAACCCGCCTGCATGAATTTGGCGTCAAGGCTACCGTGGTGAAGGTTTCTCCTGGCCCAGTCATTACGCGTTTTGAAATTGAACCGGCGGCAGGCGTCAAAAGCTCCAAGATCAGTAATCTCGATAAGGATCTGGCGCGTTCACTGCTGGTGAAAAGTGTCAGGGTCATTGAGGTTATTCAGGGGCGTTCCACTGTCGGTATAGAGATTCCGAATCCCAAACGTGCAATGATTCGTCTGCGTCAGGTCCTTGAGTCACCGGTCTATGAAGATGCCAAATCGCCGGTGACCGTTGCATTGGGGCAAAATATCAGTGGCCAACCTGTGGTCGCTGATCTTGGCAAGATGCCTCATGTGTTAGTGGCTGGTACCACCGGTTCCGGTAAGTCCGTTGGTGTCAATGCCATGTTGATTTCCATGTTGCTGAAATCAACACCGGAAGAGGTCAGGATGATTCTGATTGACCCGAAAATGCTGGAATTGTCGGTCTACGACGACATTCCGCATCTATTGGCACCGGTGGTGACCGACATGAAAGAGGCTGCCAACTCATTGCGTTGGTGTGTGGCCGAAATGGAGCGCCGTTACAAACTGATGTCCAAAATGGGCGTACGTAATATTGCCGGCTTCAACGCGCGTCTGGATGAAGCGCATGCAGCAGGGGCTCAGATTGCTGATCCGCTGTGGGACCCGGAACCATGGCAGGCGAGCCAACCTCATCCAATGTTGGAAAAGCTCCCTTACATCGTCGTCGTCATTGATGAATTTGCCGACATGTTCATGATTGTGGGCAAGAAGGTGGAAGAACTTATTGCGCGCCTGGCCCAGAAAGCACGTGCAGCAGGGATTCATCTGGTTCTGGCAACACAGCGTCCTTCCGTGGATGTGGTTACCGGATTGATTAAGGCAAATATTCCGTCCCGTATCGCTTTTCAGGTTTCATCCAAAATCGATTCGCGCACCATCCTTGATCAGGGTGGGGCTGAGAGCCTGTTGGGGCATGGTGATATGCTCTATTTGGCTGGTGGTGCAGGTACTCCTGTACGTGTTCATGGTGCCTTCGTGGACGATGATGAGGTTCACCGTGTCGTTGAAGACTGGCGTGCCCGTGGCAAGCCTGAATATGTTGAGGAAATCCTCTCTGGTGATGTGAGTGCGGATGCGTTGACTGGGCTCGAGTCCGAAGGGGATGGCAATTCTGATGCCGAGCAGGATGTTCTTTATGATGAAGCCGTTGCTTTTGTGACGAAAGCACAGCGTGTATCCGTGTCCTCTGTACAACGTAACTTCAAGATAGGCTACAACCGTGCTTCGCGATTGGTTGAAGCGATGGAAAAGGCGGGTGTTGTATCAAGCATGGGAACCAACGGTGCTCGTGAAGTATTGGTGTCAGCACCGCCACGTGATTGACACGCTGTCCGATGGCGAACCTGTTGCCAATATCAGGGCGTAATGCCTTGGGCATTTGCCCTGGGGTATGATTGCAAAAGTGTCATGGTCCAATGCCTTATGATGCTCTTTTGCAGATGGATACATTAGTGTCCACATACCCTAAATCTGACAAAGTCACATACCGGTGGGGAATAAATCGGGAAAAATTGAACAAGGACTTGTTTCAGGCGTCCAATACCCACATCTCTTGTACATCGTTTTTCAAATACATCGTTTTGCAAGTACATCGTTTCGTTGAAAGGAATCGAATGATGCAGTTACGTAATCTGACAATTGGCATACTGGGTGGACTTTCACTGGCAGTGGCCTTACCCACAATGGTCACGCCTGTCATGGCTGATCCAAATCCTGCACAGCAGCTGACTCAACTGCTCGAACCTCTGCATACCTACTCCGCTGATTTCCATCAGGACATTCAGGGGGACAATGGTCAGGCTCAGCAAAGTTCGACTGGTCATATGTGGCTCGCGCGTCCGGGCAAATTCCGCTGGGTGGTGAATGAGCCCTATGCACAGACGGTTGTTTCCGATGGGCAGAAAGTCTATCTCTACGATCCGGATCTTGAGCAGGTAACTGTTCGAAAACTCGATCCCCGTGTTTCAGAAACTCCGGCATTGCTCCTGTCCGGCAGTGCTGATCAGCTGACCCACGACTACAATGTAAGTGAAACCAACGGTAACTCAGCGCATATCTTTACCCTTACGCCGAAATCCCACGGTAGCCTGTTTCAGTCGCTGGATATGACATTCACGGGTAATACGCTGACATCCTTGAATCTAACGGATGCAACCGGGCAGAAAACCGTTATCAGCTTCAATCATGTCAAACCCAATGAGTCAATTGATCCGTCCCGTTTCGTTTTCCATATTCCAAAAGGCGCTGATGTAGAAAATCAGTAGTGGAAAGGAAATCCGATAAGAATCAGGTGAGACACGCAGTTGAAGGCATGCATCATGCCGATCCATTTCCAGTGAGTGAGGAAAAGCCAACATGATGAATAGCGACATGTTCGCTAATGCACAGCCGCCGGGCCAGCCCTTGGCAGCAAGGATGCGCCCTCATTCACTGGATGATTATATTGGTCAACAGCATTTGTTGGGAGAAGGAAAGCCACTCCGACAGGCACTGGTACGGGACCAGCTCTACTCGATGATTTTCTGGGGCCCGCCGGGAGTGGGTAAGACCACTCTGGCCCGCCTATTAGCAGAATATACTCAGGCACACTTTGCGACTTTGTCTGCGGTATCCGCGGGTGTGAAGGATATTCGTGAAGCTGCTGAGCAAGCGCAAATTCGCGCATCGAACGGGACACGCACACTGCTTTTTGTTGACGAGGTTCATCGTTTTAATAAAGCGCAGCAGGATGCCTTTTTGCCCTGGGTGGAAGAGGGGGTCTTCATCTTCGTCGGGGCTACCACGGAAAATCCCTCGTTTGAGTTGAATAATGCGCTTCTATCCCGTGCACGGGTGCATGTCCTCAAGCCTCTTTCTCAGGATGAATTACTGCTTGTTATCGACCGGGCACTGACCAGTCCCGCAGGATTGGGTAATGAGTCCCTGGATGTTCCGCAGGATATCCGTGAGCTCTTGGCGCAGGCGGCTGATGGGGATGCCCGTCGTGTGCTTAATTTATTGGAAATCTCTGCGGATCTTGCCAATGCGGATGATGCTTCGCCAACTGTTATTAGTCGCGAGGTGATCGAAGAGGCCCTGGGAGAGAGCACCCGCCGGTTTGATCAGGGTGGTGAATATTTCTATGATCAGATTTCAGCGTTGCATAAGTCAGTTCGCGGCTCTCACCCTGATGCGGCGCTTTACTGGTTGTGTCGCATGCTGGACGGCGGCGCTGATCCCCGTTATCTGGCGCGGCGCATTGTTCGTATGGCATGGGAAGATATTGGTTTGGCTGATCCTCGAGCCATGCAGATCGCGAATGATGCGGCTACGACGTATGAGCGCCTGGGTAGTCCGGAAGGGGAGCTGGCACTGGGGCAGGCCGTCATCTATCTGTCGGTGGCCGCAAAAAGTAACGCTGGCTACAACGCGTACAATCAGGCACGTGCCTTTGTGAGCAAGGATGTCGGCACCAGTGAAGTTCCCGTTCACCTGCGTAATGCGCCGACACGCCTCATGAAAGAATTGGGCTATGGTCATGACTATCGGTACGCGCATGACGAGCCCAATGCCTACGCTGCTGGGGAGGACTATTTCCCTGAAGGCATTGAAGAACCTGGCTGGTATCAACCGACGCCACGAGGTTTGGAGATCAAGATCGGTAGTAAGCTTGATCAATTGAAACAGTGGGATGAAGAGGCGAAGCATCAGCAATAGTGCGAGTTACAGGATATTTTGTACGAGACAGTGTTGAAATAAATGTGCACTATAGGGACTCAATTCCCCCTTTTATGGAAAAGGCTTATACTGTTGTGAAATTCGTAGCCTCTTTGTACACGCGTACATAATATATATGTATGTGTATAGCGTATTCATTCTTTCCAATCCTTGTTTGCCACCATGTCATCAATACCCTTAAGCGCCAATTCAGCACATCCTGATATGATGCCCATGACGGCAGGGGCGGATGAGGCCCCTATACTGGTATTTGATTCGGGCGTGGGTGGATTGTCTGTCGTGGCGCATTTGAAAGCGCTATTACCTGATAGTGTATTGGCCTATGCCTGTGATAATGCGGCGCTTCCTTATGGAACAAAGCCTGATGAATGGCTTATCAAGCGTATTGTTAATGTTTGCCAACAGGCTGTTTTGCAAAGTGGTGCGAAAGCGCTGGTGGTCGCATGTAACACAGCAAGTACGCTTGCGTTGGATGAATTGCGTGCCGTGCTGGATATTCCGGTAGTGGGTACCGTACCCGCGATCAAGCCTGCGGCCGTATTGAGTCGCTCCAAGGTCATCGGCCTGTTGGCAACGTCTGCTACATTAAAACGTGCGTACACTGATAACCTGATAGATCGTTTTGCATCCGAAGCACGTGTTATCAAAATCTCGGGTGATCCACTCGTATTACAGGCAGAGCGTTGGTTGGCTGGGCAGGCACCTGATTTGGCAGACATCCAGTCTGCCATCGCCCCTTTGTTTGATGATCCAGCGCTGGATACCGTTGTATTGGGCTGTACCCATTTTCCTCTATTGCGTGCTTATTTCGAGCAATTGGCCCCGCGCAGGATTCAGTGGGTAGATTCCGGCGCAGCCATTGCCCAGCGAACTGCCTCGGTAATCTCTGGGGTTACTCCCTTGGCATCGGCGGCAATGGCTTCTTCTTCATTATCACATCCTCTTCATACTATCGTGTCTCCCACCATGGCGGTGGAGATGGCCAGGCATATGGATAGCGGGGGGGGAGGCGAAAATGATGCCGGGCCGGATATATTTCCTGATGCTCCCGTTTCGTATGGGGAGTTTCAGCATGAAACCTGTAGAGAAAAAGCCTCGAATATTCCTGCGGACATATCGTTAGCAGCATTGGAAACGGCAGATCACGCGCTTCCGGGGTTTCTTAGTTTTGCGACCGATCCCGAACGCGCGGGTTTGGCCGATGCGCTCGAACGCTATAGGTTTACTCACCCCCGTATTATCGAGTGCCACTAACATTATCTATTCACTATAATCTCTTTACCACTATCCTGCTCAATACCCTCATATTCAATGCGATGATATTCAACACACGCTGTTTTTATTCAAGATAAGCAGGGGTCGCTTGGAATATCCTGAGCCTGTCCGGTACCAGTGCACAGTTGCATCACTTTTCACCGAGCCGCGTGTCATATCGTTACCCCTCGCGTGTAAATTTGGTAAGATATGCCTCCTGTAACAAGGGGCTGTCATGTCTGATTGGACGTCTGGTCTTTCCTGTCTTTCGTCAGCTGTTTGATACTCTTCACCCGCTTTATTTATTTTATAGATTAGTATTTATAAGGTCATACCATATCTATCACTGTTACTGATATGGGTAGCCATCTAGCCCGAGGTCCTCTTGAGTATTCCTATTGTCGATCCGTCCCTCTATGACACGCAGCTTGAAGAAAAACGCCAGCGTTTAATCGAGCAGTTTTCACGCTTTGACGTATCGACGGTCGAGGTTTATCCATCGGTGCCTGAACATTATCGAATGAGGGCTGAGTTCAGGATTTGGCATTCTGGTGATGATTTATACTATGCCATGTTCAAGGTCGATCCCGAGAATCCCAAACAGCGCGAAGTCATTCGACTGGACCAGTATGCGGTTGCTAGCCAGCGCATTAATGAACTCATGCCACAACTGCGTGAAGCCCTATTGAAGAGTGATGTTCTACGCCATCGCATTTTTCAGGTCGAGTTTCTCACGACCCTTCAGGGGGAGGCATTGGTTACCCTGATTTATCATCGTCCGCTGGATGATGTCTGGGAGGCAGAGGCCAGAGCGTTGGAAGCGGCGCTGGGGGTATACATTATTGGACGCTCCCGCAAACAACGCATTGTTCTGACCCAGGATTTTGTGACCGAACACCTCAATGTAGATGGCAAAACCTTTCACTATCAGCAGGTCGAAAACAGCTTCACCCAGCCCAATGCAGTGATTGCCGCTTCCATGCTGAGCTGGGCCCGCTCCGTGACCGCTCCTGATGCTGATGAATACAATACCCATGCATCCAAACGTGATCTGGTTGAGCTTTACTGTGGTAATGGGCACTTTTCCATTGCCCTGGCAGAAAACTTCCACCGTGTTCTGGCGACAGAAATCTCACGTACCTCTGTCGCTTCAGCGCAATATAATCTGGCTGAAAACGGTGTAACAAATACCATCATCGCCCGTATGTCTGCTGAAGAATTTTCCCGTGCGCTTTCTGGCGAGCACCGTGGTCGTCGAGCCTCGGCGTGGGAGCTGGATAACTATGACTTCGGTACTGTGCTGGTTGATCCTCCACGTGCCGGGTTGGATGAAAACAGCTGTGAAGAGCTCACGCGCTATGACAGGATTGTCTATATTTCATGTAACCCTGATACCTTATGCCGTGACCTGGAGCGTCTGATGCCCACACATCGTGTTTTACGCTTTGCGCTGTTCGATCAATTTCCCTATACGCATCATTGCGAATGTGGTGTCTTGCTGGAGAAACATTGAGCGGATACCTGCCGTCAGGGAGGGGCTATTCTGTCATTCAGCTTCAAATGATCATCTATACGTTCACCTGCATTTTCGGTGCGAAAATCACTGATCAGAACAGGTTATTGGAGGTAACGTGCCGGAAGCCATGATTACTGCGTTATATTGTTATCCGGTCAAAAGTCTGGGGGGAATAGAGCTGTCTTCCTGTCCGTTAGGTGAAGAGGGGCTTTTATGGGACCGACGTTGGATGCTGGTCGATTCAGCCGGGCGCTTCCTGACACAGCGGCAGCTTCCAGCGCTAGCGGCTATCAAAACACGCCTGCTTCCTCATGAGCTACAACTCATCGCACCAAATGGGCGCCGTTTGCAGATTCCCCTTGCTGTGACAGACGGGCCCATTGTTCAAACCAAAGTGCATGGGAATTCTTGTGCGGGGATCGATGAAGGAGATGAAGCTGCCTCATGGTTTGAAGAACAAATGGGAGATCAGTGGTCGCACGGCATTCGATTGCTGCGTTTTATTGCAGACAGCCCGCTTCATCGCGACGCAACCCGCAGGATAGGGGTGAACTCATTGGCCCGTGCAGGTATGTCGGATATTGTGGCTCATACAGGCTTTGCGGATGGTTACCCTTTATTGATTACCTCGACCCGCACGTTGCAGCTTCTTAATCAGGTGCTTCAGGAACACTCGCACTTACCGGTCGAGATGTCCCGATTTCGACCCAATATCGTGGTCAGTGATTTGGCGCCATTTGAGGAATACCGGCATGCCTGGTTTCGGCTCAAGGGCTCTCCGCTTCTCTTATGGGCGGGTAAACCGTGTGAACGCTGCCCAGTGATCAAAGTGGATCAGAGCATCGGTGAAATTGCAGACCGTCAGGAGCCACTCGCGTTGCTGAGAACTTTCGGGCCAATCGCCGATAAAGCCATTTTCGGTATGAATGCATTGCCATTCAACCTGCCTGCAGTGCGTGAAAGGGTGGTATTACATGTGGGAGATGTGTTTGAACTCCATGATAAAATGCCCAGCGCCTCGTAGGGTCGATACAGCAATGTTAAATCTTAAGGCCAGTGGTTTGAGCCTTGGCGTTATGGGAGAAAATTACCTGCAACCTTAACAGTTTTTCGATCCTTGCAGGCATCAATATTGCGGTACCATATGACTGGCGCTTGATCATTTTTTATTAATCACTCGGACCTATTATGTATTCTCTTCTTCGCCCCTGGTTATTCAAACTGGATCCTGAAACGGCACATGCTGTGACCTTGAAGTCCCTTGATCTGCTGTACAAGGCAGGGGCCCTGAAAGGGAATCTGATCGAGGCGCCTGTTGAGCTGATGGGATTGCGTTTCCCTAACCGAGTAGGACTGGCGGCCGGGTTGGATAAAAATGGTGATCATGTGGATGCACTGGGTGCTCTGGGATTCGGATTCGTGGAAGTGGGTACGGTGACTCCCAAGCCTCAGGCAGGGAATGATAAGCCCCGTTTGTTTCGCTTGCCCGAACGAGAGGCCATCATCAACCGGATGGGATTTAATAATTTCGGGGTCGACCATTTGGTTGAGCAGATAAAAGCGTCCCGTTACAAGAGCGATGCTCTCGGCATAGTGGGTATTAACATAGGCAAGAATCTGACTACGTCTGTTGAAAACGCTGTCGATGATTATCTGACGTGCCTGCGCAAGGTGCATGCCCATGCCGACTACGTGACCGTGAATTTGTCTTCACCCAATACGCCCGGGTTACGTAACTTGCAGTTTGGCGATGTGCTCAACAACCTGCTTGCAGCCCTAAAGGAAGAGAGCCACCGACTGGATGCAGAACGTGAAAAACCGCTGCCCTTGATTGTCAAGATTGCGCCGGATTTGAGCGACGATGAGATCGGCTTGATAGCGAAATCACTCGAGAGTAATCATATTGATGCAGTGATTGCGACCAATACGACGCTTGATCGCCAGAGGGTAGCAGGTGTGCCACATGCCAATGAGGCGGGTGGTTTGTCCGGGCTTCCAGTGGAGGACGCATCCAACCATGTGATACGTCAACTGCGGACACACTTGCCGCAACTGCCTATCATCGGCGTTGGCGGTATCCTTGACGGTGAAGGTGCTCTCGCGAAAAGAGAGGCCGGGGCTGATCTTGTTCAGTTATATAGTGGCCTGATTTATCAGGGCCCGGCATTAATCAAAGAGTGCGTTAGAGTATTGGCGTAAGTGTTTCAGGCAAGCACATTCGGGTTGCGATGGATGTTCGAAACACCTCGGTAACCGCTTTTTTGGTCATCTTGCCCCTCTTGCCATCCTGATAACCAGGCTTCACGAAAAGAGGGGCGTTTTCTCTGGCAGGATTCCTGCGGATGGCCTGTAAATCCGGCCCTGTATCCATGCAAATAAGCTGATTTGGACGAATGGCGTTTTTGGCTTTTCATAAGAACCTCGTGGAAGATCTTGCGCGAAAGACAAGGGCAGCGTTATGGCCCTGATAGTGCTGGGCTGAATATCCCCATGCGGTTTGGGCCGCCCCACGCCACTGACGTTAAATGGATAACGCTATTGGGCAGATTATTCACAGTTGGCTTGAATCATGTAACGGATCATGTTTGCCCAATAATCAGTGGATTTACTGTTTTAGGCTTTTTTACTGGCGCTGTCGATGCGCCATTGGTTATTTTTTAGACTATTTTTTTATTTGAACAGAGGTGTTAAGTACTCCATGTCGTACTGCTCTCTGTACTAAACCTCCTTTTGAGTGACTGGTAGATTTATGACAACCACTTTTTCCCATGCCTTCTTTGCAAGCTGCCCTAAAGGTATTGAACTTCTTCTGGCAGATGAGTTGGCACAGTTGGGAGCCTCGATCACCGGTACCACTGTGGCGGGTGTTCAAGGCACTGCCTCATTGGAGGTACTGTACAGTAGCTGCCTGAACTCGCGCCTTGCCAATCGGATCATTCTGAAAGTCGTTGAAGACAATACCGTCAGCTCGGCTGACGATCTCCATGATGTCGTACAGGATGTGCCATGGGTAGAGCATATGGCGGGAGGTTGTCGGATTCGTGTCGATTTCCATGGGCAATCCGACGCCATCCGTCATACCCGGTTTGGCGCACAGGTCGTCAAGGATGGTATTGTCGATGCGATGATGGATGCCGGGTTGAAACGTCCTCAGGTAGACCTGGAGTGGCCGGAGTTACGTATTTATGCCCACCTTCACCGTGAACGCCTGATGGTCGGTATTGATCTTTCGGGCGATAGTCTCCATATGCGCGGTTATCGTCTGGAAGGGGGCAAGGCACCGCTCAAGGAGAATCTGGCTGCAGCCTTGCTCATTCGAGCCGGTTGGCCCGAGCGTGCTGCAAAAGGAGAGGTGTTGGTCGATCCAATGTGTGGATCAGGCACGCTATTGATAGAAGGGGCATTGATGGCCGCTGATATCGCACCTAACCTGTGGCGCCGCCAATTCGGTTTTGAAGGATGGGAAGGCCACGATGAGGTGCTGTGGAAAAAGGTATTGCAGGTAGCCCGTGAGCGCGCTACACGCGGCAAGAGCGCGATTCGTAGTTCTTTCATTGGTCAGGATGCGGATGCCCGTGCGCTAGAAGCAGCGGGGGCCAATGCTCGCAGGGCGGGTGTCGATCAGTTCATGACACTGGCACGTGGGGATCTTTCCCATTTACAGGCCCCTGCGGGGGAGCCCTCAGGTCTGGTCATTACCAACCCTCCCTACGGTGAACGTATCGGTGATGTTCCCGCGTTGATTCCTCTCTACAGCACGCTCGGTGAGCGTATGCGAACGCAGTTCGGTGGTTGGCGACTGGCGCTTTTTACGGGTAATCCTGAGTTGGGGCACCGCACGGGGCTCAAGGCCCATAAGCAGTATGCTTTCCGCAATGGAGCCATTGATTGCAAACTGTTGCTGATTGATGTTTTTGATAAAAAGCAGCGAGAGGAAATACAGAGCAAACGCCATGCTGAAAATGGGGAGGAAGCCTCTTCACAAGCGGATAAAGGTGCTCAGTCATTAGGCGTAACAGATAATGAGGACGCCCACCAGGCAGATCATCATCATATCAGCGAAGGCGCACAGATGTTCGCCAATCGTTTGCGTAAAAACCGCAAACGCCTCGGTAAATGGCTGAAACGCACGGGTGAGCAGTGCTATCGCCTCTACGATGCGGATATGCCTGAATATGCCTTGGCGATTGATATTTATGGCCCATGGGTACATGTGCAGGAGTATGCACCGCCCCGTTCAATTGACCCTCGCGATGCCGAACGCCGCTTGCATGATGCATTGGCGGTACTTCCCGGTGTGTTAGAGGTGGCGTCCGATGCTATTTTCCTGAAAACACGCCGTCGCCAGAGCGGCAAGGCGCAGTATCAACGCCATGGTCACACCCAACAGAAAATGCGCATTGAAGAAGAGGGTGCAGCGTTCTGGGTGAACTTGCGTGATTATCTTGATACCGGACTTTTTCTTGATCACCGGCCTGTTCGTCGCAGACTCAAACAGATGGCTGCCGGTAAACGCTTCCTCAACCTTTTCTGTTACACCGCTACAGCCACGGTTCAGGCTGCGTTGGGGGGTGCCAGAGAATCCATCAGTGTTGATATGTCGAATACCTACCTGGAATGGGCAAAGGAAAACTTCAAGCTCAATAAAATGGATGAACGGCGTCACACGCTGGTACGTGATGATTGTTTGGAATGGCTCAAGCATGAGCGAGGATATTTCGACCTGATTTTCATGGACCCGCCGACGTTTTCCAACTCCAAGAAAATGGCCGCAACGCTGGATGTGCAGCGCGATCACATACAAATGATTGATGCTGCGATGGCACGTTTGGCGAAAAAAGGGACGCTGGTCTTTTCCAATAATCAGCGGAAGTTTGTGTTGGACAGTGGAGTGAAGGAAAAATATCAGGTTGAGGATATCAGTCGACAGACACTAGACCCTGATTTTGAACGTCGGCCCGACATCCACCACGCGTTTCTCATTCGGCACAGGGGATAAATCCGGCGCCGGCAATTTTAGTCAGGCTCAGCGCTTCTTTGATTGTAGCGGGTAAATCAGGCCCGCTTTGTGTACCGCTACTTTTTACCGATTACTCTTTTTCCAATGCTGCCATCTGATCCAGTGCCTGTTGGCCTTCGCTACTGGCACTGGAGGTTTCCAGCACCTTGTGAAAGCCACGAGACGCCTGAATATGGGCAATATTCTCGATCATCAGGTCGGCTTCTTCCCGTGTTTGTGCAACGTCGTGGCGAAGGCCACCAAAACGTGTGCCTTTCTGCCCCCACGCTCGACTGACCATCCAGTCACCAAACATGTCCTGATGTAAATGTACGAGGACGTAGTCGTGCTCATGTTCCCAACGAATAATCATGCCTAACCTCTAAAATTCGGCCTCCAACGATCAAAGGCTGATAACGTTGTCGTATTCGTACAATTATATCCTGTATGGAACAGGCGTGCAGAGGTTCCCGTCGTATTGTTGGAAATAAGCGCTGTCAGGAATATCAGCCCTTATTCTCTCGATACTGACATTGATACCGATACTGACTGATAGGGGAAAGAGAGGAAAAAAGAAAGCAAGTCGATGTGAATGTTATGGCGTGAGACAGGGCAACCGTTATCCAAAACCGTTACCCTGTCGTTGGCAGATTATGGGTAATAAGCCGAGTTTCTCAATGCTGAGATACGCGTTTCCAGTGGCGGATGGCTTGAAAACAATTGCTGCAGCCAATCACGTGTCTGGCCTTGTGTAATGGCCATGGCCGTCATGGACTCCGGCATCTGGTCCGGGAGCTGGCTTCCCTGTTTAAGGCGTATCAGCGCATTGATCATCGCATCTGTTCCGGCCAGTTGGGCACCTGCCGCATCGGCACGAAATTCACGCCAACGAGAGAACCAGGCCACTACGATACTGGCCGCTACACCAAAGACCAGTTCGAGGACGGTAACGACCACGAAATAGGCGATAAATCCCATACCCTGGCCTTCTTCATTGTCGCGCGAGATAAACGAACTGATGACCTGAGCCACGATACGCGCCAAAAACATGACAAAGGTATTCACGACCCCCTGGATCAGGGCGAGCGTTACCATGTCACCATTGGCGACGTGGCCGATTTCATGGCCGATGACAGCCCGTACCTCTTCTGGCCTCATCTGTTGTAATAATCCGAGTGACACAGACACCAGCGCAGCATTCTTGTTCCAACCCGTCGCAAAGGCATTGACTTGCTCGGCCGGGAAAATACCCACTTCCGGCATTTTAATGCCTGCCTTGTGTGCAAGGTCTGCGACTGTATCCAGCAACCATTGTTCATTGCTATTGGCCGGATGTGTGATCACGCGTGTATTGGTGCTCCATTTTGCCATGGGCTTCGAGAGCAGCAGGGATATGAATGACCCAATCATCCCCATCACAAAACAGCCCACTAGAAGCGCAGTCATATTGCCGCCAGTATAGTGATAGAAATAGCTGTCTATCCCCAGCAACCGCAGCGTAATACTGGCGACCAGCACAACTGCCAGGTTCGTTATCAAAAAGAGGACAATCCTCATCATGTGTTGGTTCTCCCTCTACCTCTCATTAAATTCATTCATTAAATTCGTTGATCAGACATCTGATGCTTTGACATCTATATGGAGGCATTTCATCGGGATTTCTTGTGGTATTAAGTTTGAGTTAAAAAAACAAATCATGTTTCCATTCCTTGTTGGAATAGTCATTTCAGGTGACGCTGGGGGGGGAATAATACGCATCAGGCTTGTCTGATACATGCTTGATACAAAATCCGCGAGTCTGCCGATACGATGGGATAAAAGACGGTTAGCTACCGAAATGCCTCACTAAAGCTTGAGCTTGGCGATTTTATGGCGAGTTGGCGCCTAAAAGCGGTAATCAAGTGACAGGTAAGTAGAGTTTGTCGTGCGATTAACAACAGAAATCTGACCTTCTACTGTTAATCGCTTGATTCAATTCTCCTTAGGAGATATAGCGCGAAAATTAGCGACGCCGTGCCAGGAATCGCGCAAAACGATCCAGTGCTTCATTCAGTACATCGACCTGTGGCAATGTGACCAATCGGATATGATCCGTTCCGGCCCAGTTGAATGCGCTGCCATGTGCCAACAGGATTTTCTCTTCTAGCAGAAGGTCCAACATCAGTTGTTCATCGTCCTTGATGTCGTATACCTCCGGGTCAAGACGCATGAACATGTACAGCGCACCCTTGGGTTTGACACAGCTGACGCCGGGTATCTCATTCAGTTTTTTCCAGGCCACATCACGTTGTGCCAGTAGGCGGCCGCCCGGGAGGACGAGGTCATTGATGGACTGATATCCACCCAAAGCCGTTTGGATAATGTATTGTGCAGGCACATTGGAACACATGCGCATGGACGCCAGCATGTTCAGCCCCTGAATGAAGTCGCCGGCAGTACTTTTATCACCCGAAATAATCAACCAGCCTGCACGGAAGCCGGCGCAGCGGTAATTTTTTGACAGGCCATTCAGGGTGAGTACCAGTACATCATCAGCGAGCGAAGCCGTGCTGATATGCTTGACGCCGTCATAAAGAATTTTGTCGTAAATTTCGTCGGAGAAAACAATCAGGTCGTTCTCTCTTGCTACCTGCAGGATATTTTCCAAAATACGCTTGGAATAAACAGCCCCCGTCGGGTTGTTCGGATTGATGAGGACAATAGCCTTCGATTGTGGAGTGATCTTGGCACGAATGTCTTCGATATCCGGTTCCCAGCCTTTCTCTTCATCACAAAGATAATGAACAGCCTTGCCGCCAGCCAGATTGGTTGCTGCAGTCCACAGAGGGTAGTCCGGGGAGGGAAGAAGGACTTCGTCACCGTTATCAAGCAGCGCTTGCATTGACATCATGATTAGCTCGGATACCCCGTTACCAATGATGATATCCTCGATATCCACGCCCTTGATATTCTTCAGCTGTGATTCATGTTGTACCGCCTTGCGAGCGGAGTAGATGCCCTTTGAATCGCTATAGCCTTCTGCCTGTGGCAAGTGCCGCATCATGTCCTGAATGATTTCCTGTGGCGTTTCAAAGCCGAAGGGCGCAGGGTTACCAATGTTCAATTTGAGAATGCGTTGACCTTCGTTTTCCAGCCGCTTCGCATGCTCGAGCACTGGGCCTCGTATATCGTAGGAGACGTGTTCGAGTTTCTTTGACTTGGTAATCTGCTTTTTCATGATGGCGTATTACACTCTGGGAAATCGTACTTTTATCAACAGTACGTTAAATGTATGGTGCTGGAATGAATCCTGAGCTGATCCAATACTGCTCCAGCAAATTCTACCTTTCTGAACGCTGCCTCACAGGCAAGGTACGCAAGCGGTTGCTTTAAGCGTGCTTTTTCCATGCAGTACGCTCAAGCATACGATTCTGAGCCTTCAATTCAAAGTAGAAACTGCATGAATATAAAAGAATTATTTATCCGAAGAGGAACTCGGATCATCCTCTTCGCCTAAAGGTTCTTCTGAAGGAATATCACTGGGGGCTTCCAATGTAATTCTTCCCAATTTGCCTTCCCGTAATTCATGTAGCAGTACTTCGGCACCACGATGAAGGTCCACGATTCCGCCGCTTTTCAGTCCACCCCGTTTCCTGGCAATCTCTTCCAGAATGGCAGTTCCATCGTAGCCTGCCTGTGCCATCAGATCCGTAAAGGCCGGGCCATCGGTTTCGACCGCCGAAGCGTGTTCTGATGCACCTTCACACCCTTGTGCATCTTTATACAAAAGGAGCTCTTTCAGTTTATAGCGTGCTGTCAAAGCTTGTGGATAGCGCCGTGCCAGCTCGGCTGCCGTGATTGAGCCTACATCAATATAGTCCAGCGCCGTGTCACGAATCGCACCACTGGCCGCCAGGCGATATGCGCTCGCCTGATCCTCTATTTTGGGCCACAGCACCCCGGGGGTATCTGTCAACGCAATACCGCTATCAAGTCGGATGATTTGCTGGCGTTTCGTCACTGCCGGTTCATTACCCACCTTGGCTATCTTGCGACCCGCCAGATTATTGATCAGTGTTGACTTGCCGACGTTGGGTATTCCCATGACCATCACGCGAATATCGCGATCAGCACGCACTTGCCCGGCAAGCTCACGACAAAGCACTGGGATACGCTTGAGTGCTTTTTTATCGCTTGTCACCATGGGGAGAGCACGCGTATCAGGTTGTTGGTCGAAAAAGGTTTGCCATTCCGTTGTGATGGATGGATCTGCCAAATCCTCCCGAGACAGGATTTTCAGAACCGGTTTATGCCTGATCAGTTCAGCCAGCATTGGATTGGCGCTGGAGTAGGGAAGGCGGCCATCGACGACCTCGATCACTACATCGATAGCGGGCAGCGCCTTTTGAATTTCGCGCCGTGCCTTGTTCATGTGTCCTGGAAACCAACCAAGCATGTTTTTACCTGTTGTGAAAAATATGACTGTGTAAAATTAAAATAAACTGCGCTGACTGAGCCTGCCTGATCTGGCTTTTCTCCAGGGGGAGAGAAAGAGAGCTACTGTGCGTCTTCGTCGGGAACAAATTTCATCGCGACGGAGTTGATGCAATAGCGCAATCCCGTTGTTTCCCTCGGGCCGTCAGGGAAAACGTGGCCCAAGTGAGAGTCACAACGTCGGCACGTTACCTCGACCCGACGCATGCCATGGCTGGTATCCATGTGCTCCTCAACAGCGGCATCTGCCAATGGCCTGTCGAAGCTGGGCCATCCGCAATGTGATTCAAATTTATCGTCATTGCGGAAAAGTGGTGCGCCACAGGCAATACAGTGAAAGGTACCGCGAATGGGAGAAACCTCGTAATCGCCACTAAAGGGACGCTCTGTGCCCGCCTGGCGGGTGACATGGTATTGTTCAGGTGTCAGGCGTTCGCGCCACTCGGCATCCGTTAATGTCACTTTGTCATCGTTGCTCATCGCTAGCCTCATTCTCGACAGTCTTTATAGTGATAATCGTTATAGTAATGTTCATCAGTGAAGCAATGCTCATCAATGAAGATGGGTACCGTGCTTTCTTACTATATAGGTATTATAAGGCTTTCGAGCCCCACGATCATTATCAGCGATATGTTTACGCCAATTGAGTGATAACTCACTGATTGGCATGGGGTTTGAAACATCGTGTGAGCGTATCCGCGGTGCGATTCACTCTGTTTTTTTAGTTGACAGTGGAGTAGTAACTCAGTAATATGCGCGCCACTTGTTACGGAGGGGCCGCATGGTAACGTCCGTAGTCAGATAAGTCCCGTTCGTCTAGTGGCCTAGGACACCGCCCTTTCACGGCGGTAACAAGGGTTCGAACCCCTTACGGGACGCCATCCAGTCTAATGACTCGGCGGGAATAGCTCAGTTGGTAGAGCGCCACCTTGCCAAGGTGGAGGTCGCGAGTTCGAGCCTCGTTTCCCGCTCCAAATTGTGCAATAGAGATATCCTGATTGTTTGGATATCTCTGTTTGAAAAAGGAGCCCAAGGGCTCCTTTTTTTGTTTGGCTCACCTATTCAGGAGAATGGTGAGAATAACGTTGAAGAATACAAAGAACAAAAATACTTAATATTCTGTTGTATCTTTCCGGGAAGACAAGTAGTCGAGCAAGGCGCGTAGGGGTGGCCGCATCTGTTTTCGACTCGGGTAATAAAGGTAGAAGCCTGGAAAGGCAGGAGTCCATTCCTTTAATAGCTGTACTAGATGGCCACTGGTCAGAAAGGGATCAACCTGGTGGGAAAATTGATATGTGATGCCCACACCATCAAGCGCCAGTTGCGTCAGCATTTCCGGTTCATCGGTGATAATCGGGCCTTCCACATTTATTTCGCATGATTTCCCGTCGCGCTGGAACTCCCAGCGATAGACACTGTCATCACTTGGGCGTCGGTATGTAAGGCAGCGATGATGCCGTAAATCACGTGGTTCCTGTATGATTGAATGCCGCTCTATATATGAAGGTGAGGCGACCACTTTCATCTGCAGGCGCTTGCTTAGTCTCACTGCGATCATATCCTGATCCAGTTGTTCACCCAGCCTGATCCCCGCATCAAACCCAGCGTCTACAATATCGATCAATGCATCATTGGTAACCACGTCTACCTGAATATGAGGGTGCTTTTTGAGAAATTCGCTCAATAACGGGGCCAAATAATGAACGGCTGAGATTCGAGCGGCATTCAGTCGAATATGACCCGAGGTTCTTTGTGTCGTCAATGCATCGTGTACGGCTATATCCAAGCCTTCAAGGGCGGGTTTAAGATGTATCATCATGCGTTTGGCTGCCTCGGTAGGCGACACGCTTCGCGTTGTTCTATTCAACAAGCGCAGTTCCAGACGTTCTTCAAGATCTCGAATCATCAGGCTCAACGTTGACGTTGTTATACCTAAATGTGCTGCCGCTTTGGTGAAACTTCCCTGTTCTATCACCATGGCCAGCGCTTGTAGTTGGGTAAATTCACGACCACGCATTATTGTGTTTTTCCATAATAGTGACTGTAATAATTTCGATATTATCAAACTGTACTTGTGTCATTACCATCAACGCGTAGTAAATCATCATGTTGACGGAAAAAGACTATGCATAACTTTGCAGGCAAGAACTTTCTGATTACAGGGGCCAGTAGGGGGATCGGATTATCAGGTGCCTTGACCGCTATATCTGCGGGAGCGCGTGTTATCGCTACCGGTCATGATAGAAAACACCTCAAGGCGCTTGATGGATTACTACCTCAGGATTCCATTGCGGTATATAACGATGCGGGAAGTCCTGATACAGGTGAATGCCTTGCCAGGGTAGTCGAGACATTTGGGCCTTTGGATGGTATTTGGTTCAATGCAGGCTATGCATTTCTGCAAGAAATGGATCAAGTTGATAGCCATTCTTTTGATGCTCTTATGGACGTGAATGTACGTGGACCGGTGCTTCAACTTGCGGCATTGTCCCGTTATCTTGTCGATGGTGCTTCTGTTGTTGTCACCTCGTCTACCTCCGCTTATGAGGGTGCCCCCACGACAGACGTGTATGCGGCAACCAAGGGCGCTCTGGTTTCTCTGGTACGTTGTTGGGCATCGACCCTGGGCTCAAGAGGTATACGTGTCAATGCGCTGTTACCCGGTCCGATTCAGAGCGGCTTTCGCGATTTCATGGCGCCCGAACAACGTACGGCTTTTGAAGCTGGCGTACTCAATCAACTGGTAATCAAACGAATCGGTAGTGCACAGGAAGCGGCAAATGTAGCTTTGTTCCTGTTATCCGACCATTCGTCGTTTGTGACCGGCTCGCAGTACTTTGTTGATGGTGGGCTAACGATGGTGTAGCGAGCGACCCATTAGAGGTTTCCTATCGGTTAAATGACCATGGCAGTTAACCATATAACTGATATTGGGTCGCTTCCCCTGGTTTACGTCTCTGCTGACAATCCGGTTTTACTGCGCACAAAATTTCGCGGAAGGGGTTGCCAATTGATTTAGCTTGGTCCATAATGCACGCCGTTCTTCTGGAGTAGGGGAAAGAAAATCTCCTATTTATTAGCAGGTTACCTTCAATTCAGTATTTAAGAATGTAGGTTATACCTGTTCAGGAAAACATCAGGATATTATATCCTACGGCATACGTCCCATTCGTCTAGTGGTCTAGGACACCGCCCTTTCACGGCGGTAACAGGGGTTCGAACCCCCTATGGGACGCCACTTCTGATGATGCTATTGCGTTCGTGTAATGCATTCAGTGAGTGCGGGAATAGCTCAGTTGGTAGAGCGCCACCTTGCCAAGGTGGAGGTCGCGAGTTCGAGCCTCGTTTCCCGCTCCAATATTTTTATCCCCCCTTATATTGCTACACTCTATTTTACGCAGTTAGTGAATTTACCTTTTTTCCTTTCTTGACTTTCTCTCTTCCATGGTTTTTCTTCTATAGCTTCCCAGCGATATTTTATAGTTTTCCAGCGATATTTTTCGACGAATTTTGCTTCGTCTGCTGATACGCTATTCCTTTCCTGTTCCTCTCTTGTCCCTTTATGGAATCGGCTATACCCATGAATAGTGCTCCCGAGAATGGTTTTTTAACGAAGGGTGATTCAACCTATAGGGCTTCCAAAAAAATCCCTATCACACTCTTGACCGGATTTTTGGGAAGTGGGAAAACGACGGTGCTGAATTATTGGCTCCAACAACCAGCGTTGGCTGATACCCTGGTCATCATTAATGAATATGGTGAAGTCTCTCTGGATCATCAACTGGTGATTTCAAGTACCGAGCAAGTCGTAATGGCCATGGAGAACGGCTGTCTATGTTGCTCTGTTCGCCACGATTTGATTCAGACATTGAATGACAGTCATTGGCGTTTTTCACGTGAGGGAAAGCGGCAATTTCGGCGTGTTCTGATAGAGACAACCGGGTTGGCTGATCCTGCTTCGATTATCCATACGTTGACGACGCACCCGCAGTTGGTCCGTAAATATCAGTTGGAAACAGTGGTGACGACGGTTGATACGCTGACAGCGGAAACCACACTTGATCATTATGAAGAAGCGCGTCGGCAGGTCGCTGTAGCAGACGTACTATTGCTGACCAAAGGCGATCTGGTGGGTGAAGAAAAAAAGAATGCAGTGTTTCAACGCCTTCAAGGTAAACACTCTGCCGCGAAAATGATCTTTGTGGAAGAGGGTGCGGTAAATCCTCAGGATATTTTCAATAAAGGGATATACTCACCCGAGGCAGGTCTTTACGCGGGGACTTCAGGCGCTAGTCCGACAAGTACATCTTTTCACTTTTTTCCCTCTACGCAGACCTTGCAGGCAAGCGATGTTGTCGATCTCCCTTTCCATCATAATGATGGCATCCAGACATTGACCCTTGTTATTGAGAAGCCTATTCGACGAGAGCGGCTGGAAGGTTGGTTAGCCCATATGCAGGCTACTTATGGTAGTCATATATTACGTATGAAGGGGATAGTGAATCTGGAGGGGAAAGAGGTGCCGTACGTGATTCATGGTGTCCAACATCAACTCTTTCCACCAGCGCCATTACCAGTAGGGGCAGTTGAGGATCATTTCTCACGCATAGTATTTATTACGAATGACATCGAATGCGCTGAAATGCAGGCGCAGTTGGATGATTTTCGTGCGCAGATCATGGCATCTTGAGGATTTTGCCAGGGCAGGCTACATGGGTGGTGCAGGGGGTAGTCAAAGTCTGAAATGATATCTTCAGGCGTTAGCCCAATGGTTAGGCATAAAAAAACCCGACTAAGCGCCGGGATATCAAAAGGGATCTTTGCAAGGAACAATTATCTATATTGACTGGCCTGTTCCGGATTAGTTCAAAATTTTCCGATATTTTCTTAAATTTTTTCCTCAAGAGGTGTGAGCGAGGCCATGGTGCGTGCTTCTACACCCAAATCATTCCAATAAGCAGGGTGGCAGCTGAAGATCAAAATCTGGTGACGGCTTGATGCATCATAAAGAATGCGCTTCATTTGAGTCAGCCGTTCACTGTCAGCGTTCACCAGCGCATCGTCGAGAATCAGTAAAGTGGGGTGCCCCGAGGCTTTTAGAAGGTCGGCATAGGCCAAGCGGCTGATCACGCCCAGCTGTTCACGTGCGCCAAAACTTAGTTGTTCAATATCACCCGCACTTTCGCCCTGTCCTTGCAAACGTTTCAGTGCTTGTGGAATCAGCTGTTCGTTCAGTGTCAATTGAGCCTCTGGAAATAGTAAGCGCAGATAGTGGTTGATCTTCTCCAGAAGGGGGGCCTGCAATTGCTGAACCAGTTGTTGGCGCTTGCTTTGTAACTTGCCCAACAGAAGGTTGAGAGCGGCTTCCCTTCGCTTGAATTCTTCACAGCGTTGACTTGCTTGTGCCTGTTTGGGGGCCAGGTGCGCTACTTGTTCTTCAAGCCCTTGTGCTCCCAGATTTTCCAAGAGTGTTTCGAGCTTGATTTGCCGGTTTTTTCTGTCCTGTTGTGCTTGCAGAAAGTGTTGCAAACTTTGGTTCAAGCGTTGAACATCCTGCTCCAATAGAGAGGGGTTTACGTCTTTCAATTCTGTTTGCAGGGTAGCCAAATGTTTTTCATATGTTGTGATTTCGGCTTTCAATGAGACAGATGCTGTGCTTAATTCACGCTGTCTGGTCACGCGTTCTTCGGACGCCAGCTTTTGTTGCGCACGTTCCAGTTCCGCCTGAAGTATTTGCACGGTGGCGGTTGTCCCTTCTAGAGCGACCTGAGCCTGATGCAGTAACGTATTTTTTTCATCCAGACGTGTTTTGAGGCTTGCTTCTTCCTGTTCCAACGTGTGAATGTCAGTCGCTGCGACCGGTAGTTGATTCGTAGTGTCGTCATTTCCGCTCGGGTTTGCCTTGTCGGATGTTTCGAAGTCAGAAGTATCAATGGCGGATAGCTGCTGTTGGAGTGTGTCAGCCTCATGTTGTAATTGAAGGTGCGTGGTTTTCAATGCATCGAGCCCTTCAGGTGCCTGTGCTTCCAACCGTGTTCGTGCATGAAAGGTCTCGCGTTCAAGCTCACGGTAGTCATCCAGTCGTTTTTTGGCGTCTTCCAGTGAGGTAACGCCCAATGTTTCAAGAAGAGTGCCTACCTGTGCTTCCTGTGCCTGTTTCTGATCCACCAACGAATCCAGGTCGCTGTTGCCTGGTGTTAGTGTAATTTCCCCAATATCAGGCAGCACTAGTGTTTCAGTGTCCAACAGTCGATATTGGCCAGCTCCTTCAATGGTGGTATTACCCAACGTGAGCCTTTGCCCTTCATTAAGACGATACGTTAATAAAGGCGCCTTACTGTTAAGCTGTATGGTTAGATGAGTCAGCTGCTGCTGCGCAGATTCCAGCTGATTAACAGCATTGGCATCAATCGCTACCTTGTACAGTTTCGCTTCAAGTGCCTTTAACGCCTTTTGTGCTTTTTCAACGGTGGAAATCCGGTTTTCGAGCTGAGAGATTTGTTGTTTGGTCTGCGCCTGTTGCTGCCTGAGGCTCTGCCATCTTTCTTTATTACGTGCAGATACAAGCGAGTGACGCTGTTTTTTCAAAGCCTCTTTCAAGGATTGCACATGTTCTTCAAGTTTGATGCGTGCCGTATCCTGCGCTGTCAGTGTCGCCTGCTTTTCTTCCAACACCTGCTGACGTTGCTGTTGCTCCCGGACATCATTGTCATGGGCGAGTAATTGTTCGATGACTTCGCTATGCCGCTGCTTTCGTTGCGCCAATTGTTGGTGCTGTTCGTCAAGTTCCCTTTGCTGACGTTGTACATCAGCCAGTTTCGTTTCTGCTTCGTTGAGTTGCCGGGTCAGTTGGCCCTGCCGGTCTTCCTGCTCATCCGCACGAATGTCGTTGTGGAGACGTGCCAATTCATCCACGTAGGACTCATATGCAGTAATCTGTGCCTTAAGGGCGGCAATTTCATCGGTCAAGGATGCTTTTTCGCTTAACGCTTGAGCATATTCCCCTCGGGGTTTTCGGTTAGCCGGCGTTACTAATTCATTCCGCAGGTTTTCGACCTGCTGGATCAGCTGATCCCCACTGGAAGAGGAAACCTCGCCCACCATGGATTCCAACACGCTGCGGATTCTATCCGATGCATGGCTGACAGGGGCAGCGATGTCCTGTGCTTCCCCCTGTTGAATCCAAAGCAGGCCAGGGATACCTTGCTGTGCAGGTTTGCTGTTCCCTTTGGCAGCATAAGTAAAGCCAAGAAGGGACTCCAGCCGTTGTTCAGCATCATCACCCTCGTAGGTAGTACCATCGATCGTTAGCACACAGCGCTTTTTAGCCATGAAACTTTTTAACAGCCGGTACTGTTTTCCTTCATGTGTGAAGCGGATATCGACAGTTGGCGCCGTGTTGCCTTGCTGCCAGGGTTGCAGATATTCCAACTTGCTGGAGCGATAACGCTCGAAAAAAGCGCTACGTATGGCGGTTACCAGCGTACTCTTTCCTGCTTCATTCGGGCCGACAAAAAGATTCAGCCCGGGTGTCAGATGATCTACCGTGAACGTGTGGGAAAAGCGTTTGAATTCACTGAGGGTCAGCGATTGTAATTCCATCAATGGTGCTCCTCGTGTTTGCCTTGCGCCAACAGGTCGGCAAGGATCACCAATGCATCTCTTGCAGTTTGGGGGTGTTCATCATTTTGGGGGGAAGAGGGGGGAACTTCCTGTTCTTCACGTAGCTCCTGAATAACTGCCCCAACATAACCATCGGCGGCCAGCTGTACGATGTCCTGCTCGCTGGGCATGATACGAAGTTCGTGCATGGAAACATCAAATGCACGAGCAACGCCTTGCGCTTGCCCAGTGGCCTGAGCGATACGTTGATAGGCTTCTATCGTTACACTGCCGGTCAGATTGAGATCCACTACGGCGTGAGCATCCAGCCCTTCCAACCAATGGAGTAATGCATCCATGTCGCTTTCAATATTGAGCGTGAAGGCATGCGCAGTCCACTGGAACTGCCCCGATCTGAGTGGTGTAACAACGGGGATGGCGGTGGGAGAGGCCAATTCAACCAGTAATACCTGACCACTTTCATTGTTACGAAAACGATCCGGTTCAGGCGTACCCGAATACCAGGTGCGGTCGTTGATTTGCATCATGCCGTGCCAATCGCCCAGCGCCAAATATGAAAGGTGGGCCTTTTCTGCACGCTGGGGATCAATCGGGTTGGCGGCATCGATGTCACTATCCAATAGCCCCGTGACACTCCCATGAGCGACACCGACGCGATAAAAGCCGTCTGGTGTAGTGGCGTGATCAAACCAGGCTGTCAGATCCTGATAAGTATGGCGCTGCGTTAGCGGGGCTGGAAGAATGGATAGTTGAAGATCCTCGAAATAAAGGGGCTCCGCCTGAGTACAGACAACAACATCCTCGGGAATGATGCCCATACGGTGTGCCTGTGTCCACACTGACTCTACCAGAGCCGCATCATGGTTACCCGGGATCATAATCCATGGCCCATCAAAGGCCTTTAATGCATTGAAGAGACGACGCACAGTTTTGTCAGCCACTGTTTGAGCATCGAACACATCGCCAGCGACTACGACCGCATCCACGCTATGTTCACTCGCAAGGCGGGCGATGTTCTCGACACATTGAATGCGCGCTTCAGAAAGAAACAGGGCATCATCGGGATCAAATTGCCCGAAAGGTTTGCCTATTTGCCAATCAGCGGTGTGTAGAATCTTCAGCAAGAGGAGCTCCAGCAGGTTTTAATTTATGACTAGTTTACCGTGTCATACTCCTTTTTGGAGGAGATAAACCGGCCTTTTTATCCCTGCTTTATGACCTCGACAAATATACTCGTCCTATTGTCTGTTTTCGAAACGGGTTACACGATGGTTGAAACCATCATCGTAAGCGTTGTGCTGGTGGTTGAAATAATGTGCTGGTGGTTGAAATAAGCAGGTGGTTGAAATAAATAGCAGGGAATACGTAACTTCCCGGAAACGTAGTGGCAGTCACATCAATGTCGTAATGTCCTGCCAACCATAAGCGCAATCGATCAGGGTAATATCGCCCCGCTGATCTTCTTTTTTGAGCACGTTTTCGCCTCCCAGACTTTCGTAAAAATCCCGAGCCTTACGATTGCTATCCAGCACCCAGAGCGCCGCACGGCGTGTTCCCTGAGCGTGCAGACTTTCCGCCATCCGGGCCATGAGCCCTCGACCAAACCCCAGTTTCTGGTAAGCACGAAGAATATATATGGCTTGAAATTCACCTTCATATCCTGACTCAAGCAGCGTTTGATCCCGCTGAGGGCTACAGCAGGCAAATCCCACTATCAGCCTATGGGCTTCGCGGATGAACTCTGCCACGAAAACGTGCATACCCGTTAAAAGAAGTGGCATCTCCGTGGAGGGTGTGGGCTGGGAATCAGTTGTCGGTTGCGAGCTCAAAACCCGATGCCAGAATGTTTCCCGCTTTTTGAAACTGAGTTTGTCCAGCATCGCCTGGGGTAATATCTCGGTATAGGTTTCACGCCAAGAGGCGACGTGAATTAACGCAATGGCATGGGCGTCTTCCACAGTGGCCGGGCGGATGAGGAGCTCGTGCGCATCGAAATGAGGCTTGGTCGTTTTATTTTGAGGGGCCATCGAAGGTGATCTCCCTTGTTTCCCTACGAATATGATTTTTATGTAAAAAAAGCTTGCCAAGTGCCAATATTATATGAATAATACGCCGCGTTGTTGAGCGACACAGCTCAGCGGCTTATGCGTCCCATTCGTCTAGTGGTCTAGGACACCGCCCTTTCACGGCGGTAACAGGGGTTCGAACCCCCTATGGGACGCCACTCAATTTTTCCATGTCCTGTATAGATTATTCAATCTATCGCCATCCCTACACAGCCAGATTCCTCAATCATAGCGCCTCCGTTTTGCATCATCCCTGTTTTTTCTACATCCGCCGTTTGTTTGTCATGGCCTGTCTTTAGCGAAAGCAATTAATTCAATACGTTCTTCATACTGCTGATCTTTTTTGCCTAACCGCTCCATCTTGCGTCTTCCATCATGCTATCAACAGCAATGCGTGTACAAGCTTTACTCAGGTGGAAAGGGCATTATCCCAATCCCGTTATGTTGTTCGCATGGTAGCGGCAGACTATGGAACCATCAGTACATGGAAGCGTCATTACAGAGTCGTGTAAGAGTGTAAATTCCATGAGGTACAGAAGATGGGTGAATGGCTTATAAAGAAAAATAGCAAAGTGAGGGGACAGGGAGAAACGTGCCAGCCTTCCAAGCGCCTGTATCGCTCATGAGGCTGTGTTTACAAGTCCATGCAAGGTTTATATCAATATTCATTAAGCGTATATACGATATTTGCGTTAAAATAGTGCCCTTTTCCCGTGGCGGTATCTTCAGGCGGTCCCTTTTTATACTGCCTTATGTACGTGTTTTTGAAACCTTGTGTGAAAGGCACGTCAGTTGAAGATTTTTACCGGTTTTCCCATGGCAACTATTGTCGTATCCACGCGCTTTGTTATAGGCGTACCACACACCCTTACGCGTGCTGATGTGTGGCGACGAAGAAAGTTATCCATCGGCAATGCCGCGATACGCTTACCCTCGGGTTTATATCTTTTGATGAGGCGCCTTACTCGGTATGAGCGTGTTTCATTCACATCATCGTTTATGACAGGAGCCGATAATGGCAGAAGAAGCCCTCTCCATTCGAGGCCTGACCAAGGTTTACGCCAATCAGCATACTGCCTTGAAGGGAATTGATCTGGATGTCGCCGCAGGCGACTTCTTTGCCTTGCTGGGCCCTAACGGGGCAGGCAAGTCGACGACCCTGGGGATTGTTTCTTCCATGGTCAACAAGACGAGTGGCACCGTCAAAATCTTTGGCATTGATATCGACAAGGATTTCTCCAGGGCGAAGTATGCCCTCGGCGTAGTGCCGCAGGAATTCAATTTCAATCCCTTTGAAACGGTTGAAAATATCGTGCTGGCGCAAGCCGGTTTTTACGGTATCCCGCGGCGCCAGGCATATCCTCGTGCGCAGCAATTGCTTGAAGATCTGGGCCTGGGAGACAAGCGCCAGCAACAGGCCAGAACGTTATCCGGCGGTATGAAACGCCGCCTGATGATTGCGCGGGCGCTGATTCATAAGCCGCGCCTGCTGATTCTTGACGAACCAACTGCCGGTGTCGATATCGAACTTCGCCGCAGTATGTGGGAATACATGGAGCGTATTAATGCGGAGGAGGGAACGACTATCATCCTCACGACGCACTATTTGGAAGAGGCTGAGGCGTTGTGCCGCAACATCGCCATCATTGATCAGGGGGAGATCGTCAAGCACTCCAGTATGCAGGATCTCCTTGGGGAGCTGGATGTTGAAAGCCTGATCCTCGACTTGAACGAACCACTGGAGGGGGTACCCGACATCCCCGGTTTTGCCGTCGAGAAAATGGAAAACGACAACCAGTTGGCACTCTCCGTGAAGCGTGGACAGCACATCAATGATGCGTTTGATGCGCTTTCACAGCAGGGGATCAAGGTCAACTCCATGCGTAATCGTAGTAACCGGTTGGAAGAACTCTTTGTTTCGCTGGTTGACCACAAGCATTCACAAGGGGGAATCCGTTAAATGTCAGCGCAACAAATCTTCACGGCCTTTTGGACTATTCTGGCGCGCGAGATACGTCGGTTTACCCGTATCTGGCCGCAAACGCTCTTGCCGCCTTCCATTACGATGGCCATGTACTTCCTGATTTTCGGCAATCTGGTCGGGTCTCGTATCGGGACAATGGATGGGTTTCCCTATATCGACTATATCGTGCCCGGGCTGATCATGATGTCGGTGATCACCAATAGCTACTCCAACGTGGCATCCTCGTTTTTCGGTACCAAGTTCCAACGATCCATTGAAGAGTTGATTGTCTCCCCAATGCCCAACTGGGTCATTCTACTGGGCTACGTGGCAGGGGGCTCGGCTCGTGGTCTGTTGGTCGGGTTGATCGTGACCTGTGTGTCACTGTTTTTTACACACCTGCCTATCATGCATCCCTTGCTGACCATTCTGGTCGTGGTGCTGACAGCGCTCTTGTTTTCAACCGGCGGCTTTATCAATGCATTGCTGGGGAACAAGTTTGATGATATCTCCATTGTGCCAGTTTTTGTGTTGACGCCACTGACGTATTTGGGAGGGGTGTTCTATTCCATTCATACGCTACCGGTCTTTTGGCAGCATGTTTCAAAACTCAATCCGATTCTTTATATGGTGAATACGTTCCGTTATGGCATTTTGGGAACCTCGGATATCGCGGTAGGCTGGGCACTCTTGGCTATTGTTGTGTTTAACGTTGTACTCTTCGCCATTACGTTGAGAATGCTGAATCGAGGCAAGGGGATTCGTCACTAATGAGTGAACATTCTGAAACACCTGAAAACACGGGGAAACTGCTGGATGAAGCGCCTTTGGGGCATACCTCTGCTTACCCTTCCCACTATGATGCCGGGCTGCTTTTTCCTATCCCCAGAAGTAGTAATAGGGCATCGTTAGGTCTTGCAGAGGGGGAGGAACTTCCCTTTGTCGGGCTGGACTTGTGGCAGGCTTTTGAGGTTTCCTGGCTTGATATGAAGGGCAAGCCCATCGTTCGTTTGGCGCGTTTTGCCATTCCTGCAAATTCGGAAAATCTGATTGAGTCCAAGTCATTCAAGTTGTATCTGAATGGCTATAACCAGACGCGTTTCCATAGCGAAGGTGATGTACAGGAACGCCTTGAGTGGGATCTGACCGATGCTACCGGTGCCGAGGTGGTCGTCACATTATACAAACTTGGGGATAAGGCTTTTTCAGTACAGGAAGTGGAAGGTACCTGTATTGATGACCTTCCTGTTGAGATCAGCGAATATGAACCAGATGCTGACTTACTAGGCTGTGATGCTGCGCAGATTGTTGAAGAGAATCTGTGTTCACATCTTCTGAAATCCAATTGTCCTGTGACTGGGCAGCCGGATTGGGGGAGTGTGGAGATTTTTTATCGCGGGCCACGCCTTTCACGGGAAGGGTTACTCAAGTACATTGTGTCCTACCGCGGGCATCAGGATTTTCATGAGCATTGTGTTGAACGGATCTATCAGGATCTGTACGCCTGCCTCAAGCCGGATTATTTAGCTGTGATGGCCCGTTATACACGGCGTGGTGGGTTGGATATCAACCCTTGCAGAGCCAGTAGTTTTGATGCATTGAATCCAAAATGGCTGGAAGGTAGAACCAGTCGTCAGTAAATCGTAACAATGACTCACCTCGTCGTGATCATTACTCAGCTTTTTACGTTCGAAGCTGGGAACGATTACATGGCACCGATCCAGTATTGTGTGGGGATACGAGTGCAAGGAGGCTCAGATGTCCGCATGACGTGTTTTATTGATGTATGGTCTTTGAAAAACACGATGACGAGGGTGGTGAGCGTATCGGTACGACGAACAAAGAGTGATTGCTTGTCAGCAGTTGCCTTTCTCACGAAATGCCATTCACGATAAATCCAGGCCAACCTACAAATCACTCGAGCAATGGAGAGTCAGATTGATGGATACAACGACGCTGTTACTTGAACGGCGCTCACATGGAAAGGTCAGCGGCCCTGAACCGACCCGCGAGCAGCTTGATCTGATGTATCGGGCAGCTCTGCGAGCTCCGGATCACAAATCGCTGGCGCCTTTTCGCTTTGTAGAATTGAAGGGAAAAGGGCGCGAGCGGTTGGGTGAACTTTGTATTCAGGCGGAAAAATCGCGCAAACCTGAATCGAGTGAAGAACATCTTCAATCCATCCGGGATAAATGTTTGCGTGCGCCAGTCATCATTGCGGTGATCGCCAAAGTGCAGGATAACCCGAAAGTGCCCCGGGTCGAGCAGGTGGTGACGGCCGGATGCGCAGCGCAGGCGATGCTCTATGCTGCCTACGCTGAAGGGTTGGGCGCCATGTGGCGTACCGGTGATTTTGCCTACCATCCAACGGTGCGGGAAGCCTTTGGTCTTACCCCCATGGATGAGCTGGTGGGCTTTCTCTATATCGGGCAGAAAGTAGGTGAAGATAAACCTGTGCATCCATTGGACCCTGCTGACTTTGTTGATCACTGGGACTCGTAATGCGCTCTCGCCGTTCAGTATCCCGAATAAATTTTAGTCGCTAAAACGTTGAAAAAGCTTGCAAACGGCGCGTTCGCAGGATAAAGTATGCGCCGTTCAATTGGCCCACGGGCCAAGAGCAGGAGAGGTGTCCGAGTGGTCGAAGGAGCACGCCTGGAAAGTGTGTAAGTCGCAAGGCTTCGAGGGTTCGAATCCCTCCCTCTCCGCCACTTAATTCAGAAAAAGCCGTCCCTTATGGGGCGGCTTTTTTTATGTCCGCAGTGTTAAGTCTGGATTTTCACTGAAAGCCTGCGGTTTTCATAAGCCGATTGCTGTTTTTATGTGGCAATAAAGTCACTTTCAATGCATGTAATTTTATAAGACGAAAGTTGTGACTAAATAAGCCTTGTTGAGTAAAAAAAAGGTTGAAAAAACAGCAATTCTGTAAAAAAGCAAACAAATTTACGTTTTTACTAAGACTTTTGGCTAGCAGCATGTTGCTAAGTTTACGAACATAGGGTACCAATACGTCTGTTAATCAATTCATTGTTGGTTCTGATCAGATGTTTCATGTCCTTTTATCATATTGGGGCCGACCAAAAGGTAGTCAGGAGAGAGAGTTGTGAGAATTGGAGTCGTTGGTTTAGGAAGAATGGGCGGTAACATTGCACGCCGCTTGCTTAAACACGGTCATGAATGTGCCGTTTTTGATGCCAACCCTGCATCAGTCAAGCAGCTCTCAGAAGCGGGTGCTGATGGTGTTGATTCCCTCGAAGCGCTGGTCAAGGCACTTCCTGCACCGCGTACTATTTGGCTGATGTTGCCTGCGGGTGAAATCACCAACTCTACGCTGAAAGCCCTTGAAGGCTATCTTGAAAGTGGTGATACCGTCATTGAAGGCGGCAATGCCTTCTACAAGGACGATATTGCCCGCTCCGAACATCTGGCCGGAAAAGGTATCAACTACCTCGACGTGGGTGTTTCCGGGGGCGTGTGGGGGCTTGAGCGCGGTTATTGCATGATGATCGGTGGCAAGAAGGAAGTGTTCGAAAAACACGACCCCATCTTCGCGACCCTGGCCCCCGGTGAAGGCGAGATCGAGAAAACACCAGGTCGTGAAACGCGTGATCCTCGTGTTCTGCAAGGCTACCTCTACTGTGGTCCTGTCGGTTCCGGTCACTTCGTGAAAATGGTTCACAACGGTATCGAATATGGCATGATGCAGGCGTATGCAGAAGGCTTTGACATCATGCGTAACAAAAACCAGGAAAGCCTGCCTGCCAATCAGCGCTATGACCTCGATATGGCAGATATCGCGGAAGTATGGCGTCGTGGTAGTGTTGTTTCTTCCTGGTTGCTCGACCTCATCTCCATTTCTCTGGCCAAGGATGAGTCGCTGGATGAATTCAGTGGTCAGGTAAACGATTCAGGTGAAGGGCGTTGGACCATTGAAGCCGCCATTGAAGAGGCTGTACCAGCCAATGTGCTGACAGCATCTCTTTTCACCCGCTTCCGTTCTCGCTCAGGGAATACCTATGGTGAGAAACTGCTTTCAGCCATGCGTAACCAGTTTGGCGGTCACGTCGAAAGCAAGTAAAATCCCGTGTAGCGTCTGACGTGTCGGGCTGGAAAGGCCTGTTCTCGAGTTGAGAGCAGGCCTTTTTGCGTTCATTTTGATACGACCCGTTTTTGTACAACGCCATGCAATACTGACAAACACCAAAGACACAACTTCAAGGGGTAACACTTGATGGCAGACTGGGACGTCATCATTATCGGGGCAGGCGCAGCAGGCATGATGTGTGCCGCCACGGCAGGATATCAGGGGAAGCGGGTTCTTCTGCTTGATCACGCCAAGCGGGCAGGTAAAAAGATTTTGATGTCGGGTGGAGGGCGGTGTAATTTTACCAATCTGGATGCTTCACCTTCCCACTATTTCTCCGATAATCCCCATTTTTGTATTTCTGCCTTGAAGCGCTATACCCCTTATGATTTTCTTGAACTGGTTGAGCGTCATGGCATAGATCATGTCGAGAAGGCACCTGGCCAACTGTTTTGTGCGGATTCGTCCAAACCTATTGTCGAGATGCTGTTAACCGAATGTGAGTGGGCAGGGGTGACACTGGAATTGGCGACTTCCATTGATGGCATTCATAAACGTGAAGGTCTCTTTGAGCTCACTACACACAAGGGAAATATCACTGCAGAAAAAGTGGTTGTTGCGACAGGTGGGCTTTCGATTCCAACAATGGGGGCTACCGGTTTTGGCTATGAAGTTGCTCGCCAGTTTGGCCTTGCGGTTCTTCCTACCCGACCAGCATTGGTGCCTTTCACCTTAACCTCCCACTGGAAAGCTTTTTTCGACGCATTAGCCGGTATTTCTGTGCCCGTATCAGTAACGTGTAATGGTGTGACTTACCGGGAAGCCCTGTTGATCACGCACCGTGGATTGTCTGGTCCGGCGATGCTCAAGGCGTCCAGCCATTGGTTACCGGGCGATAGTTTGTTCATCAACTGGTTGGATAAAAGTGATAGCCTTGAGGAATTGAAAGAATTTCGACAGGCTCATCCTCGAAAGACCCTTCAGGGTTGGTTAACTCATTATTTCTCCAAGCGGCTCGCGCAGGCATGGGCGAATTCTCTTTCACAAGATACTGGCATGAGCCCGACTTCACCGTTGGCAGAGTGGGGCAATGCAGCATTGGAAGAGGTGGCTCACCGTATGGAACACTGTGAAATCAAACCGGCGGGTACGGAAGGCTGGCGTACCGCCGAGGTGACCATGGGGGGTGTTGAAACCCGGGCTATTTCATCCAAAACCATGGAAGCCAATGACATCTCCGGCCTCTATTTTATCGGTGAAGTACTGGACGTGACGGGGCAGCTTGGGGGGTACAACTTCCAATGGGCGTGGGCATCCGGTGTCGCCTGTGGCCTAAGCATTTAGGCCTAAACATTCGATTAATCAAAAAAGAACCCACGTCCTCGGAAGAGGATACGTGGGTGGATTTAGGGGACGGCGTGCCTTTTGATTCTGCCCTCTGTTTCTCTCTTCCATGAGAGGGCATTACCCAGCCATAACCCTGTTATAAACTATACCCGTGCTAATAACTAAAGCCGTGTTAATAACTAAAGCCGTGCTAATAACGACAGTTATGCTAGAAGCTATAGTCATGTTATAGAAGACGGCGTACATTTCGGGCCAATGCATAGAAGCCGATACCTTTGCGCGCTATCCTGACCAACTTGTGAGGACTGCGTTTAAGGTAACGTGCCAAGACCACGCCGCCCACCAGTAGAATCGGCTTTTTAAAATACATTAGCCGGGATGCAGCATGGTCAAAAGAGGCCGTTGCATTCAGCCACTCCTCGTTGGCCTCGCGTAATTGACGGCGATTTTGCTGGATTCGCTGTTCAAGAATACGACGCTGTTGAGCAAGTGAACGAGGTTTGTCTGCCATCAGTCTTTATCCCTTTGAAGCTGACGTCCCATCGAATGCTTGTCCAATTCCTCTTCAATATCTGACTTGTCTTCACTCATGAGTGAAAGCGTGGTGCGAAGAAGCGTTGGGCGGCTGGCAAGCACCTTGACTCTAATAGCGAGAATAATGGCCAGGCCGAGCAGGACACCTGCTGCACAGCCAATGGCCAGCAGACGATGCGTATCCCAGAAATAGACCACAATCCACAGGATGACCATACCGATACCAAAGAGCCCCAACAGAACGGCAACGAAGGTATTGATCAGCAATGAAAAAAAGCGGTCTCGCTCTTCCTGCAGTTCAACGACTGCCAGGCGAAGCCGAGCCTCACCTGCGCTCAATAAAGTGGCGATGAGCCGTTTTGAGGCATTGAAGACGGAGACAGCGGGGCCTGTGCGTTTTTCAGCCATTAACGTCGTCCTATAAGAATACCAATGGCAAAACCAGCGACTGCCGCGATTCCAACGCCGCGCCATGGGTTATCCTGTACATAGGAATCTGCGCACTGAAAAGCGTCGCGACCATGTTCCTGGATGGTCTCCTGACCGGATTTCAGACGATCCCGAATATTGTTGCCATGTTTTTGAAAACGTTCTTTCACTTCAGCGAGACGTGAGCCGGCTTCATCACGAAGTTGGTCCAGCTGTTCGGCTGAATCATCGGCACTGGAGGAGATGAACTGCTCCAGCGTATCTGACAGAGTGCGGATATCATCTTCCAACTGCTCGATGGAACGTGCACTCTGATCCTTGATCTCTTTTTTTGAAGCCATGGTTCAATACTCCCAACGTGTGTGATCAACCTGCCAATGTACTTGTCTAGTAATAAGTGAGCCCAGTAGTAAGTATTTTAGATCTTTACCAAAGGCACGGTAAATTTCACCGTGTTTTTCTATAACAAGCACTTATCGTGAGTTTTAGGTATAGCGGTAGTGCCTTGTATTTGCAAGCCTTCTTTCCACTATTAGATGAGGTGGAAGACTCTGGAATGAGAAGAGTTACGCGTGAGTGACATGCTATTCACGTATATAGAAAAAAGATTACATAGTGCTACATAACCTGTAAGCGGATCCTGTTCTCGAACAGGTGATCGTTTGCTCTGCAGCAGGTAATGGATAGAAAATTGATGTTGGGGTTTGGTAAGCAAGAGGTATTGATCATGCCTCCCATCGCTGTGCTACAGATTGATATTATTGAACGAGATACCGATCCCAAAACGCTGAACATGATGATTGTAATCGATCATGCTTTCACCATAACCATTGTAATATTGCAAGTAACCATGCAATTTCGACCATAGCGGGAAGGAGTATTCGAGCTGATTGCCATAATGCCCTTTGCCCGGGTTGCCAACAATGGACCAGGTAAATTCATTGTTATCACGTGTGTAGGCAAACATGATGCGCGCATAGCCCACGTAGTCTTCAATGGAAGGATTGTTGTCACTCGATTTTGATTCTGGAATTCGCCACCATGGACGTACGCTGATTTCCATTGGGCCCCGTGCAAATACTGATTCCAGAAAGAGGCGGTTCCAGCTGCGTGAGATAGGGTCGGAACGGCCATTGGATTCATGAACAAAGCCAAAGGAGTTTGATGTATTGGTCCAGCCCAGAAACGACTTGTTATTAGTAAACTGGACAAACAGCTCTGGTTCGTAATTGGTCTCTCGGAAGGGAGAGGACGCCGAAGAATTATAGGCCTGCCACCATGAGCGCTGGGTATAGGCAACATACAGATTACCATTGTGATGGTAGAGGTTATGCCACAGGCGTGCCTTGATACTGAGCTGGAACTTGATTTCATTATGATCAGGTGAACTGTTTGGCGCGACCTGATGGAAATTGCGCTGATTCAGATGGTCAGTATTATACGCGATCGGCAGGATATAGTTGCGCCGATAGGTCGAGAGCGATAAGGGATTGTTCTCTGCCTGACGTTCGAAGTAGGTTTGTGCAGCTCGTTCGCGTTCCAGATCGGTCATTGGTACGGCTTGAGCCTGATAATACTGGTTGATCGTTTGGTGAGCCTGTTCCGAAACTTTCAGGGTATGAGCATCTGCACCCGAGGTTGTCCTGCTCGCGGGGGGCTGGGCTGTTTTTGAATGTGCTGGAGGTAACGGCGTGGACAGCCGATCAGAGAGGTCAGAATCCGGACGCTGAGCAATCATCCCGTTCAGAAGGGGGCTCCCTGTTGTATCCGATGACACATCCTTCGCATGATCATTCTTGTTGACAGAAGCCAGACCCGTTGTGGTGGACGCATGGGTTGTCTTGCCGATAGAGGCATCGTAGACAGGCACATGCCTTGTGTCATGCATGTTGAGGTTGCTTTCGCCGGGTGCCAAAATTCTGTTCAACGTCGGACTGGTGCCTGAGGTGTCTGCTGTACCAGGGAGAAGAGGATTGAAACTGAAGCCAAGGCCTACACGATTCACACGGTGATTGTAATCAATCAGGCTTTCACCATACCCGTTGTAATATTGAATCATGCCACGTATTCGCCCCCAGAGGGGGAAGGTATAGTCCACTTCAGTACCCAGGCGCCCGGTAAAAGGATTCCCCATCGCATTGATTGAAAATTCCTGATCGCCCTGCGTGGTGTAGAGCACTCCTATCTGACCATATCCCAAATACTTTTCAATATTGGGATTGTTATCACTTTTATGGGAATCTGGAATACGCCACCAGGGCTTAAGCGAAATGGCCCATGGGCCACGCTGTAAGATAGCCTCTGCATACAGGCGGTTCCAGCTGCGCGATGCCGTATATTTTTCATCATGAACATTTCCGCCACGCCCGTTGGATTGATGAAGGAAACCAATTCTGTTGATGGTGTTCACCCAACCAAAATAGCGTTTGTGATTGGTAAAGCGCAGAAAGAGTTCGGGCTCGTAGTTTGTCTCTCGGAAGGGGGCGGAATCCTTGGCGTTATATGCTTGCCACAAGGAAAATTGTGTGTAACCGAGGTAAAGATCGCCATTGTTGTTGAACAGGTTTTGCCCCAGCGCCACTTTCAGACTGATCTGGTACTTGACTTCGGTGTGTTGTGGAGAGTAGTTGCCTGCTGCACGGTAAGCCTGAAGGTTAGGCAAGTGCTTGTCGTAATCGAAAGGTAAAAAATAGTTGGGTAAATAGGTCGAAATGGCCAGCGGATTGGCGTTTGCCTCTGAATCCAACTGTAGCGTCTTTTGTGCCAACGCCTGAGATTGCTGTTCAGGCGTTGGCTCTGCCAAGGCATGCCCCTGTACTCCCTCGGCCCTTGCAGGTGAGGTCATGGCGATAAGCATCACTTCTACTATCAAGGACAGCAGCAAACGTGATGATGGGGCAGATACTGACATTTTTTACTCTTTTGGCTCTCTAACTGTAAAAGACGCTGGCTGTGAACGACCTTGGCCTATTAATGACGTAATAGCTACTTTATTTATTAATGGTTTTGATTTATCGATGGTTTTAATTTATTGATGGTTTTGCTTCCTGAACCTGTTATCGCTCGATATGAGGACGACCTGATGCTGCTGCAACACAGGACACGGCGAGCATCCCTCAATGCTGAATTATGGTGCTACGTACCCGGTTCGCCAGTAAATATCCCGATAAAGGTATAGCGAATAGAGTATTTCATGGACATGGATGTCGCTACTATTTCATAAGTGCTATCTCATAAATCCCATTTTATAAATGCTATTTCATCGGTACTGTCTCACAGATACTGGCTAACAGGAACTATTTCACAGGAACTATTCTAGAGCTTTGTATTTCGGGACAGTGTACATGTTCTGAGTATTCAAAAAATGGTTTACAGGACTGCCTGTGGGTCGTTAATTCATTGAAACTGGCAAATCGAAACTGACAAATCATCATTTGTGGTCGTTAGTGTGAATGTGTACCGCCCACGGATTTATGCGTCGTAGATGCAGAATTTTTCGACGCGAATTGCTTTACGGTACTTTCCTCCTCCAGTACCGTGAGGATGCCGCAGTGTTCACCCTGGCGTTCCCCTCCACAATACCCTTGTAATTCGACCAACTGATTTCGCAATGCCTGCAGTTCACCGATGCGATTCTCGACATGCTGGAGGTGTTCATTGATGAGCCCCGATACCTGGCGGCATTGATCTGTTGATATATCGCGCAAGCCGAGGAGGGCACGAATTTCATCAAGCGTCATATCCAGCGCGCGGCAACGGCGGATAAAACGCATCCGCTCAAGATGATGTTCTCCATAAAGGCGGTAATTACCCCGGCTACGTATCGGCGTTGGTAACAAACCCTCACGCTCATAATACCGAATGGTTTCAACTGCACAGTCCATCTGTTTGGCCAATTCGCCTATTTTCATTGGATCTTTCATACCATCGGATACCGTCATTGTGCGGGTGGAATCGGTATCAGTTTCAGTTGAACAGTTTTCGATAGTATCCATCTGCGGTACTTTATTGTTTTTTTTATGGTCCATGGCTTGACCCTGTAGCAGTTGTAGAGTGTTAACTATGCCGTATTAAAGGTAAAACGCAAGAAAAATCAAAGGTGTCATGTAACAAGATACGCCTGACACTCTGATTGAGGAGCGGACAATGAGTCATACCCATCACCAGGCTTCAGATAAATCTGGAGATAGCCAGCAGGCCCCTGATCATTCCCATTCTCATACCCATGGGGATTCGCACGATCACGGGGGCTCACATGGACATTCCCACAGCCACGGGCATGGACATTCTCATGTGGGCGAAGTGACTGCCGATAGTGAGCAACGCGTATTCTGGGCCATGTTGATCACACTCGCTTTTATGGTAGTGGAGATTCTGACCGGGCTGTTCAGCCATTCGTTGGCGCTGATTTCGGATGGTATCCATATGTTGAGTGATGCTTTCTCGCTGGGCCTGGCGCTTTTCGCATTCCGTCTGAGCCGGCGCCCATCCAATGCGCGTCATAGTTATGGTTATCAGCGTATTCAGGTATTGTCAGCCTTTACCAATGGATTGGTATTGTTACTGATCGGCCTATGGATTGTGATTGAAGCAATAGAACGACTGTTTTCACCGGAAAATGTGGCCGCAACCCCCATGCTCGTGGTAGCGATTATCGGATTGATCGTGAATGGCGTGTCATTCTGGATTTTGGAGGGGGGCGAACACGACAATATCAACCTGAAAGGGGCTGCCTTGCATGTGATGGGGGATTTGCTCGGTTCGGCAGCTGCAATAATTGCGGCCATCATCATTAAGTTGACCGGTTTTAATGAAGCAGATCCGCTGCTCTCCATTCTTGCCTGTATTTTGATTTTACGAAGTTCCTATGCCGTACTGCGTCGCTCTTCCCATATTTTACTGGAAGGGGCACCTGAGAAAGTTGTCCCTGACGACGTGCGACAGACCCTGGGTAGTGTCGAAGGGGTTACCAGTGTCCATGATCTGCATTTATGGAGTCTGACGGATAACGATATTCTGTTGACTGCCCATTTGGTTATTGTAGAAGAGCGGGTCGATAATCGTGTTTTGGCCGAAGCCCATCAAATGTTGGCCGAGCACTTCGGGATCGAGCATGCGACGTTGCAGATCGAGAAAGCCGGCCCGGGAAATGAAGAGGCTTGTTCCCATGGTGTGCTTCATCCCTGATCCGTCAAGCGGGTGACGATGTTGCAGGTTGCTCGCCCTTGAGTGAGGAAGCCCTACGACTTGTCGCATCCACCCTCCAATATTCAGGAACTCCTTTTTTTACAGCACTTCTTATGATTTACAGCACTTCTTATGATTTATAGCACTTCTTATAGCTAGCACTGCACTTCATTGGCGCGGTGTTTTTTTATATCCAGAGGAGGGTATCCATTGGCTCTGCTAACTGCATGCCGCCCTCCGTAATTCACCTCACCATGAGTGAATGGCCTAGTGGCAAGCATAACTTCTTTGTTTTCCTTTCGTAATAATACTGCCAGTTTGCGCCTCTCTTCAGGTAAACTTGCGCTTTTATATTTATACTCTTTTCATTGGCTCATCCCCTTATCCAGTTTATGGCAGTATGACTGCTGGCTATCGGTCCATAGTCCACTAGGCCTAGTCCACTAGGCATAGTTCACCGGGCATTTGACAATTCGGTATTACATCGATACATCCGATGAACGATTGAATGTATGAAATGAGTTGATGAATCCAGCAGTAATATGACATTTTCAGTCATGATTTTTTTGGTGGTCATGGTTTTTGGCAATGGTTGTTATGTCCGGATCTGCTCCGGTCACTATGATTCTTGAATGAGGCGGTTCTGTGTCCCAAGTGCGTTGTCCGGTAACGGTTCCAGCTCCGTTATCCATCCTGATCTCTCTTTTTGCCATGTTGGCCGTAGCACTGTTTTGCATGACGCCTGCACGGGCGATTACGGCCCAGGGGCTAATGGTAAAGGAGATCACCCAGTTACAGAATAATTCAGAGAGTGATACCCAAAGCGGGCCAAGTCAGGATATCACGGCAGCTCAGCAGCAACTTGCTTTGCTCAAACAGCAGAACAGTGATCTATCTGCTCAGATAGAACAGGCACCGCAAACGCTGGCACGGCTTCAAACTCAACTTCATCAATGGGACAATCAAGCACCGCCTTCACTGGATGAAAGCAGTGTATCCGGGCTTTCACTGGACACACTGGAAAATCGTCTGATCGATTCTTTCAATGCACTGGAACAGCTACAACAAACCTTTGGTGATGCCAATCGCCAGGTGACGGTAACTCAAATGTTACCTGATCGTGCGCAAGTCCAGATTGCCAGCCTGCAAAGCCAGTTGCAGCAAGTACGACGTTCGCTCGCTGATAATGCCAATGGATCGTCGAAGCAAGAGGTCGAGCTTAATAACCTTCAATCACAGATTCTCCAGCAACAACTTGAATTGAATCAGCAGCAGTTGATCAATAATCCGCAGTTGCGTGACCTCGCCATGGCTCAGCGTGACCTGGCCGCACGTAAATTGGATCAAGGGCAGCAGGAGATTCAGTTGCTCCAAAAGGCAGTCGCCAGAAAACGGTCACAATTGAGTCGTGAAACCGCACAACAGGCAGCCGCTGGAGCATCAGGGAAGGCATCCAGTAATCTTGACAATCCGTTGGTACGTGCAGCTGTGGAAGATAACAGTCGCTGGGCGGATCAGCTGGTAACGGTCACCAATTCCGTTAATCGAATGATTCAGGAGAGCATCAATGTTCGTAGCCAGCTGGACACGGTTCAGCAAATACAAAGCAACCTGAATGATCAGGTTGCCGCTGTGCGAGGTAGTGTGCTGCTCTCCATGTTATTACGCCAACAACGTGACGCATTGCCGCCATTGGTGCCACGGCCCCGTTTAAGTGATCAGATCGCCAACATTCGTCTGCAACAATTCAACCTGATGCAACAGCGGGAAGCGCTTAGTGATGTTGGCAGCTATGTCAGTCAACAACTCGGACAGCTGTCCGCCAAAACACAAGGCAACACGCATCCAACGCCACAGTTGACCAAAACGTTGGGAACGTTATACAGCACTCAACGTTCATTACTGGATCAACTGGATCGTGAATACGGCAGCCTGTTAACACTTTCCATTGATACGCAACTGAATCAGCAACAGCTGAATCAGCTGGGTAATTCCGTACGTGCCAGGATCGATGAACAGCTGTTCTGGATCGCCAGTGGGCAGCCGCTGGGGTGGACATGGATGAAGCAACTACCGCACAGGTTAAAAGCGGAGCTGATTAGCCCCAGTTGGCGCCATGGATTGGAAGATTTGTTCGAAGTACCTTCATTGTGGACCGTGTGTGTTTTGCCAATGATTGTGCTGTTGATTGCATTGAGCGTCTTCAGACCGCGTATTCAACGCCACCTATACAAACTCCAATCCCAGGTGGGGCATATTCGTCGTGACACACAATGGCACACGCCACAGGCGATTCTACTGAATCTGGTACTGTCCATTCGTGGCCCTTTATTGATGGCGTCTGTGGGGTTAGGCCTTCGACTATCAGGAAGTAGTGGCGGGTTTGTATTGGGCGGTGCCTTACTCACCGCCGCCTTTGCCTGGGGGTATTTCTCCTGGGCACGACGATTACTACTGGATCGTGGGGTCGCTTCGCATCATTTCCATTGGCCCGTCAGTTACGTGCGTCGCTTGCGGGTATTGATCACGCAATTGGGTATCGCCAGTGTGCCGGTGGTATTGGTGATTTACGTGATTCAGCACATGGGCACCAGCCTTGTGGACCAGCCGATTCCGCTGGTGATCGTTTTGGTTGGTTACGTGGCCATGAGCGTCCTTCTCGCGAAAATCATACTGGCACATGTGCCTGAAATAGGGGCACGCCTTTTCCGCCTCCTTCTGGGCATTTTATTGTCATTGGTGCCGCTGTTTCTGGCAGGCCTCATTATTGCCGGCTTTGAATATACGGCTGTTCGTTTGACACCGCGTTTCGTGACTACCATCTACCTGCTCGGACTGTGGGTCATGGTGGAATCAGCTGTGGTCAGGGGGTTGGCTGTTGCCGCTCGGCGCTTGAAATTCCGCCGTGCATTGGATCGTCGACGTTCCCAAACACAATCACAATCCAGTGAAAATAATGAGTTACCGGAAGAGCCTCCGCTCGATATGGATCAGGTCAACAAGCAATCGCTACGCTTGTCCAAAATGGTATTGGTACTGATCTTTATCGGCTTCTTTTATGTTGTATGGCATGACCTGCTTGGCGTTTTGTCGTTCCTGAAAACCGTCGATTTGTGGCAGGTGGATCAGGCAGGGGCTTCGGGCACACAAGTGGAAAATATTTCCCTCGGCAGCGTGTGTTTGGCCATCATCACCTTTGGTTTGACATGGTTCATGTCGCGTAACCTGCCGGGTATGCTGGAAGTCATGGTGTTATCGCGCCTTCAGCTCAAGGCAGGCATGGCTTACGCACTTTCGGCATTGCTCTCCTATACGATTCTGGGTGTGGGCATTGTGCTTTCCCTTGGAATGCTGGGGCTCACCTGGGCAAAACTGCAATGGTTGATTGCGGCATTGGGTGTCGGTCTGGGGTTTGGGTTGCAGGAAATCTTTGCCAACTTTATTTCCGGCCTGATTATTCTTTTTGAACGCCCGGTGCGCATTGGAGATACGATCACGTTGAATCAAATGGATGGCACGGTCAGTCGTATTCGTATTCGCGCAACTACGGTGGTGGATTTCGACAACAAGGAAATGATCATCCCCAACAAGACATTTATTACTGACCGCCTGATCAACTGGTCACTTTCAGACAACATAACGCGTATTGTGATGATCTACTCCATTAGTCAGGCAGAAGATACGGAAACGGTTCGCCGTATGCTGTTGGATATCGCACATGAAAATCCACGTGTACGTAAAGAGCCTGAGGCGACGGCATTCTGTATGTCAGCTGATAGCGAATCACTGAAATTCGAGTTGCGTGTCTACGTAAGTGAAATAGCCGAGCGCCTGCCTGTTCGGGATGAAATCAACCGAAAAGTATCGGAGACATTCAAGGCGCAGGGTATACGTATTGCCTTCCAGCAAATGGATGTCTGGCTTCATAACAGCCAGGGGGAATCTCGCCGGGTCGAAAGCAAAAAGGCAGAGGATGTTCCCAAACTGGGCAACTAGCCTAAAGTTACGCCCCCAGTGATGTAGGGATGATGCCCGGGCGGGGCGGTAGTGCTACTGCTACTGTTTTCAGGCTTTACGCCGCGCCAGCATCAGCCATTCCTGATTGCCATCACTTCCGATGAGAGTACTGGGCTGCCAGTCCAATACGGTAAAACCGGAAGTCTCAGCGGCGGCGGTCAGCTTTAGCCTGACCTTGTCATGCAGATGTTCCCCCCGGACAATACCGCCGGCACTCAACTCATCCCGACTCAGTTCGAACTGGGGTTTCACCAGACTGAAGAGAAGGGCATCTGAAGGCAAATGTTTCGCAATTTCGCCCAGTATTAACGTTTGGGAGATGAACGAAACATCCATCATGGCCGCATCGAATCCGTCCGGGGCCGCATTGTGCAATACATCTACGGGCAGTTGCCTCGCATTCACACCTTCCAGGCAGATAACGCGAGGATCGTTCTTTAACTGCGGTTCCAATTGATCATGCCCGACCTCTATACCCACTACTTTGGAAGCGCCGAAGGCGAGCGCACAGTCCGTAAAACCACCGGTGGACTGACCGATATCGAGGAGCGTCATTCCCTTGAGAGAAAGATGGTGGGCCTTGAGTAAACCCTCCAGTTTCAGCCCTGAACGCGAGACATAGCGTTCTTCAGGATCTTCTTCAATATCAAAATGTGTGGTTGGGGAAAGTTTTTCACTAGGACGCTTGATGTCACGAAGATGTTGATTACCGTTCCCATCGACCACTTGTTTTTTTACTCGCCCTTTCTTGATCAAGCGCTGTGCCCGATTACGGGAACGTACCAATCCCAATTCAACCAAAAGTTGATCCGCACGAAGTAAATTCCTTTGAAGAACGTCGTCTGGTGTGTTGCTTATGTCTGAGGATGATGCTGCCTGCTTTACCGAAGTACCCGATGCACCCTCGACTACCTCTGCTGTCTCGTGCGAGCAAGCAGAGGAGGTATTCGGTGATTCACTTCGCAGCGCATCATCCGGTGTAGGATTGGTAGAAGGTGAGTGGGCAGAAGGCATCGTGGCTCCGGATAGAATGACGGCTGTGGGGGTGCTCTGGCAATATTCGGCTTAGGGATATTGGGCCTGAATACGTGCGATCATGATATGATTCCCCCTCAATAACGTTAACACCGTGAGTGTAGCCTCCCCCTGAAGGGAAGGGTGGCAGGCTCCCCAATCCGGTGATTATACCATTCTCATGGCTTTGATTTCATGGGGAGAACGCACGAAAGGACATTATAGATGGCCTCGCTGAATCTCGGCCAATGGATGTTGGAAACAAGAGTTTTGATGAGTTGGGCTTGCTGTTGTCCGACACAGTTGGTAGTATATGCCCTCACTTGATAAGGCGCTGCCAACGCGCTGTTTTTCAAGTGAAATTCGAATATCTGCCTTTAGGCATTTTATCGATATTATGGTGGCCCTTTTCGGTCCTCCCGCAACGTGAAGTCGCAAACCCCGCCAGGCCCGGAAGGGAGCAACGGTAGTGATGGAGTCGTGTGCCGGGATGTGGCTGATCAGGGCCGCCTCCATTTCCAGCGTACATTTCTCATCTTTACTTCCTCGTTAGCCTGCCTCTGCTTGAACAGCGCGTTTTGTTTCCTTTCCATCGAAGGCTTGGGTTTTTATCGAATACCTCCATATCAGTGATGGATATTGATTCTTCAAAATATCCAATCCGGCTACGAGCCTGTTGTGGGCATGCGGTTCGCCGAGGTCTGTATTTCATTCTATTATTCTTGATCAACGGTTCACGTTATAGTGCTCAAATAGTGTATTATGGAGCCCTATTTGTTCGCCAATTCTCTTCGCACATTATTCGCCTTTCAAGGTAACCGAGTGTGCAGGGTATGACATGCCGTTTCATGCTATCTGGCATCGATTCAGTCGACAGGGAAAACATTCGTCTACATGAGTTATCAGGTTCTGGCCCGTAAATGGCGCCCGCGTAATTTTCATCAATTGGTCGGGCAGGAACATGTTGCCCGAGCCTTGATCAACGCGCTTGATCAGGGACGGCTTCATCACGCTTATCTGTTCACGGGAACACGCGGGGTGGGTAAAACAACGATTGCGCGTATTCTTGCCAAATGTCTGAATTGTGAACAGGGAGTAACGTCGTCCCCCTGTGGCGTTTGTGAAGCTTGCGTCGCCATTGATGAAAACCGCTTTGTAGATCTGATCGAAGTCGATGCGGCCTCACGTACAAAAGTGGAAGATACCCGCGAATTGCTGGATAACGTGCAATACGCCCCCACACAGGGTCGCTTCAAGGTTTACCTGATAGACGAAGTGCACATGCTCTCTTCCCACAGTTTCAATGCCTTGTTGAAAACGCTGGAAGAGCCGCCGCCCCATGTTAAATTCCTGCTGGCCACTACCGATCCGCAAAAACTGCCTATTACGGTGCTTTCCCGGTGTTTGCAGTTTGCCCTCAAGGCGATGTCGCCTGAGCGGGTTGTAGAGCACCTTACCCATATACTAGGCGCTGAAAGCATTCCTTTTGATGAGCAAGCCTTATGGTTGTTGGGGCGCGCTGCCGATGGCTCGATGCGAGATGCGCTCTCCCTTACGGATCAGGCTATTGCATTCGGGCATGGGCAGGTAAGGGATGGCGATGTCAAGGCAATGCTGGGCACGTTGGATCAGGGGTATATCATTGCACTGGCTGAAGCGTTGTCTCGTGTTGATGCATTGGATGTCCTCCAACAAGTAGCGCGGTTGGCGGAGCAGGCCCCCGACTTTTCTGCAGTATTGAACGAACTTTCCAGCCTGTTTCACCGCTTGGCCATTGCTCAGATGGTGCCCGAGGCATTGGACAATGGTTATGGGGATCGCGATGCGCTGTTATCTTTGGCGGGCCATTTTCGTGCCGAGGACGTGCAACTGTACTATCAGATCGCTTTGAATGGGCGCTCTGAAATGGCATCGTCCCCCGACGCACGTGCGGCGCTGGAGATGACGCTCTTGCGCATGTTGGCTTTCCGCCCACAGGGGGTACCCAAGCCTCCGGAAGTCGAGTTGCCGATTCGTCAGCGTGATGCACGTCAGGTGGGTCAGGGCGGTGCTTCCACTACAGAACATCAATCCCAGGGGGATGATGAGGAACCTGTGCCTGCGGGTGAGGTGCCTTCTCATCGCCTGGCATCATCTACACAATCTGTTGCTGCAAAGAATTCCGTTGTGCCTCCTGAGGATGTGCTTCGTCCATCAACGGACGTTCCAGTTCAACCGGTGGATGACCGCGATGCAGGTCACGCTAGCCGTATGGCTGGCAGCGCTTCGACGAGGGGCTTTTCAGCAGGCGATGATTCTGCAGCTGACTCAGGCAATGCATACTCGCATGAGCGAGCCGCGCTGAGTAGTGCTGCCCCTTCACCGGTGACGCCTTCGTCCCCTGCCGCGCCATCAAACGCTACAACGCCAAATACTCTATCAGAGGCTCATGGAAGGGAAGCTCCCGCCGTAGAACCACCCCCGTGGGGTGAGGCGCCGTCGTATTCGTCTAATCAGTCAACACCGATCGATCATCTGCCATATGGTTCACCACAGGCGCCAAATGCAAAGGCATCAGAGTCATCGGAAAAGATATCTACTGATGCTGCTTCATCGTCCAATCATTCCTCTGATGTGGTGCAGAAGGAGGCAGCGTCTTCACCTTCAGATCATCAAGCCCATAAAAATCAGGAAGCCCAGGCTAACTACTCGGGTGATGTGTCTTCCTCACGGGCGCATACGTCTGCTGTTCAGCCTTCGGGCAGTGAAGATCAGGATGATGATGACGATGATTCGTATACCGAATATGCAGCCCTTGAGCCCAGTAATGATGTGAGTGAAGCCTTTTCACAGGCTTTGGACGAGAGTCCGGTAGACACACCTGAAGCGTCGGAAGTATCTGCTACTGAGGCACAGTCGGATTACCAGTTGCCTGAAGGAACAGTGATTGATCACGCAGTATGGCTGACACTCTATCCCCACATTCACCTGGGGGGGATCACCGGTAATTTAATCGCCAACTGCATTGTCATGTCTGACCAAAACAATCATCTGGCATTGCGGCTGGATCCTACACAGGCGGCAATGAATGCGGACATCCACACGCGTCGGCTTGAAAACGAACTGAAACGGCTGGGTGCGCCCCGTTCTGTTAGCATTACCCCCGGTGATATTGATCCTGCGATTGAAACCCCACATATTCGTGCGCAGCGTTTTCAACGAGAACGTCGCCAACGAGCGGTTGAAGCATTGCAAGGTGACCCTCATATACAGGTACTTATGGAACAATTCGGCGCGCGATTGCTCGAAGAGAGCGTCGAGTCTCGCGAATAAACGGTCAGGCTCGAATGTGTTGGCAGTGCGGGTATGGCTCGACAATTCAGCGTTATCATTCCGCCATTGCTGAAATGTTGGCACGTTGGCCGGGTGCGGAACGATTAATATTGTAGGAAGCGGTAGGTATTTATACACCTTTATCGCGCCATTATTTCAAGGAGTATTTCATGTTTAAAGGTGGCATGGGTGGCCTGATGAAGCAGGCTCAGCAAATGCAGGAAAAAATGCAAAAGGTGCAGGAAGAGATCGCCGAGCAGGAAGTCGAAGGCGTTTCCGGTGCAGGTATGGTCACTGTTCGCATGAATGGTCGTCACGACGTGCTCAGCATTAATCTGGACCCTTCTGTCATGAAAGAAGAGAAAGAGTTTCTTGAAGATTTGTTGGCCGCTGCGGTGAATGATGCTGTTCACAAGGTAGAAATGAGCTCTAAAGCACGTATGGCGGAAGCTACTGATGGTATGAATCTGCCGGAAGGTTTCAAATTACCGTTCTAAGAGGTAATGGTGAGTTACGCCAAGTACTGACGTGTCAGCATAACGGGGCGTTTGGCTATCAGGGCTTTGTCATGTTGGTAGTGAATACGCCTCTGGCGATGTGCTATACGGTAGAGCCGTTCAGGCCCTCTGAAAAACCAGGGTAAAGATAGAGATTTATACCGTTATCTTTTTAGGGCGCGGCTGTATAGTAGACCCATTTCATATGTCGATCAGAGCACGTAACGGTTGTTGGACCGGTTCTGCCCTGGGTTCAATCACTGTGCTGGCAATGGCACTGCATCATGTTTTACGGAGCATGTTGCAGAATAGTTGTTTATTTGTTGCAGAGTAGTTGTTTATTGCCAGCGTATTTGAATGTGATTGACGCCATTAGTACGCGGCTTGGCGCTATTATCGTGACTTCCATATTATGGACTTACAGCTGCCCATATGGTGCGCCATGGGTGGGGCAGGGTGATTAACACCTATCAGACACATGTTCAAAAGAGCATCCCTCAAGCGCACTTGAAAAGCGATTGAGTGATGGATTTGACGAAAGCATCCAAAGTCAATGTCTGAAGAATTGTCTCAAGACAGTACTTGTAGAAAGCACTTAAAAAGCATCTAAAGAGATCGCCATGGCCTTTTCACCCCTTTTCGAACAATTGTTGGATGCATTGCGAGTACTTCCTGGCGTCGGCCCAAAAAGTGCCCAGCGTATGGCATTGCACCTTTTGGAGCGGGATCGTCTGGGAGGTGAACGTATCGCCACAGCGCTTGGGGAGGCATTAGAACGTATCGGTTACTGCCAGCACTGCCGTAATTTATCCGAACATGCCCTATGTGAACTTTGCGCCAATCCAAAACGCGATGACCGCTTGATGTGTGTGGTAGAATCACCGGCTGACCTGATGGCTATCGAAGAGGCGGGTGGTTTCCGAGGGCGCTATTTTGTACTGCACGGACACTTGTCCCCCCTGGATGGTATCGGGCCCGAGGAAATAGGTCTGGAACTTCTGGAAGAGGAAGTCGAACGCCTGTGTCAGCTGGAAGCACCTTTAGAAGAAGTTATTTTAGCCACTAACCCCACCATTGAGGGGGAAGCTACAGCACACTATATTTCTGAGCTGTTGGTCGCACATGGTGTTAAATGTTCACGCCTGGCCTATGGGATGCCGATGGGAGGGGAGCTTGAGTATGTTGATGGTGGCACGCTCTCCCGGGCATTCAATGGGCGCCAGCCCTTTTCCTCGGAATCATGATCCTGACGCTCGCTGCGTTCTTGCGTCGTCCAGTATTTATCATTCATTCAGATAGCGTGGTATTCACGCTGTTTTTTGTGTATTAGAGCATCATTCCCATGGCTGATGTATCGTCAATGACGCACTGGATTGATGATCCCAGTGCACTGGATGCTGTTTGTCAGCATTTAAAAAATAGTCGGGTCATCGCGCTGGATACTGAATTCATGCGTGAAACAACGTTTCATGCCATTCCTGCTCTGATTCAGTTGAGTGATGGCGTATCGGTATGGCTTATCGATCCGGTAGCGATAGCGGCAACACCCGCCTTTCAGCAGTTAATGCAATCATCCGATACTCTCAAACTGATACATGCCTGTAGTGAAGATCTGGAAGTATTGGCCCAGTGGGGCGGTTGTGTGCCGACACCCTTGATGGATACACAAATAGCCGAATCATTGCTAGGGCCAATACCCGCCATGGGTTACCAAAAGCTGGTCGAGAAGTATTTGGCCATTCCTTTGGACAAGGGGGCGACTCGTTCCGATTGGTTGAAACGTCCGCTGTCATCCACGCAATACGAGTACGCTGCACTGGATGTGCTTTATTTGCCGGCCATCTGGGCGTTGCAAAAAAAGGCGCTGGAAAAAAAAGAGCGTCTTGCCTGGGTATTAGAAGATTGCCAACGGTTGATTGAGAGTGCTGAGGCGCCTTCTGACTATTCGCAGTATTACTTGCGTCACCGGAATGCATGGAAGTTATCGAAACGTGCGTTGGGCGTCTTTGCTGCCTTGTGTGAATGGCGTGAAACACAGGTACGAGAGCGCGATATTCCAAGGAACTGGTTGGTGTCGGATGCTGTTCTCTTCGAAATGGCTGAGAAAATGCCACGGGACAAGGCTGGCCTGGCGACGATACGAGAACTCAAACGGTCTGTCATCAAACAGGATGGCAACCGCTTACTGGCGATCATCTCGCAGGCATTGAAAAATAAACGAGACGTAGTCACGTTGGCATCACCCGTTACGCCATTCTACCGTCAGGCTCAAAAAGTACTGAAAGGTAAGGTGAAACAACAGGCGGAAGCTCTTGATGTGGCGCCGGAGGTATTGGTGCGTCGCCGCGATTACGATGATTGGATTGTAGCGGCAGCTCATGATCCCCAAAAGCTTGATGAGTGTTCGCTGGGGGGGTGGCGTGGTGAATTACTCGATACAACATTCAGGCAGTCCCTGAGCAATCCCTCAGCATCCTGAGCAGAAATTTACATGTTACTTGTCCACACAGCATTGTAGGCGGGTAATTCATGGGGCGGGATAATGTGAGATACCCGAAAAACGAGTAGATTAAACATTTCATGACCAAAGAGCATCATTCATAAAGGCAATATATCATCGCGATATCGCTCTTGGTGTAGAAAATCGGGAAGAAGGAGGTTCAGGTAACGATGTCAGAAAAAATCATGTGTCAGGTATACGCGAGCTCTCGTTGGGAAGAGATGTACTTGTATGTTGAGCGCGACAATGACCTGTCATCATTGCCTGCAGAATTGTGGGAACGCTTTGGTACGCCTCGGCCTGTTCTTGTTGTCTTGCTGACAGAATCACGTAAATTGGCACGTGTAGATGTCAGGGAGGTCATGGAGGCTATTGAAAGCAAGGGCTTTTACTTGCAGATGCCACCGAACCCTGACTTTTCCATTCATGCCGTCAGATGATTTTCCCCAACGGTTTTCATCCCCATACCCTGACATACGATACACAAACCCCATGACCGCTTCCGACTCTCATTTCAGTCACCTGCCAGAGTGCCAAACCTCGTCGTGTGAGGAGTCCTCTTCCAATGGGCATCACAACAACGGGAAAGATCAAAGTACACCCTTACGTGAGCATTTTTGGGAACGGTTCACACTGGACGAGTTGACGGATACAGAGTGGGAAGCCTTGTGTGACGGATGCGGGCGTTGTTGCCTCATGAAGATGGAAGATCCGGATACCGGGGAAGTTGCCTTGCTCGATGTCTCATGCAGCTTACTGGATACTGAAAGCTGCCAATGCAGTGACTATGAGCACCGCTTCGAACGTGTTCCCGAATGTACGCAATTGACACGTGAGAACCTGCCTGCCTTTAATTGGCTGCCGGGAAGCTGCGCATATCGGCGTATGGCAGAAGGGCGGGGATTGGCAGGCTGGCACCCGTTGATTGCTGGCAATACCCAACGCATGCATCGCAAGGGCATTAGTGTGAAAGGTATTGCCATCTCTGAAAATGAAGTCGATGAAGAGGATTTCGAAGAGCATATCATTGCCATTCTTCGTTAAACGCCCAGGTAAAGGCGTTATTCCCCCACCTTGCCTTTGGCAATTGCATGTTTGCTTCTTCTCGGCAGCTTGAGCTCACTCACTACTACGCCAAGGACTATCAGCCCTGCACCCAATAAGCTGATAGCGGGCAGTCGGTCACCGGCCAAACGGCCAAACAACCCTCCCCATACTGGTTCACCTGCATAAATCAACGTTGCGCGAGTCGCAGTGACAGCACGTTGAGCCCAATTCATTGCCCATTGAATGAGGATGCTGGCTGCCCCCAAAGCCAATCCCGTGGAAACCCATATCCAGGAGAATGCGGGAATGGATTCTTTGGCGACTGGCATTAATGCGAAAGAGAGTAAACTTGCCATCAAAAGCTGGATCGTGGTGACGTTGCGCACATTGACATTACCCGCAAATTGGCCGATCAAAATGATCTCCCCTGCAATGGCGATGGTGCACAGTAATGTATAAATTTCGCCTCGGCTGATGCTGAAATCACCCAGCCCCTGATTGGAGAGCAGTATCAACCCACTAAAGGCCAACAATACCCCCAACCAGCCCATGAGGCTCAATGAACGTCTGAAAATAACCCATTGGAGTATCGGCACAATGGGAACATAGAGTGCCGTCATAAAGGCGGAACGACTACTGCTGATGGTTTGTAATCCCATGGTTTGCAGACCATAACCCAATGTGATGCAGACACCGATACTCAAACCGGCGATCCACTCCAGTCGAGTAATATGTTTCAGTGAGTTACGGAATAGCGCAAGGCTGATCAATCCAGCAGTGCCGAAGCGAACTCCCACAAAAAACAAGGGGCCACACACCTGCATAGAGGCATGTATAAGAAAGAATGAAGCGCCCCAGATTGCCGTAATGCCAATGAGAACCAGCTCTCTTTTATTCAAGCCTTTATGTGAAGTAGGGGAAACGGATGAATGTGACATAGAGCGCCATCCTTATACAGCTGTGTTGCGGAAGTCGTCGGCTTATGTGGTGACGATTTAAAATAATTGTTTGCATAGACTATCACTTTTTGGAGAGCCTTACTTTTTATGTCGTTTTTTTCAGCCAAAGGACAAAGACGGGGCGTATGACGTCGCTTATTAGTCACGCTAGAGCTGAGCCAGGTGGGCAATTACTCTGATTAGCCAGGGGTAAGTACAGTGACGGTGGTAAATATTGCTTGGTGTCGGCAGATACACGCCTTTAGGGGGGATATTATGAGGTGTCACATGGAAAGGCGTATGGCGGTGTTTTTCTCAGTAACGATAAATCAGTCCGCACGTGGTCGCTCTGAATTCCATTCATTTTCTGTTATTTGTGGAATTCAGAGCTCAAGGGAACGGGATGCCTAGCGTCTTTAAACTGGCCGTGTCAGACCTTCCTGCATGGTCTCGGCCACGAGTTCCCCATTTTGATTGAAGACTTCTCCGCGGCTTAGGCCACGTGCATTCCCTGCCCACGGGCTATACATGCGATAGCAATGCCATTGGCTGAGGTCCAGATCCTTGTGGAACCAAATGGCATGGTCAATGGTGGCCAAACGCACATCCTTTTGCGGTTGCTTGCCATGATGAACCAGTGCTGTTGCCAGAAGGTCAAGGTCAGAGGCATACGCCAGAATCTGACGATGTAGAACAGGGTCCTGGGGTGCATCACCGCGGATTCTAAACCAGATCGCCTGACGTGATTCTTCGGGATCAATCTCGCAACGAATAATATCCAGTGGGATCAAAGGTACACGCTTAACGATCGTGTCATGGCCCTGCGCAATCAACTCTTCTGCAGTGGGGAGCCCTTCAGGAAGCTGAGGTGTCTGATGTTTCAACTCTTTCTTTTCTTCAATCTGGTAAGAAGCACTACAGAAGAAAATGGGCTTGCCATGCTGGATGGCGGTAACACGGCGGGTCGAAAAACTACCTCCATCACGAGTTTGATCGACTTCGTATACCACTGGATGTTTTGCGTCTCCTGGCCTTAGGAAATAGCCATGCAATGAGTGAACCTTGCGTTCCGGTACGACGTTATGACTGGCTGCCGTGAGCGCCTGTGCCAAAACGTGTCCACCGAAGAGCTGGGGTAAGCCCAAATCCAGGCTACGTCCTCGAAACAGATTGACTTCCAGGGGTTCCAGTGTCAGTAACTCGACAATACCCGGACTGGATGATGACATTGTAGATTTATCTCCTCACGCGTAGTACGCGCGATCTCTCTGGCTGTATATTATTCGACTATGTTATTGGTCAAGGACCTTTCGTGGCTATCGGTATGGCCAATCCCTGCTCATCATTCAACTATAAATGCTGAATATACTTCATTTGAACGTTTAATTTTACCCTCAGCTTCATGCTTACGATGCCACTTTGGTCTATTCGATGTGAATTAACTGCACGTATATGGATTGGGATGCGGGCTATCCGATCGTGCGCATCCGCTACCTATCCATTTTCAGCTTTCGATTATCAGCTTACTGCCTGGTTTTTCCTGTATTGAACTGGAGCGCCCAGATTAGAAAAGCATCCTGACGCGCACTTTCTTTCAATGCCGAAAAGCGACCGGCGGCCCCCCCATGGCCAGCATCCATATCCGTAAACAGCATGACAGGGCCTCTGTCAGGGTGGGTTTCGTTTACCCGGGCAAACCATTTGGCGGGTTCCCAATAGGGTACACGTGAGTCATGCCAACTGCCTTGAATCAACATGGGGGGATACCCATGATCCAACATGTTATCCAGGGGGGAATAGCGAAGAAGACGCTCATGAACCTCAGGCTCTCCGGGATTTCCCCACTCCTGATACTCAGACGTTGTCAAGGGGAGGTCAGGGTTCTGCATGGTGCGCACCACGTCCAGAAAAGGAACATCCAATACAGCTGCACAAAAGGCTCCAGGCGCCTTGTTCAGGCAGGCGCCGACCAGCAAACCACCGGCACTGGCACCGTAGGCGGCAATGCGCTCAGGGACACTGATACCCGCTTCCACCAATGCATTTCGAGCGGTCAGGAAGTCACTGAAACTATTTTCCTTATGGGCAAGCTTGCCGGACAAATACCAGGGTTCCCCCCGTTCACTCCCACCGCGCACGTGGGCTACCGCGAAAATGACACCGTGTGCCAGCAATTCAAGACGCTGCACGGAAAACCATGGATCAAGAGCTTCGCCATACGCGCCATAACCATACAAGAGTGTTGGATGTGGCTGCCCGCTCTTGGCCATGTCCTTACGCATGATGACCGAGACAGGAATCTGTTCCCCATCCCCGGCAGTGGCCCAAATGCGCCAACTCACCAGATCATCCGGCTGGAGGTCTCCATGTACGATTTGCTGTTTCAGTATCTTGCGTTCAGTTGTGTCCAGATTGTACGACACGCTGCGGGAGGGCGTCGTAAATGACTCTTCATGCAAACGCAGGGTGCGATCATGGAAGCGCAGGCTGCCATCAATATTCAGGCTTATCGGTGTTTCATTCAGCTCGATGTCCTCATCGCGAAGATAACACTCTGGTGAATGAGCTGCCTTTAGTGAAACTGTATCCGAGGGTACTTCTTTTGTGAGTTCGATAATACGCAAAAGGGGCTGTGCTTGCCGGTGATCGCGGCTGCTGATCACGATTCCCCAATCAAACGCATCCAGCCCTTCTAGTGTCAATTCTTCATCTGCTACCAGCCACGGGTGCCAGTGACCGGGCTTGTCTTCAGCCGCAACATCAATCTGGAAATGACGATGATCGCGATTATGCAACACATAAAAAATACCTGGCCGATGCTCAAGGCTATATTCAAGGCCTGACGCCCGTGGCAGAACACACTGCAGCGGCGTGAGAGGGGAATCCGCAGGGATCAGATGACTTTCACTGGTATCCTTGGCAACGCTTTCAACGACTAACCACGCCAATGATCGGGTTTTACCGACACTGACAGTAAATTCGCTGTCTTTCTCTTCAAACAACAGGGTTTTTTCGCGTGTGACAATATCCAGTGCAAATACCCGGTTCGGGCGCTGTGTGGCATCGACCGCAGTATAAAGAAGCGTACGATTATCTTCGGCCCAGATAACGTCACCCGCCATCTCTTCGACCAATAACTCGGCTTTCCCCTCTGGTAACCGCCTGATATAGAGATCGAAGTACTCTGCACCTTCGGTATCGAGCGTCCATGCCATGAAATTTTCATCGGAAGATAGAGCTATGTCACCAAGTTCGATAAAATCATGATCCTGTGAAAGCTGCTGGAGATCCAAAAGGGTCTCAATCTGTTCGGGATGTCCATTGGGATGTCGGTACCAGGCAGGGTAATCATCCGTCTTACCGATATGGCTCCAATAGGTATAGTGCTCTTGCGGAATATGCAGGCTTTCAGAGGCCAGTTCGCGACGTGATAGCTGTGAGCGATAAAGTTCTTCTGCGAACTCTGCCAGAGGTGCGCTACACTGTTCACTCGCGGTGTTGGAATCCTTCAGGAATTGCTCGACTTCCCGATTCTGAGTGTTTTCCAGCCAGAGCCATTGAGGGTCATCAGTACGAGCATATTGTTTAATAACCCGACCAAGCGGGCGTGTATCTAGGGAACTTGGTAACGAAAGTGCTTTCATAGTACCTGGCAAAGAGAAAATCAGTGAATCAACGTGTTCATCACCCGGTTTACAGCGGATATCACGCAGGTGGTGTCGTGTAAGTACAGGGATGATCAGTGGGCTGTTTAGTGCTCCATTTTACGCACATTGTTATTACTGGTTGAATAAACGGGTACGCATCCTGTCGTGAAACGTTGCGAAGTCAAAGTGTTGGAGCTTATTCAGTGTTACTGTCAAATTCATTGCCCTTGTTGTGGCTTTATTACGCCATATTGTCATTGATCGTGCTGGTTGCCGGCTATTTTGCGATAGGCTTTTTGCCGCGCCTGTTGCGTTGGACCATAACAGGGCTCGTCGCCGGGATCATCTGGACACCCTGGATATTCAATATTGCTGCCACGCATGACAGCCCCGCGTATACCGGGTTAGCACCTGCAGTCATTAATGTGGCGATGGATGTTCTCGCGCACCGCGGTGGCACATCCTTTATCGTTTTGCTGGTGGGGGCCGTTATTGGTGCCGTGCTGGGTGCTACCTTGGCAGTAAGGACGAGAAAAAGCAAACCTTCCAGGAAGGATCACAACGCCCAGGCCAGCAAAGGGAAAACAGGTGCTGCCCAGGGTAACAAGCAGCGCCCTCAGGAACCGACGCTTTAAGCTTTTTCCTGCTCCCATCCTTTTGTACGATTGCGTTGCTGGATTGCTCATCTCGGCGATGAGCCACCCCAAGCGAATATACGATGGGAGCAGGGCTCGCGCTATGTGCTCGAATCGTCTGGCTTTCTCTTTCTGATGCCTGACTCCCTCCGGTGACTGCGCATTGCGGTCCAGTCAAGCGCTAGTCCATGATATTCTTCCTATCAGTGATATACGGGTCACCTGCATTCTATCGGATACCTGCGCTATACTGATCGTCGCAACATATTTTCCCGAATGAAGCTTCATATGACCGGCGTACACGGCTTTCCTGGTATTCAGTTTTCAGAAGTCAGGGATCGCATTCTCGCCGTCTACTTTCTTCTTGTCTTTATTTAACATCATCGATTCACGAGGTTGCTTTGAGCAATAGTGCTTCTTCCAGTGATACATCCATCCATCACATGCAGCCGCAGGCTAATGAACGTTCTCAGCTCGCAGCGCTTGAAATGCAACTGAAGAGTGTGACGTTAAAGGATCAGCATGCGCTTGGAAAACGGCTGGAAGGGTTACAACGGCGACTGGAACGGCAGCAACCGATTGACCGCGGCCTGCTAGAGGCCCGAAAGCATGTGGAAAAAAGCCGTCGGCAAGTAGAAGTGCGTGAAGCCCAACCCTTGAGCATTCGTTATCCCGAAGGGCTTCCCGTCAGTGCCAGGCACGATACCATCATGGCGGCATTGAAGGAGCATCAGGTCATCATAGTCGCCGGCGAAACCGGTTCTGGTAAAACAACCCAGTTACCCAAAATGTGCCTTGAGCTTGGTTTGGGCACGCGGGGCATAATAGGTCATACCCAGCCACGCCGTTTGGCGGCGCGTTCGGTGGCCGCCCGTTTGGCGGAAGAGCTGGAAACGCCCTTGGGAAGTGCCGTTGGTTACCAGATGCGCTTCAGCGATAATACGGGCCCGGAAACGCGCGTCAAGTTAATGACAGACGGTATTTTGCTGGCCGAAACACAGCATGATCCTGACTTGCTCAAATATGATGCCATTATCATTGATGAGGCTCATGAACGCAGCCTGAATATCGATTTCCTGTTGGGCTATCTGAAGCGTTTGCTGGCACGCCGTGCTGATCTCAAAGTTATTATCACTTCTGCGACCATTGATCTTGAGCGTTTTTCTCACCATTTCGCCAAAGAGGTAAATGGTAAGGATGTGCCTGCCCCCATTATCGAAGTATCCGGTCGTACGTTCGATGTGGATACTCTGTATCGTCCTTTGGTCAGAGCAGGGGAAGATGAAGAAGATATCAGCCTTCAGGAAGGCATTCTTCAAGCGGTAGAAGAGATCGAAACACTGGAGCGTGAGCGCCATTGGTTTCAGGGGCCGAGGGATATACTTGTTTTTCTTCCCGGTGAACGCGAGATTCGAGAAACCGCTGATACCTTGCGCCGCGCCCAGTTGCGCCATACCGAGGTGCTACCCCTTTATGCGCGGTTGTCCGCCAGCGAACAGAATCGTGTTTTTGCCAGCCATGCAGGGCGGCGTATCGTACTGGCGACGAACGTCGCAGAAACATCGCTGACCGTCCCGGGAATTCGTTATGTAATCGATCCCGGTCTGGCGCGTATCAGTCGTTACAGCTATCGTGCCAAAATCCAGCGTCTGCCCATCGAACCCATTAGTCAGGCCAGTGCGGATCAACGCAAGGGACGCTGTGGTCGTGTGGCCGAGGGAATATGCATTCGCCTCTATTCGGAAGAGGATTTTCTATCACGGCCAGCGTTTACCGACCCGGAGATCAAGCGCACCAATCTGGCAGCGGTTATTCTGTCCATGCTAGCGCTCAAACTGGGCGATATTGCTCGGTTTCCCTTTATTGATCCCCCCGATGCGCGTTTTGTGCGCGATGGCTTTCGTTTGTTGGAAGAACTGGAAGCGGTAGAACAACAGAAAATCACCCATCTGGGACGCCAATTGGCTCGCTTACCGATTGATCCACGACTGGCCCGTATGGTGCTGGCAGGGGACAAGATAGGATGTTTGCGGGAAATTCTGGTCGTGGTGAGTGCGCTGGCTGTGCAGGACCCGCGTGAGCGCCCAGCTGAAAAGCGTGAAGCTGCGGATCAGGCACACCGTGAGTGGGCTGACCCTGCCTCTGATTTTGCGGCATGGATCAATTTATGGAACGGTTTCAATACGGCGCGTGAAGAGTTGTCTTCCTCGGCGTTAAGGCGTTGGTGTCGTACTCACTATCTGAACTATATGCGCTTGCGTGAGTGGCATGATACCTATCGACAATTGCGCCAACTGGCACGAGAGTTGGGATTGGGTACTCTTAAGGTCAGTGAGGAGGTCGATTATGAAAAACTGCATCGTGCCTTACTTACGGGGCTGCTCTCCCATCTGGGGACGCTCTCGGAAGGGCGTGAATATCTGGGTGCGCGTAATCGCAAGTTCATGATTCATCCGTCTTCATATCTGAAGAAAAAAACACCGAAATGGATCATGGCCTTTGAATTGCTTGAAACATCCCGCCTTTTTGCGCGTGAAGTTGCCAGTATCAGGCCTGAATGGATTGAAGAGGCAGGAAAGCATCTACTGAAGCGAAGCCATTCCGAACCCCATTGGGAAAGTAAACGTGGGCAAGTCGTTGCGTTGGAAAGCGCTACTCTGTTTGGTTTGCCCGTGTATGCGCGAAGGCGAGTAGGGTATGGCAAAATCAATCCGCTGGAAGCGCGCGATATCTTTATTCGAAGTGGTTTGGTAGAAGGTGAATTACGTACCAACGCTCGTTTCATGGCGCATAATCAGGCGCTGGTGGAGGAGGTCGAGACGCTGGAAGATAAAGCTCGGAGGCGTGATATTCTGGTAGACGATGAAGAGCTTTATCAGTTCTACGACGAACGCCTGCCTGAAGGGATTTCTGATAGTCGCTCCTTTGAGCGTTGGCGCAAGAAAGAAGAAGCGAAGGATCCTCATATCCTCTTTGCGGATAAAAATACCCTGATGGCACGTGATGCCACCGAGGTCACGGAAAACGATTATCCTGAAGCCCTTCAACTGAACCGTGTTGAATTACCCTTGGGATACCATTTCGCACCCGGTCAGCGTGATGATGGGGTAACCATGACCGTGCCAGTGGTGATGCTTAAAACCCTGCCGCGGGCGCGTCTGGATTGGCTTGTCCCCGGCCTTCGTCGGGAAAAGGCCATTGCATTGTTAAAAGGCTTGCCCAAGCAGTATCGCCGGCAGGTGGTGCCGATTCCTGACTGGGTGGATGCCGCATTGGAGGCCATTACACCGTGTGAAAGCCTGATGGGGGAGGCTCTGGGTGATTTCCTGCGGCAAAAAACCGGGGTGAGGATTCCTGCCGAATTGTGGCAGGAGGTTGAGTTACCTTCACATCTTCAGCTCAATATTCGAGTGGTCGATGCCACCGGAAAACTATTGGGCCATGGACGCGATATCGATCAACTGATTCAGCAATTCTCGCAACAGGCGAATGCGGCTGAGCAAATGCCGGCCGCGGGTAAGGATTCGAACACACCGCCTCAGCCATTAACGCAATGGCCGGCCACCCCTCTACCTGAAAAAGAAGAGCAGGTTCAGGCGGGGATTCGTGTGACTCTTTACCCTGCGTTGACCGATGCTGGGGAAGGGCTTGCGGTCAAACAATTTGATTATCCCGAGACGGCACATGCGCAACATCGGCAAGGGGTTAAAAAAGCGGCCATGCTGGCGTTGCCTGAGCTTTACTCGACTTATGCGCGGTCGAAGGCAATCGAACCTCTGGCGGTGATGTACACCCAGGTAGGGCAAAAAAAGGATTTGGTGGATGATCTAATGAATGCGCTCTTTCTCGAGGCATTTGCCCATGACCCACTTCCCCGCACTGCTGAAGCCATGTCGCAGCGCATAGCTGAGCGTAAAAGTGAATTGCACTCCATTTTTCAACACCTTACCCATCTCTTGGCTGAAGTGTTAAGAGAAGTGCTTGATCTTCAGCGAATGATCAAGAAAGCCAGAATTGGCCTGGATGTAGCGCGTAGTTATGCTGACGTCAAAGCGCAATTGGCGAATCTTGTATATAAAGGCTTTATTGCTGATGCAGGCAATTGGCTGGAAGAATATCCTCGCTATTTGAACGGTGCGCGAATTCGATTAGAGAAGGTCGCGCGTGAGGTACGGCGTGATCAGTTGGCCATGGACGAGATCCAAACACTGGAATCACGTTTCAATGAACGTGCTACGCGGATGAAAGAGAGCGGTATAACTGAACCCTGGCTTAATGAGTTTTTCTGGCAATTACAGGAACTAAGAGTATCCTTGTTTGCCCAACAGCTTGGCACGGTGGAGCCCGTATCCGTTAAGCGACTCGAAAAGCGATGGAAAGAATCCATCAAGGAATTTGCCTGAGATTTCAAAGCCAGGATACCAACTTTCTGTTAAACTGGCATTAGTTGTGCTGCTAACTATTCGGTTGGTCAAATGCACACATAAAATCCCATGGAATGAAAAAAGTACAGAATACTGGGGAACACTATGAAGGTTTTGTCTAAGCTGCTGGTCATTGCCACAGCCTCTGTGGTTTTGAGCGGCTGTACAGGGATGTATACCAAAAACGGTACACCGAATGATCCCTGGCAGGGCTTCAACCGTGGCGTTTTTGCGTTTAACGACACGCTGGATCATTATGCGCTGCGCCCCATTGCACAAGGGTATCAGGATGTGACTCCTCATCCGGTTCGTGAAGGGGTGGGTAACTTCTTTAGTAACCTGAGTGATGTCGGTAATACAGTTAACGGTGTATTGCAGGGTAACCCTGCCATCGCTGGTACTTCTTTCCTGCGTTTGTTGATAAACTCGACGCTTGGGGTGGGTGGTTTGCTTGATCCTGCAGGGGATATGGGCATCCATCAGCGCAGTGAAGATATGGGTAAAACGCTGGCGGCATGGGGCTTCAAGTCTGGTCCTTTCCTGATGTTACCGCTATTGGGGCCAAGCGATTTGCGTGATACTGCCGGCTTGCCTGTGGATTGGTATACCAATGTCGCTACCTATATCAATAACAACTATGCCAAGTGGGGGCTTTACTTCGTAGACCTCGTTAACACACGTGCCTCACTGTTGGGTGATGACAATCTTGTACATGGTGACCGCTATATCTTCATTCGTGATGCATGGATGCAACATCGTCAGTTTGAAATTGATGGTGGCAAGATATCTCAGGATCCGTTCGCGGCAGGTGCCAGTGATTTCGATACCGGTGATCCGTCATCGGACAGTGCTTCCAGTACTAGTACGCAAGGTAATACGCCGAGCGCTGGTCAAACCGAAAAGTAATTCAGTAGGCTAAAAAGGCCCAAATCGGTCATACGGCCGGTTTGGGCCTTTTGTTTATCCGGCATTTCCCTGGAGTAAAGAGTTGAAGACCATTCGTTCCAATCATCTTGCGCTGATGGTAGCCGCTATCACCGCATTGGCTCCCTTTGGCATTGATGCTTACCTACCCGCTATACCCGCCCTGGCGTCACACCTTGGGGCCTCTATCCATCTGACATCAACCTCTATCAGCATATTCCTTGTTGGATTTGCAGTTGGACAGTTGGTGTTCGGGCCATTGTCGGATCGAATAGGGCGCCGTCCGGTACTGATCTTCGGTACGCTCATTTTTATGGCCGCGTGTGTTGGGCTGATCTTTGTCTCTTCTCTTGAAATGTTATGGGTATTGCGCTTCGTACAGGCAATCGGTGGGGGTGCCTGTGTAGTGAACTCCTCAGCCATTGTGCGTGACCGTTTTTCCGGTCAGGAGGCAGCTCGAGTGTTCTCCACAATGGTCATGATTCTGATGTTGGCACCTTTGGTTGCGCCTACTCTGGGGAGCCTACTGCTTTACCTGCAGGGCTGGCAGCTGGTTTTCGGTTTTCTATTCCTTTATGCGTTGCTGGTACTACTGATTGTCGTGTTCTTTTTGCCGGAAACCCGCGAACGTCCGCAGCAACCTCCCTCTGCTTTGATGGTAATAAAGCATTATGGTGAAGTCCTGACTCATCGTGCTGCCGTAGGCTATATGTGTGCTGTTGCGATGTCCTTCGCTGGCATGTTTGCCTTTATTACCAGCTCGCCTTACGTTTATATGGGCTATTATCATGTATCACCGGCTCTTTACCCGGTACTTTTTGGCGCCAATATCGTGGTTATGGCGGGTTCCAACCAGCTGAATATACGCCTCTTGAAGCATGTGTCAGCGCGCAGGATCATGAAAGTCGGTCTGGCTATTCAGCTTGTTACGGCGGCCTTGCTGGTGCTATGTATCGCAATGGGCATCGATAGACTCTGGATGGTGGTTGTTCTTGTCATGCTTTTTGTCGGTACACTTGGTTTGGTTTCTGCCAATGCTACCTCCAATATGCTGGATTTTTTCCCGCATATGAGTGCCACGGCCAATGCCGTGCAAGGCAGTATTCAATTTACCGCGGGTGCCTTATCGGGTGGTATCCTTGGGACGCTTGGTCAGAAAGGGGTATTACCCATGGCGATGATGATGATGATCACGGCGTTATTGGCTAATGTACTGGTACGCTGGCTTTCCGAGCGTCGAATGGAAAAACAGGTAGTAGTGGAGAATAACCCGTCATAAGAAGCACGCAGTGTTATGTAGGTAGTATAAGGGTAGAGGGTAATCAGCGCGTAGTGGTCATGGATAGTAGTATATCAATGCTTGTAATCAGTGGCTGTAAGCAATTGCTCGTAGTAAGCAGTGGGGCTTGGTATAACACAGTGGGTTGTAATAAAAATGAGCAGTAATAAGTAGGTTGAAACGAATTCTGCAGTGGACAGTGCTCTAAACGTATCTGTACACATGGATCATGGCGGTTACTTTGCAAAGCGAGAAGGTTATGTCGAAACCTGTACCGGATGATAAAAACGTCCAGACAACACGTTCACAGGAGACTTCAGCTTCTTCTGGCCAATCGGGAAGGTTGTTGGTTGTTGTGGCGGCGTTGTTTATTATTATTGGTGGCCTGAAATTGGGGAGTGACCTTGTCATTCCTATCTTACTGAGCCTTTTTGTCGCCGTTCTATTGGCCCAACCCACACGTTGGTTAACCAAAAAGAAGGTGCCCCCTACACTGGCTGTTCTAATTGTTATCGTTGTGGCATGCGTTTTATTCGGATTGGTGTCATTACTGATTGGCTCCCAGTTGGCTCAATTCAGTGATCAAATGCCGATGTTTGCACATCGCCTTAGCGCTCTCTACAACCAGGGCCTGTCTACTGTGCAGCATTGGGGCTTACCGGTGGATCGTAATGAAATTTCCCAACGTTTTGATCCTTCCCAATTGGTTCACTATGTACCTTCATTACTCAGCAGTGTAGGCAGTACGCTGTCACAAACGGTCGTCATTATAATCATGGCTGTGTTCATGATTTTTGAAATTCTGGATTTCCCCAAGAAACTCAGTGCCGCTTTCTCACAGGCAGAAAACAGTATTGAACAGTTCACCCAGTTTTCGAATAGCCTGACACGTTATTTGATCGTTAAATGTGAAGTCGGTCTAATATGCGGTGTGGCAACCACAATTGCCTGCTGGTGTCTGGGTGTGCAGTTTGCGCTAATTTGGGGGGTGTTGGCGTTTATGCTTAACTTTATCCCTAATATTGGTGCTTTTTTGTCAGCCATTCCGCCAGTTCTGTTAACGTTGGTAATGCCGGATGGCGGCTTCGTGACCGCCATTATCTTGGCCGCCATTCTATTCACCGTACACTTTACGGCCGGTAATCTTATCGAACCTCGTTTGATGGGGCATGCCTTGGGTATTTCTACCCTGATGGCCTTTATGTCCCTGATTATATGGGGGTGGATACTGGGGCCCATTGGCCTGATCCTGTCAGTGCCCCTGACCATGTCCCTCAAAATCGTATGCGAGTGCCATCCAAGTACACGTTGGTTTTCCGTCATGATTGGCCCTGCTGATGAGCACGAACCAAAAAAGAAGGATTCTAAAAATCAGCCTGGCAAAAATCAAAAGTCTAAAACAGGCTGAAACTGCCTATGGGTTAAATGGACTGATGTGAAAAAAGGGTAGGGTAAGATATGAAATAGTAGTGAGCAGGATAAGCGAGGGTAGCATTGAAGTAGTGAGCCTTGAAAACAGTGCACAAGGTATGCTCTCAATATTTTGCTCTTAAGGATTTTCCCAACCCCATCAAAAAAGCCGTGAGGCAGTGCCCCACGGCTTTTTTGCCAATGTCACAGGTTTTCACCCAGACATTACAGCCCGTCAAAAGGCTGACTGATCAAGCGTTTTGATCAATGAACTGCGCCAGCTGCGTTTTGGATTGAGCGCCTACCAGTGAGGCGATCTTGCTACCATCCTTGAACATGATGACGGTAGGCACACCGCGTACACCTTGTTCAGAAGCAATGTCAGCAGCATCATCAACATTGATGCTCACCACTTTCAGGTTATCTGAACGTTCTTCGGCAACCTCTTCAACAACAGGGGCCATCATTTTACAAGGACCACACCAGGGTGCCCAGAATTTCAATAGTACAGGTTTGTCAGACTGCAGAACTTCCTGATCGAAATTGCTGCTGGTGACATCTACGTTATTGGCCATCTCGACCTCCATAATTAATGACAGGCGTTTCGGTTGAAGCGCGTCGGATACGTTGATCATATCACTGATGCGCTGTGGGGCAAACCATCACCTTGATGCAACAAACTATCGCCTCGATGCAATAAACTAAGCGCCTTGATGCGATACACTAGGCGCTTGATGCAAACGCACTAGGAAAACTGATTCTCTCCCAATGCTGTAAATCGATCAATATCGTCTGACTGAATTCCTTTACCTTTCAGCTAGAGTAAATAAATGCTGTAAGTCGATTCTCTTCGAAACATGTTTTTAAAAAAAGAATTTAAAAGCGTAGTTTATTCCCAGCCCCAAAAGCAGCAACGTAAGAATCCAGCGTAACAGGTTGGCCGGCATTCGTTGTGCAATGACTGCACCAAGGTGAATAGCAGGCACTGAGCCAATCAGCAATGCAACAAGAAGTGTGAAGTCAACATTGCCCATCAGTAAATGGCCACCCCCTGCCACAAAGGTCAAGGGTACGGCATGCGCCAGGTCAGTACCGACAATTTTATTGGGTGTCAGACGTGAGTAGAGAAGGAGTAATACGGCTGTACCAAAAACTCCCGCGCCGACTGATGAAAGCGTGACACACACACCCAGAATGACACCGGAAAGAATGGTGAGAGGCGTTGCGTAACGGCTAACCCAGGCATCATGACGTTGTGCCAGGCGCGTTAGCGGTGTACGTAATATCAGTAAAATGGCAGTGACGACCAGCATTATACCCAACATACCCGTCAGTAAAGAGGCGTAGGCATGTTTGTCAGCTGAAAAATGGTGCAGTAGCGCAATAGTGACAAAAGTGGCTGGCAAGCTTCCGCAGCACAGCCTTGCCATGATCGCCCAATCCACATTGCCGCGGCGCTGATGACTAATCAATCCACTGATCTTGGTAATGGCGGCATACAACAAATCTGTACCGATAGCCATTTGAGGCGGAATCCCCATTGCCAAAAGGAGCGGCGTCATCAATGACCCGCCCCCTACGCCTGTACACCCCATCAAAATGCCGACCCCGGCGCCGGCTATGATGTAAAACAGAAATTGTGTTAAATGCATATCACGCTCTTTGGGAAATAACCTGACCGATTGGTCATGTAAGCATATAGTAATAACGAGGAAGCAAATTAAAGCTATAATGTTATAGCTTAAAAGACTGATTGTTCATGATTTTATTCCTTGATAGCATTAGCCAATAAAATCGGCCTCTGAGGAGCATTCAGCGTTGAAACTTCAACAATTGCGTTATGTCTGGGAAGTCTCCCGTCATAATCTTAATGTTTCGGCTACTGCCCAGAGCCTTTTTACTTCTCAGCCGGGAATTTCCAAGCAAATCCGATTGCTGGAAGGTGAACTGGGGGTGGAAATCTTCGCTCGAAGCGGTAAACATCTCACTCGCGTCACCCCTGCGGGGCAATCCGTGATCGATTTGGCGGGGCAGGTGTTGCGCACCGTCGAAAATATCAAGCAGGTAGCACAGGAACACAGCGATGACCGCCGCGGTGAGCTCACCATTGCCACCACCCATACGCAGGCTCGTTATGCATTGCCAGAGGTCATTCATGCCTTTGGTGAACGGTATCCCGGTATTACCCTTCACATGCATCAAAGTGACCCGCGTCAAATTGCCCAGTTGGTAGTCGATGGCAAGGCAGATTTCGCTATTTGCACGGAAGCACTCTCCCTTTATAACGACTTGGTTATTCTTCCTTTATATCGCTGGAACCGCAGTATTCTTGTGCCTGAAGATCATCCTTTTGCAAAACTACAAGAGGGCGAGTTGACACTGGATATGCTGGCCACTGTGCCTCTGGTTACCTACACCAAAGGCTTTACCGGGCGTTCCCGACTCGATGACGCCTTTCGAGCCAAAGGGTTAACCGCCAATGTCGTACTAACGGCAGCCGATGCAGATGTGATCAAGACGTACGTCAAGCTGGGGATGGGTGTGGGTATCGTGGCGCACATGGCTGCAGAGGAATATACGCCGGGACTGGTTGCTGTGGATGCTTCCCATTTGTTTGATTACTCATTGACCAGTGTTGGTATTCGACGTGGCACATTCCTGCGCCGTTATATGCTTGATTTCCTTGAGCGTCTTGCTCCGCATCTTGACAGGGATCGTGTTGAGGCAGCCATGATGTCAGGTATCGGCGAAGAGTCGGCCGTATTCGACAATGTAGAAATTCCGATTCGGTGAATGTAGCCACCATTTTTCTACTTTTTTCGACGCGGCATATGGTTTTGCCCACATAAAGTGACGGCAGTTTACAGTTTCACAACAGTTTAGCGCTGTCACTCTGTGCGTGTTCAAGGCACTATAAGTATACAAGTAAGGGTGGCCTGAATACCCTGATGAATTATTTCGGGCATGAGTGCAGAGGCGGTGAGGGTAGTGCGCCTGAAGAGTGTCAGGAAGCACTCTGACTGTGCATGCTCACATGGCTTGAAGAGTGCACAGGCAGGGTTTGACCGGTATCCATTTATGCCACTCACATTCACACAGCACAGAGACGAGTTTCTGTATGGATCGTAGATCACTACTTAAAGCTTCATTGGCGGTCGCCACCTATTGTGGTGTGCCGTCTCTGGCGGGATACACCAACTCCGCCGTCGCCGCAGAGTCATCGATTGCCGATGGAAAGCCTTTATCCTTCAGCTTCGATATACTGAAACAACATGCTCAACAATTGTCTTCTGAGGATTATGGTGGTGCGCCTTCCCCCTTACCGGCCACGCTAGCGAATCTGGACCCGCTTTCCTATCAGAAAATCCAGTATGATCCCGATCATTCACTGTGGCACAATCTCAGAAATCGCACGCTGGATGTGCAGTTCTTTCACGTTGGCATGGGCTTCAAGCGTCGTGTGCGCATGTTCTCATTGGATCCGGCTACACATAAATCCCGTGAGATACATTTCCGTCCTGATCTCTTTGCCTATAAAGGAACAGGAGTGGATGTCAGCCAGATCAGCCATGACCAACAGCTGGGTTTTGCCGGTTTCCGGGTCTTCGAAAAACCGCAGCTGGACAGCCATGACTTTCTGTCATTTTTAGGTGCGAGCTACTTTCGTGCTGATGGTGGGGACGGTCAATATGGTCTTTCAGCACGTGGATTGGCCATTGATACCTTTTACCAGAATAAGGCGGAAGAGTTTCCTGACTTCGTCGCGTTCTGGATTGAAACCCCTGAACCCTCCTCTGCGACGACATTTACCGTTTACGCCTTGCTTGATAGCCCCAGTGCAACAGGTGCCTACCGTTTCGTAATGCATTGCGACAATGGCAAAGTACGCATGGATATTGACGCCAACATCTATGCACGTGAGGATATTGGGCAGCTTGGTGTGGCACCCATGACCAGTATGTTCAGTTGTGGCACCAATGATCGCCGTGCCTGCATGACCTTCCACCCTCAGATTCACGACTCTGACCGCTTGTCCATGTGGCGCGGAAATGGTGAATGGATTTGTCGCCCGCTGGATAATCCTGAGCATATTCAATTCAACGCTTTTGCTGATGAAAATCCCAAGGGCTTTGGATTACTGCAGTTGGACCGTGATTTCGCCTCTTATCAGGATACGGTCGATGGCTATAATCGTCGTCCCTCCTTATGGGTCGAGCCCCGTAGCGAGTGGGGCAAAGGGTCGATTGACCTGATGGAACTGCCGACGACGGGTGAAACACTGGACAATATCGTTTGTTTCTGGAATCCCGCCGAAGCGATCAAGAAGGGCAGTGCCCATCACTTTGCCTACCGCCTTTATTGGTCACCTACACCGCCGTTCAAATCACCTCTGGCGAACGTGTATGCGACACGCGATGGCATTGGTGGCTTTACCGAAGGGTGGGCACCGGGCGAGCACTGGCCGACTACCTGGGCTCGTCGTTTTGCCGTTGATTTCGTTGGTGACACTTTGAATCTGCCTGAAGGACAGGGTATTGATCCACAGATTTCCGTGTCATCAGGTGAAGCCAAGTCTATACAGGTTCTGCAGATACCAGAGATAAAAGGGTACCGTGTGCTGTTCGATTGGTATCCCAACAATGCCTCTACAGACCCAGTCAATATGCGCCTGTACCTTAAATCCTCTGCGGGTAATACGTTAAGTGAAACCTGGTTGTACCAGTACTTTCCCCCTGCGCCCGCAGACCGTCGCTATCCGGACTGGCCTGCTGGCAAGCATGATTGATACAGAGTTTCCACCCGTATGAATCAATTGGATGAAATGCGCGCATTTGCCGCTGTCGTTGATACCTTGAGTATTACTGAAGCGGCAATCCGACTTGGGCAATCCAAGCAGGTGATCAGTAAACGCCTGCAAAATTTGGAGGCCAGGCTAGGGGTACGATTATTGAATCGTACAACCCGGCGTATCCATCCAACGGCGCTTGGGCTGGAGTATGCAGAGCAGGTCAATGACATCCTGGCACGAATTGATGACGCCGAGCGTCAGGTTGGCCTGCAGCGCGATACGGTGAGGGGGAATTTGCGGGTAACGGCTCCCATGAGCTTCACCCTGATCCGTCTGCGCGAAGTGGTGGCTGAATTTGTGAAAGCGCATCCGGAGGTATCGCTCACGCTTGAATTGAATGACAAGTGTGTCGATCTTCTGGATGTGGGGTTCGACATGGCCATCAGGGTAGGGGATTTGGCCGATTCATCGTTGGTTGCCCGGCGATTGTGTCAATTTTCGACGGTTACCTGTGCCAGTCCGGAGTATCTGCAAAAAAATGCTGCTCCAGAGCGCCTCGAACAATTGCATGATCATCAGTGCCTTGCCTATGGACATCAGCCACAGGCGCTGTGGCACTTTTCTCAGGATCAGCACAAAATTCACTTGCCGATCAAGGGTAATTTTCATGCCAATAATGGTGAAATGCTGTGTGATATGGCAGTAGCTGGCTTGGGAATTACGCAACTTCCCAGTTTTATCGTCGAACAGGCGCTTAGTGAAGGCAAACTGGTGCCTGTACTGGAAGCGTTCAACCCTGGAAGTTCTGCGGTCAGTGCGGTGTATCCTCAACACAAGGAAGCCTCATGCCCAATGAGAGCTTTTATCGACTTTCTACTCGACAAGTTGGAAGATCATGAGTAAGTGTTAGAAGAACGGCTTACCAATAGGAGTGTGTTAGTCCACTATTGGGCTAAATAGTCAACGTACGGCCAGTCCTATGTTTTTATTTCCTTTCGCGCCTTTTTTGTCTATTATTTCCTACCGGTTTTTCTGAGAAACTATTCATTAAGCTAGTTTGCAGGTTGGCTAATGGGTATCAGGCACGATTTTATCGGCCTTTTGTGTGTAGCGTTAATCTGTGTTTGCCTACTTTCGGCAAAGCTGTTTGTGTTTTGCTTTATGTATTGTATCGGCGGTATTGACGACCTATTCATCGTATCAAAATGTATATTAAATACATTAACTTCAAGGCATTCCAGGTTTGTTTTGAAAACGAATAACGGCTCTTTACTATATTATAAAGAATGAGTACAACACCTGTTTTTTCAAGGGCGATACTGTAATCATACACTTTCATTCGTCTGAACATTGCGTCTGATAATCCTTGGTAAGGAAAGTATTATAAATATTTGAGCTAATAAAAAAAGGAGGTTTTTATAAAAAAATAGGTAACACTTGCCTGATAAATGCTTTTGATATTCGTCAATATGCGAATTAAATAATAAATGATAACAGGAGAGTAAAGTGTTTCTATCCCTACGGTATGTCATCAAGTCCGTCCCACACACCTTGTTATTCTTCTATATCCTCTTTCTGCTCTTTGGAGCCATTCTTCCCAGTATCAATATTTACCTGACTGGTTATCTGGTGAATGCACTACAACATAATCATCAGTTGAATACACCACTGATTGTCGCGGTGGCGCTTTGGTGTTTTTCGCTTTATGGATCGCAACTGCTGGCCCCGCTGACCAACCTGTTTCAAGGTGATATTTCAGATTTAAGTACGCGGTATTTTAACCAAAAAATTATTTCCTGTATCAATCAGACTAATTCCATTACGCTCTTTGAAGACAAGAAAAAATATGAGGAGCTAGTGCTCCTGCGTGAACAGTCAAATTATCGACCTCACAATTTTATTATAAATCTTACCTATGTCGTTCAGTCACTGGTAGTAACGGTGAGTGTACTGAGTGTCCTTATCCATTTTTCCGGTGTGGGACTAGCATTGTGTGTGCTTTCGGTATTGCCCACACTGATTATTAATTTCAAACAGCAGGGTAAACTGTGGAGACTGGTTTTTGTGAATGCCAGGGAATCAGTCACCATGCGTTATATTTATCAGATTTGTACACAAAGAGGGATTACGCAGGAAATAAAACTTTTTGGTTTGGGTGATTATTTACTCGAAAAATATACGGCAGCGGCTCAGCGTTTACATATCAATATGCATAAACAACGCTTATGGGCCCTTGCAGTGCCATTACCGGTCATGCTCTTTAGCTATTGCGTGCTATTTTATGGTGTGTACACCTTTCTGGGTGGATTGATGACTCATCAATTCAATACCAGCCGCATGGTAATGGCTTTTCAGTCCATCGCAGTACTCAAATCTGATCTTGATCAGCTTTCCGTTCACTCTTCGTTATTGTATTCCTGCAAAAGGTTTTTCCAAACGTTCCATTCCTTCATCGCTGACCATGAAGATCCAGTCAAGGGGGGGAGTCGCCAGCTTACAGACAAGGGGCCTTTGAGTGTTACATTTGATCGTCTGAGTTTTACTTACCCGGACCAGAATGAGCCTGCATTGAAGGACGTGTCATTTAGCATTCCGGCAGGCCAAAAGATCGCCATCCTGGGTGTAAACGGAAGCGGAAAGACGACGCTGATTAAACTCCTGTTACGTATGTATGCCTTTAGTCATGGCAATATTTTTATCGATAACACACCTATAGACACATTGGATGTGCACGCCTATCGTGAACGGATTTCCACGGTGGTACAGGATTTTGGCAAGTATGAATTTACGGTGAGCGAAAATATTCTGTTTGATGAAGAAGGGAATGTAACGCTCACTCCGCATGTCAATTCATTGCTATCTACCGTAGAGTTTCCCTATGCTGCAAACAAACAGCTGGGCAAACAGTTTGGCGGGGACGATCTTTCACAAGGGCAATGGCAAAAGTTGTCAGTCGCGAGAGCACTTCACCGGGAAGCAGGTCTTTTCATCTTTGATGAATTCTCAGCCGCCCTTGATCCGGTTATCGAATACAAGCTTTTCAATGAAATTCTTGCTCTTTCAGCCACTGTGATTGCGGTCACTCACCGTTTGGGAAAAATCAAGTCATTCGACAGGATTGTCGTTATGAATGAGGGGCGGATTGCCGAGGATGGGGATTTCGAAACACTGATGGCTCATCAGGGGTTATTTGCAGAAATGTGGCATGCACAGTTTGGCGAGTCCAGCGCCGCCTAGACGAAAAAGCCGTGGCAATTGCCACGGCTTCTGTTTTTAGTCTGACGGAACGTTTCTATCAAACAATCTTCGGTGTCAGGGCTTCAGCCATTCAGTGTGGAAAGTGCCTTCTTTATCGAGGCGCTTGTATGTATGCGCACCAAAGAAATCACGCTGCGCCTGAATCAGGTTGGCAGGCAATTTTTCGGAGCGATAGCTGTCATAGTAGGCGATCGCTGAAGAGAAGGTGGGCGTCGGAATACCCTGCTGAACAGCATAGGAGACAACATCACGCAGTGCAGCCTGATATTCGTCTGCAATCCCTTTGAAGTAAGGTGCCAACAGCAGATTGTCCAACTGCGGATCTTCCTGGTAGGCGTCGGTGATCTTCTGCAGGAAGCGAGCGCGGATGATGCAGCCAGCACGGAAGATTTTGGCAATTTCGCCGTAGTTCAGATCCCAGCCGTAGTCTTCTGAGGCAGATTTGTACTGTGCAAAACCCTGCGCATAGGAAACGATCTTGCTCAGGTAGAGGGCACGACGTACTTTTTCGATAAATTCCTTACGATCACCTTCGAACGGCTTGGGCGTCGGGCCACTTAGAACGTTGGAGGCTTTTACACGCTGTTCTTTCAGTGCAGAGATAAAACGTGCAAATACGGACTCAGTAATCAGGGGCAGCGGTACGCCGAAGTCCAGCGCACTTTTACTGGTCCATTTACCTGTTCCTTTTTGACCGGCGGAATCAAGGATCACGTCGACAACATAGTTATCGGTTTCATCATCCTTTTTAGTGAAAATTTTGGAGGTGATATCGATCAGATAGCTGTCGAGTTCACCTTTGTTCCAGTCAGCAAATACTTCTGCCAGTTCTTCATTGGAAAGACCGAGGCTGCTTTTCAGGATAGAGTAGGCCTCTGCAATCAGCTGCATATCGCCATACTCGATACCGTTGTGCACCATTTTTACATAGTGACCTGCACCATCCGGGCCGATATAAGTGACGCAAGGTTCGTTGTCTTCCGGCGCCTTGGCAGCGATTTTCTCAAGAATCGGTGCCACCAGTGCATAGGCTTCTTTCTGACCGCCAGGCATGATGGAGGGGCCTTTCAATGCACCTTCTTCACCCCCGGATACCCCAGTACCAATGAAGTTGAGTCCTGCATTAGACAGTTCCTTGTTACGGCGGATAGTATCAGTATAAAGCGTGTTGCCACCGTCAATCAGGATGTCGCCCTTATCAAGATGTGGTTTGAGAGACTCAATGGTTTTATCAGTTGCTTCACCGGCCTTGACCATTAAAAGGATACGACGTGGTTTTTCGAGTGAATCAACAAACTCTTCGATGGAATAGCTGGGCACCAATTTCTTGTCTGGATGTTCCGCCATGACTTCATCTGTTTTGTCACTGGAGCGATTGAAAATGGAGACTGTATAGCCACGGCTCTCAATGTTGAGCGCGAGGTTCTTCCCCATGACGGCCATACCGATGACACCGATTTCCTGTTTGGACATTCCTCTAGCTCCCTGATTTAAGTCCACGTATGAGTGTGTGCAATAAATGTTGCAGGCTGTGTGAAACACAGAATGCATGAATAAAGTGTGCGTCTCATTGAGTAATGAGCTTTCCTGAGATCAAAGAAATTTCTTTGTTTCGCTATAATTGTGACTCAAATACCTGACGCAGGTTCCTGGTATGATAATCCATTGTGGCGGTATTTTGTGTTATATGTGCGCTTTCATCAAGGTATCCTCTTGTTTTGGCGATGTTATTTGGAATAATTTGTCATTGGAAGTGAGTTTAAGGCACTTTTCCTGCTTTTAAACCATCATCATGTCTGTTTCGTTGTTTATATCTTTTTTGGATAACGACTCTTCAACGTATAACCTTCTGATCTATCTTTCCGGATATTCAATCCAGATCCGCGGTTCGATCCCAGTCAGGTTTTGTCATCCGTGGGGTAAGCAACAAGATTTGTGCCTAACAAGGAAAGCACCAAGTGAGTATGTTGTGAGGGATGAGCGGTAGGTTAGGGAGGGGGAAGGGAGAGGCATAAAGCAAATGATCATCACATGATGAACCCGCATTATCGAAATGTACTTGACTGAGAGGGATGAAGAGAGACACCCCATCATCTGGTGATAGGGTGTCTTTACAGGGATGAGCAGGTGTTCACTCAGTTTTCACCGTAAGCATCTTTTGCTGTCTCAAGATCACGGTTGAGTGTCTCTGGCATTTTCCATGTCGTGAAAACGGTGACGCCTGTGAGAAGCATCAAATAAAGGGCAATCGGGACCCATGCATAAATGGCCATATCGTGTGTATGCCCCAGTACGGCCGTTGTTCCGCTAATCAATAGGGCACCTACCAGAGGTGCAATACCTCCCGCTATCAATGAAGAGATTTCTCGTGAGATAGATACCCCCATATAACGATAGCGAGAACCAAATAATTCAGGCATCAGTGCGCCTTGAACACCGAACATTCCCCAGGTGCCAATGCCAAGCGCTATAGTGATGGCAATAATAGTGGTCACCAGATTGCCCTGACTCAATACCCACCAAACGGGTAAAGCGATGATGAGCTGAAAAGCGGCAAAGAAACGATAAACGGCACGCCGACCGTAAATATCACTCGCCTTGCCTGCAATAACCACTGTAAAGGCACCGACGATGCCTGCGATCACCAGGGTGAGAGCACCCAAGGGGCCTTTTTCGCCCACCACATCAACGACGTAACTGATCGCTAATGCCTGATAGATTGAAGAACCGCCATTTTCTCCCATTCGCAACCCGATACCCGTCAGAATGGAGCGGCGTGACTTGCGAATACACTCTTTGAGAGGACTTTTTATAGGCGCTTGCTTTGCCGATAATTTCGCAAAGGTAGGTGATTCTTTCATATGTAGCCGCAAGTACAGGGCAACACAGACCAAAACAGCACTGATCAGAAATGGAATCCGCCACATCAGGCTATCCGTGGTGTTATCGGTTCCATGGAGAAAAATAAAATAGATAATGGCTGCGGCGACCGTTCCCCCCTGAACACCGAGGAATGGGAGCGATGCAAAATAACCTCGCCGATGGCTGGGCGCACTCTCCGTCATCATGACGGCAGCACCTGCCTGTTCTGCGCCTGCGCCAAGTCCTTGGGTCATCCTTAAGATAATCAGGAGAACGGGAGCTAAAGGGCCTACATCCTGGTAGGTTGGTAACAAACCTATCAGTGTACTCGACAACCCCATGAGAAGGATCGTTACTATCAGGACAACCTTACGTCCCAGTTTGTCGCCCAACGCACCAAAGATGATCCCGCCAAAGGGACGAGCTGCAAAGCCGATGAAATAAGTGGCAAAGCTGAGAATCAACTCCAGCGTATGACTTCTATCAGGAAAAAAGAGCGGGCCTAAAATAAGGGCTGAAGCCAGACTATAGAGTGCGAAGTCATAGTACTCTATAGCACTTCCGAGAGAGAGCGCGAGCGCAGAGCGTTTTAGCTCGTGTGCACGGTTGGCTTCGGATGCCTGTCGTGTTCTACCTGGATTGAAAGCTGTTGCCATAATTTATTACCACCATGAACTTGTCTGGGAGATCGAGGGGTACTCGAGATCTGCACTGGATTTATCCCTGTTTGACTATTTTTATTAAATTGTCTTTCGGCATCGTTTGAATGTTTTTATCGATGTGAGCATCCGTGTTAACGACTAAGCGGTGAATTTTCACACCTAAAGAAAACATGCAATGGATGCTCGGCAGCAACGTGTTTTGCTACTCATTTTTTCGCTTCGAGAAAGCGGGTAAAACGGGGGACACAGGCGAGGAGTCGAATCGCAGCCATGTCGCGATGAACGTTCGATGAATATAGGCAGGTGATGAAGACGAGGCCCGATAGGGTGGAATGATAAGAGACGATTGCCATCAACCAGGTATGGGGCATGGCATTATGCTGGATGGGAAGCTTGCTATTGCTGACTCCGCTTACGTTGATGCCGATGTATGTCACCATGGGATCGATTCCTTTTCTACCTGTTTGAGTGAAAACCAGCTTCCAAAAAGAAGCTGGCGTCACGTGTACTCTGCGTTTCAGGTTCCAAGGTGTAGCGGAAAAAATATTATTATCAGGGAGTGGCCCTGAGTTTTATGGTTGCATTGAATGCTTGGCTCGCGTAAATGCCTTGAATTCTAGTGGTCGCCAATATGCATTCACGCAAGGCTTCACGTCGAAAGTGAACCTGTGGGTTGACGCGTATTAGCGTAACCATGAAAGCGTCTAAAATGTGCCTCACAACTGACGCTTATAAATGACTTAAACGCTCTACCCACTGTGATGTATTACTGACTAAAGACGATTCACTATTGTCAGGTGTGTCTGTATCCGCCAAGGGAAATTCAATGGCTCGTGGAACGTTGGCTGGGAAAGCACCCCAATAAGAAGACCACTGTGCCAACTCTGCTGCCGAAGGGGCTACTGCATGGAGATTCTGCCCATCCTTTTTGACTCCCTTGCAATGCACGTAGCATACTTTCTTGCCCAGCTTTCGAGCCGCTTCCGTAGGATTGACACCCACCCATTGCCAATTGCCGGTATCCACTACAAGGCCCGTATCTATGCCTGCAGATTGAAAAGCGGCATAGGCTTTGAGTAGTTCGTCGGGCAATCCCCCGTCAGGGGTTTGATCATTTTCGATCGCAATCGTCAGGGAAGAGCCTTCCAACCAATTTGCCAGTTTTGACAGCGTTTGTGCCTGAACTTCAGGGCTCTGGGGCAATTTCCCGATGGCAACCTTAAGTAGACTGGCACCCAATTGGAGAGCTGTTTCAATGGAAGTGTGGAGATTGTCGTTAAGACGATCACCCAACCACACCAGTTCCGTAGTTGAATAATGGCATGCCAATCCCTGTGTCTTGATCGTTTCGGCAAGCGCCTCCAAAGGTGTATCCAGTGGACCAAATAGTTCCTGGCGTATTTCGATACCCTTGGCGCCGGCGCGAGCAGACAATTCTACCGCTTTGGATTGACCATGTGCCTCGACGTAACGGGCGCCATAGGATGATGTGCAAACAAAAACCGGTGAGCTCATATGTAGGTAGTCCCTTGGATTGTGTGTCAGGCAATTGCATCAATATGTGAATGATGCGGCCTGCCGGCCACCAGTGTTGAATATCTGGCATGCAATGTGGCCGGATAAAAATGTTTTACTTTCCCAGCCCCTGGCGTATTTATCTGCTTGCATAGTAGCGACATGGCAGTCGTTCCGATCGCTTTTGTAGGTTGTGCCAACGTGGATATTCCTTTACCTACCAGAGGCGACCAGCGTTCTTCATCAATAGTTAGAATACCGATGCGCTCGTGCAGTTCGAGTGCTTGCAGTTGTTCCAGTGCCAGGAGTGCCATCGGGGTGTTGGCACAAAACAGTGCTGTTTTTTCATTGTGCTGGGCCAGTGAACGTATTGCATGTTCCAGTGTAGGAGTATCCGTGAGCTCTTGCTTTATTTCCAGTAGTTCGCCTTCGATAGGATGCAGGCGTGAACTCAGGTAGTGCCGAACCGCCCGTGCACGTTGTTCACGAGAGCTGATGCCATCTATAGCGGCAGTCAAATAAATAACCCGGGTAAAACCCTGCCCAATGAGGTGTTTAAATCCCAGTCCCACTGCCTGGTGGTTATCCAACCCAACAAAGTTGGCATCCAACCCGGGCAAAAGCCTGTCAATTACTACAATCGGCATACCCTCATTGGCAACCTTTTCCAGTGCGGTTGTCTGGCTGAGTGGATGAATGACAAGCCCTTCTATGTGATAGGAGGCCAGTGTTTCCAGATGCTGTTTTTCCAAAGCCGCCTCGCCATTGGAGCTGCATACGATGAGCGTTAGCCCCTTTTGCTGGCAACTTGTCTCGACCGCCTGAATGATCTGGGCAGTAAATGGGTTCGTAATGTCATTTACGATCATTCCAATAAGCTGGGTATGGCGTCCTCGTAAACTGCTGGCCAGCCGATCAGGTCGAAAATCAAGCGCATTAATGGAATTGGCTATGCGCTTCTGTAATGTATCCGACAACAACTTCCTGTCATCGCCGAAATAGCGCGACACACTTGTTTTGGAGACTTTGGCATGCTGAGCAACATCATGAATTGTGACGCGCTTTGATGGGAGTTTCCTTTGCATTGTGCCGGTTCTCGCTTCCTGTTTATCGAGCAGTTTCAACATTGAAACCAGTAAAAGTCATATGCACTGGATGAGCAGGCGGTACAGTGTTGACCTTCATGTCTGCTGACACGATTTCGCTATCAAAACTGCTTGCTCGGTGGTGCTCATTCATATTGGTGCATTTTCTGATTGGCACTTTTTCTAGTTGGCACTCTTTGCCTGACTCTAGTCCAGTGCCCATGATCTATGGAATTCGACCATAGGGGTAGAAATATTAAATTCAGCTTAAAAATGAATGTTCTGAGTGATCACGAATCGGATGGTTCGGAACATTCATCGCATGCGGCACTATAAAGGGATGTGTAACAAATAAATTGAATCAAAACTGAAGTAGTGGAGGGCGGGGATAAGAAAGGATTTTTTAATTGGGAATACTGTATGTATAATCACTTATATTGACTTATGTTGATGATTTTAATTGGATTGTTTTCGTCCCTATCATTTTCATCTCTATCAGGTTGAATTCCCTTTTCCTGCAGTTTTTTAATGTGATTTATAAATGTGGCGTACTCTGCTTTCATTCGGTAATCAATTGCCGCCTCCGTTATCCTGGTTAAGTCGACTCGCGTCCAAAAGTCCAGTAACAGCTCTGATCATCTGCATGTTGGCTGGCGGCGCATATTACGCCGAAAGTAATCAGCGGGAAGCCATGAGCTGGCAGGGTGTGCCTGCTGCTACCACGTTTTATCACCCGGGAACCTTCTTTAGGGTCTTGCGCAATCAGGATTTTCTGATTGGCTGGTCGGATTTGCGCATGACACCTCTATGGGTCGAATACAAATTGCACATTCGATCCAATTATAACCATTTGCCCCGGCTCGAAGGTTTTTCATCGGATTGGCGTTCCGGTTTACCATTAACTTCGTCAGCCTATGATGGCAGCGGTTATGATCGTGGTCATATGGCGCCCAATTATGCAATTGCCAGCGTATATGGGATGCAAGGGCAGCGTGATACGTTCAAGATGACCAACGTGGCCCCGCAACGACCAAATCTTAATCGTAAGCTATGGCAACGGCTTGAATCATCAGTGATGGATCACATGTTGCCGCGAATGGGGACTCTTTGGGTGATTACCGGTCCGATCTATGAAGGCTCTCCAAAATGGTTGCCTTCCTGTCAGCGAGCCATGTTTCATCTGACGAAACTTCCGGTATGTGTTTCCATTCCCACTGCGTTTTACAAGATCATTGTTGCCCCGGGCGGGAACGGAGTTTTGCCCAAAGTGCTGGCATTTATCATGCCTCAGGATGTGGTGGGAAATGAACCGCTGAATCGCTATCTGGTGACGGTCAAGGAAGTGGAACGGCAAACAGGTCTTGCTTTCTTCGGCCACATGAGTCCCGTCGAACAGGCTGACCTCAAGAACCAGATACGTACGGCCGGATGGGGGATTTCATCCTGGGCAACGTTACCCTCACGTTATTAACGGCGTGGGCTACACTTTGGTTTTGCGATATATAAACCAGCGTAAAAACAAATTGACGCAAGGAGCATGAGTCACATAGTGTCCATCTCAGGTAATCCCTGACTTTGCGTTCGATAAACTCATCACAAGTTCCGAGGTAATCGAGTGACCACGAAGTCTTCTCACTCTTTGTTGTTTCCTATCCTTTTACTATTGGTATCCATGACGTCGATCCAGTCAGGGGCGGCCCTGGCAAGAACTCTCTTTCCCGAATTTGGCGTATTGGGCGTGTCCGTTTTGAGACTGGTGCTTGCGGCTATTGTATTAATGATCGTCATGCGGCCATGGCGTCAGGGGTGGCCAAAAGGGAGTAAAGGGCGGGCATTAATCGTTTATGGTGTGTCGCTGGGTGGCATGAACATGTTGTTCTATCAAGCGCTGGCCCATATTCCATTGGGAATTGCTGTGGCGCTTGAGTTTACCGGCCCATTGGCAGTCGCGATTCTAGGGTCCCGCAGGCTTCTGGATGTGCTCTGGGTTGTGTTGATCATCCTTGGCTTGTGGCTATTGTTGCCCTTGAACAATTTCGGCAAGGAGTTCAGTGTGGCCGGTGTGCTATATGGTCTGGGGGCTGGTGCCTGTTGGGCCTTGTATATTATATGGGGAAGAAAAGCGGGTGCGCGTCATGGTAGCAGCGCCGTTCCTCTTGGAACCTTCGTAGCAGGCATCATGGGGCTCACCATTGGCATGACGCAACTGGGGACCCAGTTGTTCATCCCGCACCTGCTACCCTTGGCATTTGTTGTAGCGATTCTTTCAACAGCACTTCCCTATAGTCTTGAGATGATTGCGCTGCGGCGTTTACCCTCTCGCCTTTTTGGTACCTTGATGAGCCTTGAACCCGCTGTAGCAACGCTTTCAGGATTGCTTTTTCTGCATCAGCACCTTTCATGGATACAGTATCTGGCGATTTTATTGATCATGGTGGCTGCCGGAGGCGCTGCCAAGACGGCGCGTAGTTCTTCCAAGGATAGTTCCGAATCGTCTACACAAGATAAGTCCGACGAAGAATCGATTGAAGAGGTGTATCATCACCCGACCTAGGATGTACGTTAGCCTTGTAAAAATGAAGCCGATAATTGAAGGGCGCTGGGTAAGCATGGTGCGTGAGTCTATGCGATACCCTTTATTCAGCGCCCTTGACTGCTACTCGAAAGGAATGTGAGAAAAGGGCGGGCTCTAGCGAAATAAAAACAAAAGGATACTGCGGAAGTAGATGGTAGAAGAAAAAACAGAGAAGGTTAGAAAAGGTTGAAGAGAGATGAAAAACGTGAAGTGAAGGGTCGTTCGATAACAACAATAAAAAATCGAGCGGTAAAAAAGAAATCGAACTCCAGGTGATTATGACTCAAACGGGAGTACGCAAGAAGTGTATTGCTGTAAAGAAGAGATATGCGGTACACCATTATGGTGCCCAGGAAAGGACTTGAACCTTCACGGCCTTACGGCCACTAGCACCTGAAGCTAGCGCGTCTACCAATTCCGCCACCTGGGCATATAGCGATGTGTGAGCTGTGCTCGGACTTGCAAATCTTGAGCGCGGAACTTCAGCCCCTTGTTCAAGAGAGTGGTGCCCAGGAAAGGACTTGAACCTTCACGACCTTGCGGTCACTAGCACCTGAAGCTAGCGCGTCTACCAATTCCGCCACCTGGGCCCATATTTGAAACCAATCTTGATATGCCAATTCCGATGATCTACGCCGAGACGAATATTGAAGTTTATACGTCTACAACATGCTATTGATGTGCGTACTACCGGTATACGTGCTACTGATGTACGTGAGTCAATATAAGGCATATTTGATTGGTGCCCAGGAAAGGACTTGAACCTTCACGACCTTGCGGTCACTAGCACCTGAAGCTAGCGCGTCTACCAATTCCGCCACCTGGGCTCCACTTGGCGATGAGTAAACACATCACCTGTGAATGGCGGCAAATAATACCTTGTTTTTATTACAACGCAAGGGGGAAGTGACTCATTTCGTTAAAATATTCATGTTTTTTTGTTTGGGGCTGCGTTATGGCTTATTGCCCTCTGGTCAGAGTTCAGTTTTCACAGGAACCTTCTTTCGTCGGTAGGATCTCATGACTATACTCACTTTCTGTATCTGTACATGAAACCGGGAAGAGCTGTTGTTCTCGCAATCGAGGTGTTAAATAAAAAATTCATGTGTATCGGTGCCTCTGCTGACAAGAACATCGAATACACAAGCTCCGGCGGCTGACATGGGGCACTCCGATGTACTGATGAATTGTCTCAGGTTCAGGGGGGCTTCATGGAGAGTGCATTAATTTAAGGAATTAAGTCGTCGTAACCCCCTATTTTTGCTCTCTTTGCGGTATGATGTAGTGAATTGTCGGACATCAACCATCTGTTGCAGGCATACGCCAGTCTTGCTGGCGAGATATATTGTCCATTTTCGAAATCGGCTTCAGCTATAGGCGACTCCTATTGAGCCGGTTTCCATTGAACCACCGTACTTATTTCGGGGACGCACCCATGAAACATTGGACGTTGAGTGAAGACCCCAACGCCGAGCGTGAAGCCAAAAACTACGAAAATCCTGTGCCCAGTCGTGAGTATCTGCTTGAACGGCTGCAGGCGCATGGGCAACCCATTACTTATGAAGAGATGATTGAACTGCTGGGCATCGAAGAAGATGATCCCAGGGAAGCTGTCCGACGCCGTCTTATTGCCATGGCCCGTGATGGCCAGATTCTCAAAACCCCTCAAGGGGCTTATGAGCCGATTGATCCTTCTGAATTGATCGAGGGGCGTGTTATTGGGCACCGGGATGGTATCGGCTTTCTGGCCCGTGCCGATGGTGAGAAGCCCGATTTGATTTTACCACCACGGCAGATGCGTCGTGTATTTGATGGCGATATTGTCATTGTGCGCATCAGCGGGCGTGATCGCCGTGGTCGGCCGGAAGGGACGATTGTCGATATTGTTGAATCACGCACTCAAACCCTGACCGGTATCTACCGTGATAAAGCCTCTCATGAGCAGGGCTTCGCTGCGTTGGTTCCTGAAAGTTCTCGTATCACGCAGGAAATTCTGATTGATCCTCAGGAGAGCAATGGTGCGAAGGATGGTCAGGTCGTTTCAGTGAATATCACTCAGCAGCCAACGCTCAAACAGCGTCCTCAAGGGGAGGTTGTTGAGGTTCTGGGTGAACGCATGGACCCGGGGATGGAAATCCAGATCGCCATTCGTGAACATGATATCCCCGATGAATTTCCTCCTGAAGTGGAGGAAGAATTGCGTGGCTTTTCTGCTCAGGTACGTGAGTCCGACAAGCATGGACGTGTTGATATTCGTGATTTGCCTCTCGTCACGATTGACGGTGAAGATGCCAAGGATTTCGATGATGCGGTCTATGCTTACAAGACCCGTTCTGGTGGCTGGAAACTGATTGTTGCCATTGCAGACGTATCCTATTACGTCGGTGTTGATTCGGCACTCGATAATGAAGCACGCAATCGTGGCAACTCTGTCTACTTCCCGGGGCAGGTGGTGCCGATGTTGCCTGAACTTCTGTCCAATGGGCTTTGCTCCATCAACCCTGATGTTGATCGCCTTTGTATGGTATGCGAAATGAATATTTCGCAAAAAGGGGAAATTAGCCGCTACAAGTTCTACGAAGGGCTAATGCGGTCCCATGCGCGTCTTACCTACACCAAGGTCGGTGCCATGATGGAGGCGCCTGAAAGTGACGAAGCGCAGGCGCTCAAGGAACAGTACAAGCACGTTTATCCGGCGATTGAACAGCTCCATGGCCTGTACGGCGTTTTACGCGAAGCAAGAACGGCGCGTGGTGCCATTGATTTTGAAACAACGGAAACACAGATTGTTTTCAATGACGAACGCAAGATCGAGAAAATCGTTCCCCGAACGCGTAATGTCGCGCACAAAATGATTGAAGAGTGCATGTTGGCCGCTAACGTGGCGACTGCGCGTTTCCTCGATAAGCATAAACTCCCTGCGCTTTATCGCGTACACCAACGGCCCTCGGCAGACCGTCTGCAAAATCTCAAGGCATTTTTGGCCGAGTTGGGGCTGAGTCTGGGCGGAGAAGATGAACCGACTCCCAAGGATTATCAGGTACTGCGTGAAGCAATCGCGAATCGCCCCGATATTGATATCATCCAAACGGTAATGCTGCGTAGCATGATGCAGGCGGTTTATTCTCCCTTTAATGAAGGGCACTTCGGTTTGGCGTATACCGCCTATGCGCACTTTACCTCGCCGATTCGCCGCTATCCTGATCTGCTGGTACACCGTGCTATCCGCTCCGTGATTCGCAGTGGGGTAGAAACAACCCATGTTGAGCGTGTTGAAGAGACGCCTGTTGATCCGACTGACACCTGGCTTCCCTATAATGATGCCCAGATGATCGAACTGGGTGAGCATTGCTCAATGACGGAACGTCGTGCTGATGAAGCGACCCGTGATGTTGAGGATTGGTTGAAGTGCGAATTCATGGTCGACAAGGTGGGTGAGGTGCTGGATGGCAAAATTGCCTCCGTGACCCAATTCGGTCTGTTTATCCGACTGGATGATTACTTTGTCGAAGGGCTGGTTCACATAAGTGCACTTCCCTCGGACTACTATCAGTTCCAGCCCGAGCGTCATCAACTACGCGGTGAGCGGAGTGGAACGACCTACCAGTTGGGTGGTCAAGTGACTGTTCAGGTGGCACGTGTCGATCTGGATACTCGCAAGATTGATTTCATCCTCGCGGGTGATTCTGTAGACAGTTCGGCCAAGTCCTCGACCAAAGCGTCAAAAAATGCACGCAAAACGCGGACTGACAAAGCGGCGCAGGAAGCTGAAGCTGATTCAGGAAAGTCCCGTAAACGTCGTGGGCGTATGGGGCGTCGTGAACGTGAGCGATTGAAACGCAAGAAGGGCGCCTCCGGGGATAGTCAAAATACCGCCGGTAATGAGGGAAGCTCGCAAGTAGAATCGTCGCCCAACGAAGCTCCCTTCGATTTGGATGCACCTGCTGTGAAGCGTAAGCCGCGCAAGCGTCAGTTGGATTCAGAGGTGGCTGCACCTGCTGATGGGGCTGATAAACGTAGCAAAGGCAAATCTTCCAGGTCGAGTGCATCCAAAGAGAAAACGAAAAAAACTGCAAAAAGTAAAACGTCTGATGTTACTTCTGCCAAAGCTTCGGATGCGGTGAGCAAAAAGCCTGTTGAAAAGTCTGGCAAAGGAAAAGAGAAGTCAGCCAAGGCCAAAAAGAGGAAAGACGCTTCTGACAAAAAGAGCCCCTCTAAAAGCAATGGCAAATCACGCAAAGTGAAAAAAACGAGCAGTAAAGATTAAACATGGCGTAGTCGCGTATCCCTCAACACATGCTCTGACCTCTATTGGTTGGAGCTTTTCGTTTGCAGGACTGGCAGGGCCATGAAGAGTAATAAAATGAACGATGTCCACATGACGGGAGTTTTGTAAGTTAATGGCGCAGCGCAAGGAACATCGACACAAAGTGAACAAACGGCCGAAGAAGCCGACGTCGGTAAGCTCAAATGCATCGCAGCCGGAAGGCGATACCGTCTTTGGTATTCATAGTGTCGAAGCAGTGTTGAAGAGCTCCGCTTCCACAAAACCCTATATCCTGTGGATACAGGAAGGGGAGGCCGAACGGCGTCTTGCTTCATTGGTAGCATTGGCGAAAGACAGCGACGTGCCTGTTACATTGCAACCGCGCGCTGTTCTGGAACAAGCCGCCCAGAATGGTAACCATCAGGGTGTGGTGGCTTTTTGTCCACCCTTGGTCGCGCAGTCAGAACAGACGTTGTTATGGCGTTTGGATGACTGGAAGGAAGCCAATCCAGCACTGTTTTTGGTGCTGGATGGTGTGACAGATCCGCATAACCTGGGCGCTTGTCTCAGGAATGTGGATGCGGCCGGTGGTCATGGTATCATCATGCCCAGGCATCGTTCAGCTCCTCTGAATGCAACGGTCAGGAAGATCGCATCGGGTGCGGCCGAATCCGTACCGGTGTATCAGGTCACCAACCTTGCACGGGTGCTGGATGAAATGCGCGAACGCCAGATATGGGTCTATGGAACGGCCGGAGAAGCAGATCAAAGCCTGTACGCTACGGATCTCAAAACACCTTGTGCGTTAGTGATGGGTGCAGAGGGTAGCGGTCTGCGCCGTTTAACGCGGGAACACTGTGATCTTCTGGTGAATTTGCCGATGGCAGGGCAGGTATCCAGCCTGAATGTCTCTGTTGCGGCCGGCATTGGTTTGTTCGAGGCTGTTCGTCAGCGGCTGGGTGGATAAATTCCCTTTCCCTCTTGTGCAATAGGCCGACAATCTCTAGAATACGTCGGCTTATTGCTTTATCCGTGAATGCTTATGTATTCACATTCGTGTCCGATGGTAATTCCGCCATCGAGACTTACTCCTTGCTTCTGCTGGTTGCCTGAAAAAGGCCCTATGGAAGCTGTCAAACCGAAAGGAGACATCATGCGTCACTATGAAATCGTCTTTATGGTTCATCCGGACCAGAGCGAACAAGTACCGGCGATGATCGAGCGTTACACCGGTATCGTCAAGGACAGCGGTGGCACTGTGCATCGTCTTGAAGATTGGGGCCGTCGTCATCTGGCTTATCCAATCAACAAGATCCACAAGGCCCACTATGTGCTGATGAACGTTGAATGTGGTTCTGAAGCCGTTGCTGAACTCGAAAACGTATTCCGTTTCAACGATGCAGTTATTCGTAACCTGGTTGTTCGTACTCACGAAGCCGTCACCGAACCTTCTCCCATGATGAAAGCCAACGAAGAACGTGGTGGCCGTCGTCGTGAGCGTGAAGATCGTAACGACGACAACGACAATGACAACCAAAACGAATCAAATGAACACGCTGAAGCTGAAAACGCTACCGCTGAGTAACATTCGTTCGGAGGATTAACCTATGGCACGCTTTTTCCGTCGCCGCAAGTTTTGCCGTTTCACTGCCGAAGGCGTGAAGCAGATTGACTACAAGGACATCGATACCCTGAAGTCCTACATTACTGAAACTGGTAAAATCGTACCCAGCCGTATCACTGGTACACGTGCCCGTTATCAGCGCCAACTGGCGACTGCTATCAAACGCTCACGTTATCTGGCTCTGCTGCCTTATACCGATAGCCACCAGTAAGGTATCGCTTATCCCATGTTGCCAGTGTTTGCCAGCTGGGTGATGCAAAAGCGCCATCGGGCAATGGCCGTGGCTTTTCTGGCCACTTTTTTGCCATGGTGTTTTTGGATAGGAGCAGCTGTTGTTGCTCTTTCTACCCTTCGAAAGGGTTTTGCTGTTGCCACTCCCGTTATTATTGCCGGGTTGTTGGGCTCAGGTTTCTGGGCGTTTGAGGGAAGCTTTGTTCCGCTTTGCGGATTATTGGTGACTCTGCTCATGTCTGTCGTTTTGCGTGCCCGAGTCAGTTGGGCTGAAATGCTGATGGCGGGTGCTGCCTTGATGGCGGTGCTGGTCCAGACCAATATTCTGGTTCCTCCGCATGCGGCAGAAATGATGAACATGCTACGCCATCGCTCTGTTGAGCTGGATACCATGCTGAATGCATATGCAAAGCAGGGGATCAGTGTTAATCAGCTGATTGCCACGGTATTTGGCATAACGATAGGCGCCATGGCGAGTCTGATGAGTGTAGGTGCAATTGCTGTTGCACGTTTTTGTCAGGCTGCACTTTATAATCCGGGCGGATTTCGGGATGAATTCCATTCATTTCGGCTAACACCGCTTCAGTTACTGATCATGATCGCAGTGACGCTTCTAGGATTAGTGCTCGGCATGCCATCAGCAATTCTGGTTTCCTGGGTACCCATGCTTATTGCTGGCATCGCACTTGTGCATGGTGTGGTAGGCATTAAAGGGATGAATGGGCTGTGGTTGGTGATATTTTATATATTGTTACTAACCGCATGGCCCGTAATTATCATAGTGCTTCTTTTGGCTTTGATTGATACGTTTACCAATATACGTGGTCGTCTAGCCACAAGAGAACATTGAGAGGTCTACGAGATGGAAGTCATTCTGCTCGACAAGCTCGGTAAGCTGGGCTCACTGGGTGACAAAGTCACCGTCAAGGCCGGTTACGGTCGCAACTATCTGGTTCCTTACGGTCTGGCTGTTCCAGCAACCAAGGAAAACCAGGAAGCGTTTGAAGCTCGCCGTGCCGAACTTCAGGCTGAAGCTGAACTTCGTCGTTCCGAAGCTGAAAACCGTGCAGCACAGCTGTCTGATATCGAGCTGTCTCTGGTTGCCAAAGCGGGTGATGAAGGCAAGCTGTTTGGTTCAATTGGTCCGCGCGATCTGGCTGATGCCATCGCTCAATCTGGTATCGACGTCGTGAAAAGCGAAGTTCGCATGCCTGAAGGTCCAATTCGTGCCACCGGCGAATACGATGTTGACCTTCAGCTGCATCCTGATGTTGCAGCTGTTGTTCGTGTCGTTGTTACTGCTGAATAATTTCAGTCAGTACATGAAAAGGCGCGCCATCATGGCGCGCCTTTTTTATTGGGCTATGGTAATTCGGATTTGTTAACCACGAAGGTCTCTAGCACTTCCTGCCTGATGGACGACGCGGTATCATGGGCACATTCCTACATATGTGAGCAGCCATTACCAAAGCACTGTTATACGTGTTGGCTATCCGGCTTTCTTCACCTTTATGGTCTCTCGTGGAAACGACTTACTGCCAATCTCAGGAACAGATATGAGTGAAGTACGCGCGCATGATAACGAAACGGATGCGCTGAAATTACCCCCCCATTCGATTGAAGCTGAACAGTCTGTACTTGGTGGTTTATTACTCGATAATGCCGCTTGGGAGCAGGTTTCCGAGCGTTTGGTGGGCGATGATTTCTATCGTTACGAGCACCGAATTGTTTTCAATGCTATCAAGCAGTTGCTGGATGAAAGTCATGCTGTGGATGTTGTAACGCTTTCCGAGGCACTTGAGTTAAGAGATCAGCTTGAGCAAGTCGGTGGCCTGGCCTATTTGGCCGAGCTGGCACGTAATACTCCGTCTGTTAGTAATATTAGGGCGTACTCTGATATTGTTCGCGAACGGGCAACATTGCGTAAGCTGATTCAGGCAGCCAATCAGATTGCTGAAGGTGCATTTGCTCCCCAAGGGCGCCCGTCGGATGAGCTGGTGAACGAGGCTGAACGTTTGGTATTCCAGATCTCGGAGTCTCGTCCCAAGTTCGGTGGCCCGATAGGCATGAGTAATCTGTTGACCAAAGCGGTGGACAAGATTGATCATCTCTTTCAGATGAAGGGGCAGATGACCGGTATTTCCACCGGTTTCCGTGATCTGGATGAAATGACGTCGGGTCTTCAGCCTTCTGACCTTGTTATCGTGGCAGGGCGTCCTTCCATGGGTAAAACTACCTTTGCCATGAACCTTGTTGAGCATGCCGTTGTCAGCGGTGGCGTATCAGCTGTTGTATTCTCCATGGAGATGCCTGCCGAACAGCTGATGTTAAGGATGATCTCTTCACTGGGGCGAATCGATCAAACCAAGGTGCGTACCGGTCAGCTGGAAGATGAGGACTGGCCCCGGTTGACTTCTGCCGTCAACCTTTTGAAAGATCGCCAGCTTTTTGTGGATGATACGCCTGCCTTATCGCCTAACGAGATGCGCTCTCGCGTACGCCGTCTGGTGCGTGAACATGGCCCGGTCGGAATCATCATGATCGACTATCTTCAGCTGATGCAGGTTCCGGGATTATCCGAAAACCGTACGGCCGAGATTTCCGAGATATCACGCTCTCTCAAAGGGTTGGCAAAGGAATTCAATTGCCCCGTGGTCGCACTTTCCCAGCTAAACCGTTCGTTGGAGCAACGTCCCAATAAACGTCCGGTAATGTCGGATTTGCGTGAGTCCGGCGCGATAGAGCAGGATGCTGACCTGATTGCCTTCGTCTATCGTGATGAGGTTTATAATCGAGACAACCCTGATAACAAAGGCTTGGCTGAGCTGGTCATCGGTAAACAACGTAATGGGCCGATTGGTACGGTTCACATGGCTTTCGTCGGAAAGTACACGCGTTTCGAAGACCTCGCCCCTGAAAGTTACGGCCAATACGTTGATGAATAAGGCTTTAGCTCCGGTGGTATTGATAATGTACAGGATGGGTATTTCAGTGTTTCGCTGCCTAAAGCGAGCACCTCATGGTATCGTTGTTTCAATGATGGCGCATGAAGGCTGTCTGACTTGATCATCAAGGTGTTATCGCAAAAGTATAGTCAGGCGCCAGAGCACTTGTGGTAAAAGTCTGAACAGATGGTAAAAAGTTTTAATCGTTACACCCTATAAGTTGTAGAACATAAGGTATTTACATGGCTTCAGGATTTCGTCGTTCAGGGTACAAGAAGCAGCAGAAGCTGCAGGGCAAGGGAATTCTTGAAAAAGCCGAGCGAGAAGGCCCTTTCAAAGAGTGGCTAGGCATGCCGGATCTATACCGTTATCACCTGATGATAGATGGTCAGGCGTATACTTATCAGGTGGAAGATCCTGAGTTGTCTGTACAAGAAGGGGATACCGTTGTATTCCGGTATCGTGAAGTAAAGGAAGCGCGCTGGATTGATCGTAATTCGCTGGGTATTTATATAGATCCTGCGAGTTACAACCGCTAGCGGTACACAGTATTTCTGTTACTTCAGAAGAGTCCAGGGCTCGGTCGGTTGATCCTGCCGCGCCTTGGCTGTAAGCAAAACCAGGTCAGTATTCGCTCCCTCCATATTGAATTCGGTTACATCGCCCGCTTTTCAGTGAACAATGTACGCTTATTACTTAATCTCCCGGTTTAGGCCGTTCTATTTTTTCTGAACATTCTTTTATCTTTTCCTCCCAATTTTCACGCTAATATCGACTAATGATCTATTTAATCATGAGTGCTTAATCTCTTAATGTATTGAAACTAAAGAGAGAAAGCATTGTCTTAATTCGCACGATATGCAAGGCAAGGCAAACATTATTTCCTCCCTTATGGTTGGGTAGTATCCCTTATCTGATGGCCTTTGCTATACCGTCGTTGTGGTATCGCTCCTGTTATAACGCCACTATGCTGTCACTTGTCATAGGGCAGTCATGGTTCATCTATACAGTAGGTGATGTGACATAGATGATGTGACAGGTGGCGATGTGCCTACAACGTAATTTCATTTCATGTTTTGGGGTGTAGTTCAAACCGCCTCAATTCACGTTTAAATGAACCGAATAAATATCCACGTTCAATATGTACTCTTAACAGGAAACGTATATATCGAAAAAACAAGTAGTTGTTGGAGAATAAAAAGTATGGAAATCGAAAAACTAAAATTACATCAAGAGCTCTTCAATTCCCTGGATATGAATATTATTCATTCCAAAGGGCAGCACCAATATCGCGTCGAGCTATCGGAAGGCAATCATCTATTGGGTAATATCGTTCGTCGCGGACGTCCCCTGATGTTTCGTTCACTCGAAGGGGTGAAGCAAACCTTACGCTTGATTGGTGTCAAACGCGCCTATCTGATTCAGGAAGAGCACAACCTGCGTAGTGGCCGTACACGGTTGACACTTTAAATCAATTACCTATGTATAACCCGCAGCACTGTGTTTGATTAGCAATAAAAACCTATCCGTTGTGTCACTCCCTTTCTCATACAACTCTGAGGCATTGTTTTCAGGGGAGTGCACCATGAGTACCCGGTTATAACCCGCTTTTTCTTCCTCTGATGCAGTGTTTGATATCGTATAATGACATGAAGGCTATACGTGACCAATCATGATCTGGCCGCTATTCAACCATTATTCATGTCTTTATCGCCTGGCTATCTCTCCATGCCTTTTTCCATTACAGTCGATGCTGCCCATTGGGAGAGCATTCGGGTAGCCAGTGCGTTGACTACCGCCTGTTTGGCATTTTGTCTTCATTCTACTCTTGTATAGTGACAAAAGGCCTGATTTCTCTCTCTTGCTCTCTATAGCTCTTCGTAGCACTGCATTTTTCTTCATTGCTCTGCCTATTGCTTCATTGCGCTTCTGGAAAACAGCATCTGTGTTCATCTTTTAAATAGCTATAAATTATTGTCTGTTATTAAGTGATAGTCTTGATAGATAGTGTTTATTTACCTTCATAGTCAGAATCAGGCCGCAGAATAATCCGGTTACCGCTATAATCTTTTTTCAATCAACGTGTTCCGTATTGAACATGTTAAGTCACGATTTTTATCGATTAACAGAGGAGGGGTTATGCCAAAACCACGTTTTGGAGTCCTGATGGTTAATTTGGGCACACCTGATCAGCCTACAACCTCTGCAGTTCGCCGCTATTTGCGTGAATTTCTGTCAGATCCACGTGTTGTGGATACACCGCGTCCCCTATGGTTGCCTATCCTTTATGGCATTGTGTTGACCTTTCGTCCGGTCAAGGTAGCCAAGGCGTATGAGTCTATCTGGTTCGATAATGGCTCACCCCTGTTGGTCATTTCTCGTCAGCAGCAGGCCATTCTCAAAAAGAATCTGAGTGACCAGTTCGGCGAGGACATCCCTGTCGAGTTGGGGATGACCTATGGCCAGCCACGTGTTGATGATGCCTTGGCATCTCTGCAACGCCAGGGAGTGGAGCGTGTTATTGTGATGCCCATGTATCCGCAATATTCAAGCTCAACGACCGCATCGGTATTCGATTGTGTCGCAAAAGCGTTGAATAAAATGCCGAATATTCCTGAATTACGCATGATTAAACGCTACTGTGATGATCCGGATTATATTGCGGCTCTGGCTAGCAGTGTTGAAGAGCATTGGGAGAAACAGGGGCGTCGCGGGCATTTGGTCATGTCATTCCATGGGGTACCTAAACGTTATGTTGAGGTGAAAGGCGATCCCTACTATGACGAATGTTCGACCACCAGCCGACTGGTGGCAGAGAAACTCGGTTTGAGTGAAGACCAGTGGACCATGACCTTTCAGTCTCGCTTTGGGCGTGAAGAGTGGTTGCAGCCCTACACTGACATGACATTGGAAGAGTGGGGCAAGACGGGCAAATACGAAGCCATTGATATCATGAGCCCGGCATTTGCCGCCGACTGCCTTGAGACACTGGAAGAGCTTTCCGTTGAAAACCGCGATAATTATACGGAGGCGGGAGGCGGTGATTATGCCTATATCCCGGCACTCAATGATCGCGAAGACCACATGGCGATGCTGACACGGCTAATTACCGACAAAGTTCAGGGCTGGTAAAAAGTAGAGGCTGTGAATTGCTGTCGTATTTTTATTTCCCAGCGCTATTGTTCATGACATCGACACATGAATATTAGTGATGCTAAAGGCTTCCTCCGGGAAGCCTTTTTTGTTGGTATAGATATGATTGAAATAAGCTTTCGTGGTTAGTCCTGATCGATTTTTTCGTTGATCTCGAAAGGGCCGCCTTGTGTATTGGATTGCCGTGGAAGTTTCAGGTGCATGGCTGTCATGGTCAGCAGGTGGGCACTGATGGGTGTCGTGATAATGACGAGCACCAGCAGTACCAGCTCCGGCGTCCTTAACGTGCCCAGGTGGTACCAGTAAAAAATGATTGAGGCGATGATAATACTCCCCAAGCCTACCGTTGAACTCATGGCTGGCCCATGCATGCGCATATAAAAATCATTGAATCGCATGGTTCCAATAGCACCGACAAGTGCCGCCATCCCACCGATAACAAGTAATACTGCAATAAAGCACTGTATTAAAAAAAAGAGCATAGCTGTTTTCCATTCAGTATCAGGGAGGTCAATACAACGAAAAAAGGGTGATCAAGGGCAACTGAACATTCCACATGAATGTGCTCTTCACTCAATGATCATACCTCGTAACAGGTATTTGCAGAGTGCTGCCGTTGATAGAAAACTTAACAGGGCGACCAGAATGGCGGCATCAATAGTTGAGCGTTGCCCAGTATTCATCCCCAATAACAAAATGGGACCGATGGCATTGATACTAAGAGAATCAAGTGCAGCAATCCTGTCAGCCAGACTAGGGCCTATGACGATTCTGTACAGATTACAGGCCATGGCCATCATGAAGAGCGCAGCACTCATCCAGATACCCATCAAGATAACAGGAAAAGTGGTTAGCATCCGAATATCTCCTTTAGAGGCCGTTCGTAGCGTTCATATATAAAGTTCACTAATCCTTCAACATCGTCTACGTCCAGTGCGTGTATCAGTAATGTATTGTCATGGGGACGCAAATGGGCGGACAGCGTGCCGGGCGATAGTGATAGCGTACTGGTGAGAAGCGTAATCGGAAAGGGTTCCTGCATGGCAAGCGGATAAAAAACAAAAGCCGGCTGCGGTGTATGACGTGGTGAAAGAATATTTTTTGTGACGCGTATATTGGATGCAATGATGTCCGTTATTACGTGAAAAACGAACGACACCATCAACCAGGGGCGATGGATCTTGGGTTGAGGTACCCAAAAGGCATCCGTGACTTTTGGAATAATAATGGCCAATATCAGGGCCGTTGCCGCATTCGACAGGCTAAAGCTGGTTAACATTAGCCACATCACGAAGAGCAGGCTCGAGATAAAGGGGTGAGTCACCAACCACTTGAACAGTCTTTTCATGAGGCTCCACCGTTTTGTGCAGTAGAGAATGCGTGACCCATGATCGCTTGGGTATACGTATTGGCATCGAATAATTGAAGGGCAATCGCGTGCGTATAAGCCTGTAGGGGATATGCGCAAAGCGGAATCAGGACGGCACTGCTCAACAATGCCAATACAGCTCCGCCTGTTTTCAGATTGAGCAAGGCTCCTTTAGGCGATGCATCCTCTCCTGTACGCCAAAAGATCGTGGTTCCCGCGCGTGATGCACTGATAATGCCCAACAAGGTTGAAAAGAGCACCAGCCCCCATAACCAAAGGCGCTCACTCCCATGTGCGGTAAACAGAATCATGACTTTGGCGATGGAGCCGGAGAAGGGGGGAATGCCTAAAATAGCCAACATGCCAATCAAATACAGGCTTCCCAATATATAAGGCTGGCGTAATCGGCGACTTTTTACAATACGTGTTCCTGCACGACCCCGTTGCCGTCCAACGACCTCGGCAATCAAATAAAGCCCTGCTGTAATAAAGGTGGTATGGGGGAGATAAAAAAGTACCGCACTTAAACTGTCGGGGCTGCCTATACCAAGTGCAGCGACCATAGTGCCTACTGATACCAGGGTCAGATAACTGACCTGCAAGCGAAGATCAGGGCTTGAAAATACGCCTAGCCCTCCCATGGCAATGGTCGCAAGGCCTCCCCACCATAACCAGGCATGACCAAGGGTTTCGTAAAGACTTGGATGACTGGCAAAGATGAGCGTGTTAACACGCAAGACGGCGTAAATTCCGACCTTGGTCATTATCGCAAAGATAACAGCGACGGAGCCGGGCGCGGCCGCATAGGCACGAGGCAGCCAGAAATGCAGCGGGAAGATCGCTGCCTTCAACAAAAAGACAGTAATCAGGATCAGGCCGGATGACGCCACAAGTGCCTGTTGGCGGCCTGTCAAGTGCTGAATCTTAAGCGCCATGTCAGCCATGTTGAGCGTTCCCAGAGTACCATAGAGTACACCGATAGCGATCAGGAAGAAGGAAGCGGCGGCAACGTTCAATACAACATAATGCATCCCGGCCAACGTTCGTTTACGTCCCCCGGAGTGAAGAAGAAGTACATAGGAGGAGATTAACAGCACTTCGAAGAAAACGAACAGGTTAAAAATGTCACCGGTCAGGAATGCACCACAAATGCCCATGAGCTGGAATTGGAAGACGGCGTGGAAGTTGCTGCCCTTGGTATCCTGCCCATCAGAGGCATATAGCAGTGCTGCCGTGCCTAACAGGATAGTGATCAATACCATAAAGGCACTCAGTCGGTCATTTACCAACACAATGCCATAGGGGGCATGCCAATTACCCAGCGCGTATACAGTCAGTTTGTTGCTGGAGGCCATTACAACAAGAGAGAGAGCAACCGCTAACTGCAACACCATGGATACAGCTGTAATGATTCGCGGCAGGCGCGGTTGCTCAGCGTTGATCAGCAAGAGCACGCATGCCGTCAACAAGGGGAGGAGTATGGGTAGAATGACCAACTGATACATCATCGGTACTTGATGCCTCCCTGCATTTTATTGCGCTCAAGAGGATCTGCTTCCCGATCATGGCGGGATTTACGACGACTTCCGTTAACATGGTCACTGCCATGATCCGCACGGGCACGAATAGCCAGAATCATGACAAAGGCGGTCATTGCAAAACCGATGACGATGGCTGTGAGTACCAGGGCGGAGGGAATCGGGTCGATGTTGGGGAGCTTGTCGGTAATCAGGCTACTACCATCCTTGACTAGCCGCCCCATGGAAAACAGGAACAGGTTGACAGCAAAGGTTAGCAAGCTCATCCCCATCACGACGGGGTAGGTGCGTCCACGCAGAAGCATGAAGACACCGCAGGTTACCAAAACGCCAATGGTGATTGAAAAAATGGCTTCCATGTTAGATATCCTCACGCCGAGAGCGTTGATTCACGATTTTACGTATGCGTGCGGGGCTATAGGGCGTCGCCAGACGGCCCAGGTTGGCCAGAATCATCATGGTGGAACCGATGACAACCAGATACACGCCGATATCGAAGAAGAGTGCTGTGGTCATTTCGACATCACCAAAGACCGGAATGTGAATGTGCCTGAACCACATGCTCATGAAGGGGTGGTCAACGAAAAGACCAATCGAGCCTGTCATGAATGCCAACAATAATCCGATGGCGATTACACGTTGGAAATCCACATGCATACGGCGGACGGACCATTCAACGCCACGTGCCATGTAAAGCGTAATAAGAGCAGAGGCGGCGACCAATCCCCCGACAAAACCACCACCGGGCTCGTTGTGGCCACGCAGTAGAAGGAAAAATGAAATCAGCAGGGCAATGGGGAATAAAACCTGCGCCATTGAACCGAAAATCGTAGGGTAATACTCGGGTGACCAGGGGCGGTTTTCCGCACTGGTCGTAGGCACGAATAGCTTCATACGATTCAGTAGTTTGAGCACTCCCAATGCCGTGATGCCCAACACGCTGATTTCTCCCAATGTATCGAACCCGCGGAAATCCACGATAATCACATTAACCGCATTTGCTCCTCCCGCAAGGGAAAGTGCATGGGTCACAAAGTAATGCCCAATGGGCTGATAATGCTCTGTCAGCACGGCAAAATCGAGACACGCAACTACAATTCCCACGGCACCGGCTAGCAACATGTCACGCAAAATACGGATACCACTGGAGGCGCGCGGGGTTTGTTGTGGCAGAAAAAAGAGAGTCAGCAACATAAGAATCATGGTCACAGGCGCAACAACCAGCTGCGTCAATGCCAGGTCGGGCGCTGAAAATCTCAGGAATGTCAGCACTACCATGAGTTCCGTGATGGAGAGGCAGATCAGGGCAATCAATCGCTGGCGTTGAAAATTGACCGTGGCAATTGCACCAATACACATCACAATGGCGCCAATCAATACATATGGATCAATGGGTTGCATGGGAACGTTACCCAGCAACTGAGGCATTTTCAGTAGTCCATACGCTGCCATGAATAGAATGAGGGTGATCATGACGGTCAAATAATTTTGCAGCGAGTGCGAATCGAACCGTTCCAACATGGACTCGCAAAAAGCCGTTGTTTTCTGTACATAGCGTTCGAACACGAGTGTGGCATTGGTGGCGAGCACATCTCGTCTGAAACTGCTGTGAAATGTATGGCGTAATAAATAGATGAGGAGGCCAAAAAACATGGCCAGAAGACTCATGATGAAAGGCCCGTTGAAGCCGTGCCAAAGTGAGAGATTCTGTCCGATCATGGCATCGGGGGAAACCACCTGCATAGCCATATTAAGCAGGAAGCCCACGGTAAACGAGGGGAACATCCCAACTGCCAGGCAAAGGATGATCAATACCTCGATGGGCAAGCGCATCGGACGCGGGGCCTCATGGGGAACCTTGGGCAAATAGCGTGGGTGCCCCCGGTAGAAAACATCGACTACCAGTCGCAGCGAGTAAGCCACCGAGAGCGCTGAGCCTAATGTAGCCAGCGCTGGAATCAGCCAGGAAAGCCCCCCCAGATTCTGGCTTTGCAATGCTTCATTGAGAAACATTTCCTTGGAGATGAACCCATTCAACAGGGGAACACCGGCCATGGAGGCGCCGGCCACCGTCGCAAGCGCTGCGGTATACGGCATGATTTTTCTTAATCCCCCCAACTTGCGTGTATCACGGGTACCGCACTCATGATCAACAATGCCCACAGCCATGAACAGGGAGGCTTTGAAAATGGCATGGTTGATTACGTGGAAGACCGCCGCCAATGTGGAAAGGCGTGTATCCAGCCCTAACAGCATGGTGATCAGCCCCAGATGACTGATGGTGGAATTGGCCAGCAATCCTTTCAGGTCATATTGCATTAATGCCACGTAAGCACCGTAGAACATGGAGAACAGGCCGACCAGGGTGACGGTGTAATACCAGTAATGTGTGCCACCCAATACGGGATAAAGGCGGATCAATAGAAATATGCCAGCCTTGACCATGGTCGCCGAGTGCAGGTAGGCACTGACCGGGGTGGGCGCTGACATTGCGTGGGGGAGCCAGAACTGAAAAGGGAATTGGGCTGATTTGGTAAACGCGCCCAACAACACCAGTGTCAGTATGACTGGGTAAAGCGTGCTGTCTCGCAGTATATTTTGATGAGCGAGAATTTCACCGATATTGAATGTGCCTGCCACCTGGCCTATCAGCATGAAAGCTGCCAATAAGCATAAGCCACCGGCGCCCGTAACAGCGAGCGCCATACGTGCCCCTTTACGCGCACTACTTTGATGCGTCCAGAAGCTTATCAATAGAAAGGAGGTAATGCTGGTCAGTTCCCAGAATATCCACAACAAGAGCAGATTATTCGACGCAACGATACCCAGCATGGAGCCCATGAAGAGGAGCAGGTATGAATAAAATCTCAGAATGGAATCTTCAGGATCGAGGTAGTAACGCGCATACATGATCACCAGTAGCCCGATGCCCAAAATCAATAGGCAAAACAACAGTGTCAGCCCATCAAAACGAAAGCCGAGCTCAAGACCCAATTGGGGTACCCATTGCAAGGTGAAGTACAGGCTATGCTGATGTATCAAATGAAAGGCCAACCACAGCGTAAGTGCCAATGAGCCCATCGGTAACAAGGCTGTTAGCAGCGCGGTAGTTGTCCTTCCGGTATGTCGGGCAATGACAGGTACCAGACTTCCGATAAAAGGAAATAATACAATCAGCGGCAATATCATCGTCGCGTTCTCGAGGATGGCGTTATGCCCCGGGGTGACAAATGGCACATGGTTTTACCAAAAGCCCGCCAGGGGAAGCGTTGTTATAAAAAACAGTGTTAATTCAGATGCATATCCTGAGAAACTAGCATTTACCTGAACATTACACCAGCCCTCTTTAGGGGAGGAAATAGCTGTTTCCGAGGCAATCAGAGCCTCTGATCATGTATCGAAAGACAAAATTGACGGAAAAACCATGCGTCATCGCACTGCTCTTCTTTTAATGATGCTTCAGTACAGCTTCGAAATGAGCGCTACAACGGCCGTTTCAACACGTAAAATGCGCTCACCCAAATGAATGCTCTCAAAACCTATAGCGTTCAATGCCTGTACCTCATAATCAATAAAGCCACCTTCTGGCCCTATAGCCAACACCAATGGCGTATTTTGAGGCAGGCCGCGTGGGCATTCCAGGGTACCGTTGGGATCAGCCACTAGCCCACGCCGATGCTGAAGAATCTCGGGGAGTGTATCTTCCACATAGGGTTTGAAACGTTTGATCAATTCTACCTGCGGCAAAACCGTATCACGTGCCTGTTCCAAACCAAGTTCAAGATGTGTCTGAATTTTTTCTTCGTCCAGCTCGGCAGATTGCCAATAGCTCTTTTCTACCCGTGCAGTGTTGATCAGGGATATTTGCTTGACCCCCAGCGTGGCAAGGTTTTGCAGGCTACGTGCCAGCATTCTTGGCCGTGGAAGTGCAAGCAGGACATGTAGATTCAAGGCTGTTGGGGGTAATGCATTGGGTTCGAAGGAAAAAATTGCCTGTTCGTCTGTCAGGCTGAGAAGCTTTCCCTCACCAATAGCGCCGTCCATTTCGCCCAAACGATAGATTTGCCCTTCCTGAGCGTTATGCACACGTTGCAGATGTAATAGACGCCGTGGGTCTTTAATCACCACACGGGAATTTCCTTCAGTTTCACTGAGCAGATCGCTGGGCTGAAATAGGATAAGATTCATGCATAGGCTCCTGACACAATGATATCAGGATACCAGTTTCCCATTGCATTAGGGGATTTTATGCCACTCATTCCCTGTGATCCTATCGGTCGTTGATACTTTTTTGCCGTTGTTTTCTGGCATAATTAAGGTTTAATGGTGTGCTTTAAGGTAAAGATCGTTTGCTGTAATCCAATGGCACTCTTGTTGGTTCATTGCATGATTAGCCACTCAAATTCCTGTCCTCCCAACCTATGAGGTGAATCCAGAGTGGTGTGGTGCGCCTTTGTTCAGGGAGTGCCTTTTGTCAGCTATAAACAATTCGCCAGAATCTTGTTTTCTTTTTTCAGGGATCAATGTCATGAAAGTTCTTATTATCGGCAATGGTGGGCGCGAACATGCGCTGGCATGGAAAGCCGCACAATCCCCGCACGTTGAGCACGTGTTTGTGGCGCCGGGGAATGCAGGGACAGACCTCGAAGAAAAGGTCTCCAATGTCGCTATCGCTGTGGATGATTTTGATGCCTTGATTGCTTTAGTGAAGCGTGAAGACATTGCCCTGACAATCGTTGGACCTGAAGTGCCTTTGGTGAAAGGAATTGTCGATCGCTTCGAGCAGGAACAACTGCCCATTTTTGGTCCCGGTCAGCAGGCGGCTCAACTGGAAGGCTCCAAATCCTTCACGAAGGATTTTTTGGCGCGCCATGCCATCCCCACAGCGGAATACCAAACCTTTACCCGGGTTGAAGAGGCGCTGAAGTATCTGGATCAACTGGCCGAAAAAGGAAAAGCCGCTCCCATTGTCATCAAGGCGGACGGGTTGGCCGCTGGCAAGGGCGTTATTGTGGCCATGACTGAACAGGAAGCTCGGGAGGCTATCCACGATATGCTGGAAGCCAACGCCTTTGGAGGAGCCGGGGCCCGTGTTGTTATCGAAGAGTATTTGGAGGGTGAAGAGGCCAGCTTTATCGTTATGTCTGATGGCGTCAATGTTCTCCCGATGGCGACCAGTCAGGATCATAAACGTGCCTTGAATGGGGATAAAGGCCCGAATACCGGGGGGATGGGGGCATATTCGCCCGCGCCAGTGGTAACCGCTGATGTTGAAGCACGCATCATGAAAGAGGTCATCGAACCTACGATTAACGGTATGCGTGAAGAGGGCGCACCCTTCGTTGGTTTTTTGTATGCAGGCTTGATGATTGATGCTTCAGGCGCACCCAAAGTTATTGAATACAACGTGCGGTTCGGTGACCCTGAAACCCAGCCGATCATGCTACGTTTGAAATCCGATTTAGTGACGCTTTGCCAGGCGGCCCTCGAAGGTCAACTGGATAAAGTAACATGTGAATGGCATCCCGAACCTGCGGTGGGAGTGGTGCTTGTGTCGGGTGGGTACCCTGGCGCTTACCGCAAGGGTGAACCGATTTCCGGCATAGATAATGCTGAGCGTGCCGGCGCGAAAGTCTTTCAGGCAGGTACGGCATTGAAGGATGGCCACATCGTGTCAGATGGGGGGCGTGTTCTCTGTGTTACCGCACTGGGTGATTCTGTTGCTGAGGCAGCCCACGTGGCTTATCAGGCACTGGATAATATCTCATTGCCGGATGGTGAATATCGCACCGATATTGGGCACAGGGCCATCAACCGGGCTTAATAACATTCCTGCCAAGGCTTCATGAAGTTTTAGCAGTATTCAACGGGGTCGTGGGTATGTAAGAAAAAGATTCGGCGTCGTGCAAGGCGCTGAATTCCTTGCTTGCTGTAATCTGCCTGCTGCCGCTACACAAGTACTGATATACATAACAGATGTCATATAACCAAGGCAGTACAGATGCGCACCGTTGGTAGCGCCACTATTTGAAAACAATTTGAGCTGAAAAGAGGTCCTCATGACCACGCTGTTTGAAAAAATCGTTGCACGAGAAATTCCTGCCGATATCGTTTTTGAAGATGACGAGATTATCGCCTTCAAGGATATTAACCCTAACGCCCCGATTCACTTTCTGATCGTGCCCAAAAAAGCGATACCGACCCTGAATGACCTGACTGAGGAAGATGCTCCCCTTGTGGGTCGGTTGCCAGTGGTGGCTGCCCAGTTGGCCAAGGAGTATGGCATTGCTGAAAACGGCTATCGCGTCGTGATGAACTGTAACGAATATGGCGGGCAAACTGTCTATCATATTCATATGCATTTGATGGGTGGACGTCGATTGGAGTCCATGGGGTAGGGGCTGCGTCCTCGATATTATCGGCCTATAGCTGTGAGTAATGTGTTATGGCTTATCCTCCTCTGGAAACATCTCGCCTGCTACTCAAACCGATCGAGCTTGATGATGCTGGCGCAATCCAACAATTGCTTCCCCGTTGGGAGGTGGTGCGTTTCCTCTATAAAGGTATTCCCTGGCCATATCCACCCACAGGTGCTCAAGATTTCCTGAAACATAGCGTTTTACCCAACATTGCCAAGGGGAATCTGTGGATGTGGTCATTGCGGACCCGTGAATACCCTTGCCAGCTCATCGGTATTATCGAGCTCTATCGTTCCTCTCGTCAGAATCGATCATTTTGGTTGGCGCCGGAGTGGCAGGGTCACGGTTACATGACGGAAGCGGTAGAGGCAGTGACGGCATTCTGGTTTGACGTGTTGGGATTCGAACGTATGGTGACTCAAAAGGCCGTTTTGAATAAAGGTTCGGCTCGTCTTTCAAAACGAACTGGTATGCGCTTGATTGGGCATTCTCATGCGGATTTTCTAGAGGGGGATAATCTCGAAACAGAGATCTGGGAAATGACACGCAGCGAGTGGAAAAAACATGCAAGCATGCGGTCTGGGTAACAAAGTCAGCGCCATGTACTCGCTTAAGCACTCATTTGATGCATGCAGGAATATTAATGCTCCGATTAGGCAAATTGTTTGTTTTGTACTTCGGCCCGGGATATGCGCCTTCACTGATTATATTGTTGTAATTGATTGATTATAAAAATATTTTTAAATTTATGGCACATCTTTTGTATAAACAGGAATGTCTAGTCGGCATCATTTGATTCACCGTCTATTCACATGGCCCTTATCCAAGCAATGAGAGCAATAACCGGATTCAAAACAAAAATAAAAATGAATCCTACTGATGGCGGTTCCTTCAAACAAAAACAATAGAATCATTTAGCCGTCCACAACGCCTGGGGTTCCTTTGGGAATCCCGGGTTTTTTTATGTGATAACGCGTTTATAGAGAGAAGCTGCTTCATTTGACACTTGTGACAAGTATCCCCGCTTTTGAATTTATCCTTAATTTTACTGACTCGTCCTTCATTTTCTTTCCAAATGGCCGTTAAACCAATATCCACATCCCATAAGAGTGTTCGGTATGAAATATTGTGTGCCTTTTGGTGCTTGTCTTCGTGAATACATCTGTTCTAACTATACGTTTTTTATCCTCTTTGCTTTATCACTACTTCTGTTTGTATTGATCAGCTTTCTTCCTCTGGCACTTGAACAGTGGTTGGCCCTGGGCATTTTAGAGGGAGCATTACTTTATCTATCGCTAATAGATATCAAGCGGCGTTTACTGCCTGATTATATTGTAATGCCATTGTTGTGGCTTGGGCTTATATTGAACGCGTTTGGCCTTTTCACGTCGGCTGAGCAGGCGTTATTTGGTGCAGTCACGGGGTATGTCTGCCTATATGCCATTAATGGCTTTTATCGTCTTTTCATGCAACAGGATGGAATGGGTTATGGTGATGTGAAACTCTTTTCAGCATTGGGTGCATGGGCAGGTATTCAAGCGCTTCCTGTTATTCTTGCGCTAGCGGCAGGATTGGGGCTTTTAACCTTCATGGTGCGTGGTGGTCTCAGATGGAATATGTCTTCAAGCATTACATCGACCCCAGCAAATGGGGGGAAAACAGGAATCCCAATGCTTTCTCATGATCAATGTCCCGCCACATCATTGCATACGACATCTTCTTCGGAGAAAGCTTTGGAAGGCCGTCATCATACGGTTAGGCATCTGTCCGCCATGCATGGTTGGGAAAAAAGTAACCGACACATACAGCCTTCAGAAGTACAAGATCTCGTAAGAAGAAACAGGGGCAGAAAAACGGTTGGTAGCATTGATCGGGGTAAAGAGTCTCTGCAGCAAAAAGACGTGTGTCAGAAAAGATTCAAAAATGAAAATCGGTATGAAAGGCATCTACGCAGGCACGTTCTATGTAAGAGGGAATGTGTAATCAGGCGCTCGGATAGTAACGTCTCGGCACCCTTTGAAGGAACATCCGCCCTTGGTAAGGAGGGGGAGCAGGCCTACTTGAAAGAGGGGATTCCCTTCGGCCCCAGCCTCGCAAGTGCAGGCTGGGGATATCTGGTTGTTTCGACTTCAGGGTTAAATCTTCCTTCTTTTTTATTCACTAATGCTTTCCAGTGATCGCCCACGTGTTAAAGGACCAAAGAATGCAATGGTCAGCATGACGATCAACATGCTGATAACAATAAAGGCGATCACGGAGGTGGCGCCCCACAGGCTCAGAATAGTGGCGATCAGGATACTGGAAAATACAGTAGATATTCGGCTGAATGAATAGCAGAAGCCGACAGCTCTCGCTCGAATAGCCGTTGGAAACAGTTCTGTCTGATATGCGTGGAAAGCATAGGTCATCCATGCGGTACTTAATGTCACCATAAAGCCTGTCACTATCAATGCAATAGGATGGAGGGAATAGGCAAACAAAGTGCCGAATATTACTGTACCCAGGCTAGCGAGGACGATTTGCCATTTGTTCTCGACACGATTGGCTACTTTCATCAGCATAATTGAGCCTAATGGATAGGCAAGTGTAATGAAGAAAGCATACAGCAGGCTATGAGTAATGGCTGTCCCCCGATTGCTTAACAGCGCAGGTAGCCAGTTACCAAAACCGAAAAAGCCAATGGCCTGAAATATATTGAAAACGACCAATAGTATGACGCGGTTACGGTAAGGGGCCTGCCACATACTGACATTACGTTCGTTATGTTTTGGTACCACAGTTGATGCTGCTGTTTGAGTGCTGGCTCGTAAACATACGGAACTGGTGGTTGATACTGCATGGTGTTCGGGACGTTTAGCAGTGTCTTTGCGAGCGATTCCACATTTGGCTTCTATCTCTGACATGATGTTATCAGCTGTTTGGTAATACCCATGCTCAGCCAACCAGCGAGGGGATTCGGGTAATTTTTTACGACACCACCAAACGATCAGTGCAAAGGCCGCACTCATCAGTACGACCCAGCGCCAGCCTGCTATGCCCATGGGCGCATGTGGTACCAAAAGCCAGGACATCAGTGCGACACAGGGGACTGACAGGAATTGTATGGCAAAAGCGAACGCAAACGCCTTATTGCGCATATGTGTGGGTACACATTCGGTTAGATAGGCATCAATCGTGACCAGTTCTACCCCAAGCCCTATACCCACCATAAAGCGGAAGCCAATGACACCCAACGCATGCGTTTGCACCGCCATCAGAACACTCATGATGCTGTACCAGATAAGTGCAATAGTAAAAACAGAACGTCGGCCAAAACGGTCTACCAAGGCACTTAACAGGCTGGCACCTGCGAATAGCCCAAGAAAAGTAGCCGCCGTGAAGGCTGCCTGATCTGAAAAGCCGAATACGCCATGGTTACCCTGGGCAAAGATATGCGACCCAATGAGTCCAGGGCTAATATAGGCGCTCTGGAAAAGGTCGAATAACTCAAAAAAGCCACCTAACGATAGAAGAGCGATAAATGACCAAAGCGCCTTACAGGACGGTAATTCATCAATACGTGCAGCAATAACCTCTCCATGCGATTGCGGAAGAGGCTGATACGGTGTATTGCTCGTCTGTACCTCGCTGCTCAAACGCTCTTTCCTGTTTTCTTTAGAGCCGTTTATTGCGGAGTCAGCGAGGATTTCATAGGGGGTAGTCATATGAGTTGATCCACAATGTGTGATTGGCTCATAGTCTACCGCTTTGTTGTGAGTTTTTTGTTTTAATTTATACTTTTCTTTATGGATTTTTTAAATCTTTATTGCTTATAAAGTTCAAATAGTGGATTTTGTTTTCTATTTGATTGGTTTTTTTGAAACTTTTTGTTTATAGTTTTTGGGGTTCTCATCTGTAGAAGCGTTCATCTTATCTCTCGAGGTTCTTTGCATGTTTCTTCTACGGAATTCCGACTGTTCTTCTGCAAATAGTGTCCACGCGGCAATAAACAATGCAGCGATAAGGGGGCCAACGACAAAGCCGTTGATACCGAACATGGAGAGGCCGCCGATGGTAGAAATAAGCACCATATAGTCGGGAAGTTTGGTTTCTTTTCCTACCAGCGGTGGACGTAGTACATTATCCACCATCCCGATGATGCATACGCCGACAAAGATCAGTATGCCACCGCTGATATAGTCGCCCACGACCAGTAAATATACGGCGACAGGTATCCACACAATAGCGGCGCCTATTGCGGGTAAGAGTGACATAAATCCCATCATGACACCGCACAGTAGCGCGGCGTTAATACCCAATAGCCAGAAAGTGACACCTCCGATAACTCCCTGCACGATCGCAATGATAACGTTACCTTTCACCGTGGCACGCACCACCGCGGTAAATTTGCTTACCAACTGGTTGGTGTAATCTTCACTCAGTGGGATAGCGGCGAGGATTTGATTTCCCAGCCTCTGTCCATCACGGTAAAGATAGAAAAGCAGGTACAACATGATGCCGAGCCCCACACTGAATTCCAGCGTATTCTGTCCGAAGGAAAAAATACTGGAGGCCAGCATCTGACTACCTTGTGCCGCGCCGGATGATAAATGCTCTCTCAGCTCAGATAGATTACCCAAGCGGTAATGGTTAATGAAATGGATAACGCGTGGGGGAATCGCATTTTGAATACGTATAAGATACGCATTGAAATCGATATCACCACTTCGCAGATGGGTATAGACCGAAGCGCCTTCTCTTACCAAAGCCCCAATAATCAAGGAGGTAGGAATGATGACGATAAAAATACAGACGGTGACACTCATGAGCGCAGCCAGATTACCGCGCCCTTTAAACCAACGATAAAAAGCATTGTTCATCGGCTGAAAGAGTATCGCTAGAATCACTGCCCAGAAAATAGCACCGTAATGGGGCTTGATGAGCATGAAAAACGCCACGGTCACCAGCGCGAGCAGGAGAACAAAGGCTTTGTGCTGAGTTACTGTTTGCATCCGAGAAAATCCCTTCACCTTATAGTGTTTGTTATCACTTTACCGATGGCAGTGATCCAGAGCTGACATGTCATCAAGCATAGCGGTTTACGACTTTATTCGCCTTTAATGAGTTTACGCCTTGCATTTTTTTGCTCGATTCGGGGCCAGGCGCGGTGTCCTGTCCATGCAAGAAATCACGATCATCTCCAGTGTCTCTGATGATCGATACCAATGTCTCTGATGATCGATAGTATGGATGTTGGCAACGGAAAGTGATATTCGGAGATGGGGGAGAGCGGTGAAGGCCCTGAGCGAGAGGCTATACTGGCTGATTTAGTCCGCCAAAACAAGCGGACTAAAAGAGGGCACAGGCGCCGTTGGGCTGAGTGTGAATGACATGGCCCGTTGACACTTTCCGTTATTCTCAATAAAAAGTGTGACCTCGATTCATCCACGCTAATCGAGATTACGTGAGTAGAAAATTTCCAGCATCTCTCGACGTAAGCCTGATTCTATCGATGCTGCCTTTTCAAAGGAGATATCGCGCTTGGTAATGCCAAACAGGTAGTTGTCGAGGTCAAATTCCTTCAGCAGCATTTTGGTATGAAACAGGTTTTCCTGATAGACATTCACATCGATCATTTGATATCGGCGTTTGGTGTCTTCAGCCAGATAATCCTGAATCGAGGTGATCTCGTGATCAATAAAGAGTTTTCTACCATTGATATCCCGCGTAAAGCCGCGGACACGATAATCCATGGTGACGATATCCGAATCGAAACTATGAATCAGATAATTGAGCGCTTTCAACGGTGAAATCATCCCGCAGGTAGAAACATCGATATCCAGACGGAAAGTGCAGATTCCATTTTCCGGATGTGATTCCGGATAGGTATGAACCGTAACATGGCTTTTGTCGAGATGGCCCACAATGGTTTCAGGGAGAGGTCCCGGGCCAGGCTCCGTATTCACGGGTTCTTCCAGTGCATGCTCTGCAATCAGGATGGTAACGCTGGCTCCGTGAGGTTCATAATCCTGACGGGCAATATTCAGTACGTGCGCACCAATGATATTGGTGACGTCTTTCAGTATTTGAGTCAAACGGTCAGCACTGTAAAGGTCATCGATATAATCAATGTACTCCTCACGTTGCTCGGGCGTTTGCGCGTAACAAATATCGTAGATATTGAAGCTAAGAGAACTGGTCAGATTATTGAATCCGTGGAGTCTAAGCCTATCGCTCAATTCATGCCCCCCCTTTGGCATATCGGGATTTGCAGGTATCGGTCGTAAAACCGATGAAGACCCTTGCGATGGCAAGGTGCCGTATTATGCCCCCATTTCGGCTGAATAACACCTCTCATATGTGATTTGAGGAAGGAAATATACCCGACGTTCACAAGAAAAATGTGCAATCAGAAAAGGGGGCGGCATGCATGATCTTTTCCAATGGTACTCCATGCATTGGCATTATTGCGCATCAACCCCAGGTAATCATGACCCTATAGTTTGAAAATGATTAATAGCTCGCCAGGAACGAGCGGTGAAGGACACGAAAAGGGAAAAGAGAGACGGAAAAAAGAGCGGGGGCAAAATGATGACTCAACATGTGGAGCGGCATTAGGAAAGAGACGCGCAATTGATATATTCGGCCTGTGATGGGCTAGAGCACTAAAATTGGATAGAGCACTAAAGATTGAGCTGAGCACTAAAGGTCAGCAATGGAACGGAGGCCCCATGTCCAGTGCCTGCATGCAAGGCGAGGCTCTCCTGGAAAGGAGAGCTTCAATCAAAGGCAAGTATCAGGTATCGGCTTCGTGGACTTCATACTCGTGAGTAATTTCCACTCCCCCTTTGGTCAGCATCAGGGAAGCGCTGCAATATTTGTCAGCCGAAAGTTCCACGGCACGTTTGACTTGTGTTTCCTTGAGGTTGTGTCCGGTAACAATAAATTTGATGTGAATTCGCGTAAACACGGAAGGCACTGTATCAGCACGTTCGGCATCCAGTTTTACTTTACAGTCGACCACGTTTTGACGCGCTTTGGAAAGAATCTCGATCACATCGAAGGAGGTACAGCCCCCCAACCCCATAAGCACCATTTCCATCGGGCGTGGGCCTGTGTTACGCCCGCCATGATCGGGTGATCCATCCATAACGACGCTATGGCCGCTTCCCGCTTCTGCTACAAATTGGCGCCCATTGGTCCAATTGATTTCTGCTTTCATGCTGTTCTCCTCGAGTATGTCGCGGCATGCAGGGAGTAAGCTGTGCTTCTGCGATAAATTGAAATCGTAAACGGCAGCTACATCATCCGCCCGACACACCATCAAATATCAAGATGCCACCATGCTACCAATTTTGCATCCCTCAGCGGTAGTCATTAAGGCGTTGTCCTTCGACAGTGCCTGTTTGAGCCTGCCCTATGAACGTGATTTTTTAGATTGTCTTATAAAAGTCTTTGGCAAACAGTTGTCAAGTGCGGTTGTTACGTATGGTTATGAAGATGATTGCTAATGTCGTTGCTGATGATGTCGTTGTTGTTGATGTAGTTGTTGTTGATGTAGCGGTTAATGTAGTGGTTAACATGGCTGTTGGGTCGCATTTTGAGTGAGTCTCTACCGGGATAAAGTTGTTACGGTAGATGGTGTCGGGGAAGTTGGCTATCGCGAGAAATCGTTGAAGGAGAGAATTGAAAAGTTCGATTGCCAGTTGTTTGCAAGCCAGTTATTCGCACGTGGTTATTGGAAAACACGTTTTTGTTAAACACATTGCTGCCAAACACATTGTTGTCAAGTCTCGTTATGTGAAAATTAGCTCTGTGCCTATTTAGCTCTGTGCCCATACAGTTGAGTGATCGATGCCATGTGAACATCATGCGTTGGTGTACTTGCTTGTATCTGTTTGTAATGAAGATAGAGCACAATCCAGGCGGTTATAGCGTCACTTTTGCTGAGGAGAGGGGAAATGGGCGTGATTCACCCCACGAGGCCGGGCGCCTCGTACGGTATCACCCCCTCTAAAGCGCCTGTATATATTGAAAGGCTTACCCATGACCAAGGCGTTTTTCCAGTGCTGCCAACCGCTCGGGTGTACCCACGTCTACCCAGTCACCGGTATAGAGTGAACCGCTGACCTTATCTGCCTCAATCGCTTTTTTAAGTGGGTGAACCAGCGCACAGGACGCTCCATCCTCGAGCGCGCTTACCAGTCCTGGTGACAGCACGGAAATACCCGCATAGACCTGTTTGCCTGGCCCTTCGAGTCGTAACCGGCCCTGTGGCGTCAAATGGAAGTCTCCTGAACGATGGTGCTGTGCAGAAGGAATCATGACCAGATGAGCCAGATCATCATGTAGTGGCATTGTGGAGAGCGCGTAAAAATCGAGTTCCGTCCATACATCCCCATTCACCAATAGGAAAGGGGCGTCACCCAACAGCGGTAGCGCATGTCGAATGCCACCGGCTGTCTCCAGTGCCTGCTCTTCAATACTCCATGAAATATCAACACCCAACTCATGCCCATCGCCCAAAGCGGCTACCAGCTGATCTGCCCGATAGGCAGCATTGATGACCAGTTCAGTAATGCCGCTATCACGCAAGCGCTCTATATGGTGTTGAATCAGAGGCTTTCCCGCCACATTCAGCAGCGGTTTGGGCACCGTGTCTGTTAACGGCGCCATGCGTTTGCCACGGCCAGCAGCCAGAATCATTGCTTTCATGCAGGTATTGCCTTATGTGCCTGTTGTAAATCGTGTAGTGCTGTTGTCATCCGGGGCTCGAACGTGGTGTTCAACCAGTTCAGAAAACCATTGAATAATGCGGTGTTATCTACGTCTCTGGCGGCCAGACCTGCCAGCGCTTCCTTGAGATGTGCCAGGAAATGAACCTCATGGTTCAACAGGTAGCGCGATTTTCCATCCTGCTCCAACAAACGGCAAAACAGGCCCAGAACTTTAAGGGAACGTTGTGCCGTTGTTTCATCGATCCAACAGAAATACTGATCCTCTGATGTTTCTGTTGTTAGCCCTGCAGCCAGCGCAGCCTGATGGTGTTTTCTATAATAGAACTGCTGTTGTTCCAATGGCCAGGGCGGGTTTCTGTCTCGTAACAATGAACCCGGATCATAACCAATACCGCCTGCCCATGCGCCTTGAAAATCAATGATGCGCAAATGTTCCTGCGTATCAATCATCAGATTCTCAGGATGAAAATCACGGTGTGTCGTGACGACGGGTTGTTGGCGTATACGGTTGATCAGCAACCCCCGCAGCGCTTCCCATTCGGCAGGTGGATCAAGCTTTAGCCAATGACCAAGCGCCCACTGCGGGAAAAGATCCAGTTCGTATGAAAGGCGAGTGTTGTCATACGGGGGGAGCATTTTCCAGGGCTGCTGGGCAATGCGTACATTGAGCTCCATGGCACGTGTAAGCCAGACTTCCTGTTTATCAGGCGTTAGCTGGCCCAGACGTGAACGAAGATGTTCGCCACCAAGGTCTTCCAGTTCCATAAAGCCGCTGGCAAGATCAGCTGAATATATCTCGGGTACAGGAAGCCCGCTTTGGCGCCAGCGAAGGGCGATATCGATAAAGTTTCGTGAGCCCTCTTTTTCAGGCGGTGCATCCATCAGGATCATGCTTGATGGTGTCGCTGTTTCTCCCCTTGCCGAAGGTGAGGGGAAAGCCCATCGGTAGTAACGCCTGAAGCCGGCATCGTCGGCAACCTTGTCGAGTACGATGTCGTTGATGTCGATTGCGTGACGGTTGGCAAGCCATTGGCGTAGGGCCTCAAAACGGGCTGACATTCAGACTCCTGAACTATTGATAGCGCCCGTCATAGTGACATGCGCTGGACCGTTGGTCCTTAAATGAAAATGAATAAATATTTACAGAATTATAGCCTTGGCTTGATCGACGATCATACCTTTAAGGCATTATCATGTCGTTTCCCAAACAGTTGTTTTTTTCGAGTAGTTGTTTTTTCAAATAGTTTTTAAAGGAACCGGTTTTTAGGGAAATGGTTTTTAGAACAAATGTTTTTTTAGAATAAATGTTTTTCTAGAACAGTAGCAGGTGTCAGGAAAATGGCTGTTTTCGAGAACAAGAGGCTGTGCCTGGTTGACGCATTGCGCTCCACCAAGCATGCTTGTGCGCAGAATGCTCGTGCGAGTGATATTGCCCTCTGAGGTTTCTTGCACGGATTCACTCTATTTTGCAACCGGTTCTCTTTTATTCAATACTCAAGGTTATTGGGAGCCGAAGATATTTGGTCAGTACCCATTTCAAGTGCACACCGTGTTTGTTTATCGAGGCGGCGGATGGTTCGCTGACAAAGGTCCTTCCACGATAATGAAAGCGCATGGTTGCGGTAAGCACATGGTATTGGAAAGCGCTATACTGCACTGATTACACCGTATTAATAAAAAGCAAGGACACAATGTATTATGGCCCAGCGCCCATTCTGGACGGCGACCGCTCTTACTGGCGTGTTTACCAGCCTGCTCCCTGCAGTGACCATGGCGGCACCCTTGCCCTCCACTTTACCTGCTAGCCAGCTTGACTGGCATGCATGGGGAGCCAATCGCCCGGCAGGGGAGCTCTGTAGCGGTTACTACCTGATGCCCAGTTATTCCCTGGATGCCCCCAAGGACCCCAGTCAGGTCAATAGCCAGTCCGATAATGCCAGCTATAGCGAGCAAGGGCTTTCGACCCTCGATGGTAATGTTATTCTGCGAAAACAGAATGAACAGTTACAGGCCAACAAGGCCACATTGAATTCGACGCGCACCGGGGTAACGCTGACTGGTCCGTTAACCTATCGCCAACCCAATACGCTGGTTCGAGGGAGTACGGGTAATGTGTCACTGAACAGTGATGCCGCCGATGTGGAGCAGGCCCACTATGTCTTTGACACGTCTCACGCGCGTGGTGATGCAGACAGTCTGCAGAGGTTGGATGATGGGCGTTACATGATGCGCAATGCCACCTATACGACGTGTGATCCTCAAAGTAGCCTGTGGATGATCCAGGGCGACAAGATCATCATTAATCGTGCACAGGGTTACGGCGTGGCAACGGGCACCAAATTGCGGATTCACAATGTGCCGGTGTTTTATTGGCCCTGGATGCGTTTCCCTATTGATAAGCGTCGTTTGACCGGACTGCTTTATCCGACCATCAGTTATTCCAGTCATAACGGCTTTGATTACGCTCAACCGATCTATTTGAATCTGGCACCCAATTATGATGCGACCATCACCCCGCGCTTGATGACCGACCGCGGGTTCATGCTGGGCGGGCAGTTCCGTTATCTGTATACCCATAATCAGGGATCATTGCAGGCTTATTTCATGCCGGATGATCAAAGCCACGGGGATGGAAGCCGTAATGACGACTTCAAGGGGAATAACCGCTGGTTCGTCAACTATATGCATGATGGTAGCTTCAATAGCCGTACCACGTATTCTCTACGTTATGGCGCTGCCAGTGACGGTAAGTTCTTCCATGATTTCGGCAACGATTACCTGACTCGTCAGAGCGATAATCTGGAACGCCGTGCACAAATCGATTATCAGGGTAATGTCTGGCACCTGGAAGCGTTGGCACGTGGTTATCAAGTCATGGAAAACCCGGTCAACCCGAATGACAAGCCATTCAATCAGTTGCCGTCCCTGACAGCCAATGCCATCTGGCGCCAGTCCAATGGGTTTTATGAAGAGTTCAACTCGAATGCAACGTATTTCGAGCGGGGTGCCAACTCCAATTATTTCAATCGTGTGCCGAGCCTTGATAACTGGTATTCCAATACATGGGATGACTTCCTGACCTCCAAGGTGAATGGCGCTCGTGTCAATATTGCGCCAGCGATCGGTTATAATGCGACGCCGTCATGGGGATTCTTCAAGCCTCGTGCACAAATGTATTTGACCCAGTATGAGCTGAACTGGCGTAGTCAGTACAACAAGGGATGGGACAAACATCCCACGCGTACCATTCCCGTACTCAGTGTGGATTCCGGCCTGAATTTCACTCGTAACATCCGCCTGTTTGGTCACGGATACCGCCAGACCCTGACACCTAGGTTGTTCTACGCCTATGTGCCTTACCGTAATCAGAATCATTACCCTGAGTTTGATACGGCCATTACGAACCCCTCATATGATCAACTGTGGTCACCCTATCGCTTCAATGGGATTGACCGTATTGGTGACGTCAACAAAATCAGCTATGGAGTGAGTTCCAGCTTTTTTGATGATGCGACCGGTTTCCAGCGGTTCCAGATCCAGCTGGGGCAAAGCCATTACTTCCAGAATCGTCGTGTTACGGATAATGACCCCAGCAAGGATTATGACAATCCGAACAGTTATTATCATTACTACCTGACGCGGAAATATTCCCCCGCCATCGGTCAGTTTGTCTGGAATTTCAACAATGACTGGAGTGCTCGTTACGCCATTCATTACGATACGCAACACGGTCATGTAGAGCAGAATGACAATTATCTGACCTATCACAATAGTACGACCGGTAACGTCCTGAATCTGGGGCAGCGCTGGGTGCGTCAAGGCTATGATATCTCCGGCGATCGGGACGACCGTTACGGTTACAACCGCAATGAGTTTGACGTTTCGTTCGCATGGCATGTAACGCCCGCGGTATCCTTTATCGGACGTTACCTGTATGACCAGACCAACAAGCGTGGGCTGGACAAATTGTTGGGTGTCCAGGTAGATGACTGCTGTTATGCGGTTCAAATTGCATGGCGCAAGTATATTGATGAAGAGGGAACGGCCTACACCATCCGTGATGACCATGCGAACAGTGGTATTTTCCTGCGTTTCGTATTCAAGGGGCTGGGTGGTCTGGGGCAAAACCCCAATACAGCATTCCAACAGGCTATTCCCAATTACAAGCCTGAACGCTTTTGACGGGATGTTGCCGGATTGAATGTTCGCAGTTAATTGTTTTTTCGCAGCAACGTTTGGATGAATCACGAACGTTTGGATGAATCACGAATGAAAGGGCCTACCGGTTTCATTTCATGGGAACGGTGGGCGCCCTGGCTTCTCAGGTTTAACGCGTGGAATAAAATGGTGCGTATCCGGTATCCTGTTTTTATATCCTTTACGTTTTACGAAGGGTGAGGCCAGTGTTGTATACTTGGCACTGGACAAACCGTCGTCCAATTGGGATGCTGCCGTTAGCCGTATCCAAAAACAAACGTTAAGAAACGGTTTTTTGAAATGGGTGTTAACGGTAATATTGCTGATGGCAATGAAGGCTTTTCCCGGGATAGGTAAAACATCTATCCAAAATGGCTGTCATACATGAGGCTGATGTTATGTTTACTTCATGGTCATGCCGCCGTCTGGTGACCGCATCAGGTGATCGTATAAAATTCGCTAATTGTGCTCAGTTAATGAGCATATTTGAAATGGCAATGCTTTATCTCAAGGTTCATATATGAAGAATGGTAACAAGGTCGCAGGATTTTATCGCTCGATAACCACGGGAGCGGCCTTTGCTCCATTGAGTCTGGTGTTGGCACTTGGCCTCGCTCCTTATGCTCAAGCCCAATCGGCAGCAGCAGATGACTCCAGTGCTGCGGATGCATCCTCGACGGCTCAGCCATTGGATACCATTGCGGCTGTCGTCAATAATGACGTTATCATGACCAGTGCACTGAATGCGCGAGTGCAGCAGGTGCGTCAGCAGATGGAAGGCAGTAATGTGTCCTCCATGCCCTCTGAAAATCAGCTGCGCCAGCAAGTGCTGGATCGCATGATTCTGGAAAAGATTCAGCTTCAGATGGCCCAGCGTGCTGGTTTATCTGTTGGGGATGATCAGCTTGATGCGGCCATTCAACAGGTGGCTCAGCGAGACCACATGACGGTTGCGCAATTCCGTCGGGCAGTGGAACAGCAGGGCATGTCCTATCAGGCAGTACGTGAGCAGATCCGCCGTGAAATTATCCTGTCTCAGGTTCAGCAAAGTAGTGTGGGATCGTTGGTCAGGGTCACCGATGCGGAAGTTGATCAGTTCATGGAAAATGCCAACCAACAGGCGGGCGTTCAGTTCCATGTAGCGCATATTCTGGTGCCACTCCCCAGTGATCCTTCCGATAGTCAGGTAGCGAAGGCGCGTCAGGAAATTCAGGCTATCCGTTCACAGGTTGTGAACCATAATGATTTTGAAGCTCTGGCGACCAAATCCGACAGTAACCCCAACGGTGTGCAGGGGTCGGATCTTGGCTGGCGTGCACAGAATGATCTGCCTACGCTGTTTACCAGTCAGGTGGCCAACATGAACGTGGGTGATGTCAGTCAGCCTATTCGCAGTGCCAGCGGTTTCCATCTTATCAAATTGATAGGGCGTCGTGGTGGACCTCAAGCCACTACTGTTGAGCAGTTCCGTGCACGCCATATCCTGATTGGTACTAACCCGATTCGTAATTCTCAGCAAGCCTATGAGCTCGCTCAAAATCTGCGTAATAAGCTTCAACATGGCGCAAGCTTCGCAGAACTGGCAAGCCAGTACAGCACGGATTATGGCTCTGCGCTTCAGGGTGGTGAACTGGGTTGGTTGAATGAAGGTGAAACGGTTCCTGCATTCAATCAGTATCTTGAAAAAGGCCCTGTAGGGCAGGTATCGCCGCCTATCCAGACACAATTTGGTTGGCACCTGATTGAGGTAGAAGGGCGTCGTCAGGAGAACGTAACGGTTCAGAGCGAACGTCAGCAGGCGCGTCAAATCATCTTTGAACACAAGGCCGAAGATGCTTTGCAGACATGGTTGCAGCAGATTCGCTCGCAGGCCTATGTAGATAACCGCCTCTACCCCAATGACAACGGTGTGAGTGCTATTAATGCCTCCATGGCGCCGCAGCAGAGTGGAAGTGCACAGGAAGGTCAATAAGATTTCCTTCACGGGGCAGGCGCATCGATGACATTCATCGGTCTGGCCTGCTATCAAATAACACCCGCTTTCACGGGTGTTATTTTTTTGTTGATTGATCATTGTTCATGGATCACTTTTTCAAGTGAATGTTTCAATCCATTAATGGTTTTGCATTCACTATCACGTGGAATCAAGCATGTCACAGGACACACATAACGCGGGTATTCTTCCAACGGGAGGGCATCGGGCCCGCAAACGTTTTGGCCAGAACTTTTTGAGAGACACGGGGGTGATCTCTCGTATTGTTCGCTCAATTCGCCCCAAAAGTGGGGACCATCTCGTGGAAATTGGACCCGGGCAGGGGGCTATTACGGAATTATTGCTTGAAGCCGTTGGTCGGCTGGATGCGATCGAGCTGGATCGCGATCTAGTACCCGGACTTCGCGCACAATTTTTCAATTATCCCGATTTCACTATTCATCAGGCCGATGCGCTGAAGTTCGATTTTGCCGCGCTGAAAGGTGATGGGCCTCAATTACGCGTAGTAGGGAATCTACCCTATAACATTTCAACCCCGCTGATTTTTCACCTGTTGTCGTATGAAGGTGTTATTCGTGACATGCACTTCATGCTCCAAAAGGAAGTTGTCGAGCGTTTGGCGGCACAGCCTGGTACAGGGCAATGGGGGCGGCTGTCAGTCATGGCACAGTATTATTGCTCGGTACAGGCCTTGTTTGTCGTTCCTCCTGAAGCATTCGTGCCCCGCCCCAAGGTGGATTCAATGATCGTGCGTCTCACGCCGCATGCCAGTTACGCTAACCCGGTAATGGATACCGGGGAAATGACGGCGCTGGTTCGTCAGGCCTTTTCGCAACGGCGCAAAACATTACGGAATACTCTGAAAGGATGGTTATCTGCCGATGAACTGTCTGCGCTATCCATAGAACCTTCTCGACGTCCCGAGACGGTAACCGTTGATGAGTTTGTACGCCTGACCAATTACTGGATTGAGCACAAAAAGGGGCGGTAGTCCTTTTGAATGACACATGATTGTCAGGTATGTGTCTAACAGTACCGTATCGAATTCCGATTGATCGAGTACCGTTGAATTAATATACAAGCATCGAAACCTGTTTTCAGACTTGCTACAGAATGAGTGCTTGATACATTTGTCACCTTTCCCTATCGAGCAGGAGGCCGTCATGTCGGTTTACGCAGTAGGAGACGTACACGGTTGTGCTGATGAACTGGAAGCACTGTTGAACAAGGTGGATTTTTCGCCGTCGAAAGATACGCTTTGGCTAGTGGGCGATCTTATTAACCGTGGGCCTCGATCACTGGAAGCCTTGCGTATTGCCAAACGAGTGGACGCGAAAATGGTGTTGGGCAACCATGATCTCTCCTTCTTAAGTATTGCTGCAGGTGCTCACAAGCCCGGTAAGCGAGATACGGTGGATGACATTTTGCAGGCGTCTGATCATGACGAACTGCTGGAATGGTTAAGGTATCGTCCCTTGTTCCTGCGTCATCCTGATATGCCATTTTGCATGGCACATGCAGGCCTCTTGCCGCAATGGTCATATGCGGATGCACAGCGTTATTCGGATGATTTTTCAGCCGTATTGAGAAGTGACCAGTGGACTGATTTGATGTCCAATCTTTTTGGTAATCGGCCTGACTACTTTGATGAAAAGTTGTCCGGTTGGGACAGGCTACGGGCCATCGCCAACGTATACACACGGATGCGCTTTATTGATGCAGAGGGGCATTTGGACTTTACGGCCAAGTTGGGGCCTGACAAAGCTCCGAAAGGTTACAGACCCTGGTTTCAGTATCCTCGTGAAAACGACAATCTCACGATCCTGTTCGGGCACTGGGCTGCGTTGATGGGAAGCACGCCCAAGGCTGCGATCAGGGTAGAAGGCCTGGATACAGGGTGTGCCTGGGGCGGGCGGCTTACCCTGCTTGATTTGAAGACACAGGAACGTATTAGTGTGCCGGCTATTAAATCGAATAGACATTGATGCCTCACGTATTATCGACTATTGGGAGATCACATGAATTTCACCCACTTGGATGCCTCCACGTTAAATCAATGGCTAGAGGAAAAAGCCTCTCTGGCGTTGGTCGATATTCGCGACCCGATGAGCTATGACTCGGGCCATATTACGGGAAGCACTCGGTTGGACAACGGTAATTTACCTGCATTCATTGCTGAAGGGGACAAAACTACACCTGTGGTAGTGGTGTGTTATCACGGTAATAGCAGTCAAGGGGCCGCAGCCTATTTGGCAGAGCAGGGCTTTGAAACGGTGTATAGCCTGGACGGTGGTTTTACCGAATGGCAAAACCGTTACCCTGATAGCGTCTCTTCATGAGTCCCACAAAAGATAAGGCAACACAGGGGCTGGATGTTTATCTGGTAGGCGGCGCCGTGCGTGATAAGCTGCTGGATTTCCCTTATCACGAACGTGATTGGGTGGTGGTAGGCGCGACCGAAGAGGCGCTTTTAAAGCGCGGGTTTCGTCGTGTAGGGCGTGACTTTCCGGTATTTCTTCATCCTGAAACCAATGAAGAGTATGCTTTGGCGCGTACTGAACGGAAGTTCGGCCGCGGGTATACCGGGTTTAAGGTGGATGCTTCTCCTGATGTTACGTTAAAGGAGGATCTCGAAAGGCGAGACCTCACTATTAATGCCATTGCTGAAAAGGAAGGGCAGTTAACCGACCCCTTTTATGGGCAACAGGATATCGAACAGCGACTACTACGCCATATCGGGCCGGCCTTTGTTGAAGACCCATTGCGTATTCTCCGTATTGGCCGTTTTCTTGCTCGGTACCAATCATTGGGATTTCAAGTAGCGCCTGAGACGCATCAACTTATTCGTTTAATGGCAGAGCAGGATGAACTGCGCGATCTGGCCGCTGAGCGTGTTTGGAAAGAGACTGAAAAAGCCCTGCTGGAAAAAACGCCCTCGGCTTTTTTCTCACTACTGGCAGTGGATGCCGCCCTTTTGCCCTGGTGGGCTGAATTTTCTGACAAGACATGGCTACATGAAGCCTTGGCACGTCTCGAACGTGCAGTTAAGGCCGGGATTACGTCTGTCGCACAGCGGTGGGCGCTGCTCGTCCTTGATTTGGATAATACAGCGCAGGTAGCACTGGACGAACGGTTGAAATTGCCCGTTGCCGTTCGTGATACGCGGCGGCTGATTCAGTTCACGTACGTTGCTTTGCAGGAGCTGTATGATTCTACGCCTGACCAGCAGTCTGAAGTGCTCATGACATGGTGTCAGCAGTGTGATGTCTGGCGCCGGCTTCAGCGCCTATATGAGTTGCAACCTGCGCTTGAGTTTCTGTTTCCTCATTACCCATGGAAGTTCTTGTTTTCGACTATCGAAGAGGCGGCTGCCATTTCTCCCAGAGCATGGGTAAAGGAAGGACTAAAAGGCCCTGAAATTGGTGCTCGATTGGCACATGAGCGAATTGAATGTTTTAAGCGTTATTTCCACTCTAACCCTGGGCCATACCTGCTGGAACAATAAAGTTCAAAGGCTCTCTTTTAAGGGGGGTAGATACGAGACGCCTGTACACGAATGGCATGTTTTTCTATAACGCCTTGTCATGCCAGAGGAATTCAATAGGCCACAGGCGTTGGTCCTTGTTCTGATAGGCCGCCCAAAGGCTCCGATAGCTCTGTTGTTTTATCGGATGTCGTCTTTCAGGGAAGGTTTCAGCCAGTGGTCTGAGGACAAACGCATTGGTGAGTATTTCTCCTCTGGGAAGCTCAACCCCGTCAATGATGCCGACCTGATCCCCTATTGTGAGTACATCGATATCAAGGCGACGCGGTCCATATTTCGGGTCCTCTGGTTTGCGCCCTGTTCGACGTTCTAGCGCTTTGGTCCAGCGTGAAATTTCACTTACGTCATGATCACTCTCGAATCCCACGACCAGATTGTAGAAATTGTGATGGCCTTTAAAGCCCACCGGTTCACTCTCGAATACCGAGGATATGGTGAGGGGACCAAAAGCACATTCCAGTTCATCGAGGGCCAGTGTGATGTAGGCATGTCGTTCAATATTACTGCCGAGTCCCAGTAACACGTATTGCCTTTTGCGCAGCATCATCATTGCGCAACATCCTGTTTCTGGAGGGCTGCACTGCGGTGAATGCGGACCCCAACAGCGCTCGCGGCCGGAACGGCCGTTGGTTTACGAAGCGTCAGCAGGACATCTTTCACATCAAACTCTTCGATCAAAAGTTCGGCAATACGTTCAGCATATGTTTCCACCAGCTCAAAGTGCTGGGCTTTGGCGTATTCTGCGATTCTGCCGGTGATGGCAGCATAATCAAGGGTAAGCGCAATATCATCCTTTTCAGCGGCGGCTTGAATATCACACCCGAGCTCAAGATCAAGACGTAGACGTTGGAGAATCTTTTTTTCCCAGTCATAAACGCCAATCACCGTTTCAAATTCAAAGCCTTCAATCAGAACATGATCCATGCCAAATATTTCCTGTTGCGCGCTGTGGAGTCGTCATTCATCTTTCAAATGAGTTTTTATACCCCTGCAGTTATTAGTGGAAGGGTACGCACTGGCTGAGTCTCTATTACGGTGCTGTGTTCAGCTGGGCCAGAGGCCAACGGGCAACCACTTTAGGGCCTTCAACGTCTTTTTCCCCCTGCTGGAGTCTGAGGGCTCCGGCCAGCGCTATCATTGCTCCATTATCGGTACAGAAACTGCCTCTTGGGTAGTATACCTGAGCACCCTTGATCTGCTTTTGCAGGGCTGGCTCCAAACGCTCACGCAAGCGCTGGTTCGCGCTGACTCCGCCTGCAACAACCAATCGAGTTCGGTTGGCCTGCAACAGGGCCCGACGACATTTAATCACCAGCGTATCGATGACGGCATCTTCGAAAGCACGTGCGACATCCGCTTTCGCCTGTTCATCCAATTCATCATTGGCTTTCAATGTTTGCAGGGTCGTCAATGTATGAGTTTTCAATCCTGAAAAACTGAAATCCAGCCCGGGACGGTCTGTCATTGGGCGCGGAAAGTGAAAGCGTTGCGGATTACCACGATTGGCCAGTGCGGAGACTGCGGGGCCACCGGGATAGCTTAGACCGAGCATTTTGGCGACTTTATCAAAGGCTTCACCGGCCGCATCATCTACAGATTCACCTAATAGCTGATAATGACCATGTTCGGCAACGTCTACCAACTGCGTGTGCCCCCCTGATACCAATAGTGCGACAAATGGAAATTCGGGGGGATGCTCTTCAAGCATGGGCGCCAGCAAGTGGCCTTCCATGTGGTGAACGCCCAGTACTGGAACGTTTAGAGAGTGGGCCAGCCCATGAGCTGTACATGCGCCTACCATAAGTGCACCCACCAAACCCGGCCCAGCGGTGTAGGCAATGGCATCAATATCTTCAAGCTGGAGTTCGGCCTGAGCCATGACTTTTCGAATGAGGGGAAGTAGTCGGCGTACATGATCGCGAGAAGCCAACTCAGGAACAACGCCACCAAACTCGGCATGCATGGCTATTTGGCTATAGAGAACATCGGCAAGTAAACCTTGTGAGGTATCGTACAAGGCCACACCGGTTTCATCGCAGGAAGTTTCAATGCCGAGTACGCGCATTCGTGTGAATCCCCTTGGGTATTGATGGACAAATGTAGGGTTGAGCAGGTTGAAGAGGCAACAGTAGGGTTGTTCACTCAGAGCTTATAAAGCATGCTCAGTCTGATTGGCCCCATATTTTATGCTTTTTGGTGCTCGACGTCTTGCCTCTTGTTAACTCAAATGGCTGAATCTTCTTTCTGTGAGCGTTTTTGGTTGCAATTTGAACTATCCCCTCCTAGAATAGACGCGCTTAATATTGGGCCGCACTCTGGGGCAAAGCATTTCTTCCAGATTTCTGCCGAAACACAGGTTGGCGCGTACGATTTGGACTGATTTTCAGTTTTCCTGGTACTTTTTAGCTTTGTGATTTTGGTTTGATTTGGTTTTGATTGGGTATTCCCATGCACCTGCATGTGGGGTTACTCGGCAGGCCGGAAGAGTCATGTGATCTCGGGGCGCGATTTCTTTTGAATCGACTTACCCTAAGGTGGTGATCGCTTAATGCCTTCTGTCAAAGTACGTGATAACGAGCCGTTCGACGTAGCACTGCGCCGCTTCAAGCGCTCTTGCGAAAAAGCTGGAATTCTTTCTGAAGTCCGTCGTCGTGAGCATTATGAAAAACCTACAACTGAACGCAAACGTAAGGCAGCAGCAGCTGTTAAACGTCATGCGAAGAAGTTGCAGCGCGAGCGTAAGCGCTTCGAACGTCTTTATTGATCACTTGATCAACGTACCCGAAACGGTTGCCCGCCGTTTCTAGAGGGTTTCGAACGGCCGCATTCTTGCGGCCGTTCGCGTCTCTGTAATTTGTGATGCCTGTTTTCAAAGGTGGTTATATCGCTACCATGTCAGATCGCTCTTAAGTGTGCTTTCATGGAGAGGGCTTCCACCTGTTGTAGAATCATGCCGCAATAAGCGTGTGGCTTCACTTGTTCGCTTTATATACCAATGTGCCCCAAGTGTGTCCCTCATGCAGAGTTGTTGCGCGGTATTGGCTAGGCCTAATGGCATTAATGAGCACTGACATTTATTGACACTGACATTTATTGATAAGACTGACGGTCATTGAGACATGCTGAATGTTATCGATAAATATTGAAAGTGGGATATCAATATCCAATATGCCAGTTCAATATCCAGCGCCTGATTCACTGGTGAGACCTCGTGATGTAAGTCTGCTTTGCAAGGTTCTCTTATAGAGCAGTGTCGCAGAGAATTTTACATGGCCCACACAGGCAAACTCATCATCCAGACTTTTTAGTGAGTAATGGGCAGCAGTAGTATCAACATTTGCCTCGGTTGTATAGTGGAGCGCCTTGATGGCCGGACCAATCTCCCAGCGGTTTATAGATGATCTCCTTGCAAGAGTCGATATTGCCGAGTTGATCGGAGAGAGGGTTACGCTTAAAAAATCCGGGCGTAATCTGTTGGGGCTATGCCCTTTTCATGATGAAAAGTCACCGTCATTCAATGTCAGTCGCGAGAAACAGTTTTATCACTGTTTTGGTTGCGGGGCATCAGGTAATGCTGTCCGTTTTCTGATGGAGTATGACCGTCTCAGTTTTCCTGAGGCTATTGAGCATCTGGCAGAGCGCCAAGGGCTTGAAGTTGAAAGGGACGAAGAAACGATTACCCCGGCGCAGAAAAAGCAGCGGGCCATCAAGCATCAGCAGCAAGAGCAGGGCGTTAATCTTCTGGAACTCTCGGCTCGCTGGTTTGTCGAACAACTGGCTCTGCCTCATGCTGAAGCGGCCCGTGTCTATCTTGGGCAACGTGGATTGGATGCTTCCATCATTGAGACATTCGGGATTGGTTATAGTCCTGACAGTTGGGACGCATTAAAGCACCATCTCGGGCAACACGGAGTAGCGACTTCCGTTCAGGTCGAGTACGGGTTGCAAAAAATGTCGAATGACAATCCCGATCGCACGTACGATCTTTTCCGGGATCGTGTCATGTTTCCAATTCGGGACTGGAAAGGTCGTACTATCGGTTTTGGTGGGCGTGTGTTGGGTGATGCAAAACCCAAATATTTGAACTCGCCCGAAACGCCGGTATTTCATAAGGGTCGCGAACTCTATGGGCTTTATGAAGCACGTCAGCAGAACAATCGACTCGATTCCCTGTTGATTGTTGAAGGTTATATGGATGTTGTCGCTTTGGCACAGAGCGGTATTCATCACGCAGTGGCTACGTTGGGCACGGCCATTACGCCTGAGCACCTGCAACGTATCTTCAGGCTGGTTGATGAAGTTGTCTTCTGCTTCGATGGCGATTCGGCAGGAAAGCGCGCAGCCCAAAAGGCGTTGGATACCGCGCTGCCCTCCATGATTGATGGGCGTCAGGCACGTTTTCTGTTTTTACCCGAAACGGATGATCCTGACTCATTGGTACGGCGTGAGGGAAGAGACGCCTTTGTAGCCCGTGTTGAAAATGCGAGTCCGTTGTCTGAATTCATCTTCGATCTGGCACGTGAAGGTGTTGACCTGAAGCAGGTCGAAGGACGCGAGCGTTTTGTGACGCAAGTGTTGGGGCGTATTCGGCATGTGCCGGAAGGGGTGTTGCGCTCCCTGTTGATGGCTGAGCTGGCACAACGCAGTGGCATTGATGCTCAGGAGCTGCATACATTGCTTCTGGAAGGTCAGCATACACGGCCCTATGAACGGAATATGGCCGTGGAGGCCCCTCATTCGGGGAGTTCATCGGGCAAGGAGTGGGAACAAGGTGGCGTTTCGTCATCGTCCAGGAAGCGCACGGAGTCGAGAACCTCACTTTGTACCCGCATGCTTCATATGCTGTTGCATTCGCCGGAACTGGTGTCAGTGTTTTCCGATGATGTCTCATGGGTGCCTGCCAGTGATGATGGCCCTTTGCTCGTTAGCGTTATTCGCTTGTTAAGAGCAGGTCGCACCAAGAGCACGCAGTTAGTGCTGGCACGCTTTCATGATACACCTGAAGGTATGCGTTTGCTGGCGTTGGCGCGTAAGCCGCCCATGATACCAGTCGATGCTCGTGAGGCTGAAATGAATGACTATATTCATTTCTTGAAACGTCAGCATGAACGCTTGTCGCCGGAGGAAGAATATCATCGGCTGCTGGCGCAAAGTAAACGTGGAGAACTCGAGCCTGCGCAAAAGCAGCGATTGCTTCAGTTGATTATGGCGCTTCAATAAGGTGGTATTCACGATATCAAATTATTGCGTTGCAAAGAGGCACACCCGCACCCAAGGGTGTGATAGTGAGTTAAAACAAGTGATTTTCAGGTATGTCAGTGGCAGTCTGCGCAGACACGTCTATACCAGAAAGTCTTATAGGGATGGGGTTGGCTTGTAGAATTAATTGTGTATCAGTCTTGAAATTCACATGTCGGCTCCCCATATAGAAAACACTACAGGAACCATGATTACGATGTAGCCAGATAGTTTTAGCTATGCCTCGTTGTGTATCTTTTTTCCAGAAGAGTTTATCGCAGCTTTTTCTGGAGTGTCTGGTTTTTAGGCTATAATTGTAATTATTACTTTTTTCATCGGCCCTTGGCTTTACACGGAATACTCTGTGGGTCATTGCGTCGTTCAATATCTAATCGTCGAGACAGGTTTTTATGGCTGGACATTCACCGCAGTCGCGTCTTAAGGAATTGATCGCGCGGGGAAAGGAGCAGGGCTTCCTTACCTACGCCGAGGTCAATGACCATTTGCCGGAAGACATCGCAGATCCGGATCAGGTTGAAGACATTATCAGCATGTTTAATGACATGGGTATTAATGTCGTTGAAGAAGCGCCTGATGCGGATGAACTGATGATGTCCGACAGTTCTACTGATGAAAGTGCTGCGGAAGAGGCTGTGGCAGCACTCGCAGCAGTGGAAACTGATGTTGGGCGTACTACCGATCCGGTTCGCATGTACATGCGCGAGATGGGTACTGTTGAACTGCTTACACGCGAAGGCGAGATCGAAATTGCCAAGCGTATAGAAGAAGGTACCCGTGAAGTCATGTCAGCGCTGGCGTACCTGCCGGGAGCTGTAGACTCTATCCTGACCGCCTATGATGACACTCAGGGAGAGGAAGGTGGTCGCCTTTCGGATCTGTTTAGTGGCTTTATAGATCCCGATGAAGGCGTGCCGGGTGTTGCTGAAGTTGATGAAGAGATCGATTTGTCGCCTGAAGAGTCTGACGTTGTTGATGATGTTGAAGATGAAGACGACGATGATGACGAGGACGGCGACGACGATACCAACACCAATGAGGGCGGTCCGGATCCTGAACTGGCGCGTGTTCGTTTCGAACAGATTCGCGAGCAAAATGACAAGGTAAAAGAGCTGATTGCCCAGCATGGTCATGGTAATGCCAAGGTGGTCATTCAACAGGAACGTCTGGCTGAATTGTTTGCCCCCATCAAGCTGGTACCCAAGCATTTTGACCGCCTGATTTTGCATATTCGTTTGTCCATCGAACAGATCAGGGCACATGAACGCCAAATCATGCAAACCTGCGTAAAACAGGCCAAAGTACCGCGTAAAACCTTTATCGCTTCCTTCCCGAATCACGAAAGTGATCCCGAATGGTTCGATGGTTTTGTCGCCAAGTATCCCAAGTATGCAGAAGCATTGGCACCGTTCCGTGATGAAATTCTGCGTTCACAGCGCCGTATCGCGGAAGAACAGGCTGAGGTTCAGCTATCTGTATCCGAGATCAAGGAAGTCAATCGTCGCCTTTCCATCGGTGAAGCCAAGGCGCGCCGTGCCAAGAAGGAGATGGTCGAAGCTAACCTGCGTTTGGTTATTTCCATTGCCAAGAAGTACACCAATCGCGGTTTGCAATTCCTTGACCTTATTCAGGAAGGTAACATCGGCTTGATGAAGGCGGTCGACAAGTTCGAATATCGCCGTGGTTATAAATTCTCTACCTATGCAACCTGGTGGATTCGTCAGGCCATTACGCGTTCTATTGCAGACCAGGCGCGTACTATTCGTATTCCGGTTCACATGATCGAGACGATCAACAAGCTCAATCGTGTTTCTCGGCAGATGCTTCAGGAGATGGGACGTGAGCCCACTCCCGAAGAATTGGGCGAACGCCTGGAAATGCCTGAAGACAAGGTTCGTAAGGTATTGAAAATTGCCAAAGAGCCGATTTCGATGGAAACGCCGGTAGGCGATGACGACGATTCGCATATGGGAGATTTCATCAAGGACGATGCGATGATTTCGCCTATCGATTCTGCAACTGGGGAAGGGTTGATTGAAACGACACGCAACGTGCTGGGTGGTTTGACAGCGCGTGAGGCAAAAGTGCTCAGAATGCGTTTTGGTATCGATATGAACACCGACCATACCCTTGAGGAAGTGGGTAAACAATTTGATGTTACCCGCGAGCGTATTCGCCAGATCGAAGCCAAGGCTCTGCGCAAGTTACGTCATCCTTCACGTTCTGAAGCATTGCGTTCTTTCATGGATGAGTAATATCAACGACCCCATGAATGGATGTAAATGACTTATATATGACCCGGTCTTTTGGCCGGGTTTTTTTATGCCTGATTTTTTATTGAACTCGTTTTCCTGCATGCATATATGTCAGTCGTCCAGCGAACTATCGCGTTGCGCTTCCTCCAATAGCCAATCATGAACAGCACGTATACGAGGGTCATCCAAAGCGCCCGCTGAATGGACAATCACATACCGTTTCCCTGTTGAGATGGTATTGCGCAAGGGCGCTATGAGCTGCCCAGAGGCCAGTTCATCAGAAATAAGCGTTCTACGGGCAATTGCAATCCCCATACCTGCCATGGCAGCCGCCATGGTCAGGCTATTTCGATTGAAGGTATAACCCCTGGCAACATCCAGGCCAGTTTCCCCCGTGGCTTTCAGGTAAAACTCCCACTCTGCATACTCACCGCTGCCGCGCCAGGCGGTCACATCATGTAAAAGAGGATAGTGATTCAAATGCTTGATCTGGTGAAGAGACGGACGTCCCTTTAAAAGCGAGGGAGCACATACCGGGAAAATTTTCTCTTCAAAAAGTTCTGTTGTGCGCATCCCGGGATAGTTTCCATCATTGAGGTCCAACGCCAAATCAAAATCGTGTTCTTTCAGGGGGTGGTCACTATCTTCGGCTCTCAAATGCAGTGAAATATCCGGGAACCGGGCTTTTAGCCTTGGAAGGCGCGGCATCAACCACTTGGATAAGAAGGAGGGGACAGAACGGAGCCTGAGCTCCCCGCTCATTAACCCCTGGGAGAGCCTTTGAACTTCGGTGCTGACATCACGATAAGCACTCTGTACCGTAGCCGCCAGGCGAGCACCTTCGGGTGTCAGCTCCAAACGCCGTGTATGACGCCGGAAAAGTTTGAAACCCAGTCGTTCTTCCAGTTGCTTGATTTGCTGGCTGATCGCTCCGGTTGTCACATTCAACCGAATGGCTGTTTTTGTAAATGATAGCTCCTCCGCAGCGACCTCGAAAACATGCAGTCCTGCAAATGTTATCGTGTTCAGTCCTGACATTAATTTCTCTCATGATTTAGTTTTTCTAAACTATAGCTTAGAAAGTATCCATTGTGGAGAGCTTTCAACCCAAGCATTCTCCTATCTATAGAAGCTGATATTTTTATGTATTAGCCACTCTAATGATAAATATCATGTTGGGGAGCAAATCATGTCGATTAGTGTATTTGAACTATTCAATATAGGCGTAGGGCCGTCCAGCTCTCACACTGTGGGTCCAATGCGTGCTGCTCACCGGTTTGTTGATGAGTTGTGCCAGTTTGCTCCTCTGGATGATGTTGTTCGCGTTGAAATATACTTGCATGGTTCACTTGCGGCTACCGGGGCTGGGCATGCCACAGACCGTGCAACACTGATGGGATTAATGGGTAAATCGCCTGAATCCATTAATCCACAATTGATTGAGCCTTTTATTGAAGAAATCATTGAATCTCAAACGCTACGACTTGGCGACAAGCACATTATTTCGTTTGTTTGGGAGCGCGATCTTCACTGGGATATGGAACCGCTACCATTCCATCCCAACGCTATGACACTCTCTGCCTGCTATCGCCACAGGCGCCAATACAGTGCAACCTATTATTCTATTGGTGGCGGTTTTATTTTGACGACCGATGAAGTAAACCAGCAGGAAGACAATCTCGCGCTGAAGTCACTACCCATTCCTTTTACTACTGCACGTCAGTTATTGGATCAATGCCGACAGAATCACATGAGCATTGCTGAAGTGATGATGCGTAACGAGTGTTCCTGGCGTACGGAAAGAGAGGTGCGCTCATCCTTGTTGTCGATCTGGAAAGTGATGCAATCATGCATTGAGAGTGGGCTGCAACAAGAAGGAATATTGCCGGGAGGCTTGAATGTCAAGCGTCGCGCCCCCGAGCTTTTCCGACGCCTGAATGATCCTGCACGCCACAATTTGATTACTACTACGTTCACGGGTATGGAATGGGTGAATTTGTTTGCGCTGGCCGTGAATGAGGAGAATGCCGCCGGTGGTCGTATGGTGACGGCACCCACCAATGGTGCTGCGGGTATTATTCCAGCGGTGTTGAATTATTATATTAAATTCCAGGGGAATACCGATGATAACGCTATAGTCGACTTCCTTCTCACTGCTGGCGCTGTAGGTATTCTGTGTAAGTTGAATGCATCCATCTCTGGCGCGGAGGTCGGGTGTCAGGGGGAGGTCGGTGTGGCCTGTGCCATGGCAGCCGCGGGGCTGGCTCAGATACTGGGCGGTAGTCCTGAACAAGTTGAAAATGCGGCCGAAATCGGGTTAGAGCATAACCTTGGATTAACGTGTGACCCTATCGGTGGGCTTGTGCAAATTCCCTGCATTGAGCGCAATGCCATCGCTTCAGTGAAGGCGATCAACGCTGCCCAATTTGCCTTGGGAGGGGATGGTGAACATCATGTCTCACTGGATCGCGTCATTCGCACGATGCGTGAGACCGGGCATGACATGCAAAGCAAGTATAAGGAGACGTCTCAGGGTGGGTTGGCCGTCAGTATGATTGAGTGTTAATCGGCCTGGAATGCAAACGTCGTAACCTGAATGGACACGTCATAAAGAGTGGCGATTACACGCTATAATCGCCACATTAGCGCTGCTGAATAGGGAGCACATTTTAATGTGCAGTATATTCAGCCGGACCCCATATCCGTACAGATGTTCTGGAGTCTCAGTGTTGCAGATGAAGGCCGCATTCACGGTTCGCTTCCCCTTTGGTAGGGTCAACGTAATCAAACTCGTTGGGCAGATCGTGACGGGTCAGATAGTCATACAGATCCTTGGGCGTCCAATAGAGAAGAGGGGCCACCTTGATCAATCCATCAGGATTACGACTCACGGGCTCCATTTCTGCACGCACGGCACTATCGGTTGCACGCAGCGCTGTTAACCAGACATCCGGGTCCATCTCTTTCAAGGCCCGTGCAAAAGGTTCCAGCTTCACTTCTTCCGTGAAGGCTTCGTGACGTGGGTCATCCAGCGTTGGCGTTGCTCCCTCGATGGCTTCACGGTGAGCACGTGACCGCTTGGGCAAATAGGTAATCAGGTTCAGGTCAAGCTTTTTGCGTAGTTCTTCCACATAACGATAGGTGGCTTCGGTGTTGTAGCCGTTATCCATCCAGACAATGGGGATGTCGGGCTGGACTTGCGTTACCATATGAAGAATAACTGCTTCAAAAGGGCGAAAATTGGTTGTGCAGATGGCTTTTTTGCCAAGGGATAATGCCCATTTGACCAATCCTTCAGCATCATGGCCCAGCTTTTCGTTGATCACTTGGATATCGATGGGATGTTCGGTCGACATATTCGGAACTCCTGTAGGCATTAAGCCACAAACATAATGGCCTCTACATTACCAAATATTGTAGAGCGCGGGTAATAGCCTTTTTCTGAAAATTGGAAAAAGTCTTTGCCGTTTATTTCGATCCAGGTGCGAAAATTTATCACTGGTAAGTGACTATTAGCATGCGTTCGATTCCAGAGCAGCCATCAACCGTTTGATTTTGATAATGCTCTCTTCGTATTCTTCTGCCTCAATGGAGTCACTGACTATACCACCGCCGCCCCAAATCCGGATGTTGTTATTGGTTATCACCGCTGTCCGTATGGTGATAGAGGTATCCATGTTTCCACGGTAATCAATATAGCCGATGCTGCCACAATAATAGGATCGGCCACATGCTTCTATTTCGTCGATGATTTCCATGGCACGATGTTTGGGCGCGCCCGTTATAGAGCCGCCCGGTAATGAGGCGGCCAGCAAATCGTGTGTATCCTGCCCAGCGGCAAGATGCCCTTCAATAGTGCTTACCAAGTGATGTACGTTTGCGTATGCAATACGCTTGGCCAATTGTGCGACCCGTATACTTCCGAGGGAAGCCACACGCCCAATATCGTTTCTCAGCAAGTCCACAATCATCACATTTTCAGCAAGATCCTTACGGCTGTTTTCCAGCTCTCTTGCGTAATAACTATCTTCTTCGGGCGTATGGCCGCGTGGTCGGGTACCCTTGATGGGTTGAGTTATGATATTTCCCTGATTGACACTGATAAAACGTTCGGGTGAGACAGACAATAAATGAAATGGTGCTATGCCGCCCGTGTTTAAATAAGCACTGAATGGTGAAAGGGTGGCTTGTCTTAGACGATGGTAAGCATGCCATTCAGAGCCAGCATAAGTTGCGGAGAATGCCTGCGTTAAATTTACTTGGTAACAATCACCTGCAGTGATATAGCTTTTTATTTTTTTAAAGGCTTCATGATAAGCATTGCGGGGCATAACGGGTGAAAAAGCTGAAGTCAGTCTGAATGGTTCAATATCATTACCGTTATTTGGCTTAACATTAAACAAAGAAATTATATGCCCAAGCTGCGTTTCATCGGCAATAATATAGCTAACCTGTTTCGCATGATCCTGCACTAATACCCATGTATACAGTCCTATCCAGCAAGTAGGGAGCATATCGAAGCTATCTGTAGATCCATCGCTGGCTGGGAGTCCCTCCAGAAAGCGGCCGGAATTGTAACTCCAGGCACCTATCAACCCACAATTGAAGGGAATGTCTTCAGGTACATTTGAATTTTCATCAATGTGAAGCCGGTCCAGTAATTGTCGCTGTGCTTCGATGATTGATCCTGTCAACTCTGGATGTTGCGGGGAAAAAGCTTTCCCCTGTTGATTGGTGATAAGCGTCGCGATGGGGAGGGCGCTCATGAAATCGAAACGCCCGGCTTCAGGGGAGGGAGTACCGCTATCCAGAAGAATAGCCCCTTCTGATCCGTGGATTTGGGTAAAGTAGTGGATGGGATCAGGTTGGTATTTCACCGGATGAGCCTTGAGCGTCAAATGGTAATGTTCAGGAGTCGTAGGCATTGTCATTCATCCGGGCAAAAATTCAGACACAGTGTTGAGCTGATCAAGTAAAAAGCGCTATTGATTTACCGGTTGGAAAAATCAATAAGGCGAATAAATTGCAGCAAGTGTAACGCGCTAGTATAAGAACCCGTAGGTTATAGACAAATATAGAATGAAAGGATTCTTCAATGTTGAAGGCTTCATCTGAAAGTCAGGAAGTGCGAACCTTGGCCGAGAAGGTCTTTCAGCAATTGCAAGAGGCTATCGTCAGAGGAGAAATACCTTCTGGTAGCAAAATCACTGAGCCTGGTTTGGCCGAAGCTTATGGTATTTCACGCGGGCCATTGCGTGAAGCAATGCGCCGCCTGGAAACCTATCGGCTTATTGAACGTGAGCCACATGTGGGAGCTCGCGTAGTCCAATTAAGTATGAATGAATTGTTAGAGCTTTTCGATCTTCGAGAGGCGATGGAAAGCATGGCAGCCCGGTTGGCGGCACGTTACATGACGCAGGATGAAGTGAGTAACCTCAAGAGTGTTTTGAGTCAACACGACAAGCAGCAAGACATACCCTCACAGGAAGCTTATTTTCAGCGTCAGGGGGACATGGACTTTCACTATTTGATTGCGCACGGTAGTCACAATCGAATGTTGGTACGGCTCCTGTGTGATGATCTTTATTACCTGGTTCGCCTTTACAGAACTCAATTCAGCTCGAAGGGAGATCGTTTCCGCCGAGCCTATATGGAACACCAGCGTATTACTGAAGCGATCGAAGCAGGGGATGAAGAGCTCGCTGAACTTTTGATGAAGCGCCATATAGTGGCTTCACGCAAAGCAATCACTGAACAGTATTCGAACGCGCTTTCAGCGAAGGATGTGTTGTAACTTAAATCAAAAAGCCAGTTTATACATGAAGACCACATCACCTTTCCAATGAATCCTTTTTTAATTAAGTGACAGTCCTCTCTTTTTTTAAGTTATTGTCATTTTCCCCTTGCAATCCCCCTCCTTAATCAGTAAAGTATGCCACCGCTGCAGAGGCAAGGCCTGGCAGCGGTTGAGTAAGTAACGAAGTTGAGTTTAATTTAATCAATTGATTTTGCTTTGTTTTTTACGGTTGGCGGTTCGCTGTTTGGTTTTCAGTTAACGAAAACGGAAACGAAAAAACAGTTGACAAATCAGCGCCAATCAGTAGAATACTCATCCACTCGAACGGGGCGGTGTTCACACCCTCTCATTCGAAAGCTCTTTAACAAGTCGATCAGGCAATTTGTGTGGGCGCTCGTTTCGATTCAGACAGCAATGTCATGGATGCTGAGCTTCACTTGTGAAGCGAACAGATCCTTAAAAGATATCGAGATAGAGTGTCACCGAAAATTCATGAAGAATTGAAGTGTCACGTTAATTCTCGAGCCGGTTTTAGCTGTTACCTATAACAGCAAAGCAAGTTTAAACTGAAGAGTTTGATCATGGCTCAGATTGAACGCTGGCGGC